>NZ_CP127015.1:0-1367500 GCF_035199985.1 Nguyenibacter sp. L1
ATGTCGGGCGAACTGAGTGGATATGATGCCGTCGCGGAAGCCCGATCGGCCCGGAACGTTCTCGATATCCATTGGTCGCGAATCTGTACCCGGCTGCAGGCCGAGGTCGGCGAGGTCGAGTACCGGACCTGGCTGAAACAGATCACCATCGGTCCGCTCGACGGCGACGAAATCGTCCTCAACCTGCCCACGCGCTTCCTGCGCGACTGGGTGCGCAGCCAGTACGGCGACCGGCTGACCACATTGTGGAACGCCGAATTGCCGGCGATCCGCCGGGTCGAACTGCAGGTCGGCCGTGCCGGCGACGGCGCGGCGGCCGGCGGTGCGGCGGTCGATGGCGCCGCTGCCGACGGCGTGTCAGGCAGGGCATCCACGCCGGCATCCGCGCCGTCCATCGTCCCGCCCGTCGAGGACCGCTCGGCCGAAAGCCGCAACGACCTGGCCGCCCCGCTCGACCCACGCTTCACCTTCGACAGTTTCATCGTCGGCAAGCCGAACGAATTCGCCTATGCCTGCGCGCGCCGGGTGGCCGAGCGCCCCTCCAGCCCCGGCTTCAACCCGCTCTTCCTGTATGGTGGGGTCGGCCTTGGCAAGACGCACCTGATGCACGCCATCGGGTCGGAACTGATGCGGGGCGGGGCGGTCTCGGTCGCCTATATGTCGGCCGAGAAATTCATGTACCGCTTCATCGCCGCCATCCGGTCGCAATCGACGATGGAGTTCAAGGAGCAGTTGCGCTCGGTCGACGTGCTGATGATCGACGACCTGCAGTTCCTGATCGGCAAGGACAACACGCAGGAAGAATTCTTCCACACCTTCAACGCGCTGGTCGATGCCGGACGGCAGATCGTGGTGTCGGCCGACAAGTCGCCGTCCGACCTTTCGGGGCTCGAGGACCGGCTGCGCACCCGCCTGGGCTGCGGCATGGTGGCCGACATCCACGCCACGACGTTCGAACTGCGCATCTCGATCCTGGAAGCCAAGGCCGCGGCCTCGGGGGTCGCGGTACCGGCCAAGGTGCTGGAATTCCTGGCGCACAAGATCACGTCGAACGTCCGCGAACTCGAAGGCGCGCTGAACCGCCTGATCGCCCACGCCAACCTGTTCGGCCGGTCCGTGACGCTGGAAGCGACGCAGGACGTGCTGCACGACATCCTCAAGGCGCATGACCGTCGCGTCACGATCGAGGAAATCCAGCGCAAGGTCTCCGAGCACTGGAATATCCGCCTGACGGACATGTCGTCGGCGCGGCGCGCCCGGGCGGTCGCCCGGCCGCGCCAGGTGGCCATGTACCTGGCCAAGCAACTGACCAGCCGGTCCCTGCCGGAAATCGGCCGCAAGTTCGGCAATCGCGACCATACCACGGTGATGCACGCCGTGGCCCGGGTGACCGAACTGATGGAACGCGACACCGCCTTCGCCGAGGATGTCGAACTGCTGCGCCGCATGCTGGAAAGCTGAGGGCGGGTGGCCCGGCGCGCGCCGGGCCTTTCCGCGTGCGGCGCGCGCTGCTAATGTTGCGCGCCGAACATCATGCGCGACCGTCGGACCGCATGCGAGGACCGCGATACACGATCCGCGTCACCCACCGCGCCGCAGACCCGATGGGGATCGCGCCGCGCCAGGACGGTGCCGGGCAAGGAGAGTCTCTACCTATGAAGCTGAAGGCTGACCGCGCGACATTGCTCAAGGCCCTGGCCCATATCCAGAGCGTCGCCGAGAAGCGGAACACGATTCCGATCCTGGCCAACGTCCTGATCAATGTTGCCGACGGTCGCCTGACCCTGACCGCCACCGACATGGAAATCGCGGTGGTCGAGGAAATCGGCGCCGAGACCACGCGCAACGGCGCCGTCACCGCGCCGGCCGCGGTGTTGTACGAGATCGTGCGCAAGCTGCCCGACGGGGTCGCGATCGAACTGGACCATGCCGGCGGCGACGCGCCGCTGGCGCTGCGGGCCGGGCGCTACGCCACCAGCCTGAACGTGCTGGATGTCGACGATTTCCCCTCGATGATGGCGGGCGCCCTGCCGCATCGCTTCAACGTGCCGGCCGCCCTCCTGCGCGGGCTGATCGACCGGACCCGTTTCGCGATCTCGACCGAGGAGACGCGCTATTACCTGAACGGCATCTATCTGCACGTCGCCGCCGGCGATGACGGCCCGATGCTGCGCGCCGTCGCGACCGACGGCCATCGCCTGGCCCGCGTCGAAACCGAGGTTCCGCCGGGCGCCGAGGACATCCCGGGCGTGATCGTGCCGCGCAAGACGGTCGCCGAACTGCGCAAGCTGCTGGACGAGGGCTCGGAAGACGTGGCGATCGGCCTGTCCGATACCCGCATCCAGTTCACGGTCGGCACCGTCACCCTGACGTCGAAGCTGATCGACGGGACCTTCCCCGAATATGACCGGGTCATTCCCCGCGGCAACGACAAGATCCTGCGCGTCGGCAAGCGCGATTTCTCCGATGCCGTCGCCCGCGTCGCCGCGATCAGCCAGGAACGCTCGCGCCCCGTCAAATTGTCGCTGGGCCATAACCTGCTGACCCTGTCGGCGGTCAGTCCCGACCAGGGCACCGCGAAGGAAGAACTGGACGACAACAGCGTCACCTATGACGCAGCGCCCCTCGAAATCGGCTTCCAGGCCCGGTACCTGAACGACATCACCGACCAGATCGACCGCGATGTCGAATTCGCCTTCTCGGACAGTTCCGCTCCCACGATCGTGCGGGACGTCGGCAGCCCCTCGGCGCTGTACGTCCTGATGCCGATGCGGGTCTGACCGGGGGCGTTCCCTGCCGCGTCATGGCCCGTCTGGACCGGCTGGCCCTGACCGATTTCAGGAATTACCGGCATCTCGCCTGGCGGCCGGACTCGCCCGTCACGGTCGTGGCGGGCGAGAACGGCAGCGGCAAGACCAACCTGCTCGAAGCCCTGTCGCTCCTGGTCCCGGGGCGCGGGCTGCGCGGGGCGCGCGGGTCCGAACTGGCGCGTCACGGCGCGGCCTTGTGGGGCGTCGCCGCCCGTTTCGCGGCGCCTGGCGGTGCGCTGTCCGACATCGCGACCGGCAGTGACCCCGCGCGGCCCGAACGCCGGGCCTTCCGCCGCGACGGCCAGGCCCTGCGCAATCGCGCCGCCCTGGCCGACGACCTTGCCGCGGTCTGGCTGACCCCGCAGATGGACCGCCTGTTCCAGGACGGGCTGCCCGGGCGGCGGCGCTTTCTCGACCGGCTGGTCCTGGCGCTGGAACCCGGTCACGCCCGCCAGCTTGCGGCCCATGACCAGGCGATGGCCCAGCGCAACCGGCTGCTGGCCGGCGGCCGGGCCGACACGGCCTGGCTGAACGCGCTCGAGGACTCCATGGCGCGCCATGCCGTGGCGGCCTCGGCGGCGCGCCTGGCCCTGGTCGCGCAGATGAACCACGATGCGCTCCCGGCGCCCGACGCCTTTCCGGCGGCGCGGATCGACATCCTGTGCCCGATCGCGGACCGGTTGCGCGGCCATCCGGCCCTGGCGGTCGAGGACTGGCTGCGCGGGCGCCTGGCCGCCGAACGCGGGGCGGATGCCGCGCGCGGCGGGGCAGGGGCGGGCGCGCATCGCGCCGACATGGCCCTGTCGGATCGCGCCACCGGCCGCCCCGCGGCCCAGGCCAGCACCGGGCAGCAGAAGGCGCTGCTGCTTGGCGTCGTGCTGGCGCATGCCGCGCTGATCGCCGGCATGCGCGGCGAGGCCCCGATGATCCTGCTGGACGAACCGCTGGTCCATCTGGACGAACGGCGCCGGGCCGCCCTGCTGGACCGCGTGGCCGGCTTCGCGACGACCGTGCTGATGACCGGCACCGACGCCGCGCACTTCGCCCCGTTGCGCGGCAAGGCCGGATTCGTCTCGGTCCAGGATGGGGCGATACGCCCATCGGACGCAATTCGGCCGCCCGATGCTGGTTCACATGACGCGAAGCCTGTATGATCGCCTTCTTCGATCCCGTTCCCAGCCTGGAGCCTCTGCCCGGTATGTCCGATCAATCCAATCCCGTTCACAAATCCGATATGGACATGGCCGGGATCTCATCCGACGATTCGGACTATGACGCCGCTTCGATTTCGGTCCTGAAGGGACTGGACGCCGTCCGCAAGCGGCCGGGCATGTATATCGGCGACACCGATGACGGCTCGGGCCTGCACCATATGGCGTTCGAGATCATCGACAACGCGGTCGACGAGGCCCAGGCCGGCTTCGCCACCGGCTGCACCGTCACGCTGAACGGCGACGGCAGCGTGACGGTGCGCGACAACGGCCGCGGCATCCCGACCGACATGCACATCGAAGAAGGCGTCAGCGCCGCCGAAGTGGTGCTGACCAAGCTGCATGCCGGCGGCAAGTTCAACCAGAATTCCTACAAGGTCTCGGGCGGCCTGCATGGCGTGGGCGCCGCCGTCGTCAACGCGCTGTCGGAATGGATGGAGGTGCGGATCTGGCGCGGCGGGCAGGAGCACATGATCCGCTTCCGCCACGGCGAGCGCGAGGCGCCCCTGGCGATCATCGGCCCGAGTGACGAGCCCCGTGGCACGCAGGTCACCTTCAGGCCCAGCGCCGCGACCTTCACCCGGACCGAATTCGATTTCGCGATCCTCGAACGCCGCATGCGCGAACTGGCGTTCCTGAATTCCGGGCTGCGGATCGAACTGCGCGACGAACGCCACACCCCGGTGCGCGAGGAGATTTTCCATTACGAAGGCGGGCTATCGGCCTTCGTCGAATGGCTCGATCGCGGCAAGACCTCCATCGTCGATCCGCCGATCACCGGCAGCCTGCAGAACGACGACAACGGCATCAAGGTCGAATTCGCGCTGACCTGGAACGACAGTTTCCATGAAACGATGCTGTGCTTCACCAACAACATCCCGCAGCGCGACGGCGGCGCGCACCTGGCCGGCTTCCGCCAGGCGCTGACGCGGGTGGTCGGCAAATACGCCGAAAGCAACAGCAGCAAGAAGGACAGCCAGGCCCTGGTCGGCGAGGACATGCGCGAAGGCATGACCGCCGTCCTGTCGGTCAAGGTGCCCGATCCGAAATTCTCCTCGCAGACCAAGGACAAGCTGGTCTCCTCCGAAGTCCAGCCCGTGGTGCACGCCGCGGCCGCTGACATGATCGCGCACTGGTTTGAAACCCACCCCAAGGAAGCGCGCGCCATCGTCGCCAAGGTGATGGATGCCGCCGCCGCGCGTGAGGCCGCGCGCCGCGCGCGTGAACTGACCCGCCGCAAGGGCGTGCTCGACGTCTCCTCGCTGCCCGGCAAGCTGGCCGACTGCCAGGAACGCGATCCCGCCCGTTCCGAACTGTTCATCGTCGAGGGGGATTCGGCCGGCGGCACCGCCAAGCAGGGGCGCGACCGGCGGTTCCAGGCCATCCTGCCGCTGAAGGGCAAGATCCTGAATGTCGAGCGCGCGCGGTTCGACCGCATGCTGGGCTCGGCCGAGGTCGGCACGCTGATCACCGCGCTGGGCACGGGCATCGGGCGCGGCGACGTCGAGAATGGCGGGTTCTCGGTCGACAAGCTGCGCTATCACCGCGTCGTCATCATGACCGACGCCGACGTCGACGGATCGCATATCCGCACGCTGCTGCTGACCTTCTTCTTCCGCCAGATGCCCGAACTGATCGAACGCGGGCATCTCTATATCGCCCAGCCGCCGCTCTACCGCGCCAAGCGCGGCAATGACGAACGCTATCTGAAGGACGACGCGGCGCTCGAGCAGTACCTGCTGGACAAGGCGCTGGCCAATGCCGCCATGCGCTATGCCGACGGGCGGGAGGTGACGGGCGCCGACCTGGCCGCCGACATCACCTTCATCCGCGACGTGACGCGGGCCCTGCAGCGCCTGTCGGTGCGTGCGCCGATCTGGATCCTCGAACAGGCCGCGATCGCAGGCGCGCTGCATTCCGACCTGTCGGTCGTCCAGGGGCGCGTCGCCGGCCTGCAGGCCCGCCTCGACGACGTCTCGCTGCCGAACGAGCGCGGCTGGAAGGTCGTGGCCAGCGCCGACGGGCTGGAACTGGCCCGCTCGGTGCGCGGCGTGGGCGAGGTCTACCGCCTGGATCCCGCCACCCTGCGCAGTGCCGAGGTCCGCTGGCTGGCCGAACGGGCCGGGCGGCTGACGGCCGATTTCGGCGGCAAGGTCGAACTGGCCCTGGACGGCACGATGCGCCCGGCCGACGGTCCGGCTTCGCTCTACGAGCGTATTCTGGCCCAGGGCCGGCGCGGCCTGTCGATCAATCGCTTCAAGGGACTGGGCGAGATGAACGACGCCCAGCTTTGGGAAACCACGCTGGATCCGGCCGTCCGCACCCTGTTGCAGGTCAAGGTCGGCGACGTGGAGAACGCCGCCCAGGTGTTTTCGACCCTGATGGGCGACGTGGTGGAGCCACGACGTGATTTCATCGTCGGCAACGCCCTGAAGGTCGCGAATCTCGACGTCTGAAAATCCCCTTTCATGAATCGCATCCCGTCATGAATCCATGAATCGAGGAGAGCATCCGTTGTACCGTCCGCTACGCAAGCTGGCCGCGCTGGGGGCGGCTGTCGGCCTGTCGCTCCTGCCGTGCGCCCCCGCTCTGACAATATCCGTTTTAACAGCCCCCGCTCTGGCAGCCGATCCTCCGCCGCAGATCGACCATGTCTATGGCGTCTATGTGCATGGGTTTCAGGCACTGACCATCAACGCACGCTATGCCGTCACCAATGACGGCTACGCGGTGCGCTCGACGATCCGCAGCGGCGGATTCCTGAGCATGCTGCTGCGGATGAACTTCACGTCGCAGGCCACCGGACGGTTCGTCCCCGACGGCGTGCAGCCGCTCAGCTATGAAAGTTCGGGCTATACGCGCGGCGCAGATCGGCATGTCGTGCTGGATTACAGCGACGGCCGCACCCGGATCGCCCTGCAGACCCCGCCCGAGCCCAGCCGCAATCCCATCCCGGCGGACGACCTGGCGCCTGCGGTCGACTCGCTCAGCGCCCTGATGCGGCTGCAGCGGGCGGTGCGCGTCCACCATGCCTGCGACGGCTCGGCCACCGTGTTCGACGGCGCGCGCCTGCTGCATATGGAATCCCATACGATCGGCCAGCAGGACCTGTCCGAAGACGACCGCCAGCCCTATCACGGCATGGCGCTGCGCTGCGACTTCACGGACCTGCAGATCGCGGGCTTCCGCAAGTCCGATGGCCCGGAATCCCCGGCCCGCAAGCCCGTCATCGGCAGCGTCTGGTTCCAGGACGTGCCGGGCGACGGGCTAACGGCGGTACGCATCGTCATGGAACATCCGCGCCTGGGCCACATGGTGGTGGTGCTGCTGCCCACCACCGCCTGACCCCGGCTCCGCCTATTGGGGCAGCAACCGGGCCGCGATATGGGGCAGTTCGGCCATCGAATCGGCACCGACCGTGGCTCCTGCCTCCATCTCCGGCCGCCCATAGCCCCAGCGGGCGAAGACCGACCGTACGGCGGCTCCTTCGGCAGCCAGGACGTCGTTATGGTGGTCGCCGACCATGATCGCGCGCGCGGCCTGCCCGCCGGCAAGCCCGATCGTGCCCAGCAGGTGCGCCGGGTCCGGCTTGCGGACCGGAAAACTGTCCCCGCCGCCGATCGCGTCGAACCAGTCCTCCAGGTCCAGCGCGGCGACGATCCGCCGGGCGGCCGCCACCGGCTTGTTGGTGCAGACCGCCATCCGCCACCCGGCCGCGCGCAATTGCTCCAGTGCATGAAGGGTGCCGGGGAAGGGGCGGGACAATTCCACCGCGCGAGGCGTGTAGTCGGCCAGATAGCGCGCCGTCGCCTCGTGCATGTCGATGCCCTTCGCATCGTCCCCGGCATCGGCCAGCAGGCGGCGCACCAGCGCGGCCACGCCGTCGCCGATCATCGCGCGCACCGCCTCGGGTGCGATTCCCGCCAGGCCATAGGATTTCAGCAGCCGGTCGGCGCTCGCCGCCAGGTCCGGCAGGCTGTCCAGCAGGGTGCCGTCCATGTCGAAGACGACGAGTCGGGGTGGCGGGCTGCCGGACATGGCGTCTCCTGGCGAAGGGCGAGGCGAAGAGGCGGGACGAAACGGCGGGCGAACCGCAGTATTTCGTAAACCTAAGTGATGGTCACGGATTGCGCCAATATTTGACAGGCATGTCACCTGCCCGCTACCCGCAGGTCATGACCGACTCCGCTCCCGCCGCCGCCCCGCCTCCGGCCGCCCATCGTCCCGCAACGGCCGTCATCCTGGCGGCCGGGCTGGGAACACGCATGAAATCCGACTGGCCGAAAGTCATGCATCCGCTCGCCGGCCGGCCGATGCTGCGCTACCTGATCGACAATGCGGCGCAGGTGTTCGACCGAATCGTCGTCGTGATCGGCCCGGGGATGGAGCAGGTCGCGGCCCTGGCCGCCCCGCACGCCACAGTCATCCAGCATGACCGGCTGGGCACGGCCCACGCCGCGCTGCAGGCCGCCGACCTGTTCGGCACGGGCGACGTCGCGGTGCTGTACGGCGACAATCCGCTGATCACCGCCGACAGCATGCGCCGCCTGCTGGCCTGCCGGCGGCAGGACGGGGCGGGCCTGGCCCTGATGGCGCTGCGCCCGGCCGATCCCGGCCGCTATGGCCGCGTCGTCACCGACGACGGGACCGATGGCGGCCTGGTGCAGCGCATCGTCGAATGGGCCGACGCCTCCGACGCCGAGCGGGCGGTCACCTTGTGCAACGCCGGCGTGCTCTGCGCGGGGGCCGAGACATTCCGCGGCTGGCTGCGCGCCGTGCGCAACGACAATGCGAAGGGCGAATATTATCTGGGCGACGTCGTCGCGATGGCCGTCGCCGACGGGCGGCAGGTCCGCGCCGTCGTGGCGCCCGAGGACGAATTGCGCGGCATCAATTCCCGCGCCGAACTGGCCCTGGCCGAAGCCAGCGTGCAGCGCCGCCTGCGCCATGCGGCGATGGCGGCCGGGGTCACCCTGGTGGCGCCCGACACGGTGTTCCTGGCCGCCGACACGGTGCTGGAACCCGACGTGGTGGTCCAGCCCCATGTGGTCTTCGGTCCCGGCGTGACGGTGCGGCGCGGGGTGGAAATCCGTGCCTTCAGCCATCTCGAAGGCTGCGTGGTCGAACCGGACGCCGTGATCGGCCCCTATGCGCGCCTGCGCCCGGGCGCCGAGATCGGAACGGGGGCCCATGTCGGTAATTTCGTCGAGATCAAGGCCGCTTCCCTTGGGGCCGGGGCCAAGGCCAATCATCTGACTTATCTGGGCGATGCCGCGATCGGCGCGGGCACCAATGTCGGGGCCGGCACCGTCACCTGCAATTATGACGGCGTCTTCAAGCACCGGACCACGATCGGCGCCGGCTGCTTCATCGGGTCCGACGCCATCCTGGTCGCGCCGGTCACGATCGGCGACGGCGCGCTGATCGCCGCCGGCAGCGTGATCACCCAGGACGTGCCCGCCGACGCCATGGGCATCGGCCGGGCGCGCCAGGCCAATAAAGAGGGGCGCGCCGCCACCCTGCGCGCGGCCCTGGACAAGAAGAAGAAGGAGCAGGGCTGATGTGCGGGATCGTCGGCGTCGTCGGCAGCAGCCAGGCTGCCCCGGTCATTTTCGACGCGCTGCGTCGGCTGGAATATCGCGGCTACGATTCCGCCGGGATCGCGACCCTGGTCGATGGGCGGATCGAACGCCGCCGCGCGGCGGGCAAGCTGGATCACCTGGCCGCATTGCTGGCCCGCGAACCGCTGGCCGGCGTCACCGGTATCGGCCATACGCGCTGGGCGACCCATGGCGCGCCGACCGAAAACAACGCCCACCCGCACGGCACCGGGCGCGTTTCCGTGGTGCATAACGGCATCATCGAGAATTTTGAGGCCCTGCGGCGCGAACTGGAAGCGGCCGGTCATGTCTTTTCGACCGAAACGGACAGCGAAACCATCGCCCAACTGGTCGATTTCCACCTGGCGCGCGGGCTTTCGCCGCGCGACGCCGCGTTCGCTGCTCTAGGCCGACTCGAAGGCGCCTATGCCCTGGCCATGCTGTTCGCCGGTCATGACGGGCTGGTCATCGGGGCGCGGCACGGCGCCCCGCTGGCCGTGGGGTTCGGCGAGCAGGAAATGTTCCTCGGCTCGGACAGCCTGGCCCTGGCGCCCCTGACCCGGCGCATCGCCTATCTGGATGACGGCGACTGGGTGGTGGTCACGCGCGGCGGCGCCGAATTCTTCGACGCGACGGGCGAGCGGGTCGAACGCGTGGCGCGCACCACGGCGCTGATCGCGGGTTCGGTCGGCAAGGACGGCTATCGCCACTATATGGAAAAGGAACTGCACGAGCATCCGGTCGTCATCGGCCAGACCCTGCAGCGCCTGATCGATCCGGCGACCCGCCGCGTGAGGCTGCCCGGCCTGCCTTTCGACCTGGCCCGGGTGCCCCGCGCCGTGGTCACCGCCTGCGGCTCGGCCTTCTATGCCGGGATGATCGGCCGCTACTGGCTGGAACGCATCGCGCAGATCCCCGTCGACATCGATGTGGCCAGCGAGATGCGCTACCGCGATCCGCCGCTGACGCCGGGCGGGCTGGGACTGCTGATCTCGCAATCGGGCGAAACCGCCGACACGCTGGCCGCCCTGCGCGGCATGCGCGCGCGCGGCCAGCACATCCTGTCGGTCCTCAATGTCGAACAGAGCACGATCGCCCGCGAAAGCGACGCCGTGCTGGGCACCGTGGCCGGCCCGGAAATCTCGGTGGCCAGCACCAAGGCCTTCACCGCCCAATTATCGGTGCTGGCCTGCCTGTCGATCGCCGTGGGCCGCGCCCGCGACACGCTGTCGGCCGAGGGGGAGGAGGCGCTGGTCGGGTCGCTGCTCGACCTGCCCGGCCGCGCGGGCGAAATCTTCGACCTCGCCCCGGCGATCCGCGAAATGGCGGCGGTCATCGCCGGCGCGCGCGACGTGCTGTATCTCGGCCGCGGCGCGTGCTTCCCAGTGGCTCTGGAAGGCGCGCTGAAGCTGAAGGAAGTCTCCTATATCCATGCCGAGGCCTATGCGGCGGGCGAGATGAAGCACGGCCCGATCTCGCTGATCGACCGGACGGTGCCCGTCGTCGCCTCCGTCCCCTCGGGCCGGTTGTTCGAGAAGACGGTCTCGAACCTGCAGGAGGCGCGCGCCCGCGGCGGCCGGCTACTGGTCTTCACCGACACCCGGGGCGCCGAGCGCCTGCGCGGCCTGGCGGAAATCGTGGTCGCGGTGCCGACGGTCGATGAATTCACCGCGCCGATCCTTCAGACCATTCCGGTCCAGATGCTGGCCTATGAGGTCGCGCTGCTGAAGGGCACGGATGTCGACCAGCCCCGCAACTTGGCCAAATCGGTCACCGTCGAATAATCCGCCGGGTGTTGTCAGGCACGGCGCCAGGATGTTTCCTCCGCTAGTGTCCTTTCGATTCCGAAATTCGCAAGCGAATTTCGGAATCGAAAGGACACTAGAATCAATATTTTAGTGGCCTGCTGGTCCGAGAAATTCTCATAAGAATTTCTCGGGCAGGACACTAGCACCATCTATCTCTATCAAGGATGGGCAGGAATGGGCGGCGGAAGAGGAGCACCGGACATGGAACAGGGCGAATCCGGCAGGGGATTGCGGGTTCTGGTTCGTGGCGGCGGGGTGGCGGGCCTAACCAGCGCGGTGACGCTGGCCGAACGCGGCGCGTCCGTGACCCTGTCCGAGACCGGTCCGCGAGTCGGATCCGGCGCGTCGTGGATGGCGGGCGGCATGCTCGCCCCCTGGTGCGAGGCCGAATCCGCCCCGCCCGAGGTCACCCGCGACGCGCACGAATCGATTGATTGGTGGGCCGCTCATGTGCCCGGCGTGGCGCGCCAGGGCAGCCTGGTCCTGGCCCCGCCCCGCGACGTCGGCGAAATCGCGCGTTTCGCGCGCCGCACCAGCGCGCACGACCTGATCGACGGCGCGCGCATCGCGGCGCTGGAACCCGATCTGGCCGGACGATTCGGCAAGGGATTGTTCTTCGCGCGCGAAGGTCATGTCGACCCGCGTGCCGCCCTGCTGGCCCTCCATGATCGGCTGCTGGCCCTGGGCGGGCAGGTGCATCTGAACGCGCCGCCCGATTTCCCCGACCGGGGATTCGACTGGGTGGTGGATTGCACCGGCATCGCCGCGCGCACCCGGTTGCCGGGACTGCGCGGCGTGCGGGGGGAAATGCTGCTGCTGCGCTGCCCGGACGTCGCGCTGCACCGCCCGGTGCGCATGTTGCACCCGCGCATCCCGGTTTACATCGTCCCGCGGGCGGACCATCTGTTCATGGTCGGCGCGACGATGGTCGAGAGCGAAAGCGGCGCCGGCATGACGCTGCGTTCGATGGTGGAATTGCTGACGGCCGCCTATGTGCTGCATCCGGCCTTCGGCGAGGCGGAAATCGTCGAAACCGGCGTCGGGCTTCGCCCGTCCTTTCCGGACAATGTCCCATCGGTCACCGTCGATGGCCGGATCGTGAATGTGAACGGGATGTACCGTCACGGTTTCCTGCTGTCGCCGGCCCGGGCGCGGCAGGCGGCCGACATCATATGCGGCACGCCGCCCAACGGGTGAGCAGCAAGTGGGGGTGAGGGAGGAAAGATGAGGATTCTGGTCAACGAGGAACCGCGTGACGTCGCCGCCGTGACCCTGGCCGCCGTGCTGGATGAACTGGGATATGGCGGGGCGCGCGTCGCCACGGCGGTGAATGGCGACTTCGTGCCTGCGGCGCGCCGCGGCGCCCTGCATCTGGACGAGGGGGCGCGGGTCGAGATCCTGGCCCCGATGCAGGGGGGGTGACCATGCTGTTCTACGGTACCGAACTCTCCTCGCGCCTCATGCTGGGCACGGCACAATATCCCTCGCCGGACATTCTGGCGGGCGCGGTACGCGCGGCCAGGGCCGGCGTGGTGACCGTCTCGCTGCGCCGGGAATCGGCGGGGCTGCGGGCCGGCCAGGCATTCTGGTCGATGATCCGCGGCCTGGGCGTTCCGGTCCTGCCCAATACGGCGGGCTGCCATACGGTCAAGGAAGCCGTCACCACCGCCCAGATGGCGCGCGAGATCTTCGACACCGACTGGATCAAGCTGGAAGTGATCGGCGAATCCGACACGCTGCAGCCCGACATGTTCGCGCTGGTCGAGGCCGCGCGGATCCTGACCGAGGACGGCTTCAAGGTCTTTCCCTACATGACCGAGGACCTGGTGGGCGCCGAACGGCTGCTGCAGGCGGGCTGTCAGGTGCTGATGCCCTGGGGGGCGCCGATCGGCTCGGGCAAGGGGCTGAACAATCTGTTCGGCCTGCGGGCCCTGCGCGCGCATTTCCCCGACGTGCCGCTGGTCGTCGATGCCGGCATCGGCCTGCCGTCCCACGCGGCGCAGGCGATGGAGCTGGGCTATGACGCGGTACTGATCAACACGGCGGTGGCCAAGGCCGGGGATCCGGTCGCCATGGCGGGCGCCTTCCGCCTCGCGGTCGAAGCCGGGCTGGCCGCCCGCTCTGCCGACCCGATGGAGGAGCGCGACATGGCGGTGCCTTCCACGCCCGTCCTGGGCCGGGCCGTCCTGGCATGAGCCTGCCGTCGCGGATCTACCCCATCGTTGACCGGGCGAATTGGGTCGAGCGGCTGGGCGGCGCCGGGGCGCGGCTGATCCAGTTGCGGGTTAAGGATCTGCAGGGTGATGCCCTGCTGGCGGAAATCCGCGCGGCCCGCGCCCATGCCGACCGGCACGGCGTGTGCCTGGTCCTCAATGATTACTGGCGCATCGCGCTGGACGAAGGGATCGGCTTCGTCCATCTGGGACAGGAAGATCTCGACGGCGCCGATCTCACGGCCATGCGCGCGGCCGGACTCCAACTGGGCGTCAGCACCCATTCGGCCGCCGAACTGGATCGCGCCTTGTCCGTGCGGCCCGATTACATCGCGCTCGGCCCGGTCTGGCCGACCCGGCTGAAGCAGATGCCCTGGGCGCCGCAGGGCGTCGAACGACTGGGCGAATGGAAGGCGCTGGTCGGCGACGTGCCGCTGGTGGCCATCGGCGGCATCACCCTGGCCCGTGCCGCCTCCTGCCTGGCCGCCGGCGCCGATTGCGTGTCGGCCGTGTCCGATTTCATCGCCCATCCGGACCCCGAGGGCCAGGTCCGCGCCTGGCTGGCCGTGACCCGCGCCGCCGCCTGACAGGGGGCGGGCGGCATTCGGCCTTGTGTTTCAAGGGTGCAGCATAACGTGACCGGTGCGTGGCGTTGCCCCTCGGGCCGGTTCTGTGCTTTTTCGGACAGGACCGTGTGACCAACGCGCCGCGTCCGGCGGTGGCGCCGGCTTTTCCCGGCTCTGGACCGGCCCCGACCCTCGGCGGCGGGTTCCAGGCGGGCGCCCGCGGCCATCGGATGGTCATACTCGTCGGCAAGAATGATGTGGTCGGTCCATGCGACGATCGGGAGGCGATGAATGGCGGTGACGGGACTGGCGGCGGTACTGCTCGCGATCGCCCTGCTGCTGGTGGTCGTCAGTGCCGTGCAGCCGCTCGCCCGCCGGCTGGAACTGTCCGAAACCGTGCTGCTGGCCGTTGCCGGCATCGTGCTGGGCGGCACGGCCGACCTGGTCCTGCGCAGCTCCCACACCGACCTGTTCAATGGCGCCGCGGAAACGCTGCTCTATTTCCCGCTGAACAGCGAAGCCTTCATGCTGATCTTTCTGCCCGCCCTGGTGTTTCAGGGGGCCCTGGCGATCGATGTCCGGCGCCTGGCGCATGAAACGGCGACGGTCCTGCTGCTGGCGGTGGTGGCGGTGGTCGTCTCGACCGCCACCATCGGGCTGGCGCTATTTCCCTTCGCCGGCCTGCCGCTGGCGGTCTGCCTGCTGCTGGGATCGATCGTGGCCACCACCGACCCGTCCGCAGTGGCCGGCATCTTCCGCGAAATCGGCACCGCCAGCCGCCTGACCCGCCTGGTCGAGGGCGAGGCCCTGCTGAACGACGCGGCGGCGATTGCCATCTTCTCGATCCTGCTCGCGGCGGTGACGTCGCATCACCCCATTGCCCCCGGCGGCGCGGCGCTGGAATTCCTGGTCTCGTTCAGCGGCGCCATCGTCATGGGCATGCTGTTCGGCCGGCTGACCCTGATGCTGATCACCATGATCGGGCCCGCACCGGCCGCCGAGATCACCCTGACCGTGGCGCTGCCCTATATCGTCTATATCCTGTGCGACGAATTCCTGGGCTTTTCCGGCGTGGTCGCGACCGCCGCCGCGGGCCTGACCCTGTCGGTTTACGGCCCGTCCACCATCCGGCCCCAGACCTGGCGCTTCCTGAACGAATTGTGGCAGCAACTGGTGTTCTGGGCCGGCTCGCTGGTCTTCGTGCTGGCCTCGATGCTGGTGCCCCGACTGCTGGTCGGCATGACGCGGTGGGACTGCGTACTGATCCTGATCGCCACCGGGGCGGGTCTGCTGGCGCGGGGCGCGGTGGTGTTCGGATTGCTGCCGGTACTCGCGGCCACGCGCCTGTCCCCGCCTGTGCCGGCTCCCTTCAAGGTCACGATGGTCTGGGGCGGCCTGCGCGGCGCCATCACCCTGGCCCTGGCCCTGGCGGTGACCGAAAACGAGCATGTCTCGACGCCGGTCGCCCATTTCATCGGCATCATCGCCACCGGGTTCGTGCTGATCACCCTGTTCGTCAACGGCACGACCCTGCGCTACCTGGTCCTGTTCCTGAAGCTGGACCAGCTCTCGCCGATCGATCAGGCCCTGCGCCACCAGGTCCTGGGCATCGGCCTGGGCGAGGTGCGCGACCGCACCCGCGAAATGGCGGACGAGCTCGGTTTCTCCCGCGCGGTCGTCAACCGGACCGTCGGCGCGCTGGACAAGCGCGTGGCCGAGGAAGAGCAGGCCAACACATTCGACACCGCGCTGGGCGACCGCCAGCGCGTGACCCTGGCCCTGATCGTGATCGCCAACCGCGAGCGCTCGATCCTGCTGGACCTGTTCCGCATCCAGGGGCTGTCGCGCCCGGTGATGGAAACGCTGCTGCGCTCCGCCGAGGCCATGGTCGACGGCGCGCGGCTGGAAGGGCGCTTCGGCTATGTCCGCGCGTTGCGGCGCCGGGTGCGCCCGTCCCTGCGTTTCCGGCTGGCCCAGGCGATCCACCATCGTTTCCATTTCGACCAGCCGCTGATGTCCTGCATGACCGAGCGGTTCGAAATGCTGATGATCGCCTATTTCGTCTCGCTTTCGCTGATCCGCTTCATGCGGACCCGCATGGAGCCGACGCTGGGCAGCCGCATCGGCGAAATCGTCGCCGAGGTCCTGGAGCGGCAACGCAAATTGCTGAACGAGGCGTTGCAGACCCTGCGGCTGCACTATCACGGCTATTCCGAGGCGCTGGAAGGCCGCCTGCTGCAGCAGGTCGCGCTGCGCCTGGAAAGCGAGGAATATGATTCGCTGATGGACGAGTCCCTCATCAGCGAGGAACTGCACCGCGAGCTGCACCGCGACGTCGAACGCAGGCGCGGGCAGCTCGACGCGCCGCTGACCTTCAACATCAAGGCGGGGATCGAGGTCCGGCTGCGCGAACTGCCGGTGTTTCGCGGCGTGCCCGACGCCGCGCTGCACGACCTGGCCAGGCAGGTCTCGGTCCATTTCACCACGCCGGGCCAGCGCCTGTACAAGCGCGGGCGGAAGGTGCGGACCGTTTATTTCATCAGTGCCGGCCTGGCCGAAACCCACTACGCCGAACATGACGTGCGCTACGGCGCCGGCGACGTGGTCGGCGCGGCGGCGGCCCTGGCCGACGCGCCCGCGCGGGCCATCAGCCGGTCGCTGCAATTCGGCCATTTCCTGACGATGAGCGCGCGCCGCTTCCGTCGCCTGGTCGCCGAATATCCGGTGATTCGCTCCAATCTCGACGAACTGGCCAGGGCGCGGGAAAAATCCGACCGGTCCGAGGTCCGGCTGCTGCCCGAGAACAGCGGCGCGCTGCAGTTTCCGTCGGACGACGCGATCACGCTGGCGACCGCCCCACTCTCCGATTCCCTGCCCGATACGCCGGGCGCGCCCGAAGACAGGCATTCCACCGGCGCGATCTAAGACGCGCGCCGTGACAACGCGGGTTCCATTCCCCGGCAATCTATTGTTATCAATGTCATGAGGTCGAGCCCGGCGATCCCTGCCACGGCCGGATTTCATACAGCCGGAGGATGCATGCTGACACTGCAGGTTAACGGCGCATCGCATCAGGTGGACGTCCCCGACGACATGCCGCTGCTGTGGGTGCTGCGCGACGTCCTGGGCATGATGGGGACCAAGTTCGGCTGCGGGATCGGCGAATGCGGCGCCTGCACCGTCCATGTCGACGGCAAGGCCGTGCGCTCGTGCTCGCTGCCCGTGTCCCTGGTCGGGCCGCGGCCGGTCACCACCATCGAGGGCCTGGAAGGCGACACGCTCGCCGGCGGCGTGCAGCAGGCCTGGCTGGATATCGACGTGGTGCAATGCGGCTATTGCCAGACCGGGCAGATCATGGCGGCGGTGGCGCTGCTGAAGGCGAATCCGCACCCGACCGACGACGACATCGACCAGGCGATGTCGGGCAATATCTGCCGCTGCGGCACCTATCGCCGCATTCGCGCGGCCATCCGCAACGCGGCCGGAGCAGTCTGATGGATCAGGTCATGCTGTCGCGCCGCCAGGCATTGGGCGGGGCACTGGGTGGGGCAGGCGGGCTGCTGCTGGCGGCGATGCTGCCGCGCCGGGCCGCCCGCGCCGCCACCCGGATCGTCGAGGACCCGGCCGGCCCGTTCGCGCCCAACGCCTTCGTGCGCATCGCCACCGACGACACGATCACGCTGATCATGCCCAATGTCGAAATGGGGCAGGGGATCTATACCGGCGAGGCGATGCTGATCGCCGAGGAGCTGGATGTCGGGCTGGAGCAGATCCAGCTCGAGGCCGCGCCCCCCGACGCGGCCTACACGACCAAGCAACTGGGCGAACAGGCGACCGGCGGCTCGACCTCGACCATCGCCACCTGGACCAGCCTGCGTGAGGCCGGCGCCGTCGCGCGCACCCTGCTGGTCCAGGCCGCCGCCGCGCGCTGGTCGGTCGATCCCGCGACCTGCCGGACCGAGGGCGGGACCGTCCGGCACGATGCGACGGGCGCCAGCCTGACCTACGGCGCGCTGGCGGCGGACGCCGCGGCGCTGCCGCTGCCCAAGGGGCCCATCGCGCTGCGCGATCCGTCCCACTTCCGCCTGATCGGCCATTCCCAGCACCGGCTGGACGCGGCGGCCAAGGTGGCTGGAAAGGCCGTGTTCGGCATCGACATCCAGGTGCCCGGCATGCGCGTCGGCACGGTCGCGGCCTGCCCGGTGATGGGCGGCGTGCTGCGCCATGTCGATGACCGCGCCGCGCGGCAGGTTCCAGGCGTGCACGACGTGCTGACGATCGGCAACGCCGTCTGCGTGGTGGGCGACCATTTCTGGGCGGCCCGCAAGGGGCTGGACGCGCTGGTGATCACCTGGGACGAGGGCGTCAACAGCGCGGTCGACACCCAGACGATCTATGGCCAGTTGCATGACGCGCTGGACGGGCCGGCGATCGTCGCGCACGTCAAGGGTGACGCCAAGGGCGCCATCGGCAATGCCGCCACCCGTGTCGAGGCCGTCTATCAGCAGCCGCTCCTGGCCCACGCGCCCATGGAGCCGATCAATTGCACCGTGCTGGTCGCGCCGGACCGCTGCGATATCTGGGTCGGGTCGCAGGTTCCGGCCCGCGCGCGCGATTCGGCGGCCGAACTGACCGGACTGGCCAAGGACCAGGTCCATCTCCACAACCAGTATATCGGCGGCGGATTCGGCCGGCGGCTGGAGCATGAGTACGTCACGCAGGCGGTGCAGTTCGCCCGCCAGGTCAAATATCCGCTGAAGATCGTCTGGACCCGCGAACAGGACCTGACCCTGGACCGCTATCGTCCGGCCTATGTCGATCACCTGGTCGGCGGCCTGGACCGCGACGGCCGCCTGGTGGGACTATCCCACCGGATCGTCGGTCCGGCGGTGGTCGCGCGCTGGGCGCCCCAGGCCCTGCTGCCGAACGGCGTCGATGACGACCTGCTGGCCGCGACGGTCGAGACACCGTACGATATTCCCGCCATGTTCCTCGATTACGCGCGGCGCGAGGCGCCGGGCGTGGTCACCGCATGGTGGCGCGGGGTGGGCGGCACGCGCGGCGTCTTCGTCGTCGAAAGCTTCATCGACGAACTGGCTGCGGCCGCCGGAGCCGATCCGGTGGCGTTCCGCCGCAGGATGACCGAGGGCAAGCCCCGTGCGCGCGCCGTCCTGGAACTGGCGGCGGCCAAGGCCGATTGGGGTTCCCCGCTGCCGGCCGGGGTCGGGCGCGGCATCGCCCTGCAATATGTGTTCGGTTCCTACCTGGCGACGATCGCCGAGGTCGAAATGACCGACATGGGAGGCGTGCGGGTCCGGCGGGTGATCGTCGCCGTGGATTGCGGCCGCCTGGTCAACCCCGACCAGGTGGTCTCGCAGATCGAGGGCGGCCTGATCTTCGGCATGAGCGCCGCCCTGTTCAATGAAATCACGCTGCTTCACGGGCGGGTGCAGCAGGAGAATTTCAATTCCTACCGGATCATGCGCATGAACGAAGCGCCGGCGATCGAGGTGCATCTGGTCGACAGTACCGAAGATCCGGGCGGAATTGGCGAAACCGGCACGGCGGCAGCGGCGGCCGCTCTGGCCAACGCGATCGCGGCGGCAGGCGGTGGCCGCCGCCGCCGCCTGCCGCTGATGGGAGCCCAGGCATGAGGCGCGCGGGTCACATCGTCAGCCTGCTGGCCCTGGCGCTGGTCTCGGCTGGGGCCGCGACGGCCCGGGCGCAGCAATCCGACTTGGTCAAGCGCGGCGAATATCTCGAACGCGCCGCGGATTGCGAGGTCTGCCACACCGCGCCCGGCGGCACGCCCTATGCCGGCGGCCGCGCCTTCGACCTGCCCGGGATCGGCCGGATCTACGCGCCGAACATCACCCCGGACAGGGAAACCGGGATCGGCGCCTATACGGATGCGCAATTCGAGTCCGCCGTGCGGATGGGCGTGGCGCCGGGGTGGAAACATCTCTACCCGGTCATGCCCTATGCGTCCTATGCCCGCATGACCCCGGACGACGTGCGGGCAATCCGCGCCTATCTGGCGACCCTGCCGGCGGTGCATGCGCCCGCCCCCGCCAATGTCGTGCGCTTTCCCTACAATATCCGCGCCGTGATGCTGGCCTGGAACCTGCTCTATCGTCCGTCCTCGCCGCTCGGGGACGAACCGGGCCGGTCGGCGGCGTGGAACCGTGGCCGCTATCTGGTCGAGGCCGCGGGCCACTGCGCCGAATGCCATTCGCCCCGCACGATGCTGCAGGCGACGTCCAGGGACCGGTCCTATGCCGGCGCCGTCACCAACGGCTGGATCGCCTATAACATTTCCTCCGACCCCGACAGCGGGATCGGGGCCTGGAACGATTCGCAACTGACGGACTATCTGTCCACCGGCCATGCCGACGGCAGGGGCACCGCGGCCGGCCCCATGGCCGAAGTCGTCGGGCACAGCCTGCGGTACCTGACGCCGCAGGACATCGCCGCCATGGTGACCTATCTGCGCAGCCTGCCGGCCCGCCCGGCGAACGAGACGATCACCGCCGTCGCGCCGGATGCGCTGGCCAGTGCCAGCCTCAGCCACAGCGACGGCGCCGGATTGTTCGCCGGCGCCTGTGCCGGCTGCCATCTGACGGACGGGAAGGGCCGGCAGGTCGATTTCGCCGCGCTCTGGGGCGCGCGTGCCTTCGGCGAAACCCGGGGGCGCAACCTGGTTCGGGTGATGCTGGAGGGGTCGCGGCTGGATACGGCGCACGGCGCGATGACGATGCCCGCCTTCGGCCCCGAATATCGCGATCAGGACCTGGCGGACATCGCCAATTTCGCGATCGGCCATTTCGGCAACCGGGTCGGGCATGTCACCGCGCACGACGTGGCCGAGGCGCGCGCGAGCCCGTCCGCGCCCTGAAGGCGCAGGCTGCCGCCAGCATCATCCCAGAACGGCGCGTCATCCGGAATTTTTCATGAAAATCGATCTACCGAGCCTGGCGCGCAAGATACCATCCCGGCTGCTGATGCCGCCGGTCTGGGTGGCGCAGCTCGCGACCGGCGCGAAATCGTTCCGCGACAACCCGATCATCGGCAGCCGCCTGCTCAACGCGCTCGGCCTGCATAACGCGCGCCAGGGCCTGGCCCACTGGCTGGCCGATCGCCGCCGCCGCCGCCTCGGCCAAGCCCTGGACGCCGATCATGCCGCCGCCTTCCGGCGTGACGGCTTCGTCCTGGTCCCGGATTTCCTGTCGCCCGACATGTTCGCCGCGGTGCTGCGTCAGGCCAGGGATTTCCGCGGATCGGCGCGTGAGACGATCCAGGGCGACACGATCACCCGCCGCCTGGCGCTCGATCCGGCAGCTCTGCGACGCATGCCCGCGCTTGGCCAAGTCCTCGATGACCCGCTCTGGCGCCGCCTGCTGCGTTTCGTCGGCAGTCATGATGCCGAGCCGGTCTGCTACCTGCAGACGGTCCTCTCCGGCGCCGTCGACGGCCCGCCGGACCCGCAGACGGCCTTGCATGCCGACACGTTCCACCCGACCGTCAAGGCATGGCTGACATTGACCGACGTCGCGGAAGGCGCCGGCCCGTTCGTCTATGTCCCTGGTTCGCACATCCTCACGCCGGCGCGCCGGGCATGGGAACGCCGTATGAGCATGACGGCGCGCCACACCCCCGACCGCCTCAGCGGCCGCGGCTCGTTCCGGATCTCGGCCGAAGATCTGCGCCGCCTCGGCTATGACGCGCCACGCGCCTTCGCCGTGCCGGCCAATACGCTGATCGTGGCCGATACGTCCGGCTTCCATGCGCGCGGCCCCAGCCTGCAGCCCGGGATCAGGGTCGAAATCTGGGCATATGGCCGCCGCAACCCATTTCTTTCGCTCCCGTTCGACATCTGGCGCATTCCGGCGTTCGGCCGCCGCCGCGCACCCGTCTTCTGGGCGGTGTGCGACGTGCTGGACCGCCTCGGCCTGAAACGGCAAACCTGGCGCCGCCGGGACGACAGGTCGGCGTTCGATCCGGCCTGATGCAAGGATCGCGCGTCGCTGCCATAAAGGGGGGAATCCCGACGCATGGTAGCGGCGGACGGATTTGAACCGCCGACCAAGGGATTATGATTCCCCTGCTCTACCGCTGAGCTACGCCGCCATCGCGTCGGTGGTTGGGGAGATATCCCCCCCGTCATCCAAAGTCAACCCGTTGATCGCGATTGATGCACCTGTTGTCATCATGGTTAAAGAAAAAAGCCTTTTCCCTTGATATGGCGCCATTCATGGCGCGCCACCCGGCCTCGGCCGGGCCACAGACCGGAACGGATTTCGTGAAAAGCGCCTTTCTTGCTCTCCTGATCGACCTTCGCCGATCGTTCGGCTGGCTGCCCGGGATCGTGGCCTCGATCCTGGTCCTGTGCGCGGCCGTGCTGATGGCCGAGATCGTCAGCCGGATCACCACCAAGCTCGTCCTGCGCATCCCGGGGCAGAAGCGCGGGGCCTTCGTCCGTTCCTTCACGCTGGCGATGCGGCGTCCGGCGCGGATCACGCTGGCGATCATCTTCGTCGCGACCGCGCTGCCGGCGTCCGGCCTGTCCTATCGCATGATGCAGATGACGGGCCGGGGATTGCTGGTGCTGTTCGTGCTGATGCTGGGCTATGCGGCGATCGTGGCGATGCGCGTGCTGTCGGACGCCTACCTGGCGCGGATAGACGGCAAGGAAGATCGCGACGACATCCTGCTGCGCACCCATAAGACGCAGGTGCGCGTACTGCGCCGCATGGCGGATATCCTGATCGGTGTCCTGACCGTCGGCTCGGCGCTCATGACCTTCGAATCGGTGCGCGAATATGGCCTCAGCCTGTTCGCGTCGGCCGGCGCCGCCTCCCTGCTGGTCGGCCTGGCGGCCCGGCCGCTGCTGACCAACCTCATCGCCGGCATGCAGATCGCGATGACCCAGCCGATCCGGATGGAAGACCTGATCATCATCAATGGCGACTGGGCGTGGGTCGAGGAAATCACCGCCACCTACGTCGTGCTGCGTGTGTGGGACTGGCGGCGGCACATCGTGCCGATTTCCTATTTCCTGGAAAATTCCTTCCAGAACTGGACGCATAATTCGGCGGCGCTGATCGGCGTGGTGTTCCTGTATCTCGACTTCCATGCCCCGATGGACCGCATCCGCGCCCGGCTGCACGACATCGTGCGCGAAAGCCCGCTATGGGACGGCAAGGTGTTCGACGTCCAGGTCGCGGACTGTTCGGCGCAGGTGATGACGATCCGCGTGATCGCCTCGGCCCGCTCGGCCATGCAGAGCTGGGACCTGCGCTGCGACATCCGCGAGAAGATCATCGTCTTCCTGCGCGACCACTGCCCCGAAGCCCTGCCGCGCGAGCGCATGGCCCATGTCGCGTCGCAATCGGGGCAGGACGTGCTGACCGCGCCGGGCGTGATCTCGCCGGCGATCGACCGCCCGCCGCCAGGCTCCTATACCGGCCCCGGCGCTGCCCCAGGGATGTGATGCCGGTGGGAACCGATTGCGGATCAATGGATTAATACCAGCGCGTGGAAACCGATTATTTATCAATGTAATGGGGTGCAGGGGCCCGTGGCCCCCACCGGGTTCGGGCAGAGCCCGACCTGTCTTCCAAACGGTCAATGTCCAAATGGATTGGTATAAGTCAGGCGGCGTCCCCGTCCTGACTTGCAGGACTCATCTCCGGGCCGACAGGCCTCGTCGAGGCCCGCAAAATCAGACCGTGGCGGTTCGCTTGTCGCGGCCCAGGTGTGAATGGGAATGGCCATACAGGACATAGCCCAGCACCCCCAGGACGATATAGCCGCCGAGCAGGAGGGCCGGCAGCGGATTGCCGTCGGCCAGGGCACGGATCATGTCCAGAAAGAGCGGCCCGGCCATGATCAGGCAGAACAGGATGCCCAGGCTGGGCACCAGCCCGATCCAGACCCCGCCGACCCGCACCCCGCCCAGTGGCACGCTGAAGGGACGCGCCAGGTCGGGGCGGGCATTGCGCTGCCAGATGACGGTAAAGCACACGATGCCGAATGCCGCCGCCGTGCCCAGGCTGACCAGGTCGCTGATGATGTCGATCGGCAGCGTGGCGGTCGCCGCCGCCACGACCAGGCCCAGCAGGATGGTCCCGATCCACGGCGTGCGAAAGGTCGGATGCAGCCGGCAGAAAATCTTCGGCAGCAGCCCGTCCCGCGCGATGGTGAAGAAAATGCGGGTCTGGCCGTAAAGCAGCCCCAGGATCACCGAGCACAGGCCGATCACCGCCCCGACCTTGATCAGCAGCGCCAGCCAGGGCTGCCCGATCGCATCGACGGCGATCGCCAGGGGATCGGCGACGTTCAGCCGGCGGAACGGCACCACGCCGATCAGCACCACGGCGACGCACATATAGATCAGCGTGCAGATCAGCAGCGAGCCGATGATGCCCAGCGGCACGTCGCGCCGCGGATTGCGCGCCTCGGCCGACGCGGTCGACACCGTCTCGAATCCCACATAGGCGAAAAAGATGACCGAGGCCGCGCGAAAGATGCCCGGCACCCCGTAATGGAACCCGTCCTCACGCGGCGGGATGAATGGTTCCAGATAGGACGGGTGGATGTAACGCAGGCCGAACGCCAGGAACAGCAGCAGCACGCCGACCTTGACGAACACGACCAGCGTATTGATCCGCGCCGATTCCTGGATCCCCAGCACCAGCAGGAACGTCACCAGCAGGACCGAGGCCGCCCCCACAAGGTCCAGCCTGGGCGCGACCAGCAGGCTGGCGCCATGCACGGTCGGCAGGGTCTGCACCAGCGTGGTCGAGATGAACGCGGGCACATGCACGCCCAGATCGTGCAGCAGGCTGGTTGCATAGCCGGAAAAGCCGGCGGCGACCCCGGCGCAGGACACGCCATATTCCAGCAGCAGCAGCCAGCCCACCGCCCACGCCGCTCCTTCGCCCATCGAGACATAGGCATAGCTGTAGGCCGAACCCGAAACCGGCATCGTCGAGGCGAGTTCGCCATAGGACAGCGCCGTGAACAGGCACGCCAGGCCGGCCACCAGGAATGAGAGCAGGATGGCCGGCCCCGCATATTCCGCGGCGGCCGTCCCGGTCATCACATAGATCCCGGCGCCGATCGTCGAGCCGATGCCCAGCATCATCAGTTGGATCGGGCCAAGCGTCCGGTGCAGCCCGTGATCCTGGCTTTCCGATTCGATCTGCTGGATGGATTTCCGAAGCCGCAGGCGCCCCGGCGCGGAATCGGGCGTAGGTGAATGAAGAGCCATGAAATTCAGGATAGCACATCGCATGCATGCTGTATCGCAACGATCGGCGGCACGCCGTTCAGTGCGGCCGGTCGCCCAGGATCGCCGCGACCGTGGGTTCGATCAGGCGTGCGATCTCCTGCTGCGCAGCGGTGGTGGGGTGCAGGGGCGGGTCCGGCGGCACCAGGCGCGGGTCCAGGAAACGGCCGGGGTCCGGCGCGCCGTCGCGCTCCAGCGCCGCGCCGGCATCCTGCAGGTGCAGCCACGGCCGGCCGGTCCGGACCTCGGCCAGCATCATGCGGTTCAGGGTCCGCGTATTCTCGCTCACCCAGGCCGACCTGATGGAGGGCAGCACCTCCAGCAGCAGCACCTGCGTCGCCGGCAGGCGGGCATGAATCTGGTCCACGATCCGCACGATGCCGGCATAGGTCTGGCGGGCGTCGGTATGGACATGGCCGAAATTATTGGCGCCGATCAGGACGATGAACAGGCGCGGCGCAGTGCGGAACTCCAACTCGCCATGCGCCAGGCGCCACAGGACATGGCACGTGCTGTCCCCCTTGAATCCCAGATTGATGGCATGCCGGTCACCATAATAATGCTGCCAGACCGGGGCGAAATCCCGCCAGTCCTCGGGGCCGCGCCGCTCCCAGTTCTGGGTGATCGAATCCCCCAGCCAGACCAGGTCGTAGCGGCCATGCGCGATCTCGTCCTGTTTTTCCGCGAAGCGCTGGTGCCACCAGGGCGTATCCATGCGCGATATGGGCTGCACCGCCAGATTGGCCGGGGCGGCCGCCCCCAGGCCCAGCAGGGCCAGCAGGGGCAACAGGGGCAGGGGGGCGGTCAGACGCCGGACCATGTCGCGGATCACCGGCCCAGATAGAAAAAGCACGCGGCGCCGACCGCCAGGCAGTAATAGGCGAACGGGCTGAGCGCCCATTTTTCATGGTTGTGGAAATAGCGCATCAGGAATGCGGTGCTGGCCAGGGCGGTGATCGCGGCGACGACGGCGCCGATCGCGGCCAACTGCATCTGGCCCTGCGGGACGGCGACATGGCGAAGATGCATGGCTTCCCGCACCGTCGCCGCGAAGATCACCGGCTGCGCCATCAGGAACGAGAAGCGCGCCGCCCCTTCATGGTTCAGGTTGCGGAACAGCCCGCCGATGATCGTGGCGCCCGAGCGCGAAATGCCCGGAAAGAACGCCGCGCACTGCCACAGCCCGATGATCGCGGCATCGGCATAGGTCAGCGACGCGATGGCCCCGCCCTCGGTCATGGATTGACGCGCCTTGATCCGTTCGGTCAGCAGCAGCAGCAACCCGTTCAGGAACAGGAAGATCGCGGCAAAGCGCGCCGTTCCGAACAGCGTGCGCAGCCAATGTTCAAGCAAAAAGCCGATAATGACCGCCGGAATGGTCGCGACCACCAGCAGCGCCACGATATGGATGCTCTCGGCCTGGCGCTGGCTGCCGTCCCGGCCGGAGATGCCGCGCACGATCGCGGCCCAGTCCTTCCAGAAGAAGACCAGCAGCGCGATTGCCGTGCCCAGGTGCAGCATGACCAGAAACGGCAGGAACATGTCGCCGCTCGGGTCGACCACCCAGCCCAGCAGGGCAGGGACGATCACGGCATGTCCCAGGCTGCTGACGGGGAACAATTCCGTCGCCCCCTGAAGAATGGCGATCACTATGGCTTGGATGAGTGTCATTGTCCGGCCGTCCATGGTGAATTACAATATTGTGGTGCCTTACTTTCCTGGCCTTCGGCAAGCGGATAGCGTGCGCCGGGGCCGAAGTTCGGCACGGAATGGAGCAGGAGGGGCGCTTGGCGCGAGAAAATGGCAGCGCGATCGTGTTCAGCGGACTGGTTCTGCTGGTGGCCGGGGCGTTCTACGCCTATGCCCGCGCGTCGCAGGTCGATCTGGGCCATGACCGCTACCACCTGACCGCCCGGTTCATATCGGCCAACGGGCTGCATGTGGGGGCCGAGGTCCAGTTGGCGGGCGTGCCGGTCGGCCGCGTCACCGCCATCACCCTCGATCCGGTCAGCGCCATGGCCAATGTCGGCTTCACCGTCGACCGCGCCCTGCAGCTTCCGGCCGACAGCGCGGTGACGATCGGCAGCGCGACCATGACGGACGAGGACGCGCTGATGGTCCAGCCCGGCAAGGCGCCCACCCACCTGGCCCCCGGCGCCGTCATCACAAATGCGCAAGAGGCCGTCAGTCTCGAACAGCAGGTCAGCAATTACATCTTCGGTAATGGTGGCCTGCCCTCCGATTCGACGCCAGGATCGGATTGACCCGCGCATGCTCCAAGACGTTTGTTTTGCCGCGCATTTTCACGTGATGACATCGGTCCACCAAATCACGATCCGCTTGAGACGTCCGATTCGCCCCGAAATTCGCCCAGAGACTCGCCCCCAGATTCGACCGGACCGTCAGTCGTTCATCGGATAGGACGCCAGCAATTTCCGTTGCCGACGCCACGAGCGCAGCATGGTCAGCGCGCCGCTGGAACGCCATCCGGCCTTCTTCTTCTTGGCGCCGATTCGGAACGTCTCCCGGTAGTGGCTGAACTGCGCGGCGTAGGCCTCGCGCAGCGTCGTGCGCGAATCCCAGATATGGGTCGCCTCGGAGCCGACGCCGTTGATCTCGATGATCTCGAACCCCCGGCCCAGGCGCAGCGATGCGATGGATTCGAATTTCAGGTCGATCCGGCCGAAATGGAAATCCGGAATATCCTGCATGATCCGGTCGATCTGTTCGGTCAGGGCAGGGGTGATGTCGGACGCGCCGTTGCGGAAGATCGACCCCTTGCAGTGATTGCCGGCAAAGACCAGCCGCATCGGCTCTCCGGCCGGCAGCACGTCATGCACGCGCGCGCCCAGGCGCGGCAGGTACAAATGCGGCACCAGCCCGGTGCGTGCGTCCGCGTCGATCAGTTGCCGCACGGTGGACCGTCCGTCGCCGACGATGACCGGCGCTTCCTTATAGGTCAGCGAGGTAATCCGCCCGCGCGGCTCGTCCGGATGGCGGATATAGAACACCCCGGCCTCATGTTCGTAGGGGATCAGCCGTTGCAGCATCAGGCCCGTGCCGGGCGGAAACTGCGCCGCGGCCCGGGCCAGCTCCGCCGGCGTGGCGGCCAGCTTCACGCCGGTGCCGTTGCAGCCGATATCGGGTTTCAGCACGATCGGCAGCGCCAGCCCGGCTTGCGCCAGCGCCTGCCGCGCCGCCGCTGCGTCCTCGGCGGAACCGGTGGTGGTCATGGTGGTGTAGGGCGCGATCCAGCGTCCGGCCGTCTCGCCGGCCATGTCCAGGATGGCCGTCTTGCTCTCTCCGCACAGGCCGCCGGTCTCGATCCGCGGATTGGCCGCCGTGGGCAGGCTGAAATCCAGGTGCCGCACCCCCATGGCGATCCAGTACAGCACGATCGGGGTATAGAAGATCCAGCCCGGCCAGAATTCGAACATCGACAGCGGCGATGCCGGCTGCGCAGGATTGGCCGGGGCAGGGGCGGCGGTCGAGGCATGGTTCATCGGGACGGACTCCGCACACTGGCCACGATCCGGCCGACAAGAAGGATAGTCAGCGCAAAACCGGCCATGCCCAGCCATTTCCATTCGCCCAGATGGTCGATCAGGAACTGGCCGACCCTAAGCGATACAGCGAACAGCAGCGTTGTCCAGATCAGCGTCGCCATGACCGCGGCAGCGGCGAAGCGGGCGATGCTGGCGTGAAAAAAGCCGCACGCCGTATAGAGCGGCAGCCGCGCGCCGGGGATGAAGCGGCTGATGAAGACGATGCGAAAAACGTTGCGGGCGAACCAGCGTTGCCCGTCATGGCCGCTCGGCAGGTTGACCCACCGCCGCGCGGGCGGCCAGAGCGCCGCCAGGCGCCCCAGGCCGTACAACCCCAGATCGCCGACGACGATGCCGACATACAGCGCCCCCAGCGCCAGCGGCATGGCGACCGGGCCCGACTGCACCTCCATCGCCGTCAGGATGGTCGCTGCATCTTCCAGGATGAAGGTGGCGACGATGATCACCGCCGCCTGAAACAGGGGCGAATTGCCGGCATCGGCCAGAAGAGGGGGAAGAGAGGGGAACATCATCATGAAGAACGGGCTGCCGGCCGTCGGTTCGGCCGGGGCGGACGGGTCGAAATCCTCACTGCATCAAGCCTCTCGCCCAAGCCTTTCGCTCACGGGGCCCGTTCCGCGCGGGCATTCGGGCGACGATCGCCGCCCCGGTCGCGGGTCCTTGTCGCACGCTTCGCCGCCACCGACAAATCATGGGAGCGGGCCAGTGATAAATCATGAGACAAATCATGAGAGCCTGGCGGCGAGGATTGAAAGCCTGCCGGGGAATGTGGCACAGATTTCCCCATGACAGGACGTCGTGATTTTCTGATTTCGGCCGCTTCGGGCGCCGTGCTGGCCGCCGCGGCGCCCCTTCGCGCGCGCGCATCCCAGGCGGGATCCTACGCCGCCTTCCTGGCCGGCATCCGTGCCGACGCCCTCGCCCAGGGCCTGTCGCCGTCCATCGTCGGCCGGGCGCTGGCGCTCGAGGCGCCGAATGCACGCGTGCTGCAACTGGACCAGCATCAGCCGGAATTCACCCTGACCTGGGCACAGTACCGCCAGCGCGTCCTGACCGCCAAGAAGCTGGCCGACGGCAAGGCGGCATCCGCCATGCGGATGGGGCTGCTGCGCGCGGTCAGCCGGCGTTACGGCGCCGATCCGCAGCCGCTGATGGGCATATGGGGCCTGGAATCGGCCTATGGCACCCGGACGGGCAGCTTTCGCATCACCGACGCGCTGGCCACCCTGGCCTATGACGGCAGGCGGGCGTCCTTTTTCCGCGCCGAATTGATGAACGCGCTGCGCATCCTCGACCACGGCGACGTCGCGCCGGAAAACATGACCGGCAGCTATGCCGGCGCGATGGGGCAGCCGCAATTCATGCCCAGCGCCTATCTGCGCTACGCGGTCGATTATGCCGGCAACGGCCGCCGCGACATCTGGACCAGCGAGCCCGACGTCTTCGGCTCGATCGCCAATTATCTGGGCCGCTGCGGCTGGGTGCCGGGCGAACCCTGGGGGCAGGAAATCGCGGTGCCCCCCGTGCTCGCGCAATCCGAACTGGGCCGCGGCGCGGTCCGCACGCTGGGCGAATGGATGGATCGCGGGGTCACGCGCCTGGACGGGCGGCGCTTCTCGCGCACCGACATCAGGGGGGCGGTGATCCGCCCCGACGGGCCGGGAGGCGAGGCGTTCATGGTATACCGCAATTTCTCCGTCATCAGGCGCTACAACCCGTCCGATTTCTACGCGCTGGCGGTCGGTCTGCTGGGTCGCGACGTGACGTGACGCGCCCTGTGACGCGCCGTATACGCCCCGCGGGCCTGCTTGCCATGGAACTGCTGGTCCTCGGGCTCGCGGGCTGCCACCGCCGCGCCGAACCGCCATTGCCGCCGGCCGCGCCGCATTACGTGGTGGGCGCGCCCTACAAGATGGGCGGCGTCTGGCGCTATCCGCAGGAAGATTTCGCCTATCAGGCCACGGGCCTGGCGGTGGCCGACGCCGATCGCACGCCCTTCGTCACCACGGATGGCGAGCATTACGATGCCGGTGCCATGACGGCCAGCCATGCCACGCTGCAACTGCCGGCCATCGTCACGGTGCGCAACCTGGAAAACGGGCGCGAGATCACGGTGCGGGTCAATGACCGCGGCCCCGTCTCGCCCGGCCGGCTGATCGGCCTGACCCCGCGCGCCGCCGCCCTGCTGGGGATCGGCACGGCACCCGCCCGCGTCGCCGTCACCGGGCTCGAGGTCCAGAACGAACAATTGGCCGAGTCCCTGCCGGGCGGGCAGCACCTGGACGTCAGCGCGGCGCCGGTCGGACAGGTCCGCGCCGAATCGCTGGACGGCACGGGTGGCGGCACGATCGTCGCCGCGCCGTCCGGCGTGGCCGGCGCGGCGGACATCGCGCCCCTGATGGGCAGTCTGCCTCCGGCGGTGCGCCAGGGGTACGTCGAAGGCGGGCTGCTCTTCGTCGAGGTGGGCACCTTTTCCACCCTGCGCTACGCCGAAATCGCCGCGGCGCGCACCGGGGGGCGGGTCGTTCCGGTCCGCGCGCGCGGCCGCGCGATGTGGCGGGTCCATGTCGGCCCGTTCACGAATGTCCAGGCCGCCGACCAGGGGCTGGACCAGGTAATGGGTGCCGGAGTAACCGGGGCCCGGATCGTCGTCGAATAGGGATGAACGTGCAGACCCGAAGGTTCCTTCTGGCCGGAACCGCCGCAATGGCGGCGACCGGTTCCCAGGCGCTCGCGGCGCCCCGCCGGCGCCACGCGGCCCCGGCCCACGCCCACGCCGCGCATCCCGCGCCTGCGCCCGCGCCCGACGATTCGGCGCAGGACGGCGCGGCGCCCGCCGGACCGCCGGCGGCGACCCCGGTCGGTCCGGTGGACACGCTGGCGCGCTGGGCCTGCATCCTGGACGTCACCACGGGCGCGACCCTGCTGGAGAAGGCGGCCGACGAGCGCATGCCCCCCTCGTCGCTGACCAAGATGATGACGGCCTATATCGTGTTCGGCATGCTGAAATCCGGCCGCCTGAAACTGGACCAGGCCCTGCCGGTCAGCGAGAAGGCGTGGCGGATGCAGGGGTCCAAGATGTTCGTGCCGCTGGGCGAAAGCATCGCGGTTCAGGACCTGATCCAGGGCATGGTCATCCAGTCCGGCAACGATGCCTGCATCGTGCTGGCCGAAGGTGTCTCGGGGTCCGAGGACCAGTTCGTCGCGCTGATGAACGACGCGGCGTCGAAAATCGGCCTGACCAATTCGCATTTCATGAATGCCACCGGCTGGCCCGCCGACAATCACTATATGTCGGCGCGCGACGTGGCGGTCCTGGCCGTCCGGCTGATCCGCGACTTCCCCGAATATTACCATTTCTTCTCCGAGAAGGACTACCGGTTCAACAAGATCTCGCAGGGCAACCGCAACGTCCTGGTGGACAAGGGGCTGGCCGACGGGCTCAAGACCGGCCACACCGACGCTGGCGGATTCGGCCTGTGCGCCAGCTCCGATCGCGGCGGCAATCGGGTGGTGCTCGCCCTGAACGGCATGCCCTCCAGCAACGCCCGCGCGCATGAGGGCGAACGCCTGCTGGAATGGTCCTTCGCCAATTTCGAAAACGCCACCCTGTTCCGCAAGGGCGACGTGGTCGAGCACGCGTCGGTCTGGCTGGGTACGCAGCCCGGCGTCGCCCTGGTGGCGACGCGCGACATCGTCATGACCCTGCCCCATGGCTGGCGGACCCGCGCGCATATCGGGGTCGATTACCAGGCGCCGGTTCCCGCCCCGGTGGCGGCGGGCCAGGTTCTGGGCGACCTGGTGATCTCGAATCCCGGCCTGGCCGATATCCGCATGCCGCTGGTGGCGGGGCAGGACGTGGCGCGCCTGGGCCTGTTCGCCCGCGCCTCGACGGTGCTGGGCCAGAAATTCGGCCGGCACTGATCGCGATGCCCGGGCTGTTCATCACGTTCGAAGGGGGCGAGGGGGCGGGAAAATCCACCCAGGTCCGGCACCTCGCGGCCCATCTGGGCGCCGCCGGGTACGACGTGGTCTGCACGCGTGAACCCGGGGGCACCCCGGGGGCCGAGGCACTGCGCGACTTCCTGCTGTTCGGCGGGCACGACCTGTCGCTGCGCGCCGAAATCCTGGGCCATTTCGCGGCCCGGTTCGATCATGTCGACCGGCTGGTCCGCCCGGCGCTCCGGCGCGGCGCCATCGTGCTGTGCGACCGCTTCGTCGATTCCACCCTGGCCTATCAGGGATATGGCCAGGGCCACGCCGATCCCGACATTCTGGACCTGATCGCGACGCTGACCGCGCAGCTCGGGCTGATGCCGGACCTGACCCTGGTCCTGGCCGTGCCGCGCGCCCGCGCGCTGGAACGGCTGCGTGCCCGCGGCGGCGCGGCCGACCGCTACGAATCCGCCGACGAGTCCTTCCATGGCCGGGTCGCCGACGGGTTCGCCGCGGCGATCCGCGCCCAGCCCGGGCGCTGTCTTCCGGTGCCCGCCGACCGTCCGGCCGCGGACGTCGCCCGTGACGTCGCATCCCTGGTCGATGCCCGCCTGGCCGCCCCCCCACAAGCGCCCGGGACGGTCTAGGACGTGCCGCCGCAGCCGCGCGACACCCCGCAGCCGGTCGGCCACCATGACGCGCGCCTGGCCTTCCAGTCGGCATTGCGCGGCGGCCGGCTGCATCACGCCTGGCTGCTGACGGGGCCCGAGGGCATCGGCAAGGCGACGTTCGCCTTCTGGATGGCCCGTCTGCTGCTGAACGGCACCGACCCCGACAGTCCCGCCGGACGACGCATCACCGCCGGCAGCCACGCCGACCTGCTCGGCATCGCGCGCGGCGTGGACGAGAAACGCCAGCGCATGCGCGCCGAAATCGTGGCCGACGACGTGCGGCCGATCGGCCGGTTCCTGCACCGCACGGCGGCCGAGGACGGATGGCGGGTCGTGGTCGTCGACGGCGCCGAATACATGAACCGCAGCGCCGCGAACGCGATCCTGAAGATCCTCGAGGAACCGCCCCCCCGCGCGATCCTGGTCCTGACCTGCGCCGCCCCGGGCCGCCTGCTGCCGACGATCCGCAGCCGCTGCCGTATCCTGAAGCTCGGCCCGCTGTCCGCGCCGGACATGCAGGCGGTCCTGTCCCGGGTCAGCACGGCCGATGCCGGGGACATCGCCCGCGTCATCCCGCTGTCCCATGGCGCGCCGGGCCGCGCGCTGGCCCTGCTGGCGGGCGACGGCGGCGCGCTGGGCGCCCTGGTCGAGCAGGTGCTGGCGGGGCCGGTGGGGGCAGGGACGATGTATGAGATTGCCGAGACGATCCTGAAGCGGGAGAATGGGTTTTCAGTCTTCTTCGATCTGCTGTGTGATGCCATATCGGTGCGCACGCGGACGGCCGCGCGCCTGCCCGCATCCGGCAATCCGGTGCCGCGGCCTGACCACGCGGTCGATCTGTGGCGCGAACTGGTCCATCTGCGGGCCGAGACGGAACGATTCAATCTGGATAAACATCAGGCCATCCTGTCCGGCCTGTCGTTGGTGAGTGGAACATGACACGGCGCTATTACGTCACGACACCGATCTATTATGTGAACGGGGCGCCTCATATCGGCCATGCCTACACATCGGTCGCGGCCGACGTGGTGGCACGCTTCAAGCGCCTGGAGGGCCATGACGTCTTCTTCCTGACCGGCACCGACGAACACGGGCAGAAGGTCGAACAGGCCGCCCAGGCCGCGGGGGTCGAACCGATCGTCTTCGCCGACCGCGTCTCGGCCGATTTCCGCGCGATGTACGACGCGATGAACGTCTCGTACGACGATTTCATCCGCACCACCGAACCGCGCCACATCGCCGGCGCCTCGGCGCTGTGGGAACGGATCGCCGCGAACGGCCACATCTATCTCGGCGCGTACGAGGGCTGGTACGCCCTGCGCGACGAAAGCTTCTACAACGAGGACGAACTGCTCACCCGCCCCGACGGCACCCGGGTCGCGCCGACCGGCGCGCCGGTCGAATGGGTGCGCGAACCCTCCTATTTCTTCCGCCTGTCCGACTTCGCCGACCGGCTGCTCGCGCTGTACGAAACCCGCCCCGGCTTCGTCGAGCCCGCGTCCCGCCGCAACGAGGTCGCCAGCTTCGTCCGCCAGGGGCTGCGCGACCTGTCGATCAGCCGCACCAGCTTCCGCTGGGGCATCCCGGTGCCCGGCGACGCCGATCATGTGATGTATGTCTGGGTCGACGCGCTGGCCAACTACCTGTCGGCCGTCGGCTTCCCCGACCCCAATCACCCGCGCGCGCCCTTCTGGCCGGCCGACCTGCATCTGGTGGGCAAGGACATCCTGCGCTTCCACGCGGTCTACTGGCCGGCCCTGCTGATGGCCGCCGGGTTGGACCTGCCCGACTGCGTGTTCTCGCACGGATGGTGGACCATCGAGGGCGAGAAGATGAGCAAGTCGCTCGGCAACGTGGTCGACCCGCGCGAACTGGTCGCCGAATTCGGGCTGGATCCGGTCCGCTTCTTCCTGTTGCGCGAAATGCCCTTCGGCGGCGACAGCGACCTCAGCCGCAAGGCGATCATCAACCGGATGAATGTCGAGCTGGCGAACGACCTGGGTAACCTGGCGCAGCGCACCCTGTCGCAGGTCGCGCGCAATTGCGGCGGCCTCCTCCCCGCATGCGGCGCCCGGATCGAGGACGATCTGGCCCTGCTGGCCCAGGCCGACCTCCTGCCCACCCTGATGCACCAGCAGATCGATCGCCGCGCCCTGACCGACGCGCTCGAGGATGTCTGGCGGGTGATCCGCGCCTGCAACGCCTATATCGACCGTCAGGCCCCCTGGGCGCTGAAGAAGACCGATCCCGAGCGCATGGCGGTGGTCCTGCGCGTGCTGGCCGACGCCCTGCGCGTCATCGGCACGATGCTCCAGCCCTACATGCCCGACAGCATGGCCAGGCTGCTGGCCCAGCTCGGCGTGGCCGAGGACGAGCGCGCGTTCGCCGCGCTGGCAACCCCGTTGCCGGCCGGCCGGGCGCTCCCCGCGCCGCAGGGCATCTTCCCCCGCTATGTCGAGGATACGCCGTCATGACGGGCCTGATCGATTCGCATTGCCATCTCGACCATTTCCCCGACGATGCGATCCCCGACCTGCTGGATCGCGCCCGCGCCGCGGGGGTCGAAGGCATGGTGACGATCGGCACCCGCCTGTCCCGCGCCGCGCAGCAGAAGGACCTGACCCGCTTCAGCCGGCCGGATTTGCGCGTCTGGTGCACGGTCGGCACCCATCCCGACCATGTCGAGGAGTGCACGATGGACGACGCGGCCGGCATCGTGGCCCTGGCCGATGATCCGCGCGTGATCGGGATCGGCGAAAGCGGCCTGGATTACTTCCATGGCGCCGAGGCGGTGCGCCCGCTGCAGCAGGCGCGCTTCCGGGCCCATATCCAGGCGGCGCGCCGGATGGACCTTCCCCTGGTGATCCACGCCCGCGACGCCGATGACGACGTGGCGGCGATCCTGCGGGATGAGGTCGCGGCCGGCGGGCCGTTCCGCTTCCTGCTGCATTGCTTCGCCTCGGGGCCGGAACTCGCCCGGGTCGGGCTGGAACTGGGCGGCTATGTCAGCTTCTCCGGCATCCTGACCTTTCCGCGCTCGGACGCGCTGCGCGACGTCGCGCGGACGATTCCGCCCGACCGGCTGCTGGTCGAAACCGATTCGCCGTACCTGGCGCCCGTGCCGCATCGCGGGCGCAGGAACGAACCGGCCTTCGTCGCCGACACCGCCGGGCGCCTGGCCGAACTCCGCGACATCGAGCCCGCGGCGCTGGCCGACCTCACGACCGCCAATTTCCATCGCCTGTTCAGCCGGGCGGCCTGAGGGATGGAACTGGTGGTGCTGGGATGCGGCGGGTCCGCGGGGGTGCCGATGATCGGCGGCCCCGGCGGCGCCGGCGACTGGGGCGTCTGCGACCCGGCCGAACCGCGCAACCGGCGCAGCCGCGCCTCGGTCCTGCTGCGCGGCGCCGATGGCCGGGCGCTCCTGGTCGATACCGGTCCCGATCTCCGCGACCAGTTGCTCGCGCAGCGGATCGACCGGTTCGACGCCATTCTCTACACCCACGCCCACGCCGACCATATCGCCGGGCTGGACGAGGTCCGGGGCATCAACCGCATCATCGACAGGCCGCTGCCGGTCTACGGCACGCCGTCCGTGCTGGCCGAGGTGGAAAATCGCTTCAGCTACGCCTTCCGGCCCTGGTCGCCGCCCGGCTTCTACCGGCCGGTCGTGGTGCCCCATATCGTGCATGCGGGCCAGACGATCGACGTCGCGGGCCTGCGCCTGACCCTGTTCGAGCAGATTCATGGCCGCACCCTGTCGCTGGGGCTGCGCTGCGGCACCATCGCCTATTCCACCGACGTGGTCGAACTGCCGTCCGAAGCCCTGGCGGCCCTCGAAGGGGTCGAGACCTGGCTGGTGGACTGCTTCCAGCGATCCGCCGCCCACAGCGCCCATGCATGGCTGGACCGGGTCCTGGAATGGCGGTCGCGAATCGGTCCGCGCCGCGTGATCCTGACCCATATGGGCACCGACATGGACTGGGCCTGGATGGCCGAAAACCTCCCCCAGGGGGTCGAGGCCGCCTATGACGGCCTGCGCGTGGCCTTCCGCTAGGCGGCGCGCGCCCGGCCTCGGATCCGGTTTGCAAAAACCCGTGTAAGCTGGGGAGTGTTTCGGCCTATCGTGCGATTTAGGTTGAATCGCGACTATCTGCGGCGATACCGTTGGACGTGGCCACCCACAGAATCCGCTGCCCTGCCAACCCGCGACACCGCGTGCTTGCCGAGCCGCCTCTGCCCGGGGTCGCGGCATGCCAACCCGCCTGACAAGGGCTTGCCTGACAAGGGGATGAGCATTGGATGAAAAATTTGACCGTGACGGTAGAGCACATCATGCGCGGCTTGAAAAGCCGCAAGCATGAAATAGCTCTTCAATACAGCGAGACAGGCGCGCCCGCGCGGGGTCGCCCGCCAGGCGTTTCAGGCTGACATTCCTTCCCGGACGGGGATCGGTCTCCACCCGGGAAACATCGCCCATGATTGACGGTCGCCCGCCCGACGCGGATCGGGCCGCCGTTCGGAGACATCTGCCGATGGCTTCTGACACCACTGTGTTTTCCCTGGCCAACGCGATGCGCGATCAGCGCCGCGAGGTCGAGATGACCCTGTCGGACTATCTCGACCTGTGCCGGGCCGATCCGTCCTGCTACGCCACGGCGGCCGAACGCATGCTCAAGGCGATCGGCGAGCCGCGCACCGTCGATACGTCCCGCGACCCGCGCCTGTCGCGCATCTTCATGAACCGCACGATCCGGGTCTATCCGGCCTTCTCCGATTTCTTCGGAATGGAAGAGACGATCGAACAGATCGTGGGCTTCTTCCGCCATGCCGCCCAGGGGCTCGAGGAACGCAAGCAGATTCTCTACCTGCTGGGTCCGGTGGGGGGCGGCAAATCGTCGCTCGGCGAACGGCTGAAGGGCCTGATGGAGAAAGAGCCGATCTACGTGCTCAAGGCCGGGCGCCATCTCAGCCCGGTCTTCGAGAATCCGCTGGGCCTGTTCGATCCCGACCGCATGGCCCAGGCGCTCGAACGGCAATATCGCATTCCCCGCCGGATGCTGACCGGCATCGCCAGCCCCTGGGCACTGAAGCGGCTCGAGGAATTCGACGGCGACCTGTCGCGCTTCACGGTGGTCAAGGTGCATCCGTCGCGGCTGCGGCAGGTCGCGATCGCCAAGACCGAGCCGGGCGACGACAACAACCAGGACGTCTCCGCCCTGGTCGGCAAGGTCGATATCCGCCAGTTGGAGCATTACAGCCAGAACGACCCCGACGCCTACAGCTTCTCGGGCGGGCTGAACCGCGCGAACCAGGGGCTGCTGGAATTCGTCGAGATGTTCAAGGCGCCGATCAAGATGCTGCACCCCCTGCTGACCGCGACGCAGGAGGGCAACTATGTCGGCACCGAGAATATCGGCGGCATCCCCTTCACCGGGGTGATCCTGGCCCATTCGAACGAGGCCGAATGGCAGAGCTTCCGCAACAACCGTACCAACGAGGCGTTCCTGGATCGCGTCTGCGTGATCAAGGTCCCCTATTGCCTGCGCGTGGCCGAGGAAACCAGGATCTATGAAAAGCTGGTCCAGTCCTCCAGCCTGGCCGACGCGCCCTGCGCACCCAACACGCTGGAAATGCTGGCCCGCTTCGCGGTCCTCTCGCGGCTGAAGCCGCACGCCAACTCGACCCAGTTCGCCAAGATGCGGGTCTATGACGGCGAAAATATCCGCGAGACCGACCCCAAGGCCCGCACCATGCAGGAATATCGCGACGCCGCCGGCGTGGACGAAGGCATGGATGGCATCTCGACCCGCTTCGCGTACAAGGTCCTTTCGGCCACCTTCAACCATGATTCGACCGAAATCTCGGCCGATCCGGTGCATCTGATGTATGTGCTGGAACAGGCGATCCGGCGCGAACAATTCCCACCCGAGACCGAGGCCACGTACCTGGCGACGCTGAAGTCGGAGCTGGCCGGCCGCTATGCCGAATTCCTGGGCCACGAAATCCAGAAGGCCTATCTCGAAAGCTACAACGATTACGGCCAGAACCTCTTCGACCGCTACCTGGACTACGCCGATGCGTGGATCGAGGACCAGGATTTCAAGGACCCCGACACCGGCCAGATGCTGAACCGGGAATTGCTGAACGCCGAGCTGACCAAGATCGAGAAGCCGGCCGGCATCGCCAATCCCAAGGATTTCCGCAACGAGGTGGTCAAGTTCTCGCTCCGGGCCCGGGCGTCCAACGGCGGCCGCAACCCGTCCTGGACCTCGTACGAGAAGATCCGCGACGTGATCGAGAAACGGATGTTCAGCCAGGTCGAGGACCTGCTGCCGGTCATCAGTTTCGGGTCCAAAAAGGATGGAGAAACCGAACGCAAGCATGACGAGTTCGTCGAGCGGATGGTGGCGCGCGGCTACACGGAACGACAGGTTCGAAGGCTCGTTGAGTGGTACATGCGGGTGAAGCAGTCCGCCTGAACGGGAATGGTGCCGCCCAGTGGATATCATTGACAGACGTCCCAATCCCCATGGGAAGAATATCGAAAACCGCCGTCGCGTCCTGCAGCGGGCGCGCTCGGCAGTGCAGCAGGCGGTGCGCGACTCGGTCGCGCGCGGCAAGATCAGGGAGATCGGACAAGGCAACGCGGTCTCGGTTCCGTCCGACGCGCTGCACGAACCCACTTTTCACCGCGTCTTCACCGACGGGATGCGCGAGATCGTGCTGACCGGCAACAAGGAGTTCTCGCGCGGGGACAAGCTGCAGCGGCCGCAGGGCGGCGCGGGGCAGGGCGCAGGGGGCGACGGCCAGGCCGGCGAGAATGGCGGCGGCGAGGATTCCTTCCGCTTCGTGCTCAGCCGCGACGAATTCCTCGACCTGTTCTTCGACGACCTGGAACTGCCCGACCTGGTCAAGCGCGAGATCGCGACCACCGAATCCGGTACGCCCAGCCGCACCGGGCTCAGCAACGAGGGGTCGCCCTCGCACCTCGATCTGGGGCGGACGATGCGCCGCTCGATCGCGCGGCGCATCGGGCTGGGCCGCCCGAAGCCCGACGATCTGCGCGCCGTCGAAGCCCGGATCGCCGAGCTGGAAGACCAGCGCCCCCTGGGGGCCGATGCGCTCGATGAACTGGAAACCCTGCGCGAACAGCGCGGCACGATCCTCCGGCGCCTGGCGCGCATCCCCTGGGTCGATCCGGTCGATCTGCGCTATCGCCGCTATACGGTGCTGCCCCAGCCCGCGACCCGCGCCGTGATGTTCTGCATCATGGACGTCTCGGGCTCGATGACCGAACGCATGAAGGACCTGGCCAAGCAGTTCTTCCTGCTGCTGCACGTCTTCCTCGAACGGCGCTACAAGAAGGTCGAAATCGTCTTCATCCGCCACGCCGAAAGCGCCGAGGAAGTGGACGAGGACGTCTTCTTCCACGATCCGCGCACCGGCGGGACGATCGTCTCCTCGGCGCTGGAACTGATGTCCGGCATCCAGCGCGAGCGTTATCCGTCCGGCACCTGGAACATCTATGTCGCCCAGGCTTCGGACGGCGACAACGCGTCCTCTGACACCCAGCGGACGGCCAGCCTGCTGCAGGACGCCATCCTGCCGGTGGTGCAGTACTACGCCTATATCGAAATCACCGGCTCGGGCGCGGTGATCCGGGGCGAGACCGATCTGTGGCGCAGCTACCGCGCGATCGCCGATCACAACCCGCACCTGGCGATCCGCCACGTGGGCGACCGCAAGGAAATCTTCCCCGTGTTCCGCGACCTGTTTTCCCGCCAGCACGATACGGCCGAGGCATGATGGGCCAGATCACTCCCAATGGGCCGTCCGCCCGCCGGGGCGGGCTGCTCTACACCGGCAATGACTGGAACTTCCAGGTCATCCGGGACTGTTACGACGCGATCGAGGAGATCGCCCGGACCGAACTCGGGCTGGAAACCTACGCCAACCGGATCGAGATCATCACCTCGGAACAGATGCTGGACGTCTACACGGCGCACGGCATGCCGCTGGGCTACAAGCACTGGTCGTTCGGCAAGCGCTTCATCGGCCACGAAAACGCCTATCGGCGCGGGCTGATGGGCCTGGCATATGAGGTGGTGATCAATTCGGACCCCTGCATCTCGTACCTGATGGAGGAAAACTCCGCGACGATGCAGGCGCTGGTGATCGCCCATGCCGCGTTCGGCCACAACCATTTCTTCCGCAACAACCGCCTGTTCCGCGAATGGACGGACCCGTCGGAAATCCTCGGCTACCTGGAATTCGCCCGTGGCTACATCGCGCGATGCGAGGAACGGCACGGGCTGCGCGCGGTCGAACGCATCCTCGATGCCGCGCACGCCTTGCAGAACCAGGGGGTGCATCGCCATTCCGGCGCACGCAAGCTGGACCTCAAGGCCGAGCAGCAGCGCGCCCGCGACCGCCGCGCCTATGAAGACAGCATGTTCAACGATCTGTGGCGGACCCTCCCGATCGAGGACGCGCCGGGCGGCGACCATCAGGCCGAGGACGCGCTGTCCCGCCGCCGCCTGGGCCTGCCCGAGGAGAACCTGCTCTATTTCCTCGAAAAACACGCCCCCCGCCTGGCATCGTGGGAGCGCGAGATCATCCGCATCGTGCGCATGGTCGCGCAATATTTCTACCCGCAGCCCCAGGTGAAGATGATGAACGAAGGCTGCGCCACCTGGGTGCATGCCTACATCATGCGCCGCCTGCACGAACTCGGCCGGATCGATGACGCCGCCTATCTCGAAGTCATCCATTCCACGTCGAACGTCATTACCCAGCTCGGCTTCGACGCGGGCGGCGGCCCATCCTTCAATCCCTACGCGCTGGGCTACGCGATGATGACCGACATCGCGCGGATCTGCACCGAGCCGACCGCCGAGGACCGGACCTGGTTCCCCGACATCGCGGGCAATGGCGACGCGATCGGCACGTTGCGGCACGCCTGGGCCGAATATCGCGACGAAAGCTTCATCCAGCAATTCCTGTCGCCGAAGACCATTCGCGATTTCCGCATGTTCCGCCTGCGGGACGATACCAGCCAGCCCTATCTGCTGGTCGACGCGATCCATGACGAAGCCGGCTATCGCGATATCCGCCGGAGCGTGGCCCTGACCTACGATCCCGGCACGTTCTATACCGAAATCGAAATCGTCGATGTCGATCTGCTCGGCGACCGCACGCTGGTGCTCGAACATCGCAGCCGCGCCGGCCAACTGCTACAGCCCAACGATGCGCGCCAGACATTGAATTATCTTTCAACCCTATGGGGTTATGGCGTGATTCTGAAGGAAATCGACACCCAGACCGGTGCCGTGCTCACGACCCATACCGCCAATGTGCCCACCTGATTCCGGATCTGGTGCCGGATTGCCCGGCGATAAACAATCATCCGTAAAAACATAATTTTATGATGCCGTTTTCACTGCCGGCATCATCGGGTTCCGTTGATCGTCCGGATTGGGAAATTCAAAATTAAAACTTCAAATACAATATGCTATAGTATTTTTATGATGTTTTTGACGAAGTTCCGCCCAGCGAATTTATCTCGTCCGGGAAACGGCTGGTCTTTTCTTCCAAAAATTTGTATCGCAATTCGATCGAGCCCGCGCATCCATTGCCGGACGAGATTGCCAGGCAGCGTGCCAGATAAAGTTGGAAGACAAGGTAGCTGGATGAAAATGATAGCTCTTTCGCCGGCCGGACGGGTTCATGTCGGCTGATCGGCGTCGCGGTACGAATCGGGTCCCGGCCGCCTCCGTTACATCCCCGCGTCCGGGTGGAACATGTCGCAGGATTGCCGCCGCCCTCGCAGTCTCCGGCCTGCTCGGCGCCGCCGCGCCCCATGACGCCGCGCGGGCAGCCGACCCCATCCTGCAGACCGAGGAAAGCGACATCGTCAAGCTGTCGCCCGGCGGCCCGCACCGCGTCCTGATCGAGGACGCCGTCTATCGCCACAACAAGGACGGCCGGGTCTATGTCGTGGACCTCGATACCGGCAGGCTGCTGGGCATGGTCCAGGCGGCCTATAACGCCAATGTCGCGGCCGATCCGGCCGGCCGGTCGTTCTATGTCGCCGAAACGACGTGGGAGCGCGGCAATCGCGGCAAGCGCCACGACATGCTGGTGGCTTACGACCCGTTGACCCTGCTGCCCACGATGGATCTCGACCTGTCCAGCCGGGCGCTGATCACGCCGAAGAAGCCCGATCTGGCGGTCAGCGCGGACGGGCATTACATCTATGTCTACGACACCAGCCCGACCAATTCGGTCCATGTGGTGGACGCTGCGAAGAAGACGGAAATCCAGACCGTCGACGTTCCGGGCTGCGGCCTGATCTTCCCGTGGGGGCCCGCCGGTTTCACGTCGGTCTGCGGCGACGGCTCGCTCGCCAATGTTCAGCTCGACGCGGCGGGCAAGCCCACCCTGACCCATACGGCGTCCTTCTTCGTCCCGGATCGCGACCCGGTCTACGAACACAGCCCCCAGGTCGCGGCCGGCGGCCATGCCTGGTTCATCAGCTATAGCGGACTGGTCTATGACGCCCGGCTCGGCGCCCAGACCAGCGTCGCCGCCCCGTGGTCCATCCAGGCGGCGGCGGGGCTGAAACCCGCATCCGATGCCCGCGCGCCATTCGACGTCGCCTGGCGTCCCGGCGGCTGGCAGTTGGCCGCCGTACGGGCACGCGATTCGCACCTGTTCATCCTGATGCACAAGGGCACGTTCTGGACCCACAAGGACCCGGGTACCGAATTGTGGGAACTCGACCTGCCGTCCCACAAGCTGGTGCGGCGCATCCACCTGGCCAAGCCCAGCACGATGGTCGGCGTGACCCAGGATGCGGATTCGCGCATCATGCTGACGGACGAAGCCGGCGACCTGAATGTCCTGAACGGCGCCGACGGCAAGCCCGTCCGCACGATCAAGGCGCTGGGCGACGCCATCATCTTCACGGTGGCGCCCGGGGAATGAGGCGCGACATGACGACGCCCGGCTTCCGCCCGGCCGGCCCGCCATATCCGGCGGCCCGGCAAGAACCTGACATCGCCAGCGTGACGGAGACCCTCGATGGCCAATCCTGACAATGCGGAAACGGGGGCAGAAACGGGGGCGGACGCGGGGGCCGGCCGCGCCGGCTTCGACCGCGTAACCGAACGCATGACCCGTTTCCTGGCCGGCCGCTCCTCGCGCCGTAGCGCGCTGGCGCGCCTGGGGGGCTGGGCGGCGGCCATTCCGGCCTTCCCGCTGCTACCCGTCTCGCGCGACGAGGCGCGTGCCGGCACCCTGCCGCGCGCGCCGTCGCCTTTCGCGGCCAAGGCGCAGGCCAAGGACGACAGCAAGTGCGATTACTGGCGCTATTGCGCGATCGACGGCAATCTCTGCACCACCTGCGGCGGCGGCGTGCATAGCTGCCCGCCCGGCACGCACCCGTCGCCCACTTCGTGGATCGGCACCTGCTTCAACCCGCAGGACCGCCGCTCCTACCTGATTGCCTATCGCGATTGTTGCGGCCAGGATGCCTGCAACGAAATGAACTGCCTCAGCACCGACGGTGAACTGCCGACCTACCGTCCGCAATCCAACAACGACATCATCTGGTGCTTCGGGACCGGTTCGCTTCTGTACAACTGCTCGACAGCCGTCATCGTAGGAACTGCCGAATGAAAAAACTCCTTGCCCTCGCCGTCTCCCTCGCCGCCGCCACGCCGGCCTTCGCCGCTCCGGACGGGCAGGCGCTGTATGGGGCCAATTGCGGCATCTGCCACCAGGGCGGCGGCGTCGGCGCGCCGGGGCAGTTCCCGCCCCTGGCCAACCGGATCGACAAGATCGCCTCCACGCCCGACGGCAAGAAATACCTGACCCAGGTGCTGATGAACGGCCTGTCCGGCATGATCGAGGCCGGCGGCGCGACCTATGTCGGCTTCATGCCCAGCTTCAAAAGCCTGCCGGACGACCAGGTCGCGGCGATCCTGACCTACCTGTCCGGGCTGGGCGCGACCAAGCCCGCGCCCGTCTTCACGGCGGCGGACCTGGCGGCGGCGCGCGCGGCGCCGATGTCCTCCTCGGCTGTCGCCGCGGCACGGAAGACGCTGAATGCGGCGTATCCCCTTCCGTAATCGCCCGGCTGCCGTCCGGCCGGTGCTGGCTCTGCTGGCGCTGGCCGGACTTCTCCCACCGGGCCAGCCGGCCCGGGCCCTGGACCAGACCCGCAGCACCTATCTGATGAAATGCGGCGGCTGCCACGGGATCGAAGGCCAGTCCGGACAGACCTATATCCCCACCTTGCGCGACCGGATCGGCACGCTGACCTGCACGCAGGAAGGCAGGGCCTATCTGCTGCGCGTCCCAGGCGTCTCGATGTCGCTGATCCGCGACGACGCGCTGATGGCGCAGGTCATGAATTTCGTGCTGTTCGACCTGGGCGGTTCCAGCACCCCGCGCGGCACGCCTCCCTTCACCGTACAGGAAATCCGCGCCCTGCGCGGCAACCCGCTGCGCACGACCGACCTGCCCAGCCTGCGCGCCGGCGTCTGGGGCCGCGCCGTCACCGCCTGCGCCGCCCGCACCGGCGGCGCGGCGCACCCTTATTGATACTGAAACCGGATCCGCCGCCTATCCAAGGCGGCGGGCCAGGTCCTCGGCGGCGATGCGGAACGCTTCGTAAAAATCGTCATGGACGGCGACGAACCCGCCGGACATGCGGATAAATCCCTCGATCATGCCGTTCTGCACCATGCCGTCCGAATGGGCCAGGATGCCGTCGGCATCCTCGATCGCGCCGGATTCCACGGGCGCGTCATGCGTCACCCGCTGGCGCAGCGCATCTCCCCAGGCCGTCAGGCGATAGGACGCGACCTTCTCGGGATAGAGCCGGCCATCGACCGTATAGCCGGCCAGCTTCTTGCCCTGCGCCATCATATAGCCGATCTCGACCGCCGTGCCGGGGTCCATGTCTGCCGCGCGGCGAAACGGATCGACGCAGAAGATGCCGCCCGCGCAGCGATCCATCAGGGCGCGGTCCGCCGCCACGATCTTCAGCGTGGTCTCCAGCCCCGGCGGCAGGGTCTCGATGCCCGCCTGACCGTCGAAGGGGGCCAGCCCTTCCAGTCCCACCGCCCTGCACAGCGCCCGCAGCCGGTCGAAGATCGCGATCGCGCCGGGGCGAAAGACCAGGTCCCCGGCCAGATAGACATATGTGTTTCCGCTCATTCCTCATTCGTCTCCGGCATGGTCGTGCGTCTTTTTCTTGCCACGGTCCGATTCGCATCTTATGTGGAAGCGCCAACGGTCGGGTACCCGCGGCTCTGGGACCCCTACATGAATCGAGGAGGTTCCAGCACGATGTCTTCGCACAATAATCCGGCTTTTTCCGCCCGTGTCGATGACCGCATCCGCGAGGCCCTGGCCTTCGACGACGTGCTGGTCGTTCCGGCGCAGTCCAGTGTCCTGCCGGGCCAGACCACGACCCGCACCCGGCTGACCCGCCGCATCGGCCTGAACATTCCGCTGATCTCGGCCGCGATGGACACCGTGACCGAGGATTCGATGGCCATCGCCATGGCGCAGCAGGGCGGCATGGGCGTGATCCACAAGAATCTGGGCATCGAGGAGCAGGCCGAGCATGTCCGGCGCGTCAAGCGCTTCGAATCCGGCATGGTCGTCAACCCGGTCACCGTCTGTCCCGACCAGACGCTGGCCGACGTCAACGCCATCATGTCCCGCCACGGCATCAGCGGCCTTCCGGTGATCGAGCGCGAGACGAAGAAGCTGGTCGGCATGCTGACCAACCGCGACGTCCGCTTCGCCACCGACCCTGACCAGCAGGTGCGGGACCTGATGACCCGGGAGAACCTGGTCACCGTCCGGTCCGATGTCGGGCGCGACCAGGCGCGGCAATTGCTGCACCGCCACCGCATCGAAAAGCTGCTGGTCGTCGATGACGAGGGCCGCTGCATCGGCCTGATCACGGTAAAGGACATGGAAAAGGCAGTCCTGCATCCGCTGGCCAACAAGGACGATCTGGGCCGCCTGCGCTGTGCCGCCGCCACCGGCGTGGGCCAGGACGGGCTCGACCGGGCCCGCGCGCTGATCGATGCGGGGGTGGATGTCATCGTCGTCGATACCGCCCACGGCCATTCCGCCGGGGTGATGGACGCCGTGTCGCGGGTCAAGGCGATGGATGACAATATTCAGGTGGTCGCCGGCAACGTGGCCACGCCCGAGGCCGCGGTCGCCCTGATCGAAGCCGGGGCCGATTGCGTCAAGATCGGCATCGGCCCGGGTTCGATCTGCACCACCCGCGTCGTGGCCGGCGTCGGCGTGCCGCAATTCACCGCCGTCCTGGAAACCTCGGCCGCCTGCCATGAACGCGACGTGCCGTGCATCGCCGACGGCGGCATCCGGACCTCGGGTGACATCGTCAAGGCGATCGGGGCAGGGGCCGACGTGGTCATGATCGGCTCGCTCCTGGCCGGCACCGAGGAAGCGCCGGGAGAGGTCTTCCTCTACGAAGGGCGGTCGTACAAATCCTATCGGGGCATGGGCAGCCTGGGGGCCATGGCCCGGGGCTCGGCCGACCGGTATTTTCAGCAGGAAATCAGGGAAACCCACAAGATGGTCCCCGAAGGGATCGAGGGCCGCGTCGCGTACAAGGGCGGCATGGACGCCGTCGTCCATCAGTTGGTCGGCGGCCTGCGCGCGGGCATGGGCTATACCGGCTCGGCGACGGTCGCCGACCTGCAGACCCGCGCGCGCTTCCGCCGCATCACCGGCGCCGGCCTGCGCGAAAGCCATGTCCACGACGTGGCGATCACGCGTGAGGCACCGAACTACCGCCGCGACTGATCCCGGCCCCACGCCCGATCGAGACGCCCAGACTGACAGGACGCCCATGACTCCCAGCGCGCGGCTCGCCGCCGCCATCGATCTGCTGACGGCGATCGAGGATACGCCTCGCCGCCCGGCGGACGCTGTCGCCAATGCCTTCTTCCGTGAACGACGCTACATCGGTGGCGGAGACCGCCGGGCGATCTCCGCCCGGGTCTGGGCCGTGCTGCGCCATTGGCGCAGGCTCGCCTGGTGGATCGAACGCGGCGGCGCCGCCCCGACGCCCCGTGCGCGGCTCATCGCGCTGCTGTCGCTGGCCCAGCCTTCGGAGATCCAGCCTCCGGGCGAAACCGTGCAGGACCTGTTCTCCGGCGATCGCTACGCCCCGCCACCGCTGACGGCGGGCGAACGCGCATTGGCGGCCGCCCTGCGCGGTCAGGCCATGGCCCATCCCGACATGCCCCGTGCCGTCGCTCTCGAAGTGCCCGACTGGCTGCTGCCCCGGCTCGAGGCCGCGTTCGGCCCGGATGTCGAGGTCGAGATCGCCGCCCTGGCCGGCGAGGCCACGCTGGACCTGCGGGTCAACCTGCTGAAGACCACGCGCGCCGAGGCCGCGCGCCTGCTGGCGGCGGACGGCATCGAGGCCCGGCAGACCGATCTGTCGCCCTGGGGCCTGCGGGTGCCCGGCCGCCAACCGGTCACCGCGACCGCGGCATTCAAGGCCGGTCTGGTGGAAATCCAGGACGAGGGCAGCCAGATCGTGGTCGCCGCCGCCGACGCGCGTCCCGGCATGCGGGTGCTGGATTACTGCGCCGGCGCCGCCGGCAAGACGCTGGGCATGGCGATGACCATGCAGAATCGCGGCCACATCGTCGCCTGCGACGTCTCCGAAGCCAGGCTGGAGGGCGCGGTACGCCGCCTGCGCCGCGCCGGCGTGCATAATGCCGAACGGCATTTGCTGATCCCCGGTGATCGCTGGGCCCGCCGCCGCGCCGGCAGCTTCGACCGGGTGCTGGTCGACGCCCCTTGCACCGGCACGGGCACCTGGCGGCGCAACCCCGATGCCCGCCTGCGCCTGACCGAGCAGGACGTGGCCGAACTGACGCGGAAACAGGCCGAAATCCTGGCCGTTGCGGCCAGTCTGGTTCGCCCGGGCGGCCGGCTGGTCTACGCCACCTGTTCGATCCTGCCCGAGGAGAATCAGGACCGGATCGACGCCTTCCTGCGCGCCACGCCGCATTTCCGCCGCGCCGATTCCACCCCCGACTGCGGCCTGCCCCCCGGCCTCGCCCGGGACGGGATGATCGCGCTGTCTCCCCTGCGGCATGGCACGGACGGGTTCTTCGCGGCGATCCTGGAACGGACCGCCTGACAAGGCGGCTTTTTTTCTGGTCGGAAGACCGGATTTCTCCAATCATCATCTGATGCGTGCCCGCCTTGTCGGGCCCAAAATCCGGGAAGCGGGCATGCAGGACAACCTGGCCATCGGCATCTTGTGCGTACTGGGCGGCGGCATCGGCGCCCAGTGGATCGCCTGGCGCTTCCGCTTGCCGGCCATCGTGCTGTTGTTCGCGCTGGGCCTGCTCTACGGCCCGGGCACCCGGCTGCTGCATCCCTCGGCGGCGATCGGCCGCTATTTCCACCCCATGGTCTCGCTCGCCGTGGCCTTCATCGTCTTCGAGGGCGGTTTGGCGCTGGATTTCCGGCAATGGCGCGCGGCGGGCGAGGGGGTACTGCGCCTGACGGTGGTGGCCCTGCCCATCAACTGGGTCCTCGGCGCCCTGGCGGCGCATTTCGTCGGACACCTGCATTGGGGCGCGTCCTGGCTGTTCGGCGCGATCATCGTGGTGACCGGCCCGACGGTGGTGCTGCCGTTGCTGCGCCACGCCAAATTGCGGCCGCGCGTCGCGGCCTTCCTGCGCTGGGAAGCCATCCTGAACGACCCGGTGGGCGCGATCCTGGCCACCCTGGTGCTGGAATTCCTTGTCATTCAGGGCAACCGGCATTCGGGCATGTTCATGGTCGAAATCGTGCCGCACCTGCTGTTTTCCACCATGATGGCGCTGGGCTGCGGCGTGTTTCCGGCCGTGCTGGTCCGCTTCCTGACGGTGCGGGACCTGATTCCTGAAATCCTGCGCATCCCCATCATCCTGACCCTGGCGATGAGCGTCTTCGCGATCTGCAACTTCATCATGGAGGGGGCGGGCCTGATGGCGGCGACGGTGTTCGGCATTGCGCTGACCAATATGCGCGTTACGGGCATGTCGGAATTGCGCAGGATCAAGGAATCGCTGGGCGTGCTGGTCGTGTCCTGCCTGTTCGTCCTGCTGACGGCCGACCTACATCGCGATGTACTGGAACGGCTCTCGCTGCCGATCCTGGCCATGACGCTGACGGTGCTGTTCGTGGTGCGGCCGGTGGGCATCCTGCTGTCGACCATGCGCTCCAACCTGTCCTGGCAGGAGCGCCTGTTCGTCGGCTGGATCGCGCCGCGCGGCATCGTGGCCGCCGCCGTCGCCGGCGTGGCCGGCCTGCAATTGCAGGAGGCCGGCTATCCCAGCGCCGACCTCGTGACACCGGCCGTGTTCGCGGTCATTGCCACCACCATGATCCTGCACGGTTTCTCGCTGCGTCCCCTGGCCCGCACCCTGCGCCTGACCCTGTCGGACGAACCCACGCTGGCCATCGTCGGAGCCAATAGCTGGTCCACCGACCTCGCCGGGGTCCTGCACCGGCTGGGGGTGCCGGTCCTGCTGATCGACACCTATGCCGGCGCGCTGTCTCCCGCCATGCGCGCCGGCATCCCGACCCTGAGGGCCGAATTGCTGTCGGAAGAAGGGATCGAGATGCTCGAGGAACGCCCCGCCGACTATCTGATCGCGGCGACGCCCGACGCGATCTATAACGGCCTGGTCTGCGCCCGCCTGGCTCCGGATTTCGGACGCCAGCGGGTCTTTCAGGTCAGCCCCGGCGTTGCGCGCCTGGACCAGTATCGCGGGCTCAGCCGCGATTCGCGCGGCAAGGTGCTGGGCGAGCCGACCTGGAACTTCACCCTGTTCGACACGCTGTACGAACGGGGCTGGCGCTTCCGTGCCACCCCCGCCACCGCACCGGCGCCCGGGATATCGCCGTCCTCGGCTTCGTCCCCGTCCTCGTCCTCGGCGGCCACCAGGGCCGCGACTCCCGGTGACGGCAACCGCCTGACGATCATGACGGTGCGCAAGGGCACCGCCATCCTGATCCGCTCGGTCGAGGACGAGATCCCGGCCGCTCCCACGCCTGGCGACATGATCATCGCCATGGAATCGCCCGCGCCCGCCGAATCGTCCTGAAAACACCCCCGGGCCGGTCAGGTTCCGATCGGCAGGTCGATCTCGGGCACCGCGATCTCGGTCAGCCCGGCGGCCAGCAGGCGCCGCAGGTCCGATTCGCGCAGGGCGATGCAGCCTTCGGTCGGGCGCCCGTCCGGCGCCTGCAGATGCAGGAAAATGGCCGAGCCCCGACCCCGTACCGGCGGCGAATCGTTGTAACCCAGCACGATCACGATATTGTAAACGTCATCGTCGCGCCACATCCGCTCATGCCGCGCGGGGTGGGGCAGGGTGACCGGCCGGTTATAATCCGGATGGGTCGGATCGTCGCACCAGCCGTCATGCGGCGCCAGCGGTTCCACCGGCAGGGCGCAGGCCGGCGGTGCCACACGATCGGCGCGGTACAGCACGCGGCGCAGCGGCAAAACACCGCTCGGCGTCGCAAGATCGCCTTCCTGCTTGAGAATTCGGATCCCTCCGGCACCGATCGCGGCCGGGACCAGCTCGCCCCTGCAACGCAGGCGTGCATCCGCCCCCGTATGCGTTTCCAGAACTGCGCGTATCATCGAGGTCTCTCCTGGCGGGTCGCTTTTTTACAAGAATCGGGCCTAGTGTCCCGGATCCGAGATCCGCTGGATGTCAGATTCATAGTGGACACCAGATAAAATAATATCTTAGTGGCCTGCTGATCTCCGAAATTCGCCTACGAATTTCGAAGGCTGGACACTAGACTGATCGGCGTCCGTGCGTCTGTATGGTCGCGAATGCGGGCCCGGGACGGCGTGGTTCGGCGGGTGCCGATTCCGAATTGGGAACGATATAGGCTATAAGGCGCTATCCCCCCACTGGAAGGGGAAAGGCCAAAAATAAAAGAGGGTTCGATGGCAGGTGCGCGTCCCATATTGATAGTGGATGACGATCAGACATTGCGTCATATGCTCGTCGAACAATTGCAGTTGGAAGGTGAGTTCCAGGCGATCGAGGCCGAATCGGTCGCCGACGCGTGGGACAAATTGAACGCGCCGGGCGCGCGCTTCGACGCCATCATCCTGGACGTCACCCTGCCGGACGGGGACGGCCGCGATTTCTGCGCCGAGCTGCGCCGCCAGGGCAAGCGGATCCCGATCATCATCCTGACCGGCTCGGATGACGAGACGGACGTGGTACGCGGCCTCGATGCAGGTGCGAACGACTACGTCGCCAAGCCCTTCCGCATCGCCGAACTGCTGGCCCGCCTGCGGGCGCAGATGCGCATCTTCGAGAACAGCGAGGACGCCGTCTTCTCGATCGGGCCCTATGTCTTCCGCCCTTCGGCCAAGCTGCTGCAGGAGCCGACGCGCAACCGCCGCATCCGCCTGACCGAGAAAGAGGCGGCGATCCTGAAATTCCTCTACCGCGCCGGCACACGCCCGGTGCCGCGCCAGGTGCTGCTGAACGAGGTCTGGGGCTATAACGCCGCGGTGACCACCCACACGCTGGAAACCCATATCTACCGGCTGCGGCAGAAGATCGAACCCGATCCCACTAACGCGTCGCTGCTGGTGACCGAGGGCGGTGGCTACCGCCTGGATCCCGAAGGCGGCCTGCGCGGCTGACGTGGACAAGGCGGCCGGCCGTCAGGCAGGCCGCCGATAGACGCCCCGGGTTACCAGATGCCCAGGATGGCTGCTGCCGGCCGCTAGGCCGAAAAATCCATGGCGACGGGCACATGGTCCGATGTGGTGGGCCAATCCCGCGCATCGCGCAGTACGGTCATGTTCTGCAGCGACGCCGCCAGGTCGGGCGTCACCCACACATGGTCCAGCCGCCGCCCGCGATTCGACGCCTTCCAGTCGCGGTTGCGATAGGACCACCACGTATAGAGCTTCTCGTCGGGCGGCACGAAATGCCGCATCGCATCGACGAAGCCACAGGCCAGCCAGGCCTGCAGGCGGGTGGTCTCCGGCGGGGTATGGCTGACCACGTCCAGCAATTGCCTGTGGCTCCACACATCCTGTTCCAGCGGCGCGATATTCAGGTCACCGACCAGGATCGTCCGCCGGCTGGGCCGGCCGGTGAACCACGAGGTCGCCTCGTCGACGAAGGCCAGCTTGTGCGCGAATTTCGGATTCGCCTCGGGGTCCGGCACGTCGCCGCCGGCCGGCACATAGAAATTATGCAGCTCGACCGACGCCCCGCCCAGCGCGAAGGACGCCGCGATATGCCGGCAATCGCTGCGCGCGCACCAGTCGGGCGTGCCATCCAGCGGCGTCAGCGGCACGCGCGACAGGATCGCCACGCCATTATAGGATTTCATGCCGCGGTGCTGGATATGGACATAACCCAGCGCGCGCACCGCTTCGTCCGGGAACAATTCGTCCGGAACCTTGGTTTCCTGCAGGCACACGATATCGGGGCGCAGTTCCTCGCCCAGCCGCTCCAGCAGCTTCAGGCGCAGGCGAAGCGAATTGATATTCCAGGTCACGATACGCATATCCGTGCCATTGCCCATCATGTGCCCTCTGGCAAGGCCGAATCGGCGCGCAGGATGGAATGGCGAAAATTCCGTGGGATAAGGGAAACAGAACGGCAGTGGAATGACGAACAAAACGGGATCGAGTCGCGTCGGCGGGAAGAACAGGAGTCGGTGGATTTTGTCCACCTCGGGGATTGACTTCTTTATTTTCCAAGAGATTGCTCGATTTTCACATATCCGTAGTCGATCCCAGCCTATAATTTAGCGTAAAATCAACGGATTAAATGATTTGCTTCTTTTTTATGCAATCCAAGCCGGACACAGGAAAACCGCTGTCGCCACGATTCTGTCAGCGCCTGCTCCACAGACTTATCCACATAATCGGTGGATGAATGGACGGCTTGTCTGATGGACGGCGACAATATGGCGCCGCTGGCCGTCAAGGGGGTCGCGGCCATTCAGAAGGCGCTGCTGACCATGCCGCTTTCGCCCGGCGTCTACCGGATGATCGGCGAGAAGGGCGAGGTACTGTACGTCGGCAAGGCCCGGATGCTCAAACGCCGCGTGGTCTCCTACACCCATGTCGGCAAGCTGCCCGAACGGCTGCGCCGCATGGTGTCCGAAACGGTCACGATGGAAATCGTGACCACGCATACCGAGGCCGAAGCCCTGCTGCTCGAGGCCAACTACATCAAGCGCATGAAGCCGCGCTTCAACATCCTGCTGCGCGACGACAAATCCTATCCCTGGATCATGCTCACCGACGGCGACGCCTTTCCCCAGGTGACGAAACATCGCGGCAAGCCCGCCCGGGGCGCATCCTACTGGGGGCCGTTCGCCTCGGCCTGGGCGGTCAACCAGACGCTGAACCTGATTCAGCGGGTTTTCCTGCTGCGCTCATGTTCCGATGCGGTCTTCACGGCGCGCACGCGCCCCTGCCTGCTGTACCAGATCAAGCGCTGCTCGGCGCCCTGCGTCGGCCGGATCGACCAGGCGGATTACGCCCACCTGGTCGAACAGGCACGCGCCTTCCTGTCCGGCCAGCGCACCGGCATCCACGAGGAGCTGGTGCACGAGATGGAGCAAGCGGCCGCGTCTTTGGAATTCGAACGCGCGGCGACCATTCGCGACCGCATCCGCGGTTTCGCCGCGATGCAGGATTCCTCGGTGATCAACCCCGCCTCGCTGGACGAGGCCGATATCGTGGCGATCGCCCAGGCGGCGGGCCATTCCTGCATCCAGGTCTTCTTCGTCCGCGGCGGCCGCAACAACGGCAACCGAGCCTTCTTCCCCGCCCATGCGCGCGACGAAACCCCCGCCGACATCCTCGGCGCCTTCCTGGCGCAATTCTATGACGACAAGCCGCCGCCGGCGCAGATCCTGCTGAACGGCCCCATCGCCGAGCACGCGCTGATGGCCGACGCGCTGGCGATCAAGCGCGGCCGAAAGGTCGAAATCCTCACCCCCCAGCGCGGCGAGAAGCGCGCCGTGGTCGATCACGCCGAAACCAACGCGCGCGAGGCCCTGGAACGCCGCCTGGCCGAAAGCACCGCGCAGGCGCGGCTGCTGGACGGCATGGCCGACCTGTTCGGCCTCGACGGCGCGCCGAAGCGGATCGAAATCTACGACAACAGCCATATCATGGGGGCGAATGCCTATGGTGTGATGGTGGTCGCGGGGCCCGAAGGCTTCGACAGGCGCAGCTACCGCAAATTCTCCATCCGTGGGCCGGTAACGCCGGGCGACGATTTCGCAATGATGCGCCAGGTCTTGGAACGGCGCTTCAGCCGCGCGCTGCGCGAACGGCAGGAAGGGCAGAATGCCGCCGACTGGCCGGACATCGTGCTGATCGACGGCGGCGCGGGCCAGTATTCGGCGGTCCGCGCCGTGCTGGACGATCTGGGCGTGAACGACGTGACCCTGGTGGCCATCGCCAAGGGGCCGGACCGCGACGCCGGGCGCGAATGGTTCCATATGGCCGACCGGCCGCCCTTCCAACTGCCGCCGCGCGACCCGGTGCTGTACTATCTGCAGCGCCTGCGTGACGAGGCCCACCGTTTCGCGATCACGACCCATCGCGCCGGCCGCTCCAAGGCCCTGGTCCGGTCGGAACTGGACGATATTCCCGGCGTCGGTGCGGCGCGCAAACGCGCCTTGCTGAACCAGTTCGGCTCGGCACGCGGCGTCCGCCAGGCCGGTCTGGCCGAACTGGAAGCCACGCCCGGAATCAATCGCGAGACCGCCCGGGTGGTCTACGGCCATTTCCATCCCGGCTGGACCGGCGATTGAGGGACGGGGCAAGACAGGGGTGGGCAAGACAGGGGTGGGCAAGACAGGGACGGGCAAGACAGGGACGGCATGCCCGGCCGGCATTGAGCGGATTCGTCATCAGACCGTCGTGATGGACCGTTCCTGTTCCACCCGTCTTGCTGTACTGTCCTTCGGTGATGCTGACTGACCTGCCCAACGTCCTGACCCTGTCGCGGATCGTGGCGATTCCCGTCCTGGTGGCCCTGGTGGCGATGGGACGGCCGCTGACGGATAGCGCGGCGTGCCTGCTCTTCATCGCCGCCGCCTTCACCGACTATCTGGACGGCAAGCTGGCCCGGGCCCGGCATCAATATTCCGACCTGGGCCGCATGATGGACCCCATCGCCGACAAGCTGCTGGTGGGGGCGTCGCTGATGGTCCTGGCCGGGACCGGCCGGCTGGCCTATGCCGCGCTCTATCCCGCCATCGTCATCCTGGCGCGCGAAATCCTGATCAGCGGCCTGCGCGAATACCTCGCCTCCACCCGGATCAGCCTGCCGGTGACCCGCCTGGCGAAATGGAAGACCGGCATCCAGATGACCGCGATCGGCTTCCTGCTGGCGGGCGACAGCACCGGGGCGCTGCTGCATCTGCAATGGCTGCGGGTCGGCCTGGTCGGCGCTGCCCTGCTCTGGATCGCCGCGGGGCTGACGGTGATCACCGGATGGGACTATCTGCTGGCCGGGCTGCGCCATGTCGGCCGCACCGATGGCGCGTCCAAGATCGCGTCCTGACCCCCGCGCGTCACGGCCCGGCTGGCCATGGCCTCTCATCGCCCTGGCTCTCATGCCGGGCGCGCCGGTCGTGCCGGCGGAAGCCGCCGGGCCGCCTTCGCCGGGGACCGCCGCCATCGCCTCCGGCCGTGAAATGCCCGAAGGGGCGACGATCAGCGCCGGCGAGCAGGCCGAAATCCGCGGAGGCGTCCCCCTGTCCGACTCCGGGCAGGGGGAGTCCGCGCCCGCGGATTATCCCCCGCCATCCGATTCCGGCCTCGTCATTCCCAACGGCGACGGCACCAGCACGGTCATCGCGCCGGACGGCACGACACGGACGGTGAAGGGCACGCCCGCCGCTCCGGAACCCGCCGTCGCTCCAAGATAGGGCCGAAATAGAGCCAAGATAGGAACCTGCGGGCAAGGACGCTAAGAGAGTGGGCATGGTGACGATCCTCTATTTCGCATGGCTGCGCGACCGGCTGGGCCGGTCGACGGATTCGCTCGCGATTCCCGCACAGGGCTGCTCGGTGCGCGACGTGATGCAGGCGCTCGGGCAGCGTGACGCGGCTCTCGGCGCGCTCTTCGGCCCGGCTTCCGTCCCGTCCGGGGTGGGCGCGATCCGCTGTGCGGTGAACCAGGAATTCGCCGGTCCGGACGACCCGGTCCGGCCGGGCGACGAACTGGCCTTCTTCCCGCCGGTGACGGGGGGCTAGGCGATGCGGATCGACGTGCGGGTCCAGCCCGAATCGTTCTCGCTGGATGCCGAGGTCGCGCATCTGGCGCAGGCCGGCCACGATATCGGGGGGATCGGCGCCTTCCTCGGGCTGGTGCGGGCCGAGGACGGGCTGCAGGCCCTGACGCTGGAACATTATCCCGGCATGACCGAATCCATGATGATCCGAATCGTCCGGCAGGCCGGCGTCCGATTCGGTCTGCTGGCCTGCACGGTCATCCATCGCGTCGGGCGCCTGCCGGTCGGCGCGCCGATCGTGCTGGTCCTGTGCGCCGCGCCTCACCGCGCGGCGGCGCTGGACGGCACGGCATTCGTCATCGACTGGCTGAAGACCCGCGCGCCCTTCTGGAAACGGCAGGATTATGCCGATGGGCGCACGAACTGGGTCGAAGCCCGCTGTTCGGACGACCAAGCGACCGCGCGCTGGGCGGAAACCGGCCTGATGTCCTGATTCCGATGGATTCATTCGGTCGGATAAAGATGCTCGATAAAACAATGAGCTAGTGGCCTGCTGATCCGAGAATTTCTCGGATCAGCAGGCCACTAAAATATTGATTCTAGTGTCTTTTCGATTCCGAAATTCGCTTGCGAATTTCGGAATCGGGACACTAGGGCCATATCCGTGGACCGGCGTGAACGGATATGGCTCCGGACTGAAACCCGGCGGCGGCCCCGAGTCGCAGCCGCGGATCGCGGCGGGCGAACGGCGGCGGGAAAGCGGCCGGTAAAAAAGATTCCCTCTTGATTTTGCAAAAGCCGAGGAAAGTCCTGTTCCCGTCGTCCCGGCACGCTCTTGCCGTTTAAGGATCTTCATATATCTAGTGTGCCATCAGTTGCCCGCACGCGATATATAGGGGCATAATCAAAACAAGGGACGAGGTGGCGTAGCCCGCTCCCGGCGATTTCCACGGAGATGATGCATGAGCCTGGACGACGTATCCGGAACTGTATCTGATCGTCCCGCCGAAGAGCGCGACCTGTTTCAGGATCGCGACGGAGCCCAGGCTCGGGACATGAACCAGGACATGTTCGATGATGTGGTGCAGCTCCCCGGCCATCACCCGGTGCGGGTGAATCGCGCGCGCGACGCATTGCTCACGCCCTTCGGCAAGGCGACGCTCGATAATCGCTATCTGCTCGAAGGCGAAAGCTACCAGGACCTGTTCGGCCGCGTCGCATCCTATTACGGCGCCGATGCCGGCCACGCCCAGCGGCTGTACGACTATATCTCGCGCCACTGGTTCATGCCGGCCACGCCCGTCCTGTCCAATGGCGGCACGACGCGCGGCCTGCCGATCTCCTGCTTCCTGAACGAGGCGAACGACAGCCTGCGCGGCATCGTCGACCTGTGGAACGAAAATGTCTGGCTGGCCTCCAAGGGGGGCGGCATCGGCTCCTACTGGGGCAATCTGCGCTCGATCGGCGAGAATGTCGGCCGCAACGGCAAGACGTCGGGCGTCATTCCCTTCATCCGCGTGATGGACAGCCTGACCCTGGCCATCAGCCAGGGCTCGCTGCGCCGTGGCTCGGCCGCCGTCTACTTGCCGGTCTGGCATCCGGAAATCGAGGAATTCATCGAAATCCGCCGCCCCACCGGCGGCGACCCGAACCGCAAGGCGCTGAACCTGCATCACGGCGTGCTGGTGTCCGACGCGTTTATGCGCGCGGTGGCCGAGGACGCGGAATGGGCGCTGCTGTCGCCCAAGGACGGCGCGCATATCCGCAAGATTTCGGCCCGTTCGCTGTGGATCCGCATCCTGACCGCGCGGATGGAGCAGGGCGAGCCCTACATCATTTATTCCGACCACGTGAACAACGCGCGGCCCGAGCACCACAAGCTCGCGGGGCTCGAGGTCAAGACCTCCAATCTGTGTGCCGAGATCACACTGCCCACGGGCATGGATCACCATGGCAAGGAGCGGACGGCGGTCTGCTGCCTGTCCTCGCTCAACCTGGAAACCTGGGAGGAGTGGAAGGACGACCCGCGCTTCATCGAGGACGTGATGCTGTTCCTCGACAATGTGCTGCAGGACTTCATCGACCGCGCGCCCGACGACATGGAGCGCGCGAAATACGCCGCCGCGCGCGAGCGTTCGGTCGGCCTGGGGGTCATGGGCTTCCATTCCTTCCTGCAGGCCAATGACGTCCCGTTCGAAAGCGTGGTCGCCAAGGTCTGGAACAAGCGGATCTTCAAGCATATCCGTCAGCAGGCCGACGCCGCCTCGCGCAAGCTGGCCGAACTGCGCGGCCCGTGCCCCGACGCGGCCGAATACGGCATGATGGAGCGTTTCTCCAACAAGCTGGCCATCGCGCCGACCGCGTCGATTTCGATCATCGCCGGCAATTCCAGCCCCGGCATCGAACCGATCGCCGCCAACGTCTTCCTGCAGAAGACGCTGTCCGGCTCATTTACCGTGCGCAACCGGCACCTGCTCAAGCTGCTGATCGACAAGGGCCGGAACACCGACGATGTCTGGTCCTCGATCACCCTGAACAAGGGCAGCGTCCAGCATCTGGACTTCCTGACGCAGCAGGAAAAGGACGTGTTCAAGACCGCGTTCGAACTGGATCAGCGCTGGGTGATCGAACACGCCGCCGACCGCGCGCCGTATATCTGCCAGGCCCAGTCGATCAACCTGTTCCTGCCGGCCAACGTGCATAAGCGCGACCTGCACCAGATCCATTACATGGCCTGGAAGAGGGGCGTGAAGTCGCTCTATTACTGCCGTTCGCTGTCCATCCAGCGCGCCGACGCAGTCAGCAACATGGTGGGCAAGAGCGACATCATGGCCGGCGAGCCCGAGCCCGCCCCCCCCGTTGCCGCCCCGGCATCGACGACCAATTATGAGGAATGCCTGGCCTGCCAGTAAGGCGGATCCAGCTCAGTTGGATCCAATGCGGCCGGACATCCGATCCGGCCGCCGGCATCGCGGAGAGTACCACATGACCGAGACCCAGAACGCACCCGAAACCGGGGGCGAGCCGCATTTCGACCTGCTGACGGCCAATCCGGTCTACAAGCCGTTTCGCTACCCTTGGGCCTACGATGCCTGGCTGACCCAGCAGCGCGTCCACTGGCTGCCCGAGGAGGTGCCGCTCGCCGACGACGTCAAGGACTGGCACCGCACCCTGACGGAAAGCGAACGGCACCTGGTCACCCAGATCTTTCGCTTCTTCACGCAGTCGGACGTCGAGGTGAATAATTGCTACATGAAGCATTACAGCCGGGTCTTCAAACCGACCGAAGTGCTGATGATGCTGTCCGCGTTTTCGAATATCGAAACGATTCACATCGCCGCCTACAGTCATCTGCTCGACACCATCGGCATGCCCGAGGCCGAGTATTCCGCTTTCCTTAAATATAAGGAAATGAAGGATAAATATGACTATATGCAAAGCTTCTCGGTCGACAGCAAATACGAGATCGCCCGTACCCTGGCCGCGTTCGGCGCCTTCACCGAGGGGCTGCAGCTTTTCGCGTCCTTCGCGATCCTGCTGAACTTCCCCCGTTTCAACAAGCTCAAGGGCATGGGGCAGATCGTCTCGTGGTCGGTGCGCGACGAAACCCTGCACTGCCTGTCGATGGCCCGGCTGTTCCGCGTCTTCATCCAGGAAAACCCGGAAATCTGGACTGAAAAACTGCGCGAGGACATCCGGCAGATCTGCCGCGACATCGTCGAGCACGAGGACGCATTCATCGACCTGTCCTTCGAAATGGGTTCGGTCGAAGGGCTGGATGCCGACCAGGTCAAGACCTATATCCGCTTCATCGCCGACCGGCGCCTGAACCAGTTGGGCCTGGATACGCTCTACGACGTCCCCGGCAATCCGCTGCCCTGGCTGGACGACATGCTGAACGCCGTCGAACACACGAATTTCTTCGAAAATCGCGCCACGGAATATAGCCGTGCCTCGACGAGCGGCTCGTGGGAAGAAGCGTTCGAAGAGAGCGTCTTCCAGTAATATCGGGGACCGGCTGACCGTCCCACGGCCCCTTTTCGGCACGCGCCTCTTCAGAAAAAACCGTTGATTTATCAATGAATTAAAGAATAGGGGTCAAGGGGTCCGCGACCCCTTGCGGGTCGAGGGCAGCGCCCTCGCCTTACCGCGCAAGAGGTACGCCCCCGGCACGGCATGCCGTCGCGTCATCCGCCCGGCGGATCGCACAGCGCGGCGCCGTCGCGCAGGACCGACTGCGCCTGCGGCGTAAAACATCCGTCTTCCCGATGCAGGACCAGGCCCGGATGCAGGACGGCCGGTCCCCGGCCGCCGATTCGACCCTGTACCAGCATGATTCGCGCCGGCCGCCCGGTCTTGGGCCAGAAGGGGAACAGCGACAGGCTGCCGATCGCGTTGTCACGCATCGCGGCGATCGCGCAATCCAGCAACGCCGCCGGCAGCGCCAGCGTCAGCGTGCCGCGATGCCGCACCTGCCGCCCCAGGCAGCGAACCCAGAGTGCGATCATGTCCCGCGATTCCACGCGCCGGGCCAGGTCCCGCCGCGCGTCGGGCGACGGCGTCGAATCGGCGCAATGCCAGGGCGGATTGGCGAAGGCGTGGTCGAAGCGGCCGCCATCGGGCGGAAAATCGGGCGGGCCGGGCAGGGCGGGCAGGGCGGCCTGGACGACCCGCAGACGGTCGAAGCCGTTCTGCGCAAAATTCGCCTCCGCCAGCAGCGCCGTCCGGGCATCGCGTTCCAGCCCCAGTCCGGACAGGCCCGGTACGCGATGGGCCAGGCACATCAACCCGGCTCCCGCGCCGCATCCGCCCTCCAGCACCCGCTCGCCAGGCCGGGCCGGAATGGCGGCCGCCATCAGCACGGGCTCCAGCCCGGTGCGATAGCCGTCGCGATACTGGCGATAGAGGATGCGGCCACCCAGCAGGGATCCGGCGCCGATCGCCGCCGGATCGGGGGACGCGGACGGCAGGTTCTCGTCCACCCCGGCCGCGTGTTCCGCTTCCGCCATTACGTCCTTCGGCTTGACCGTCATACCCGCGCCGCTCATATGTTCTGCAGACCAACCCTACGGAACCGGGGAGTTTAACCTTTTGGGCGTCGCAGTCACTCTGCCGGATTCCGAGAAATCGGCAAACGCGAAGAATACCGGGGCCGGTAAACCATCGGCTAACGGTGCCGAGACGGCGTTGCGCGCCTTGTCGGACTATCTCGCCGACGACATGGCCGCATGCAACCACGCGATCGTGGCCAGGATGGACAGTCCGGTCGCGCTGATCCCGCAACTGGCGGCCCATCTGGTGGCCGCCGGCGGCAAGCGGCTGCGCCCGCTCCTGACCCTGGCCTCGGCGCGGCTGTGCGGCTACCCGGCCGACGACGCGAATCAGCGCCATGTCGGCCTGGCCGCCTGCGTCGAATTCATCCACACCGCGACCTTGCTGCATGACGACGTCGTCGATGAAAGCCAGTTGCGCCGCGGCCTGGCCAGCGCCAATGCCGTGTTCGGCAACAAGGCCTCGGTGCTGGTCGGCGACTTCCTGTTCGCGCGGGCCTTCCAGTTGATGACCGACGACGGCTCGCTGAAGGTGATGCAGATCCTCTCCTCGGCCTCGGCCACGATTTCCGAGGGCGAGGTCCTGCAGATGTCCACGCAGAACGACCTCTCGACCTCGGTCGACCAGTATCTGGAGGTCATCCACGGCAAGACCGCCGCCCTGTTCGCCGCCGCCTGCCGCGTCGGCGCCGTCGTCGCCGCGCGGCCCGAGGCCGAGGAATTGGCGCTGGAAGCCTACGGCACCAATCTGGGCATGGCCTTCCAGCTTGTGGACGACGCGCTGGACTACGCGGCGGACCAGGCCGTGCTGGGCAAGACGGTCGGCGACGATTTCCGCGAGGGCAAGATCACTCTGCCGGTCCTGGCCGCCTACGCGGCCGGCACCGAGGAGGACCGCCGGTTCTGGCGCCGGGTGATCGAAGACAGCGAACAGACGCCCGAAGACCTGGACCACGCGCTGGACCTGATCGCCCGGACGGACGCGATCGAAACCACCCTGGATCGCGCCGCCACCTACGCAAGGGCGGCGCATGCGGCGCTGGACATCTTCCCCGACAGCCATCTGCGCCGGCTGCTGCAGGATACCGCCGCCTACACCGTCAGTCGCGGAAGCTGATGTCTCGCCCCGCACGGCGGGACCATCGCGGGGCCATATCGTCCGGTTTCATTCGTCGGCCGTGCAGGTCGCTGCGGCAGGTCACTCGGCCGAGTGCGCCGCTTGCATCGCGAACAGGGCAGGGGGGGCATAGCCCAACGGCGCGATGGCGGCGGTCAGACGTGCGCATTCCTCGGGCATGGCGGTAAAATAAGCGGTTTCGGGCCTGGCCTGGATGCCGTCGGCCGCGTCCCGCGTCCCGTGCGGCAGGCCCTCCAGAACGGCCGCGGCCTGCCGCGCCACGGCATCGGCGGGGTCGAGCCAGGTCGTCCCCCGAGGGGAGGCCGCACGGAGTTGCTCCATCAGGAACGTGTAATGGGTGCAGCCGATCCCCACGACATCGATCGCGCTCCCGCCCGGCTGGCCGAACAGCCCGTCCAGTTCGCGCCGGATGGCCTCCTGCGGAATCGCATGCCCCCGGAACGCCCGCTCGGCCAGGTCGGCCAGGCCGCGCGCGCCATGGGCCAGCAGCGTGCAGTCCGGGGCATAGCGCCGCTGCAATTCACTGACATAGGGACGTCCGACCGTCGCCCGCGTCGCCAGCAGGCCGATGGTCCGCGTCCGGCTCAGCTCGCCCGCCCATTTTATGGGGGGCACACACCCGACGAAGGGCGTCGCATACTGCGCGCGCAACGCTCCCAGGGCCAGGGTGCTGGCCGTATTGCAGGCTATGACCACCACGTCCGGCGACATGTGCGCGATCGCCCGGCCGACCAGCGCCACGATCCGCCGGACCAAGGCCTGGTCAGGCTGCTCGCCATAGGGATAGACCGCCGTGTCGGCCAGGTAATCGACCGGCACGCCGGGCAGCCGCGTCCGCAGGGCGCGGACGATGCCGAACCCGCCGATGCCGGAATCGAATGCCAGGATCCGCGGTGCGGCGGCGGGCGGCATGGGCGATCGTCAGCCCTGGCTCTGCGATGCACCCTTGAATGCCAGGGCTTCCTCGGCGCTGGCCACCCCGCCATGGCGCGCCGACCAGCCGCACGGATCTTCCAGGAAGCGCCGGACCTCGGCCGCCGCCTTTTCCGAGAAATAGGGCTGCCCGGCGCAGGCTTCCAGCACGTCCCACCAGGTGCACAGCGCATGCAGCGAGATGTTCATGTCCGCCAGCGTCCGCAGCGATCCCGGAAACACGCCATAGAAGAAGACGACGAACGTATGGTCGACAATGGCCCCGGCGTCGCGCAGGGCGCGGGCGAAGCGGATCTTGGACGATCCGTCGGTCGTCAGGTCCTCGACCAGCAGCGTGCGCATGCCCTCGGGCACGTCGCCCTCGATCTGCGCGTTCCGGCCGAATCCCTTGGGCTTCTTGCGGACATAGGCCATGGGCGCCATCATCCGGTCGGCGATCCACGCGGCGAACGGAATGCCGGCGGTCTCGCCCCCCACCACGGCGTCGATGCTCTCATATCCGACATGGCGGCCGATCTTCTCGACCCCCAGCTCGACGATCTTTTTTCTGGCGCGCGGGAAGAAGATGATGCGCCGGCAGTCGATATAGACGGGCGACTTCCAGCCCGAGGTCAGGGTGTAGGGCTCCTCCGGCCGGAAATTCACGGCCTTGATCTCCAGCAGCAGCTTCGCGGTGGTCAGCGCCGCGTCGCGATCCCACGCTGTGGAACCGGACGAGACGCCGGTGCCGTATCCTGTCGATTCGTTCATGCTGCCTGGTACTCCGGTCTGGGCATAGCGCATCTGGGCATAGCGCGTAAGATTCCGTGGCTTTAGCGGGAACGCATGCGAAAATCCATCGTTCGGCGGCAATTGCCGCGGCATCCCGCGCTGGCGCGCCGGCGGGGTTTTCCTTGCCTGCCGTCCGGCCAGCCGGTAATATCCCACGTGTTGCAAATCATTCTCAAATATCGTTCTCAAAATTAAGGATGGGCATTGTGAGCGTCGAGACCGGCCGGATTGTGCGGAATTGCGAACGCGCGGTCGTGACCGCGTACCAGGAACTGCGCGAAATCGGGACCGGCGACGTGTCGGCCTTTCACGCCTGCACCACCTTATACCGCATCCACCATCCCGAGGCCTCGCTGAACGAGGCACGGCGCCTGGTCTCCGAGTGGATCGATCACCACATCATCCGCCGCGACAAGGGCCCGACCCAAGGGTGCGAATGTAATTGATCTGCGTCCCGAGCGGCGCAGCCATAGCCGCGCCGGGGAAGAGGGCATAGGGCAGGGCGGCCACAGGCCGCCCGGTCCCGTCAGCCGCGCTGGTCGAACGGCACGAAATCGCGCTGCGCCGAGCCGGTATAAAGCTGGCGCGGACGGCCGATCCGCTGGGCCGGCTCCTCGATCATTTCCTTCCATTGGCTGATCCAGCCCACGGTACGCGCCACCGCGAACAGCACGGTGAACATGCTGGTCGGAATGCCCATCGCCTTCAGGATGATGCCCGAATAGAAATCGACATTCGGATACAGGCTGCGCTTGACGAAATAGTCGTCGTGGATCGCGATCTTTTCCAGTTCGATGGCCAGGTCCAGCAACGGATCGTCCTTGACCCCCAGTTCGCCCAGCACCTCATGGCAGGTCGCCTGCATGATCTTCGCGCGCGGATCGAAATTCTTGTAGACCCGGTGCCCGAAACCCATCAGGCGCACCCCGCTGTTGCGGTCCTTCACCTTGTCGATGAAGTCGGGAATGTTCTCCTTGCTGCCGATCTCGGCCAGCATCTTCAGCACGGCCTCGTTCGCCCCGCCATGGGCGGGCCCCCACAGGGCGGCGATCCCGGCGGCGATGCAGGCAAACGGGTTGGCGCCGGTCGAACCGGCCAGCCGCACGGTCGAGGTCGAGGCGTTCTGCTCATGATCGGCATGCAGGATCAAAATGCGATCCATGGCGCGCGCCAGCACCGGATTGACCTTGTACGGCTCCGACGGATGCGCGAACATCATCGACAGGAAGTTCTCGGCATAGGTCAGGTCGTTGCGCGGATACACGAACGCCTCGCCCTGCGTATATTTGTACGCCCAGGCCGCGATCGTCGGCAGCTTGGCGATCAGGCGCATGGCCGACAGGGTGCGGCTGGCCTCGTTCGAGATGTCGATGCCTTCATGGTAGAAGGCCGACAATGCGCCGACCGTCCCGCACAGGATCGCCATCGGATGCGCGTCGCGACGGAACCCGTTGAAGAAATTGCGGATTTGTTCGTGCAATAGGGTATGCGTCTGGATGGTCGCGACAAAGGCGTCATGCTGCGCGCGGTTCGGCAATTCGCCGTTCAGCAGCAGGTACGCCACCTCGGTGAAGGTCGCCTGCTCCGCCAGTTGCGAGATCGGATAGCCCCGATGCAGCAAAACCCCCTTTCCGCCGTCGATGAAGGTGATCCTGCTTTCGCATGATGCGGTCTCGCCATAGCCGGGATCGAAGGTGAACACCCCCAGATCGGCGGCGATCCTGCGCACGTCCAGCACCTCCGGCCCCAGCGTTCCCGAAAGGACCGGCAGCGTCGCTGTCTTTCCATCCAGCGAGACGGTGGCCACTTTTCCTGACTCGGTCATCAAGCTCTCCTCCTGGTCGTCCGCCGCCGTGCGGTGCGGCGGTGTCTCGTCCCTCAGCCTGCGGGAAGCTGTCCTCTGCGTGACAATCATGCAATCACCCGGGCGGCCGTTCACCCGGGTTTTCCCGGGATCGTACCGGCCTCGGTGCGGCAGGCGTGCGCCGAGATAAAGACGAAACGATCCTTGTGGCAACTCCGCCCCGCGGGGGGCTTCACGCCGTCAATCGCATAGCACCCGGGTCAGGCTGACCCTCTTGCGCTTCAGCTTGTGCCACGGGCCGCGCACGCCGAAGAACACCGTCGCCAGGGTTGGAAAACCGCGGGCAAGAACGGCCTTGTCCGGATCGTCGACCGACTTGCCCGCCAGGTCCAGAACCAGTTGGTACAGGTCGGGATTATGGCCTACGACGATGATGTTCCTTGCTTTTTCCGGGGCCAGGCGCAGCACCTCCAGAATGCCGTCCGGGCCGTTCTCATACAGCCCGGCCTCCGTCCGCCGCAGGGGCGCCGGGCCGGCCGAAAGCGGCCCCAGCGCGTCATAGGTCTCGGCCGAGCGCACCGCCGGGCTGACCAGGACCAGATCGGGCACGAAACCGATATCGCGCAGTTGTGTTCCCCGCACATGGGCGTCCCGGCGCCCGGCCGGGGTCAGCGGGCGGGCCAGGTCTCCCTTCGCGCCATGCTCGTCGCGGGCGGCTTCCGCATGGCGCATCAGCACCAGCGTGCGCGCCAGATCGTCCTCGTCATCATGGCCATCGCCCTGCATCAGCCTGCTCCGTTCATGCCTGCCCGTTCGTACCTGCCCCGTTACCTGATTGGCGCGCGATGGCCTCGTGATGGCGGATGACTTCCTTGATGATGAAGGCCAGGAACTTCTCGGCGAAATCCGGGTCCAGCCGCGCCGCGCCCGCCAGGTCGCGCAGCCGGCGTACCTGGTCGGCCTCGCGGGCCGGGTCGGCGGGGGGCATGTTGTGCCGTGCCTTCAGTTCGCCCACCGCCTTGGTATGGCGAAACCGCTCGGCCAGCATGTAGATCAGCGCGGCGTCGATATTGTCGATGCTCTGACGCAGGGCCAGCAGGCTCTGCCTGGCCTGCTGGTCGGCATCCTCGGTCGGCAGGGTCGTGGCGCCGGCGGTCCTGTCGTTCACGTAAACATGCTCCTGTCTGTCGATCATGCCGTTATACAGGCATTCATGTCTCCGCGGGCAAATCGATCCACGCCAGGTGCCCGCCTTTTCCGGCCCCCGTATCGACGAAGACCGACGTGCCGCCCGCGCGGCCGGCGCGCACCCACGGGCGCCCATCGGTCGAACGCCTGTCATGTCCGCAATAGACGGTATAGCCGGCCGGGATATGGTCCACCCAGTTCAGCCGCCGCTCGGGATAGCCGTCCTTCTGCATGCGTCCGGTGGTCTCGCCGAACAGGGCGCGCGACATCACCGGCGTCACGGCGCCCAGCGCGGGCGGCGGCGCCTCGCTCAGCATCCGGGTATGGAACCCGCCATGGACGAAGATTCGCCGTCCCAGCACGACCCAGGCCGGCGCATGCGCGATGTCGTCCAGCGCCCGACCGCGCACGTCGGCGTTTTCCGGCGCGCGCAATTGCCGCAGCGTCTGGGTCAGGGGCTCGTCATGGCGCATCTTGTGCCCCGCCAGGGCGCGCGCCAGCTTGCGGTCGTGATTGCCCAGGATGAACAGCCCCCGCCGTTCGTCCAGCAGACGCTGCATCACGCGGAAGACGCCAGCGCTGTCCGGGCCATGATCCACCAGGTCACCCAGTTGGATGACGAAATGGTCCGTCGCCGCCGCATGCTCGAACGCCCGCAGGTCGCCATGCACATCCCCCACGACCCGAATCGGCCGCCCGGCGATCAGCCGCTCAAGCGCCAGCCGGCCGGCGGCGATGGCCAGCGGATCATGCGCCGAGGGATCATGCGCCGGCCCGGCGGATGGAACCGCCCTTTCGGCGTGGCTGGACGATGGTGCGGGCTGGTTCGGGGGCATGTCCGTCAGGTGGCAGCAGGATCAGGGGGGCAGCGGAAAAAGAGGGCCGGATGATTGTTCATGAATATGGGGCGCATTCCGCATTTCGCCATGCCCCGATCGTTCTTCGCACCCCTTGACCCTCTTCCAGAGACCCTCCGTCCCTGTCCATGAATATTTCGGAATCCGGATATCTGTCTTTCACATCCTGCCATTTCCGCCGCGCGGCGGCATCGCGCGGCACCGGATCCGGATATGGAAACGTGACCGGGCCCAAGGGCCGGACATGCGGCGAGCACGTGCACGGGCCGCATGGCGGCCGGATGGGTGGTATTTAAAAACATTCGTAAATATCTAAGAATGTAAAAAATCCGGGTTCCGGGTCCGCCATGCGGACCCGCCCGCGCGCATGGCGTCCGGACGGGGGATCGGACCGCCGGACCGTCGGCGCGCCGCCCGGACCATCATGTTTTTCCTTTAAAAACATCGCTGACTCATAACAGTCTTTTGTTGTGACGGCTTCGCCGCGAAAAAGAACAGATGGCGCGTCGGACCGGGTGCGGACCCGGCCGCCATGCCGAACGGCAGGAAGACAGCAGCAGAAAGAACTGCTGCAGAAAGAAACTGCAGCAGAAAGACTGGGGGAAACGCGTCCATGATCGATCACAGCCGGATCCGTAGCACGGCCTTTCGGGCCAAGGTGACGTCGGCCGAACAGGCGGCCTCCTTCATCCGCCCCGGTGCCATGGTGGGCATGAGCGGCTTTACCGGCTCGGGGTATCCCAAGGCCGTGCCGCAGGCGCTGGCCGCGATCATCGAGGCCGAGAAAAAGACCGGAGCCGAATGGACCGAAGCCGAAAGGGCCGGAGTTGAAAAAGCGGGGGAAAACCCCTTCCGCATCCGCCTGCTCACCGGCGCATCCACCGGGCCCGAACTGGATGGCGCCCTGGCCCGGGCCGACGGCATCGCCTTCCGCATGCCCTATAATTCCGACCCCGTCCTGCGCGGCCTGATCAACGCGGGCGCGGTCGATTATCTGGACATGCATCTCAGCCACGTGGCGCCCATGACCTGGCAGGGGTTTTTCGGCCGGATGGACGTCGCGGTGATCGAGGCCGTCGCGATCCGCGAGGACGGCACGATCGTCCCGTCTTCCTCGGTCGGCAACAACAAGACCTGGCTGGACACGGCCCGCCAGGTGATCATCGAGGTCAATAGCTGGCAGGACGCGGCGCTCGAAGGCATGCACGACATCTGGTACGGCACCGCCCTGCCGCCCGAACGCCAGCCGATCCCTCTGGTGCGGCCCGACGACCGGATCGGGCAGACGACCCTGCGCGTCGACCCGGCGAAAATCGTGGCCGTGGTCGAAACCTTCGCGCCCGACCGCAACGCCCCCTTCGCCCCGCCCGACGACGCCGCGCGGGCGATCGCCGGCCACCTGATGGAATTCTTCCGGCACGAGGTCGCGCGCGGCCGCCTGCCGCCCTCCCTGCTGCCCCTGCAATCGGGGGTGGGCAACGTGGCCAACGCGGTGATGGCCGGGCTGGATGACGGCCCCTTCGAAAACCTGACGGCGTTTACCGAGGTCATTCAGGACGGCATGCTGGGCATGCTGGAATCCGGCAAGATGCGCGTCGCCTCGGCCACCGCCTTCTCCCTCAGCCCCGGGGCCGCCGAGGCCCTGAATGCCCGGATGCGCGAATTCCGCACGAAGATCATCCTGCGCCAGCAGGAAATCAGCAACCATCCCGAACTGGTCCGCCGCCTGGGATGCATCGCGATGAATGGACTCATCGAATCCGACATCTACGGCAACGTCAATTCTACTCAGATCATGGGCTCGCACATCCAGAACGGAATCGGCGGCTCGGGTGATTTCGCGCGCAACAGCTACCTGTCGGTCTTCATGACGCCATCGACCGCCAAGCACGGCCGGATCTCGGCCATCGTGCCGATGGCGTCGCATGTCGACCACATCACCCAGGACTCCCAGATCCTGGTCACCGAACAGGGGCTGGCCGACCTGCGCGGCCTTTCCCCCAGGCAACGCGCCGAGACCATCATCCGCAACTGCGCCCACCCGGACTACCGGCCGATGCTGCTGGACTATTTCCGCCGCGCGCGTGAAGGCTCCTATGGCCGGCAGTCGCCGCACCTGCTGGACGAATCCCTCTCCTGGCACCAGCGCTTCATCGAAACCGGCTCGATGCTGCCCGCCTGACCCGACGGTCCCCGGCCGCGCCGCGCTGAAGCGGCCGGGGCGCCCGAACGCTCTTCTCCCGAACGATCCGCCTACATGTCCAGGTCGGCGCGCGACTGTCCCGCCATGGTGGCGGCATGGTCCAGATTGACCGACAGCACCCGGCTGACCCCGCGCTCCTGCATGGTCACGCCATACAGCCGGTCCATGTGCGCCATGGTCAGTTGATGATGCGTCACCACCAGGAAACGCGTTCCCGCCTCGGCCGCCATGTCGGACAGCAGGGCACAGAACCGCCCGACATTGGCATCGTCCAGCGGCGCGTCGACTTCGTCCAGCACGCAGATCGGTGCCGGATTGCAGCGAAACACCGCAAAGATCAGCGACAGGGCCGTCAGCGCCTGCTCGCCGCCCGACAGCAGCGACAGCGTCGCCAGCTTCTTGCCCGGCGGCTGGGCATAGATCTCCAGCCCCGCCTGCAGCGGGTCGTCATTGCCGACCATGCCCAGATGCGCCCGCCCGCCATTGAACATGCGCGCGAACAGCGACTGGAAATGCTGGTCCACCTCGGTAAAGACCGCCAGCAGCCGCTCGCGCCCCTCCCGGTTCAGCGCGCCGATCGAACCGCGCAGCCTCGCGATCGCGGACTCCAGTTCGTCCTTCTCGTTGCGGATGGTGGTAATGCGGGTTTCCGCCTCGTCGGCCTCCAGTTCGGCACGCAAATTGACCGGCCCCATCTCCTCGCGCTCGCGCGTCAAGCGCGCGATCTTGCGGCGCAGGCTCGTCTCGGCGGCTTCGGTCAGGTCGGGCGGCACGATACCGGGCGGTTCCGGCGTATCGGCCAGCAATTGCGCCAGGATCGCCTCGGCCTGCTCATGGCGTCCTTCGGCACGCAGCAGGGCCTCGCGTGCCCCCGCCAGGGTCGCTTCGGCATCCCGGCGTCCCGCCTGGGCGTCGGCCAGCGCGCGCTCCGCCGCCGCCAGGGCGCCGGCGGCATCGGCATGCCCGGCCTCGGCTTGCGCCAGCGCCGCGCGCGACGTCGCGCGCGTACGCGTCACCTCGTCGGGCAGCGCCGCCAGGCGCGCATGTTCGGCGCGGGTCGCCTCCAGGCGCGCCGTGCTCTGCGCCAGTTCGGCGATGGCGGCATCGCGCCGCGCCGTCCATTCGGCCAGCCCATCCTGCAGCCCGGCCTTGCGTCCCTGCGCGGCCTGCATCTCGGCCAGCAGGGCGGATCGATGCTGCCGGGCCGTATCCTCGGCTGCGCGGGCGGCCGCGACGCCCTCGCGCGCCGCCGCCAGCGCGGCGGCGATCGCGTCCAGGTCGGGCAGGGCATCGCGCTCGGCCGACACCCGCGCCAGTTGGGTTTCCGCCTCGTCGCGTTCCTGCTCCAGCGCCGTCAGGCGCGGCGCCTGCGCGTCCAGCGTGCTACGGATCTCCAGCACCGACGCGCGCTGCCGCGCATGGGCGTCCTGCGCCTGCTCCAGCGCGCTTTCGGCCGCCTGGCGGGCGCCGCGCGCGTCCTCCTGCGCCTGGGCCGCCTGCCGCGCCCGCCGTTCGGCCGCCTCCTGCGCGTCCTGCGCCACCGTGACCGGCGGCAGGGCGGCCAGCGCCGCGTCCGCCTCGATGCGCGCGGCCTCGGCGGCTTCGGCCTCACGGGCGATCCGCTGCAATTCTGGCGCGATGGTCGCCAGCCGCGTCTCGGCCTCGCCATGCCGCGCCGTCGTTTCGCTGTCGGCACGGCGGGCCTGCTCCAGCGCGGTCTCGGCGCCGCGCCGGGCTTCGCGGGCGGCAGCCTCGGCCGCCTGGGCGTCCTGCTCGCGCCGGCGCGCCGTCTCATGCGCGCCGGCCAGGCTGGCGGCGTCGGGCAACGCCTCCAGCGCGGTCCGGGCCGCGGCCAGTTGCGCCTCGGCCTCGGTCAGGGCCTGCGCCGCCTGCTCATGCTGGGGCAGCACGGTATCCAGCCGTGCCCGCGCGGTCGCGTCCAGCCGGCTGATCTCGGCTTCTTCCGCCCGCATTTGGCGCAGCATGGTCTCGACCTGCGCATTCCGGGCGCGGGCCCGGGCCAGCGCCGCGCCCGCCTCGGCCCGCGCGGCGTCCGAAACGGCCAGGGCGGCTTCCGCCGCCGGCAGTTCCGCGCGCTTCGCCGCGCGGGCCGCCTCGGCCTCGCGCAGCCGGTTGCGCTGCTGCATCAGCATGGCCGCACGGCTGGGCTGGCCGGCCGCCATGCGATAGCCGTCCCAGCGCCACAGGCCGCCTTCCCGGTTCACCAGGCTCTGCCCGGGGTGCAACGCGGCCTGCAACCCCGCGCCATCCGCCCCGTCGGCCAGCAGCCCGATCGCCGCCAGCGCACGGGCCAGCGCCGGCGGCGCGGTCACCAGGTCGGACAAGGCGATCGTCCCGTCGCCCGGCAGGGCTGGGGCGGGTTGGGCCAAGGCAGGCAGGGCCAGGGCAGATTGAAGCAGGGCAGGTTGAAGCAGGGCAGGCGGCGACAGGTCGTGCCACCGGCACGGCGCATCCGCCTCCAGGGACGCGTCCAGCCCTTCGGCCAAGGCGGCGGCCAGCGCGGATTCCAGCCCTTCCGGCACGCTTATGTCATCCACGATGGGGCGGAAGGGTGACTCGCCTTGTCCGGTCGACAGGGCCTGGGCCAGCCCCTCGGCCTGGGCATCCAGGCGCGACAGGTCCGCCGTCATCGTCGCCAGGTGCTGCGCGGCAGCATCCCGGTCGGCCTGGGCGGCGCTCAACGCCGTCTCGGCAGCCGACAGGACCTGGCCGGCCTCGGCCAGGTCCCGCTCGCCGGTCTCGCGCGCGGCGCGGGCCTGGGCCAGCCGCTCCGGATCGATCGCGGCATCCCGTGCCTGCGCCAGTTCGCCGTCCAGGGCCTGGCGGCGCGCCTGGGCGCGCGACTGGGCGGATTCGGCGGCGCGCAAGGCGTTCTGCAGAGCGGTACGGCGGGTGGCGGCTTCCTGCAGGCGCGCGCGTGCCTCCATCTGCGCGGCCGACGCGGCCTGGCGCTCCAGCTCCGCCTGCTCCAGCGCCGCGCGCGCGGCATCCAGCGCGGCCTGCGCATCCGCCAGCCCGCCCCGTAACGCATCCCGTCGATCCCGGTCCACCAGTCGGGACCGGGCCTCCGCCTCGCGCCGCAGCAACGCGTCCTGCTCGTCGCGCAGCGCGCGGGCGCGCTGGTCGGCCTGCGTCAGGACGCGGCGCAAATCCTCATGCCGGCGCCGGGCCTCGGCCGCCTGGTCGCGCGCCAGGTTCGCGGCCAGGGTCGCATCGGCATGCTCCTGGCCCGCCGCATCCTGGGCCGCCCGTGCCCGGGCCAGTGCCTCGGTCGCCGCGGCCAGTTCGGCGGCCTGGGCGTCCAGCGCCGCCTGGTCCGGCAGGCCGGCACGCAACGCCGCCAGTTCTGCCGCCAATTGCGTGCTTTGCGCAGCCAGGCGCGCGTGACGGGTCTCCGCCTCCCGATGGGTCTCGGCCACCTGGGTGGCGCGGGCCTGTGCCGTGGTGGCGGCGGCCGTCGCCTGTTCCAGCGCCTGCTCGCATGCGCGCACCTCCCCCGTCGCGGCGGCCAGCGCGGTGTCGGCGCGCCCGATCTCTTCGGGCAGCGCCGTCAGGCGCGCCTCCAGCGCCGCATGCTCCTTTTCCAGCCGGGCGACGGTTTCGCCGGCGTCGGCCGCGCGGGCCGAAGCAGCGCGATGATCGCTCTCGCCGTCCTGCAGCCGCGTCGCGGCGGCGCGCGCCGCGTCGGCCGCGCGCTGTTCTTCCTGGGCGATGTTCTCGGCCAGGATTTTCTGGCGTTCCAGCACGGTGCGGCTCTCATCCGCCCGGCCGCGCAGCGCCGGCAGGTCGCGATTGGCCTCGAATTCGGCCATGACCGCGTTTTCGGCGGCTTCCTCGGCGTCGCCCAGGGCCTGCCGCGCCTGGCGCGCGGCCTGCCCCGCGCGTTCCACCGCCAGGCGCGCCCGGGCATGCAGCAGGGCCAGCAGGCTGATCTCGGCCTCGCGCAGGCCCGACGACAATTCGCGATAGCGCCTGGCCTGCTGCGACTGGCCGCGCAGATTGTCCAGATGCCCTTCCAGTTGCACGCGCAGATCCTCGGCGCGTGCCAGGTTGGCTTCCGTGGCCCGCAGCTTCAGCTCGGCCTCGTGCCGGCGGGCATGCAGGCCGGTAATGCCGGCCGCTTCCTCCAGGATCGAACGCCGCTCCTCTGGCCGCGCATTGACCAGCGCCGAAACCCGCCCCTGGCTGACCATGGCCGACGACCGCGCGCCGGACGCCAGGTCGGCGAACAGGGTCTGCACGTCGCGCGCGCGGATCGGCTTGCTGTTGACGCGGTAATCGCTGCCGGCGCTGCGCTCGGCCCGGCGACTGATCTGCAATTCGTCCTGGTCGTGCAGCGGCGGCGGCGCGATGCCCGTCGTGCCTTCCAGCGTCAGCGTCACTTCAGCCAGGTTGCGCGCCGCCCGCGCGGCCGTCCCGGCGAAGATCAGGTCATCCATCTCGCCGCCGCGCAGCGACCGGGCGGAACTCTCGCCCATCGCCCAGCGCAGCGCCTCGACGACATTGGACTTGCCGCAGCCGTTCGGGCCGACGATCCCGGTCAGGCCGGGCAGGATATCGACCGAAACCGGGTCGGCGAAGCTCTTGAATCCCGCGATACGCAGGCGGACGAAGCGGGCAGTCATCGGATGGTCATAGCGCCGGCAGCCGGATCAGGCGAGCGACGCGACCTTCTGCGCGAATTCGTCGTACGTCATTTCCTGCCCGACCTGCACCGTGTCGTTGAAGCGGAAGGTCGGCGTGCCTTCGATCTTGTACTGGGCCTGCGCGCGGTTTTCCTCGTCCATGATCGCCTGGCGCAGCGTGTCGTCGGCCAGCGTCTTCCGGAACAGCTCGGCGGGCATTCCCGCCAGCGCGGCCATCTTCTGCAATTCGTCCTGCGGGTTGACGTCGCGGGCGAAGGCCCAGCGATCCTGGCTGGACAGCAGCGACAGCACGAAGGGCTCGTACCGCTCGGGCGGCAGGCTGCGCGCGACCATCGCCGCCGCCAGCGCCACCTGGTCCAGCGGGAAGTCGCGGAAGACATAATAGACCTTGCCGGTATCGATCAGCTTGCTGCGGACCTCCGGAAACACTTCCATCGCGAATCGGGCGCAATGGGTGCAGGTCAGCGAAAACCACTCTTCGACATGCACCTTCGCGTTGGGGTTGCCGGCCGCGCGGACGGCCATGCGCGGGTCGGCCGCGGCACGGGCGCCGCTACCCCAACTCGCCATAAGGGCAGGGGGCACGGTCGCGATCAGGGTGCGGCGGGTCACGGGCATGGCTGAACTGGCTCCGGCATGCGGGTACGAACGGGACGGCTCACGTCAAGGAAGCGACAGAGCCCACAAAGCGGGCAGGCGTCAAGATGGCGCGGCCAGGGGGGTACCGGCCGGGGGCACCGGCCGCGACGGGTCGGTTCGTCAGGGCGCGGGCGCGGGGGAAGCGGCCGGCGGCGGGGGACGGACCCGGACCTTGCGGATATGCAGCGAATCCGCATCCAGCACCCGGAATACCAGCCCGCTCTCGTGGGTCAGCACCTCGCCCCGTGTCGGGACATGCCCGGCCAGATAGAACACCAGCCCGCCCACGGTCTCGATTTCCGCCTCGCGTTCGGCCTCCGTCAGGATCGACCCCATCCTGGCCTCGAACTCTCCCACCGGCAGCCGCGCATCCACGTCGAATGTCCCGTCCGGCCGTTCCTGGATCAGCACGGCGGTGGGCTCGTCATGTTCGTCGGAAATGTCGCCGACGATCGTCTCCACCAGGTCCTCGATGGTCACCAGCCCGTCGATGCCGCCATATTCGTCGATCACCAGCGCCAGGTGGACCCGGCGCTGCCGCATCTGCAGCAGCAGGTCCAGCACCGGGATCTGCGGCGCGACCATCAGCGGCTGGCGCAGCAGCGCCTCCACGCTGAACGCCTCGCTGGTGCCGGCATAGGCGATCAGATCCTTCACATGGATCATGCCCACGATGTCGTCCAGTTGCTCGCGATAGACCGGCATGCGCGAATGGTTCTCGCGGCGCATCAGCGCCAGCGCCTCGTCCAGGCTCAGCGTCACCGGCATCGCCACGATATCGGCGCGCGGCACCATCACGTCGTCGGCGGTAATGCCGCGCAGCCGCAGCACGTTGGCGATCAGCGCGCGTTCCTGCCGGTCCAGTTCCGAACCGCTATCCCCGCCGTCGCCTTCCGCGTCGTCGGCTTCCTGCACCAGGGCGGCGATCGAATGGCGCAATCCCTGCTCGACGCGCCGCCGGCCGAACAGCGAAAGCAGCCCCTTTCCGCGCTGACGCTGCGGATGGGCCTCATCGGCCCGGCCCGGCCCGCCTTCGGGTACGGCAGGGTCGGGCGAAGCGTGGTTCACTGTCCACCCCCCGCGATGCCTGCGCGGTATTTCCACGGGTTGGGTACGGACAGCCGGCCCAGGATCCTGGATTCCGCCATTTCCATCCGCCTGGCCTCGCCGGCCTGGTGATGGTCATGCCCCCGCAGATGCAGGATGCCATGGACCACCAGATGCGCCAGATGGTGGCGGATCGGCCGGCCGGCGGCCTGCGCCTCGCGCCGCACCGTCTCCAGCGCGATCATGATGTCGCCGCCCGTCGGCCCGCCCGCATGTTCGCTGGGATAGTCTCCCGGATATTCGAACGTCAGGACATTGGTCGGCTTGTTCCGGTCGCGATGCCGGGCATTCAGCCGCCGGATCGTCCGGTCATTGTCCAGCGCGATCGTCACCGCCGCCGGCCCGGTGCCGGCCCAGGCGGCCAACGCCGTGCGGCGCACCAGCGCCGCCACGCCCGGCACGACTCCGTGCCAGCGGGCGTCGGCGATGATAACCTCGCATTCAGGTCCGTCCCGCAGGACAGAAGGAGGAAGGCCGGCGGCCAGACCGGCCGCCGGCGTTTTTCTAGGGACCCCGTCTGGTTCGACCCGGGTCTGACTACTTCGCGGTTCCATTGTTCTCCCGGCGCGCCCTGCTGCGGGACATATCCCGTTCGGCCGCCGCACGCTGATCATAGGCGTCCACGATGCGCGCGACCAGCGGGTGTCGCACCACGTCGCGGGATTCGAAGCGCATGATGCTGATTCCGGGCAGCCCTTCCAGCGTGTCCACGGCATCGCGCAGGCCCGACGGCACGCCCGCCGGCAGGTCGACCTGGCTCAGATCGCCGGTCACCACCATGCGCGTGCCGGTGCCCATGCGGGTCAGGAACATCTTCATCTGGGCGGTCGTAGTGTTCTGCGCCTCGTCCAGAATGACGAAACTATGGGCCAGCGTCCGCCCGCGCATGAAGGCCAGGGGCGCGACCTCGATCTCGCCCGTGCCCATGCGGCGCACCACCTGGTCGCCCGGCATCATGTCGTGCAGCGCGTCATAGAGCGGGCGCAGATACGGGTCGATCTTGTCCTTCATGTCCCCGGGCAGGAATCCCAGCCGCTCGCCGGCCTCGACGGCCGGGCGCGACAGCACGATCCTGTCCACCTGCCCGGCCATCAGCATCGCCACCGCCTGGGCCACCGCCAGATAGGTCTTGCCGGTGCCGGCGGGGCCGACGCCGAACACCATCTCGGTCTGCGCCAGCATTTCCATATAGGCCGTCTGCCCGGCCGAACGCGGGGCGATCGCGCCGCGCCGCGTGCGGATCGCGGGTAGTTCCGGCAGCGTCAGCCGGTGCGGGTCGGGCAGGTGCGGGGCATCGTGCGGCATGCGCGTCCGTCCGTCGGATACCGTGTGGGTGGCCATCGTGTGCGGCCGGGTGTGATGGGCGGCGGCCATGCGGATCGCGGCATCGACCTCGCCGCTATCCAGCCCGTTCGCCCGTTCCAGCTTGTGATACAGCGCATTCAGCGCCGACCGGGCGATCTCCACGCGGTCCGGCGTGCCGCTGATGGCCACGCGATTCCCCCGGCAGGACAGCCGGACGTCGAATCCGCGTTCAAGGTGAAGCAGGTGACGGTCGTGATCCCCGACGAGCATCGCCAGCCTGGCATTGTCGTCGAATTGCAGGGTAATCGTCCGCGTGGCGCTCATGCCGCCATGGCGGGACGGATCGTGATGGTCGCGCACCCGGGTCGGGCGGCGGCCGGACAGGATTTCTGCTACCGTCTGTTCACTCAAGCGAAGGCTCTCTCCTGTACGAGGGTTCCACTCAACGAATTGGTGTATCGCTCACGGATCTCCACGTTGACGATCTGGCCGATCAGGCCGTCCGGCCCGTTCACATGCACGGGTTGAAGATAGGGCGAACGGCCGGCCAGTTGCCCCGCCTTGCGCCCGTGCCCGGTGAACAGGACCGGAACCACGCGCCCCACCGTCGCGGCATTGAACGCATCCTGCTGCTCGCGCAGCAGCGCCTGCAGCGCCTGCAGGCGGGCGTCCTTGACGTCTTCCGCGATCTGCAGCGGCGCGCCGGCGGCCGGCGTGCCGGGACGGGGGGAATATTTGAACGAAAACGCCTGCGCGAAACCGACATCGCGGATCAGTTGCAGCGTCGCCTCGAAATCGGCGTCGGTCTCGCCCGGATGGCCGACGATGAAATCCGACGACAGCGCGATATCCGGCCGCGCGTCGCGCAGCCGCAGCACGATGTCGCGGTACTCCGCCGCCGTATGGCCGCGATTCATCGCATCCAGAATCCGGTCCGACCCTGACTGCACCGGCAGGTGCAGGAACGGCATCAGCGCCGGCAGGTCGCGATGGGCCGCGATCAGCGCATCGTCCATGTCGCGCGGATGCGACGTGGTATAGCGGATGCGCGCCAGGCCCGGGATGCCGGACAGCGCCTCGGCCAGCCGGGCCAGCCCCCAGCTCCGGCCGTCCGGCCCTTCGCCGTGATAGGCATTCACGTTCTGGCCCAGCAGCGTGATCTCGCGCGCCCCGGACTCGACCAGGCGCCGCGCCTCGCGCAGCACCGACGCCACCGGCCGGCTGGCTTCCGCCCCCCGCGTATAGGGCACCACGCAGAACGAGCAGAACTTGTCGCACCCTTCCTGGATGGTCAGGAACGCCGTCAGCCCGCCGGGCGTCTGCGGCGCCTGCGCGTCGGGCAGAAAATCGAATTTCTGCTCGGCCGGAAAATCGGTGTCGATCACCGCGCCGGCCGCCCGCGCCGCGCGCGCCACCATCTCCGGCAGGCGGTGATAGGTCTGCGGCCCCAGCACGATATCGACGAACGGCGCGCGCGCCAGGATCTCCCGGCCTTCCGCCTGCGCCACGCACCCCGCAACCGCCAGCACGGTCTCGCGCCCCTCGGCCGCCCGCGCCTCCTTCACCAGGCGCAGCCGCCCCAGTTCGGAAAACACCTTCTCGGCCGCGCGGTCCCGGATGTGGCAGGTATTCAAGATGACCATGTCGGCGTCGTCGGGCGCCGCGACGGGGCGATAGCCCAGCGGCCGCAGCACGTCGGTCATCCGCGCGCTGTCATAGACGTTCATCTGGCAGCCCCAGGTGATGACATGCAGGCCCCGCGTCTCGGGCACGGCATTCTTTTCCATGGCAATGGGGCTGGCAGGCTGTTCGGTCACGGTACTGGCTTCCTGGTCGCGCCGCCGGACCATCCCGCGCAGGCGCGGGAACACATCATATGTGTCAAGCTTCGGGTCAAGGCCCGGTGCCGGCCATGCCGGGATGGAACAGGATCATCACGCGGCGAATCTCCCCCTGCGATACCGGGTGCTGCGAGCGTCTCTGCATCGATCAGGCAAAGATACGGCGGGATTGTCAAGATGAACCTCCAATTCCCGCAACAAAAAACCGCCAGCCCCGTTTTTCTGTCGTCGCGTCAAATCATTGCCTTATAAATGGCATAGACACTGCGTCGGCGCGCGGCAGGTCCGCCGTGCGAGGAAACGGGCGGGACACGGCATATTGGCATGGTCAGGGCGGCGTCGCGCCGCATCGCGGGGCAGGGCGGACACGGCGGCGGCAAAAATCGTCATCAGGCGCCTTCAGGCATGCGCCGGCGCAGCCTGCGGCCTCGGCCTCTGTCCCCACCCCATGCTCGGCGCCGACCCGCAAACCTACACCACGACGATTCGCCCGACCGGCCAGGCTGACCTGGACAGCGCCATCAGCGCCTCTTCCAGCCTCCTGGCCCTGCAGAAGACCCGCGCGGTCAGCCCCTTCGCGCTGGCGGGGCGGATCCGCAACGATTACGCGCGCCTCGCGACGGCGCTGGACAGCTACGGCTATTATGCCGCGACCGTCCGCATCCAGGTCGGGCTGCGACCGGCCGGCGATGCCGTCCCCGGCCCCGCCATGGACGGCCGCAGCCCCCATTTGCCCGAATGGCTGCAGGCGGTGCCGCAGGGGCAGACGGTCCAGGTCACCATCACCCCGACCCGGGGCGCGCTGTTCCATCTCGGCCATGTCACGCTCAGGCCCGCGCCCGGCGACGGCCCGGCGCCGATCGTGCTCGACGCCCCCGAAAAGGCCGCGCTGGGCCTTGCCGCCGGCCAGCCCGCCATAGCCTCCGACGTGCTGGCGGCGGGCGCCAGGCTCCAGTCCCAACTGAAGGAGGAAGGCCACGCCCTGGCGCAGGTCGGCACCCCCACCGCATGGCTGCGCCCGCAGACGCAGACCCTGGACGTGGAGTACGTGGTGCATCGCGGCCCGGTGGTGACGATCGGCACCATCACCCTGTCGGGATTGGTGCATACGCATCCGGCCTTCATCGCGCGCCGCCTGACCATCCATCCGGACCAGCTCTACCAGCCCTCGAAGATCGAGGCCGCGCGCCAGGACCTGGCATCCCTGGGCATCTTCTCCGACGTGCAGGTCGCCGACATGCCCCCGCTGACCGCTGACCGGCAGATGCCGCTGGATTTCGCCTTCACCGAAGGCAAGCGACGTCTGGTCGCGTTGCAGGCCGGCTTTTCCACCGATCTGGGCGGCCGCGCCGGCGTCAGTTGGACCCATGACAACATGTTCGGAAATGCCGAACAACTGCGCCTGACGGCCCTGATCACCGGCCTGGGCGGTTCCGCCCAGCAGGGGCTGGGCTATGACGTCTATGCCGACCTGATGAAGCCGGATTTCGGCTCCCGCAACCAGAATCTCAGCGTCCGGGTCGAAGGCATCCGCCAGTTGCTCTATTCCTACCGCCAGACCGCGCTGCTGGTCCGCGCCGGCATCGTCCGCCGCCTCGGACGCTTCTGGAACGTCTCCTACGGTGCCCAGGCCGAACAGGAACAGATCCAGCAGATGGGCATGACGAACGATTACACCATCGTCTCGCTGCCCCTCTCGGCCAATTTCGACAATACCGGCCTCAGCAACCCGATCGACCCGGCCACCCACGGCGCGCGCGTCTCGCTCGGCGCCACGCCATCGATGTCGCTGAACAGCCATACCGCCTTCTTCACCATTCTCCAGGCCACCGGTTCGACCTATTTCGACCTCGCGCATCTCGGGATCGCACGCCCCGGCCGCAGCGTGCTCGCCGTCCGCGCCGTCGTCGGCAGCGTGCAGGGCGCATCGACCTTCGATATTCCCCCCGACCAGCGCCTCTATGCCGGCGGCAGCGCCACCGTAAGGGGCTTTCGCTATCAGGGTGTAGGACCACAATTTCCCAACACGAAATTCGCCATCGGCGGCACCGCGATGGACGCCGGCTCGGTCGAATTCCGCCAGCGCCTGTTCAAAAGCTTCGGCGCCGCCCTGTTCGCCGACGCCGGCCAGGTCGCCACCGGCAGCGCGCCGTTCCATGGCACGCTGCGCGTCGGCGCCGGCGGCGGCGTGCGCTACTACACCCCGATCGGCCCGGTGCGCGTCGACGTCGCCATGCCGCTCAATCGGCCGCCGCACGGCGACACGTGGGAACTCTATATCGGCCTGGGGGAGACCTTCTGATGGCGCCGCCGCCCCAAATGCCCCGCCGGTCACGACACTGGACGCGGGTCGCCGCCTGGGTAGCCGGGCTGATCGTGGGAATTCCCGCCGCACTGGCCGTAATCGCGCTGGCCGTGATCCTGCTTCTCGCCAATACCGGCTGGGGTCGGCATCTCATCGAACGCCAGACCGCCGCCCTGACCGCGGGCAGCGTCACCCTCGAGGGGATTTCGGGCCGCTTCCCCGATGCGCTGCGCGTTCGCCATATTGCCCTGAACGACCCGAAAGGAACATGGCTCGCAATCGACGGGCTGGTGCTGGACTGGCGGCCGACCTATTTACTGGCGCGGCAGGTGCGTGTCGATCGTATTGCCATGGATCACTTGGCGATCCCCCGCCTGCCACAAGTGGCGACGACCGGCCCGTCATCCTCTGCCGGTCAGAATATCGGTCCGGATCTCGGAATTGACATCCGGACCATCCATGTCAGCCGGATCGATGCCGGGGCCGATCTCGCCGGCACTGCGGCTGCCTTCGTACTGGACGGGCAGGCTCGGCTGGCCCATCTGGCAGCGATAATAAAGGGTGCCGACGTCGCGACCCTGCCCGACGCGACGATCGACCTCGCCCTGGCGCGATTGGACCATGACGGTAAGCTGAACCTGCATACCGCCATTCTCCCCGGGCGACTGAGTTTACATCTGGCGGCGCAGGAAGGAGCAGGCGGCTTCGCCACAGCGGCCGGTCTTTCGCCGCTGGACCCGCTGCGCCTGACATTGGACATGGATGGGCCGCGCGATGCCAATCATCTGGCATTTGCTCTGAATTCCGGAAATATATCATCCAATATCGATGGAATATTGGATATTATTCATCAAAAAGCTCAGATATCGATGACAGCCCATGCGCCACGAATGGTGGTGCGGGATGGTATCGGCTGGCAGTCGGTCGCCTTGGACGCGCATCTTTCGGGCGATGTGCGTCATCCGGTTGGCCAGGGCCAATTGACCATCGATCAGCCATTGGCGGCGGGCGTCGGCGCCAATCATATCGCCGTCAGGTTCGATGGGCATGAAGCCTCCGGCAACCAGGCAGGCCTCGTCCGCCTTCATGCGATCATCGATGGGCTGTCGGTGCCAGGGCCACGCCCGACCTTATTAGCGTCGGCCCCTCTCATGTTCGACGTGGTGCTGCACCCGGACGCAGCGGGTGCGCCACTGGACGTCACGCTTGCGCACCCGTTGCTGCACTTGGCCGGCCAAGTCATGACCGCACGTCCGGCCCACGGTATAATCGATCTTACAGTGCCGCAGTTGGCTCCGTTCGCGGCGGCTGGATCGGCTAATGTGGCAGGACATGCTGCCTTGCACGGTACGTTCGTTTTGCCCTCCCGACCGGACGGCGAAATGACCATCGGCCTGGATGGCACAATTGGTATCACCGGCGGCATGGCACAGGCTGTCGGCCTGATCGGTCCGGACGGCAAGGTCTCGGCACGCATCGCCATTCGGCAACCGCATGGAGCAACAGGGGGCGTCATGCGGATCGACAGCCTTACCCTGGACGGACAAGCGGCGCATTTCTCTATGGCGGGTACCCGGACGGATGGTGTCTCAGGCGCCGCAAGGGCTGGGTCGCAAATCCTGAATGCCACGATGCATCTGGCAATCGACGATCTGCGGCGTCTCCTGCCATCTCTGCGCGGCCAGGCGGCACTCAATCTCGCCGTGACCGGCCCGATGACAGATTTTGCGGCGACTGGGCGTCTTGACGGCCAGGTGGGGGGTACCGACATGCCGGTTGGCCCTCTGATGGCTGATATTGTTGCCCATCATCTGCCAACGGCGCCGCAAGGCACCATCATGGTCCAGGGCAGCCTGGACAGAGCGCCGCTTTCTCTCGCCGCGGATATGGCACAGGACGCCCAGGGCAACCGTACGCTCCATCTAACCCATCTTGATTGGAAAAGCGCGACCGGAAAGGCCAATTTTATCTTCAGTCCCGGCAAGCCGATCCCACTGGGCACTCTGGACCTGCAAATGACGCGCCTGGCTGACCTGTCGCGCGTGGTCGGTCAGGACCTCTCCGGATCCTTCAAAGCGTCGTTTCACACCATCGACCCAGAGGGGACAGCCCCGCCCAGCGTGGCGGTGCGCCTTGACGGCACAATGGCCAGTGCCCGAGCCGGCGTGCGCAAATTCACGCTGGCCGGCACCATCATGGATCCTCAGGGTCTGTCACGAAGCGATCTGTCGGCCAGGCTGGACGGCCTGACGACGCAGGCAGCCAGCGGAAACGCGGCCATCACGGTCCGGGGACCGCAGGACGCCCTGGCGATCAGCGCTACGGCCAGTCTGCAGAACTTCCTGGGGGAGCCGGCCAGCATGATGGCCGACGCCGTGCTGGACGTGCCGAAGCAATCGGTCGCCCTGCGTGTGTTTCGCGCCAACGCAAAAGGGGAAAATATCCGCCTGCTTGCCCCGGCACGCGTCGCTTTCGGCAACGCGACTGGCGTCGATCGCCTGCGTATCACCTTGGCGCCGGATGGCGTCGCACCGGCGCAGATCGACATTGCCGGCTCCGTTCGTCCTGCACTTGCACTTACTGCCACGATCAACGATCTGACCCCAGCCATCGCCCGGCCCTTTGTACCGTCCCCCAAAGCCGACGGCACATTTTCTGTTCGCGCCGCGTTACGCGGTACGCTGGCCAGCCCGCAGGGAACAATGACCCTGATAGGGCGCGGCCTGAAATATGAGTCTGATCTCAGTGGCGGCATTCCGCCCGCCAATCTGGATGCGTCGGCGCAACTCTCCGGTAGTCGGGCGCAACTCGACCTCACCCTGCGTGCTGGCACGATGGCGGATCTGGCCATACGCGGCGTAGTCCCGACGAATACCGCTGGCACTATGGCGCTCCAGACCACTGGTCGCATCAACCTGGCGGCCGCGAATGGCTATCTCGGGGCGCAAGGGCGACAACTCGAAGGTATGATGCAGTTGGCCATATCGCTGGCCGGCTCGCCCACCTCGCCTCGGGCCTCGGGCACCATGACCTTGTCCGGCGGACAAGTGCATGATTTCGCTCAGGGTGTGCAGTTGTCGAATATCCGAGGCACGATTACCGCACACGACGATCGTATGGTGCTCGACAATCTGACGGCACAGGCCGGTCCCGGGACGATCACGGTCGCCGGCAGCCTCGGGGCGTTTCAGCCCGGGTTACCGGTCGATCTGCATATCGTAGCCGATCACGCGCGGCCGCTGGCCAGCGATCTGGTGACGGCGGAAATCAATACCGACCTGACCGTGCGTGGCCAGCTTTCTTCCCGTGTCGATGTCGCGGGTAGCATTGTTATCCCCCATGCCGATATCACCATTCCTAACGCATTGCCGCCATCGATCGCGACTTTGAACGTCATACGCCCCGGCCAGAATCCAAAGTTTCAGCAGAACGCGGGCACCGGCCTGATGATCGGACTTGATATCACCGCCTCGTCGCCAGGCCAGATGTTCGTCCGCGGCCACGGTCTGGATGCTGAAATGAATGGGCGCCTCCATGTCGGTGGGACTGCCAATTCCCCGGTCGTCAGTGGCGGCTTCAATATGCGACGCGGCAGTTTCAATCTGGCTGGCATCTCGCTGGATTTCGCCAAGGGACGCGTGGCCTTCAACGGCGTCGGCGTTACCCAGGCCATTGATCCCAGCCTGGATTTCGAGGCCGACCGGGCAACCAATTCCGGGACTGCCAGGTTGTTGGTCGGGGGATATGCCAGCGCTCCCAAGATTTCCTTCGCGTCCACGCCGCCGCTACCGCAAGATCAGATCATGGCGATGCTGCTGTTCGGCACCGATGCCCAGTCCCTCTCTCCGACCCAGATGGCGCAAATCGCGGGAGCGGTCGCCACCCTGACCGGAGGCTCCGCTTTCGATCCGCTGAGCAAGGTGCGCAACACGCTGGGGCTGGATCGGTTGCAACTCGCAGGCGCGTCAGGGGTTGGCAACGGCACCGGAACGGCGGTCGAGGCCGGAAAATATGTCGTGCGCGGGGTCTATGTCGGTGCGAAGCAGGCCACATCCGGTTCGGGTACCCAAGCTCAGGTGCAGGTGGACCTGACACGGAAGTTGAAGTTGAACACGACCGTCGGTACCGGCGGCAACGTCACCGGTTTCACAACGCCGGAAAACGACCCGGGCAGCAGCATCGGGTTGTCTTACCAATTTCGGTATTAGTTTGCCGCCGGCTTGCCGACCCGTGAGGCCGGGTTGTCTCTGGGTGGGTTCGAGCCCGTGTTTTGGATATAGCCTGAGTCAGGTGGCCATTTGGGTTGCCATGTCGCCCAGGATCGCGGATACGCGTTCCACGACATCGGACCAAACGCGCGGCCGAGCCTGCCGCACGATGCGCAGCGTGGGATACCATGGGCTGTCCTCACGCTTGGACAGCCATCGCCAGCAATTGTCGTAGCGATCCATCATAATGACTGGCCGTCCAATTGCGCCCGCCAGATGGACCACAGCGGTATCAACCGACACGACCGCGTCCAGCGAAGCGATTAGCGCCGCAGTATCATGCATGTCCCGGACCGCATCCATCGGATCATACAGGCGCATCCCCTCCGGCATGTCAGTCATCTCCCGCGAAGACGGGCCCGCCTGCAGGCTGACTAGATTGATGCCCGGCACCCGTCCCAGCGGTGCCAGGGTATCCAGTCTGACGGACCGCTTCCGATCGACGATCTGTGCCTCCGCGATGTCGGGTCGCTGTGCGCCGGCCCAGACCAGTCCTATATTCAGCCGGCCATTGGATGGTAGATAAGACCGCCAATGCCGGATGCAGTTAGGGTCCGCGGTCAGATAGGGGGCGAGGTCTCCCATCGGGGTCTCGGTTGCCGCAAATATCCGGGGCAGACTGATGAATGGGCAATGCCAGTCATGCGGCGGTATCGGCTGCGTATTGCAGATCACATGATGCACGCCGGGAATGCGCCGTACCAGCCCGGCCAGTGTCTCGGGCACCGATATGATCAATTGTGCTCCACGTCGTGCCAACGGCGGCAGGTAGCGCAGATACATCAGCGTATCGCCCAGACCCTGTTCGTGCGTCACCAGGATCCGTTTGCCCCGCAGGTTCAGATCCGGCGTCAGCGACCTCATGAGCGTCGCGGCTCGAGGGGCGCTCCGTCCGGGCAGGCGAAAACGCCATTCATGTTCGTGCCAGCCTGGCGCGTACTGACCGTCTTTCAACAGCGCGATCGAATGATTCAGCCTTACACGGGCGTCGTGCGGATTCAACGCAATTGCCTGGCGATAATGCGCCAGTGCCAGATCGGCAGCATTCTCCGTCGACAGCAGCGCGCCCCGGTTGGCGAGGGTGCGTGCATCATTCGGATGCTCCGCCAGAATGGCGCGGAAAATGGCGTCGGCTTCGGCCAGTCGTCCCTGCTCCGATAGGCACGCCGCCATCAGGTTTCGTGCCGTGATATTGTCCGGGCGCAGCGCGATGGCTTTCTGCAGCCAGACTGCGGCATCATCAAGCCGTCCCAACTGGATCAGCAGTTCACCCAGCGCCTCAAGGGCCCGACCATCGTGTGGCGTGCGCCGCACGACCTCCTGCAAGACCGGCTCGGCGTCCGCGCGACGCTTGCAGGCCGCTAATATTTCGATCAGTTCATACGCTGGGTGAACAGCCTGCGGGTGGCGGTCGGCCAGAACGCAGAACAAGTTGGCCGCAGCGACCGGTTCATGGCTGCCTGCCAGGGCGTAGGCCATCAGCAGGCCCGCCCTCTCGTCGCACCGCTCCACCAATCTCTCCAGCAGGCTACGTGCCTCGGCAAATCCTCCGGCGCTGATGAGCTCCAGTGCCTGACGCAGGACAGCACTTGGCGTCGCGGATGGCGTGTGGGAAAGGGTCATCAGGTTAAGAAATCCGGGTTGTCGGCCCCGTGTAGCATGGTGCGGATCCGCCTTAGGATTGCGGAGCCTTCGAAAGGCTTCTCGACATAGCTATCGCGCTTGTCCCCGCCCGTCGATTCCCCATCGCGTGGCCAGGCGCCGGTCACGTAGAGCACCGGCAAATCCGGCCATTTCCTGCGGGCCGCAGCCGCAACGCCCACCCCATTGAGCGTGCCGGGGATCTGTATATCAGTCACCAGGATCGATAATCGGGGGTACGCCTCAATGACCGCCAATGCTTCCGTCGCGTCGTCAGCCTCGACTATCGTGAAGCCACCTCGTTCACGAAGATATGCTGCGAGGGTCGCGCGAATCAGGAAATCGTCCTCGACAAGCAGAATAGGGGCTATATCCATCGGATCGTGCCTCCGCCTCTGGCTGGGCAGAAGGAACGCGCAAAAACCATCATGTCTCCAACGTCGCATGTGGCCGCGGGTTCTGATCGCGGCGGGTGGAACCTTCCAGCCATGATGCGATAGATTGTGCGTCATGACACGTACGACGACAGGACCGATGGCATGATCGACCCGTTCACATGGCTCGCCGGCTGGATCCAGGAGAATTGGCTGATCCCTATTCTCTACCATTTCGGCTGGATGGAATGGGAAGATACGTCCTTCCTCTGGGCCATGTTCGCGATTTACGGCGTGTTGCAGGTGATCCTGAACTTGGTGATCTGCGTGCCCCTGGAACGCATCTGGCCGCTGCATAGATGGGAAAACCGCGACAATGTGACAATGGATATTGTCTATACCGTCGTTGCGCGGATCGGTCTGTTTCCGCTGGTCACATTCTTCGGATTTTATGAAATCCAGACCTGGTTGAATGGATTTCTGACCGATCACGGTTATATTCCACCCACTTTGGAATCGTTGTTTCCCTCCTTGATGGACTGGCCGGTCGCCACGTTCTTCCTCTACGCGGTGATCCTCGATTTCGCCGATTACTGGCGACATCGTCTGTCGCATGTCTTCGCCTGGTGGTACGGGTTGCATGCTCTGCACCATGCCCAGACGCACATGACCTTCTGGTCCGACGATCGCAATCACCTCCTTGATGACATCATCTCTTATGCTTGGGCAATTGCGGTTGGACTGCTGATAGGGGTGCCTCCACTACAATTCCCCTTGCTGATCCTCTTGCTGCGCTTGGTCGAAAGCCTATCGCATGCCAATACCCGGGTTGGGTTCGGCTGGTTGGGCGAAAGGTTTCTGGTATCGCCGCAATTTCATCGCGTACATCATGGCACACGCTCGGCGGGTCGAGATTCATGCAATTACGGGGCGGTTTTCCCATGGTGGGACATGATGCTGGGCACCGCCAATTTCTCTCGCCGTGTAGTCGAAACCGGCGACCCGAAAGCCGAAGCGGCCCTGGTCAATGGGGGGTGGCTGGCACAGCAGTGGGGCGGATTGCGCCTGTCCTGGCGCCTGGCTACGCGGCGCTGGCGGCGTGGCACCTCGGCCTCCACCGAATCGTCCGGGTCTGCCGCACGCTGATCATGCGCACGATGGCCGATCGGATCCGCTATACGCTCCTGTACGAAATATTGGGGCTCGCGCTTGTCGTTCCGGGCGGCCGACTGCTGCTGGGAATCACCATGTTCGACATGGGCATGATCGGCCTTGGTTCCACCATTGTGGCCGTAAGCTGGAACTATCTCTTCAGTTGGCTGTTCGATCACACAATGCTGCGAATAAAGGGAACGGCAGGCAAAAGCCTGGCTGACCGCGTTATTCATGCCGTGCTCTACCAGGTTGGATTGATCGCCCTCCTGGTCCCGGCGATCGCGTTCTGTCTGGGGCGGGGACTACCGGCCGCCTTCCTGGCCAATATCGGTCTCACCCTATTCTACCTGGCTTATAATTTTATGTTCACCTGGGCTTACGACGTGCTCTTTCCGCCACCGGCTGCCATGATCGAACAGACATAAAAAACTCCGGCGGGTAACCGCCGGAGCTTCGTGTCGTCGTGCTGGTCGTCCCCAGAACGATCAGGCCGACTTCATTGCCGACGTCAGGGCCTCCAGCACCGCGGCCGGCTCCTTGCCTTCCAGCACCGCGACTTCGGCTACGAAACGCTCCTGCGCCGCTTCGAACAGCTTGCGCTCGCTGAAGCTCCCATCCAGACTGTCGACATTCCGACGCAGGTCGCGCAGCACCTCGGCGATCTGCACAAGGTCGCCGGAATTGATCTTTTCCTGATAGGCCACGGCACGGCGTGCCCACATGCCACGGCTGACATGCGGTTTGCCCTTAATGATGGCCATAGCCTTGTCAACGATCTCGCGCGAAACGATTTTGCGCAATCCCGCCTTACGAGCTTTCGCCAGTGGAATGCGCAAGGTCATCTGATTGCCGGGAAATGAAATCTGGATCATTTCCAGCTTGGTACCCGCGATCTCGTCAACACCGATCCTGTCCACGCGTCCAACACCATGGGCAGCATAGACGATCGCGTCGCCTTCACGGAACGGATCTTCGTCCTTGACCTTGGTTTTGGCCTGCGCGGCAGTTGCGGCGGCGGCGGTACGGGCCATTGCATCGGTCACGCCGCCTTTGGGGGTCGTTCTGAACATGCTCATGCGGTCCCGTATACCACATTTTTCATATTCTGTCTTGATGCGCGGAAATCTCAGCCTTGAACGCCACGCACCGGTGGAATCGGGCCGCCCACCGGCTGCTCATCCGGCTGCAACAGGTCGATCTCGATCGTGCGCGCCATCGTCAGCATCGGCAGCGCATGTGGTGACCGTACGAACGGATTCTGCAGGTCGTTTCCGATCTTGTCCAGCGCCACGAACAGCAACCCCACCAGAGATGATCCCAGCGGCGTGATCCAACCCAATGTCTGCACCATGGACAACGGCAGCACGACGCAGAACACGTTGGTAACCAGCCGCGGGATTAGAGAAAATTGGATGGCCAATGGCGTATTGCGAATCCGCTCCAGCCCACCCTGGGCGTTTGCCAGGTCGGATAATATCCGGTCTATCTGCCCGTGTACCGCCCCATCGATGCTCTGCCGGGCGACTTCCTCATTCACCGCCAGGCCGATCTGATACAGGATGGCGTTCGGCTGGTTCGTCCAGCCGCTGATTGCCTGGCGCATGGCGCGCGGCAATAGCCGCCCGACATCTTCCGAGCTGTCCAGCCGCCCCAGCGCGCCGCGCAATGCATAAGGGTAGGCTGCCATCGCCCGGGCCAGATCCGGACGGCCGCCCAGCAGCGTGCCGGCCTGCCTGCCGAAAGACCGGCAATTATTGGTAACCGCGCCCCATAACGTCCGCGCCTCCCACCAACGATTATAGGCGGCCGTGTTCCGCACGCTCAGGAACAGGACAAGCGCCGACCCGATCAATGAGATCGGCAGGGTAGGCTGCTCCATCCAATCCTGATGAAAGACCTGGAACATGACGACCACGAACACGTCCCATGCGGCCAGAACGGCCAGTGACAGCAGGCTTTCCCGCATCAGAATGAACAGGCCGATCCTTCGGTCCACTATCATCGCGGTTCATTGCCTCCTCTGCACGGATTGATGACGCGCGACCCGATCGACGCGTCACGACACCGTGGCTCGCATGACGGCGCAGGAAAGACAATGGCCTGACGAACCGGATGAATTTTGTGATGATCCCGACATCTTCTGTCGTGGGATGGAAACCGCTCCGGCGGAGATTGAACTCACTCGCCCCCGGATCCTTGATGGGTAAAGATTTATCGATGGAACAGATCAGGAAAGCGTCGGCCGTGGACGTGGCGGGCAGTCCACGCGATGCAGGGCAGGGAGTTGATGCCCGACGGCACACAGAGCGATGTGCCTATAATCGTGGACTGGTGTATGGATGGCCGGGTTAATATTGACGACCTTGTCACTCCCTAGCTGCCGCCGGAGCGGATCAATGAGAGCTGCGATCTTGACGAGGCGGGGCGAGAGCATCCGCACTGTGGCCGAGTTCTGAGTCCGTGACGGTCAGCATCCGGTCCGAACGTCGCTGCTGTGACGGCACGATCGGCTCCTACAGCCACCTCTCGCAGGTTGCCTTGTTCCCGCCCGATTGTGCATGTGGAGAAGCGCCCACACCGATCGCCCATGTCCTTGCCCGGATGATCCGGCGCGCCACCAGGGTGCTGGTGGGGGGATTACTCATCCTGGGGCTGGCCGGCTGTGCCCGAACACCCACACCGGAGGGCAGCGAGGGTATTGCCCTACACCCTGCCATGCACGGCGATTTCGGACATTATACGTTGGCCCTGACGTGGCAGCCGGGCTTCTGCGCCCGTGGCGCCGGATGCCTGGCGGACCAACCCCATAAGCCATTGATCGGCCTGCATGGCCTCTGGGCCTCGCGCCCGCAGGATCTTGTGGATGCGGACGTTCCCCCGCAGCGCTGGTGGGCGGTCGGCTGCGACATTTATGGCGGCCAGGATCATTATGTGCCTGTTCGCATCAGTGATACGACCCGACGGGCATTGGCACAGACAGTCGCACATCTGCGCGATGACCTGGTGGCGCACGAATATCGCAAGCATGTGCAATGCTTTGGAATGCCGGCTGAAAATTTCTTTCACACGGCGTTGGTCATGCGGACTCGGCTCGCGGATACGTCATTTGGTGTTTATCTCCGCGCTCAGGCCGGCCAGACTGTAACACATGCCGCGCTTCTGGGCGTCTTCCGTGACAGCTTTCACGTCGATATCGATCGGGCCTTGCAGTTGCAGTGTCAAACCGACCCCAATGGGGTGATTGTCCTGACTCAGCTATGGTTCACGATCCGCCGTCAAAATCTGACGGATTTTCCCCGGCCGGAATCCTTCATGCGTTCTCCGCAGTTACAGGATAATTGCCCGGCACGTTTCCAAATCCCCGCTTGGGCTCCCGAAGGCTGACATGCCTTTATTCGCCAATGAGATGTAGCACGATCTCGCGCCGGTGGGGATGGCGTCGGTGCTCAAACAAATAGAGCCCCTGCCACGTTCCCAGCACCAGCCGTCCATCGGCCACCGGGATCGAAAGCTGGGTTTGTGTCAACATGGTGCGCAAATGGGCCGGCATGTCGTCGGGCCCTTCATCGTCGTGGATATAGCGCCCAGGCGATTCCGGGACCAGCGCCTCGAAATACCGCTTGATGTCCTCCAGAACCGTCGGATCTGCATTCTCCTGCACCGTCAGCGACGCAGACGTGTGCCGGCACCAGATCGTCAGCAGGCCGTTTTCCATGCTGGTATCCGCGACCCACTGGCGGACCGCCTGGGTGAACATCACCAGACCCTTGCCGTGCGTGGCGATGCTCAGACGATGCAGAGCCTGGCGCATGGGCAGCTCCTATTTTACGAAACCAACAATATGTTCGGCTTCGCTGACGATCGGTTCGGCAATGGCATTGGCCCGCGCCGCACCGTCGCGCAGAACGGACAGAAGGTAATCCGGGGCATCCAGCAGGCGCTTCGTCTCGACGCCGATCGAACAGACCGTCTCGACCAGAATCTCGGTCAGCGCGGCCTTGAACGGGCCAAAACCCTCCCCGCCATGACGTGCCAGCACATCAGTCACACTCATGTCGGCCAGGGTGGCATAGATTTCAACCAGGTTCCGGGCCTCCGGACGAGTGTGCAAGCCTTCGATCTCGGTCGGCAGCGGTTCGGAATCCGTCTTGGCCCGGCGGATCTTCAACGCGATCGCGTCCGCGTCGTCCGTCATGTCGATCCGACTCTGCGCCGAGGGATCGGATTTGGACATTTTTTTGGTGCCGTCGCGCAGGCTCATGACCCGGGCCGCTCCGGGGGGAATGATGGCCTCGATCTCGGGAAAGAAATCCGTCCCATAATCATGGTTGAATTTCTGTGCGATATCATTGGCCAGTTCCAGATGCTGGCGCTGGTCGTCACCGACCGGAACACGTGTGGCCTTATAGGCCAGAATATCGGCAGCCATCAGGTTGGGATAGACATACAGGCCCGCAGAATGGTTTTCGCGGTCCTTCCCCGCCTTGTCCTTGAACTGCGTCATCCGATTCAGCCAGCCCAGTCGGGAGACACAGTTGAAAATCCAGGCCAGCCGGGCATGCGCGGACACGGCCGATTGATTGAACAGGATATGGGCTTTCGGATCGATCCCCGAGGCCAGCAGCACAGCCGTCTGGCCCAGAGTCTGCTGCCGCAGCGCCACCGGATCCTGCCACACCGTAATTGCATGCAGGTCCACAAGGCAAAAAATGCACTCGTGATCGCGCTGCAGCGCGATCCAGTTGCGGATTGCACCCAGATAATTGCCAAGATGCGGAATTCCGCTCGGCTGAATGCCGGAAAAAATGCGTTGCATGAGCGTTCTTTTCAGGCGTTCGCCCCCATCAGGTCAAGCACACATCATATCGGAGCCGCTTGCGGCGGGGGATGAGGTCGATTCAATGACCGCCGCGCCGACGATCGAACACACGCACGATATGATTATGCCCGCTGGCAACATTCACAGGTCGAGTGACAGGAGGGAGATACTTCCCGCTGCCGACAGATATCAGGCCGCACCCCCCCCCTGGAGAGATTGCGCGGCGCGATTGGTCCAGTTGGCCAGTGGCGGAATTCCGCTCTTCCTGCCCGTAAATCACGTCCGACCCCCGCTTTTAACAGGGTCGGACATGGCTCGCATTATCCCTGCTGCCCCCCCTTGGAGACGCCCAGCAACTGAATCCTGAAAACCAGCGGACTATCGGCAGGGATGATACCCATCGACCGATGTCCGTACCCCAGTTCCGGCGGAACATAGAGCATCCAGGTGTCGCCGACATGCATCATCGGCAACGCTTCCATCCAGCCTTTGATCACCCCGTCCAGCGGCATTTGCATATAGGCGCCGTGGCCGTGCTGGTCCGAGCTATCGAAAATACCCCCGTCCGGCAGCCTGCCTTCATAGATGACCATCATCATGTCGCCGACGGCAGGGCTTTCCCCATCCTTCGGGCCCGATTCCAGTACTTTATAGGCCAGTCCGTCCGGCAGCGTCTTCACGCCGGGTTCCGCCCGGACCTTCGCCATGAACTGCGCAGGCGTCAGTTCGGGTTCATCTTCTTTGGCTGCGCCGCCACAGCCGGTCAGAGGAAGCAGCAGCGCCGACGCGAGAACGGCGGGAATGAAGCGGGACAGACGTTTCATAACACCTCGGTCACGAGTGCTGAAAAGATCGAAGGTTACTATCCTACCTCCGGAATTCGCAGCGAATCCCGGAGGGTGAAAGGTGACTAAAGCGTTGTTTTATATGGCTTTCTGCAAGTTTGAAACGAGTTTGAAATCTGAACGATCTCAGAGTCGGGCCGCGCTGGGGCGCGTGCTGGCGGGCTTACAGCGCGCCGCCGCGCCGCCCGATTTGTGCTCCCAGCCGCAGCCGCAGTGCATTCAGCTTGATGAAACCCTGGGCATCGGCCTGATTATAGGCGCCTTCATCATCCTCGAACGTCACCACCCGGGTATCGTACAAGCTATTGGGGCTTTCACGACCGACGCAGATCACATTGCCCTTGTACAGCTTCAGGCGGACCCGGCCGGTCACCGAATGTTGGCTTTCATCGATCAGGGCTTGCAGCATCCGCCGTTCGGGTGAGAACCAAAATCCATTATAGATCAATTCGGCATACCGGGGCATCAGGCTGTCTTTCAGATGTCCGGCTTCGCGATCCAGCGTGATGCTTTCCATGTTGCGGTGGGCGACCAGCAGAATGGTACCGCCCGGTGTTTCATAGACCCCACGCGATTTCATGCCGACAAAGCGGTTCTCCACCAGGTCCAGTCGCCCGATCCCGTTCGTCTTGCCCAATTCGTTCAGGCGCGTCAGCAGGCTGGCGGGCGACATGGTGACACCGTTCAACGCCACCGGATCGCCCGAGACGAAATCGATCGCGATTTCGGTTGCGACATCCGGTGCGGCTTCAGGCGAGATCGTCCTCTGGAATACAATTTCATCCGGTGCCACCGCGGGATCTTCCAGGATTTTCCCTTCCGACGACGAGTGCAGCAAATTGGCGTCGACCGAGAATGGAGCCTCGCCGCGCTTGTCCCTGGAGATGGGGATCTGGTGCTGCTCCGCAAAGGCCAGAAGCTTGGTGCGTGACGTCAGGTCCCACTCGCGCCAGGGCGCGATCACCGTCACGTCGGGCTTCAGCGCATAATAGCTCAGTTCGAAACGTACCTGGTCGTTGCCCTTTCCTGTGGCGCCATGGGCCACGGCGTCGGCACCGACCGCCTCGGCGATTTCGATCTGGCGCTGCGCGATCAGCGGTCGGGCGATCGAAGTGCCCAGCAGGTATTGGCCTTCATACAGCGTATTGGCGCGAAACATCGGAAAGACGAAATCCTTCACGAAGGTCTCGCGTAGATCCTCGACGAAGATCTCTTTCACGCCAAACATCTCGGCCTTCTTGCGGGCAGGCTCCAGTTCCTCGCCCTGGCCCAGGTCCGCCGTAAAGGTCACGACCTCACACCCATAAGTGGTCTGCAACCAGCGGAGGATCACGGACGTATCGAGCCCGCCGGAATAGGCGAGAACGACCTTCTTGACGTCCTTTGCGGCCATAGGGGAAACGCTCCTGTCGTCTAGGCTTGTGTATGATGCGGCGCGACCCACATCCCATCTTGGCGTCCTAGCATCGGATGACGAGCTGTGCCAGCACGCATGCTGGAATTCCGGGTCCTGACCGCCGCCGCCGCATGTGGGCTCCCTCAGGCGATCTGGCTGCGTCGTTCACGTTGGCTTTCTGTCCGCAACTGGCCGCATGCCGCTAGAATGTCGCGACCGCGTGGCATCCGGATGGGGGAGGCAAAACCCGCATCCATCACGATCTGGGCGAATTTCGCCAGTTGTTCACGTGTCGAGGGTTTGTACACGCTGCCAGGCCATGGATTGAACGGGATCAGGTTGACTTTCGCAGGAATGTCGGCAATCAGCCGCACCAATTCGCGGGCGTCGGCTTCGCTGTCGTTGATGCCGCGCAGCATGATATATTCGAATGTAATCCGCCGTGCGTTGCTCGCCGCCGGATAGCGGCGGCAGGCGGCGAGCAGTTCCTCGATCGGATATTTGCGGTTCAGTGGCACGATCTCGTCACGCAGATCATTGCGCACGGCATGCAGCGAGATCGCCAGATTGATCCCCAGCTCGGCGCCGCACTGGTCCATCATCGGTACCACGCCTGAGGTCGACAACGTGATACGCCGGCGCGACAGCGCAATTCCCTCGCCATCCATGATGATCTTCATGGCCTTGGCGACGTTTCCATAATTATACAGAGGCTCGCCCATGCCCATCAGCACGATGGTCGACAGCAAGCGCGGCGTCTCGCCCTTCGGACTGGGCCACTCGCCATAGCTGTCGCGCGCTGCCATGAACTGTCCGACAATCTCCGCGGCACCCAGGTTGCGGACCAGGCGCTGTGTCCCCGTGTGGCAGAAGGTGCAGGACAGGGTGCAGCCGACTTGCGATGAAATGCAGACCGCGCCGCGATCCTCGCGCCGGTCAGGAATATAGACTGTCTCGGCTTCCTGACCATCGCGAAAGCGGAACAGGAATTTGCGAGTTTCATCGGTCGAGGTCTGCACGGTCGTGGCCTCCGGCCGGCCTATGACGAACCTTTCGGCCAGCTTGGCCTGCAGCGGCCGGGCGATCGAACTCATCCGCTCGAAATCTGTCACCCCCTGGTGATAGATCCAGTGCCAGAGTTGCTTGGTGCGGAATGGCTTCTCACCGATCTCGGCCAGGGCCTGGCCCATTTCCTCGCGCGACAGTCCGACCAGGTCGCGCCGCCCATCCGGCAACCGGCCGGTCGGCGGCGCGAACAGTGCCGATTTCGCCAGAATCCGCCTGCGCTCGATATCCGTAAGTGACGCGGCCAAGCCGGTTTCGGCAGCGGGCTCGGTCATCGGGGCGGTAACGGCGGTCATGGCCTGGCTATCATCCGGTTGGCGTGCCGACGTCACTGCCGGCAGGTTCTGTGCAGAAACCGAGCTCCCTACCACATTTCCACGACAAAAGGGGAACTTTAGCTTCGTCGTGGAATCGAAGGGACCAGAGGGATCAGGAGGGGCGCTCAGTCGTATCCCGGCGCGCAGCGATCAGGAATTCCCGATTACCTTCCGGTCCGGTGATCGGGCTGGGCTCGATCCCCAGTACCGTCCAGCCGGGCAGGGCGGACCACCATTGTCGGATGGTTGCGCACACAGCCTCATGTACAGCGGGATCTCGGACCACGCCCTTGGCCCCGACCGCCTCGCGTCCGGCCTCGAATTGGGGTTTGATCAATGCCACCGCCCACGCACCTGGCCGGCAGAGAGCTAATCCGGCCGGCAGGACGGTCCGTAAGCCGATGAAGCTGGCATCACAGACCAAGGCATCGATCGGATCCGGAACGATCGACTGGTCCACCGCCCGGGCATTGCATTTTTCCAGCACGACCACGCGCGGATCGCTGCGCAGCTTCCAGGCCAACTGTCCGTGCCCGACATCGACCGCATAGACACGCGCGGCTCCATGCGTCAGCAATACGTCGGTAAAGCCGCCGGTTGAGGCGCCGATATCCAGGCAGATCGCTCCCTTCGCGGGCAGACTGAAATGTGCCAGCGCATGGGCCAACTTGATCCCACCACGTGATACCCAGGGAAAGTCCTGTCCTTTCAGCAGCAGTGGCGCGTCCTCGGGTAGCTGGTCGCCGGCCTTGGCCACCCGCCGGTCGCCGGAAAACACGACACCGGCGAGAATCAGCGCCTGCGCCCGATTACGGGTTTCCACCAATCCTCGATCGACCAGCATCTGGTCCACCCGCCGCTTGGCCATGCCGATCGACCCGTCTTTGCCGATCAGGCCGTCTGCTGCGACGTCGCAACGCCCAGGGCGTTTCGCGCGCATGCGGCGATGGCCTGTGCGTCGAGACCTGCCTCGCGATATTGGGCGTCCTGAGTGTTGTGATCGATGAAGCGGTTCGGGAGCGTCATGGGCCGGACGCGGACGGTGTCGAGCAGTCCGTTGCGGGCCAGATGGTGCATGACGAAGGCGCCGAATCCGCCCTCGGCGCCGTCCTCGACGGTCAGCAGCACGGCATGGTTGCGGGCGAGGTTGTCGATCAGCGCGGTGTCCAGCGGCTTGGCGAAGCGCGCGTCGGCGATGGTGGGCGGCAGGCCCCCGGCGGTCAGCAGGTCGGCGGCCTTCAGCACGTCGGCCAGGCGGGTGCCCAGCGACAGGATGGCGATGCCGCCCTTTTCGCGCCCGGACTGGCGGCCCATCTCGCGGATGATCCGTCCGCGGCCGATTTCCAGCACGCTGCCCTGTTCGGGCAGGGCCAGGCCCAGCCCGTTGCCGCGCGGATAGCGCAGCGCGATCGGCCCGTCATCGAAGGCGCATGCGGTGGCCGTCATGTGCAGCAGCTCCAGCTCGTCGCTGGGGGCCATGATGGTCATGCCCGGCAGGCAGCCCAGATAGTTCAGGTCGAACGACCCGGCGTGGGTGGCGCCGTCGGCGCCGACCAGGCCGGCGCGGTCGATGGCGAAGCGCACCGGCAGGTTCTGCAGCACCACGTCGTGCATCACCTGGTCGTAGGCGCGCTGCAGGAAGGTGGAATAGATCGCGCAGAACGGGCGCAGCCCCTCGGTCGCCATGCCGGCGGCGAAGGTCACGGCATGCTGCTCGGCGATGCCGACATCGAAGAACCGCTCGGGGCAGGCGCGGGCGAAGGCGTCCAGCCCGGTGCCCGACGGCATGGCGGCGGTGATGGCCACGATCCGTTCGTCCTGCCGGGCGCAGCGCACCAGTTCGCGGCTGAACACCGCGGTATAGCTGGGCGGTCCCGGCGGGGCCTTGCTCTGCTCGCCGGTGACGACGTTGAACTTCGCCACGGCGTGGTATTTGTCGCCCGCCGCCTCGGCCGGGCGATAGCCGCGGCCCTTCTCGGTGACGACATGCAGCAGGATGGGGCCCTTGTCGTCGGCGTCGCGCAGGTTGCGCAGGATGGGCACGAGCTGGCTCATGTCGTGGCCGTCGACCGGACCGACATAATAGAAGCCCAGCTCCTCGAACAGCGTGCCGCCGGTGATCATGCCGCGGGCATATTCCTCGGCCTTCTTGGCGGTGCGTTCCAGCCGGTCGGGCAGGCGGCGCACCATCTTGCCGGCCAGGTCGCGCAGGCCGAGGAACTGGCGCGAGGACATCAGCCGCGACAGATAGGCGGACATGGCGCCGACCGGCGGGGCGATCGACATCTCGTTGTCGTTCAGCACCACGATCAGGCGCGAGGCGCCGGGCCCGGCGGCCGCGGCATTGTTCATCGCCTCATAGGCCATGCCGGCCGAGATCGAGCCGTCGCCGATCACGGCGACGACATTGCGCTCGCGATAGGCGGGATCGTGGGCGGCGCGCAGATGGTGCGCCACGGCCATGCCCAGCCCGGCGGAGATCGAGGTCGAGGAATGGGCGGCGCCGAACGGGTCGTATTCGCTCTCGGAGCGGCGGGTGAAGCCCGACAGGCCGCCCGGCTGGCGCAGGGTGCGGATGGCCGCGCGCCGCCCGGTCAGGATCTTGTGGGGATAGGCCTGGTGGCCGACATCCCAGACGATCCGGTCGGCAGGCGTGTCGAACACCGCATGCAGCGCCACCGTCAGCTCGACCACGCCCAGCGACGCACCCAGATGCCCGCCCGTCGTCGATACCGCGTCCACCGTCTCGGCCCGCAGTTCCTCCGCCAACTGCCTCAATTGCTCGATCGACAGGTTGCGCAGGTCCGCCGGATACGAAACCCGGTCCAAAAGCGGAAAGCGCCCGCGCGTCGGAACCGCGCCCTCGCGCTCCGGTCCCCCAGCCTGTTGTTCGGACATCGCTCTCAGCTCCTGCGGTCAACCACGTATTGGATAAGGTCTCGCAGCCTGTCGGCCTCGGCACCAAAACAATCAAGATACGCCTGCGCCCGCTCGGCAACCCGGCGGGCCTCGCGCGCGGCCCCTTCGACACCTAACAGGGCGACATAGGTGGATTTGCCAGCGGCTTCATCCTTGCCTGCAGTCTTGCCCAGCTCTTCGGCACTGGCCGTGGCATCCAGCACGTCATCGGCAATCTGAAACGCCGCACCCAAATCGCGCCCATATGCCGCAATACGGGTGCGCAGCGACAGATCCGCGTCACCCAGGATGGCTCCCGATTCTGCTGCATAGCGAATCAGACAGCCGGTCTTGAGGGCATGCAGCCTCTCGACTTCAGGCAGGGAAAGGGCGCGACCTTCACCCGCCATGTCGATCATTTGCCCGCCAACCATGCCGGCTGCGCCTGATGCCGCCGCCAGGGCGGATACCAGGCCGATCCGAATGGCGGCATCAGAATGGGTTGCGGCATCGGACAGGATCTCGAATGCCATCGTCTGCAGCGCATCGCCAGCCAGGATGGCAGTGGCTTCATCGAACTTCCGATGCGTCGAAGGCTGGCCGCGGCGCAGGTCATCGTCATCCATGGCAGGCAAATCGTCATGCACCAGCGAATAGGCGTGCAGCATCTCCACTGAAGCCGCGACCCGGTTGAAGCGGGCAGGATCGACACCGAACAGGCTGGCGACTTCCGCAGCCAGGTAACCGCGCAGGCGCTTGCCTCCCCCGAGGGTCGCATACCGCATTGCCTCCACGACCCGTCCCTCGGCACCCGCTGCAGGCGGCAGGAGCTGGTCAATGGTCGCTTCGACGGCCTTGGCCCGACTGGACATGGATTCCCTCAGCAACCTGGTGCGCAGCGCGGAATCCGGTGCGGGGGCGCTCACTGTTGTCTGGCTCATCAGGGCATCAATCCATTGAACTCGTCTCCAGCGTGCCGTCTGCGCGCTGGATGATCGCCTGAATGCGGGCCTCGGCCTCGCTCAGCTTGCTGTCACAATGCCGCCTCAAGGCGGCGCCACGCTCATAGGACGCAATGGCGTCCTGAAGCCGGAGTTGCCCGCCTTCAAGCTGACGCACGATCTCTTCCAATTGGGCCAGAGCGTCCTCGAAGGACAGTTTGGACAGATCATCCGTCATGGGTACGACATTTCCATCATGAGGCGGAGGAATTACCCCCTGACAGACGCATCTGCCAAGGGCATAGGGGGTATGGCATGAATTTGTGGTCGCTGTGGCTTTCGGGCCACGCGTCTAAAAAGCAATAAAAAATTAGAAAATCGGTTTTAATGTCGCACATCAGACGTCCGGAAACGTCGCCTGATTCGCTTCGACCGGCATGTCCGCCCGCCGCCGTATAACGAACGACAGAACGCCCGAATCCTCTCCGAAGGCAATCAACGCATGACCGGTTTCCCGACAAAAAGCCTGGAAATCCGCAACACTGGCACGATCCGTCGCAATGACCCGCAACCGCTCGCCCGGCTGCATGGATCGCAGTGTCCGATTGGCCTTAAGGACGGGAAGAGGGCAATTGAGCCCTTTGAGGTCGAGCACGGTCTCGCTCATGGCAGGAGGGGCTCCGGTAAATAGGCCGTGGTCAGCGTTGGTCAACGTTCAAGACCGTCTTTACGGCATGGACCAACCGACCATAGAAGAAATAACCAACATATAGAATATCACGGATCACGGGATGGACATGACCGACTATCGGATCGGGATCGATTTTGGCGGCACCAAGATCGAAATCGCGGCCCTTGCACGGGCCGATGGACATGAGATCATTCGGCGACGCATCGCAAATCCCGGCCATTACGATGGCGCGGTCCTCGCGATTCGCGACCTCGTCGCCGGCGTCGATGCCGAGCTGGGCGGCCAGGGAACGGTCGGGATCGGCATTCCGGGATCGATCAGTCCCGATACCGGCGTTATCAAGAACGCCAACGCGACGTGGCTGAACAATCAGCCATTCGGTCGCGACCTGACCGCTTCCGTAGGGCGTGAAGTTCGCGTCGAGAATGATGCCAACTGCTTCGCTCTGTCCGAGGCAGTCGATGGCGCTGGTGCCGGCCGCAGCGTCGTGCTGGGCGTGATTATCGGCACCGGGATGGGAGGCGGGATCATCGTCGACGGCAAGTTGCTGGCTGGTGCTCATCATATCGCCGGCGAGTGGGGCCATATACCTCTACCCTGGCCGCGAATCGAGGAAATGCCTCTGCCAAAATGTTTCTGCGGTAATGAAGGCTGCCTGGAACGCTATCTTAGCGGGTCGGCGCTGGCACAGGATTGGCAGGGGCCGGGTCATCGCAGCACAGCGGGCATCGAAGCTGCGGCCGAAGCAGGCGACATCACTGCGATCGGTGCGCTTGATCGATATATGGACCGTCTGGCGCGGGCCTGCGCGATGGCAATCAATTTCCTGGATCCGGACGTTATCGTGCTGGGCGGCGGCGTCTCCAACGTGCAGTCGATCTACGAACGTGTCCCGTTGCTGATGCCGCGCTACGTTATTACCCCGCGCTGCAATACGCCTATCGTACGCAACGTGCATGGCGACAGTTCGGGTGTGCGCGGGGCGGCCTGGCTGTGGTCGCACGACGAACAACCTGCCTGATCCGGATCGGGGGCGCCCGCCAGACAGCGCGGGCGCTCTCGGGCTTCAGACCGTGGATCGGATCCGCTCGGGGCGGAAGCCGGTAGCTATAACATAAAGCTCGCTCGATTCCTTGCGGCTGGCCGGCGGCTTGGCATGGCGGACGGTCGCGAATGCTTGCTTCATCGGCAGCAGCATCTGTTTTTCGGACCCACCTTGGAACACCTTGGCGACGAAGGCGCCATTGGGTGCCAAGACCTTCGTGGCGAAATCCAATGCCAGTTCAGCCAGGCCGATGATGCGCAGATGGTCGGTCGGCGCATGCCCGGTCGTATTCGGTGCCATATCCGATAGGACCAGATCGGCCGGGCCGCCCAGCAGCGCCATCAACCGGTCGGGCATGTCGGGCTCGTTGAAATCTCCCTCGATGATCGTCGCTCCGTTCACCGGATCCACCGGCAGCAGATCGACCCCGACCACGTTCGAGGCGCCGCGCTTGACGGTGACCTGGGTCCAGCCGCCCGGTGCTGCGCCCAGGTCTATTATCCGCATGCCAGGGCGAATCAGATGGAACCGATCATCCAGTTCAATCAGCTTGAATGCGGCTCGTGACCGCCATCCCTGCTTGCGCGCAGCCTGTACATAAGGATCGTTCAGTTGCCGGTTCAGCCAGCGCTGTTGGGCCGTGGTCCGGCCCCGCGCTGTGCGCAGAGAGACCGCATGCGTCCGACTCGATGCCACGGTGCCGGAGTCGGCGCTGGCATCCTTGCCACCCGGTGTCGCGCTGCTTTGCAGCGCCTTTCCAGGGACCCTTGATTTGCCGTTTCCGGCCGAAGGAGGCCGTTTCATGGATGGGACAGGTCTGCGGCCGAAAGGGGCGGAAAGCGCAAGGCAGAAGCAAGCGATGGCACGGGCATCGCCGTCGAATCGTGTATCATGCGCAGCAGCATACCATCGCGCAGCCCACGATCCGCTACGATGATCTCAGGAACGGGCCAAATCGCATGGATTGCCTCGAAGATCGCACATCCCGGCATGACGTAGACTGCGCGGTCCGGCCCTACGCATGGATGCTGGCGCAGGCCGGATGGCCCAAGAGCGGCGAGAGTACGAATCGCATCCAGCGCGGGTCCGGAAAGCAGGATGGTTCCGTCCACGGCCATGCGGCTATAGCGACTTAGCGACAATGCGATGCTGGCCAACGTGGTAACGGTCCCACTGGTCCCCATCAGGCTGACCGTGCCACGGCTGATTTCACGGCCGATGCAATGCACGTTCTCGAAGGTACGCAATTGCCGTGTGACCAGGTCGACCATCTGCCGATAGCCGCTATCGGTGAACGCCGATTCACCGAACTGCTCCGCCAGGGTGATGACCCCTGCGGGCAGGCTCAGATATCCACCCAGTTCCTGGCGACGAGCCCGCCGGTCCATCCGTACCCAGGCAATCTCGGTCGACCCTCCGCCGATGTCGAACAGGACGGCCCGTGTGCGTGATGGCGACAACCGGTCGTCATGTAGCAGTGGAGCGCAACTCTCCATTGCCAGTTCAGCTTCCTCGCGCGGCGAGATGACGGTGATGTCCAGGCCGGTCTCCTGGCGGACCCGCCGGATGAAGTCTGCGCCGTTGATAGCCCGGCGACACGCTTCGGTGGCTACCGCGCGATAGCGGCGAAGCCGCCGACGTCCCATTCGTGCAGCGCAGATATGCAACGCCTCGACTGTTCGGTCCATCGCTGCGGGACTCAGGCGTCCGGTGCTTTGCAATCCTTCGCCCAGCCGCACGATTCGGCTAAAGCTGTCGACGACCCGGAAGCCGTTCGCGGTCGGGGTCGCGATCATCAGGCGGCAATTATTCGTCCCCAGATCAATCGCGCCATACATGCCTGCAGAGCCGTGATTCGGCCTAAACGCCGAGACGTGAGAGAGCCTTGCCTCCTCCTGGCCATCGCGCCAGGACATCGTGTTGTCCATCGGACGGACCCTTTGCCGCTATTCTATGCATTCTGGGTGCGGAGCCGCAGGAAGGGCAAGATAAATATGCCCCCAAGGAGAAAACTTGGCCATAAAGGCGCTTGTCACACCGCATCTCCGATGCTATCAGCCCCACACCGCACGGCAGCCAAGCCTTGGTTGTCTTGCTGGGGGATAGTTTAGCGGTAGAACTACCGGCTCTGACCCGGTCAGCCCTGGTTCGAATCCAGGTCCCCCAGCCAAAATTTCCCATTCCACAGGCATGATGGCTTCGGGGTGGAATAGGCTTTCCCGATATCAACCCAGCGCGTGGCCGAATTTCCGATGGTCGCGGCATTGGCCGAACTTCCTGCAGCATTCAGCCGTACCGGCTTTGGCGAAAGCCTTGGGGCAGGGCGCCCTGGACGTCCTGGTCGCGCCACCGCCATTGGCGGCAGATGATCCGCTTGGCACACCATGTGGTCGCCGTGCGGATCAGGGGCCGGTTCAGTGCTTGCGCAACGCTGCCGCGTCAGCGGCCCGGTTGCGGATTTCGATCACGTCCGGCGTTCCGGGCGGCACCAGCCAGGAACCGCCGATGCATCGGACCGCGGGCAGGGCAAGCCACTCCGGCGCCCGCATTTGGTCAATTCCGCCCGTTGGGCAGAATCGCGCAGCACCAAAGGGCGCCGCCAGGGCTTGCAACGCTTTGATGCCGCCCGATGCTTCCGCAGGGAAAAACTTGAAGCGGTTAAATCCTAACTCCAATCCGCGCATGATATCGCCTGCATTGGCGATCCCCGGCAGAAACGGAATGTTGCGTGCGATCGCGGCTTTGCCCAACGCGTCGGTCAGGCCGGGACTGACAATAAATCCTGCGCCGGCCTTGATGCTGGCATCCAGATCTGCCTCATTCAGGACGGTGCCGGCCCCGACAACCGCCCCCTCAACCTTTGCCATTTCCGCAATGACGTCCAACGCGATCGGCGTACGCAGGGTGACTTCCAGCACCCGCAATCCCCCGGCGACCAGCGCTTCCGCGATTGGGCGGGCATGGGTGAGGTCATGCACCACCAGTACCGGGATCACCGGCGACAGCGTCATAATGCGATCGATTTCAGACATATATCGTCTCTCTATTCTGGGTGTCCTTCAGGATGCCCGGTTCTCCATCGCCGCGAGCATGGCCGATGCGCCTTGTTCGGCACCATCTGCACCCGTACGCATGAATGAGAACAACTCCCGTCCTGTGCCGTCTTCCTGTCCCGGCTGTGTCGCAGGGGTACGGGCACTCCATTCGGCCTGATCAACCAGCACGTTTATGGAACCATCTCCAGCGCTCAGACGGATCGTGTCGCCATTTTGTACGTATGCCAAGGGACCGTTCGGCAAGGCCTCGGGTGTCAGGTGAATGACCGCCGGAACCTTGCCGCTGGCTCCCGACATGCGGCCGTCGGTCACCAGGGCCACGCGATATCCGCGGTCCTGCAGCACGCTGAGCGACGGCGTCAGCTTGTGCAGTTCGGGCATTCCGTTTGCAGCTGGTCCCTGGAACCGCACGACGACGATCACATCACGATTCAGTTCGCCCGCCCGGAAGGCACGCAGTACGTCTTCTTGGTCATCGAACACAGCCGCAGCCGCTTCGATGGTCCAGCGTTCCGGGGCGACTGCGCTGGTCTTGAAAATCCCGCGCCCCAGATTGCCCTGCATCAGCCGCATGCCGCCATCGGCACGGAAGGGAGCCGTCGCCGGACGCAGGATGGTCTCGTCACCAGAATGCACTCGCCGCTCGCTCCAGGTCAGCACGTCATCCTTCAACTGGGGCGTGCCGGCATAGGCATGCAGACCACCCGCCGCGACGGTCAGGATGTCATCGTGCAGCAATCCTTCATCCAGCAGCGTACCGATGACGAATCCCATGCCGCCCGCAGCGTGGAAACCGTTCACGTCCGCCGTGCCGTTCGGATAGATGCGGGTCAGAAGCGGCACCGCACTCGACAGGCGATCCAGATCCTCCCAATCGATGATGATCCCGGCGGCACGGGCGATCGCCGGCAGATGGATCGCCAGGTTGGTCGATCCTCCAGTCGCCAGCAGTCCGACCGCGGCATTGACAATCGCCTTCTCGTCGATGCATCGCGCCAGCGGACGATAATCATCACCTTCGGCGCCCATTGCCACCAGCCGATGCACCGCCTCACGTGTCAGCGCCTGGCGCAGCTTGGTATTCGGGGGGACAAAGGCCGCGCCGGGCACATGCAGCCCCATGACTTCCATCATCATCTGATTGGTGTTGGCGGTGCCGTAGAACGTACATGTTCCAGGACTGTGATATGACGCGGCTTCAGCTTCCAGCAATTCTTCCCGACCGACCTTTCCTTCCGAGAAAAGCTGGCGGATCTCCTGCTTGGCCTTGTTCGGCAGACCTGATCCCATAGGCCCCGCCGGCACCAGGATCATCGGCAGGTGGCCGAAGCGCAGCGCCCCCATCAACAATCCAGGCACGATCTTATCGCAGATGCCTAGCAGCGCCGCTCCCTCGAACATGCCGTGGCTCAGCGCCACAGCCGTGGAAAGGGCGATCGTATCCCGGCTGAACAGAGAAAGCTCCATGCCTGGCTGTCCCTGTGTCACGCCGTCACACATTGCCGGCACGCAACCTGCTACCTGTGCGGTTGCCCCAAGTTCACGCGCGAACAGGCGCATCTGGTCGGGATACCGGCCATAAGGCTGATGCGCCGACAGCATGTCGTTATAGGCGCTGACGATGCCGATATTCATGCCGCTGCCGGCGCGAATTGTCTGCTTGTCGTCGCCGGCCGCTGCGAAGGCATGAGCAAGGTTGCCGCAGGCCAGGCGCGGACGGTTGACACCTCGGTCCTGCTGGCGTGCAATCAGCTCCAGATACCGGCGCCGCGTTGGCGTGGATCGCTGGATAACCCGCCCGGTCACGCCCTCCAGGACAGCATTCAGGCCCATCGAATGCGCACCCGGGTCATGCCGGAAATGCTCCTCATGCTCTGCATCTCCGCAACTCCCCCCAAAGCAGGCGCCGAAAACATGCGGCGCAGTATTTTCAAAACGACGACGATACAACGGGTGAGGGCGGACAGAGCCGAGACTGCCTGGCAGGATCGGGTCATGCCCACGACTTGCGCATGCCGCCGCACATTGGGCGTCCTTTACCCGGCCTGTCGGGGCGGTATCAAGCATTGTTTTCACGAAGGCGTGAGGCAAATTCCATCCGGGGTTTGCAGGCCCAGCGGTATGTCACGGCGTGACTGGAGCGGGCAGGGACCATGACGTTAAAGCCGGGGGCATAACGGCCCCCGGCTCTCGCACGTCAGATAATTCATTCGCTTACGGAGTACGGCGTGCTTTCAGTGATCGGTCCAGCCGACATAGCTGCCGACATTGTCCCGGGTCACCAATATCGGCGGGATCAGGATCGTCTTTTCACTCGGGCGTTTACCATCCGCTATGGCTTCGGCCGTCTCTACCGCCAACACACCGATCTTGTACGGATCCTGGGATGCCGAGGCCAGGATGTTACCCTTACCCGATTTCAGGGCTGCGACGATATCGGGCGCTCCGTCGACCGACGTGATGACTACCTTGCGATTCTGCTGGCGGGCAGCCAGATCCGAGCCGATAGCTTGCGGGTCGTTGATGGTAAACACTCCGGCCAGATTCGGAAAACGGATCAGATAGCCCAGCATGACCTGCATGCCTGCGTCACGCGCGCCCTGTCCGTTCTGATCGTCGCTAACGATCTGAATACCCGGCCATTTCTTCAACGAACTCTTGCAGCCCGCGACGCGGTCGAACACCGATGACACCGACGGACCATTCTCGATTGCGACCTCACCCTTGTGGCCGATCTTATCAGCCAGAAAGGCGCAGGAAATCTCGCCTGCCTTGGTGTTGTCGGTCATGATCGTGGCATCAGCACCGGCCGCCGCAACGTCGGCCGCGATGACCACGATGCCCGCAGCTTGCGCGCGCTTGATTGCCGGTAGCACCGCCTGCGGATCGACCGCATTGATCACGATCAGCTTCACGCCGGATGCAATGAAATTATCTACCTGGGTGAATTGCTTGTTCAGATCGTAATCCGATGATACCGAAATGATTCTCGCATTCGGATTGGTCTTATGTATCGTGTCGCCTACCGCCTTGGCCAACGTCACGAAATAGGGATTGCCAAGCGACCCCACGGTAATGCCCACAGCATCGAACGTAGCGGCGCGGGCAAGACCTACGCACCCGAGGGCCGACGTGGCAAAAAAGGCAGCGGCAATTAACCCGGTTTTAAACATTCTCATCGAGTCCTTGTTTTTATTGTTTTTTTGTAATGAAGCCGTCCCCCGGGGCCGGCTTCAGAACCTTTTGCGACTCAGGTGCGCGCGCCCCCTTTTTGCCGGAACCGATCGAGCGAAACCGCGCCAATTATGACCAGGCCCTTGATGATGAACTGCCAGATATCGGAGACACCCATCAGGATCAGTCCGTTTGACAGGACGGCAATGATCAGAGCGCCCACCAATGTACCCCAGATCGAGCCGATGCCGCCGACAAACGACGTCCCGCCCAATATCACGGCCGCGATCGCATCCAATTCGTAGGATTGGCCGAGCTGCAACCCATTTGCTGCGAACAGCCGGGCGGATGACATCACTCCCCCCAGTCCGGCCAGCAGGCCTGAGAGACCGTAGACGAACAGCAGCACTGCGGCGACATTGATGCCAGCCAACCGTGCTGCCGCCGGGTTCCCGCCTACGGCATAAATCCGAACCCCCAGAACCGTGCGGCGCAGAACGTACCATGCCGCAACCACGACCAGCAGCGCGATGATCGCCAACCATGGCACTGTAAAGCCGGGCAGTCGCAGCCCATCATTGCCGATCCAGGCATAGGACAGGTCCGGGTTGAAGATGGTCTTGTCCTGCCCCAGCAGCCGCGCCAGACCGCGCACTGCGGTCAACGAGCCGAGTGTGACGATGAAGGGCGGCAATCCTCCCCATGCGACCAGCATGCCGTTGCCTAATCCGATCACCAAACCGGTGGCCAGGCAGGCGGGTATCGCGAGCCACCCCACCGAAATACTCAGCGAGACCATCAGCGCGATCATTGCCGATGCGGCCAGGATTGACCCAACGGACAGGTCGATGCCACCAGTCAGGATCACGAAAGTCATGCCGGTTGCCAGCACGATGTTGATCGAGGCTTGCTGCCCCACGATGGACAGGTTCTGCCCCGTCAGGAACCGATGGCCGCCCGCGAGGTGAAAGCCGACGGCGAGCAGGATCAAGACCGGCAGCATGCCGGCAGATTGCAGGCCGGCACCCAATTTCAGGCGGCGCCTGACAGCTCGATCTGCCGGTACGTCAGGCTGGACAAGGGGTAAAGAGGGCATCGTCATGGGTACTGTTCCCCTTCAGGCCGCGACGAGTTCGCCCGCGGCAAGAGACATGATGGCGTGCTGGGTCGGTCGTGGCGCGTCTGGACCACCGACTTCGCCAACGATGTGGCCCTCGCGCATGACGAGGACCCTGTCACAAATGCCGATGATCTCGGGCAGATCCGATGAGATGACCAGGATCGCCACGCCCCGCTGGGCCAGGCTGTCGATCGTGCGGTAGATCTCGGATTTCGCTCCGACATCAACCCCACGCGTCGGTTCATCCAGGATCAGTACCTTGGGGCCCGTCTCCAGCAAGCGGGACAGCAGGATTTTTTGCTGGTTGCCGCCCGACAGGCTGCCGACATTGACGGCCGGACTGGCTGCCCGGACGCGCAGGCTGGCAAAGGCCGCGCGTGCCCGCTCATGCAGGCGTCCCAAATTCAGGCGCCCTCCCACGCGTGCATCGCGATCGATGACATCCAGTGCGATATTGGTTTCGCACGACATGTCCAGAAACAGCCCCAGTGCCTTGCGATCCTCGGTCAGATAGACCAGACCCGATGCGATGGATTCCGACGGCTTGCGTGGTGCGAATGTTTCGCCATCCAGCGTCATGCGCCCGCCCGCAGCGCGATCGGCGCCATAAATCAACCGTGCGAGTTCGGTACGCCCGGCTCCGACCAGGCCCGAAAGGCCCAGAACTTCGCCGCGATGCAACGTGAAGCTCGCCGGGAACACGCGCCGGCCGCCATCGGTTAGGCCCGACACCTCCAGAACGGCCGCGCCGCGCACCGCGTCGGGGGTGTGCTGCTTCATATAGAAGGATGTCAGGTCGCGTCCGACCATCATGCGCACCAACGCATCTGACGAAATTTCGTCCCGAACCAGCGTGCCGACATAATGTCCGTCGCGCAGGACCGATACGCGATCGGCCAGTTCATAGATTTCGGCCATGCGGTGGCTGATATAGATCAGCGCGATCCCTTCGTCGCGCAACTGCCGGATCAGCGCGAACAATCGGTCGGTCTCGCGTGCCGAGAGCGTCGTGGTCGGCTCGTCCAGAACCAGGATCGCGGCGTTGCGATGCAGCGCACGCGCAATTTCGACCAATTGCTGCTCGGCGATCGACAATGTCGAGACGATCGTCTCAGGCTCGAACGGCGCACCAAGCCGCTCCAGCACAGGCCGTGCCGACGCATTCATGGACGAGCGGTCCAACCGTCCACCCGGACGCGTGGGTTCCGAGCCTAAATGGATATTTTCGGCAACGGTCAGGTTGGGTGACAGCGCCAGTTCCTGATAGATGATGGCGATCCCGGCCTGTCGGGCGTCGCGCGGCGCGGCAATCGCGACCGGCTTGCCCTGCACCAGAATCTCCCCACCCGGATCGGCCACATAGGCGCCCGAGAGGATCTTCATCAGAGTGGATTTGCCCGCTCCATTTTCTCCCATCAGGGCCAACACCTCGCCGCCCCACGCTTTCAGCGAGACGTTCGTGAGTGCCTTCAGCCCAGGGAAGGATTTGGAGATACCCCGCATTTCCAATGCTGGGCAAGGCGAGGGTTCTGTTTCTATTTGCTGCACCGATTTACCCGGCGTTTTATTGTTGTGTTGCCCATCACTTAATCAGAACTGGCCGCCGCGAACAAGGAAGATCCGGGTCACATTTGCGCGGGTAGCACTGATCGAGGTCTTTTTTTCATCCGCATATGTGGCGAACTCAATATTTTCTTTTAAAAACAAAAAGATAATAAAAATCCGATGCCACTCAACACCATGATTCCACATAAGTGAGATAAAATATGTTGCAAGGAATCATTCGTTGATGGCTATCGTGCATTGAATGGTTCCGCAGCGGAGCAACGCATCCAAGGATCGATGAAAAGTGGACCCTAACTTCGTCCAGTTCAAAAAAGGGGTGCTGGAACTCTGTGTTCTCGCCCTTCTCTCGCGGAGTGATTCCTATGGCTACGACATCGCCAGCCGCCTCTCCGACGCAATCGATATGGGGGAGGGCACGATCTACCCCCTGATGCGCCGAATGCAGAAGGACGAGTTGGTCTCAACCTATCTGGTCGAATCCTCTTCGGGGCCGCCACGCAAATATTACCGGCTGACGGACAACGGCCGAAGAAGCCTCGACGTCCAGAAATCAGCCTGGGACGATTTTACGCATTCGGTCGCCGCCATTTTGGATGGGCAGGAGAAGACATGATGAACGACCGGCAATTGTTCCTCCGGCGCCTGGCGGCGGGTCTCAAGGGAATGCCGAAATCCAATATCGCGGACATTATGGCCGATTACGATGCGCATTTCGAAGCCGGCAACGCCGCGGGACGAAGCGAAGCCGATGTCGCGGCAGCACTGGGCGATCCGGGGCGCCTTGCGCGTGAACTGCGTGCGGAAGTTGGACTCCGTCGATGGGAAGACGAACGCAGCATGGCCGCGGCTCTGGGTGTCATGGTCGGTGTTCTTGGACTGGCGGCACTCGACTTGTTCATCGTCCTGCCGTTGCTGGTCGGCGTGGTGGCCGCGCTCTTTTCTTTCTTCATTGTCGGGGTAGGCATGTGCCTCGGCGGTGGCGTGGCACTGCCCTTCGCGTTGATTACCCATTTTCCAGGTTTCGCCGGCGATCGCCTTCAGGCCGCGCTTCTCAGCCTCGGATTCCTGAGCGGCGGCGCGTCCGTGGCGGCTTTCTGCGCGCTCTTCACGATCGGATTGATCAATCTCCTGGCACGCTATGGCCGGACACATTACCGGCTGATCGCGGCACGACCGTCCATCTGAATAGAGGGAATTACACATGATCCGTGGATTTTTACTGGTAGCGGTCGGCGGGGCAGCACTATCGATTGCCTCTTTCGGGATCGCTGCCGTCCGTGGCCCCGTATCGTGGCATACAGATATCGGGAACTTTTTCCTTTCCGATGATGGCGAGGAGTCGGCGGGGAGTGCCATATCGCGCACACTTGAGTGGAAGGGGGGCGAGGAACTGGCGTTCCAGGTGCCGGCGACGATCATATATACCCAGGCCCCGTCTCCCGGCATCACAGCTATAGGGTCGAGGCGGGTCGTCGAAGCCCTCAGGCTCGACGGAAATGTGATTGATATGGATGACGCATCACTCCGTCACTGGCATTCCAGTCGGCTTCGCATCGTCGTGACTGCACCGCAACTCAAATCGATCACCGTTGAATCTGCAGGTGACCTGACCTTGAAAAATGTTGCGGTGGACCATCTGAGCTTGACTGTCAACGGGGCGGCAAATGTCGTCGGCTACGGTCGGGCCGATGCACTGACGCTCCGGGTCGCTGGTGCCGCGCATGCCGATCTGTCGGATATGGCGTTGGCTGATGCAGATATCAGTATCTCTGGGGCGGGGCATGTCGTGGCGGGTCCGACGGGGCATGTCTCTGCGCATATCAGCGGTGTGGGGGCTGTCGAACTTACCAGGCAACCAGCATCGATCAGCAAAGAGATCAACGGCATAGGCTCCATCGAGATTACCTCGCCGAAAGGGACCCGATTATAAAGGCAAATCGTCACTGTGGCTGAAGCGCCCATGCGAGCCAGCCGCAGTGACGGCGGTTGAGATACTCGCAGCCAAACATCGCATAACATATATTATGCCAATTTATGGCGACGTGTTCCAACTAGGGTGCCTGATTTTGGTTTCTCGGTTACAAACGAGCCATGAACATATCCACCGTCATGGGGTTCGCCCTTTCCGGCATCGACGCCATACCCGTTCGGGTGGAAGTACAACTCGCGTCTGGATTACCAACTTTTCTCATAGTCGGCCTCGCCGACAAGGCCGTGGCCGAAGCCCGCGAAAGGGTTCGTGCCGCGTTGTCGGCCATGGGGTTGGCTCTTCCCGCCAAGCGGATCGTCGTCAACCTTGCCCCGGCGAACATCGTCAAGGAAGGATCACATTTCGATCTGCCGATCGCCCTAGCGCTTCTGTCTGCAATGGGCGTGATTCCTCCCGAAGAGAGTGGCCGCCTAGCTGCGATTGGCGAGCTATCTTTGGATGGGCGGATAAACACCGTTCCTGGTGTCCTGCCGGCAGCTATGTGTGCTGTGGATCAATCGCGAACCTTGGTCTGCGCAGCGCAACAGGGTCATGAGGCACGGTGGGCGGGCGAAACGCTGGATATCCTGGCTCCTGAATCCTTGCTTGCCTTGGTAAATCACATGACCGGCGAGCAGGTGCTTCCCGCTGTCGAGTTGCAGGAACGCCTGCCGTTGGATCTTGACGGCGCGGGACCCGACTTGGCGGACGTGCGCGGAATGGAAACTGCGCGCCGCGCGCTGGAAATCGCTGCGGCGGGTGCGCATTCCCTGCTGATGACGGGACCGCCCGGGGCCGGTAAATCGATGCTGGCTGCGCGCCTGCCTTCGCTGCTGCCGGATCTTAGCAGTGCGCAAATCCTCGAGATAAGCCGCATTCACAGTGTCGCGGGCCAGCTTCCCATGGGGTTGCCGGTGTTTCGTCCGCCTTTTCGGGATCCGCATCATTCCACGAGCCAGGTCGCCTTGGTTGGCGGAGGCAGCCGCGTTCGGCCGGGCGAGGTCAGCCTGGCACATCGTGGTGTGCTGTTTCTCGACGAATTGCCGGAATTTTCACGCGGCGCCTTGGAGGCGCTGCGCCAGCCCATTGAAACCGGGACGATTACCGTTGCGCGCGCGTCCGCCCACGTCACCTACCCTGCTCGCTTCCAACTGGTGGCGGCGATGAATCCGTGCCGGTGCGGGTATCTGGGCGATGCAGCCCAGGAGTGCCGTAAGGCGCCGCGGTGCGGAGAGGATTATCTGGCGCGGATTTCCGGCCCGATGCTCGACCGGCTGGACATGGCGGTGCATGTCGAGCCCGTGACGCCGGGGGAACTCGCGGCTTTGCCGACCGGTGAGAGTAGCGCGGTGGTTGCGGCGCGGGTGGCGGTGGCGCGGGAGCGGCAGATGGCGCGCCAGGACGGGCAGACCAATGCGGAAGCATCGCCGGATCGGTTTCCGATCGAGGCGGGGGCGCGGGACTATGCGGTGCGGGTGGCGGATCGGCTGCGGCTTTCGGCGCGGGGATTTACGCGGCTGCTGCGGGTGGCGCGGACGATTGCCGATCTGGCCGGGCAGGACGATATCCAGCAGGCGCATGTCGCGGAGGCAGCGGGATATCGGCTGCGGCGGCCGGATCGTCACTGATTGAGCACGTCCAGTCCGTTCGAGAGATCGGCGATCAGGTCTTCGGGGTTTTCCAGCCCGATATGCAGGCGGAAGGCGGGACCGGAATGTGGGGTTTTGTTGTGTTTGGACGAGCGGACGATGCCGCCGGTGGTCGGCAGGACCAGGCTTTCATAGCCGCCCCAGGATGCGCCGATTCCAAATAACGTCAAAGAATCTATCATCGATATCATGGATGATTGACTGTATTCGTCGCGCAATATGACCCCGAATAGGGCGGATGCGCCGGTAAAGTCGCGTTTCCATAAGTAATGACCGGGGCAGGATGGCAGGGCCGGGTGGAGGACGCAGGCGATTTCGGGCCGGTCGGCCAGCCAGAGGGCCACGTCGAGCGCGTTGCGCGACTGGCGTTCGAGCCGCGCGCCCATGGTCCGCAGGCCCCGCAGCGTCAGCCAGCAATCGTCGGGGCCGGCGAGCTGGCCGAGCTGGATGGCGGTGTCGCGCAGGGCCTGCCAATCCTGGTCGTCGGCCACGGAAATCGCGCCGATGATGCTGTCCGAATGGCCGGACGGGTATTTGGTCAGCGCCTGGATCGAGATGTCGACGCCGTGCGCGAAGGGGTGGAAGATGCCGATGCCCCAGGTATTGTCCAGCACCAGCCGCGCGCCGCCTTCATGCGCGATGTCGGCGATCATGGCCACGTCCTGGACCTCGAACGTGTGGCTGCCGGGGCTTTCGGCGAAGACGATCTGCGTGTTCGGGCGCATGAGCGCGCGCAGCCCGTCGCCGTCGATCGTGGGGGGGTAGTAGCTGGTCTCGACCCCGAAGCGGCGGAGCAGCGTGTTGGCGAAGCGGCGCGTCGGCCCGTAGACGGAATCCGGCAACAGGCAATGGCCGTTCTTGCCCAGGAAGCCCAGCAGCGCCGTCGAGCAGGCCGCCAGGCCCGACGAGACGATCTGGGTATGGCGCGCGCCCTCGATCGCCGCGATCGCGGCTTCGAGCTGGTGCTGGATCGGCGTGCCCATCGCCCCGTAGATCAGTTCGTGATCGTAGCGGCGATCGCCGTTTTCGTTCATGTCGGCGACGGTGGGGAACAGCACGGTCGAGCCGCGCGTGGGGGGCGCGTTGACGAGCGTGCCCTGCGGGTCGGGCGGCAGGTCGCGCGCCAGGTGGACGAGCAGCGTGCCCATCTCGCGCCAGCCGCGGGAGACGGCGTCATGCAGTGCCTGGCGGTCGGTCATGCCGGTCATGCCGCCCGGGTCTCGGTACCCGTCTCGGCACCCGTCTCGACCGGGGCGCCCGGCGTGGTGCCCCATTCGGCCCAGGATCCGTCATAGAGCGCGTCGCCTTCGCGCCCGCAGAGGGCCAGGCCGAGCGACAGCACGGCGGCGGAGACGCCCGAGCCGCAACTGGTGACGACGGGCCGGTCGTCGGTGACGCCGGCGGCGGCGAAGCGCGCGCGCAGTTCGGGGACGGGCAGGAACGCCTTGTCGGCATCGAGCAGCGTGCCGTAAGGCAGGTTGCGCGCGCCGGGCATGTGGCCCGAGGCGACCCCGGGACGCGGTTCGGGCGTGGTGCCGGCGAAGCGGCCGGCGGCGCGGGCGTCGAGGATCAGCGCGCCGCGACCGGCGATGTCCGGGGCGCCGTGACCGGCGACGTCCAGGGCGCCGCGACCGGCGACGATACGGCGCATGTCGCCCAGGCCGCGGACGCGCGCGAAGCGCGGCGCGGGGCGGAAGGTGCCGGGGGACGGCGTGGCGGGCGCCCCCTGCCCCACCGGGCCGCCGGCCCGCTGCCAGGCCGGCAGGCCGCCATCGAGCACCTGGACCCGATCGGCGCCGAACAGGCCGGCCAGCCACCAGGCCCGGGCGGCGGAGGCGGCGTTGCCCTGGTCGTAGAAGACGATGTGGGACGCGTCGGACAGGCCGAGCGCGCGGGCCAGTTCGCCGAATCGGGACTGGCTCGGGATCATGTGCGGCAGCGTGGCGTCGGGATCGGAGAAGAGTTCGATATCAAAAGCGCGCGCGCCGGGGATGTGCGCCTGCCGGAATCGCTGTGCCGGGTCGAAATCCTCGCCCGGGAGCGCCATCGTGGCGTCGAGCGTGACGAGATCGGGCGCGTCGAGGCAGGCGAGCAGTTCGGCCGGCGAAATCAGAGGATGCATAGGCGGGGGTCCTTTGCGGCACCATATCCAACGGTCTGGTGGCTATCGGTCGGGCGCTTGCCCGGCGAAGTCAAGCGGGACATGATCGCCGGGCGCCGGAGTGCCGCCGGCGGCGTGAGCGATGGCGGGAGAGCATGGCCGAACGCATCATGATGGGGCTGTTGCTGGGAGGCGTGGCCTTCGGCTGCGGTGCCATCCTCTATCCGTTCCTGTCGGCCCTGCTGTGGGCGGCGATCCTGACCTTTTCGACCTGGCCGGTCTTCGCCCGGCTACGGCGCCGGTCCGGCCCGGTGATCGCCGCGATCGGCATGACCGTGCTGACGGCGCTGGTCGTCGCCCTGCCGCTGGCGGTGGTGGTGAGCACCAGCATCGCCGACCTGCCCGGCACGATCGAAGGGCTGATCGGCACCCTGGCGCGGTCGATCCAGCTTCCGCCCCCGCCGGCCTGGCTGGCGCGCATTCCGCATGTCGGGCCTGACCTGGTGGATCTGTGGTCCCAGTGGAGCACGGACCTGGGCCATGCCGAGCGGTTCATCCGCCCCTATGCCGGCAGCATCGCCCAGTCGATGCTGTCCGGGCTGATGCATGTCGCCAGCGGGCTGGTCAATCTGGGCATGGCGCTGTTCATCGCGTTCTTCTTCTGGCTGGGGGGCGATGCGCTGGGCGCGACCTTCTGCGCGCTGATCCGGCGCATTGCCGGAGCCTATGCCGAGCGGATCCTGAGCATCGTCGGGCGCACGATCCGCGGGACCGTCTATGGCATCCTGGGCACCGCGATCGTGCAGGGCATCCTGACCGGGCTGGGATTCGCGGTGACCGGGCTGCCCGAGCCGGTGCTGTTCGGCGTCATGACCGCGTGCGTGGCGGTGCTGCCGATCGGCGCGCCGCTGATCTGGATACCGGGGGCGCTGGTGCTGATCGTGTCGCATCATATGGGATGGGGGATCTTCCTGCTGGCCTATGGGGTGCTGGTGATTTCCGGCGCCGACCACGTCATCCGGCCGATGTTCATCTCGCGCGGGGCGCAACTGCCCTATCTGCTGACGGTGCTGGGGGTGCTGGGCGGGGTGTGGACCTTTGGCGGGCTGGGGATTTTCCTTGGTCCGGTCCTGCTGGGGGTGGGCTATACCCTGACGGCGGAATTCGCGGCCGACGGCCAGGCGCCCGCCGGGGACACGGGGTCGATAGAGGAGAATTTCATCGAGTCATGAATGTCGCCCCGATGTCCGCCCTTCCTGGGCACACGTCTCATGGCACCGAGCGCAAGATCGTGAGCTGGAACCTGCTGCGCCTGGTCGGCGCCACGCCGCGCGACGTTGCGCAACTGGTCGCGGAGGAACGGCCCGACCTGCTGCTGATGCAGGAGGCGACGGCGGATTTCGACGCGCTGCCGCGCCTGATCGGCGGCCATTATGCGCGCAGCCCCCTGCCCGGCCGGATTCATGGCGTGGCATGCTGGAGCCCTGCCCCGTTCCGCCGCCACCCGGTCGCCTGCACCCTGCCCTCGGGCCCGCTGGTGCGCCGGGTGGCGCAGATGATCGAGTGCTCGACCTTCGGCTTTACGGTCGCGAACGTGCATCTGTCGCACGGCCAGATCATGAACCGGCGGCAATTGCGGCGGCTGGGCGAGATCCTGCCGGCCCACGCGGCGGTGCTGGGGGATTTCAACCTGGTGGGGCCGACCCTGATGCCGCATTTCCACGATGTGGGGCCGCGCGCGCCGACCCACCGGATGGTCGACATGCTGCCGATCCGCATCGATCGCTGCATGGTGCGGGGCCTGACCTGCCGGGAGGCGCGGGTGCTGGAGAATTACGTATCGGACCACCGGCCGATCACCGTGCGGCTGGAACGGTCGAGCAGTCACAGATAGGGCAGTCACAGATAGGGCAGCCACAGATAGGCAGTCACAGATAGGGCAGCAGCAGGCGGGCCGCCGCGTCGCGCAGCCTGACCGGCAGGGGGCGGCGGTCCAGGTCGTAATGGGTCAGCCGGTGACGGCGGTGGGTGGTGATGAAATCGTCGATCAGCCGCGCGGTGGCGGTGTCATAAGCCTCGATATTGACTTCGAAATTCAGGCGCAGGCTGCGGACGTCGAGATTCGAGCTGCCGACGAAGGTCCAGTGGCGGTCGACCACCATCAGCTTGGAATGGTTGAAGGGCGGGCTGGCTTGCCAGACGCGGCAGCCGGAATCGAGGAAACGCTGGAGATTGGCGGCGCGGGCCCAGTCGATCAGCGTATGGTTGCTGTGGCCGGGCATGACGATGTCGACCTCGATCCCGCGCAGGGCGGCCAGGGCCAGTTCGGTCAGGAACCGCTCGCCCGGCAGGAAATACGGCGTCATCAGGCGGATGGAGCGGCGCGCCATCGTCATCGCCTGGAGCATCGTATATTCGATCTTCTCGAGGTCGGAATCCGGGCCGGCGGTGACGATGCGGGCCGGGACGTCGCCGGTCGGGGCCAGTTCGGGGAAGAAAGGGTCGGCCGGCAGGTCCTCGCCGGTGGTGAAGGCCCAATCCTGGGCGAAGGCTTCGGCCAATTGGTGGACGACCGGGCCTTCGATCCGGAAATGCGTGTCCGACACCGGATGGTCGGGGTGGTGGGCGACCAGGTTTTCCTGGCCGATATTCAGGCCGCCCATGAAGCCGAGGCGGCCATCCACCACCAGGATCTTCTTGTGGTTGCGCATGTTGATGAAGGGCATGCGCCACGGCAGCATGGAGTGCATGAAGCGGCCGACCGGCACGCCCGCCCGGCGCAGGGCATGGGCGGCCGGACTGCGGAAATAGCCGCTGCCGATGCCGTCGACCAGCACGCGCACCGCGACCCCCCGGCGATGGGCGGCGATCAGCGCGGCGATGAACCGGTCGCCGGCGTCATCGGCGCGGAAGATGTAGGAGCAGAGCAGCACGGAGCTGCCGGCGCCGCCGATCGCGTCGAGCATCTGGGGGTAGGCTTCGTCGCCGTCATGGAGCATCTGGACGAGGTTGCCGCTCATGAGCGGGCGGCCGGTCAGCTTGCCGACCATGTCGGCCAGCGGCGCGAAGCCGCCCTCTTCGGTGCGTTTCCAGCGCGAGGAGACGGTGCGGCTGTGCCAGCTCTGCCGGCCGATCAGCTTGCGGGCGCGGCGATGCACGCGATTGATGCCGAACATGACATAGAGCGCGCCGCCGGTGAACGGCATCAGCGCCGTGATGCCGATCCAGCCGATCGCGGCGCCGACCTCGCGCTTGTTTAGCAGGACGTGCATTGTCACGCAGGCCGCCACACAGACCCGGGCCGCCAGGGCGACCATGATGAGCGTATGCCAGGACATCAGCAGCATGGGGTCATGGTGAAGCGGGACGGGTCAAAAGGCGGTGAACGGACAAGGCGGCGGAATGGGGGGACGGAGTGGTACGCGGCGTCATGAATGATGATGGGCGCAGGCGGGCGCGCGGCGCGGGCGCCTATCGCCGGGGGGTGCGGGCGGAGCAACTGGCGGCGCTGTGGCTGCGCGATGCGGGCTGGACGATCCTGCTGCGGCGCGCGCGGACCGCGTGGGGAGAGATCGACCTGGTGGCGGCGCGGGACGACATGCTGGTGTTTGCCGAGGTCAAGAGCCGGCCCCTGTACGACGACGATGTGACGGCCAGCGAAGGCGCGATCCTGGGCGCGCGTCAGGCCGGGCGCCTGATGAACGCGGCGGCGGCGCTGTGCGCGGCCAATCCGCACTGGCGTTATGCGGAGATGCGTTTCGACGTTCTGCTGGTGACGGCGGACGATGCCGTGCACCGGATCGAAGACGCGTTCAGGCTGGAATAGCCGGGTGGCGCGCAGGGTCCGTCAGGTCCGGTGATGGCCCCCGTGCGACGCGGCCCCCCAATGTCCCCCGGCCCTGGATGCCCCGTGGCGGCCGGAGGCGGCGACGTGCGGATGATAGGCGACAGTGCGGACGATGGCGCGTGGCCGCGTGGCCATGCGATAGGCATGGGCGTGGGCGGCGGGGACGCCGTAGGACGCATGGAAGGCGCGGTGATAGACGATGTGGCGCACCGGCGGCGGCGCGGTCAGGGCGTCCAGGGTCAGGCGCCCGGCCTCGTCATCCGTGATGACGCGTTGGGCATGGGCGGCGGAGGATGCCAGCAGCGTGGCGCCGGTTCCCAGCACGCAGGCCCCCAGCATGCAGGAAACCGCCCTTGCGATTGCGACCCTGACTGCGATGCGACGCATGAACCACCCCATTTTTTGACCCGGTGGCCAAAAGCTACGCGAGATGTCCGGGCGGGGACAAGGGGCTGTCTGGGATGGGAACGAAAAAAAGCGGGCCGGATCAACGATCCGGCCCGTTTTCCTGAGATGATCGGGCCCGAGGCAATAGGGCCGGGGATGATGGGCGCGCGTCAGGCCGAGGCCGGCACGATGCCCTTCTCGGCGAAGAGCTTTTCCAGCTCGCCGCTGAGGAACATTTCGGTCACGATGTCGCAGCCGCCGATGAACTCGCCCTTGACATAGAGCTGCGGCACGGTCGGCCAGTTGGTGAAATCCTTGATGCCCTGGCGCAGTTCGGGATCCGCCAGCACGTTGGCGGTCTGGAAAGGCACGCCCACATGGCCGAGGATCTGGACCACCTTGGCCGAGAAGCCGCATTGCGGGAACTGGGCCGTGCCCTTCATGTACAGCATGACCGGGTTGGCATCGATGTCTTGCTGGATACGCTGCGTGATTGTGTCAGCCATCGTTCGATCCTGATTGCGACGGGGTTATGATTCGGGTTTATGACCCGGACTTCTATGACTCGGACTTTTATGATTCGGGTTGGGGCACGCTGGTCTGCAGGGCCAGGGCGTGCAGCTTGCCGCCCATATGGCCCTGCAGCGCCGCGTAGACAACCTGGTGCTGGCGCACGCGCGAAAGGCCGCGAAAGGCCTCGCTGACGACCGTGCAGGCATAGTGATCGCCGTCCCCGGCCAGGTCCTCGATGCTGATCGAGGCGTCCGGCAGCGCGGTGCGGATATAGGCTTCGATTTCCTGCGCCGTCATCGGCATCGGCTATTGCTCCTGCGCGTCATGATGGGACAGACCAGTCATGACGCACCCTAAAACGTTGTTTTGTAGAGCATCTTCGCGTGATCGGGTGAGGCCACCCGATCACGATCCGCTCTAACGGTCCATCAAGGCCGGGAAAAACGCCGAATTGACCGCGTTCAACCGTGCCGTCGATATTGTGGCGCCGCTGGGCAATGTCAAACCGTCGCCGCCCGATCGGCCGAGGATGCGGGTTTCGACCCCCGCCGCCGCGGCGGACGCGGTGAAGGCGTCTTCGTCGCGGACGGCGACGACGTAGCGCGACTGGTCCTCGGCGAACCAGAAGGCTTCGGGGCGGATGCCGGAGGGCGGAGCGGCGAGCACGCAGCCCACATTGCCGGCCATGACCATTTCCGCCAGCGTGACCAGCAGCCCGCCATCGGCCACGTCGTGGCAGGCCAGCACGTGGCCGGCTTCGATCTGCCCGCGCACGAAATCGCCGTTGCGCCGTTCGGCCGCGAGGTCCAGCGCGGGCGGCGGCCCGTCCTCGCGCCCGTGGATTTCGCGCAGCCAGAGGGACTGGCCGAGTTCGCCCCGTGTCGCGCCGACCAGGACCAGTGCCGCGTCCGCCGGCATCGACAGCCCGACGGCGCGGGAGACGTCGTCGAGCACGCCGAGACCGCCGATCGCGGGGGTCGGCAGGATGGAGAGCGTGCTGCCGTCGGGGGCGCGGGTTTCGTTGTAGAGGGAGACGTTGCCGCTGACGACCGGGAAGTCGAGCGCGCGGCAGGCCTCGCCCATGCCTTCGATCGCCGCGACGAACTGGCCCATGATCTCGGGCTTTTCGGGCGAGCCGAAATTGAGGTTGTCGGTGATCGCCAGCGGACGGGCGCCGGTGGCGACGATGTTGCGCCAGGCCTCGGCCACCGCCTGGGCGCCGCCGGTGCGGGGATCGGCCTTGCAATAGCGCGGGGTGCAGTCGGTGGTGAGCGCGAGCCCCAGGGACGTGTCCTCGATCCTGACGATCGCGGCGTCGGCGGCGCCGGGGCGCTTGACCGTCTGGCCGCCGACCGTGCTGTCGTACTGGTTCCAGACCCAGGCGCGCGAGGCGAGGTCCGGGCAGCCGATCAGCCGGATCAGCGCCTGTTCGATCCCGACCGGGTCGGTGAGCGGGCCCAGCGGCGCGGGCGCCGGCGTGGGGGACGTGGGACGGCGATAGATGGGGGCCTGTTCGGCCAGCGGTTCGAGCGGGATGTCGGCTTCGACGCGGCCCTGGTGGCGGACCACGATATGGCCGGTGTCGGTCAGGTGGCCGATGACCGCGAAATCCAGTTCCCATTTTTCGAAGATCGCGCGGGCCTGTTCGGTCCGGTCGGGCCGGATGACGATCAGCATGCGCTCCTGGCTTTCGGAGAGCATCATCTCATAGGCCGACATGCCGCGTTCGCGCTGGGGCACGGTATCGAGGTCGAGATCGATGCCCACCCCGCCCTTGCCGGCCATTTCGACCGAGGACGAGGTCAGGCCGGCGGCGCCCATGTCCTGGATGGCGACGATGGCGTCGGTGGCCATCAGTTCCAGGCACGCCTCGATCAGCAGCTTTTCGACGAACGGGTCGCCGACCTGCACCGTCGGGCGCTTGGCCAGCGCGTCCTCGTCGAATTCGGCCGAGGACATGGTGGCGCCGTGGATGCCGTCGCGGCCGGTTTTCGAGCCGACATAGACCACCGGGTTGCCCACCCCCGCCGCCGCGGAGAGGAAGATCCGGTCCTGGCGGGCGACGCCGACGGTCATGGCGTTGACCAGCGGGTTGCCGTCATAGGCCGGATGGAAATTGATCTCGCCCCCCACGGTGGGGACGCCGACGCAATTGCCGTAGCCGCCGATGCCGCGCACCACGCCATCGACGATGCGGCGGGTCTGCGGGTTGTCGGGCGCGCCGAAGCGCAGCGCGTTGAGGTTGGCCACCGGGCGGGCGCCCATGGTGAAGACGTCGCGCAGGATGCCGCCCACGCCCGTCGCCGCGCCCTGGTAGGGTTCGATGAAGGAGGGGTGGTTGTGGCTTTCCATCTTGAAGATGGCGGCCAGGCCCTGGCCGATATCGACCACGCCGGCATTCTCGCCCGGGCCGTGGATTACCCACGGCGCGGTGGTGGGCAGGGTCTTGAGCCACACGCGCGAGGATTTGTAGGAACAATGTTCCGACCACATGACCGAGAAGATGCCCAGTTCGGTCAGGGTCGGGGTACGGCCCATGATCGAGAGCACGTTGCCCCATTCGTCGGCGGTCAGTCCGAATTCCCGGGCCATCGCCTGATCGACGGGCCGCTGCCCGGTTGCGCTGCTTGTCGTTGCGCTGCTCATCGGACCAGAGCCTCCACCAGCCCCTCGAACAGGGGTTTGCCGTCTTCGCCGCCCATCAGCGGGTCCACCAGGTCTTCGGGATGCGGCATCATGCCGCAGATGCGCAGGTTTTCGCTGAGCACCCCGGCGATCGCGTTCACGCTGCCGTTGGGGTTGGTCCGCAGATCGCCCGCATCGACGCGGCCGTCGGGCCGCGCGTAGCGGAACGCGACGCGGTTTCCGTCCTCGAGCGCGCGGATCGTGTCGGAATCGGCGATGTAGTTGCCGTCGCCGTGGGCCATCGGGGTGCGGAACACGTCGCCCACCCGCCATTTGCGGGTGAAGGGCGTGTCGTCGCGTTCGACGCGCAGGTAACAATCCTGCGACAGGAAGCGCAGGGCGGCGTTGCGCAGCAGCGCGCCCGGCAGCAGCCCGGCCTCGGTCAGGATCTGGAAGCCGTTGCATACGCCCAGGATATGGCCCCCGGCGGCGGCGAAGCGCCGGATGTCGGCCATGATCGGGGCATGGGCGGCCATGGCGCCGCAGCGCAGGTAGTCGCCGTAGCTGAAGCCGCCGGCCAGGACCACCAGATCGAGGTCCGGCAGGGTGGTGTCATGGTGCCAGATCATGGCGGGCGCGCGGCCGGTGACCGTCCGCAGGGCGATCGCCATGTCCCGTTCCCGGTTCGTGCCGGGGAAGACGACGATGCCGGCCTTCATTTGCCGCCACCGCAGGGATAGGCGTCATGCAGGGCGGTGAAGACCAGGCCGCCGACCGGGCTGGAGAGCTGGGCGGAATGGCCGCGCAGCCAGGAGACGACACGGCCGCGCATGTCCTGCGTGGGGGTGCCGGCGGGGATGCAGAAGCCGGTCGGCGCGTTGGCGTCGCCCTGGTGGCGGTCATAGACGTGGGTGAGCGCCACCGAATCGGCCAGGCCGGCGATATAGGCATCGCAGACCGCGGCGCCCTGGGGGCGGGCGCAGATTTCGAGGAAGCGGCCGCCGGGCAGCGTGGAGACGCGCTGGGCCATGGCGGTGCCGGCCGGCAGGGCGGCGAGGCACGCGGCGAGAAGGAGGGAGCGGGTACGGGTCATGTCGCGGGTCATGCTACGACCTCGGTCGTGAAATCCTCGATCACCAGGTTGGCCAGCAGGCCGCGGGCCATGGCGTCGGCCTTGTCACGCGCGGCGGCGGGATCGGTTTCGTCGAGGTCGAGTTCGATGACCCGGCCGATCCGGACCTCGCCCACGCCGGCGAAGCCGAGCACATGCAGCGCGTGGGCGACGGCCTTGCCCTGCGGGTCCAGCACGCCTTCCTTGAGCATGACGGTGACGCGTACTTTCATTGCATGACCTCCGGCCCCTTCATGTCGGAATTCGTGGCCTCGGGCAGGATGCCGAGCCGCCAGGCCACTTCCTGATACGCTTCCTCGACGCGGCCCATGTCGCGGCGGAAGCGGTCCTTGTCCAGCTTCTCGCTGGTCTTGGCGTCCCACAGGCGGCAATTGTCGGGCGAGATCTCGTCGGCGAGGACGATGCGCATTTCCTCGCCTTCCCACAGCCGGCCGAATTCGAGCTTGAAATCGACCAGGGTGATGCCGATGCCGACGAACAGGCCGGTCAGGAAATCGTTGATCCGCATGGTCAGCGCCACCATGTCGTCCAGGTCATGGGTGCAGGCCCAGCCGAAGGCGGTGATGTGCTCCTCGCTGACCATCGGGTCGTTCAGGCTGTCGTTCTTGTAGTAATATTCGACGATGGTGCGCGGCAGGCGGGTGCCTTCGGGGATGCCCAGGCGCTTGGCCAGGCTGCCGGCGGCGACGTTGCGGACCACGACTTCGAGCGGGATGATCTCGACCTCGCGGATCAATTGCTCGCGCATGTTCAGGCGGCGGATGAAATGGGTCGGGATGCCGATATCGTGCAGCCGCAGCATCAGATGTTCGCTGATCCGGTTGTTCAGCACACCCTTGCCGGTGATGACGCCCTTCTTCGCGCCGTTGCCGGCGGTGGCGTCGTCCTTGAAATACTGGACGAGCGTCCCGGGTTCCGGACCCTCGAAGAGGATCTTGGCTTTTCCTTCATAGAGCTGACGGCGGCGGGCCATACTCGTCCTTCATGCGGCTGGTGGAGGATGCCGGGGCATCCGTCCGATGAGGGGGCCTGCGAGGTCCCTGTAACGCGACTGCCTCATAGCAACGATTGGTCGCGGAAGATACCATTCCCTTTTCGGGGGCTGGCAGCACATGACGGCGTGCCGGGCTACGGTATGCCGGGCGCATCCAGCGTGACGGGGGCGTAGCCGACGCGATCGGGCGCGCCGGCCGCGAAATGCCACGAGGCGGGCGCGGCCGGGTCGGCGGCGATGCCGATGACCGAGGAACTGCAGGTGCCGAAGCCCGAGCGCGGCGGGATGTTGAGTTCGCTGCCGGCGGGCAGCGTGCGGTCGGAGAGCAGGCGCGTCCAGGATGCCCAGTCGGGCGGGAGCGGCCGTGCGGCGTCGCAGAAGCGCGGCAGGTGGCGCCCGATCCGCGGGATGGACAGGTCGTCCGGCCCGGTGGTGGCGGCCATGTGTACCCCGGGTTCGAGTTGCGCGACGTCGGGTGTGCCGTAGCCGAGGCCCGATATGTAGTAGGCCGCCCGGCGATCGGCGACGATCATGTTGAACGAGCGCCAGGCCCCGGCATCGAGCGCGGCCAGGGCGCGGGCCGCCTGGGCCGCGGTTTGGTGGTCGAGGGCCAGCAGCGGCAATTCGCCGCGCGAGCGCTTGCCCGGCGTAGGGCCGAGGCTGCCGACGCGGTTCATCACCCCGGCGACGACGCCGGAATCGTTGATGGCCAGCCAGGAACCGCCGGCCAGCCGGTCACGGCCGCCGATGACCTGCGGGCGGTCCGGCCAGTGGCGGCCGGGCGCGTCCCATGGACGGTCGAGCCGTTCGTCGCGGTTGGCGCCGAACAGGAGCGGCCAGGCGGTGCCGGGGGCAAGGGACAGGACGATGGTGCACACGATATCAGTTTGTATACTGCATCACGCGCGCGGTCACGTGCCCCCCCGGGAAATATGCCCCTGGGAAATATGTCCCTGGGAAATATGCCCCCAGGAAACATGTCCCTCGCGCCCCCGATTTACCCCCGGGCCGGGCCGGGTTCGCCGAACACGCGGGTGAAGCTGCGGTCCAGGGCGCCGAGATGGGCGTTGCTGTCCATGGCGGCGTCCAGTACGGCGGCGGGGACGCGGCCCGCGACCTCGGGGTCGGCGTCGAGATTGTCGCGGAAGCTGCGGCCGCCGGGCTTGCCGAGCATGGTCCAGGTGGCCATGGCGTTGCGCTGGACGATACGGTACGCGTCGTCGCGCAGGATGCCCGCGCGGGCCAGGGCCAGCAGCACCTCGCCGGAATGGACCACGCCGCCCAGGCTTTCGAGATTGGCCAGCATCTGGTCGGGATAGACGACCAGCTTGTCCATCATGCCGGCCAGGCGGGCCAGGGCGAAATCGAGCCCGATCGTGCCGTCGGGGCAGATATTGCGCTCGACCGAGGAATGGCTGATGTCGCGCTCATGCCACAGGGCGACGTTTTCCAGCGCCGGGATGACGTGGGCGCGCACCAGGCGGGCCAGGCCGGTGAGGTTTTCCGACAGCACCGGGTTGCGCTTGTGCGGCATGGCCGACGAGCCCTTCTGGCCCGGGTGGAAGAATTCCTCGGCCTCGCGCACTTCGGAGCGCTGGAGGTGGCGGACTTCGATCGCCAGGCGTTCGATGCCGCTGGCGATGACCGCGAGCGTGCAGAAATAGGCGGCGTGGCGGTCGCGGGGAATGACCTGGGTGGAGACCGGCTCGGGCGTCAGGCCGAGCTTTTCGGCCACGTATTCCTCGACCCGGGGATCGACATGGGCGTAGGTGCCGACGGCGCCCGAGATGGCGCAGGTGGCGATTTCGGCGCGGGCGCGCAGCAGGCGGTCGCGGTTGCGGGCGAATTCGGCGTAATGGCCGGCGAGCTTGAGGCCGAAGGAGGTCGGCTCGGCATGGATGGCGTGGCTGCGGCCGATGGTAAGCGTGTATTTATGTTCGAAGGCGCGGCGCCTGAGCGCGTCGAGCACGGCGTCGAGATCGGCCAGCAGCATGTCGGTGGCCTGGACCATCTGGACCGACAGGCAGGTGTCGAGCACGTCGGACGAGGTCATGCCCAGATGGACGAAGCGGCTTTCGGGGCCGATCTTCTCGGCCAGCCAGGTCAGGAAGGCGATGACGTCGTGGCGGGTCTCGGCCTCGATTTCATCGATGCGGTCGAGGTCGGCCTGAGAGAAGGCGGCCATGGCGGCGTCGCCCTTCTGCCGGACCGTCCGCGCGGCGTCGGCCGGCACGTCGCCGTATTGCGCCATGGCCTCGCACGCCAGGGCCTCGATCTCGAACCAGATGCGGTACCGGTTCTCGGGGGCCCAGATGGCGGCCATGGCGGGGCGGGTATAGCGGGGGACCATCGTGCTCGGCTTCCTGTCGTCGACGAATGAGGGCGGGCCGCCCCTTTAGCGGATTTCGCGCGCCGCGTCTTCCTTGGAAACCTCCCTGGGGGAAACCTCGATCCGGCGACGCGTGCCTCTTGCCGGGCCGCCGGGCGGATGGTCAAGTGCGCCGTGTCCGCCGTCGGAGCGGGGGACGTCGTCCATCGACCCTGTCTTCGGAGCATGACCCTGAGCCTTTCCGTTCTTGCGGCGTTGTTGCAGGTCGTACTGATCGACGTGACGCTGGCCGGCGACAATGCCGTGGTGATCGGCCTGGCGGTGCGCGGCCTGCCGCGCGCCCAGCAGCGGCGGGCCATCCTGGCGGGGGTGGTCGCGGCGGCGCTGATTCGCGTTGCGCTGGCGCTGGTGGCCGTGCAGCTTCTGGCGATCATCGGCCTGACCCTGGCGGGGGGAATCCTGCTGTTGTGGGTCTGCTGGAAGATGTACCGCGAGCTGCGGCGGCCGGAGCACGCGGACCATGGGCGGGCCGCGGGCCCGAAGGCGCTGCGGGCGGCGATCGTGCGGATCGTGGTGGCCGATTTGTCGATGAGCCTGGACAATGTGCTGGCGGTGGCCGGCGCGGCCGGCCGGCATATGGGCGTGCTGATCGCCGGGCTGGCGATTTCGGTGCTGATGATGGCGGTGGCGGCGTCGCTGATCGCGCGGCTGCTGGAACGCTATCGCTGGATTGCCTGGGTCGGGCTGCTGATCGTGCTGGGGGTCGCGGTGGAACTGATCGTCAAGGGTGGAGGCGAGGTATGGCGGTCGGTCGTCTGAAGCGGCTGGCATGGGGGGCGGCCTGGCTGGCGGGCCTGCTGTGCGTGCCGGCGGCGGGCCGGGCGGAGAGCGCGCATGCGGAGAGCGTGCAATCTGGTCATGCGGAGAGCGTGCAGTTCGATACCAGGCGGGCGGAGCCGGGGGACGCGTTGCCCGACGGGGTGCGGGCGGACGTGGCGGCGCGGCTGGAGACCTGGCTGCGGCTGGTTTCGCCCGAGGGGCGTGGCGAGAGCGGCGGCCCGGAGGGCGGCGATGTCGGGGTGTATCTGTCATTCCTGGCGGACGCGCCGGACTGGCCGCGCCGGCAGGTCGTGATGAGCCGGCTGCAGCATGCGATGGCCGGCGCGCCGCCGGGCGATGCGGACATGGTCCGGGCCTGCGCGCTGCCGGGAGTGATCTATGCCCCGGCCCTGGCGGCCTGCGCGCGGCAGGTGGGCCAGGGAGTGGGCTCAGGAGTGGGCAAGAACCTGGCGGTGCGGGCGCGGCTGGCCTGGGTGAACGGGAACGACACGCTGGAGGACGAGGCGGCGCTGCTGTCCGTCTTCGGGCCGGCGCTGACGCCCGACGACCAGTGGCGGCGTTTCGAGCGGCAGGAGATGCAGGGGCGGCTGGAGGCGGCGCGGCGCCAGGCGTCGCGGCTGGACCCCGGGCGGCAGGCGCTGGCGGAGGCGCGGCTGGCGCTGCGGGCCGGCGCGCCCGACGCCCCTGCCCTGCTGGCCCGGGTGCCGGTGGCGCTGCGGGACGATCCGGGGCTGGTGCTGGACCGGATGCGCCGGCTGCGGCGGACGGGGGCGCTGGATGAGGCGTGCGCGCTGTGGCGCAGCGCGGGAGCGGCGGCGGAACGGGCCGGCGGGGCGGCGTCCCTTTTGCCGGAGGCTCTCTGGGCGGGGGCCTTCTGGAGCGAGCGGGACGCGCTGGCGCATGACCTGCTGCTGGCCGGGCGGGACCGCGATGCGCTGGCGGTGGCGCGCCCGACCGACGACCTGGCGCCGCCCGACCGGGATACGGCGCGGTTCCTGGCCGGGTGGATCCTGCTGCGGCGCCTGCATGACCCGTCGGGGGCGGAGGCCGCGTTCCGCGCCCTGTCCGGTGCGCGGGCGCTGATCATGCGCAGCCGGGGGCTGTACTGGACCGGCCGTGCCCAGGCGGATGCGGGCGACATGCGGGGCGCGCGGGCGAGCTGGGTCGCGGCGGCGGCGTTTCCCGGCACCTTCTACGGACAGATGGCGGCGTCGCGGCTGGCGGGGGACACGGCCAGCCCGCTGCTGTTTCCCGACCGGTCGGGCCTGCTGCTGCGGGACTGGCTGAAGGCGGCGGAGACGCCGGCGTCGGGACTGGCTGAAGGCGGGAGCCGGGCGGAGGCGGCGCGATTCGCGGACAGCGACCTGGTGCAGGCGGCGCGCCTGCTGGCGGCGCGTCACGACCTGGTTCATGCGCGCGATTTCCTGCTGGCGCAGGACGCGCGGCCGGGCGGGGCGGCGGCGCATGCGCTGGGCGCGGCCCTGGCCTTGCGGCTGGGCATGCCCGATGTCGCGGTGATGATCGCCCGGCGGGCGGGACGCGAGGGCGTGGCGTTGCTGACCCTTGGCTGGCCGGCGCCGCTGTCGCCGCCCGAGACCGACCTGCCGGCGGGTTTCCTGCTGGCGGTGATCCGGCAGGAAAGCGGGTTCGATCCCGCCATCGTCAGCCCGGCCGGCGCCTATGGGCTGATGCAGCTTCTGCCGGCGGCGGCGCGCGACGTGTCGCGCCAGGCGCGGCTGGCCACCGGCCCGCTGACCGGCGCCAGCCTGACCGATCCGGACCTGAACATGAAGATCGGCAGCGCGTACCTGGCGCGGCTGATGCAGAAACTCGGCGGGTCGGTGCCCTATGTGCTGGCGGCGTACAATGCGGGGCCGCATCGGACGGACCAGTGGCTGGACATGCTGGGCGATCCGGCGCGCACGCGGCCGACGGCGGATGCGATGCTGGCCACGGATGCGATGCTGGACTGGATCGAGAGCATTCCGTACGCCGAGACCCGGGGCTATATCCAGCGGGTGGAGGAAAACATGGCGATCTATCAGGCATTTGCGGCCGCCCGGTCAGGGGGTTCTGATTCTGGGATTGCCGATTCCGTGGCGGCCGATTCCGCCGATGCCGGGATCGGGGCTGGAGGCGGCCGGTGAGCGTTGCCCGGCTGGTCGCGAGTTTCGGCGGGTGCGGATTTTCGCCCCTGGCGCCCGGCACCGTGGGGTCGCTGGCCGCGCTGGCCTGCGGGCTGCTGCTGGTCGGTCATCCGCTGGTCCTGGGGGCGGCGATCCTGGCCTGTTGCGCCGTCGGCTATCTGGCGACCGCGCGGGTCAGCGGCGGCGAGGATTTCGGCTGGATCGTGATCGACGAGGTGGCGGGGATGTGGATCGCGCTGATGCCGCTGGCGCTGGGCGCCGGGCGGGTCGATCCGTGGCATCCGGACCGGATCGGCATCTTGTGGCTGTTGCTGGCGTTTCTGCTGTTCCGCCTGTTCGACATCACCAAGCCGGGGCCGGTCGGCTGGTTCGACCGGCGGCACGATGCGCTGGGGATCATGGGCGACGATGTGGTGGCGGGCGTGCTGGCGGCGGGGGGGCTGACCCTGCTGCGCTATCTGGTCGCGCTGTAACCGGGTTCCGGGCGGCCCTGGCTGTCGGGCCCGGATGACGGATCATCGAGGGAGCTGGAGCATGGACATGGTGCTGGACGCGGCGGTGCTGGCGCAGGCGGCCCGGATCCTGGCGGTGCTGGGGGATGCGGGGCTGCGCGTGGTGACGGCCGAGAGCTGTACCGGCGGGCTGGTCGCCGGGGCGCTGACGCAGCATGGCGGATCGTCCGACATGGTCGAGGGCGGGTTCGTGACCTATTCCAACGACATGAAGATGGCCGTGCTGGGCGTGCCGCGCATGCTGCTGGAGCGCCATGGCGCGGTCAGCGCCGAAGTGGCCGGGGTGATGGCCGAGGGCGCGCTGGCCCGCGCGGAGAAGGCCGACATCGCGGTGGCGATTACCGGCATTGCCGGCCCGGGTGGCGGATCGGCGGCCAAGCCGGTCGGGCTGGTCTGGTTCGGCGTGGCCGCCCGCCGGGGCGGCACCCGCGTGGTGTCCGGCCGGTTCGACGGGGACCGGGGAGCGGTGCGGCGCCAGGCGGTGGCGCGGGCGCTGGAGCTGGTCGGAGATTGTGCGGCGTCGTGGGGGAGCGTGCGGCCGGACGTCTGATACCAATCCACTTGAGACATTGACCGTTTGGAAGACAGGTCGGGCTCTGCCCGAACCCGGCAGGGGTCACGGACCCCTGCACCCCATTACCCCCAGTTATATTGATAAATAACCGGTTTCCAAAGGCACCGCCTTTGGCGGGGTTCGGGGCAGCGCCCCGAAAAAGAGAGAACGAGACGATTGATCATAACACGCGCTGGTATGAGCCGGGCGTCTGATCCGGGCGGCGCGTGATGGCGCGGTGCCAGGGCGGGTGTTTTGGGGCGCGTCAGGCGGCGGCCTGTGTCTCGGGCGGTGCGGTGTCGAGCGGGGCGATGTCCGGCGCGATGAGCCTGCGCCAGACCAGCGCGCCGAGCGCGGCCCCGGCCAGGGGGGCGAGCCAGAAGAGCCAGAGCTGGCCCAGGGCCCCGGTCTGCGCGAAGAAGGCCACGGCGGTGGAGCGGGCCGGATTGACCGACGTGTTGGTGACCGGGATCGACACCAGGTGGATCACGGTGAGGGCGAGCCCGATGGCCAGGGGCGCGACGCCCACGGGGGCCGTGTCGGCGGTGGCGCCCAGGATCACGAGGACGAAGAAGCCGGTCAGCGTGACCTCGCACACCAGGGCGGAGAACAGGCCGTAATGGCCGGGCGACAATGCGCCATAGCCGTTCGACGCGAAGCCGCCCGCCGCGAAATCGGGAGCGCCGGACGCGATGACATAGAGGATGATCGCCCCGGCGAGGCCGCCGAAGACCTGGGCGACCCAGTACGGCACCAGGTCGGTCCAGGCGATGCGCCCGGCGACCGCGAGGCCGAGCGTGACGGCCGGGTTGAAATGGCCGCCGGAGATGCCGCCGACGGCATAGGCCATGGTCAGCACCGTGAGCCCGAAGGCCAGGGCGACGCCGAGGAAACCGATGCCGTGAAGCGGAAAGGCGGCGGCGAGGACGGCGCTGCCGCACCCCCCGAGCACGAGCCAGAACGTACCGAAAAACTCGGCGGCGAGTCTTCTGACCATTGGCCCCTCCTTGCGGTTTTTTCTTTTGTCGGAGCGTCTTCGGCGGCGTGCGCCACGGCCCTTTATCGCCGGATGATCGCGCGAGTTCCCGCGACACTTACCGCCGGGCTGCTGCAATGACGGCCGGCGCGCGCGGCACGGGGCGGGCCGCGCGTGGCCGCCCCGTGACCGGACCGGCCGGGTGGCCAGCCGAGCGGATCGACCGGCCGGACGATCGGCCAAACAATCGACCGCACGATCGACCGGGCAATCGGGTCAAATCATAGTCCGGGCGAACCGGTCGCGGCGCCGGGCCTGCTGAGCCTGTCCGGGCCAGCCGGTGTCAGTGGCCCAACGTGGGGCCCAACGTGGGGCCCGCCGGGGAGCCCGCCGGGGAGCCCCATCGAGGGGCTCATTGGGGGGCCGTCGGGGGCGGCATGGCGGGGGCGGCCGCGGCGGGGGGTGCGGTTTCGCCCGTGCCGGCCGGGACGGAGGGCGTGGCGGCGGGGGGCGTTTCCGGCGCGGAAGGCTGCATGCCCGCGCGGGCCTTGGCGAGGCTTTGCTTGTTCAGGTCCTCGGTCGTGGCGGACCCTTTCGTCATTTTGGAGCCCGTATGGCCCCCCATATGGCCTTTATGGTGGTGGTGCGCGGCGTAGGCCGGGGCGGTGGCCAGCATCGCCGAGGCGATGATCGCGGCGCCGGTGGACATCTTCATCAGACTTGCTCCTTTATCTGGGATGCGCCTGGCAGGGGGGACGGGCGGACCAGGCGCGTGGCGTCACGATGGCCTCCGCCTTCCCTGCGCTGGCCATCCCGGCGCCGACGGACACGCAACGCCGGTCAGATGCCAGGAGTTCCAGCGGGTTGCGCGCGAGGCGATTGGCCGAGCGCCGCCTGGCCGGCGGGCGGGCCGTAGACGTCGCGGGCGCGGCGGATGAAAGCCGAGACCATCAGGCGCACCGCCTCGTTGAACACCACGCCGATCGCGGCCTGGAGCAGGCGGGAATGGAATTCGAAATCGACGAAGAAATCGACCAGGCAGCCCCGTTCGTCGGGCGTGAAGGTCCAGACATTGTTCAGATAGCGGAAGGGCCCCTTTTCGTAGCGCACGCCGATGCGTCCGGGACGGTCGAGGGTCACGCGGCTGGTGAAGCTCTCGCGGAACGGGCCGAAGCCGATCGTCAGGTCCGCGACCAGTTCGGTGGCCGTCTGGGTGCGGACCCGCGCATTGACGCACCAGGGCAGGAAGAGCGGGTATTTGCCGACATCGGCCACCAGGTCGAATAATTGTTCCGCCGAATAGGCGATGAGGCGGCGTTCCGCGTGGGTCGGCATCAGGAGGGCTCCGCCCTGGAATCCTGGTCGGAGACCGCGCCGCCGCCCAGGCGCGCCGCGCGTGCGGCGCGCAGTTCGGCGAAGTCGGAATCGGCGTGGTAGGAGGAACGGGTCAGCGGCGAGGCGCTGACCTGCAGGAAGCCCTTGGCGCGGGCCATGGCCGCGTAGTCGGCGAATTCGTCGGGCGTGACGAAATGCCGCACGGCGGCATGCTTGGCCGTCGGCTGCAGATACTGCCCCATCGTGATGAAATCGACGTCGGCGACGCGCAGATCGTCCATGACCTGCAGGATTTCGGGCCGTTCCTCGCCCAGTCCGACCATCAGGCCGGATTTGGTGAAGATCGACGGATCGAGGCGCTTGACGTCGTCGAGCAGGCGCAGCGACTGGTAATAGCGCGCGCCCGGCCGGATGGAGGGATAGAGCCGCGGCACGGTTTCGAGATTATGGTTGAACACGTCGGGCCGCGCGGCCACCACGACGTCGAGGGCGCCGGGCTTGCGCAGGAAATCGGGGGTGAGGATTTCGATCGTGGTGCCGGGCGACGCGGCGCGGATCGCCGTGATGACGCGGGCGAAATGACGGGCCCCGCCATCGGGCAGGTCGTCGCGATCGACCGAGGTGACGACCACGTGGCGCAGCCCGAGCGTCGCGACAGCGTGGGCGACGCGGTCGGGCTCGCCGTCGTCGAGCGGGTTGGGCAGGCCGGTGGCGACGTTGCAGAAGGCGCAGGCGCGGGTGCAGATCTCGCCCATGATCATCATGGTGGCGTGGCGCTGCGACCAGCATTCGCCGATATTCGGGCAGGCCGCTTCCTCGCACACCGTGACCAGCTTCTGCTCGCGCATCAGGGCCCGGGTTTCGTGATAGACTGGATGGTTGGGCGCGCGGACCCTGATCCAGTCCGGCTTGCGCGCGATCGGGTTGTCGGGGCGGTGCGCCTTTTCGGGATGGCGGACGGGGGCGCCGCCCTTTCTATGGTCGATCAGCAGGCGCGTGGACATGGCGGCGGATCCCGGAGAACAACAGACAGCCAGAAGTGGAACGGCGCGGACGGGGCGTCAAGCGATCATGCCCCCTGCCCGCGTCGCGCCGATCACAAGCACCGGAGCCCTCGGCACCGAAGCCCTCGGCACCGAAGCCCTGGGCACCGGAGCCCTGGGCACCGGAGCCCCTGCCCCGCCGCGCGCGGCGCGGAGGCGACGCGGAAACGGGACCCGGGGACGAGGCGCTGGGACGAGGCGCAGGCCGGGGGAACGGATCAGATATGCAGCGCCCCGTCATAGGCCGCGAGCACGGCCTCGTGCATCGTCTCGGAGATGGTCGGATGCGGGAAGATGGTTTCCTTCAGCTCGGCCTCGGTCAGTTCGGAGGTCCGGGCGATGGCGTAGCCCTGGATCATTTCCGTGACTTCGGCGCCGATCATGTGCGCGCCCAGCAATTCGCCGGTCTCGGCGTCGAAGACGGTCTTGACCAGGCCCTCGGGCTCGCCCATCGCGATGGCCTTGCCGTTGCCGATGAAGGGGAAGCGCCCGACGCGGACCTTGCGCCCGGTCGCCTTCGCGCGGGCCTCGGTCAGGCCGACCGACGCGACCTGCGGGCTGCAATAGGTGCAGCCCGGGACGTTGGCCGGGTCGATCGGGTGGACGTGGCGGCCGGCTATGGCCTCGACGCACAGCACGCCCTCGTGGCTGGCCTTGTGCGCCAGCCAGGGCGGGCCGGCCAGGTCGCCGATCGCGTAGACGCCCGGCTCGCCGGTGCGGCAGTGGGAGTCGATCGTGACATGGGTGCGGTCGACCTGTACCGCGGTGCCTTCCAGGCCGAGATTTTCCACATTGCCGACGATGCCGACCGCCGAGATGACGCGGTCGACCGTGATCTCCTGCGTCTTGCCGCCGGCCTCGACCGAGAGGGTGACGCTGTCGGCGTTCTTGCGGATCGCGCCGATCTTGGCGCTGGTCAGGAGGGTCATGCCCTGCTTGGCGAATGCCTTGTGGGCCAGCGCGCTGATCTCCTCGTCCTCGACCGGCAGGATGCGGTCGAGCACTTCGACGACCGTCACCTCGGCGCCCATGTTGCGGTAGAAGGAGGCGAATTCGATGCCGATCGCGCCCGAGCCCACCACCAGCAGGCTCTTGGGCATGGCGGTGGGCACCATGGCCTCGCGATAGGACCAGATCAGCCTGCCGTCGGGTTCGAGCCCCGGCAGAATCCGGGCGCGGGCGCCCGTCGCCAGGATGACGTGCGGCGCGGTCAGAGTCGCGACCGGATTGCCGTCCTTGGTGATTGCGACCTTGCGGCGCGTGCCGTCCGTGCCGTCCAGCCTGCCGAACCCGTCGAAGACCGCGACCTTGTTCTTCTTGAGCAGGTGGGCGACGCCGGCCGAAAGCTGGCCCGCGACCTTGCGCGAGCGCTTGACCACCTTGTCGAGGTCGAAGCGGATATTGTCGGCGCTGAAGCCGAATTCGCCGAGATGATGCAGCAAATGGTTGATTTCGGAGGACCGCAGCAGCGCCTTGGTGGGGATGCAGCCCCAGTTGAGGCAGATGCCCCCGAGATGGTTGGCCTCGACCACCGCGGTGCTGAGGCCGAGCTGGGCGGCGCGGATCGCGGCGACATAGCCGCCGGGGCCGCCGCCGACGACGATGATGTCGAATTCTGTCTTGCTCATGAATCTAATCCCCGGAGCGGTGTGGCCGGGCCCGCGGGCCCGACCGCACGCCAGTATCCCGATTCCGAAATTCGCACGTGAACCCTGGAATCAAAAGGACACTGGAATCAATGTTCTAGTCTCCTGCCCTTCGGGCAGGACAAATATTCTAATCTCCTGCCCTTCGGGCAGGACGTGGGGCGCCTCATGATCGCGCGTCATGATTGCGCGTCGTGACGATGGGCGTCAGACCACCAGGCTGAGCGGCGATTCGACGATCGCGCGGAAGGCCGAGACCCATTCCGCGGCGAGCGCGCCATCGACCACGCGATGATCGACCGACAGGGTGACGGTCATCACCGTCGCGATCGCGACCGCGCCGCTCTTGACCACGGCGCGCTTCTCGCCGGCCGCGATCGCCAGGATGGCGGCCTGCGGCGGGTTGATGATGGCCGAGAATTCCTTGACCCCGAACATGCCCATGTTGGAGATCGAGAAGGAACCGCCCTGGAATTCCTGAGGCTTGAGCTTGCCGGCGCGGGCGCGGGCGATCAGGTCCCTGGCCTCGGCGCTGATCTCGCGCAGCGACTTGCGGTCGGCATTGCGCAGGATCGGCGTGATCAGCCCGTCGGGCACCGAGACGGCGATCGAGACGTCGACGTCGTCATAGAGGATCGTCGCGTCCTCGGTATAGGAGGCGTTGACCTTGGGCACGCGGCGCAGGGTCAGCGCCGCCGCCTTGATCAGCATGTCGTTGACCGACAGCTTGAAGGCGTCGGGGCCTTCGGCGGGGGATGCGGCGTTGAGCCGGGCGCGCAGGTCGAGCAGCGCATCGAGTTCGACATCCACCGCCACGTAGAAATGCGGAATGGTCGATTTGGCCTCGGTCAGCCGGCGGGCGATGACCTTGCGCATCGTCGAGTTCGGCACCGCCTGGTGCGGGGCGGTGATTTCGGCGGCAGATGGGACGGCCGGCGGGGCGGCAGGCGCGGGCTTGGCGGCCGCCGCCGGAATGGCGGGGGCGGCTTCGACGTCGCGCCGCACGATGCGGCCGTTCGGGCCGGTGCCGGTGATGCCGGCCAGGTCGATGCCCTTCTGCGCCGCGATGCGGCGGGCCAGGGGGGATGCGAAGATGCGCGCCCCGGCGGGCGCGGGAGAGATTGCGGCTGGTGCCGACGCCGGTGCTGCCGCCGGAGCCGGGGCGGACGGGGCCGAGGCGGCCGGCGCGGCGGGCGTTGCCGAAGCGGGCGTTGCCGGAGCGGGCGTTGCCGGAGCGGGCGCGGTTTCGGGGACGGCCTCGCCCTCGGCCACCAGGACGGCGATCGGGTCGTTGACCTTGACGCCTTCGGTGCCCTCGGTGACCAGGATGCGGCCGAGCGTGCCCTCGTCGACGGCTTCGACTTCCATCGTCGCCTTGTCGGTCTCGATCTCGGCGATCACGTCGCCGGACTGGATCGCGTCGCCTTCCTTCTTCAGCCAGCGGGCGAGCTTGCCCTCGGTCATGGTGGGCGACAAAGCGGGCATCAGGATATTCACGGACATCGTGCTGCTGCTCCTTCAGACCAGCTTGCGGACCGCATCCACCACCCAGGCCGGGTTGGGAAGGGCCAGTTTTTCAAGGTTGGCGGCGAAGGGCATCGGCACGTCCGCGCCCGCGACCCGGGCCGGCGGGGCGTCGAGATAGTCGAAGGCGTGTTCGATGACCTGCATCGAGACTTCCGCCCCGATGCCGGCGAAGGGCCAGCCTTCCTCGACGCAGACCAGGCGCGCGGTCTTCTTCACGCTTTCGACGATGGTCGCGGTATCCAGCGGCCGGATGGTGCGCAGATTGATCACCTCGGCCTCGATCCCCTGTTCGGCCAGGATGGCGGCGGCTTCGAGCGCCGTGCCGACCATGATCGAGAAGGCGACGATGGTGACGTCGCTGCCGGCGCGCTCGACCTTCGCGCGGCCGATCGGCAGGATGAAATCCTCGTCCACCGGGCAGGGGAATTTATGGCCGTAGAGGATTTCGTTTTCCAGCACCACGACCGGGTTCGGGTCGCGGATGGCGGCGCGCAGCAGGCCCTTGGCGTCGGCCGAGGACCAGGGGGCGACGACCTTGAGCCCCGGGACGTGGCCGTACCAACTGGCATAGCATTGCGAATGCTGGGCGCCGACGCGCGAGGCGGCGCCGTTCGGACCGCGGAAGACGATCGGGCACGAGACCTGGCCGCCCGACATGTAGCGGGTCTTGGCGGCGGAATTGATGATCTGGTCGATCGCCTGCATGGCGAAATTCATGGTCATGAATTCGACGATCGGCTTGAGCCCGGTGAAGGCCGCGCCCACCGCCATGCCGGTGAAGCCGTGTTCGGTGATCGGGGTATCGATCACCCGCTTCTCGCCGAATTCGTCGAGCAGGCCCTGCGAGACCTTGTACGCGCCCTGGTACTGGGCGACTTCCTCGCCGATCAGGAAGACGTCCGGGTCGCGGCGCAGTTCGGCGGCCATGGCGTCGCGCAGCGCCTCGCGCACCGTGATCTCGGTGGTTTCGCCCCATTCCTTCTCGGGCGCGGCGGCGGGGGCCGGCGGGGCGGCCAGGGAGGGGGCTTCGGGCGCACGGGCGGCGGGAGCCGGGGCCGGCTGGGAGGCCGGGGATGGCGCGGGAGCGGCGGCGCCGTTGGTCTTCAGCGTGGCGATCGGCGTGTTGACCGCGACGTTCTCGGTCCCTTCGGCCACCAGGATGTCACCCAGCGTGCCCTCGTCGACGGCCTCGACCTCCATCGTCGCCTTGTCGGTCTCGATCTCGGCGATCACGTCGCCGGCGGCGATCGGATCGCCGCTGTTCTTAAGCCAGCGCGCGAGCTTGCCCTCGGTCATGGTCGGCGAGAGGGCGGGCATCAGGATCTGTGTCGTCATGGGTTCAGCCCTCCACCAGCACGTCGGTCCACAATTCGGACGGATCGGGCTCGGGGCTGCCCTGCGCGAAATCGGCGGCGTCCACAACCACGGCCTTGACCTTGTCCTCGATCGATTTCAGTTCGTCCTCGGCGACGCCGAGGGCCAGCAATTCGTGCCGGACCCGGTCGATCGGGTCATGATGCTTGCGCATCTCGTCGACTTCGGTGCGGGGACGGTATTTGGCCGGGTCGGACATCGAGTGGCCGCGATAGCGGTAGGTCGACATCTCAAGCAGGAACGGGCCCTTGCCCTGCCGGCAGTGGGCGATCGCCTCGCGTGCCGCGTCGCGCACGGCCTCGACATCCATGCCGTCGACCTTGCGGCCCGGGATGCCCCAGGGTTCGCCGTTGCGCCACAATTCCTTGGACGCCGAAGCACGTTCGACGCTGGTGCCCATGCCGTACTGGTTGTTCTCGATCACGAAGACGCAGGGCAGCTTGTGCAGGGCGGCGAGGTTGAAGCTTTCATAGACCTGGCCCTGGTTGGACGCGCCCTCGCCGAAATAGGTGACCGAGACTTCGTCCGTGCCGCGATATTTGTTGGCGAAGGCCAGGCCGATGCCCAGCGAGACCTGGGCGCCGACGATGCCGTGGCCGCCATAGAAATGTTTTTCGGTCGAGAACATGTGCATCGACCCGCCCTTGCCGCGGGAATAGCCGCCCTCGCGCCCCGTCAGTTCGGCCATGACGCCGCGCGGATCCATGCCGGCCGCCAGCATCTGGCCGTGGTCGCGGTAGGAGGTGATGATCTTGTCGCCGTGCTTGAGTTCCATCTGCATGCCGACGACGACCGCTTCCTGGCCGATATAGAGGTGACAGAAGCCGCCGATCAGCCCCATGCCGTAGAGCTGGCCGGCCCGTTCCTCGAACCGGCGGATCAGCACCATGTCGTGGAAGGCGCGCTGCAGGTCGTCCTTGCCCATGGACGGCGCGTTGCGTCCGGCCTCGGTCTTGGGTTTGCGAATTTCGCCCATTCTGAAACGTTTCCCTCTTTATTGTTATGACGGAATTGTTAAGACGACGTGATCGTTATGACGGAGCCGATCGCGGGACCGGGTCACCGGCGGGCCGGGCGGGGCCCCGAGGCCGGTGAGCGGCCGCCGGCGTGCCGTCCGGGGGGTCGCGCGTCATTCCGTCTGTTTCGATAATGCGTCCGCCCCCGCTCTTTCATAGGGGCCGGAACGCCCGCCCGTCTTGCGCACCAGGCATATCGCCTCGATCGTCATGTCGCGGTCGACGGCCTTGCACATGTCGTAGAGGGTCAGCGCCGCCACGCTGACCGCGGTCAGAGCCTCCATTTCGACGCCGGTCTGTCCGGTGGTGCCGACATGGGCCGTGATCTCGACCCCTGCCCCGTCGGCGGTGGCCGCCAGTTCGACCCGGACCGAGGTCAGGGGCAGCGGATGGCAGAGCGGGACCAGGTCGGCGGTCTTCTTGGCCGCCATGATGCCGGCGATCCGCGAGACGGCGAGCACGTCGCCCTTAGGCACGCCGCCGGAAAGGATGAGGGCCAGGGTTTCGGGCCGCATCGTCACGCGGCCGCGGGCTGTGGCCTGGCGCGCGGTCGCCGGCTTGGCGGACACGTCCACCATCACGGCGTGGCCGCCGGCGTCGAGGTGGGAGAGTTCGGCCGCTGCCGCCATGTTCAGGCGGGACCGAGCAGCGCGCGGGCCGCGTCGCCGGGAGAGGGCTGGCGCAGCAGGCTCTCGCCGACCAGGAACCCGCTGGCGCCGATCTCGCTGAGCCGGACGACGTCCTCATGCGTGCGGATTCCGCTTTCGGAGACGACGATCCGGTCGGGCGGCACCAGGGGGGTGAGTTGGATCGTTGTCTCAAGATCAGTCTTCAATGTCTTGAGATTGCGGTTATTTATGCCGATCAGCGACGTGTCCAGGGCCAGGGCCCGGTTCAGTTCGGCTTCGTCATGCACCTCGACCAGCACGTCCATGTCCAGGCCGCGGGCGATATCGAGCAGTTCCGATGCCTCGGTATCGGTCAGGGCGGCCATGATCAGCAGGATGCAGTCGGCGCCGATGATGCGGCTTTCATGGACCTGCCACGGGTCGAGGATGAAATCCTTGCGCAGGATCGGCAGGCGGCTGGCCTCGCGCACCCGCTGGAGGTCCTCCGCACAGCCATGGAAGCATGACCCCTCGGTCAGGACGGAGAGGCAGGCGGCGCCGGCTTTCTCATAGTCGGCGGCGATGCCGGCCGGGTCGTATTCGGGGCGGAGGATGCCGGCGGAGGGCGAGGCCTTCTTGATTTCCGCGATCAGGCCGATCTGGCGATCGGCGGTGCGCTGCTTGAGCGCCTGGCCGAACCCGCGGGTGGGGGTATCGACCTCACGCGCGCGGGCGACGATGTCCTTCAGCGGCGTGATGGTGGCGCGCTGGGCGACATCCACGCGCGTCCGGGCGCAAATTCGGGCCAGGACGTCCGGAAGGACATCCGGGTCGGGGACGGTACCGCAATCGGCATGAACCTGATTCGTCGGCATGTCGGTCATCATACGCTCTGTATACTCTCCTCCGCGCTGCCCGGCCGGGGGGCGCGTGCGGAATTCAATGCGGCCAGTGCCGATCCGTCATCGAGGACGCGGGCGGCGTCGGCAACCAGGGCACGCAGGGCGTCCGTTCTGATCGCCCCATCGTGAAGCACTTCACCCCGGCCCGCAACGTGCAACGATATGGCGGCGTTCAGCAGCACCGTATCGCGATAGGCGCCGTGCGCTCCGCCCAGCAGGGCCGCCAGGGCGCGGGCGTTCTCGGCCGGGTCGCCGCCGGCGATCGCCGCGATCGGCGCCGCGCGCAGGCCGGCATCCTCGGGCTGGAGGGTCAGTTCATGGATCCGGCCGTCCTGCAGCGCCACGATGTCGGTCGGGCCGGCCAGGGTGAGTTCGTCCACGCCCCTGCCCGGCTGCGCGCCGCGGTTTTCGCCGCAGTTCCCGTGGACAGCCCAGACGCGTTCCGAGCCGAGGTCGCGGAGTGTCTCGACGACCGGGCGCAGCCAGGATGGATCGTACACCCCGACGAGCTGGCGCCTGACCCCGGCCGGGTTGCTGAGCGGCCCGACCAGGTTGAACAGGGTGCGGATGCCCAGCGCGGCGCGCACCGGCGCGGCGTGGCGCATGGCGGGGTGATGGGCCGGCGCCGCCAGGAAGGCCAGATGGTCGTGCGTGATCCGCGCGGCGATCAGCGCAGGATCGTCGGACAGCGGTACGCCCAGTTCGCCCAGCACGTCGGTGGCGCCGGAGCGCGAGGAGAGCGCGCGGTTGCCGTGCTTGGCCACCGGCACGCCGAGCGCGGCCAGGACGAAGGCCACGGCGGTCGAGATATTCAATGTGCCCAGCCCGTCGCCGCCCGTGCCGCAGACGTCGATCGTGCCGGCGGGCACCGGGCCGACCCGGCGCATGCGTGCCCGCATGGCGCGGACCGCGCCCAGCAATTCGGCGGGCCGCTCGCCACGGACGCGCAGCGCCATCAGGAAGGCGGCGATCAGCGTGTCGGGGATCGCGCCGTCCATGATGAGGCCGAAGACCGTCTCGGCCTCGGCCTCGGTCAGGATGTCGCCGCGGGCCAGCCGGTCCAGGATGGCGCGGAAGGCGCCGGCGGGGTCGGGAGCCGGAGAATGGGTGGCCGGGGAAGCTGCCGCCGGAGGGGGAGAGTCTGCCGAAAGGGGCGGAATGCCGTCCATGGGCGGGTCAGGCGGCCTTGCGGGGCGCGTTGCGCCCGCGGACGATGGCCATGAAATTGGCCAGGATGTCGTGGCCGTGTTCGGACGCGATGCTTTCGGGATGGAACTGGACGCCGAAGATGGGCAGCGTGCGGTGGCGGAGCCCCATGATGACCCCGTCCTGCGTGTGCGCGACCGGGGCGAGTTCGTCCGGCAGGCTGGAGGGGTCGATCGTGAGGCTGTGATAGCGGGTGGCCATGAACGGGTCGGGCAGTCCCGCGAACACCCCGCTGCCGTCGTGATGGACGGCGCTGACCTTGCCGTGCATCGGGACCGGGGCGCGGACGACGGTGCCGCCGAAGACCTGGCCGATCGCCTGGTGGCCCAGGCAGACCCCGAAGACGGGAACCCGGCCGGCGGCCTTGCGGATCAGGTCGCAGCAGATCCCGGCCTCGTTGGGCGAACAGGGGCCGGGCGACAGGACGATCGCCTCGGGCCGCAGGGCCAGCGCGTCCTCGGCCGTGAGCGCGTCGTTGCGGCGGACGTCGCAGACCTCCCCCAGGTCGCCCAGATAATGGACGAGATTGAAGGTGAAGCTGTCGTAATTGTCGATCAGCAGGATCATGGCAATATGATGAACTCGTGTTTCGGCCCGGTCAAACGGCAGATCCGAATTTAATCGAAATAATCTTTGACGTGCAAAAAGCGGGAGTTTGTTGCGCTTATCCGGGCTGGTTGCGCAATTTTGTGACGGGTTGCGGGTGCTGCGTCATCCTGCCCCGCCATGCCCCGCCATGGTCCCATTGCGACCCAGGGCGAACTGGACCGCTTCCTCGGCGGCGCGGAACAGGGCGCGGGCCTTGTGGCGGGTTTCCTCATATTCGGCTTCGGGCACGCTGTCGGCGACGACGCCGCAGCCGGCCTGCACGTGCATCTGGCCGTCCTTGACCACGGCCATGCGTAGCCCGATGCAGGTGTCCATCTCGCCGTTCGCGCCGAAATAGCCGATGCAGCCGGCATAGGTGGCGCGGCGGGTCGGTTCGACCTCGTCGATGATCTCCATCGCGCGGATCTTCGGCGCGCCGGTCAGCGTGCCGGCCGGGAAGCCGGCGATCAGCGCGTCGATGGCCTCGAGCCCCGGGCGGAGCGTGCCCTCGACGTTCGAGGAGATGTGCATGACGTGGCTGAAACGCTCGATGACGAATTTCTCGGTCACCTTGACCGAACCGATCTCGCAGACGCGGCCGACATCGTTGCGGCCGAGATCGATCAGCATCAGGTGTTCGGCCAGTTCCTTGGGATCGGCGAGCAGGTCGCGTTCGAGGGCCTGGTCTTCCTCGGGCGTGGCGCCGCGGGGGCGGGTGCCGGCCAGCGGGCGGACGGTCATGCGGCCGTCGCGCATGCGCACCAGGATTTCCGGCGAGGAGCCGACCAGGCTGAACCCGTCGAACGCCAGGTTGAACAGGAACGGCGCGGGGTTGATGCGGCGCAGCGCGCGGTAGAGCGCGAGCGGCGGCAGGGTGAAGGACGTGGAGAAACGCTGGCTGGGCACGACCTGGAAGGCGTCGCCGGCGGCGATGTAGTCCTGGATGCGCCGGACGGCGTCGCAGAACGCGTCCCTGGTGAAGGTCGAGTGCGGCGGGTCGAGCGGGCCGGTACAGCGTGGCGCGATCTCGTGCAGGGCCAGCGGTTCGGACAGGCTCTGTCGCGCGGTGGCCAGCAGGTCCTGCGCGGCCTGCAGCGCCTGTTCCGGCGCATGCCCGGCGCGGGGGCGGATCGGCGCCGCCAGGGTCAGTTCGTCGCGCACCGTGTCGAAGACCGCGAACAGGCGGGGGCGGATCATCACGCCTTCGGGCAGATGGAGGTCGTCGGGCGGCATGTGGGGCAGATGTTCCATCTGCCGGACCATGTCGTAGCCCAGATAGCCGAACAGGCCGCCGATCATCGGCGGCAGGCCGGCCGGAAGCGCCATGCGGGAATCGCGGATGACGGCGCGCAGCGAATCGAGCGGCGTGGCCGCGGCCGGGGTGAAGGCGGCCGGGTCCGTGTCGGCGGTCGCGTTGATCGCGGCGTGGCCGCCATGGCAGCGCCAGATCAGGTCGGGCAGCAGGCCGATGACCGAGTAGCGGCCGCGGGCGACGCCGCCCTCGACGCTTTCGAACAGGAAGGCATTGCGCGGGGCGTCGGTTTCGGTCGCGCCGGCCAGGCGGGCGAGGCGCATATAGGCGGAGACCGGGGTGAGCAGGTCTGCGGCCTCGACGCTCCACAGGATCGCGGCGCGTCCCTGGCCGAGTGCGGACAGGATCTCGTCGCCGCCGGAGGCGGGCGAAAGCGCGGGCGCGGTCGTCACGGGCTGGACTCTCCGGCGCCGCTCGGGCCGGCCACGGAGGACAGGACCGTATTCAGCGCGCTGGCATTGATCTTGGGTTTGGCGGATTTCTGCAGCGCCATGGCGTAGGCGATGCCGATATCGTCCTGCATCGACTGGCTGAGGCCCGTGCGGATGCGCTGCATCTCCATCGGCTGGGCCGCCGGGTCGGGCTGGGTGATGGCGGTGAGGGTCGCGACATAGAATCCGTCCGGCTGGTCGAGCATCACCGTCTGTCCCGTCCTGGGGAGGCGGAAGACGAGCTGGGCCAGTTCGGGCGGCACATTCTCGACCGGCCGGGTGCGGGTCAGCGGCGCGGGGTGCTCGACCTGCTGCCCCGGCGCCGCGGCGGCCGCCACGCCGCCGCGGTCCTTGGCCGTCAGGTAGAGCGAGGTGGCCTGGAGGTCGGCGGCGTGGCGGCGGGCCGCGTCCAGCCAGGCCGCGCGGACGCTGTCGCCCACGGTGTCGAAGGGCTGGAGCCGGCCGGGGGTGACCGTGTCGACCGCGACGGCGTACCAGCCATTGTCCGGGCCCTGGACCAGGGTCGGGTTGGCGCCTTTCGCCTGGCTGAAGATCCGCGCCGCGATCGCCTGGCGCAGGGCGTCGGAGGCGGGGATCGGGGCCGGCGTGCCGTCGGGCGTGCGGCCCTGGGCGTCCAGCGTGCCGGCGATGGCGACGGCGCCGAGATTGTCGGGGATATGGTCCAGGCCGCCGCCGGCGATCGCGTCCTGCAATTTCTGGACGCGGGGGCCGACCAGCGCGCCGGCCTGGGCATGGGCGATCTGGTCGCGCAGTTCGGTCCGGGCGGCGGCGAAATCGGTGTCGTGGGGCGGCGTTACCTGCGTCACCTTGAAGATGACCCAGCCGGTGTCGGTCTGGCTGGGGCCCTGCAGAGCGTTCGCGGGGGCCGCGAAGACCAATTTGGCCAGGGCCGGGGACGGGATCGCGCTTTCGCGCACGCCGTTCATTTCCACCGTGGCGCTGTCCTTGGCGCCGGCCTGGAGTGTCGCCCAGTCGGCGCCGGACTGCCATTGCGCCGCGATGGCCTGGGCGCGGGCCTGGCTGGGGGCGGTGACGATCTGCACGTCGCGGGTTTCGGGCACGTGGTATTTCGCCTGTTCCGAATCATAGAGCTTGCGCAGCTCGGTGTCGGGGATCTCGATCGAGCGGGCGACCGTGTCGGGGGACAGGATGACGATCCGGGCGTGGCGGTATTCCGGCGCGCGGAAGAGCCACGGGTGATTGTCATAATAACGGTGCAACTGGGCCGCGTCGGGGGGCGGTGCCGGCTGGTCGCCGTCGAGCACGCGCACCAGGTCGATGGTGCGGGCCTGTGCGTCGAAAGCGAAGGCGCGGCGGACCAGGATGTCGGGGGCGGAAGCGCCGCCCTGGAGCGGCTCGGCCAGGCCGCGCACGGCGATGTCCTGGCGCACCAGGTCCAGCAGGCGGGATTCGGTCATGCCGATCTGGCGCAGGCGGGCGTCGAAGAGGCTGCGGTCGAAGCGGCCGTCCGCGCCCTTGAAGACCTGCATGCCGAAGATTTCGTCGCGGACCGCCGCGTCGGGCACGATCAGCTTGAGCCGGTCGGCCGCGCGCACCATTTCGGATTGCATGAGCAGGCGCTGCAGGGCCTGCTGCGCCACCTGGCGGCGGGTCGCGGGCGGGAGCTGCGACGGATCGGTGACGCCGAACTGTCGGGCCGTCTGCTGCAGTTCGTTCTGCGTGGCGGAGAGCAGGGCGTCCGTGGTGATCGTCTGGTCGCCGATGCGGGCGACGACGTCGGCGCGTTCGCTGCCCATGTTCGTCAGCACGTCGCCGACCCCCCAGCCGACGAAGGCGAGGAAGAGCAGGCCGGCAATGATGCGGCCCAGCCAGGAATCGACGAGAACACGGCGGAGGAAGGAAATCATGAAATCCAGGATCCGGACGAGAGCGGCTTGAGGCGTGCGGCCGCGCGCGGCCACCTTTTCGGCGGGGCACCATAGGGATACCGTTGCCGCTTGACCAGAACCCTGTTCACGGCCGCGCCAGCAGGGGCTTTGCGGCATTGCACCATGCGCGGCCGCGTGGTGTAGGGTATCGGAACCTGGTCGGCCTTCCCCCTGAAAAGACGAGACCGCCGGCGGCCGGGTGGAAGGGCGGCGTTGGCACAGGATGGGAACATTATGAGGCAGATGGTCGTCGGCAACTGGAAGATGCATGGGCTGAGTGCCGCGTCGCGCGATCTGGTCGGGGCGATCGCCGACGGGCTGGGTGCCATTCCCTCGCCGCCGCAGGTCGTCGTCTGCCCGCCTTTTACCCAACTGGCCCTGCTGGCGCCGATCCTGAAGGGAAGCGGGATCGCGCTGGGGGCGCAGGATTGCCATCAGGCGCCGATGGGCGCGCATACCGGCGACGTGTCGGCGCCCATGCTGGCCGAACTGGGGGTCGAATATGTCATCCTGGGGCATTCCGAGCGGCGGCGCGACCATGGGGAGCTGGACGAGACGGTGCGCGAGAAGGCCCAGGCGGCGATGGCGGCGGGGCTGACGCCGATCGTCTGCGTGGGCGAGAACGGCGACCAGAAGGCGGCGGGCGAGGATCGCGATGCGATCGGCTGGCAGATCAAGGGGTCGCTGCCCGACGGGTTTTCGGGGATCGTGGCCTATGAACCGGTATGGGCCATCGGGTCGGGCGTGCCGGCGTCGCGACAGGATATCGCGGACATGATGGGCTTTATCCGCGCGGAACTGGTCCGGCAGTTCGGCGCGGCTGGAAAAACCATGCGGATCCTCTATGGTGGGTCGGTGAATGCGCGCGACGCCGCGAGCATCCTGCCCATCGCGGAGGTCGGCGGCGCGCTGGTCGGTACTGCGAGTCTGCAGGCCGAGACGTTCCTGCCGATTGTCCGGGCCGCCGTGGATCTGTAAACGGTCGGTCTGCTGCGTGTTATCTGGAAGCTAGTATGATCACCGTCCTTCTTTTTCTGCATCTGTTCGTGACCCTGGCGCTGATCGGGACAGTCCTGATCCAGCGTAGCGAGGGGGGCGGCCTGGGAATCGGCGGCAGCCAGGGCATGGGGGCGTTCATGTCCGGGCGGGGGACGGCGAACCTGCTGACGCGCACGACCGCGATCCTGGCCGGAATCTTCATGCTGCTGTCGCTGACCCTGGCGGTGATGAATCGCGGGGCTTCGACCGGCGGCGGGCATGACATCCTGGCCCAGCCGCCCGCGCCGGCCGGCGTTCCGGCCCCTGCCCCCGCTCCTGCTCCGGCTCCGGCTTTCACCCCTGCTCCGGCGCCCGCGCCGACGCACTGAACGGGGCGAACGGATCGGAATGGCCGCTCCCGCCGGTCGGCGGGGGCGGCCATTTTGTTTATATTCTTCTATTCTTCTCGGGCGGGTGGCGATGGGGCCGGATATAGGCTTTCCACCATGACGGGAAACGGTGTAGGAAGGCGCTCCATGACGCGGTTTGTATTCATCACTGGCGGCGTGGTTTCCTCTCTCGGTAAAGGCATTGCCTCGGCAGCCCTGGCGGCGCTGCTGCAGGCGCGCGGATACCGGGTTCGGCTGCGCAAGCTCGATCCTTATTTGAATGTCGATCCGGGCACCATGAGTCCGTATCAGCATGGCGAAGTCTTCGTGACCGACGATGGCGCGGAGACGGACCTGGACCTGGGCCATTACGAGCGCTTTACGGGCGTGCATGCGACCCGGGCCGACAATGCCACGACGGGCCAGATCTACTCCGACGTGATCGCGCGCGAGCGGCGCGGCGATTACCTGGGGGCGACCGTCCAGGTCATTCCCCACATCACCGACGCCATCAAGGAAGCGGTGGTCGCCGGGACCGACGCGCTGGATTTCGTGCTGGTCGAGATCGGGGGCACGGTGGGCGATATCGAGAGCCTGCCGTTCCTGGAGGCGATCCGGCAGTTGCGCAACGATCTGGGCGCCGGCACGACGATGTTCGTGCACCTGACCCTGCTGCCGTGGATTCCCTCGGCGGGCGAGCTGAAGACGAAGCCGACGCAGCATTCCGTCAAGGAACTGCAGAATGTCGGCATCCAGCCGCAGATGCTGCTGTGCCGGTCGGACCGGCCGATTCCCGATACCGAGCGGCGCAAGATCGCCAATTTCTGCAATGTGCGGCCCGAGGCCGTGATCGCGGCGCTGGATGTCGACACGATCTATGCCTGCCCGATTTCGTACCATGCCGAGGGCATGGACACCGAGGTGCTGCGCCATTTCGGCCTGCCCCATGACCAGGAACCGGACCTGACGGCGTGGAAGAACGTGCTGGAGGCGATGCGCCATCCCGAGGGCGAGGTGCGCATCGCGGTGGTCGGGAAATATACCGCGCTGCTGGATGCCTATAAGTCGCTGATCGAGGCGCTGCAGCATGGCGGCATCGCGAATCGGGTGCGGGTGAAGCTGGACTGGGTGGAAGCCGAGATCTTCGAGAAATCGGAGACCGCGATCGAGGCGCTGCGCGACGCGCATGCGATTCTGGTGCCCGGCGGATTCGGCGAGCGCGGGGCGGAGGGCAAGATCCAGGCCGTGCGCTTTGCGCGCGAGCACCGGATTCCGTTCCTGGGCATCTGTTTCGGGATGCAGATGGCCGTCATCGAATGCGCGCGGAACCTGGCGGGCCTGCCCGATGCGTCGTCGACCGAATTCGGGCCGACCCCAGAGCCGCTGGTGGGACTGATGACCGAATGGGCCCGCGGCAATGAGCTGCTGCGCCGCCGCGAAGGCGGGGAAATGGGCGGGACGATGCGCCTGGGCGCCTATCCCGCCAAGCTGGCCGAGGGGTCGCGGGTGGCCGGGATCTATGGCAAGACCGAGATCCGCGAGCGGCATCGCCATCGCTATGAGGTCAATGTCCATTACCGTGCGGTGCTGGAAGAGGCCGGGCTGAAATTCTCGGGCATGTCGCCGGACGACATCCTGCCGGAAGTGGTGGAATATCCGGACCATCCCTGGTTCGTCGCCGTGCAGTATCATCCTGAATTGCTGTCCAAGCCGTTCGATCCGCACCCGCTCTTCTCGGGCTTCGTCGGGGCGGCCGTGAAGAAGATGCGCCTGGTATGAGCCATTCAAGATCCGTTTCGGTCGGCGAGCTGGTCGTCGGCAATGATCGTCCGCTGGTGCTGATCGCGGGGCCCTGCCAGATCGAATCCGAATCGCATGCGATGGAGATGGCCGGGGCGCTGGACGGCATCGCCCGGGAGTGCGGGATCGGGGTGATCTATAAAAGCTCGTTCGACAAGGCGAACCGTACCAGCCTGGGCAGTGCGCGCGGCGTCGGCATGGCGAAGGGGCTGGAGATCCTGGCGCGGGTGCGCGAGCGGTTCGGCATGCCGGTGCTGACCGATGTGCATGCGGCCGAGCAATGCGCGCCGGTGGCCGAGGCGGTCGACGTGCTGCAGATCCCGGCCTTTCTGTGCCGGCAGACCGACCTGCTGCTGGCCGCGGGCGAGACCGGGGCTGCGATCAACGTCAAGAAGGGCCAGTTCCTGGCGCCGTGGGACATGAAGAATGTCGCGGCGAAGATCGCCTCGACCGGCAATGAGCGCATCATGCTGTGCGAGCGGGGCACCAGCTTCGGCTACAACACGCTGGTCAACGACATGCGCGGCCTGCCGATCATGGGCGAGACCGGCTATCCGGTCGTGTATGACGCGACCCATTCCGTCCAGCAGCCGGGCGGGCTGGGCGGCGCGTCGGGCGGGCAGCGGGAATTTGCCCCGGTGCTGGCGCGCGCGGCGGTCGCGATCGGGGTGGCGGCGGTCTTTATCGAGACCCATGAGGACCCGGACCGCGCGCCCAGCGACGGGCCGAACATGATCCCGATCGGCGAGATGAAGGATCTGGTGACCCGCCTGCTGCGCTTCGACCGGTTGGCGAAGGGCGGCTGAGCGGGTGCCGTGCCGCTGTCATGCCAGGCGGGTCAGGACGATGAGCGCCAGGCATGACAGGGTGACGGCGGTGATCCACAGGCGCAGGGCGAGATAGCCGGACGGGAGTTCGCCCCGGCGCCAGGCCGCGCGCTCGGCCGCGAACAGGCCGCCGAATCCGGCCATCAGGATGATCAGGCCGGCGACGGCGTGGCCCAGATAGAGTGTCTGGATGCCCAGCCAGGCGACCGGCAGCGGGATGGCGCCGGTCAGCAGGCGGCGCGTGTCGGCGGACGCGGTGCCGGATGCGGCGAGCAGGACCGGCCGGTCGAGGGCCAGCCCCCAATGGACCGCGCCGCCGAATGCGAGAAGCAGGCCGCAATAGGCGGCGAGCGCCATCATCGGCCCCGATGCGGCCCCCGTTCCGGCGCCCGGCGCGGGCTGGCCGGCGGGGAAAAAAATGACCCCGGCGCTGAAGAGCAGGGCGGGCGTGGGGCTGGCGATCGCCAGAATGATGGCCAGGAGCGGCAGGCGCTTCATGTTCTTCTCCGTTTCGTGCTGCTATGATCCTGCCCGTGACCGGAAACGACCCCACCATAGCGGCTTCGGCCGGCGGAGCGACGCGTCCTGTCCCTGTCCGTACGCGGGAGGGAGGGTGCCGGTCGCCGTTGCGCATCCTGACAGACGCCGCGACGGCCCAATATCCACATAATGAGGAAGCAGACCCATGAGTGCTATCGTCGATATCATTGCGCGTGAGATCCTGGACAGCCGCGGCAATCCCACCGTCGAGGTCGATGTCGAGCTGGCGTCCGGCGCGCAGGGACGGGCCGCGGTGCCGTCGGGCGCCTCGACCGGCGCGCATGAGGCGGTCGAACTGCGCGACGGCGACAAGTCGCGCTTCGGCGGCAAGGGCGTGCTGAAGGCCGCTGAGAATGTCGAGAAGGAGATCCTGGAGGCGCTGCAGGGCGTCGAATCCATGGACCAGGTCGCGATCGACGAGGCGATGATCGACCTGGACGGCACGCCGAATAAGGGGCGCCTGGGTGCCAACGCCATCCTGGCCGTGTCGCTGGCGGTGGCCAAGGCGTCGGCCGAGGAATTGCAGATCCCGCTCTATCGCTATGTCGGCGGGGTCTATGCCCGCACGCTGCCGGTGCCGATGATGAACATCGTCAATGGCGGCCAGCATGCCGACAACCCGATCGACATCCAGGAATTCATGATCCAGCCGGTGGGCGCGCCGACCTTCGCCGATGCGGTGCGCGTGGGCTCGGAGATCTTCGCCCAGTTGAAGAAGAGCCTGTCGGCGGCCGGGCACAACACCAATGTCGGCGACGAGGGCGGCTTTGCCCCCGGCCTGAAATCGGCCGACGAAGCGCTGGGCTTCATCACCAAGGCGGTCGAGGCGGCGGGCTATCGCCCCGGCGACGACGTGACGTTCGCCCTGGATTGCGCGTCGACCGAGTTCTATCGCGACGGCCGCTATGTGATGGAAGGCGAAGGCAAGACGCTGGATTCGGCCGGCATGGTGGCCTATCTGGCCGACCTGGCCGCGCGCTATCCGATCGTGTCGATCGAGGACGGGCTGGCCGAGGACGATTGGGAAGGCTGGGCCGCGCTGACCGCCGCGCTGGGCAAGACGGTGCAACTGGTGGGTGACGATCTGTTCGTGACCAATCCGGAGCGGCTGCGCCGCGGCATCAAGGCCGGCATCGCCAATTCGCTGCTGGTGAAGGTGAACCAGATCGGCACGCTGAGCGAGACGCTGGAAGCCGTCGAGATGGCGCAGCGCGCGGGCTATACCGCCGTGATGAGCCATCGTTCGGGCGAGACCGAGGATTCGACGATCGCCGACCTGGCGGTGGCGACCAATTGCGGGCAGATCAAGACCGGGTCGCTGTCGCGTTCGGACCGCACGGCGAAATACAACCAACTGATCCGCATCGAGAACGAGCTGGCCACGGCGGCCCGTTACGCGGGCCGGACGATCCTGAAGACGGCCTGAACGGCCCGAACGGCAAAAAATACCGCGATCCGGCGCGTCCGGCGGGAAATTCTGTTTTCCGCCGGCGCCGGATCGGGAATACTTCGTGACGAATCGGAGAGGGACTTATCGACCATGCAGATCGGCCGGATGATTCGGCGGGCAATCCGCATGGTCGTTCCCCCTGCCCTGTTCATCGGGCTGACGGGTTATTTCGGCTGGAACGCCATGCAGGGCGATCATGGCATGCACAGCTATCAGGCGCAGCTCCGGCTGCTGGATGAGGCGCGTGCCGCCCAGCAGGACGCGATGTCGGAACAGCTTGCCTGGGCCCGGCGGGTGCGGGGGCTGAAGGAAAATGCACTGGATCGCGACACGCTGGACGAGCGGGCGCGGGCGATGCTGAATCTGTCGCGCTCGAATGAACTGGTCGTTCCTTATGGGGCGCACGACCGGCTTTATTGAGGGGCGGGCGTTTCCGTCAGGCGAGGCAAAACGCAAAAAGCCGGGGCCCCGAGGGGCGCCCGGCTTTTTTGTCGCATCCGCGGGTGGGACCCGTGGATGCGGCCGATTATTTGATCTTCGCTTCGCGGAAGGCGACGTGCTTCCGCGCGACGGGATCATATTTGCGCATCTCGAGCTTGCCGGTCTGGGCGCGGGCGTTCTTCTTCGTCACGTAGAAGTAGCCGGTGTCCGCCGTCGAGACGAGCTTGATCTGAATGGTGTTGGTCTTGGCCATGGAATCCTCAGCACTGCTCCGCCGCTGCTGGAACAATCAGGTGCAGCAGTGGTTCAAGTCGGCGGAAAATGCGCATACAGAGGCCCGAGGTCAAGCATTAGTCGCACGAATCGCGCAGATTCAGGGTGTGCGGCGCGCGGCGGAGGGAGAACGGGAGCCATGCTGAGCGTATCCGAGGCGCAGGAGCGGATTCTGGCGGACCTGTCGCCCACCGGGCCGGAACTGGTCGCGCTGGCCGATTCATGGGGGCGGGTGACGGCGGGGGAGATCGCGGCCCGGCTGGACAATCCGCCCGCCGACATATCGGCGATGGACGGATATGCGGTGCGGGCGGAGGATGCCCGTGCGGGCGCCGTGCTGAATCTGGTGGGGGAAAGCCCGGCCGGCCACCCCTTTGCCGGCGCCGTGCCCGAGGGGGGCTGCGTGCGGCTGTATACCGGCAGCGTGATGCCGGCCGGGGCCGATTCGGTGCTGATCCAGGAAAACACGACTGCCCAGGGTGGAGCCCAAGATGGCGCTCGGGATGGCGCCGGCGGTGGGCGGATCGGCGTGACGGCGGATGTGCGGGCCGGGCAGCATATCCGGCGGCAGGGGCAGGATTTCGCCCGGGGCCAGGTCGTGGTCGGACAGGGCCGTGCGATCCTGGCGCGGGAGGTCGGGCTGATCGCGGCGGCGAATCATGCCTGGGTGCCGGTGCATCGGCGGCCGGTCGTCGCGATCCTGTCGACCGGTGACGAGATCGCCCTGCCGGGCAGTCCGATCCCGCCGGGCGGGATTGCCAATTCGAACGCCCCGATGTTGGCCGCCCTGGTGCGGGCCAGCGGCGGGGTGCCGGTGATTCTGCCCGACGCGCGGGATGACGAGGCCGAGATTGCCCGGCTGGGCCAGGGGATCGCACGGGCCGACATGCTGCTGACCGCCGGCGGCGCCAGCGTGGGACGCTATGACCTGGTGCAGCGCGGGTTGGAGCGGATCGGGCTGGCGGTCGATTTCTGGAAGATCGCGATGCGGCCCGGCAAGCCGCTGATGTTCGGACGCATCGGCACGGTGCCGGTGCTGGGGCTGCCGGGCAATCCGGTCGCGGCGCTGGTCTGCGGCATTATCTTCGCCCTGCCGGCGATTCGGGCCCTGAGCGGACGGAGCGACCGGCTGGTGATGCCGGAACAGGCGGTGCTGGGGGGCGACCTGCCGGAGAACGACCAGAGGGCGGACCATCTGCGCGCCACGCTGCGCCGCGATGCCGGCGGGGCGCTGGTCGCGACCGCGTTTTCCCGCCAGGATTCGGCGATGCTGCGGACCCTGGCCGACAGCCAGGCGCTGATCCTGCGGCCGCCGCATGCGCCGGCGGCGCGCGCGGGTGCGCCGTGCCAGGTGCTGCGGCTGGACAGCCTGTCGATCTGAGAGGCTGTGTCACAAACCGGGCGACCGGTAATCCGACGCGTCTTTTCTGCGGGCCGCTCCGGCTTGCTGGCACGGCTTGTAAAACGGCCTCGGCGTGGTCTTTTTCGTGTGATCCGGGGGCCGGGGCGGGCCGGTGCTGTTGACGGACGGGTGGGAACCAATATAGAACAACATCAATAGGTTTCCTGTTTGTTCCCTACCCTGGTAACGGATCGGCCAACCACGCGTCCAATAAGTCGCTCAATTCGGTCACGGGGGTGCCAATGCTGACACGCAAGCAACATGAGCTGCTGCTGTTCATCGACAGGCATCTGAAGCAGACCGGTTTTTCGCCGTCGTTCGACGAGATGAAGGATGCGCTGAACCTGCGGTCGAAATCGGGCATTCACCGGCTGATCTCGGCGCTGGAGGAGCGCGATTTTCTGCGGCGGCGCCATCATCGTGCCCGGGCGCTGGAGGTGCTGCGCCTGCCGGAGGTCGTTACGGCCGACGGGAAGGCGATGGGGGCGCAGATGGCGGAGGAAGCTGTTCCCTCCCCTGCCCCTGCTCCTGGCCCCGTTCGGGAAACGGAGGCGGCACGGGCGCCGGCTGCCGATCCATTCGTGCCCAATGTGATCCGGGGCGATTTCGCCGGGCGGCTGGCCGGGGCGCCCGTGGCGACGGAAGCGGGGTCGATCAACCTGCCCTTCTATGGCCGGATCGCCGCCGGCCAGGCCATCGAGGCGCTGCGCGAGACCGGGTCGCAGATCGCGGTGCCGCTGAACCTGCTGGGGCACGGCGCGCATTACGCGCTGGAAGTCACGGGCGATTCGATGATCGAAGCCGGAATCCTGGACGGGGATACGGTGATTATCCGCGAGGGGGAGATCGCCGAGAACGGGCAGATCGTCGTGGCGCTGATCGACGACCAGGAAGTGACCTTGAAACGGCTGCGGCGGAAGGGCGGCGCGATCGCGCTGGAGCCCGCCAATGCGCGCTATGAGACGCGCATCGTGCCGTCGGACCGGGTGCGCATCCAGGGCAGGCTGGTGGGGCTGCTGCGTCAGTACTGAGCAGTATCGCGCGGAGATTGGGGGCAGCCCCCGCAGGCCGGGGGTCATGCTTGCAGCGTGTTGGACGCATGGCGTCCAACACGAGCAGCGGCATGCAGTCCGTCAGATCAAGCGCAAACGTCTGCACCTGATGTCGCCCAAGCCATCCGGAATGGGCGATGCCGGCAATGCTGTAATTGTCTCCCCCAGTAACCGCGCCGGCCGGACGAAACGTCATGACGTCGTGCCGGCCATTCAGCGACGGGGCGGTGGGCGCTGTGCTTCAGATCTGCTTCTGGCCGCCGTCGACAAACAGTTCGATGCCATTGACGAAGCTTGCGTCGTCCGAGGCGAGGAAAAGCACCGCGCGCGCGATTTCCCCGGGCTGCGCGATGCGTCCGGCGGGGATCAGGCCCGCTAGGTAATTTTTGGTTCCTTCAGCCTGCTCGCCGCCGCCGAACAGATGATCGAGGCCCGCGGTCTCGGTGACGCCGGGGCTGATCGCATTGACCCGGATGTGGCGATCCTTGAGGTCGAGCATCCAGTTGCGTGCGAAGCTGCGCACGGCGGCCTTGCTTGCGGAATAGACGCTGAATGAGGGTGTCCCGGCCGCGCTGACGTTCGAGGCGTTGAGGACGATCGACGCGCCGTCGCGCAGCAGCGGAAGGGCCTTTTGGACCGTGAACAGGACGCCTTTGACGTTGCTGTCGAAGGTCGATTGATAATGCGCCTCGGTGATTGCGCCGAGTGGTGCGAATTCGCCGCCACCGGCATTGGCGAAGAGGACGTCGATCTGGCTGTGCTTCTGCTGCACGGCCTCATAGAGGCGGTCGATATCCTCGAGGCGACCCATATCGCCCCGCACACCCGTTACCCGGCCGCCGATGCTGCGGACAGCGGCATCGAGCGTCTCCTGGCGTCGGCCGGTGATGAAGACGAAGGCGCCGTCGTCGGCGAACGCCTTCGCGGTCGCGAGACCGATGCCGCTCGTCCCTCCGGTGACGACCACGACCTTGTTTTCGAACCTGTTTGTCATTGTCCTGTCTCCTTGTCTTCGACGCTCGTGCGTCGGTGAGACGAACATGATCCTGGAACGATGATGCGATAAGTCGTCGTTTGTGGCACGCAGCGTTCACTAGGAGGAACGATGCATGAAATCCGACCTGAACGACTTTATCTATTTCGCGGAAATCGTCCGCCATGGCGGCTTCGCGGCTGCCGGCCGAACGTTGCGGGAGCCCAAATCGAAGCTCAGTCGACGCATCGCGGCCCTGGAAGCACGCCTCGGGCTGCGGCTGATCGAACGGACGAGCAGGCGTTTCCGCGTGACCGAGATCGGCCAGGCCTTTTACGAGCGCTGCAGACTCATCATGACGGAAATGGAACAGGCGGAGTCCCTTGTGGCACAGGCCAAGAGCGAACCGCAGGGTCGTATCCGCTTCAGTTGTCCGACTGGAATGATCGAGGAGATCTCGGAAGCCGTATCGGGTTTTCTGGCCCGCTATCCGAAGGTACGGCTTCAGCTTGTCGCGGTCGATCGCGCGGTCGATCTGATTGCGGAGCGCGTCGATGTCGCCCTGAGGATACGCACGGCGCTGGTTGGCGATGCAGCCCTGACGATGCGCGCGCTGGGCAATTCCACGCGTATTCTCGTCGCCGCGCCTGGGTTGGCCGGACGGTTGCAGGACATCGACGATCTTTCCTCGGTGCCGACGCTCTCCACCTCCGATGAGGATGCGATCTGCGAATGGAACCTGCAGACCGATGGGGGGCGATCCCATATCGCGCGTCATGAGCCGCGACTGGGCTGTGCCGATTTTGCCGCCGTGCGGCAGGCGGCTGTTGCGGGGTTAGGTGTGGCGCTCCTCCCGGATCACCTTTGCCGCCAGGCGCTTGATCAGGGCGTACTCGTTCGCGTGCTTCCGGAATGGCGCGGCCTTCATGGCATCGTGCATCTTGTCTTCACGACCCGGCATGGTTTGACCCCGGCCGTACGGGCCTTGATCGATCATCTCGCGACCGTCAGGTTTCGATGATTGAAGAGGGCAAGTCTGGTTTAGCAGACGCCCGGTCAGGAGCGCGCGGATCAGTCGGCGGACCGGATAATAATTCTACGCATAATTGAACAGAGCCATGAATCCGAAATCCATGTGCAGTTGCTGGTGGCAATGGAACAGGGTCGGTCCGGGATTGTCGGCGGTGAAGTCGAAGGACAGTTCCTGGAAGCCGCCGAGCATCACCACGTCCTTGATGAGTCCGGCGGTGGGTTTTCCGCCGATATGGGTCAGTTCGAAACTGTGGCGGTGCAGGTGCAGCGGATGGATGTCGTCGCTGGCATTGCGGAATGTGAGCCGGTAGCGCCGGCCCCGGTGCAGGGTGTAGGCGGGCTGTCTGGTATCCATCGAGAAGGCGCGGCCGTTGAGCGTCCAGCGGTTGAAGCCGTTCAGGGCGCCGTTCTGCTTGACGATCAGGATTTCGATCGTCTCGTCCGGCGGAGGCGGCATCGCATCGGGCCTGCCGAAGCGTGCATAATCCCAACGGAACGGCCGCGGCCGCGTCCATTGCGGGCTGCCCGTCATGCCGGCATATTCGACCACGATGCCCATGCCGCGCCGCCGGTCGTCGTCGGCCAGGTCGCCCATGATCCAGATGCCGGGGTGGGTCATGTCGACGATGGCCGACACCCGTTCGGCCGCGCCCAGCCAGAGCACGGGGACGTCGCGCGGCGACGGCACCGGGTTGCCGTCGAGCGCCACCACCCGGAAATTATGGCCGGGCAAGGCGAGGCTGCGGATTTCGCCGGCGCTGGCGTTCAGGACGTGGAACAGCACGCGCTCGCCCTGCCGGACGCGGATCGGATCGCCATGGCCCAGCATCCGGCCATTGACGGCGAAAAGCGCGTAGCCGACCTCGTAGCCCTTGGGCCCGTTGAACTGCCTGTCGGCCTGCCGGCCGATCCGCTGCAATGCGGCGAGCGGCGCGCCGGCGAGCGCGTCGACCGCCATGTCGCCGCCGCGGCTGAAGGAGGGCAGGAATTCCTTCAGCACCAGGAAGATTTCTCGGTCGTAGGCGCCGGGATCCGCCGCCGGTTCGATATAGACCGGTCCGGCGAGGCCGGTATAGGTGCCGCGGCTGAGATCGGCGCCGGGCACGATATGGGTATGGTAGAAACGCAAGCCCGCGGGCTGCGGCACATAGGCGATGCGGCGCATGGCGTGCGGCGGGATGAAGGGGGTGCCTTCCTCGGCCGCGCCGTCGATTTCGCTGGGCACGAACTGGCCGTGCCAATGGACGAGTTCGGGCGTGTCGGTGTCGTTGACGATGTCGACCACGACGCGCCTGCCCTGCTTGAGCCGCAGCAGCGGTCCGGGGAACCGGCCGTTATAGAGCGTGGTCGAGACGATGTGGCCGGGCGCGAGTTCGACCTGTCCGGGGGCGATCCGCAGCGTGTAATCGGGCTTCTGCCGCGCCATTTCTGCCGTTGCATCCCGGGCGCCCGCCATGCGCGGCGCGGCGCCGATTGCCGGGCCGAGGGCGGCGAGCTTCAGCAGCGTGCGGCGGTCGATGGGCATGGCGAGCCTCTTGCCGGGGTGTCGCTGTTCCTGGATGGTGGGAATGTCTGACGGCGGAAAGGGTTCGATCCGGGCGGTCAGCCGGAGGTGTCCTGGCGTTCAGTCGCGAGACGGCGGCGTTGCAAGGCCCATCCAGCGTGGGTGACGCATCTCGATCCAGCAGAGGAGCCGATCCCTGACGCGCCGCATGGGCGGCAGGTCGTCGGCCAGCAGCAACAGCCCCAGCGGCAGCATCCACAGCCCGAAGACCGGCAGCAGAGACAGGAAGCCGCCGAGGATCAGGAGAACGCCGACCGGGATTCGCACCCAGCGTGCCGCCGGCTGGCGCAGCCGGTGGATGGCGGGCCGCATCCATTCGGGGAGTTGCCCGATCAGAAGCGCGATCCGCCGTTCCGGCGTGCCGCCATAGGCGCGATCCGCATCGGAACCGTCCTTGTCCATGCATCATGCTCCCCGTGCCATCTGTCGTGCCATCCATGACATGAGCACGTCGCCATGTCCCGGCAAGGGCGGCGGGTCCGGGCGTCGATGGGGGCCGTCATGGCCCCTGCCCCGCGTCATCGTCGTATCCGGTCGGGAGATTGCCGCGTCCGGTGCGGCATCGTAGCGTCGGGACATGACGCCCCATATCCGGCTGGCACGACCTGGCGACCTGGCGAACGTGGAGGCGGTCGTGAAGGCCGCTTATGGACATTATGTCGCCCGGCTGGGCCGCGCGCCTGGCCCGATGCTTGCCGATTATCGCACGCTGATCGCCGCGCGGCGCGTTCATGTGTTTCTGCAGGATGCCATGATTGCGGGGTGCGTCGTCCTTATCCCGGAGGATGACGCCATGCTGCTGGACAATATCGCGGTCCTGCCGTCGATGCAGGGGCGCGGCATCGGGCGGGCGCTGGTGCGTTTCGCGGAGCGGACCGCGTCGGATCAGGGCTATGGCCGCATACGCCTTTATACCAACGCGGCCATGTCCGAGAATCTGCAACTCTATGCCCGTCTTGGGTACCGCGAGACGCATCGCGCCGAGGAGGGCGGGTTCAGGCGTGTCTTCATGGACAAGCAGGTGGGGGCTCCGTCCTGACGCGGATGCGACATGGGCCGTCATGTGGCTGGGATCGGGCCGCCCCGGAGAGTATCCAATGCGTTGATGACGGCGGATTGCCGCAGCCCATTACCGGACCTGGAGCCCGGACTTGGAGCCCGGACTTGGAGCCCGGACTTGGAGAAAGACGTCATGCCTGCCTTTGCCGCGAACCTGACGATGAATTACGTCGAGCATGATTTCCTGGATCGCTTCGCCGCAGCCGCCGCGGATGGGTTTCGTGGAGTGGAGTTCCTGTTCCCCTATGCGTTCGCGGCAGCGGACCTCCGGTCGCGCCTGAGGGATCATGACCTGGCGATGGTGCTGTTCAACGCGCCGCCGGGCGACTGGGAGAACGGCGAGCGGGGGCTGGCCGCGCTGCCGGGCCGGCAGGACGCGTTTCGGCGCAGCATCGACACCGGGCTGGCCTATGCCGCCATGCTGGGGAATCGGCGGCTGCATGTGATGGCCGGGCTATGCCCCGATCCGGACGCCTGGGGACGGTATCGGGATGTCTATATCGACAATATCGCCTTTGCGGCCCGTCAGGCGCGCGATGCCGGCATCACGATCGTACTGGAAGCGATCAATACCCGCGACATGCCGGGTTATTTCCTGACCCGGCAAGAGGATGCCGCCGCGGTATGCGCCGACGTGGGTGCGGAGAATGTGCGGATCCTGTTCGATTTGTATCATGCGCAGATCATGCAGGGCGATGTCGCCACCCGCCTGCGCGCGCTGATGCCCGTCATCGGCCACGTGCAGGTCGCGGGCGTGCCCGATCGCCATGAGCCCGATGACGGGGAACTGGCCTGTCCCTATCTGTTCGGACTGCTCGACGCGCTGGGATATGACGGATGGGTGGGGTGCGAGTATCACCCCCGCGCCACGATGCGCGCGGGGCTGGAATGGATCGCGCCCTGGCGCGGGCGGGTGGCCGGCGTGCCGTGACGGGATCGGGGGCGGGCAGCGTCCGTCAGGCTGGCATGGCCAGATGCGCCGGTAACCCGGCCTTTATTGCCCGTTGTCACCGCGCACGTTCAATAAGCGTGCAGGCGCAAGGATTGCGAGAACGCACCAGCCCAGGACGTAAGCCACGGCGCAATAGCCAAGAACCGGCAGAAGCTGACCCGCCGCGATGAAGCCGCCGACGACATGAAGCGCCAAAGCGCCGCCGACATTGCCGCAGAATGCGCCGATTCCTGTTCCCCGCCCCACCCGGTCATGTTGCAGCCATTCGGTCAGGAACCCGAAAAGATTGACGGCAAAAGCCTGGTGCGCCGCGAGCGCCAGGCCGCAGACCAGGATGCCCAGGCCGATTGTCGGCATGGACAGGACCAGCGGCAGCGGCAGCACGCAAAGGGCGGCCGTTCCCATGACGGCACGGCGCGCGCTTTCATCGGACATGCCGCCGCGCGCCAGCATGGTCGGCGCGTAGCCGCCGATCAGCGAACCGAGCGCGGCCATCGCATAGGCCGTCGCCAGAGGCACGCCAAGGTGGGCGGTATCAAGCCCGTAACGCCGGTGCAGGATGTCCGGCAGCCAGAAAAGCAGGAACCACCACACCGGGTCGGTCAGAAACTTGCCCAGTGCAAAAGCGGCGATCAGACGGCCGGCGGGGCCTGGAACCGGACGTCGCGCGAGCGGCAGGTCCTCGGGCCATGCGCGGGCGCCGGGACCCGCGGGCATGGGCGCGGCATCGGTCTGACGGAACCACAGCAGCGTGCAGAACAGACCGATCGATCCGACGATCGCGATCGTTCCGCGCCAGCCTGCACAGCCGAACAGTGCCGCCACCAGCAGCGGGGTCAGCATTGCCGCCAGGTTCGGCGCGGCGTTCAGCAAACCGATCATGCGTCCACGAGCGGCGGGCGGGACATATTGGACGACCGCCTTCATCGTCGCGGGCGTGCCGACGCCTTCGAACACGCCCAGGGCGACGCGGACGCCAAGGAAGCCGGGCACCGTGCTGACGGCGGCGTGCAGGATTGTCGCCAGGCTCCATCCGGCCACGCCCGCCCCGAGGGTCCAGCGCACGCCGAAACGATCGACGATCCAGCCGCTGCACAGCAGGCTGAGGGCGATCGCCATCTGCGACCAGGACGAGATCGCCGCGTAATCGCCGGCGCTCCATCCGAACTCCCGGTCCAGAACCGGTTTCAGCAGGGCGATCACCTGCCGGTCGGCATAGGCGACGATGCCGATCACGAACAGGAGGATCAGCATCATCCGCTGGGATCGCCGCGCGGGCGGTGACGCCACCCGGCCGCGCGTCTGGGCGGATGCCATCGGTCAGAATTCCTTGCGCAGTTCGAAACCGCCGTACCGAGCGAAGTCGCGGGCGATGAAGTTGGTCACGCCGGCTTCGTTGCCGTATTTGATATAGGATGCGTAATGCGTGTTCAGCGCGTTGCGCAGCACCAGCGTCAACCGCACCCGGTCAGGGCGATCATTCAGGCCGACACTCATGTTCCAGATCCCGTAGGCCGACTGGATGGTGTCGGGGGTTTCGGCCAGCGAGTACTGGGTCTGGCTCTGCCATGTATAGATGCTGTTCAGATCGAGGCTGAAGCGATCGCTGACGGGCCGGTCGTAATCGGCCCCCAGGACGAATTTCCAGCGCGGCGCGAAGGGCAGCGGCTTGCCGTCGACATTGCAGGACGATGCCGCGCCCGGCGGGCAGTTGAAACGATCGATGGTCGCATAGGTATAGGCAAAATTGCCGTTGAGCGTCAGATATCGGATCGGGCGCAGGGTCAGGTCCCCCTCGATGCCCTTGGTCGAGACGCTGCCGGCGTTGATGAGGGTCGTGATGAAGCCGCCATTGACGAACTGCGGCAGGTTGGCCTGGTAGTTCGAGAAATTCTCGATGAATCCGGCGAAATCAAGCGTCAGCCGCCGGTGCCAGAATTGCGATTTGAGACCGATTTCGAAGCTCTGGTTCGTCTCCGGCTTCAGCGCGCGGGTATCGGTGACCTGCATGTTGGGAAAGACATTGAAGGACGGCCCCTTGTACCCGTGCGAATAGGTAAAATAGGCATCGACATCCGGCGTGATGTCGTATTGCAGCCCGATCCGGTCGCCATAGCCGTTATGGGCCGTCGATCCGGATGTCGTCAGTGGCGGGCGGATGCCCAGGGTCGCCCCTTGCAGGGTCGAAACCCGATTGAATCCGAAATCCAGATCGTCACGCAGCAGGCGCAGTCCGAGGATCGCGCGGAAATTCCGGGTGAAATTCAGGTTTCCCTCACCGAAAATCGCATAGTTATTTCCGGCTACGCTGGAATGCATGTCGCCCACGGCGCTCTGGTTCGCGTCCCCCGGCAGCGCCGTCACCGCGCGATGATAATCGTCCGTGTTGCTGGTATGCAGATAATAGAGGCCCGCGACGTAATCGAAGACATGGCCTTTGGGCGAGGCGATGCGCAGTTCCTCGGATGCCTGCCAGAATGCCAGGCGTCCCTGGTCGTACACCTGCGGCAGCCCGCGATAGGGCTGGGAAAGCTGGTCGTAATCCTGGTTCTGGTCGTTCTGCCACCGCCGGTAGGCGGAGATCGATGTCAGCCGGTAACCTCCGCCCAGCTTCCGGTCAACGGTCGCCGATACGCCGCCATTGTCGTCGATGGACTGGGTCAGATTATTGTTGCTGATGGTCGTGTTGTGGTTGGACGGGGTAATGCCCTCGGCGTGCAGGGCCGCGGCCAGCGCGGGATTGGGCGTCACGATTCCAGTCGGATAGGCGATCCGCGACGTTGCCGCGAAGATCCCGTTCACGGCGGGATCATTCGCATGGATATAGTCCAGCCCCAGCGTGACCGTTGTCTCGTCATCGGGCGTCCAGGCCAGCTTGGACCGGAAGCCCCGATGCTGGTAGCCGTTCACTTCCTTGCCCAGTGCCGCGTTATAGACGTTCCCGGTAAATCCGCTGATCAGCGCGCCGAAATTTCCCGTCAGCCTGCCTGGGACGAGCGTGCCGGAGATGCCGCTGGCCAGGCGATATTCATCGCCGCTGAAATAGCCTGCGTCGGCATAGGCGTGGAAGGATTCGGTCGGGGCCGCCGTGGTGATGTTGATCGCGCCGGCCGAGGCGTTTTTCCCGAACAAGGTGCCCTGCGGGCCGCGCAGGACCTCGATATGGTCCAGGTCGATCATCTCGGACAGCGCTTCGCCGGCGCGTGCCAACACGACCCCGTCGATCACCGTCGAGACCGAGGGCTCGACCCCCGGCGACGTCGACGTGGTGCCCATGCCGCGCACGAAGACGACCCGGTCGTTCGCCGAAGCCGCCGTCTGGAAATTTGCCGACGGCACGAACGCCAGCATGCTCGACAGGTCGTGCGCGTTCAGCTTGTCCGCCTGGGCGCGGGTGAAGACCGATACCGCGACCGGCGTCTTCTGCAACGGTTCGCTGCGCCGGCGCACGGTGACCTGGATCTCTTCGGGGATCTCTTCGGGGTGCGGGTTATCCGGTGCATTGACAGGGGCCGCTTTCGCCTCGCCCATCTTCGGCGCCTGGCGCGGTGACGACGGCGCGGCCGGGAGGCGATCGGGAATTGCGGCCTGGGCCTGGGCGATCATGCAGGCGGTACCGCCCGCCATCAACAGGCACCGGATCGAGGGAAAGCCCATGACAGGACGAGAGCCAGCGGCTCGGAGGCTCTCTTTTTTAACGATCATAATTCGTGATTAACCTTTCGGAGCACCTGTTCCGAGCGTTATAAACATACAAATATGATCGTCAATAATTATAATATACGTTTTTATATGGTGTATATTAGAGAGAGAACGAGCGACGCCCGAACCGGGAGAGCGGGGCATGCTCCAGGCGCGGCAGCACATGACGCGCGAACAGGTCGCACTCCGCCTGGTGCGGATACCCCGACAGGATGAAAGCTTCCATGCCGATGTCCTGATAGGCGCGAAGCTTGGCCAGCACCTGGTCCGGATCGCCGACGATCGCGGCACCGCAGCCCGAGCGCGCCCGGCCGATGCCCGTCCAGAGATGATCCTCGACATACCCGTCGGCATCGGCCGCCTGGCGCAGTTCGCCCTGGCGCAGCACGCCGGCCGTCACGGCATCCAGAGACCGGCTGCGGATCGCCTCCCCAGTCGCAGCGTCGAGATGGGAGAGCAGGCGCGAGGCCGCCGCGCGCGCGGCGGCCTCGGTTTCGCGCACGATGACATGGACGCGGTAGCCGAACCGCAGCGTCCGTCCATAACGTGCGGCGCGTGCCCGCATGTCCGCGACCACGTCGCGCACCTTGTCCAGCGTGTCCGGCCACATCAGGTAGATGTCGGCCGCCGCGGCCGCCGTCTCGCGCGCAGCGTCGGACAGGCCGCCGAAATAAAACAGCGGCGCCGTGCCGCCATGGGCCTGAAGCCGGGGCGGCTCGACGCTGAAGCGATAGAACTCACCGTCGGCCGTAACCGGCCTGCCGTTCAGGAGGTCGCGCAGGATATGCATATATTCCAGCGTGCGCCGATAGCGCGGCGCGCTCTCCAGCGTTTCGCCCGGCAGGTCGGAGGAGATGATGTTGATGTCCAGCCGGCCTTCGGTCATCTGATCCAGCGTCGCCAGTTGCCGCGCCTGCTGGGCAGGCCAGACCTCGCCGCAGCGAATGGCAGCCAGCAGCCGCAGGCGGCGCAGCAGCGGGGCGACGCCGCCCGCGAACGCGATCGTATCCAGGCCCAGCTTGTAGCCGGATGGCAGCAGGATGCGGTCGAACCCGCCGGTTTCCGCCGCCAGGACGATGTCGCGGCAATGCGCCCAGGACGAGCGCAAAGCCGGATCCGGAACGCCCAGGAATTCATAATCATCATCGCAGAGGGCGGAAAACCAACTGATTTCGCATACGGTACGGGGATCGGTGCCAGCGGTCATGATATTATCCGATCTTGTGGCGTGAATTATATACGCCGTTTACGACATCGCATTGCCGCTGTATAGATCCGTCCATTATTCACATTAAAGAACAGTGAAATGCGTTTCGCTCTGGTCGGCACCGGCCTGATGGCCCAGGAACATATCCGAAATCTCGCGCTTATGCCGGGGAACATCGTCGCGGCACTGGTGGATCCGGAACCTGCGTCGCTCGCCTGGGCGCGCCGCAGCCTTGCCGAGTCCTTCGGCCCTGCCACCGCCGAAATCCCGGATTTTGCCGATGTCCCGTCGATGCTCGCAGCCGTCGAAGCCGACGCGGTGATCGTCGCCTCCCCTAATTTCACGCATCATGACGTGCTTCTGCTGCTGTTGGCGACGGACCTGCATATCCTGTGCGAAAAGCCGCTTTGCGCCACGATTGCCGATGCCGAGGACGTCGTGGCCCGCAGCGGCGGCCGGCGGGGGATCTTCTGGGTGGGCATGGAGTATCGCTTCATGCCCCCCGTCACACGCTTCATCGAGGACGTGCATGCCGGCCAGGTCGGCACGCTGCACCGTCTGGCCCTGCATGAGCATCGTTTCCCGTTCCTGCCCAAGGTCGGGGACTGGAACCGCTTCAATCGCAATACGGGCGGCACGATGGTCGAGAAATGCTGCCATTTCTTCGACCTGATGCGCGCCATCGTTCGGGCCGAACCGGTGAGCGTCTTCTGTTCGGGCGCCGCAGACGTCAATCACCGTGACGAGCGCTATGACGGCCAGGTGCCGGATATCATCGACAACAGTTTCACGATCGTCGATTTCGACAACGGCGTCCGTGCCATGCTGGATTTGTGCATGTTCGCCGAAGGATCGGAGGAACAGGAATCCCTGGTCGCCATCGGCGACAGGGCCAAGCTGGAAGTCGGCATCCCCAGCGGGATCAAGACTCTCTCGCCCCGTGTTCCGCTCGGCGCGCCGAAGGCCGTGACAAGGGAGCATGTCGCCGTCGGCGACGATGTCCTGGCCGCCGGGCATCATCATGGCGCGACCTATTTCCAGCTACGCGCCTTCCTGGACGCGGCGGAGGGCCGCGCGCCCGTTCAGGTCGCGGCGCGGGACGGGTTGATCGCCGTCGCCATGGGCGCGGCCGCAGAAATCAGCGCCCGGGAAAAGAGAGTCGTCGGCATGCGGGAGATACGCGCGTAAACTGCCGATGCGATCCTGATCGCAAGGTCTACCGCGCTGGGTCCGCTGCTTCGACTCCGCGATCACCGCTTCGCTTGCCGACCGTCATTCCGCCCATGATGGCCGTCTTGGCGCATTCCGGAAGGTCCTTGTCCCTCGTGATGTCGAAGGACCGGTTGCCTGCGACCGTCAGAGCAGAGGCGCGCCCGGCATCCGCGTGCCGCCGTGCATGGCCGATCACGAGGGGGCCGACGGACGCGGGATCTGGTGGGCAGCATCGCCGAGGCGCGTGCGTTCGTGGCGGGTGATCATGTCCTGGAGCGTGTAGCGGTCGAGCACCGCCATGAAGGCCCCCAGCGCCTCGGCCAGCGCGCCGCGCAGGCGGCAGGCGTCGGCCAGGAGGCAAGTCTGGCCGGCCGGCAATCCCCCTGGCGACTGGTCCGCCTGCATGCAGGCCACCAGCCCCATATCCTCTTCCGTGTAGCGGACGACGTCGCCGATCCGGATGTCGGGCGCCGGGCGGGCCAGCCGGAGCCCGCCATTTCGGCCCCGGACGGTCTGGACGAAGCCGCCCAGGCCGAGGCGGTGGATGATCTTGACCAGATGATTTTCCGAAATGCCGTACGCCTGCGCGACCTCGTGGATCGACACCAGGCGATCGGTGTGGATTCCCAGATAGATCAGGGTTCTGAGGGCATAGTCGGTATGCAGGGTCAGGCGCATGGCGAATAGGTATATATGTTTGACATCTTTCTCCAGCGCGATAAAAGATGTGCGTCTTTTACATCTTATGAGGCATGGACATGGCTGCTCCCCTGGACGATGCGACCCGCGCGATCGTCAAAGCCTGCGTTCCCGCGCTGGAGGCGCATGGGCCGGCCATCACGCGCGAGATGTATGCGCGCCTGCTGGCCGACCCGGAGATCCGCGACCTGTTCAACATGTCGCACCAGGAGGACGGCGCGCAGCCGAAGGCCCTGGCGCTGGCCGTGCTGGCCTATGCCCGCAATATCGACAACCTGGGCGCATTGGGCGGCATGGTCGAGCGGATCGCCGAAAAGCATGTCGGCCTGAATATCCTGCCGGCGCATTATCCCTTCGTCGCGGACGCCCTGCTGGGTGCGATCGCCCATGTGCTGGGGGACGCCGCGACGCCGGAGATCCTGGGGGCCTGGGGCAAGGCGTACTGGTTCCTGGCCGATATCCTGATCGGGCGCGAGGGGCAGATCTATCGCGCCCATGACGCCGCGCCGGGCGGCTGGACCGGCTGGCGTTCGTTTTCGGTGCGCGATCGCGTGCGGGAGAGCGAGACCGTTACCTCGTTCGAACTGGCACCGGCCGACGGCCGGCCGGTCATGCGCCATCGGCCCGGCCAGTATCTGAGCTTCCGGCTGGAGGTTCCCGGCCATGGCACGCAGCGCCGCAATTACAGCATTTCCTCGGCGCCCGGCGGCGATGCCTATCGCATCAGCGTCCGGCGCACGCCCGGCGGGGTGGTGTCGGAATGGCTGCATGACAGTGCGCGGCCCGGCACAATGTTGCAGGTTTCGGCGCCGGCCGGCGATTTCACGCTGGCCGATCCGGCGCCGGACTCGGTCGTGTTGCTGAGCGCCGGTGTCGGGCTGACGCCCATGATCGCGCTGCTGGGCGCTCTGACGGACGGCGAGGCGCCGGGCGCTGTCCGCTATATCCACGGTACCCGGTCGGCGGAGACCGAAGCCTTCGGCGACTATGTGCGCAGCCTGGCGCTGGCGGGGCGGATCCGGGGCGACCTGTTCTACAGCCGGCAGGCGCCGGCCGGCGCGGATGGGGCCCTGATCCGGCATGACGGGCGGATCACGGCGGATTGGCTGAAGGGCCAGGTGGATGTGCGCGCCACCTATTATATCTGCGGTCCTGACGGCTTCATGCGCGACATGGTGGGCGTATTGAGGGAATCCGGCCTGCCGAAGGCGCAGATCCGGTACGAATTCTTCGGTTCGGCCAGCGATGCGGATCTGGTGACATGAGGCTGGGTGAACGGCCGGGCGGCGTGGGATTTGTTGCGGATCGTCAAAGTAAGCTTTGAAAGCTTTCGATCGAACGGCGGGCGGATTTCGTTCTTGGATGAGAACAACGCCATCCTCATCGAACGAGAGCCTTATGCGACATCCTGCCGGTTTTCAGTGCCCTTCCTGCCTGCCGCGACGGGGACGGCGCGTGCTGTTCAGCGCGGTGCTGCTGGCTGGGGTCAGTGCGATGGCCGCGCATGCGGCGCCGGCCGGGGCGCAGGCGCCCGTTCTGCGTTCCGGCCCGCCTTCCGCCCCGCTTTCCGCCCTGCATGCCGCCCCAGCCTTGGGGCACCCCGCACGGCACGGCCGGACGGTGGGCCGGGCGGTGGGCCGTGCGGTACGGCGGCCGACATTGGAGGCGATTACGGTCACCAGCGCGCGGACGGCGCGGTTTCATACGATGGCCAATACGGTCAACACCATCAGCGGCCGCGAATTGCAGGAGCTGCATATCGTCAGCCCCAAGGAGATCGCGGCCTTCGTGCCCGGGGTCACGGCGGTGAACGCGACGTCGGGCAGCACGCCGATCTTCTCGATCCGGGGCATCGGGCTGGACGATTATATCGGCACCAACATGGGCGGGATCGGGATCTATCTCGACGGGGTCTTCGCGCCCTATCCGGTGTTCTATAACGGCCAGATGTTCGACGTGCAGACCGTCAGCGTCGAGAAGGGGCCGCAGGGGTTCGAATATGGCCGCAGCACGACCGGCGGCAGCATCAATGTGGAATCCATCAAGCCGACCGGCCGTTTCGGCGGGTATCTGGACTGGGGCTATGGCAGCTATGGCACCAATACCGCGCGCGGCGCCGTCAACGTGCCGGTTGCGGACAACATCTATAACCGTTTCGCCTTCAGCTATATCAACGGGGATGGCTGGCAGCACGATATCCATACCGGCCGGCTGTACGGTGCGCAGGATTTGCTGGGGCTGCGCAACCTGACCCAGTTCGTCATCGACGACCGGTCGTCGCTGATGCTGAACATCCATTATATCCGCGACAGGGGAACCCCGGTCTCGCCGCAGGACGTGGATGGCGACGCGGTCAACGGCCTGCCCGACCGCACGATCGGCGTGGGGCCGAATGCCAGGGCCAACGCGGTCAATGTCGGCGACAATGCGGCGTCGCGCGACGAGAATGGCGGGGGGATCGGCGTCAACTATACGCGCGCGTTCGATTTCGGCACCTTTACCTCGGCGACCGGGATCGATTTCTACCGGCGCGACGATTACGACAATTATGATGGCGAATCCGTCCATGTCGGCGATTATCGCTGGAACGACACCGCGATCGTGCAGTCGCACGACATGCATCTGCGCATGCGCCTGGCGCGGCGCCTGACCGTGACGGTGGGGACGTACGAGTCCTGGGACAGGATCGACGGCGCCTATACGAGCTATCGCTCCTTTCTGCTGGGGGCGCCGAACGCGAACCTGACGGACCGGTTCGTGCAGCAGAACGTGTCGGCGGGGCTGTACGCCAATACCGTCACCACTATCGTCAAGGGACTGGATTTCATCGCGGCCGGGCGCGTGTCCTATGACAGCCGCGGGTTCGACGGGGGCACGATCGACGATTCCGGCGCCGTCACGGGGGCTGCGGGTTCGCACCTGTCGTACCTGAACACGGCGCATGATTATGGGCGCCTGACCGGCCGGGTGGGCCTGCGCTATACGATCATGCCGGGGACGCTCGTCTATGGCACGATTTCCAACGGCTACAAGGCCGGCGCGTATTTCGCCGCCCCCGTGACCGCGCCGCAGGCGCTGGATTACGTGCGGCCGGAGAATTTGACCGCCTATGAGATCGGCGCCAAGACCAGCCTGCTGCGCAACAGGGTGCAGATCGAAGGGGCGCTGTTCGATTATGAATATCATAACCGCCAGACCCTGTTCGTGGCCGAGATGCCGCGGGGGATTACCTCGCTGAGCCTGGGGCCGATCCCGCGCGCCCGCTCGCGCGGCGGCGAGATGTCGGGCATGCTGCACGAACTGGTCCCGAATTTGGATTTGCGCGGGTCGTTCGCCTATCTGGATGCGCAGGCGATCACGCCGGTCACCAATATCGGCGGGCTGCCGCTGCTGTCGAACGTCACGGCGCATTCGGCCATCCCGTTCGCGCCGCGATTCTCGTGGGATGCGGTGGCGCGCTACGGGATCGATGCCGGGCCGCGTTATCGCGTGACGGTGCAGGCGAGCTATACGTGGAAGGACAATATGCTGGTCGCGCTGGGCGATCCGAACGGAAAGACCAGCAAGATCAGTTCGTTCGGCATGCGCATGGAAGTGGGGCCGAAGAGCGGCAAGTGGACCGCCGCACTCTATGTCGACAACATGCTGGACAAGCATGGCGACACCTATTCCTTCACCGGCAGCGACAATAGCCGGGTGCAGTATCTGCAGACGCCGCGCTGGGTCGGCTGCGACCTGCGGTATAATTTTTGAATAATTTCTGAATAATTTCTGGCGCGTGCCGGGGCGGGACGGGGCTGATGGCCCGTCCCGCCCCCCTTTTAGTCCCGCGTGCGCCAGATCGTCGCGAAATCGGGCAGCGTGCGGGCCAGGGTTTCGACCTGGTCCGGGCCGATCCGGTCAAGATGGGGGAATTCGGCCAGGATGCGGGTGTGGCCGAATTGGGTGACCGCCCGGCGGGCGGCGGCGGAGGGCGGGCCGTTGAGCACGATTCCGGCCACGGCGATGCCGCGTTCGCGCAGGGCCTGCAAGGTCAGCAGCGTGTGGTTGATCGTGCCGAGCCCGCTGCGCGCGACCAGGATGACCGGCAGGGCGAAGCGGGCGATCAGGTCGATCATCATGCAGTCCGCCGTGACGGGGACCATGACGCCCCCTGCCCCTTCGACCACCAGGGGGCGGGGATCGGCGGGCGGGGGCAAGGCGATGCCGGAGACGTCGAGCGGCGTGCCGGCCAGTTCGGCCGCGTCGAGGGGCGAGAGCGGGGCGGCCAGCGTGGCGAAGGCGGGATGGATGGCGGCGGGCGCGCAGGCGCCGAGCGCCGCGAGCGTGTCGGCGTCGGCGGCCTCTTCGGCGATGCCGGTCTGCAGGGGCTTCCAGTAGCGGGCGCCCCAGGCGCGGACGAGGCAGGCCGAGACCAGGGTCTTGCCGACCCCGGTATCGGTGCCGGTGACGAACACCCCCTTTTGCGGCGGCGCGCGGAACATGCCGTAGCCGATCCGATACGTCGTGACGGGCGCGCCCTGGGCGTCGTGCCGGGGACTGCCCTGGGTAGCGCCTTGGGCATCCAGCGCGGCCAGCAGGCGGCGCATGGTGCCGGCACCCAGCGGCCGGGCGCCGTCCCGTGGCAGGGAGGCGCCGATCTGGCGCAGTTCGCGCAGGAAAGCCAGCGGCGACGCCGGCCGGTCGATGAGGGTTTCGGTCTGCCACCTGCCCTGCCCCGGCCAGGGCCAGTCCGCCTGCAGGGTGGCGGTATCGGGATAGGCCGGGGTGGCGCAGGGCACGCCGGCGGCCTGGTGCACGGCGCGCCATTCGGCGAAGCTGCCGGCGCAGAGGGTGGAAAACCCCATCATGCCGCCGGTCGCCAACAGGGCGGCCAGCCGCGCCAGCGTGGTCGCGCGGTCGGCGAACCACTGCATGGACAGGCTGGAGCAGATCAGATCATAGCCGCTGCCGGCGGCGGCCGGGTCTTCGGCGTCCAGGGTCAGGAAGCGGGTCTTGCCGTCCTCGCCCAGCCTTTGGCGGGCGCGGGCGACCATTTCGGGCGCCAGGTCGGTGACGGTGAGGTCCGCGTCGGGGAACAGGCGGCGCAGATGAGTGCTGAGAAAGCCAGTGCCGCAGCCGAGTTCGAGGATGCGGGCCGGCGGGGGGGCGCCGGCGGCGATGTGTTCGGCCAGGCGGGCGGCGACCAGGTGCTGGATGCGTGCCGCGCCGTCATATTCGGTGGCCGCGCCGAAGCGGGCGGCGAGCTGGTGCTTGCGTGCCGTCATGGGTGATCTTTCGCGGGATCGGCGCCCCGAGCCGGCGGGACCGCGGCCAGCAGGTCCGCGATGAGGGCGGCGCAGCGTGCCGGATGGGTCAGCGGCAGGAGGTGGCCGCCATCCTCGACCCAATCGACGGGAAGCGGGGCGGGGAAGCTGGCGGTGGTCATGTCGGGCGGGACGATCGGGTCCTGCCGGCCGGCGAGGATGCGCAGGGTCGCCATTCCGTCCGGCGGGAGAGTCGCCCGGGCGTCGGCGTCGCGCAGCAGGCGCAGGGCGTGGGCCAGCCGGTCGGCCCGGGCCGGGGCGGGTGCCGGGGTCGCGATGCCGGCGCGGGCGCGGAACGTGGCGACGACGTCGTTGGGGTTGCTGTCCAGTCCGTGCGCCATGCGGTCGATGATGCGGGGGGCGACGCCCGGATAGTCGGGGGCGGCGCCGAACCGGGCGAAGCCGTTGAGCAGCACCAGTCCCACGCAGGGACCGGCGCAGGGGCCGACCCAGGCTTCGGAACGGTGCAGCAGCAGCCAGAGCGCGCCGAGCGAATGGCCGACCGCAACGAAGGGGCGGGTTGGGCGCGCGGCGAGCGAGTCCGGCCCGAAGAAGCCGAAATCGAGCGTGACGGGATCCGGATGGTCCAGCCGGTCCAGGACCGGGTTCCAGAAATCCGGGGTGAATCCCCAGCCATGGACCAGCAGCAGGCCGGGGCGTTCGGAGGGGGCGGGAACCGGCATCGTCATGCCGGCCCCGTTCCCGCCGCGAGGGCCCGCAGCAGGCGGTCGATCATCGAATCATCATGCGCCGCGCTGAGGGCGAGGCGGATGCGGGCGGTGCCGGCGGGGACGGTCGGCGGGCGGATGGCGCTGCCGAGGATGCCGTGGTCGGTGAGGGTGCGGGCGAGTTGCAGCGTGCGGTCGGCGGGGCCGACGATGACCGGGACGATCTGGGTGGTCGAGGCGCCGGTGTCCCAGCCCAGGGCGGCGATGCCGGTGCGGACCCGGTCGGAGATCGCGGACAGGTGGGCGCGGGCCGCGTCCATGGTGGGCACCAGGTCGAGTGCCGCGTCGATCGCGCCCAGCAGGCCGGGCGGCAGCGCGGTGGTGTAGATGAAGCCGGAGCAGGTGCTGACCAGCCAGTCGCACAGGGCGCGCGAGCCCGCGACATAGGCCCCGAAGCTGCCCATCGCCTTGCTGAACGTGCCCATGGCGAGATCGGCCCCGCCGGATGGGTGGGGGCCGCTCTGGACATTCTCGTCCTGGATATTCTCATTCTGGGCGGACAGGCCCCTGCCCTGCGGCCCCAGCACGCCGGTGGCGTGGGCTTCGTCGAGATAGAGGAAGGCGTCGTGGCGGTCGGCCAGGGCGCGCAGGCCGGCGATGTCGGCGCGGTCGCCATCCATGCTGAAGACGCTTTCGGTGACGATGAAGCGCAGGCCGGCCTGACCTCGGCGCTGGGTCAGAAGCTGATCGAGATGGTCGAGATCGTTATGGGCGAAGCGGACCTGCCGGACGCCGGCGGCCTGGCAGCCATGGTGCATGCTGGCATGGTTGAGGCGGTCGGTGAAGACCAGCGCGGGGGCGCCCGCCTGTTCGCGCGACAGGCGGAACAGCGACGGCAGCACGGCGGCGTTGGCCTGCCAGCCCGAGGCGAAGAGGAGCGCGGCCTCGGTCCCCTTGAAGCGGGCGAGCTTTTCCTCGACCAGGCGATGCTGGTCGGTGGTGCCGGTGACCAGGCGCGAGGCGCCGCTGCCGGTGCCGAAACGGCGGGTCCAGTCGATCGCCCGGTCCCGCAAGGCGGGATGGCGGGACAGGCCGAGATAGTCGTTGGAGGAGAAATTCAGCAATTCCGCCCCGTCGCGCCGGACGATGGCCGGGCCGTGATGGGCGAGCGGCGCCAGGTCGCGCCGGAGATGCTGCCGGGACAAGGCATCGAGCGCCGACTGGAAATAGGGATCGAAACGGGTCATGAAGCGGTGTCTGCCATGAAGCGACGTTTTCTGCCGGACCGCCGGGGGCCGGTCAATTGCGGACCTGGGTCCGGGGGAGAGTGACGATGAGCGGACCGGACTGGCTGGGGGCCGGGCTTCCCCATATCTGGCTGCCTTATACCCAGATGCGCACCGTATCGCCGCCGCTGCCGGCGGTGGCGACCGAGGGGTGCCGCATCCGGCTGGCCGACGGGCGGGAACTGGTCGACGGCATCGCGTCGTGGTGGACGGCCTGCCACGGCTATAACCATCCGCATATCCGCCAGGCGGCGATGGCGCAGTTGGCGCGCATGCCGCACGTGATGTTCGGCGGGCTGGTGCACGAGCCGGCGCTGCGCCTGGCGCGGCGGCTGTCCGACCTGCTGCCGGGCGACCTGGAGCGGGTGTTCTTTACCGATTCGGGGTCGGTCGCGGTCGAGGTCGCGATCAAGATGGCGGTGCAGTACTGGCTGAATCGCGGCGTGCGCGGGCGGAGCCGGCTGGTGGCGTTTCGCGGCGGGTACCATGGCGACACGCTGGCGACCATGGCGGTATGCGACCCCGAGGAAGGGATGCACAGCCTGTTCGCCGGCGTGCTGCCCGAACATTTCATTGCCGACCTGCCGCGGGACGACGCGTCGCGCGACGCGCTGGAGCGGCTGATGGCGCGCGAGGCGGGACAGGTGGCGGCGATTCTGGTCGAGCCGCTGGTGCAGGGGGCCGGCGGCATGCTGTTCCATGACGCGGCGAGCCTGCGTTTCCTGCGCGACCTGGCGGACCGGCATGGGGTACTGCTGATCCTGGACGAGGTCTTTACCGGGTTCGGGCGGACCGGCAGCCTGTTCGCCTGCGAGCAGGCCGGGATCGTCCCCGACATCATCACCTTGTCCAAGGCGCTGTCGGGCGGCACGGTGCCGCTGGCCGCCACCGTGGCGCGGCGGCATGTCTTCGCGGCCTTCCTGTCGGATGATCCGCTGCATGCGCTGATGCATGGGCCGACCTTCATGGCCAATCCGCTGGCCTGCGCCTGTGCCAATGCGTCGCTGGACCTGTTTGCCGGCGAGCCCCGGCTGGAACAGGTCGCGGCGATCGGCGCGCAGATGCGCGCGGAGCTGGAGCCGTGCCGCCACCTGCCTGGCGTGCGTGACGTGCGCGTCATGGGCGCGATCGGCGTGGTGGAGCTGGAACGGATCGGCGACATGAACCGGCTGAAGGCCCGGCTGGTCGAGCAGGGCGTCTGGGTCAGGCCGTTCCGGACCATCGTCTATCTGACGCCGTCCTTTACCATCACGCCCGGCGAGCTGGCGAAGCTGACCGGGGCGATCAGGACCGTGCTGGCCGATCCGCCGTGAGCCCGCGCGGCCTCCGCCGCCGCGCCGGATCGGGTCTTGGGTCAGATCTCGTGGGGTCAGATCTCGTGGGGTCAGATCTCCGCTGGGGCGAACTGGATGTCGGGTTTGTCCTTGTCGGCCGGCGGGTCGTCCGTGGCGGCGGGGTCGGCCGGATCGCCTTCATCGGTTTCGACCGTGTTGGCGCGGTGGCGGGGCTGGCGGTCCTGACGCTCCTGCTGCGATTGCTGCGCCGCCTGGGTCATGGCGTTAAGAATGCGGAAATAATGTTCGGCGTGCTGGAAATAAGCCTCGGCCATCACGCGGTCGCCGGAGCCGCTGGCGTCGCGGCCGAGCTGAAGATATTTCTCGAATAGCTGCTGCGCGGTGCCGCGGATGCGCAGATCCGGACCGTTACTGTCGAAGACATGGTTCCGGTTGAGAGGGATCTGGCCGTTATGCTGGCGCGTACTGCCGCCGCCGCCGTTGCTGCCGCCAGAGCGATGGTGCCGGCCCCGCATGCGTTTCATATTCATAAGTGTCGCAGCACTTTCCTGTTAACGATCGCCGCTGTTCCGCGACCGCCGGGACCGTCAGTCCCCTATTGTCCTAGTTGGCGCCCGGCTGCCGCCCGGCTTACGATCCCGATTCCGCTATGCGGGATATGCACGACCCTGCCCGCGATGGCGATCATACCTGTCGTCATGTGGTCAGGATCCGGGATGCGGCAGTTTCATGAGGGTCAAGGCCCCTGCCTGCATTCCCTGGTCAATTTATTCTCTCATCCTACGTCTGCCAAATGGTTTTTTTGGCTCAGGCCGTAGCGCGTTGCATCAGGACGGCGCGTGGGATGCCCCCGAGATCGGTGCGGATCGCGGCGATGTCAAGGCCCGCTGCGCGCGCGAGGGCGGGCATATCGCGATCCTGGCCGATTCCGACTTCGAAGATCGCAATTCCGCCGGGGGCCAGCAGCGACGGCAGCAGGAAGGTGAGATGGCGGTAGGCATCGAGTCCGTCCGGTCCGCCATCGAGCGCGCGCATGGGTTCGTGATCGCGGACATCGCGCATCAGGCCGGCCAGGTCGCCCCTGGGGATGTAGGGCGGGTTGCTGAAGACGACGTCGAAGCGCCCCTGGAGCGGCGCGGCCCAGTCGGCGGCGAGCATGGCGCAGCGCCCCGCGAGCCCGGTGCGTCGGGCATTGCGCGCGGCGAGCGCCGCCGCCGCCGGGGCGAGGTCCACCCCGACGCCCCAGGCGCCGGGATATTCGCCGAGGGCGGCGAGCAGCAGGCAGCCCGTGCCGGTGCCCAGATCCAGGATGGTGCGCACGGCGGCGCGGTCCGGCCGCTGGACCAGCAGGGCCTCGATCAGCGTTTCGCTGTCGGCGCGGGGGATCAGCGTGGCGGGCGAGGTTTCCAGGTCCAGCGACCAGAATCCGGCATGGCCGGTGATGTAGGCCATGGGTTCATGCGCCGCGCGGCGGGCGAGCGCCGCGCCGAAGGCCGCATGCTCGGCGGCGTCGAGCGCGCCCCGCGCCAGCAGGCCGGCCAGGTCGGTGCCCAGGACATGGGCCATGAGCAGCCGGGCCTCGCGCCGGGGGGTGTCGATCCCTGCCCCGGCCAGCCGCGTGGTGGCTTCGGCCAGCACGGCGACAAGCGACAGGGACGATTCGGCCGGTGTCGCGGGCGCTTCAGGCGATATGGGCGATACGGGCGATGCCGGATCGTTGATCTTCATGTCAGGGACGATCCGTCCTAAGCTGCCTGTATGAATCGTATGAGCGGGTCATCGGGAATCCTTGCAGTTCAGGGAGCGATTCTTGGCGTGGTCACGGCGGGTTGCGCCATCCTGGCGCCGATGAAGCCGGCCCTGGCCGGGTCCTTTACCGTGGTCGACGGGCGGGCGGCGACCGAGATTTCGGAAATATCGCGTTTCTATATCGACGACCAACTGGCGGCCACCATCCGGCTGGATGCCGGGACCCCGCAGCGCATTGTGCGGATCGAGACCCCGGCAGGACGGCTGAACCACAGCTATGTCCTGTGCGGCGAGATTACCATACGCATGCCCGACGGGCATACCGAGACGCACGAGGTCAATGGCGAAGGGGTGCTGCATCATCCCGACGGGCAGGTGCTGAACGCGTTGGGCACGCGGAACTTTACCGAATTCTATCTGGCCGACCCGGATGACCCGTCCGTGGTGGAGCGCCGTCCGGGCCGCGCCGGCCTGTGCGCCGCGCCGACCTCGTAGCCTGGAGCGTGATTCCGCCTCATCAGGCCACTAGAATCAATATTTTAGTGGCCTGCTGATCCGAGAAATTCTCATGAGAATTTCTCGGGCCGGACACTATATTCCCTCGGCGGCCAGCAGGCTGGCCTGGTCGTCCTGGATCAGCGCGTCGATGAATTCGTCGAGTTCGCCCTGCATGACGCGGTCGATCTTGTAGGCCGTGAGGTTGATCCGGTGGTCGGTTACCCGGCCCTGGGGGAAATTGTAGGTGCGGATGCGTTCGGAGCGGTCGCCGGTGCCGACCTGCGACTTGCGGTCGGCGGCGCGGGAGGCGTGGGCGGCGGCGCGCTCGCGCTCATACAGCCGCGCCATCAGGATCTTCATCGCCTTGGCGCGGTTCTTGTGCTGGCTCTTTTCCTCCTGCATCGCGACCACCAGGCCGGTGGGCAGGTGGGTGATGCGCACCGCGCTCTCGGTCTTGTTGACGTGCTGGCCGCCGGCGCCCGAGGCGCGGAAGACGTCGATGCGCAGGTCGTCGTCATTGACCTGGACGTCCACCTCGCCGGCTTCGGGCAGGACGGCGACGGTGATCGTCGAGGTGTGGATGCGGCCCTGGCTTTCGGTGGCGGGGACGCGCTGGACACGGTGCACGCCCGATTCGTATTTCAGCCGCGCGAACACGCCGCGCCCGGTGATGTTGGCGATGCCCGAGCGCAGGCCGCCCAGTTCGGATTCGTCGAATTCCATCACCTCGAACCGCCAGCCGCGCAGGGCGGCATAGCGGCGATAGGCGTCGAACAGTTCGGCGGCGAACAAGGCGGCCTCGTCCCCGCCGGCGGCGGGCCGGATTTCGAGGATCGCGCTGCGTTCGTCGGCCTCGTCCCTGGGGAGCATGGCGATGCGGATGTCCTGGCGCAGCGTGGGGATGCGCGCGCGCAGGGCGTCGAGTTCGGCCTGGGCCAGTTCGCGCAGGTCGGGGTCGGCCAGCAGGGCCTGGGACTGGCGCTCCTCGCGTTCGGCCTGGCGCAGTTCGCCGATGCGCGCGACGATCGGTTCGAGTTCGGCATATTCGCGCGAGGCTTTGCTGAAGGCCTCGCCGTCGAGGCCCTGGGCCAGGCCCTGGGACAGCATGGCCTGCAGTTCCTCGGACCGGGCGGCGATCCGGTCCAGCCTGTCGTCGAGTTCCATGGCGCGCGTTCCCGTCAGCCGTCCCGCCCGGCCAGGTAGGGCGCGACGGCGTCCAGGGCGAGTTCGGCCTGGGTGCCGTCATCGAGCGCCTTGACCTGCGCCACGCCGCGCGCGACCTCGTCCTCGCCGATCAGGATGGCATGGGTGGCGCCGATGCGGTTGGCGCGTTCCATCCGCCGCTTGGCGTTGCCGCGATAGGCGATTTCGGCCCGGACGCCCCGGGCGCGCAGGGATTGCAGCAGCAGCAGCGCGGTGGCCGACGCGCCCTCGCCCAACGGGACCACCGCGACGGGGCGCGGTGCCGCCGGGGTGGCGTCCAGCAGCATGGCGAGCCGTTCGATGCCGCCCGCCCAGCCGATGGCCGGGGTGCGCGGGCCGCCCATTTCGGCCACCAGCCCGTCATAGCGGCCGCCGGCCAGCACGGTGCCCTGGGCCCCGAGACGCTCGGTGACGAATTCGAAGGCGGTGTGGCCGTAATAATCCAGGCCGCGCACGATGCCCGGATTTTCGCGGAAGGGCACGCCCAGCAGGTCCAGCGCGGAGCGCAGACCGTCCCAGAAGGCGCGGGCGGGTTCGGTCAGGTAGGCGCCGATCCGCGGCGCGTCGGCGACCAGGGCGCGGTCCTGCGGCGCCTTGCTGTCGAGGATGCGCAGCGGGTTGCGTTCGAGCCGGGCCAGGCTTTCCTCGGACAACTGGTCGCGCAGGTCGGTGAAATAGGCGATGAGGGCGGCCCGCCAGGCGACGCGGCTTTCGGCGTCGCCCAGCGTGTTGAGTTCCAGCACCGTGTCGCCGGCGATGCCCAGGGCGGCGAGGATGTCGCGGCCCATGGCGATCGTCTCGGCGTCCGCCAGGGGTTCGGCGGCGCCGATCAGCTCTGCGCCGATCTGGTGGAACTGGCGGTAGCGCCCCTTCTGCGGCCGTTCGTAGCGGAACATCGGGCCGGCGTAGAACACTTTCTGCGGCAGGGACTGGGTCAGGCCGTTGGTGACCAGGGCACGGCAGATGGCGGCGGTGCCCTCGGGCCGCAGGGTGAGCGATTCGCCGCCGCGGTCCTCGAAGGTGTACATCTCCTTCGACACCACGTCGGAGGTGTCGCCCAGCGAGCGGGAGAAGACGCGCGTATCCTCGAAGATCGGGGTCGTCCATTCGTCGAATCCGTACAGCCCGGCGATCCGGCGCGCGGTCTGGACCACATGGGCGTGGCGAAGCTGGGCCTCGCCGATCAGGTCATGGGTGCCACGGACGGGTTGCAAGCTGCTCACGGAGACGAGATTCCTGAATCTGGGCCTGAATTCGGGTGCCCCTGAATTGGCATGGCCGGGGCGGACGGCGCCGCGCCCGGGACCGCGAGCGGTACCGGGATGCGGCGAAGGGCGAGCGGGTTCGGCCCTATCGGGCCGGGGCCAGGGCGGATTCGGCCTCGGCCTTGGCGGCCTCTTCCTCGGCGCGGATCAGCTCGGCCTTCTGCTCGACCAGGTCGACGATATGGTCGATCATCGAGTCGGCGGCAATGGTGTGGTCCTGCCGGCCGGCGGAATAGACCATGTGGCGGCCCGAACCGCCGCCGGTCAGCCCGATATCGGTCATCAGCGCCTCGCCGGGGCCGTTGACGACGCAGCCGATGATCGACAGGGTCAGCGGAGTCTGGATATGGGCCAGGCGTTCTTCCAGCGTCTGGACGGTCTGGATCACGTTGAAGCCCTGGCGCGCGCAGGACGGGCAGGAGATGATCTTGACCCCGCGATGGCGCAGGCCCAGCGATTTGAGGATGTCCCAGCCGACCAGCACTTCTTCCTCGGGCTCGGCCGAGAGGGAGACGCGCATCGTGTCGCCCACGCCGGCCCACAGCAGGTTGCCCAGGCCGATCGAGGATTTGACGGTGCCGGCGCGCTTGGACCCGGCCTCGGTGATGCCGATATGCAGCGGGTGGTCGCAGATTTCGGCCAGTTGCTGGTAGGCGGCGACGGCGAGGAAGACGTCGGAGGCCTTCACGCTGATCTTGAATTCGTGGAAATCGTGATCCTGCAGGATCTTGGCGTGTTCGAGGGCGCTTTCGACCAGCGCGTCGGGGTTGGGCTCGCCGTATTTTTCGAGCAGGTGCCGTTCCAGCGAGCCGGCATTCACGCCGATGCGGATCGAGCAATTATGGTCCTTGGCGGCGTTCACGACCTCACGCACGCGTTCGGCGCTGCCGATATTGCCGGGATTGATGCGCAGGCAGGCGGCGCCGGCCTGGGCGGCCTCGATCGCCCGCTTGTAGTGGAAATGGATGTCGGCGACGATCGGCACGTTGACCTCGCGCACGATCTCGGCCAGGGCGGCGGTGCTTTCCTCGTCGGGGCAGGAGACGCGGACGATGTCGACGCCGGCCAGTTCGGCGCGGCGGATCTGCGCGATGGTCGCCGCCGCGTCCGTGGTCAGGGTATTGGTCATGGTCTGCACCGAGATGGGCGCGTCGCCGCCGACCGGAACCTTGCCGACATGGATCTGCCGCGACTTGCGGCGTTCGATATATTGGTACGGACGATAGCTGCTCATGGTCTGCCCTCCGGATGAGGCTGATAACACGGTTCTATCCGACGGCCTGACGGATGGCCGCATACCCGTTTGGTGCTTCCTGCCAAAAAGCGGCGGGTTTGGCCAGAGTAGTCGCTAATGCGGGATGGCCGCCGGTGGGGCGGTGGCGGTGGCGGCTGTTGGCGCGCCGGCTGTCGGGGCACCGGCTGTTGGGGCGCCGGCCGGCGCGGGCGCGGCGATGCTGCCGTTGCGGATGGCGTCGGGCGAGAGGACGAGATTGTGCCGCACCGCGCCGGGGCGGCCCAGCGGCGGCGTGGTGATTCCGTCCATGGTCAGGACCAGGCCGCCGGCATTGCCGACGGTCAGCAGGACGTTCGCCTTGTCCGGCGGGATCGACCAGCTATCGCCCGGCTGGAGGACATGTTCGTAGAGGACAGGGCCGGCCGCCTGCCGCAGGCGGACCCAGGTGCGGGCCGTGGCGGTGAGCGTGATCTGGCCGGGCACGGGCGACGGCGCGAGACTCGGCCCGGCGAGGTCGGGCCCAGGTGTTGTGGTGGGCGTTGTGGTGGGCGTGGCTGCGTCGGTGGCGCCGGGCGCCGGCGTGGCCGGTATCGCGGGTGCGGGCTGGACGGGCGTGGGCAAGGCGGGCGGCGGGGACGGTTGCGCGGCGGGCGTGGCCGGCGTGGCGGGCATGTCGTCGGCGGTGATCGCGGATTTCTCGGCGCTGGACAGCGGCTGCGGCGGGGCGGTGGGCCGTTCCGGCGGCAGGACGGAGGCGACCTGCGGGGAGGTCGTCCCCTGGCGGACCAGGCCGGGAATGGCCGATGACACGGACGGGACCGGCTGCGGCGGCGGCTGGACGTCCGTCATGCGGTACCAGCCGATATAGGCGATGACGATCACCACCCCGCCGAGCAGCGCCATGACGCCGGCGGGCATGGTGCGTTCGGGCACCGGTTCGGGAAAGGAGAGTTCGGGCTTGGTGTCGATGCTGCCCCTGGTCTCGGACTTGAAGCGGGTGGCCAGGGATTCGGCGTCCAGGCCCAATGCCTGGGCGTAAGTGCGCAGGAAGCCGATCGCGTAGACATTGCCCGGCAGGTCCTGGATACGGCCCTCCTCCAGCGCTTCGAGGGTCGGCAGGCGGATGCGCAGCCAGGTGGCGACATCCGGCAGCGCCCAGCCGAGCTGTTCGCGGCGGGCGCGCAGGGTGGGGCCGACGCCGCCGGGCGGTTCGGCCGGGCGGGACGCGCCGGCCGGGGATGAGGCGGCGGCGCCCTCGCTCACATCTCCTCCGCCGGATTGTCGCGCCGCACCAGCGCGTCGACGGCCTGTTCGACCAGTTCGGCGATGATGGCGGCGACCGGCTGGACCGCGCTGATCATGCCGACCGATTGTCCGGCCATGACCGAGCCGTTTTCCACGTCGCCGTCGATGACGGCGCGGCGCAGTGAGCCGGCCCAGAAATGCTCGATCTCGAGCTGGGCTTGCTCTCGCGTGAATTCGCCGTCGAGGAAGCGGCGGACCGTTTCGCCCTGGTGGCGCAGGAAGGCGCGCGTGCCCTCGTTGGTCAGGCCGCGGACCGGGATGACGGGGAAGCGTTCGTCGAGCTGGATGGAGGCGACCGCGTCGCGCGCGTTGGCGCGGACGAAGGCGGCCTTGAAGCGGTCATGCGCGATGCTTTCGGCCGAGGCGGCGAAGCGGGTGCCGAGCTGCGCGCCGGCCGCGCCCTGTTCGAGATAGGACAGGATGGCCTCGCCCCGGCCCAGGCCGCCCGCGACGAAGACCGGCACCGAGCGGATGAAGGGCAGGACCTCCTGCGCCAGGACGGTCAGCGAGACCGGGCCGATATGGCCGCCGGCCTCGGCGCCCTCGATCACCAGGGCGTCCACGCCCATGCGGACCAGGCGCTTGGCCAGGACCAGCGCCGGGGCGAAGGCGATGGCGCGCGCGCCGCCGTCCTTGATCGCGCGGATCGCCGGACCGGGGGGGATGCCGCCGGCCAGGACGATATGCGTCACCTTCGCCGCGAGGCAGACGCGGACCAGGTCGTCCAGCCTGGGATGCATGGTGATCAGGTTGACGCCGAAGGGGCGGCTGGTCATCGCCTGGGTGGCGGCGATTTCCTCGGCCAGGCGGTCGGGTTCCATCGCGCCGCAGGCCAGCACGCCGAACCCGCCGGCGTTGGAGATGGCCGAGACCAGGTTGCGTTCGCTGACCCACGACATGGCGCCGCCGAGGATGGCATAGCGGCTGCCGAGGAAGCCCGTGCCGGCGGACCAGAGGCGGTCGAGCCGCGCACGCGCAGCAGAACGAGCGGTGTCATGCGCGGCGTCAGGCGCCGCCGTGTCGTGGGCCTGTTCGTTGCCCTCGGGGGGCGGGGAAAAATCGTCCATCATCGTCAGGCCGCGTCGAGACCGTAGGCGGTGTGCAGGGCGCGCACCGCCAGTTCGGTATATTCCGATGCGATCAGGACGGATACCTTGATCTCGCTGGTCGAGATGACCTGGATGTTGATGTTGCGATCCGACAGGGTGCGGAACATCGTGTTGGCGACCCCGGCATGCGAGCGCATGCCGACCCCGACCACGCTGATCTTCACGACGTCGTCGTCGGTGACCAGTTCGCCGTACTGGATCACGCCCTTCGCGGCCTCGAGCGCCTGGATGGCGCGGGCCAGGTCGGTCTTGCCGGTGGTGAAGGTCATGTTGGTCAGGCCGTCGGCCCCCGTGCTCTGCACGATCATGTCCACGTTCACGTTGGCCGCCGTCAGCGGGCCGAAGATCGCCGCCGCAATGCCGGGACGGTCGGGGATGCTCCTGACGGACAGCTTGGCTTCGTCGCGCGAGTAGGCGATGCCGGCGACCAGTTCCTTTTCCACGATTTCGTCCTCATCAACCACTAATGAACCGGGCAGGCTGCCTTCCGCCGGGGCGGGGCCGTCGACGAAGCTGGACAGGACCTGCACCCGGACGCGTTCCTTCATCGCCAGTTCGACGCTGCGGGTCTGCAGCACCTTGGCGCCCACCGACGCCAGTTCGAGCATCTCTTCGTACGTGATCTTATCCAGCTTGCGCGCCCTCGCAACAATGCGGGGGTCGGTGGTGTAGATTCCGTCGACATCGGTGTAGATGTCGCACCGGTCGGCCTGGATCGCCGCGGCCAGCGCCACGGCCGAGGTGTCCGACCCGCCGCGGCCGAGGGTGGTGACCCGGCCGTCGGGGCCCAGGCCCTGGAAGCCGGCGATCACCGGCACCTGGCCGGCCTGCATGCGCGCGATCAGGGATTCGCCGTCGATCGACGCGATCCGGGCCTTGCCGTGCGCGCCGTCGGTGCGCAGCGGGACCTGCCAGCCGTGCCAGGAGCGCGCCTCGACGCCCAGCGTCTGCAGCGCGATGGCCAGCAGGCCGCTGGTGACCTGTTCGCCGGTGGCGACGACCGCGTCATATTCGCGCGCATCGTGCAGCGGGGACAGGGATTGGCAGTAGCCGACCAGGCGGTTGGTGACGCCGGACATGGCGGAGACGACCACCGCGACCTCGCACCCCGCGGCGACCTGTTTGTGGACTTTTTCGGCCACCGCGCGAATCCGGTCGAGATCGGCCACCGAGGTGCCGCCGAATTTCATGACGATCCGCGGGACGGTACGAGGCATGGACAAGGCTCTCCAGTTCGGCGCCCAATTCGGTGGGATGGGCCGTTCCAGCCCATCGGAACCGCCCGGAGCGGCCGAGGGGGCATTGCGGTTATCCGCAAGGCGCGTCACATACCCTTCCACCGTTGCGCCGTCCAGCGGGAGATGGCGCGCGCACAGGTGGGGGAACCATGCAGGTCAACGATACGTCCCGGCACGCCATGCCGGGCGCCGATGGTGTTTCCGACTCGGTGGCGCCGGATGAGATCGCGCGGTTCAGCGCGCTGGCCGATCGGTGGTGGGACCCGTCGGGGCCGATGCGGCCGCTGCATGCGATGAACGGGCTGCGCCTGGACTGGACGCGCCGCCACCTGCCCGCCCCGCTGGGCGCCGGCGGGCGGCGCGCGCGGGTCCTGGATGTGGGATGCGGCGCCGGCCTGGCCAGCGAGGGGCTGGCGCGCATGGGGTACGACGTGCTGGGCCTGGATGCGTCCGAGGCCGCCATCGCGGCGGCGCGGCGGCACCTGGACGCCCATCCCCTGCCCCCGGATGGCGGCATGCTGGCCTATCGCGCCGGGAGCGCCGAGGCGCTGCTGGCCGACGGGGCGCGCTTCGATGCGATCACCGCGCTGGAGGTGATCGAGCACGTGACCGATCCGGCCGCGTTCCTGAGGCTGCTGGCCGGGATGGTCGCGCCGGGCGGGAGGATCGTCGTCTCGACCCTGAACCGGACCTGGCGGTCGCTGGCAACGGCCAAGATCGGGGCGGAATACGTGCTGCGCCTGTTGCCGGCGGGCACGCATGAATGGCGGAAATTCATCACCCCCGCCGAGCTGGGCACGTTTGCGGGCCAGGCCGGGCTGCGCGTGTCGGACACGGCCGGCATGGTCCCGGGCATCGGCGGATGGCGCGAGAGCCGGGACCTGTCGGTGAATTATATCGCCTGCCTGGCGGCGCCCTGAACGGCTCCCATGCCCCGGCGGAAGGCCCGGGCATGGGAGCGGCGTCAGATCTGCAGGAAGGCGAAGGTGGTCGGGCTGCCGACGGCGGTGAAGTGCCAGGTGAAGTCCAGGGCCCCGGTTTCCTGGTTGATGCGGAAGGAGGTTACCGAATCGCTGCGCTGATTGGCGCAGTAGAGGAAGGTGCCGGACGGGTCGAACATCATGGCGCGGCCGTAATCGGCGTGCATCCAGACCTCGTCGACCAGGGTCAGGGTGCCGTCGCGCGGGCTGACCCGGAACACCGCCAGCGAATCGCCCAGGCGATTCGAGGCGTAGACGAAGCGGCCGTTGGGCGAGAGCAGGATTTCCGCCGCCAGGGTGCTGCCCTGGAAATAGGACGTGACGGTGCTGACCTTCTGCACCGGGGTCAGGGCGCCGGTGCGCGGATCGAACGATGCGACGACGACCTTCGAATCCTGTTCGCAGAGGATGTAGACGATCTTGCCGTCATTGCTGAAGGCGAAATGGCGGGGGGCGGAGCCGGGGATCAGGTTGATGAAGGGCGTTGCGGCCGGGTGCAGCTTGCCGGTCGCGATATCCAGCGCCCAGACATAGACGCGGTCGAGCCCGGCGTCGCAGGCCAGGACGAAGCGGCCCGAGGGATCGCTGGCGACCATGTGGACGTGCGAGCCGGAATGATCGCTGACCGCGTAATTGCCGGGGGGATTGTCCTCGGCCCGCTCGGGCATGCGCGGGCCGGTATTGTGCACCACGTCGGTGGGCTCGCCCAGGCTGCCGTCCGCGCGGATGGGCAGCACGCCGACGCTGCCGCCGACATAATTGGCCACCAGCACGTAGCGGCCGGAATGATGGACGCTGAGATGGGCCGGGACCGCGCCGCCCGACGAGACGGCGTTCAGCCGGCTGAGTTCGCCCGATACCGGGTCGATCGAGAAGGCGGTGACGCTGCCGTCATGGCTGGCATTGAAATCGTCGATTTCGCTGAGCGCGTACAGGAAGCGGCTGTCGGCCGACATCGTGATGAAGGACGGGCTGGCGATGTCCATATAGGTGGTGACGGGGATGAGGCCGCCCGTCTGGCGGTTCATCTCGAACACCGCGATGCCCTGGCCGTTGCCCGCGCCGCCCGGGGGGGCGTGCTTGTTGTAGCCGCCGATATAGCACAGCGTCCGCGACGTGGCGGGGATGGCGGCGCGGGCGGAAACGAGGGGAACGGTGCCGGACGCCGCGAGCGCCAGCATCAGGTTACGTCGCGAAAGGAGCATGTTCATTCTTGTAGGATCTCGATTCGATCTTTTCCGACGGAAACGGGCGGGGGCAGGACACTAGGGCATTCGGCAGAGGGGGCCGATCGTGCCCGCATAACGGGTCCAGGTCTGGGTCTCGCCGAAAAGGGGGATGCCGACATAGCCGCGCAGCTTCAGGACTCCTTCCCGCGGGGACCAGATCTGGGCGTGGTAGACGTGTTCATCGTCCGGATCCAGGATATGGCCGTTCCAGCGGCCCGGATCGTCGGGATCCGGCGTGAAGCCGGTCAACATGAGGAGTCCGCATTCGGATTCGCCGTCCTTGCCCTTGGGAACCTCGCCGGTATAGCGCATGCCGACGAGGCGCCCGCAGACCTGAGTGCCGCAGGAAGTAATCTGGAACACCCCATCGTGTTCCTTGGTTTCCCACAAGCCCAGGACGGATAAAATTCCCGTGTCGGCCGGCTGGGCCCGTGCCTGTGTTGGGGCCTGGAGGGCCAGGAGGGCGAGCAGCGGCAGGAGGCGGACCCACGGCGTGCGCCTGGGCGGCCCGGGGATGCCGTCGGTCGTCCGCGCCATGGCGCGCCGTCGGGCCAGACGTCGCGCGCGTTCAGCTATCGGCGCGCGGGACCCAGGGAATGGCGACGATATCGACCCCTTCATCGGCCAGGCGGTGACGGTCGTCGTCGGAGGCGTGGCCGTAGATGCCACGCTCCTCGGCGTCGCCGCGATGGATCCGCAGGGCCTCGTCCGCGAAGCGATCGCCCACATTTTCGCAATTCTCTTCGATATGCCGGCGCAGTTTCTGGAGTGCGGCCATCGCCGCCGCCGGGATCGGCGCCTGGCCGGGCATGGGCGCCGGGTCGGGCGTGGGGACCGGGGCGGTGCGGACGGCGGGCGCCATCAGCGCGCGGGTGACGTCGGCGGTGCCGCAATGCGGGCAGGACAGGAGATTGCGCCTGGCCTGGTCGTCGAAGGCCGCGCTGCCGGGAAACCAGGCATCGAATTCATGGCCCTGACCGCAGCGCAACTGATAGCGGATCACGCGTTCGATGCCCTTTCAGGCGGCCTGGAGCAGCGGGTCGAGCCGACCGCCGCGGTCCAGCGCCATCAGGTCGTCGCATCCGCCGATATGCCGGCCGTCGATGAAGATCTGCGGCACCGTGGTCCGGCCGCCGGAGCGGGCCTGGGCCTCGGCGCGTTCGGGCGTGCCGTGCAGGGCGCGGATCTCGGTGAACGGCGTGCCTTTCTGCTGCAGCAGGCGCATGGCGCGCACGCAATAGGGACAGCCGGGCTGCGTATAGATTTCGATCTTCGGCATCATGGTCCTCGCCTGGGCAATAAAAGCCAGCATATCGTACTTGGCGGATTGCAACATAGGATCGCGTGCATGCCGTTACGAGCGGGGCGGCGCCAGGGCGCGGGCGGCGACCAGCACGTCGACCGAGCGGGCGCCGGCGGCCAGGAGCACACGCGCGCATTCACCGGTGGTGGCCCCCGTCGTCATGACGTCGTCGACGAGCAGGATACGTTGCCCGGCGACCTGGGCGGCGCGGCCTGGGCGCAATGCGATGGCGCCGCGCAGCGTGTCGCGCCGTGCCGTGGCGCCCAGCCGGCCCAATGGCGGCGTGGGGTGCGGGCGGACCAGCAGATCGGGGATGGTCGGGAGGCCGGCGAGACGTCCCGTCGCCCGGGCCAGCAGCGCGGCCTGGTTGTAGCGGCGGTGGAACAGGCGCCGGCGATGCAGCGGCACGGGGACCAGCAGGTCGGCGCCGTCGAGCAGGCCGGCGCCGGCCCGGAGCATGTGGCGGGCCAGGACCGGGGCGAGGTCGGTGCGGTCGGCGTATTTGAGGCGCAGGATCAGCGGGCGCGACCATTCGTCATAGACCATCGCCGCGCGACCCTGGCGCCAGGGCGGCGGGGCCGCGCCGCAGGGGGCGCAGATGCGCCCCGCGCCGCCGAAGCCCGGCGCGGAAAACGGTTCGCCGCACTGCCGGCAGCACGGCTCGGCGATGAAGCGGATGCGGCGGAAGCATTCGGGGCAGAGCAGGCCCGCCCGGTCGACCGGCTGGTGACAGAGCGGGCAATCGGGTGGCAGAAGACAATCCAGCAGCAGCGTGCGCGCGCGGCGCAGGGCGGCCGCGGCGCCCCGCCGCCCTGCCCCGCCGTCTGTTCCGCTGTCCGTTCCGGCGTCCGTCATGGACTGCCCGTCATGCGTTTTTCGCCCTGCGTCGTTCCTCACGCAAAGGTGCCATTGGCAGAGTTCGACCGGAAGAGCACATCCCGCCCATGACCGACCCTGAAATGAACGGCCCAATAATGACTGGCCCTGTGATTTTCGACCGGCGCGCCGTTCGCCGGCATCGCGACCGCGCCGCCCTGCTGGCGGGGGATGTGGCGCCGATCCTGGAGGACGTGGCGGAGCGGCTGCTGGACCGGCTGGACGACACGACCTATCGCTTCTCCGCCGCGCTGGATATCGGCGGGCGGGGCGTGGTGGCGCCGCGATTGCGGGCCCGGGGCGTCGATTTCGTGGTGTCCTGCGACCTGTCGCCGCGCATGGCCGGCGTGAATGGCGGCATGGCGGTCTGCGCGGACGAGGAGTGGCTGCCGTTCGGGCCGGGGGCGTTCGACCTGGTGGTGGCCAACCTGTCGCTGCACTGGGTCAACGACCTGCCGGGGGCGCTGGCGCAGATCCGGCATGCGCTGCGGCCGGACGGGCTGTTCCTGGCCAGCCTGCCGGTGCTGCCCAGCCTGTCCGCACTGCGCCATGCCCTGACGGAGGCGGAATGCCAACTGGCCGGGGGCGCCGCGCCGCGGGTCTCGCCCCTGCCGGACCTGCGCGATTGCGCGGCGCTGCTGCAGCGGGCGGGGTTCGCGCTGCCGGTGGCAGACGCCGAGACGGTGGCGCTGGCCTATCGCGCGCCCTTCGGCCTGTTGCGCGACCTGCGCGCGGCGGGCGAGACGAATGCGCTGATACTGCGCAGCCGGCAGGCCGCGCCGGCCGGCCTGTTCCCCGCCGCCCTGGCCGCCATGATGCAGGAGGATGGCGGGCTGTCGGTGCCGCTGCGGGTCGCCATCATGACAGGCTGGTCGCCCGACGCCGGGCAGCCGAAGCCCCTTCGGCCGGGGCAGTTCACCACGCCGTTGGAAGATGCGTTGAAGAAAATCTAATAATCGATTGGTTATGAAATATTATCCGCCCGTGACGCTCATGTGTCGGCGGATGGCGGCGGGGTCGTCGGCCTGACGGCCGATGACGAAATCATGGCCTTTCGGCTTGCGCAGGATCGCCTGCCGGACCAGGTGGAGCAGGGTGTCGTCGGTCGCGCCGTCGCGGACCGGCCGGCGCAGGTCGGTCGCGCCTTCATGCCCCAGGCAGGTATAGAGCTGGCCGGTGCAGGAGAGGCGCACCCGGTTGCAGCTTTCGCAGAAATTATGGGTCATCGGCGTGATCAGGCCGAGTTTTCGGCCGGTTTCGCGCACGTGCAGATAACGGGCCGGGCCGCCGGTGCGCAGGGGGAGCGGTTCCAGCGTCCAGCGCCGGGCGAGGTCGGCGCGGACGGCGGAGAGCGGCAGGTAGCGGTCGGTCCGGTCCTCGCCCGTCTCGCCCATCGGCATGGTTTCGATCAGGCAGAGATCGGCGCCTATTTCGCCGCACCAGGCGAGCAGCGTATCGAATTCGTCGTCATTCACGCCCGCCATTGCGACGGTATTGATGCGAACGGCCAGTCCGGCCGCCCGGGCGGCGCGGATGCCGTTGAGGGTCTGGTCGAGGACGCCGCGACGGGTGATGCGGCGAAATCGTTCAGGATCAAGGGAATCCAGGCTGATATTCACACGCCGTACGCCGGCGCGGGACAGGGCGTCGGCATGGTCGGCCAGCAGCGAGCCGTTGGTGGTCAATGTCAGTTCGTCGAGATGGCCGGAATCGTCCCTGCCGTGCAGCCAGCGCCCCAGCGCCTGGAAGAACAGGTCGATGTCGCGGCGGACCAGGGGTTCGCCGCCGGTGATCCGGATGCGGGTGACGCCGTTGCGGATGAAGGCGGCGCAGAGCCGGTCCAGTTCCTCGAAGGTCAGGATGTCGGCCTTGGGGAGGAAGGACATGGTTTCCGACATGCAGTAGACGCAGCGCATGTCGCAGCGGTCGGTGACCGACACGCGCAGATAGGTCACCGCGCGGCCGAAGGAATCGAGGAACGGCGTGGCCATGACCCGGCCCCTTCAGGACAGGATGGTCAGGGCGACGATGGATGCGTCGATCAGCATTTTGCCCTGATGTTCGAAATTGACCGTCACGCGATGGCCGACGGCCGATTGCACCTGGCCCCGTCCCCATTCCGGATGGTCGGGATGCAGGACGAATTGTCCCGGTTCGAGAAAGGAGCGGAAGGGGGGTGCGGCGGGCATGGGTCCGGCGGAACTCCGGGACGGCATGAAAAACGGCCTGGTACCATACCAGGCCGTTGCCGAAACTTCAAAGCCCGTGGCGACGGGAGGCGTGCTCCGGGAGATGGGCTCCGGAGACGGGCCGGGTCAGTGCCCGGCATTTTCCCCCGAGAAATCCGGCGCGGCGAGGCCGGATTTTTCGAGCTGGGCGGTCAGCGCGACCTTCAGCCGTTCCAGGCCGGCCTGGGTGTTGCCCTCGGCGCGGGCCACCAGCACCGCCTGGGTGTTGGAGGCGCGCAGCAGCCACCAGCCGTCTTGCGTGTTGACGCGGACGCCGTCGATCATCGAGACGTCGCTGCCGTCTTCCTTCAGCCGGCCGGCGACTTCCTCGATCACCGCGAATTTGCGGGTGTCGGGGCAGTCGAAGCGGAGTTCGGGGGTGGAGATGGTCTCGGGCAGGGCTTCGCGCACCGCCGACAGCGTGGTGTCGAGGCGGGCGACGATGCCGAGCAGGCGCACGGCGGCGTACAGCGCGTCGTCGAAGCCGTACCATTTGTCGGCGAAGAAGATGTGGCCCGACATTTCGCCGGCCAGCGGGGACGCGGTCTCGGCCATCTTCGACTTGATAAGCGAATGGCCGGTGCGCCACATCAGCGGCTTGCCGCCGGCCTTCGCCACCTCGTCGAACAGGACCTGGCTGGCCTTGACGTCGGCGATGATCGTGGCGCCCGGATGGGTGCGCAATACGTCGCGGGCCAGGATGACCAGGATCTGGTCGCCCCACAGGATCTCGCCCTTGTCGTCGACCACGCCGACGCGATCGGCGTCGCCGTCGAAGGCGAGGCCGATATCGGCCCCGGTCCTGCGCACCGTGTCGATGAGCTGTTCGAGGTTCTTGGCGACGGTGGGGTCGGGATGGTGCGCCGGGAACGTGCCGTCGATCTCGCCGTTCAGGACGGTGTGCTCGCCGGGGATCTTCTTGACCAGGTCGGCCAGGACCTCGCCCGCGACGCTGTTGCCGTTGTCCCAGACGATCTTGAGCCTGCGGTCGCCGCCGTCCCAATCCTGGACCAGGCGGGTGATGTAGTCGTCCTTGAGATGCACGTCGCGCACGCTGCCCGCGGCCTCGGGCACCACGTCGCCGGCGGCGGCCAGGTCGCCCAGTTCCTTGATCTGGGCGCCGAAGAACGGCTTGCCCGCCAGCATCATCTTGAAGCCGTTGTAATTGGGCGGGTTGTGGCTGCCGGTGACCATGATGGCGCCGTCGGCCTTGAGCGTGACCGATGCGAAATAGAGCATCGGGGTGGGGCCGCGTCCTACGCGCAGGACCTCGACCCCCGACGCCACGGCGCCCTCGACCAGCGCCGCCTCGAGCGCGGGCGAGGACAGGCGGCCGTCATAGCCGATGGCGACCGTCTTGCCGCCCTTGCGGGCCACGATGCTGCCGAAGGTCCGGCCGATGGCGAACGCGTCTTCGGGGTGCAGGGTCTTTCCGACGATTCCGCGGATATCATATTCGCGCAGGCTGGTCGGATCGAAACTGTGCGTAAAGGACATTACAGTTCACCGCAGTAGGATTTGAGGAATTCGCGCACCGACGGGCCCAGGTCGGGGCGGTCGATGGAGAACGCGATCTGCGCTTCGAGGAAGCCGATCTTGTTGCCGCAATCGAAGCGCGTGCCCTCGTAGCGCAGGCCGTGGAAGGGCGCGTGGCCGATGACCTTGGCCATCGCGTCGGTCAACTGGACCTCGCCGCCCGCGCCGCGTTCCAGCTTGGCCAGGTGGGTCATGACGTCGGCGGTCAGCACGTAGCGCCCGATGATCGACAGGTTGGACGGCGCTTCCTCGGGCTTGGGCTTCTCGACCAGGCCCTCGACCTCGACCAGACGGCCGTCGTCGCGGCCGGTCTTGAGGATGCCGTAGCGGTTGGTGTGTTCGCGCGGGACCTCGGTCACCGCCACGACGTTGCCGCCGGTCTGGTAATACGCGTCGGCGAGCTGCTTGAGGCAGGGCACCTTGCTCTTGACCACGTCGTCGGGCAGCAGGATGGCGAACGGGTCGTCGCCGATGAAGCTGCGCGCGCACCAGATCGCATGGCCCAGGCCCAGCGGTTCCTGCTGGCGGACGGCGCTGAGCGCGCCGGCTTCGATGCTGGAGGGGGCCAGGGCTTCGAGCGCCTCGGTCTTGTTGCGCTCGCGCAATGTGGTCTCGAGCTCGAAGGCGACGTCGAAATAATCGATCAGCGAATCCTTGCCGCGTCCGGTGATCAGGCAGAATTCCTCGATCCCGGCGGCGCGTGCCTCATCGATCGCATACTGGATCAGAGGCTTGTCGACGACGGGGAGCATTTCCTTCGGCATGGCCTTGGTGGCCGGGAGGAAGCGCGTGCCGAGGCCGGCGACGGGGAGGACGGCTTTTCGCAAGGGTTTGATCACAAGCGTCACCTTCTATCCACGGTATGAAACGAAATGTCCGAGTGTCCCCGTAGTATAGAAATACCGGAGGGTAAATGGACGTTCAGGGGCTACTTCCCTGAAAATACCAAGAAAAGATGACGGAATTTAGGCTGCGTCACGGCGTCGGCCGACCGAGCTTTCTTCGTACAGGATCACTCGCGAAGCGAACGCGAAGGGGGGCCAAACGTTGCGCTGCCGTGGAAATTTCGTGCATGAAAAAAAATTTACCTGCACGGTGATCCGAATTGCCCATTAAAGGGGATCGGTGGTGCGGTCGAGAAGACTCGAACTTCCACGGGGTTGCCCCCACAAGCACCTCAAGCTTGCGCGTCTACCATTCCGCCACGACCGCACCGTGACATCGGTCATCGCCTGAGCGATACCGTGCGACGGAGGCCGTATAGACGATGCATGATCGACGGGCAATGACCGAAAAGACGATTCTGTGGAATTCCAGCGCGGGCCCGGTGCCCTACCCGGACGCCGTCGCCGAGATGGAGCGGCAGGTGGCGGCGATTCGCGACGGGCAGGCCCCGGAGCGGGTCTGGCTGCTGGAGCATCCGCCGACCTTTACGGCCGGGACGTCGGCGCGGGCCGAGGACCTGTTCAACCCGCGCGGCTTTCCGACCTATGACGCGGGGCGCGGCGGGCAATGGACCTATCACGGGCCGGGGCAGCGCGTGGCCTATGTGATGCTGGACCTGACCCGGCCGCACGGCGACGTGCCGCCGCGCGACCTGCGCGCCTATGTCCACGGGCTGGAAGCCTGGCTGATCCGGACCTTGCGCTGTTTCGACGTGTCGGGCGAGCGGCGCGAGGGGCGGATCGGCGTCTGGGTCGTGGACCCGGACAGCGGCGCGGAAAACAAGATCGCGGCGCTGGGCGTGCGGGTGTCGCGCTGGACGTCCTGGCACGGGGTGGCGCTGAACGTGATGCCGGACCTGGATGATTTCGCGGGCATCGTCCCGTGCGGGATCCGCGAGCACGGGGTGACCAGCCTGCATGCGCTGGGCCGTCGCGCGAGCATGGCGGAGGTGGACGAGGCGCTGCGGGCGTGCTGGCAGGAGGTGTTCGGCCCGGCCTGAGATGGGCGCGCCGGTGACGGGTGCGACGGTGACGGGTGCGCCAGTGTCAGAGCGGCTGTCAGAGCCGCGCCGACAGGGAGAAGAAATCGGGGGGGAAAATCCGGCCGGTCCCGACGTCCGTCAGGTGCAGGCGGGTCCGATTGCGGCGGGCGTCCAGGATGTCGATCGCGACCAGCGACAATTGTCCGGCGAAATCCGAAAAGCCCAGGGTCAGCAGGCCCTGTGACGGATTGTCGGTACGGGCGAGCGAGACCTGCAGCACGTCGGCGCCGTGCTGGATCGCGGTGACGGTCACGGCGCCGGCCAGGTGAACCGGGGTGGTCAGCAGCAGCCCGAGCGGCTGGCGCGAGAGGTTCATGCGCGTGACCGATTGCTGGGCCGCGTCGCGGAAGACCACGTGGCCGCCGGCGGCGACGAGACGCATCGGGTGCGGCGTATCGTAGTCGAGCCGCAGATGGCCGGGTTCATAGAAGAGGGTCCCGGCCCCGACCGTGCCGTTCGGCCAGGTCTGGACGACATGGGCGGTCAGGCCGTGCGTGTCGTTGAGATAGCGTTCGATGCGCGCGACGTCCCGCCCGCCGCCGGTCGGGCCCGGGGCCGCCTGGCAGGCGGCGAGGACCAGCGGCGCGGCGAGGAGCGCGCGGCGCGGGAGGGCGCGGCGTGGGGCGGCGGCGGTCATATGGCTGCCGCCTTTGCGCTGGTCGTCCCGGTTGTCTTCTCATGCTCCGCCGGGGTGCGCAGGGTCAGCGACAGGGCGTGCAGGCCGGCCGTGAATTCGTCGCCCAGCAGGTCGTGCACCAGGCGGGAGCGCGGCACGCGCCCCATGGTTTCGAACGCGGTGCTGACGATCAGGATGCTGAAATGGGTTTCGCCCCCCGATGCGCCGCGCATGGCGGCATGGTGGGCGTGGCGGGCGCTGTCGTCGCTGATCTCCAGCAGCGCCGGGGCCAGGCGGGCGCGCAGGATCCGGCCGATCCGGGCCGCGCGGGTCGGTTCCGCATCGGTCGCAGGGTCGGTTGGCGTGTCGGTTGCGGGGGCGGTCCCAGGGGCGGTCGCAGGGTCGGTCATGAGGGCGGTCTCCCGGCTGGCATGTGTGCTTGGCACTTGCACGAATACGGTCCGGACGCACATAACGCCAGATGATGAACCGAAGGAACACACGACACCGGGCTTTCGATCCCGATCCGGATGCGCCGGAGCGGTGTTGCGACATGGCGGGCTGCGGCGAGGCCGCCGGTTATCGCGCGCCGCGGTCACGCGAGACGCTGACGGAGTATTTCTGGTTCTGCCTGCCGCATGTCCGCGAATACAATGCGCGCTGGGATTACTACAAAGGCATGTCGCCCGGCCAGATCGAGGCGCATATCCGCGACGACGTCTCGTGGAACCGGCCGTCCTGGCGGCTGGGACAGCGGGGCGGGCGGACGCATTTCGCGGAAGAGGACCTGATCGATCCGCTGGACCTGCTGGGCGGCGGGCGGCCCGTGCGCCGCCCCGCCGCCGCCCGGCCGGACGTGCCGGAAGGGCTGCGCCAGCCGCTGGATACGCTGGGGCTGGAATGGCCGCTGTCGATGGACGAGTTGAAAATGCGCTACAAGGACCTGGCGCGGCGGCACCATCCCGATACGAATGGCGGCGACCGCGTGGCCGAGGAGCGGCTGAAGAGCATCAACGTGGCCTATACCGCCGTGCGTGCGCACCTGACGGCGGCGCGTGAGGCGGACCTGGAAAGAACGGCCTGACCCCATGGCCTTGCGGGCGTTCCGGTCTATAGTGGCCTGGAACGCCGAAAATATATGAGATGCGGGACGGTCCTGCGCCAGGCGCCGTCCGCCCCGCCAGCCGCGACGGATAGAACCGATGAATGACCTTGCCACCCTGACCGCCGGATCCGTTGCCGAGAACGGGGACGACCTGCCGCCGATCTCGGTCCTGTCCGCGCCCGACCGCGTCGTGTCCGCCCGCGAGACCTTCGGCATCGACAGCGACCTGGAGGTGCCGGCATTTTCGGTGCGTACCGACCATGTGCCGGATGCCGACCCGACCTATCGCTTCGATCACGATACGACGCTGGCCATCCTGGCGGGGTTTGCCTTCAACCGCCGGGTGATGATCCAGGGCTATCACGGGACCGGCAAGTCGTCGCATATCGAGCAGGTGGCGTCGCGCCTGAACTGGCCGTGCGTGCGCATCAACCTGGACAGCCATATCTCGCGCATCGACCTGATCGGCAAGGATGCGATCGTGCTGCGCGACGGCAAGCAGGTGACGGAATTCCGCGAGGGGCTGCTGCCGTGGGGGCTGCAGCATCCCTGCGCGCTGGTGTTCGACGAATATGACGCGGGCCGTCCGGACGTGATGTTCGTCATCCAGCGCGTGCTGGAGATCGAGGGCCACCTGACCTTGCTGGACCAGAACCGGGTGATCCGGCCGCATCCGTATTTCCGGCTGTTCGCCACGGCGAACACGGTCGGGCTGGGCGACACGACGGGGCTGTATCACGGCACGCAGCAGATCAACCAGGGACAGATGGACCGCTGGAACATCGTCACCACGCTGAATTACCTGCCCCATGCCGAGGAAACGGCCATCGTGGTGGCCAAGATGGGCGTGGACCCGCATGACGGGCCAGCGCGCAAGCGGATCGAGAGCATGGTCGCGCTGGCCGACCTGACGCGGTCGGGATTCATCGCCGGGGACATCTCGACCGTCATGTCGCCGCGGACCGTCATAAGCTGGGCGGAGAATTTCAGGATCTTCAAGGATCTGGAATTCGCCTTCCGCGTGTCGTTCCTGAACAAGTGCGACGAGGCGGAGCGCCCGACCGTGGCGGAATATTACCAGCGTTGCTTCAACGTCGACCCCATGGGGGCGGCGGCGCGTCCGCGCTGATCGGCAAGGGGGCATGCGCGAGAAGAAGGACACCGGCCGGACCGCCAGGACCGAGGCCGCCGAGCGGGCGGACGCGTTCAAGCGCGCGACGGTCGGCGCGCTGCGCGCGCTGGGCGGGCGGGCGCATGCCGAGGTGACGTTCCAGAGCGGGCCGATCCCGCCGGCGGCGGCGCTGAGCGGCGATCATGTCCGGCTGCCGCAGCCGTCGCTGCACCTGTCGGACGCGGATATCCGCAAGCTGCGCGGGGCGGCGGACGCCGCGGCCCTGCAATTGCGCCATCACGACGCGGCGCTGCACGGCGCGGCGCGGCCGGAACAGGGCGATGCGCGCGCGGCCTATGACGCGCTGGAGCAGGCGCGGGTCGAGAGTGTCGGCGCGCGCTACATGGCCGGGGTCGCGGCCAATCTGCGCGACCGGACGGAGCAGGCCTATCGCGACGCCGGCCACGACCGTGCCGAGACGCGCCAGGACCTGCCGGTGCATGTGGCGCTGTCGCTGCTGGCGCATGAGCGGCTGAGCGGCGAGCCCGTGCCGGAGCGCATGCGCGCGGTGGCCGAGGCCTGGCGCGCGCATCTGGGCGCGGCCGGACGGAAGGCGCTGGACGACATGGCGGCCTGCCTGGACGACCAGGCGGCGTTCGCGCGGGCGGCGCGGCGCCTGCTGGTGGCGTGCGACCTGATCGAGGGCGAGGCCGAGACCGAGGACGCGCCCGAGGGCGACGACAGCGCCCCGTCCGACCGGGACGAGGAGGAGGACGGCGAGGCCCCGGACAAGCCCGAGCAGCAGGACGACGAGTCCGGCAGCCAGGAGGAAGACGAGACCGGCCTGCAGCCCCAACTGGCGCAGGGCGCCGGCCTGGGCGACGAGGATGGCGACGAATCGGACGGGGCCAGCGCGTCGGGGTCGGAGGAAGCGGGCGGGCCGCGCGCGCCGGACGAGAAGGAGGCGGCCGACCCGGCGCTGTCCTATCATCCCTATACGACCGCGTTCGACGAGGAGATCGCGGCGGAGGACCTGTGCGACCCCGAGGAACTGACGCGGCTGCGCCAGCAATTGGACCACCAGTTGATCAGCCTGCAGGGGGTGGTGTCGCGGCTGGCGAACCGTCTGCAGCGGCGGCTGCTGGCGCAGCAGACCCGGGCGTGGGAGTTCGACCTGGACGAGGGAATCCTGGATGCGGGGCGCCTGTCGCGGGTCGTGGTCAATCCGACCCTGTCGCTGTCCTACAAGCATGAGCGGGACACGGATTTCCGCGATACGGTGGTCACGCTGCTGATCGACAATTCGGGGTCGATGCGCGGGCGGCCGATTTCGGTGGCGGCGATGTGCGGCGATATCCTGGCGCGCACGCTGGAGCGCTGCGCGGTGAAGGTCGAGGTGCTGGGCTTTACCACCCGGGCGTGGAAGGGCGGGCAGAGCCGCGAGCGCTGGGTGGCGGACGGCAAGCCGCGCCATCCCGGGCGGCTGAACGACCTGCGGCATATCGTCTATAAGGCGGCGGACATGCCGTGGCGGCGGGCGCGGAAGAATCTGGGCCTGATGCTGCGCGAGGGGCTGCTGAAGGAGAACATCGACGGCGAGGCGCTGCTGTGGGCGTCGCGGCGGCTGCAGGCCCGTCCGGAAAGCCGGCGCATCCTGATGGTGATTTCCGACGGCGCGCCGGTGGATGACAGCACCCTGTCGGTCAATCCCGGGTCCTATCTGGAGACGCATCTGCGGCAGGTGATCGCGCAGATCGAAAACCGCAGCACGATCGAGCTGATCGCCATCGGCATCGGCCATGACGTGACGCGCTATTACCGGCGCGCGGTGACGATTACCGACGCCGAGGAGCTGGGCGGCACGATGATGCGGAAATTGTCGGAACTGTTCGACGAGAAATCCGCATCGACGGGCCGCCGCGGGGTGGCTTAACCCCCTGCCCTACTGATTTTTGCCCGGCGGGTCGGTATCGGTCGGGCGGACATCGGCCAGGCGGGTGTCGGCGAAGCCGAGCAGCGCGTCGATCATGCGGTCGGTGTCGCGGGGCGTCGTGCGGTGGTTCACGATGGCCGCGCGGATGGCCAGCATGCCGCCCACCATCGTCGTCGATGGCGCGGCGATGCCGGATTCGTGCAGGTCCTTCACCAGTTCGCCGTTCAGCCGGTCCAGGTCGGCGTCCCCGGTCCGTACGCGGAAGCAGACGATGTTGAGCGCGACCGGCGCCAGCCGTTCGAGCATCGGTTCGGCATCCACGCGGTCGGCCAGGTGGCGGGCGGCCGCGCAGCAGGATTCGACCATCCGGCCCAGGCGGTCGGTGCCGTACGTGCCGAGGGTCATCCAGACCTTGAGCGCGCGGAAGCCGCGCGACAGGTCGGGCCCGAGGTCGCAGAACCAGGGGGCGTTGGCCGCCAGGCCCCGGTCGGCGCGCGAGAGATAGGCCAGCGATTGCGCGAAGGCGGCGGCCTGGCGCCCGGGTTCGCGGACCAGGATGCAGCCGGCGTCGTAGGGGACCTGGGCCCATTTGTGGAAATCGAAGGCCAGGCTGTCGGCGCGCGACAGGCCGCGCAATTGCGGGCGCAGCCGGTCCGACAGCATGGCCAGGGCGCCGAACGCGCCGTCGACATGAAACCAGAGCCCGTCGCGCGCCGCGATGGCGGCGATGGCGTCCAGGTCGTCGATCGCCCCGGTATCGACCGTGCCGGCGGTGCCGATGACGATGAACGGCACGAATCCGGCCCGGCGGTCGGCCGCGATGGCGGCGTCGAGGGCGGCGATATCCATGCGGTGGGCCGGATCGGCCGGGATGATGCGCAGCGAATCGGTGCCCAGCCCGGCGAGGTCGAAGGCGCGGGCCACGCAGCCATGGGCGGTTTCGGCCGCGTAGCCGACCAGGCGGCGGCCGCCGACCCCCTGCTGCCGCAAGGACGCGCCATCGGGGGTGGCGCGGCTGGCGGTGATCACGGCGATCAGGTTGGCCATGGAGGAGCCGGTGACCAGCAGGCCGGACGAATCGGCGGGGAAGCCCATGATTTTCGCCGCCCAACCGATGACCGCGCGCTCGATTTCGACCGGTGCGTGGTCGCGGCCCCCGCAATTGGCGTTGAGCCCCCCGGCGAGCATTTCGGCCAGCATGCCGATCGCGGTGCCGCCGCCATGCACCCATCCCATGAAGCCCGGATGGGTATTGCCGGTGGCATAGGGCGCGACCTGGTCGCGGAACCGTTCGTACAGCGCCTGGGGCGCCGTGGGCGCGGTGGGCAAAGGCTGGTCGCGCAGGCCGGCGCGGAAATCGTCGGGCAGCCTGCGCCAGACCGGGCCGTCGCGCAGGCCGGCCAGATGGTCGAACATGTCGTCCAGCATGCGGTGGCCGAGGCCGCGCAGTTCGTCCCAATCGTCGGGGTCCAGTCCGGTCATGAGCCTGTATGTCCTGTTGAGGTGGGAGCAGCGGGCGGCCGGTTTCGTCGCGGGTTTCGTCCCCGGTTTTGTCCAGTGCCGCGACTGTGCCTATATGTCTGTCTGTCGTATGTGCCCCTATCCGGGCGTCATGTCTGCAATGGATCGCTGCATGTTCTTCGGGCAACTGGAATTGACGGACGTAGCGTGGGGCGCGGGGCGCGTACGGGCCCGGCTGGGCGGCCGGGGGCCGCTGCTGGTGCTGCTGCACGGCCAGGTGCAGAGTCACGCGGCCTGGCACGATGTGGCCCCGCGACTGGCCGACCGCCATACCGTGCTGTGTCCGGACCTGCCGCGCGACATGGATTTTGCGCGGCAGGCGCGCGATCTGCTGGCCTGCGCGCGGGCGCTGGGCCACGAGACGCTGGCCATCGCCGGGCATGGGACGGGCGGCCATGTGGCGGCCTATGCTGCCTCGTGGGCGCCGGCGCGGGTGACGCATCTGGCCGAGATCGAATGCATCCCCTCGCCCGGGCATCATGGCCGGGCGGACCTGGCCTATGAATTATCGCGCTATCAGGCCTGCTGGTTCGCGCAGCTTCATCCGAAGCCGGAATCGGCGACGGTGGCGGTTCCCGAGGAATGGACGCAGCCCGCGGCGGAATCGGCCGGTGCCTTCAACCCCTCGGCCGTGGCCGACTACCTGGACCTGGTGCCGCCGGGCCAGTCGCCCGGGGCGAACGGGCATTTCCGGGTGCCGCCCTATCCGGTCGATCTGCGTTTCGGGTGTCCGCTGCTGGTCGCCTGGTCGCGCGACGGGCGGCTGGGCGGCTGGTACGATCCGCCGGATCTGTGGCGGGCCTTTGCGACCGGGCCGGTCGAGGGGCTGGAAGTCGATTGCGGCTATTACATTCCCGAAGAGGCGCCCGATATCCTGTCGGACGCGCTGCGGCGGTTTCTGACGGCCGAGCTTTATTAAGCGCCCACCTGGGCCGTGTCCTGGCTTGCCTGGCGCTGGTTCTGCGCCGCCGCGTAGCGGCGGGCGAGGACGGCGCAGACGAAGAGCTGGATCTGGTGATAGATCATCAGCGGCAGGACCACGAGCCCGACCGTGGCCGGGGCGAACAGGACGTTGGCCATCGGCACGCCGGAGGCCAGGGTCTTCTTCGAGCCGCAGAAGACGATCGCCGCTTCGTCCGTGGGGGAGAAGCCCAGGACGCGGCTGCCCATGGTGGTGACGAGCAGAACCGCCGCCAGCAGGGCGGCGTCGACCAGCAGGACCAGGCCGATCTGCGACAGCGGCAGCTTGTGCCACAGGCCCTGGATCACGGCCTCGCTGAACGCGGTGTAGACGACGATCAGGATCGAGCCGCGGTCGGTCATGGAGAGCAGGCGCTTGTTGCGATGCGCCCATTTGCCCAGCCAGGGCTGCAGGACCTGGCCCAGCACGAAGGGCAGCAGCAATTGCAGCATGATCGCCACCACCCCGCCCTGGCCGGCGGACGCGCCGTGCCGGCCGAGCACCAGGCCGGTCAGCACCGGGGTGATGAAGATGCCCAGGATGTTGGAGGTGGTGGCCGAGCAGACCGCCGCCGGCACGTTGCCGCGCGCGATCGAGGTGAAGGCGATCGAGGACTGGACGGTCGAAGGCAGGCAGCACAGGAAGAGGATGCCCAGCCACACCGAGGGATGCAGCAGATGCGGAAAGAGCGCGTGCAGCCCCAGACCCAGCAGCGGGAACAGCGCGAAGGTGCAGAGCAGGATCACCAGGTGCAGCCGCCAGTTGACCAGCCCGTCCAGCACCGCCCGGCGCGACAGGCGCGCGCCCTGGAGGAAGAACATGACGGCGATGACCGCGATGGCCAGATCCTGGAAGACGGGCACCGCCGCGCCGTGGCACGGCAGCAGGGTGGCGAGGATGACGGTGCAGATGAGGCTGATCAGGAACGGATCCGGCTTGAACATCGAACGAAGGTCCCGGTGAAACGCATGGGCCGGTGCGCCGGCCGGCTGGAAGGGATTTGAAGGCGGAACGGGCGCGGCGGGCGATGCCGCCTCGCCTCGGTCATACTCTCATGCCATTGATTGCGTCATGGATTGATTGCGTGACGGATTAACCGCGTCACGGATTAACTGCGTCATGTTAACTGCGTCATGTTAACTGCGTCAGGGGCGGCATCCGTCGATGACGTCACTTTTTTCGGCCGGAACGACGACTATGCGACTCCCCTTGTTTGCGTCCCTTGCCGTGGCCCTGGCGCTGCAGGCCGTTCTGTCGGCGGCCCCGGCCGCCGCGCTGCCCCTGCCCGCGAACTGCGCCGTCGCGCGGGCCGCGCCGGCCCCCGTGCCCGGCGGGGCGGCGGCCCGCGATTACAAGCTGCGCCTTGCCGGGGGGGCGGACGCCCCTTCGCTCCGTGCCGGCCTGGTCACCATCAGGGGCGGGGACGGCGCGGCGCCCGAGACGTTGCCCGAGATATTGAACGCGGCGTCGGTCGGGCTGCTGGGCGCGCTGAGCGGCCGCCATGCGCCCGGATGTTCGACCGAGTATTTCGCGACGGCCTTGCAGCCCGTGCTGCGCGGGCTGGCGGCGGGGCGGGCCTATGACGTGGCGTGGCGCGGGGTCGAGGCGGTCAGCGGCCGGTCGCGCCTGTCGATGGGAATGCTGCGGCTGCATCTGGATGGGGCGCCGCCGGGCATGCAGCCGGGCGTTTCGATGACGATGTCGCTGGAGATGCACGGGTTGCGCGACGACGGCGCGGCGGTGCCGGCCGCATTGCTGCCCGAGGATGCGCGGTCGGTCGTCTCGCTGCCCGTTTCGGCGCTGGCGCCGCTGCTGGCGGCGACGGCGGGCGGGCCGGTACGTCCGGTCGCGGTGCCGGTGACCATCCGGACCCTGACGGCGGCGCATGGCGACATGCGGCTGGACGGCAGCTTCATGGCGGTGGTGACCGGCGTGCCGGACGGGGCGTCGGCCAGCGGGCACATGCGGATGCGCAACCTGCCCGAACTGATCGCCGCCCTGCGCGACGCGGGCCAGACGCGGGCCAGCGCCGCGCTGGTCCTGGCCAACCTGGTCGGGCACCATGCGGACGATGCGACGTCGTGGGACGTGGATTGGCAGGGGGGCATCCTGACGGTGAACCGGATCCCCCTGCCCTTGCGCTGATTGACCTTGCGCTGGTCGGCCCGCGTCGGCGATCAGCCCGGGTGGCGCAGCAGCCCGCCTTCGACGCGCAGCGCGGCGCCGGTGGTGGCCGATGCCTGGGGCGAGCAGAGATAGGCGACCATGCTGGCGACTTCCTCGGGTTCGGCCAGGCGGCGGATCAGCGAGCTGGGGCGGTGCATGGGCACGAATTCGGCCGCGATCTCGGCGGCCGGGCGGCCGGACTCGCGGGCTGCCTTTTCGAACATCTCCATCACGCCTTCGGTGCGGGTGGGGCCGGGCAGCACCGAATTGACGGTGACGCCGGTGCCCGGGACGCTTTCGGCGATGCCCCGGGCAATGGCGATCTGCGCGGCCTTGGTGAATCCGTAGGGGATCATGTCGGGCGGGATGTTCAGCCCGGATTCGCTAGAGATGAAGACCACGCGGCCCCATTGGCGGCCGACCATGCCGGGCAGGTAGTGCCGGGTCAGGCGCACGCCGCTCATGACGTTGACGTCGAAGAATCGCTGCCAGTCGGCATCCGGCGTTTCGAGGAAATCGCCCTGTTCGAAGATGCCGAGATTATTGACCAGGATATCGGCCTGCGGCACCTGCCGGACGAAGCTGTCGGCGCCGGATTCGCTGCCCAGGTCGCCGGCCACGCCGCGCAGGCGGGCGGCGGGCACATGGGCGCGGACATGGGCGATGGCCGCGTCCACCCGGTCCTGGCCGCGGCCGTTGACGACGATTTCGGCGCCGGTTTCCGCCAGGGCGGCGACGATGGCCAGGCCGATTCCGGCGGTCGAGCCGGTGACGATGGCGGTCTTGCCGGTCAGGTCGATCTTCATGTTGCCTGTATCCTTCGATTGGGGGGGCGATTGGGGGTGGCGATTGGGGGTGGCGATTGGGGGTGGCGATTGGGGGTGGCGGCCGTGACGGGCCGGACCCGTCAGGCCGCCTTGTCCTGCCCGGCCGCCAGGCGGCCGAGCGCCTGGACCGTGTCCTTGGCCAGCCGGATGCGCTGGGCGTTCGTCAGTTCGCGCACCAGCGCCAGCTTGTGGTCGGGCCGCAGTCGGACATTGGCTTCCTTCTGCGTCGCGATCCAGCCGACCAGTCCGCCGGGATTGGCGAAGCTGTTGCCGCGGAACTGGAGCACCATGCCCTTGGGCCCGGCTTCGAGCCGTTCGACGCCGGCCTCGCGGCACAGGCGCTTGAGCGTGACGACGTCGAGCAGGTTGCGGACCTCGTCGGGCGGCGTGCCGAAGCGATCGACCAGTTCGGCCTCCATCGCCTCGATCTCGGCATCGTTGGCCAGGGCGGCGATGCGGCGATACAGGCCCAGCCGGACCGGCAGGTCGGTGACGTAGCCCTCGGGGATCAGCACCGGCAGGCCGAGGATGATGTTGGGCGTCCAGTCGCGGTCCTGGAGCTTGCGCTTGCCCTTCTCGACGCGCAGTTCGGCCACCGCGTCCTCGAGCATCTGCTGGTAGAGTTCGATCCCGACCTCGCGGATATGGCCGGATTGCTCGTCGCCCAGCAGGTTGCCGGCGCCGCGCAGGTCCAGATCGTGCGAGGCGAGCGTGAAGCCGGCGCCCAGCGTGTCCAGCGTCTGCATGACTTCCAGCCGTTTTTCGGCCGCGGCGGACAGGACATGGGTCTGCGGCCAGGTCAGGTAGGCATAGCCGCGCTGCTTGCCGCGCCCGACGCGGCCGCGCAACTGATAGAGCTGGCCCAGCCCGAACATGTCGGCGCGATGGATGATCAGCGTGTTGACCGCCGGCATGTCCAGCCCGCTTTCCACGATGTTGGTGGAGAGCAGGATATCGTATTTGCCGTCGCCGAATTCGGTCATGACCCGTTCCAGCTCGGTCGGCGTCAGGCGGCCATGGGCCTGGACGAGCCGCGCGTCGGGCACGATGTCGTGCAGGCGCGCGGCCATGCGGTCCAGGTCCTCGATCCGCGGGACGACGCAGAAGATCTGTCCGCCGCGGAAGCGCTCGCGCTGGATCGCCTCGCGGATCACGACGCTGTCGAAGGGCATGATGAAGGTGCGCACCGCCAGCCGGTCGGTGGGCGGGGTGGCGATCAGGCTCATTTCCCGCACGCCGGTCAGAGCGAGCTGGAGCGTGCGGGGCAGCGGCGTGGCCGAGAGGGTGAGGACGTGCACGTCCTCGCGCAGCGCCTTCAGCTTCTCCTTGTGGGCCACGCCGAAATGCTGTTCCTCGTCGATGATCAGCAGTTCCAGGTCGGCGAACTGGACGCCCTTGGCCAGCAGCGCGTGGGTGCCGACCACGATGTTGATCGTGCCGTCGGTCAGGCCCTTGCGCACGGCGGCGGCCTCCTTGGCGGTGACCATGCGCGAGAGCTGCGCCACCGTGATCGGCAGGCCCGCGAAACGGGCCGAGAAGGTGCGGAAATGCTGCCGCGCCAGCAGGGTGGTGGGCACCACCACCGCGACCTGCGCCCCCGACAGGGCGGCGACGAAGGCGGCGCGCAATGCGACCTCGGTCTTGCCGAAGCCGACATCGCCGCAGACCAGCCGGTCCATCGGCCGGCCCGAGCCCATGTCCTCCAGCACGTCGGCGATCGCGCGGGACTGGTCCTCGGTCTCGACGAAGGGGAAGCGGGCGCAGAATTCGTCCCACAGCCCTTCGGCCGGGGCCAGGGCGGGGGCTTCGCGCAGCGCGCGCAGGGCGGCGGTGCGGATCAGTTCACCCGCCATGTCGCGGATGCGCTGCTTCATCTTCGCCTTGCGGTTCTGCCACGAGGCGCCGCCCAGCTTGTCCAGCGCGACCCCGGCCTGGTCGGAGCCGAAGCGGCTGAGCAATTCGATGTTTTCCACCGGCAGGAACAGTTTTTCGTTCCCGTCATAGATCAGGCGCAGGCAGTCGTGCGGCGCGCTGCCGACGCCGATCGTCTCGAGCCCGTCATAGCGGCCGATGCCGTAATCCTGGTGGACCACCAGGTCGCCCTCGGCGATTTCCGAGGCTTCGGCGATGAACTGGTCGGCCTTCCTGCGGCGGCGGGGCGGGCGGGCGATCCGTTCGCCCAGCAGGTCCTGCTCGGAGACGAAGGCCATGTTGTCGGCGATGAAGCCGCGTTCCAGCCCCATGATGGTCAGCCCGACCGTGCCGGGCGGCATGTCGTGGTCACGCGACCAGGTTTCGACCACCCGCACCCGCATGCCGTGTTCGCGCAGCAGGCTGGCGATCCGTTCGCGCGAGCCGCGGGTCCAGGCGGAGACGTAGGCGCGGCGTCCGACCTCGGCCCATTGCCGGACCTGGGCGTCGAGCAGCGCGAAGACGTTCTCGCGCCCCTCGGCGCCCGTGCCGCGGGCGAACAGGATGCCCGGCCGGCCGCCGGCATCGAGGCCCGGGGCGTCGTCGGGGCGGGCGAAGGGATTGAAGGTGATGACCGGATGGCCGGCCAGGATTCCGTCCCAGCCCTTGCGGTCCAGATACATCAGGTGCGGCGGCAGCGGGCGGTACGGGACCTCGCCCTCGCGCACCGGCTGGCGGCGGGCTTCGAAATGATCGGCGATCATTTCCAGCCTGGCGGCCAGGACCTCCTCGGCCTGGTGGGCCAGGATGATGGCCAGGCCCGGCAGGTAGTCGACCAGGGTCTCCATCTGATCGTGGAACAGTGGCAGCCAATGTTCCATGCCGGCGTGGCGGCGGCCGTCCGAGACGTGCTGGTAGAGCGGATCGGCGGCGGCGGCCGGGCCGAACAGGTCGCGCCAACCGGTCCGGAAGCGCGAGATGCTGGCCTGGTCGAGCGTGAAATCGGCGACCGGCCGCATGACGAAGCGATCCAGCCGGTCCGAGGACCGCTGGCTGGCGGGATCGAAGCGGCGGATATTTTCAATTTCGTCGCCGAACAGGTCGAGGCGGACCGGTTCGGGCTCGCCCGCCGGGAAAATGTCGAAGATGCCGCCGCGGGCGGCGAATTCGCCGGGTTCCATTACCGTGTCGGTGCGGTTGTAGCCGGCGGCGACGAGCAGTTCGATCAGCAATGGCTGGTCCAGGCTGTCGCCGGCGGCCAGCGTGATCGACTGGCCGCGGAAGGCGGCCCGGGGGGCGACGCGCTGGACCAGGCCGCCGACCGTGGTGAGCACGATGCGCGGGCCGGCCGCCGGTTCCAGCAGGCGCGTCAGCGTGGCGACGCGTTCGGCGACGATGGCGGGATTGGGCGAGACGCGGTCATAGGGCAGGCAGTCCCACGCCGGGAAGCGCAGGATTTCGACATTCGGGGCGACGAAGGACAGCAGGTCGCCGATGCGGGCCATGCCGGCATCGTCGCGCGCGACATGCAGGACGGGGCCGTCTTGTTCGGCGGCGCGGCGCGCCAGCAGGAAGGCGTCGAACCCGTCGGGGACGCCCCAGATCGTGGCCCCCGTGGTCATCGTGCGTTTCGCAGCGCGGCGTGGCGGGCAGGATCGCCCGCATCGGCCAGGAGCGCGCGCATCATCGGCCCGTCCAGTTCGGCCGGCACCGGCCTGCGGCCGCTGAGCCAGTCGGCCAGGTCGGTGTCGGGCAGGTCCATCACCGCCTCCAGCGCGTCCAGCTCGGCGTCGGTCATGCGGGCCAGGCGGGGCGCGACGAATCCGCCGATCAGGATGTCGGTTTCCTGCGTGCCGCGATGCGTGGCGCGGAAATAGATCCGCCGCCGGCGCGTATCGAGCGATGCGAGGTCGGGCGTGTCGTCGGACATGTCGTGGGGCATAAGGCTGACCCGGAATGGTTTCGTTTTGTTCCTGTGCGTCGCTGTCCTATAGCCCTCCGACGGGGTCCTGTCAGCCCGGCTGGGCACCGGGACGGAACGAGAGGGACGGTCGAGCGGCGCGTGGTGGACAGTATTCTTCAGGACGGGCCGGAAAACGCAATCGCCCCGCTGCTGGCGCCGCTGGACAGCCTGCCGGGCGTGGGTCCCGCGGTGGCGCGGCTGCTGGCGCGGGCGGCGCGGGGCGGGCGGGTGATCGACCTGCTGTTCCATCTGCCGGAGTCGCTGATCGACCGGCGCTACCGGCCGGCGTTGCGCGATGCGATTCCGGGGCGGGTCTGCACGCTGCAGGCGGTGGTGCGCCGGGTGGATGCGCCGGCGCGCGGTACGCGCCAGCCCTGGCGGGTGCAGATATCGGACGGCACGGGCAGCGCCGACCTGGTGTTCTTTTCGCCCTATCAGGCGCGGCAGATGGCGGTGGGGGCCACCGTCGCGGTGTCGGGCATGCTGGAGGCTTTCGGCGACCGGCTGTCGATGGCGCATCCGGAGCATGTCGTCGCGGGCGGGCGCATCGAGCGGATACCGGCGCTGGAGCCTGTCTGGCCGCTGACGGCGGGGCTGTTTGCGCGCCATGTGCGCGGCGCGCTGCGGGAGGCCCTGCTGTGCCTGCCTCCCCTGCCCGAATGGCTGGATGCGGCACTGGTGGCCCGGCGGCACTGGCCGGATTTCGCAACCGCGCTGCGGCAGTTGCACAGCCCCGAATCCTTTCCCGAGCTGCTGTGCGGCGATGCCTGCGGGGCGGCGTGGGAGCGGGCGCGGCAGCGCCTGGCCTGCGACGAATTGCTGGCGCAGCAGGTGGCGATGGCCGAGGCCCGGCGCCGCAACCGCGACCGGCCGGGCCGCGCGGTCGCCGCCACCGGTGCGTTGCGCGCCGAGGCGCTGGCGCGATTCGGCCATGTGCCGACCGGGGCGCAGGTCCGGGCGCTGCGCGAGATCGATTCGGATATGGCTGCGGCGCATCCGATGATGCGGCTGCTGCAGGGCGATGTCGGCGCGGGCAAGACGCTGGTGGCGCTGCTGGCGATGCTGGGAGCGGTCGAGGCCGGGCACCAGGCCGCGCTGATGGCGCCGACCGAGATCCTGGCGCGGCAGCATCTGGCGACGTTCAGCCGGCTGGCCCCGGTGCCGGTGGCGTTTCTGAGCGGCAGCGTGAAGGGCCGTGCGCGGCGGATGGTGCTGGAGGACGTGGAATCGGGCCGTGCGCCGCTGGTGGTGGGGACGCATGCGCTGTTCCAGGACAAGGTGGCGTTTGCTGACCTGGCGCTGGTGGTGATCGACGAGCAGCATCGCTTCGGCGTGGAGCAGCGCCTGCAACTGGGGGAAAAGGGCGACCGGACCGACGTGCTGGTCATGACCGCGACCCCGATCCCCCGCACCCTGCTGCTGAGCCAGTGGGGGGAGATGCAGGTCAGCCGGCTGAACGAGAAGCCGGCGGGGCGCAAGCCGGTGCGGACCTCGCTGCATGCCATGGCGCAGTTGGACGACGTGCTGGCGGGGATCGCGCGGGCGATCGGGCGCGGGGCGCGGATCTTCTGGGTCTGTCCGCTGGTCAGCGAGAGCGAGGCGGTGGACATCGCCGCGGCCGAGGCGCGTTTCGCCGCGCTGGAGGACCGTTTCGCCGGCTGGGTGGGGCTGGCGCACGGGCGGCAGGATATCGCGGTGCGCGAGGCGGCGATCGCCGATTTCGCCGCGGGGAAGACCAGCATCCTGGTGGCGACGACGGTGATCGAGGTCGGGGTGGATATTCCCGCCGCCACGGTCATGGTGATCGAGCATGCCGAGCGGTTCGGGCTGGCGCAACTGCATCAGCTCCGCGGGCGGGTGGGACGTGGCGCGGACGAGTCCTTCTGCCTGCTGCTGCATGACGATGCGCTGAGTCGGACGGCGCGGCGGCGGCTGTCGCTGCTGCGCGATACCGAGGACGGGTTCCTGATCGCGGACGAGGATTTCCGCCTGCGCGGCGGTGGGGACCTGACGGGGCGGCGCCAGTCCGGCCTGCCGGACCTGCGCCTGGCGACCGGGACGCGGCTGGACCTGCTGATGACGATCGCGGCGCAGGACGCGCAGCGGGTGGCCGGCGGCGCGGTGAGCGCGGCCCGCCGGAATGCCGTTACCTGCCTGCTGGAATTATTCGGGCGGCATGACGCCGCCCGCATCCTGCGGTCCGGCTGACCCGCCCGCCTGTCCGCTGGGGGCCCGTCCGCCGAAACCTGCCTGTCAGGACCTGCCTGCCAGAACCTGCCTGCCAGGACCTGGCCGTCAGAACTTGGCCGACAGGTCGACCGATCCGAAATTGAACAGGCCGCTGCGCGCGCCGCGGAACTGCTGCGTCTGCCAGGTCTGGCTGTAGGACAGGCGCATGCCGTGCCACATGACGGCGACGCCCGCGTGGATTTCGCCCACGTCCCAGTTGACCGGCACGTGAGGCGAGTTGTTGCGCACCGTGTTGCCCTGCAGCGTGGCGTCGTAGCCGACGGCGTAGCCGGTCACGTTGCCGAACACGTACCAGGCCAGCGGACGGGTCAGGCGGTAGGCGTCGGTGCCGTCGGTGCCCGAGCCGATGGTCGGGGTGCCGAAATCGCTGCGCAGGCCCTGGCCGAGGCGGAACGTGTCGGCCACCGAGCCATAGATGCGGTAATCGCCTGCCGCCGCGGCGACGGCGGGCAGCATTTCCATCTCGATCCCGTAGAGATCGGCCAGAGGCAGGCGCCAGGTGCGGCCGGCCTGGACCTGGAAGATCGGCTGGTTCTGCAACTGGTGGCTCCAGCCCCGGTTGGGCGTGTCGCCGATCAGGTTGTGGAAGCCGTTCTGCAACTGGCGGCCCAGCGCCGCCGGGCCCATGACGCCGAACTGGATGCCGAAGACCGAGCGCGACAGATCGGTGTCGTTGATCAGGTTGACCGTGCCCAGCATCAGGCCGGCATAGGGCCGGTCGCCGGCCGGCGGATTGACGGCCTGCGTGTCGTGGGGGGTGAAGATGGTCTGCTGCACGCCGAGGCTGATGCGCGTGACGCCGGGCCCGAGGATGGCGTGGTTGAGGGTTTCGATCGGCGCGGGCTGGTTGTCGGTGCCCGAGGTCCAGTTTATGCGCAGGCCGCTGGTATAGTACTGGTCGGACGTGCCCTTGAGCGTGCTGACCGCGTCGTTTTCCGCCTGGATGGTCCAGGTGCCGTACGGGTCCTGGAGCGGGGTGGCCCTGGCCGGGATCGCCGCCAGGCCGCCCAGGCCGCCGATGCCGGCGAGCATGCCAGCCCGCATGATCCGGCCGGTTCTGTTCCGCGTGTTTGCCTGGTCCATCCGCTTTCCTTCACTGCCGGTCTTTAGCTGGCGGTCGCCCCGAATGCCGGGCCCGAATGCCAGGTTTGTCGCAACGGCGCGACATAACGTTCTCTTTTGAGCTGTTTAGAGCGTTCGCGCCTCGGGAGAAAGCCCGAGACGCGCTTCCTGATCGCGCTGTTGTCAGAATTCCGGCCGCCGGGAAGTCGGGATGAGGCGAAATGATGATGGAACCGGCGTGGGGGGATATGCTTATGTGTGTTCGACACCGGCGCTTTCGTGCTAGTGTCGATGCGGGAAGAGGACGCTGTCCGCGCCAACCGTCGAGAGCGGTTCAGGAACGGTTATGTAATTCCTTGATCCAGCAAGTTTTTTCATCAGGTGGCCTCCTGAGACAGGACCCGCCAACTACACTTCGGGATTACGACCGTTGAGAAGTAACAGGACCGACCGCAGCCCCCGTTCCCCGCGCCGCGGCGGATTTGACGACGACTTCATGTCGGCGCCGCCCTCATTTGGCGACCGCGGTCCGCGTCGCCCGATGGGTGGACCCTCGCAAGTCATCGCTTCGGGGCCCGAGATCAGTGCGTCCGTCAAGTGGTTCAACAGCGAGAAGGGCTTCGGCTTCGTCGAGCTGTCGGACGGGTCGGGCGATGTTTTCCTGCACGCCAACGCGCTGGCACAGAGCGGCCACGATTCGGTGTCGCCGGGCGCCACCCTGGTGGTGCGTATCGGCCAGGGCCCCAAGGGGCGCCAGGTCGCCTCGGTGGTGTCGGTCGACGAGAGCACCGCTCAGCCGGAACGCCCCCGCGGCTTCGGCGCGCCGCGCGCCCCCGGCGGCTTTGGCGGCCGCCCGTCGCGCCCTGCCCCCGACCTGTCGCATGCGCAGGAAATGCGCGGCGTGGTCAAGTGGTACAATGCGACCAAGGGCTTTGGCTTCATCACGCCGGAAAGCGGCGGCAAGGACATCTTCGTCCATGCCTCGGCGCTGGAACGTTCGGGCCTGACCGGCCTGACGGAAGGCCAGACGGCCAATGTGCAGGTCGTCCAGGGCCAGAAGGGCCCCGAGGCCGCGTCGATCAGCGTCGACTGACTGCTTCGGCGGATGCCGGACAGGATGACGGGGTCGCCTTCGGGCGGCCCCGTTTTATTTGGGCCTCGTTTCGGGAATGGCGGGTCTAGAGCCATATCCGTTCACACCGGTTCACGGATATGGCTCTAGCTCATTGTTTTAGCGAGCATCTTTATCCGACCGGATGCGCCCGTCCGGTCGGATGATGCTCTAGCGTCCTGATTCCGAAATTCGCAAGCGAATTTCGGAATCGAAAGGACACCAGAATCAATATTTTAGTGGCCTGCTGGTCCGAGAAATTCTCATAAGAATTTCTCGGGCAGGACACTAATCCCTGCCCTTGTTGCGCATCAGCCGGGCCTTGTCGCGCTGCCAGTCGCGATCGGCGATGGCCTGGCGCTTGTCGGCCTTCTTGCGTCCCTCGCCGATGCCCAGCGTGACTTTTGCGACGCCGCGGGCGTTGAAGTGAATATCCAGGGGCACCAGGGTGACGCCGTCGCGCGCCACGGCGCCCAGCAGCTTGTCCACCTGCTTGCCGTGCAGCAGCAGCTTGCGCGGCGCGCGGGTATCGAAGCGCGACAGGACGCCGCCCTGATATTCGGGGATATAGCTGTTGAACAGCCAGATCTCGCCGTTACGGTCGCCGGCATAGGCTTCGTTGATGGTGGCGCGGCCGAGGCGCAGGCTCTTGACCTCGGGGCCCTTCAGGACCAGCCCGGCCTCGATCGTCTCGATGATCGTGTAGTTGAAGCGGCCCTTGCGGTTCTGTGCCGCGATCCCGGTCGAGATCATGCCGCTCTTTTTCTTCTCGGCCATGGGCTAGTTCAGCAATCCCGCGAGGGCCAGGGCATCGCGCACCCGGGCGCGGGATTCGTCGGACAGCGGGGCCAGCGGCAGGCGGCAGGTCTCGCCGGCCAGGCCCAGCAGGCTGGCGGCGTATTTCACAGGTCCGGGGTTGCTTTCGCAGAACAGCGCGTCGTGCAGCGCCGACAGCCGGTCCTGGATCGCCATGGCGTCGGCCACGCGGCCGTCCTGCCAGGCGCGGTGCATTTCGGCGCACAGGCGCGGGGCGACGTTGGCGGTGACGCTGATGCAGCCCGTGCCGCCGGCTGCCAGGAAGGACACGGCGGTCCCGTCTTCGCCGGAAAGCTGGATGAAGGGCTTGTGGCGGATGGCGCGACGGACCTGCAGCGGGCGCAGCAGGTTGGCGGTGGCGTCCTTCACCCCCACGATGTGCGCGTGTCGCGCCATGCGGGCCATGGTTTCGACCGAGATATCGACGACCGAGCGGCCGGGAATGTTGTAGATGAACAGCGGCAGGTCGGTGGCGTCCGCGACCGCCATGAAATGACGGTAGAGTCCTTCCTGCGTCGGCTTGTTGTAATAGGGCGCGACCACCAGGACCGCGTCGGCGCCGGCGGTCTTGGCATGGCGGGCCATGGCGACGGCCTCGGCCGTGCTGTTGGAACCGGCGCCGGCGATGACGGGGATGCGGCCGGCGACCGTCTGGACGGTGAATGCGACGACGCGGGCATGCTCGTCATGGCTGAGGGTCGGGCTTTCGCCCGTCGTGCCCATCGGGACCACGCCCGAGCTGCCCTCGGTCACCTGCCAGTCGATCAATCGCCCGAATGCCGGAAAATCCAGCGATCCGTCGGTGTCCATCGGCGTAATCAGGGCGGTGATGGAGCCCTTGAACATGGTCGTTTCCACTTGAATCTCGCAGTCTTTGAGAATGGGCGCTGCCTTGGGGCGGGTCCAGGGGCCACGGGGCGCCGGTCCGTTCATGCCTCTGTTAATGCGGGGTGCGGGGGCAAGACAACTCTCGATCGGTGCGAAAGGCCCGATGCGGGCCGTTTGCGTCCGTGGAGGCCCTGCCCCCTATCGTTTGTCCGCCTGTTTGGCGTCCGTCTGTTTGGCGCCCGCCTGTCCGGCGTCCGTGTTCTCAGGGACGTCCCGACGGAAGGGGGCGGCGGGATAGACGCCCAGGATCGACGCGTTTTCGGAGAAGAAGGCGAGTTCGGCGAGGGCGCGGGACAGCGCCGGGTCGTTGGGGTGGCCTTCGACGTCCATCAGGAACTGGGTTGCGGCGAACGAGCCGTCGAGCATGTAGCTTTCGAGACGGGTCATGTTGACGCCGGCGGTGGCGAAGCCGCCCAGCACCTTGTACAGCGCGCCGGCGGTGTTGCGGACGCGGAAGAGGACGGTGGTGATCGTGTCGGGCTGGCCCGCCGGGGGGCGGGCGGCGTCACGCGAGGCGATGTAGAAGCGCGTGGTGTTGTGGGACGCGTCCTCGACATTCCGGCGCAGGATGACCAGGCCGTTCAGTTCGGCGGCGAGCGACGAGGCGACGGCCACGTCCTCGGGGTTGCCCCACTGGGCCACCAGTTCGGCCGAGCCGGCCGTGTCGAATTCGACGACCGGGGTCAGGCCCAGCTCGTCGATGATGCCGCGGATCTGGGCCATGGCGACGGGGTGGGTATGGATGCGGCGGGCGGTGGCCAGCGTGCTGCCGGGAACGCCCATCAGGCAATGTTCCACCCGCTGGAAATGCTCGCCCACGATGTGCAGCCCGGCCTGGGGCAGCAGTGCGTGGATGTCGGGCACCCGGCCGGCCAGGCTGTTCTCGCACGCCAGCATCGCCTGGTCGGCCCGGCCGTCATGGACCGCCGCGATGGCCTCGGCGAAGGTCGCGCATGGCAGGGTGGCCCAGCCCGGGCGGGCCTGGCGGCAGGCCAGGTCGGAATAGGCTCCGGGCCGCCCCTGGAAGGCGATGATGCCGTGGGTGGGTGCGTTGGGCGCGGACATGGTCATGCCTCCCCTCCCCGTTGCCCTTCCTGTGTCAGCGCGCGGCGTGCGCGGGCCAGGTCGTCCGGCGTGTCGACGCCGGACGGCGCGTGGTCGATGCGGCAGCATCCGATCGTCATGCCGGCTTCGAGCGCCCTGAGCTGTTCCAGCTTCTCCCGCCGTTCCAGCGCGGATTCCGGCAGGCCGACGAAACGGGCCAGGGCCGCGCGGCGATAGGCGTAGATGCCGACATGGTGCCAGAGCGGGCCCGTGCCCCAGGGAATTGCCGCGCGGGAGAAATACAGCGCGCGGGCGATGCCGTGCGGATCGTCGTCGGCGAAGGCGCAGGCGACCTTGACCACCGAATCGCGCGCGGCCTCGTCGGCATCGGCGATGGGGGCGGCCAGGGTGCCGATATCGGTGCGGGGATCGGCCAGGGGGCGCAGCGCGGCCCCGAGGGTGCGGGGATCCAGCCCCGGCAGGTCGCCCTGCAGATTGATCACGACGTCGTGCCGGCCGTCCGGGTCGGCATGGCCGAGCGCCTGCCACACGCGATCCGAGCCCGACGGCAGGGCCGGGTCGGTCAGGATGGCGGTGCCGCCGGCGTCCTGGACCACGCATGCCAGGTCGCGATCGGAGACCGCGACGATGACGGGGCCGATATCGGCGGCGCGCGCGCGCGCCAGCACATGCAGGATCATGGGCCGGTCGCCGATCATGGCCAGGGGTTTGCCCGGCAGCCGCACGGAGGCCATGCGGGCGGGGATGACGATGATCGGGTTCATGGGGAAGATGGGGCCTTGGACAACGGAAGCAGCTTGGTCGATCCCGACGGTGGAATGCCGGTGCGGACATGAAAACCCCGTCCCATGTGGAACGGCCGGGCGATGCTTCACACAAGGCGGCGCGCAGTCTAGGTAAGGTGCTGCCTCTATGCAACCGAAACGCAGCGCAACCAAAACGCAGGCGGAGCCCCGTATCCCGGATGGACAGCAAGAACGCGAACCGTATCGGTGCCGCCATCCTGGTGGCCGTGCTGGCGATGGCGGGCAGCATCGGCGCGGGCTATCTGGCCGTGCCGTCCGACATCCCTGCCCATGCGCTGTTCGTGCTGCCGAAGCCCGCGGATGGCGGGCAGCCCGGTGCGGCCGGCCCGCCGGGCGCCGAATCGATCGCCGAAGCGGTCGCGCATGCCGACCCCAAGGCCGGCCAGGCCCTTGCGGCCCGGATGTGCGCGATGTGCCACAGCTTTGCCAAGGGCGGCCCCGCGATGATCGGCCCCGACCTGTACGGCGTCGCCGGCAGTGCGGTCGGAGACATGCCGGGCTATGATTTCTCGCCCGCCCTGGCGGCGCACAAGGCGGAGCATTGGACCGACGACACGCTGTCGGCCTGGCTGGAGGCGCCGGCGCGCTTCGCCCCCGGCACCCGCATGGCCTTTCCCGGCGTGCCCGAAGCGGGGGACCGCGCGGCGATCATCGCCTTTCTGCATACCCTGTCCGATGGAGGAAAATGACGGTGAGCCTGCATGACGCGGACCGGTTGCTGGCGGCGGCGGAGGCGGCGGCCGACGTTGCGGGGTGCGTGATCCGCCCCTTCTTCCGGATGGGGGTGGCGGCGGACGACAAGAGCGACGAGAGCCCGGTGACGATCGCCGACCGGACGGCCGAGCGCGCGATGCGTGCCGTGCTGGCCGAACGCCTGCCCGAGCATGCCGTGCTGGGCGAGGAGTTCGGGCTGGAGCGCGACGGGGGCCGGTATTGCTGGGTGATCGACCCGGTGGACGGGACGCGGGCCTTTCTGACCGGCCGGCCGATCTTCGGCACGCTGATCGCGCTGCTGGAGGATGGGGTGCCGGTGTTGGGCGTGATCGACCAGCCGGTGACCGGCGAACGCTGGATCGGCGTAAGGGGGCGGCCGACGCGCTATGAATCGCGTCATGAGCCGCGCTGGGGCGGCGTGCCGGGGACGCGGCGCTGTGGCGCGATCGGGCTGGCGGAACTGTCCTGCACGTCGCCCGAGATGATCGCCGGCGCCCCCACGCCGCATTGGGCGGCGCTGAGCGGGCAGGTGAAGCGGGTGACCTGGGGCGGCGACTGCTATGCCTATGGCCTGCTGGCGCTGGGGCAGATCGACGTGATTGCCGAATGCACGATGAAGATCTGGGACTGGGCGGCCCTGGTGCCCGTGGTGGAGGGCGCCGGGGGGCGCGTGACCGACTGGCACGGTCAGGCGCTGCATGCCGGCAGCGACGGCACCGTGCTGGCGGTCGGCGATCCGGCGTTGCTGGAGGTGGCGTCGTCGCTGCTGACGACCGGCGGGTGACGGGTACCACGCCGGCCGCTTGAACGCGGGCGGCGTGGTACCGATGTGCGCTCGTGGCACGCGATGGCCGGCAGCGGCCCGCGGGATCGCGGTCGTGGATTTCCCGGGCCGGACACTGGAAATTTTAGCGGCCTGCTGATCCGAGAAATTCTCATAAGAGTTTCTCGGGCAGGACACTAGGCATCCATCCGTCGATCGGATAGGAGCGACATCTTCTTCGAATAGGCGCGAGCATTCGACATGAGCAGCGAGACCACCAGCCACCTGTCCCTGGCGAAGGACAAGATCCGCATCCTGCTGCTGGAGGGGATTCATGACAGTGCGGTGTCGCTGCTGCGGGCGAACGGGTACGAGAACGTCACGCGCCTGTCCAAGGCCCTGGAAGGGGCCGCGCTGCGCGAGGCGCTGGAGGGGGTGCATATCGTCGGCATCCGCTCCCGCACGCAACTGACCGCCGAGATCATCGCGGCGGCGGACCGGCTGATCGCGGTCGGCTGTTTCTGCATCGGCACCAACCAGGTTGATCTGACGGCCGCGCGGGTTCAGGGCATCCCGGTCTTCAACGCCCCGTACAGCAATACGCGTTCGGTCGCCGAACTGGTGATGGGCGAGGTCGTGATGCTGATGCGGCGGATTTTTCCCAAATCCGTGCAGTGCCATGAAGGGGGCTGGAACAAGTCGGCCGCCAATAGCTGGGAAGTGCGGGGCAAGACGCTGGGCATCGTCGGCTATGGCTCGATCGGGTCGCAATTGTCGGTGCTGGCCGAGGCGTTCGGCATGCGCGTGATCTATTACGACGTGATCGACAAGCTGGTGCACGGCAACGCCACCCCGGTCGAGACGCTGAACGACCTGCTGGCGCAGAGCGACGTGGTCAGCCTGCATGTGCCGCAACTGGAGAGCACCGCGAACCTGATCGGCGCGGCGCAGATCCGCGCGATGAAGCCGGGGTCGTTCCTGATCAACAATGCGCGGGGCAACGTCGTCGACCTGGACGCACTGGCCGGGGCGCTGAAGGACGGGCACCTGCTGGGTGCCGCGATCGACGTCTTTCCCGTCGAGCCCAAGGGGGCGGGGGATCAGTTCGCCTCGCCGCTGCAGGGGTTGGACAACGTGATCCTGACCCCGCATATCGGCGGGTCGACGGCCGAGGCGCAGGAGCGGATCGGCGTCGAGGTGGCGCGCAAGCTGATCGAGTATTCCGACGTCGGCTCGACGCTGGGCGCCGTCAATTTCCCGACGGTGCAACTGCCCGAAAGCCCGCGCGGCACGCGCTTCATGCACGTGCACAGCAACGTTCCGGGCATCATGATGCAGATCAACGAGATCTTCTCACGCGAGGGCTGCAACATCACCGCGCAGTACCTGCAGACCGACGGCGAGCTGGGTTATGTGGTCGTGGAGGCCGATACGGGGCGGGATGTCGAGAAGGACAGCCGCATCCTGGCCCGGCTGCGCGACCTAAAGGGCACCATCCGCGCCCGGCTGATCTATCAGCATTCCTGAAGGCAGCCCTCTCGCCCGTCAGGACGGAGAGGGCGGCGCGCCGAGGGCGAAGCGGCGGAATTGCAGGGCGACGCTTCGGCGCAGGGATTCGAAATCGGGCCGGACCTGGTTGTGCAGGGCGCGGACGCTGTCATGGACGGCGTAGAAACGCAGCCGCCGGCCGCCTGCGAGCAGGATGGCGGCGCCCAGGAAGGTACCGTCGACCTCGATGATAATGGAATCCAGCAGCATGAGGAAAATCCAGAAAATATATGGGATTTTTCGGTCCGGATCGCCCCGGGCCGCTTAGATGCCGAACGCCGGGGTGGTTTTGCGGTTCCCGCCGGCCGGGCATTTGAGCGCCTTGCCCGCCGGCCGGCGGATGCCCTTGACCCGCCGCGCGGAGAGGGGCAGAAAGGCGCGAGCAGGCGTGATTGCGGCCCTTTGCCTTGGTCGGTTCCATGCGCCGATGCCGGGTTAGCACAGCGGTAGTGCAGCGGTTTTGTAAACCGAAGGCCGGGGGTTCAAATCCCTCACCCGGCACCATTCCATGCGGCGGGAACCATGCCAGACATGCATGGCCGACCTGCGTTACCATGCGCGCGAATCTGTGACCCGCCGGGACGTTCTGGTGCGACTCGGCCGTGGACCGGGACGGTATGGATCTGATATCGTGCCTCTGTTGCAACACACAATATGCGAAACGACGCAGGCGGCCCGATGGGCCCGCAAGAAAGATCAGGCGCGTTTCAGGCTGAGGATGTGTGTGCGTGATTTCTATTTTCGGGTTGTGAGCTGGCTGTTGTCTGACCTGTAGAGGGAGGCATTGCGATGCTGAAAGCTGACCGGTTCGTGCCGTCGGATCGTACCGCCTGTGCCGCCGCGCCGGGTTGCGCGCCTGTCGACACGTTTCATGCATGCCCCCTGGGGCTGGAGCCGGAGGATGTGTCCAGGATGTCCGGATCGCCGGTGGGGCAAGCGGAGCCGCGGAGCCGGCTGGAATGGCTGGCGCCGGTCGTGTCCCTGCTGTCGCTGCTGACGGCGGTGATCGCGCTGGCCGACGACATGCTGCACCATATGGTCCCGTAGGCGCATGGTTCGGTAAAACCGGACTTGTAGATGGCCTGGGAGATGTCCTGGGAGATGTCCTGACGGAATAAAGACGAAGAATTCGCGCGTATCGTTCCCGGATGTCTTGATGATGGACGCAAATGACGGGCCGGGAACGGGCCGTTTGACGTGTCCCGGACAGCGTCCATTGGGGGATATGTATCATGAACGGGTTCTCATGCAGGCCGATCGGGCTGGGTATCGCGGCCCTGCTGATGCTGGCGCCGATGGCTGCCATGGCGCAGGACGAGATGGCGCAGGAGGACGCCGCGCCGCAGGAACGGGTCACCGTCGAGGGTGCCGTCCAGAAGGTGCCGGTGCGGTATTTCAGGGCCGACCTGGCGACCGAGGCGCGGGCCCGCATCCTGGTGCGGCGGCTGGACCGCGCGGCGCTGGAAGCCTGTGGCGACAGCACCGCGATCGCCGAGGATCTGCGACGGGTCATCGCGCGTTCGGCCTGCCGGCGCGACGCAGTGATGCGCGCCGTCGGCGATGTCAATGATCCGACCCTGTACAGGGCGGTGAATGATTTCGGCTTGCCGCAATAACGGCGATCCTGTGCGTCCGTCCGTCCGTTAATCCGTTATGGCGCTTCCCCCGTGTCCGTTGCATTGTAGGGTCCGTGCATTGTAGGGCCCGGGGAGAGGCGGCGCGCAGTCGGGTGATGACGGGCATTTTTCCGGGCGGGAATTTTCTGGACAGAACGCTGAACGGGGCCCTGAACGGGGTCTTGAGCAGGCGCTCGGACGGGCGCGGGATCGCGACGGTCGCGATCTGCGTCGTCTGGTGCCTGTGCGCGCTGGCGAGCGTGACCTGGACCCGGCATGGCGGCGGCGTGTCGATGATCTGGCCGGCCAATGCCGTGATGCTGGCCGCCATCCTGCGCATACCGGGGTTCGACCGGCGGTTTTATCCGCTTTTGCTGTTCATCATGGCGGCGCTGGTCAATCTGGAGGACCATCGGCCCTGGATCGTTGTGCTGGGCTTTGCGGGGGCAAACACGATCGAGGTCGTCCTGGCGGCGGGGCTGGTCCGGCGCATCAGTCCGGTTTCCAACCTTTTCGGGCGGGTGGACTGGGCGTTCCGCTTTGCGGTCGCGATCTTCCTGTCGGTTCTGTGCTCGGCGCTGGTGGCCGGAGGGGCATTGTTCCTCGGCGAGGGACGGGCCTGGATCGGCGGCGGCATGATCTGGATGATGGGGCACCTGCCCGGCCTGCTGATCATCGTGCCGATGCTGCTGGCCCTGCAGCCCCATGGCGATGGCCCCCATGGCGACGGCGACGACATGGCGGCCCGTGCGCGCATGCCGCGGCGCCTGACGGTGCTGGCCCTGATGGTCCTGGCGGCGGTGGCCGCCATCGTCGCGTTCGGCCAGTCGCGCTATCCGGTGCAGTTCCTGCTGCTGCCGCCGCTGCTGCTGGCGACCTATCGCCTTTATGCCCAGGGGGCGGCGCTGTCCGTCGCGGTCATCGGGATCATCGGCAGTTTCTTCATCTTTACCGGCAGCGGGCCGGGCATGGCCTTTCACGGGCCGTCGGCGGTCAAGGTCTATATTTTCGAGTTCGACCTGGCGACTATCTTCTTCTGCGCGCTGCCGCTGGGCGCGGTGCTGACACAGCGCGACCAGAAGACGGCCCTGGCCGAACAGCGGCTGCAGGATTTCCGCCTGCTGGCCGACGGGGTGGGGGACGTGCTGTTCCGCGTCGATGACGGGGGGCACTGGAGCTATCTGAACCCCGCCTTCGAGCGGATGTCGGGATTCGACGTGCCGAGCCGGATCGGCCAGCCGATGCTGGACGGAATCGTGGCGGAGGATCGTCCGGCCCTCGCACTGGCCGAGGCGGAGCTGCGGGGTGGGCAGCGGCAGGACCTGCGCCAGATCGTGCGGATCAGCCGGCGGGACGGCGCAATCCGCCATGCCGAGATCGTGGCCTATCGCCTGGACGGCGGGCGCGGGTTCGGCGGATTGATCCGCGACGTGACCGACCAGATGACGGTCGACGCCCGGAACCGGCAGATCGCCGCGGCGCATGAGCTGGCGGCCAACACCGACGAGCTGACCGGCCTGCCCAATCGCCGCGCCTTCTTTCACGCGCTGGATGCCTGCCTGCCGGAAGCGGCGCCGCACGTGGCGGTGGCGATGTTCGACCTGGACCATTTCAAGTCCATCAATGACCGGTACGGTCATCCTGTCGGCGACATCGTGCTGCGGCGGGTGGCGATGGCGGTGCAGGCCGCCCTGCGCGATACCGACCTGGTGGCGCGGATCGGTGGCGAGGAATTCGCGATCCTGATCGTGGGCGAAACCGCCGAACGGGCCGTCGGGCTGGCGCGGCGCGTCGTACGGGTGGTGTCGGCCGAGCCGATCGAGGTGCCGTCCGGCCCGTCGCTTCATGTGACCATCAGCATGGGCGTGGCCTGTCGCGAGGGGGCCGAGACCCGGTCGGCGCTGATGGATCGGGTGGACCAGGCGCTGTATGCCGCCAAACGCGGGGGACGGAACCGCCTGACGATCGCGGGCACGCCGCTGAACGCCACGCATGTCGACGCGACCGGAGGATAGCCGGGGAGATGACCGGGGACGGCGATGCGCCGTCAGAGCAGGCCGGCCTGGCGGAAGCTGGTCGAGGCGCCGTTGCCGACGATGACGTGGTCGCGCACCCGCAGGCCCAGTACGGCGGCGATCTGTTCCAGCCGCCTGGTCATGGCGATGTCCTCACGCGACGGCATCGGGTTCCAGCCGGGGTGGTTGTGGACCAGGATCAGTTCGCTGGCCTTCAGCCGGATGGCGCGGCGCATGACTTCGCGCGGGTAGACGGGGGTCTGGTCGATCGTGCCCTGGGCCAGGACCTCGTCGGAAATCAGGCGCGCGTTGCGGTCCAGGAACAGGACGCGGAATTGCTCGACCGTCTCGCGCGCCAGGGATGCCTGCAGATAGGCCGTCAGCGCCTCGTGACGGGCCAGCAGGTTGCCCTGGCGGATGCGCGCGCGCATCAGGCGGATCGCGGCCTCGCGCAGCAGGGGCAGCAGGGTGCGGACCTGTTCGCGCCCCGCGGTCGCGGCGGCGAGTTCGTCGGGTTCGGCAGCGAAGACGGCGCCGATGGTGCCGAAACGCGCCAGCAGGTGCGCGGCGACGGCCGGGGCGTCGGCGCTGGGCGGCAGGCCGAGCGCCAGGATCGCGGCCAGCAGGGTCGTATCGTCCAGGTCCCCGCCCTGCCCGGCCAGGATCGCATTCATGCCTTGAAATCCTCGAGTCGGGTGCGGGGCGGGCCGGCCGTGGGCGCGACAGCCCCGACCTGCCAGTATATAGGAGATTCGAAGCCTAGTCGTGCCTCGGGAATTCATGGGCGAATTTCGGAGATCAGCGGGCCGTTAAATGATTGATTAAGCTGGCACCCCGAAGCTGAGATCCGGTGAATTTCAGCTTCGGGGTACTGGACGAGGAGCGTTGCCGGCATGAATGCCCCATTCCCGCTGACCCGTCACGATGCGGTTCTTCTTGATCTCGATGGCACGATCGTGGATTCGCGCGCCGGAATCATCGGTTCGCTGCACGATTCGCTGCGCGATCTGGGGCACGAGCCGGACCCGCAGGTGGATTTGACCTGGGTGGTCGGGCCGCCGCTGCACGATCTGGTGGCGCGAGTGCTGGAGCATTACGGCGACGACCGCGCCGAAGAGGCGGTCAGGCTGTATCGCTATCATTACGAACGGCAGGGCATGCATCGCAGCGCGGTCTTTGCCGGGATGGACACGGTGATCGAGACCGTGGCGCAGTCGGGGGCGCGGCTGTTTCTGGCGACGTCCAAGCCGGTGCACCTGGCGCGGGCGATTTTGGACCTGCGCGGGCTGACCCGGTATTTCACCGCCCTGTACGGCGCCCAACCCGACGATAGCGGCGCGGAGAAGCCCGAGCTGATCGCGTGCCTGCTGCATGAGCAGGGCGTGCCGGCGGCGCGGGCGGTGATGGTGGGAGACCGGCGGTTCGACATCAGCGGGGCGCATGCCAACCATGTGCGCGCGCTGGGCGCGCTGTGGGGCTATGGCGGCGAGGAGGAGCTGACCGAGGCCGGGGCGGACGCGCTGGTGAACGATCCGGGCGAATTGCTGGGCGCGATCCGTACGCAACTGGCGGCCGCGCATATGCACCCGGCGGCCGAATAGGGGCGCCGGGTGCTTTTGGAGGCGGGCTGTTGAGGCAGGCTTTTACAGCCTGCCCTGCTGGCGCAGGCTGAACCATTGGCCACGCCGCAGCATCAGGTGGTCCTGCACCGCCAGGGACAGGTTCTGCGCGTGGTAGGAGATGGCCTGCATCAGCACGGCATCGCGATCGACCAGCGCCGCCGGCGGCGGCCAGGCCGCGGCGAGCCGGATGCCCACGAAGGCGGTGGCGTGCAGGTCGAGCGCGCGGAGCAGGATGTGGCGCTGGATCGCGTCCAGGTCGCCCTGGTCGAGGGCGGGGTCGATCGGTTCGTCGGCGATGATGTGATTGCCGCTGTCCAGGAACAGGATCCGCATCTGCCCGGCGGGGGCGTCGGCGAGAATCGTATCGCAATAGGTCAGCACCGCGTCCCAGTCGCGCACGTGCTGGCGGGTCAGCGGGTCGGACCGCGACAGGCGTTCGGCCACGCAGGCGGGCAGCATCAGCGGCAGGGCGACGCGGTCGGACAGGCCGGCCGCGCGCAATTGCTCGGCCGAGGCCGAGAGCAGCGCGCCCAGGCTGCCGAACCGGTTCAGCAGCGCCTTGGCCGTCGGTTTGGTGTCGCGGCGCGGAATCGCGAGGAAGAGCAGCATCTCGACGATTTCGTAATCGGCCAGCGACGCCGCGCCGGAGGCCAGGATCCGGGCACGCATGCGGGCGCGGTGGCCCGCTGGTCCGGTCTCCTTGAACGGGGCATGACGCGAGGCGGCGTTCGCGGCATCCCTGCCCGTTCCTGTCATTCGGCCTTCTCCTTCACGTCCGGCGCCGGACGCCCTATACGGAAAACGTGACCCATAGCCCAAACCCTTCTTCCGACCGACCGGATTATCTGCAGCGCCTGAACCCCGAGCAACGGGCGGCGATCGAGACGACCGACGGTCCGCTGCTGGTCCTGGCCGGCGCCGGGACCGGCAAGACCCGCGTGCTGACCACGCGCTTCGCCCATATCCTGCTGTCCGGCCGCGCGCGGCCGCACCAGATCCTGGCGGTGACCTTTACCAACAAGGCGGCGCGCGAGATGCGCGAGCGGATCGGCGCGATCCTGGGCACGCCGGTCGAGGGGCTGTGGCTGGGGACGTTCCATGCGCTGTGCGCGCGCATGCTGCGCCGGCATGCCGAATATGTCGGGCTGAGCAGCGGCTTTACCATCCTGGACACCGACGACCAGCTACGCCTGCTGAAGCAGGTGATCGAGCCGCTGCGCATCGACGCCAAGCGCTGGCCGCCCCAGGGCATATTGGGGGTGATCCAGCGCTGGAAGGATCGCGGGCTGACGCCCGAGCGCGTGACGCCGGCCGAGGACACGGATTTCGCGAACGGACAGTGCCGGGCGGCCTATGCGGCCTATCAGGCGCGGCTGATCCAGTTGAACGCCTGCGATTTCGGCGACCTGATGCTGCACGTGACCGAGATCCTGCGGACCCGGCCCGACGTGCTGGCGCAGTATCACCGCCTGTTCCGCTATATCCTGGTGGACGAATACCAGGACACCAACACGATCCAGTATCTGTGGCTGCGGCTGCTGGCGCAGCGCGAGGGGCAGAGCGCCAATATCTGCTGCGTGGGGGACGACGACCAGTCGATCTATTCCTGGCGCGGGGCGGAAGTGGAGAACATCCTGCGCTTCGAACGCGATTTCCCGGGCGCGGTCATCGTGCGGCTGGAGCGGAATTATCGTTCGACCGCGCAGATCCTGGGCGCGGCGTCGGGGCTGATCGCGCATAATGACGGGCGGCTGGGCAAGACGCTGCGCCCGGGGCGCGAGGATTCGTCCGGCGAGAAGGTGCGGGTGGTCGCGGTCTGGGATTCGGACGACGAGGCCCGGATGGTCGGCGAGGAGATCGCGCGGCTGCGTGCCGGGGGCCATTCCCTGGCCGAGATGGCGATCCTGGTGCGGGCGGGATTCCAGACCCGCGCGTTCGAGGAGCGGCTGATCGCGCTGGGCGTGCCCTATCGCGTGGTGGGGGGGCTGCGCTTCTACGAGCGGGCGGAAATCCGCGATGCGCTGGCCTATATGCGCGTGCTGAGCCAGCCGGCGGACGATCTGGCGTTCGAGCGGATCATCAACGTGCCGAGGCGCGGCATCGGGGCGGCCGCGCTGCAGAAATTCCACGCCGTCGCCCGGGTCGGGAACATGCCGCTGACGCAGGCGGTGCAGGACATGCTGGCGGGCGGCGAGATCAAGGGCCGGGCGCGCGAGCCGATGGCGGCGCTGATGGACTGCCTGCAGCGCGGGCGCGACGCCTTGCCGCGCGAGGGGCATGTGGTGGTCGTGGAGACGCTGCTGGAGGAGGCCGGCTATATCGACATGTGGAAGGCCGATCCGTCGCCCGAGGCGCCGGGCCGCGTCGACAACCTGAAGGAGCTGGTGCGGGCGCTGGCGGATTTCGAGAGCCTGGAAGGGTTTCTGGAGCATGTCGCGCTGGTGATGGAAAACGAGGAGAATGCCGGGGACGCGCGGGTCAGCCTGATGACCCTGCACGGCGCCAAGGGGCTGGAATTCGACACCGTGTTCCTGCCGGGCTGGGAGGAAGGGGTGTTTCCGTCCCAGCGGACCCTGGACGAGGGCGGGTTGAAGGGGCTGGAGGAAGAGCGGCGCCTGGCCTATGTCGGCATTACCCGTGCGCGGCACCGGGCGATCATCAGCCACGCCGCCAGCCGGCGGATCTATGGCAACTGGCAGTCGGCGATCCCCAGCCGGTTCATCGAGGAACTGCCCGACGAACATGTCGCGACCAGCGGCGCGGCATCCCAGGCGCGGACGCGGACATTCGGGCATGCGCCGGAATTTTCCCAGGCCTTTCCGGTCGTGGCGCGGCGGGCGCGGATGACCGAGGCGCTGGCGCGCGGGACGGCCCCCGATGCGGCGTCCGGCGCGCGGTCGGCCGCGGCTGCGTTCGGGGCGGGCGAGCGGGTGTTCCACCAGAAATTCGGATACGGGACGGTGACGTCGGTCGATGGCAGCCGGCTGGAGATCGCCTTCGAAAAGGCGGGGTCGAAACGTGTCCTGGACCAATTTATCGAGAAGATATCATGACGAGCGAGCTATCATGACGGCCTTGGCCCGTCGGCATGCGACGGAACTGGAAACCATTGCCGTGACCGTGCCGGCGGAAGCCGTCGAAGCCTATGAGGAGGCGCTGTCAGTCGTCTGCACCACGATCGGCATCTTCGAGATGGATGACAGCCAGATCCTGTGGCGTGTCGAGGGCGTGCGCGACCTGGGGCATGGCGAGGGCGAACTGGCCGCGGCGCTGGCACTGGCGGCCGCCGTCACCGGGCATGAGGCGGAGCTGGACCGGGTGCGGACCGAGGCCGAGGGATGGCTGGCGCGGACCTATGAATCGTTTCCCGAGCAACTGGTCGGGCAACGTTTCGCGGTGCGCGGCACGCATCTGGATGGCGAGAGCGCGTCGCGCCGGATCGCGATCACGCTGGATGCCGGCATGGCGTTCGGGTCGGGCGAGCATGGATCGACCCGGGGCTGCCTGCGCGCGCTGGAACGGGTGGCGCATCGCCGGCCCAGGCGGATCCTGGATATGGGCTGCGGGTCGGGCATCCTGGCGATGGCGGCGGCGGCGCTGCTGCGCCGGCCGGTCCTGGCGATCGACATCGAGCCGTGGTCGGTGCGCACCACCCGGCAGAATGCCGCACTGAACGGGCTGGGGGCGCTGGTCGAGGCGCGGCTGGGCAATGGCTGGCGCACGCCGGGGCTGAAGCGGCGCGCGCCGTTCGACCTGGTGTTCGCCAACATCCTGGCGCGGCCGCTCTGCCTGATGGCCCAGGACCTGGCGCTGCACCTGGCGCCGGGCGGCACGGCGATCCTGGCCGGTCTTTTGCACGGCCAGGCCGGCATGGTGCTGGCCGCGCACCGGCGTCAGGGGCTGGTGCTGGAGCGGCGGCTGACCGAAGGCGACTGGACCACGCTGGTGCTGCGCAAGCCGTCCGGCGGTCATGCCGGCTGAGACGGCATGATATGAATGTAAAATAATAGGCTGAATTTCAAATATAAAGGATGATGCCATGACCGATATCGCCTCGCGCCTGCCGGCATTGCGCGTCGTTCTGGCCCGGATGGGGGTGGATGGCTTCATCCTGCCGCGCGGGGACGAGCATCTGGGCGAGTATGTCGCGCCCTGCGCCGAGCGGCTGGCCTGGCTGAGCGGTTTTACCGGCAGCGCCGGCATGGCGGTGGTGCTGCGCGACGGGCCGGCCGCCGTGTTTTCCGATGGCCGCTACATCACCCAGATGGACCAGCAGGTGGACGGCGCGGCATGGGCGCGGCTGCATATCCGCGACACGCCCCCGGCGCAGTGGCTGGCGGAGAATGGCGGCCGGGGGCTGCGTATCGGCTATGACCCGCGGCTGATGGCCGAGGCCGGGTTGCAGCCCTTTGTCGATGCCGGGCTGACGCTGGTGCCGCTGGCCGCCAATCCGGTGGACGGGATCTGGTCCGACCGCCCTGCCCCGCCGGCCGGCCCGTGCCTGGCGCACGGCCTGGAATTCGCCGGCGAGGCCAGTGCGGCCAAGCGGGCGCGCATGGCGAGGATCCTGGCCGGGGACGGGCAGCAGGCCGTCGTGCTGGGGGACCCGACATCGGTCGCGTGGCTGTTGAACATTCGCGGCCGCGACCTGCCCGATACGCCCGTCTGCCTGGCCTTTGCGATCCTGCATGACGATGCGCGGGTCGAATTGTTCATCGACCCGGCGCGCGTGCCGGCCGAGACGGCGGCATGGCTGGGGGCGGACGTCACGGTCCGGCCGCCCGGCGAACTGGACGCGGCGCTGGGCGCCCTGGGCGGGCGGCGCGTGCGGATCGACCCGGCGGGGACCGCGATCTGGTTCGTCCAGGCGCTGGAGGCCGCCGGAGCCACCGTGGCGCGGGGCGGCGATCCATGCGTCGTGCCCAAGGCGCGCAAGAACGGCGTGGAGCAGGATGGCGCGCGGCGCGCCCATCTGGTGGACGCAATCGCGCTGTGCCGCTTTCTGCACTGGCTGGACAGCGAGGGGGTCGGGCGGAGCGAACTGGCGGCGGCGGCACGGCTGGACGCGTTTCGCGCCCTCAGCCCCGATTATCGCGGCGAGAGCTTTCCGGCGATTTCCGGTTCGGGCCCGAACGGGGCGGTGATCCATTACCGGGTGACCGAGGCGACCGATCGGACGATCGGGGCGGATGAGGTCTATCTGATCGACAGCGGCGGGCAATATCCGTTCGGCACCACCGACGTGACGCGCACGGTCTGGACCGGGCGGGGGCCGGGGCCGGACGTGGTGCGCGGGCCGTTCACCCGCGTGCTGCAGGGCCATATCGCCCTGGCGCGGGCGCGTTTCCCCGCCGGCACCACCGGCCATGCGCTGGATGCGCTGGCGCGCTATGCGCTGTGGCAGGCGGGGATGGATTACGACCACGGCACGGGCCACGGCGTGGGCAGCTACCTGTCGGTCCATGAGGGGCCGGCCTCGATTTCGCCGGTCCATCGGCCGGTGGCGGTCGAGGACGGGATGATCCTGTCGGACGAGCCCGGCTATTACCGTCCCGGCGCGTTCGGGATCCGGCTGGAGAATCTGCTGCTGGCGCGGCCGGCGGCGGCGGAGGCGAACCGGTCCTTCCTGGCGTTCGAGACGCTGACCCTGGCGCCCTTCGACCGGCGCCTGATCGATGCGGGCCTGCTGACGCCGGAGGAAATCGCCTGGATCGACGCCTATCACGCGCGGGTGCACGACGCGGTGGCGCCGCATCTGGGCGACGCCGAGGCGGCCTGGCTGCGCGCAGCCTGCTCGCCGCTCGGGGGGGCGCCGCTCGGGGCGGCGTAGCGCCGCATAATGTGACCGGGAAAGGCCGGGGGGCGGCGGGGAGCGGAATTGTCACCCGCCGGCCACCGGCCTACCACGATACGGGCCTCGGCGTGATCGTACCGCCTCGCGAACGGTGCGGGACATGCCGGATGGCTGTCAGAGATCCTGCACAGAGGGAGAATTTCGACAATGTCCGCTGCTGAAAAGACCATTCCGGCAACCCTGATCCCCGGCGACGGGATCGGGCCCGAGATCGTGGAATCCGTCATCGAGATCCTGGACGCGGTGGGTGCGCCCTTCGCCTGGGAAAAGCGGCTGGCGGGCATGGCGGCAGTCGACGCGACGGGCAACCCGCTGCCCAAGGAGACGATCGAGAGCATCCACCGCACGGGCCTGGCGCTGAAGGGCCCGCTGACCACGCCGGTCGGCGGCGGGTTCAAGTCGATCAACGTGACGCTGCGCCAGGAATTCGGGCTGTATGCCAATCTGCGCCCCACCCGCACGATCGTGCCGGGCGGACGGTTCGAGAATATCGACCTGGTGCTGGTCCGCGAGAACCTGGAAGGCTATTACGCCGCGATGGAACATTACATCCCGGTGGGCGACGACCCGCACGGGATCGCGATGGGCGCGGGCTATAATTCGCGCGCCGAATGCAATCGCATCGTCCGCTTTGCCTTCGAATATGCGGTGAAGAATGACCGCAGGAAGGTGACGCTGGTCCACAAGGCCAACATCCTGAAGCTGCTGACCGGGCTGTTCCTGGAGGAAGGCCGCAAGGTCGCCAAGGAATATGAAGGCCGCGTCGCATGCGACGAGCGCATCGTCGATGCCTGCGCGATGCAACTGGTCATCGATCCGTGGCAGTATGACGTGATCGTCACCACCAACCTGTTCGGCGACATCCTGTCGGACCTGACGGCCGGCCTGGTCGGCGGGCTGGGCATGGCGCCGGGCGCGAATATCGGCGAGAAGGCCGCGATCTTCGAGGCGGTGCACGGTTCGGCGCCGGACATCGCCGGCAAGAACGTCGCCAATCCGCTGGCGCTGCTGATGGCCGCGAACCTGATGCTGGGGCATGTCGGGCGCCAGGACCTGGCCACCCGGATCCAGGGCGCGATCGACGCCGTGGTGACCACCGGCGCGGCGCGGACCCGCGACCTGGGCGGCACCGCCGGGACGCGCGAGCTGACCGCGGCCCTGAAGCAGAAACTGGTCTGAACCGTGTTGCCGGCCCCCAAAGGCGCTTGCAGAGGCGCTTGCAGCGGCGGGCCGGCGATCGTTTAACGCCCGCGGGTCAACTGCCCCGGTAGGTCGAGAACCCGTAGGGCGAGACCAGCAGCGGCACGTGGTAATGGCCGCCCTTGCCGTCCGGTCCCGGCCGGGCGACGCCGAAGGCGATGGGCACCACGTCCAGGAACGGCGGGTCGCTGAGCGCGACGCCCTGGGCCCGGAAATAGGCCGCCACCGCGAATTCCAGCCGATAGGCGCCCGGCGCCAGCCCGGCGCCGTCCGCCCCCCCGACCCCGGCCAGTTCGGGGCAGCGGCCGTCGGCGTTGGTGCGGCCGGCGAACAGGCGGTCGGGTCCCGACCAGAGCGAGAGCGCCATTCCGGCCGCCGGACGGCCCGAGACCAGGTCCAGGACGTGGCTGGACAGGGTGATCATGGCGCGTTCTCCGCGTTTTCCGCGAGGGTCTTGAATGTGTCGGCCAGGCGCAGGCCGGCGATCTTGCCGATTTCCACGATCGCGGCCTGCAATTCGGCCTGCGGCGTGTGGGCGACGCGGCGTTCCATTTCCGACAGGATGACATCCTTGTCGGACAGCCGCACGCAGATCACGAACGGCATGGCGAAGCGCGCGGCATAGGCGTCGTTCAGCCGGTTGAAGCGGGCATATTCGTCGGGGGTGAGCCGATCGAGCCCGGCCGATGCCTGTTCGGCGGCTGAGGCCTGCGTCAGGGTGGGATCGAGACCGGCGCGGCGCGCCAGTTCGGGGTGGGCCCGCACCAGGGCCAGTTTTTCGTCGTCGGCCGCGCGGTCCAGCACGCCGGTCATGGCCAGGAGCATCGCATCCGGCGTGGCGAAGGGGCGCAGCGCCGCGGCGCGTTCGGCCACCCAGGGGGAATGTTCGAACAGATGGCCGAAGGTGGCGACGAAATCGGCCGGGGCCATGGCGTTGACCCGGTTCATGGTAACGGAAGGGGTGGTCATGCGGGGTGAACCTTGAGCCAGTGGCGGGCGATATCCAGCCGGGTGGCGACCCAGACGCGGTCATGGGCCATGACATGGTCGAGGAAGCGCGCGACCGCCAGGGCGCGGCCGGGGCGGCCGGCGACGCGGCAATGCAGGCCGACCGACATCATCCGGGGCGTCGTGGCGCCTTCGGCGTACAGCATGTCGAACGTGTCGCGCAGGTAGCGGAAGAACTGCTCGCCCTCGGTAAAGCCGTTCAGCGCGACGAAGCGCATGTCGTTCGCGTCCAGCGTGTAGGGCACGATCAACTGGGCGCGTCCGTGGCTGCGGTCGTAGTACGGCAGGTCGTCGGCATAGGAATCGGCGTCGTAGACGAAGCCGCCTTCCTGGGCGACGAGGCGCGCGGTGTTGGGGCTGGTGCGGCCCTGGTACCAGCCCAGCGGGCGCGATCCGGTCAGTTCGGCATGCAGCGCGATGCATTGGCGGATATGCGCGCGCTCGACCGCCTCGGGGATGTCCTGGTAGTCGATCCAGCGCAATCCGTGGGAGGCGATTTCCCACCCTGCCCCCAGCATCGCCGCGACGGCATCGGGATTGCGGGCCATGGCCATGGCCACGCCGAACACGGTGACCGGCAATGCGCGTTCGGTGAACAGCCGGTACAGGCGCCAGAAGCCGGCGCGGGCGCCGTACTCGTACAGGCTTTCCATCGCCATCGCGCGCGCGCCGGGAATCGCGCGGGCGCCGATCATTTCGGACAGGAAGGCCTCGGACCCCGCATCGCCGTGCAGCACGGAGTTTTCGGCGCCTTCCTCGTAATTGATCACGAACTGGACGGCGATGCGCGCCTGGCCGGGCCACTGGGCCTGCGGCGGATGGGCGCCATGGCCCGCGAGGTCGCGGGGATAGTCCGCGCCGGTCACGACGCGGACTCGTAGGACGCGCGCGCGGCGTCGACGGCATTGCCTTGCGGGAGAGAGAAGCCCTCGGCGCGGAGGGAGGCCTCGAGTGCGGCGAGGGTGATGAGCACCTTGTGCTTCATGGCGTTGTAGCCCATGGCGCCGATGCGCCAGATCTTCCCCGCCAGGGGGCCGAAGGCGGTGCCGATCTCGATTTCGAATTCCGCGCGCATGCGGGTGCGCACCGCCTCGCCGTCGATGCAATCGGGGATGTGCACGCCGGTGACGTTGGTCATGCGATGCGCGTCCTGGCCATACAGGGCCAGCCCCATGGCGCGCAGCCCGGCGCCCATCGCCGCCCCGGCCGCGCGGTGCCGGGCGAAGCGGGCCTCCAGCCCCTCTTCCACCATGATCCGCGCCGCCTCGCGCGCCGCATAGAGCATGGAGGTCGCCTCGGTATGGTGGTTCAGCCGCTGCTCGGACCAGTAATCCATGACCATCGCCAGGTCGAAATAGTTCGAGCCGATGCGCGGCCGCGCGCCGTCGCGGCTGCCGGCGGTGCGGATCCCGGCCTCGACATGGCGGCGGGCCATGATGTGCGCCGCCGCGCGGTCCGAGATCGTGATCGGCGCCGAGCCCGGCGGGCCGCCCATGCATTTCTGCAGGCCGCCCGTCACCACATCCACCCCCCAGGCATCGGTCGCCACCGCCATGCCGCCCAAGGTGGCGGTGGCGTCGACATAGGACAGCACGCCGTGGCGGCGGCAGATGTCCCCCACCCCGTCCAGCGGCTGCGCCATGGTGGTGGAGGTGTCGCCGTGGATGGCCGCGAAGACCTGCGGCTGGTGTTCGACGATCGCGGCCTCGATCTGCCCGCGGGTCGCGACCGCGCCCCAGGGGATGTCGAGGACGCGGATGTCGGCGCCGATGCGCCCGGCGATTTCCGACAGCAGCAGGCCGAAGCGCCCGGCGCGCAGCACCAGCAGCCGCGCCCCCGGTTCGACCAGCGAGACCAGCGCCGCCTCGATCCCCGCCCGCGCCGTGCCGTCGACCAGGAAGGTCCAGCGGTTTTCCGTCATGAACACATGACGATACAGCGCCATCGTCTGGTTCATATACCCCGTCATCTCCGGGTCGAACTGCCCCAGCATGTCCGCCGCCATCGCGCGCAGCACCCGCGGATGCACGTTCACCGGACCCGGGCCCATCAGCAGCCGGTGCGGCGGGTCAATCTGTCCGAACATGGGCGGTTCCTTCCTCCGTCTCGTCTTTCCGTCAGCGACGGCCGGCCTGGTGCGCTTCGGCGAAGCGCGCCACGAAATCGGTCAGCGCCCGCAGCGCGCAGTCGGCGTCGGCTTCGTCGACCGCCTCGGCCGGGTTGTGGCTGATGCCGCCGGCGCAGCGGAGGAACAGCATGCCGACCGGCGCCAGGCGGGCCATCGCCATGGCGTCGTGCCCTGCCCCGCTGACCAGCACGTGCGGCGCGTGGCCGGTGGCCTGGCGCACCGCCTCTTCCAGCAGCCCGGTCAGCGCCGGGTCGCACGGGGTGGCCGGCAAATCCTGCTGCTGCGCCAGGTCCAGCGTGACCTGGCGGCGGGCGGCGATCTCGGCCAGGGCGGCGCGGATCGCCCGGGCCGCGCCGTCGCGCACCGCATGGGTGCCGGCGCGGACGTCGATGGTGAAGCCGACCGTGCCGGGCACCACGTTGGGCACGCCGGGACCGACCGCCAGCCGGCCGACGGTGGCCACCAGGTCGGGCGGGCCGCCGCCGCCGATCCGTTCGATCGCCAGCACCATCTCGGCCGCGGCGGCCAGCGCGTCGCGGCGCAGATCCATCGCCATGGTGCCGGCATGGCCGGCCACCCCGGTGACATCCGCCTGGAAGCGATATTGCGCGGCGATCGCGCTGACCACGCCCAGCGGCCGGTCCGCGGCTTCGAGCACCGGGCCCTGTTCGATATGGGCCTCGACATAGGCCAGCACGTCGGCGCGGCGCCGCGCGGCCTGGCTGAAGCGGGCCAGGTCGAGGCCGAAGCCGCCGAGCGCGTCGGCCAGGCTGGTGCCCTGGGCGTCGACCATGTCCTGGGCCACGTCCTGGCCGGCCAGCGCGCCGGCCACCGCGCGGCTGCACAGCATCGAGACCGGAAAGCGCGAGCCTTCCTCGTCCCCGAAGCCGATCACTTCGAGCGCGAAGGGAAAGCGTCGGCCGCGTTCGGCGAAATGGGCGACGGTTTCGATCCCCAGCATCACCCCCAGCATGCCGTCATAGCGGCCGGCGTCGCGCACGCTGTCGACATGCGAGCCGAGCAGCAGCGCCGGGGCGTCGGGCATGCTGCCCTCATACCGGCCGACGATGTTGCCCGCCGGGTCGATGCGCGCGCGCATCCCGGCCTCGGCCATCCAGGCGGCGATCCGGTCCAGGGTCGCCGCGTGCCCGCCGCCCAGATAGGGCCGGAACAACTGTCCCGGCACGTCCGAATAGGGTACCTCGCCCAAAAGGTCGCACCGCGATACCGCGCGGGCGCCGGAGGGACGGTCACGCGGGAACGGATCGGGCGTCGCGGTCACCATGCCGCCACCATGCCGTCGCTGCGCGGGTCGGATGCGCCCTCGATCAGGCCGGACGGATGCAGGACCAGGGCGCCGGCATGGCCCATGGTGGATGTGAAGGCGGGCATGGGCTCCAGCGCGTGTCCGGCCCGGGCCAGGCCGGCGATGACGTCCGGGGCGAACCGGTCCTCATATTTCAAGCTCGTGCTGTCCTCGCCCCAGGTCCGGCCGAGCAGCCAGCGCGGCGCGGTGACGGCCTGCTGGAGCGTCATGCCGTAGCGGGCGTAGCGGGTGAACAGGGCGGCCTGGGTCTGGGGCTGGCCCTCGCCGCCCATGGTGCCGTAGACCATGGTCCGCCCGTCCGCGAAGCGGGCGCCGGCCGGGTTGAGCGTGTGGAAGGGCTTGCGGCCGGGACGCAGCGCGTTCCAGCCATCCTCGGCCAGCCGGAAGCTGCTGCCGCGATTCTGCCAGACGATGCCGCTGCGCGGCAGGACCAGGCCCGAGCCATATTCGAAATAGATGCTCTGGATCATGCTGACGGCGACGCCGTCGGCATCGACGGCACCCATCCAGGTGGTGTCGCCGGCCTGGGACGGCCGGGGCCAGGGGGATGCCGCCGCCGGGTCGATCGCGGCGGCCATGGCGTCCAGCCCGGCCGCGTCGTCCAGGATGGCCTGGGCATCGGTGGTCATGAAGGCCGGATCGCCGACATGGGCGTCGCGATAGAGGAAGGCCTGCTTGGTGGCTTCGACCAGTCCGTGAATATGGTCGAACCCGTCGGGATGGTCGGCGCGCAGCCGGTCGAAGATGGCCAGGATCAGCAGCGAGGCCACGCCCTGGGTCGGGGGCGCCATGTTGAACAGGCGCGCGCCGGTGATGTCGACATGCAGCGGGGGCAGGACCGTCGCGTGGTGCGCGGCGAGGTCGGCAGCGTCCAGCGGGCTGCCGAGGCGGCGGAGATCCTCGGCGATGTCGCGGGCCAGGGGGCCGCGATAGAAGGACTCCAGCCCGTCGGCCGCCAGGCGGCGGAAGGTCTGGGCCAGGGCCTGGTTATGCAGCATGTCGCCCGGCGCGGGCGGCCGGCCGCCCGGCAGGAACAGGTCGCGGAAGCCCGGAACCGCCTCCAGTTCAGCGGCCTTGGCCCGGGTCAGGGCGGCGCCGCCCTCGGTCACCGGTACGCCCTGTTCGGCGTAATAGATCGCATCGCGCAGCAAGCGGTGCAGCGACAGGCCCGGCTGGATCGCATGGCTGGCGGCCAGCGCCCGGTCCCAGCCGGAGATCGTGCCCGCGACGCTGTTGGCCGCGAGCGGACCGCGCCAGGGGATCGTGTCGTGGCCGGCGGCGCGGTAGAAGGCGGGGTCGGCCCGGCCCGCCGCCGCCCCGCAGGCATCGATCGTCTCGGCACGGCCGTCCGGCCACAGGACCAGCCAGAAGGCGTCGCCGCCGATGCCGGTCATGTGCGGATAGACCACCGACAGGGTCGCGGCGGTGGCCACCACGGCTTCCAGCGCCGTGCCGCCGTCGCGCAGGACGTCCAGCCCGGCCTGGCTGGCCAGATGATGGGGGGATGTGACCATCCCTCGATGCGAGCGGGGCGTGTGCAGCATGGCCTATTGCCCCCCAGCCTTTTGCGCCGCTTTTTGAGGCAGCGGAACGCGGCCGGCCAGCCCGGCGTCGTGCAGCGCGGCCGCCACGGCGAACAAGGCGGCCTCGCGCCCCGGGGCGGCGATCAACTGGATGCCCAGCGGCAGCCCGCCGGATGCCGCCAGCGGGGCGCTGAGGATCGGCACGCCGGCCAGGCTGAGCGGCTGGGTATAGAGGCCGAGATTGGCCCGCGCGGAGACGGGTTGCCCGTCCACCAGGATGGTCGGCTGGTCGATCAGCGGGGCCTCGCCCACCGTGGCCGGCGCGATCAGCACGTCGGCCGAGCGGAACAGGGCGTGCACCCGTTCGCGGAACCAGGTGCGGAAGCGATGGGCCTGCAGCACCGTGCTGGCCGGCAGCAGCGCGCCCGCCATCAGCCGGTCGCGGGTCGCCGGATCGTACTGCATGGCGTGGCGGCGCAGGCGCGGCAGGTGCAGCGTGCCGCCTTCGGCCGCGGTGATGACGAAGGACGCGGCGCGGGCGCGCGCGACCTCGGGCAGTTCCACGGTCGGGCAGTCCCCGGCATGGGCGGCGAAATGCGCGGCGACGGCATCGATCGCCCCGGCCAGCGGCGCGGTCACGTTCTGCGCGAACCAGCCGCCCAGGCGCGCGACCCGCAGGTCGGACAATTGCGGCAGCTCGGCCATGGGCGCGCCGCGCATGATGTCATACACGACCCGCAGGTCGGACAGCGTGCCGGCGAACGGCCCGACGACATCCAGGCTGGCCGCGAACGGATAGGCGCCGTCATGCGGGACGGTGCCGTAGGTGGGTTTGAGCCCCCAGACGCCGCACAGCGCGGCGGGAACGCGGATCGAGCCGTTGGTATCCGACCCCAGGGTGAAGGGCAGCAGGCCCGCCGCGACCGAGGCGGCCGAGCCGCCGGACGAGCCGCCGGCCAGGCGCGCCAGGTCATGGGGATTTCGGGTGATGCCGTAATGGGCGTTGTCGGTGGCGAATCCGTAGGCGAATTCGTCCATGTTCAGGCTGGCCAGCGGGATGGCGCCGGCGCCGCGCAGCCGGGCGACGACGGTCGCGTCCCGGGTGGCGGGACGCGATTCGCGCAGCACGATCGAGCCGGCGGTCGTGACTTCGTCGGTCACGTCGAACAGGTCCTTGACCCCGAACGGCACGCCGGCCAGGGGGCCCGGATCCTCGCCGGCCGCGATGCGGCGGTCGATCGTCTCGGCCTCGGCGACCGCGCGGGGGCCGAAGATGCGGGTGACGCTGTTGATCCGGGCGTCGCGGACCTCGATCGCCGCGATCGCGGCGGTGACGGTGGTGACGGCGCTGCGGCGGCGATGACGGATATCCGCCGCGAGCGCCAGGGCGTCGGGGAAGGTATCCGGGGAAACAAGCGGGGGGGTATCGGTCTGGTCGGTCATGTCGGGCGTGCTCACGGCCGGTATTCGAAGGCGGGTTCGCAGGAATCGGGCAGCGGAAATTCATGCAGCAGCCGGGCATAGGTCTGCAGCAGCGCACGGTTGGCGAGCACGCCCGGCATGAAGCCGTCGGCGATGGTCAGTCCGATATCGCGCGCCGCGGCCGCGACGAGCGCCTCGTCGGGGATGCGGTCGCTTTGATGGTCGCTCATCGAATAAATCCTCGTTCCGTTGGACCTGCCGCCTCGTGTCGCGTGCGGCATGGGTCGGAACGGATCATGCATCCGGAGGATCGAGGCTGACCAGTTCCGGCGTGGCATAATTCAGCAGGGACTCGAGATGCCATGCCCCGTCGGCCACGAACAGGTCCCGCCCCAGGCCGCGCGCCAGCCGTTCCACGCCGAAGCGCATGCCGCTGATGGAGGCGCCGGACAGGCCCATGCTGGGGGTCGCGCCGAAGGTGAAATTGTGGATGGCGGCCAGCATCGGCGCCAGCGGGTCGGCCGGGTCGCGCGGCAGGAACTGGTAGGCGTCGCCCAGATAGGGATGCGCGGCCAGCAGGGCGTTCTCCTCGCCCGCCGGAGGGGTGAAGCGGTCCTGCCACAGGGCGACCGAACCGGCGAAGGAGGCGGTTTCCGGCCGGCGGGCCAGGTCGGTGGCGAAGCCGGTGCCGATGATCACGAAATCGAAGCGCATTTCGCCGTCCGGGGTGCGCATGACGATCTCCTCGCCGTCCATGCGCGCGCCCGTCCAGCCGCATCCGGTATGGTAGCTGAACGTCGGATGGCGGCGGCAGCGCCAGAACGTGTCCTGCGGCGGCGGCTGGTTGAGGTCGTAGATATGGCGCATGAAGCGCCAGCGCAGCGTGTCGGGCAAGGAGGGGAAATGGGCGAGGAAGCCGGTATTTTCCATCCAGCGATACGGGTTGACCGAGGGGATGACCCTGCGCCGCAGGCACAGCGCGACCGAGGCGGCGCCGGATTCGAGCGCGGTGGCGGCATTGTCGAAGGCCGAGGCCCCCGCGCCGAGCACGCCGATCCGCTTGCCGCGCAGGGCGGCGAAATCGATCCGTTCGGAGGTATGGGCATAGGCGCCGCGCGGCAGGGCCTGGCGGATGAAGTCCGGCACGTGCCATGCGCCGTTGCCGTCGATGCCGGTGGCCAGCACCAGCTTGCGCGCCAGATGGCGGTATTCCCTGCCCGCCGAATCGCGGAAGGTCAGGCGCAGCAACCCGCCTTCGGGCTCGACGCGTTCGAAGGAGCGGTCGTTTTCGACCGGAAGCGCGAGACTGTCGCGATACCAGTCCAGATAGGCCTGCCAGTCCTGGCGGGGGATCTTGTCCAGTTCGGCCCAGGCCTGGGCGCCGTAACGGGCCGAGTACCAGGCGCGGGGGGTCAGGCTGGGCACCCCCAGGTCCGGACCGGTCACGTATTTCGGCGTCCGCAGGGTGATCATGCGGGCGAAGGTGATCCAGGGTCCCTCGCCGCCGCGCGGAGCGCGGTCGAAGATGCGGATATTGGTGACGTTGCCGCGGCGCAGGCCGAACCCGGTGGCCAGGCCGCCCTGCCCCGCGCCGATGATGGCGACGTCCAGCACGGGCTCGCCATCGCGGACCAGCCGCGGCGTCCAGTCATGGCGGGGATAGTCGATGACCTCCAGGTCCCGCCGGACGGCGTCGTTCAGGACGGCCAAGCCCCCCGTTTCGGTCGCGGTGTGGCTGTCGGCGGTCATGGGCGCCCCCTTTTGAAATGATCACGCGGCAGTATCAGGCGGATGGTCCGTGTCCCCCGACACGGACCGAGTTCCCCAACTCGCACCATCCTGGAATCGAAACTAACCGGATCGCGGGGTGTTTCGTCCAGTATAATAAAATGATCATCTTGTTGCCGATTGGGAAACGCCGAGACGGGCTTATCCGGGCGCTCGCGGCGGATGGACGGGCGGGGCCTGCATCGCGCGCAGGGTGGCGCGGACCTCGGCGATGAGCTGTTCGAGGGCGGGGGGCAGCCAGCGCGCGTCGCGGACATAGGCGCCCAGGTCGGTCACGGCGCGCGGATCGTCCAGCGGGACATGGGCCAGGGCGCCGCGGCCGATATCGAATTCCAGCGCCAGGCGCGACTGGAAGGCCAGGCCGGCGCCGGCCATGACCATGCGGTTGGTCAGTTCGATCGACCCGGTTTCCAGCACCATGTCGATCTGGTCGCGCCAGGGGCGGAGCATCGGTTCCATGACGCGGTGGAGGGACAGCGACTCCGAGGGCAGGATCAGCGGCTGGTCCAGCAGGTCCTGGATGCCGATCCGGCGGCGCGCGGCCAGCGGGTGGTCGGTGCGCATCACCACGCCCACCGGAAAATGCGCCACCGCGACCTGGCGCAGTTCGTCGGGCGGTTCGAGGGAGAAGGCGATGCCCAGGTCGGTGGCGCCGGTGCTGAGTGCGGTGACGATCGCGGCGGGCGAGCCGGTCTCGGCATGCAGGTCGATGCCGGGATGGGATTGCGTCATGCGGGTGAGCAGCCGCGCCATCAGGTCGCCGGCGACGCCTTCGACCGTCATCAGGCTGATGCGGCCGCCGCGCAGGCCGCTGAGTGCGGCGATCTGCTCGTCGGTGCGCACCGCGTCCTGCATCACGGTGATGATGTGGCGGGAGATGATCTCGCCCGCCGCGGTCGGCACCATGCCGCCGGGCAGCCGGTCGAACAGCGGGCAGCCGATCTCGTCCTCCATCTGCGCGATCTGGCGGGTCAGCGCGGAGGGGGTGACGTTGAGCCGGCGCGCGGCCTCGCGGACCGATCGATATTCGCGGACCGCGTTGAAATAGACGATGCAGCGCGCATGCAGGCGCATGACCCGTGCCACCCGGTCGGCGCGGATCATGCGGCGCCCCGGATGATCCGGCCGGGCCGGCGCGCCGCGGCGTCATGCAGCAGGCGTTCGACGATTTCTGCCGCGACCAGGGCGGCGATGATTTCCGGCCGCTTGTCGCGGATGCCGCGATCGCCGATCGGGCAGACCAGGGTGGCGATGCGTGCCTCGGGCAGGCCGATGGCGCGGAAGGCGGCTTCGAACCGGCGGCGCTTGGTCCGCGAGCCGATCAGCCCGACATAGCGGAAATCGCCGCGCTCCAGCGCGGCGGAGACGATCAGCGAATCCAGCGCGTGGCTGGGGGTGAGCACGAGAATGCCGGCCCCCGGCGGGGCCGTGGCGATGGCGGCCTGCCAGTCGGCGGTGACCCGGGCCTGGACCCGCGCGGGCACGGGGCCGAATTCCTCGGCCCTGGGGTCGATCCAGACCAGGTGCAGCGGCAGCGGCGCCAGCGCGTGCGCCAGGGCGCGGCCGACATGACCGGCGCCGAACATCAGCAGATGCGGCCAGGCGGCGCGGTCATCCGCCGCCTGGCGGAGCAGGTCGGCCACCAGGGCGGCGTCGGCGCGGGCGATCCGCACCCGGACCACACCGCCGCAGCATTGGCCGCTCTCGGGCCCCAGCACGAAATCCTGCTCGATACCGGTTTCGGGGCCAGTTTCGGGGCCAGTTTCGGCGCCGGTTTCGGTGCGCGCCGGGCCGTCCTGCAGCAGCGCGCGGGCGCGGGCCAGGCAGTCCCATTCCAGGCGGCCGCCGCCGATCGTGCCGGCCTGCCAGTCGGGACCGGCCAGCATGAAGGACCCGGCCTCACGCGGGGTGGAGCCGCGCGCGGCCGTGACGCGGATGCAGGCCATCGGCGGCCCGTCCGGCCGCCAGCCGGACAGGGCGGCGAGGAGGTCGTCCATGGGCAGGGCCTAGCCGCCCGCGCGGGGGCGGAGCCGTTCCGCCGTGCGCAGGATGGTCTCGGGCGTCGCGGGGGCGTCCAGCCGCGGGCAGGTGCGGTACGAATCCAGGCTGGCCAGCGCGTCGGAGATGGCGTGGAGCACCGCGACCCCGTGCACGAAGGGCGGCTCGCCGACCGCCTTGGAACGGAAGATCGTGTCCTCGCGATTGGGGGCGGCCTCCAGCAGCGCCACGTTGAAGATGCGCGGCCGGTCGGAGCAGGCCGGGATCTTGTAGGTGCTGGGGGCGTGGGTGCGCAGGCGGCCGGCCGAATCCCAGACCAGTTCCTCCATCGTCAGCCAGCCGGCGCCCTGGACGAAGGCGCCTTCGATCTGGCCGATATCGATGGCCGGGTTCAGCGACCGGCCGGCATCGTGCAGGATGTCGACCCGTTCGATGCGCGTCTCGCCGGTCAGCAGGTCGATCGCGACCTCGGCGCAGGCGGCGCCGTAGGCGAAATAATAGAAGGGACGCCCCCGCCCGGTATCGGGATTCCAGGAGATCTTGGGCGTCTTGTAGAAGCCGCTCGACGACATCGACACGCGGGCGAGATAGGCGGCGCGGGTGAGGTCGGGGAACGGGACGATCGTCTCGCCGACATGCACGCCGTCGGGCAGGAAACGCACCGCCTCGGGTGCCACGTTCCAATGGCCGGCGGCGAAGGCGGTGAGCCGGTCCTTGATCCTGCGCACCGCGTCCAGCACCGCCATGCCGTTGAGGTCGGCGCCCGAGGATGCCGCGGTGGCCGAGGTGTTGGGCACCTTGCCGGTGGTGGTGGCGGTGATGCGCACCCGGTCGGACGCCAGGCCGAATTCGCGCATGGCGATCTGCACCATCTTGGTGTGCAGCCCCTGCCCCATTTCGGTGCCGCCGTGATTCACCTGCACCGAGCCGTCGGTATAGACATGCACCAATGCGCCGGCCTGGTTGTAATGGGTGGCGGTGAAGGAGATGCCGAACTTGACCGGGGTCAGCGCGATGCCGCGCCGGACGAACGGGCTGTCGCGGTTCGCCGCGCGCAGGGCGGCGCGGCGGTCGCGGTAGGCGCAGTCGCGCGCCAGTTGCTCCATGATCTCGGCGGCGATCGAATCCTCGACCGTCATGTGGTACGGGGTCAGGTCGCGCGTGCCGGTGCCGTAGACATTGCGCAGCCGGACATCCAGCGGGTCGAGCCCGGTGGCGAAGGCCACTTCCTCGATCACCCGTTCGGCGGCCACGATGCCCTGGGGGCCGCCGAAGCCGCGATAGGCGGTGTTGGACTGGGTGTTGGTCTTGAGCGGTTCGGAGCGCAGCCGGACGTCCGGATAGTAATAGGCGTTGTCGGCATGGAACAGCGCGCGGTCGGTGACCGGGCCGGACAGGTCGGCCGACCAGCCGCAGCGCGCGGCCAGCACCATGTCGACCGCCAGGATGCGGCCGTCATCGTCGAAGCCGACGTCATATTCCACGACGAAATCATGCCGTTTGCCGGTCATGACCATGTCGTCGTCGCGGTCCAGCCGCATCTTGGCGGCGCGGCCGGTCAGTTCGGCGGCCAGGGCGGCCAGGCAGGCCGGGGTGTTGGCCTGGGATTCCTTGCCGCCGAAGCCGCCGCCCATGCGGCGGATTTCGGTCGTGACCAGGTTGCTGGGGCGGTCCAGCACGTGGGCGACCATGTGCTGGGTTTCGGTCGGGTGCTGGGTCGAGGACCAGACGCGCATCTCGCCTTCCTCGCCCGGCTGGGCGAGGGCTGCCTGGCCTTCGAGGTAGAAATGCTCCTGCCCGCCCATGGTGACCTGTCCGGACAGGCGGCGCGGGGCCGCGGCCAGGCCGGCCAGCACGTCGCCGCGGGTCATTTCCAGCGCGCGCCAGACCAATGCCCCGCCGGCCGCGCGGGCCTGGGCGATGTCCAGGATCGCGGGCAACTCCTCATACTCGATCCGCGCCAGCCGGGCGGCGCGGCGGGCGGCGGCGCGGGTTTCGGCCACCACGGCGAAGATCGGCTGGCCGTAATAGGAGACCAGGTCTTCGGCCAGCAGCGGCTCGTCGTTCTTGCCGACCGGGCTGATCTGGTTATGGCCGGGGATGTCGGCGGCGGTCAGCACGCGCACCACGCCCGGGGCGGCGCGCACCGCATCGAGGTCCATCGACAGGATGCGGGCGTGGGCCCGGGTGCTGAGGCCCGGGACGACGTGAAGCAGGCCCTTGGGCTCGGGCATGTCGTCGATATAGGTGGCGCTGCCCGATACGTGCATCGCGGCGCTTTCATGCCGCAGGCTGCGCGAGGCGCCGCCGGCGACGATCGGGCCGTCGGCCGGGAGAGACGCGCCGCGCGCGAGTCCGGAGGCGTCGCGGGCCGGAACGGGACCGGATTCGGCGGACATCGGATCAGACATCGGCGGCCTCCATCCGGCCCGCGAGCCGCGTTTCGGGTGGATGGGCGCCCGGCGCGGTTTCGGCGAACAGGCGGGTGAGCAGGTTGGCGGCGACCGTGCGGCGGTACCAGTCGCTGGCCCGCATGTCCGAGATCGGCGCGAAATCGGCATCGAGCGCGGCGCGGGCGGCGGCGAGTGCCGCGGCGTTCCAGGGGCGGCCGCGCAGCGCGTCCTCGGCCCCGCGGGCGCGCCTGGGAATGGCGGCCATGCCGCCGAAGGCGATGCGGGCGTCGGTGACGACCCCGTCCGCGTCCAGGGTCAGGGCGAAGGCGCCCAGCAGGGCCGAGATGTCCTGGTCGAACCGCTTGGAGATCTTGTAGGCGCGGAAGAGCGTGCGGGGACCGGGTGCGGGGATGGTCACGGCCTCGACGAACTCGCCCGGGGCGCGATCCTGCTTGCCGTAGGACAGGAAATAATCCTCGAGCGGCAGGGTGCGGCGCACGGCGCCGCGCCGCAGGTGCAGGGTGGCGCCGGCGGCGATGAAGACCGGCGGCCCGTCGCCGATCGGCGAGCCGTTGGCGATGTTGCCGCAGACCGTGGCGGCGTTGCGGACCTGGGTGGAGCCGATGCGGCGGATGATTTCTCCCGCGTCCGGCAGCAGGGCGGCGATGCTGTCGCGCGCGTCCTGATAGGTGACGGCGGCGCCGATCCTGAGCCCTTCGGCATCCTGCGTGATCGTGCGCAGGTCGGGCACGCGGCCGATGGCGACGATATGCGGCAGATCGCGCAGGCCCTTGGTGACCCACAGCCCGACATCGGTCGCGCCCGCGACGATGGTGGCCTGCGGGTCGGCCAGCAGGGTTTCGGCCAGGGCGTCGGAATCGGCGGGGATGGTCACGCGCCCCGCCGGGCCGGCGAGCCGGACGCCGCGCCCGTCGGCCTGGGCCTCCAGGGCGGCCAGGCGGTCGGCGATGGCCTCGGCCTGTGCGTCGAAATGATCGGCCCCCGCCTGCATCGCCTGCTTCATCGCGCGCACGATGGGGGCGTAGCCGGTGCAGCGGCATAGATTGCCCGCCAGCGCGTCGTCGATCGAACCGTCGTCGGCCACCGCCCCCGGCGCCTTGCGGTGGGCGACCATCGACATGACGAAGCCGGGGGTGCAGAAGCCGCATTGCGAGCCGTGCTGCTCGACCATCGCCTGCTGCACCGGATGGAGCGTGCCGTCCGGCGCGCGCAGGTCCTCGACGGTGAAGAGCTGCGCGCCGTCCAGCATGCACACGAACTGGATGCACGCATTGAGCGCCCGCCAGACCAGGCGCCCTTCTTCGCGCCGGACGACCATCACGGTGCAGGCGCCGCAATCGCCCTCGTTGCAGCCTTCCTTGGTGCCGGTCAGGCCGCGCTGCTCGCGCAGCCAGTCCAGCACGGTCAGGGTCGGCGGGCAGTCGGGCAGGTCGTAGAGCCTGTCGCCCAGATAGAAGCGGATGGAATTGCGCATCATTCGGTTCCGTCGATCAGAATATGAGCCAGAATATGAGCGCTCTGGCCGCCCAGCCCCCCTCAAGGCAGACAACCGGAACACGGAGCGGGCGATGGACAGGCTGCCTGGGGACGCGCACGCCCGCGGCGGGGCGCGGAACAGGCATCTCCGGACAGGTCCCTGCCTCCCCCGAGGCAGACCCGCTCGGGCAATTTAGCGGGTCCGTCCCGCCTGGCAAAGAACAGTCTTGATTCCGGCCGTTGGTGCGGGTCCCCTCACTTCGGGCCGCCTCACTTCGGGCCGGCGGGAAGGTCGCCGCTTGTCCGGTTCAGCCGGAGCTGGGCCGTGAGGTCGGGCGCGAAGCAGGGCCGCTCGACATAACGTCCGGCGCCCCGCACGGCGCGCAGGTCGCCATCGGTCCAGACCAGGCGGCCGCCGCTGATCGTATGGCGCGCCAGGCCGGTGACCTGCATCCCCTCGAACACGTTGTAATCGACATTCTGGTGATGGGTTGCGGCCGAGATCGTGCGGCCGGCCGCGTCGTCCCACAGCACCAGGTCGGCGTCGGCGCCCGGGACGATCGCGCCCTTGCGCGGGTAGATGTTGAAGATCCGCGCGGTGTTGGCCGAGGTGACGGCCACGAATTCCTGCGGTGTCAGGCGCCCCGTGCGCACGCCGTGATGCCACAGGACGCTCATCCGGTCCTCGATCCCCGGCGTGCCGTTGGGGATGCGGGTGAAATCGTCGCGTCCCTGCAGTTTCTGGGGCGCGCAGAAGCAGCAATGGTCGGTGGCGGTGGTCTGGAGCTGTCCCGAGGCCAGGCCGGCCCAGAGCGCCTTCTGGTGGTGTTTCGGGCGGAAGGGCGGGCTCATGACGTGTCGGGCGGCGCCCAGCCAGTCGGGATCGGCGTAGACGCTGTCGTCGATCACCAGGTGCTGGGCCAGGACCTCGCCATAGACGCGCTGGCCGCGGGCGCGGGCGGCGGCGATCGCGGCGGTCGCGTCCTCGGTCGAGACATGGACGATGTAGACCGGGGCGCCGAGCAGGCCGGCGATGGCGATCACGCGCTGCGCGGCCTCGCCCTCGACCGCGGGCGGGCGGGAGAGCGGATGCGAGTCGGGGCCGGTCAGGCCGCGCCGCAGCAGGTCCTGCTGGAGGAAGGCGACGGCATCGCCGTTCTCGGCATGCACGTTGCACAGCGCGCCCAGTTCCAGCGCCCGGCCGATCGAGCGCAGCAGCACGCCGTCATCGACCATCAGCGCGCCCTTGTAGGCCATGAAATGCTTGAAGGAATTGACCCCGCATTCCCGCGTCAGCGTGCCCATCTCGGCATGGACCTGGTCGTCCCAATGGGTGACGGCGACGTGGAAGGAATAATCGGCCACCGCCTTCGCGGCCTTGGCGCGCCAGTCCTTCCACGCCGCCAGCAGCGAGCCGCCCGGCTGGGGGATGACGAAATCGATGATCATGGTCGTGCCGCCCGCGACGCCGGCGGCGGTGCCGGTTTCGAAATCGTCGCTGGAGACCGAGCCCATGAAGGGCATTTCCATATGGGTGTGCGGGTCGATCCCGCCCGGCATGACCAGCAGGCCGCCGGCATCCAGCACGTCGCAGCCGGTAGGCGCCGCGATCGCGGGCGCCACCTGGGCGATCCGTCCCGCATCGTCGCACAGCACGTCGGCCCGCCAGCTTCGCTCGGCCGTCACAACCGTTCCGCCACGCACCAGAAGCATCGTCGGTCTCCTTTTCGGGTGCCGGGCCGCCCGTCATGGGAAGCGCCGGCCCGTTCCGCCATTCCTGCCGCAAAACAGAGCAAATCGCGTGCCGCAGGGGAATAGCCGGTTTCGTGATGCTGCAGATGACAATAGCGCGCGTCGTCCCTATCGTGACGGCGATCAGACGAGAGGTATGGCCGGATGCCGGACAGTCCGTCGAAAGCCTGGTTTGCGGCCAAGCGCTACGGCTACGGGGCCGGGCGGCCCATCGCGTGGCAAGGTTGGGCGGTGCTTGCCGTCTTCCTCGCGATCCTCATATCCGCCCGGGCGATCCTCGGATTCCTCGGAATCGGCCGTGCCGGCATGGTCACGATCATTATCGATGCCGTCGCCCTGGCGGTGCTTCTGGCGATATGCGCGTTGAAGACCGAGGGTGGCTGGCGGTGGCGCTGGGGTGAGCGGCGCTAGCGGGGATGGCGCATGTTTCCGGCTTGCCAGCCGGGCGCAAAGGCGGGACGGTACTCCGATGCGCAGTTCCGCTTCTTCCCCCCCGTTCGTGCCCCGTCCCGTTCGCCGCCAGGAGCAGGCGGCGGGGGCGCCACGGCGGGCCAGCACGCAGCAGATCTTTCGCGCGGCCGAGCGCCTGTTCGGGCGTGACGGGTTCAAGGGCGCCAGCATGGCGGCGATTGCCGCCGAGGCCGGGTTGCCGAAGGCGAACATCCATTATTATTTCGGCACCAAGGAAGAGCTGTATCGCGCGGTGCTGGAGAATATCCTGACCGACTGGCTGACGGACGCCACGGTGTGGATTCGTCCCGACCAGACGCCGCGCGCGGCATTGGAGGGTTATATCCGCGCCAAGCTGGCGTTCTCGCACGAGCGGCCGGATGCGTCGCGGATCTTCGCCCACGAAGTCCTGCAGGGGGCGACGCATATCAGCGTCTTCCTGCAGACGTCGCTGCGGCGGCATGTCGATGAGCTGGACGAGACGTTCCGCGCCTGGCAGCGCGCCGGGGCGATGCGGGCCGTGTCGGGGCCGCATCTGATGTTCTGCCTGTGGGCGATGACCCAGACCTATGCCGACATGGGGGCGCAGATCGGGGCGGTGCTGGGCCAGCGCACGCTGCGCGAACAGGATTACGAGGACGCAGCGCGGACGATCCTGACGCTGGTGATGGCCGGATGCGGCGTGGATTGAAATGCGGGCAATTGCGCCGTTTTGTGCCTTATTTCTGGTCGATTCTGGTCGTCTCTACGATCTTTTGTCTGGAAATTCCACTAACCTGACTCATTGGTCAGAATTTTCGCTACCCTATCGAAAGAATCCGGCATAGGCTCGGCACGGATTATGTGCGGTGCGGAGCGCGCGCATGTCGGCCCGGCCGATACGCGTGTATAACCATGTGACTAAACCGTGCGGCGGGGATCCGACCGGTTCGGAAACGATCGGGCGAATGGCTGGAGGTAGCGAATGAGCGAGGCGGGCGGCCTGCGGAGCGGGGACAATGTCACCGTGGATGGCGCATCGTTATGGAACGACATCCTGGAGACCGCGCGTTTCGGCGCGACGCCGAAGGGCGGGATCAGGCGCCTGACCCTGACCGAGGAGGACCGGCAGGTGCGCGACTGGTTCGCCGCCGCCTGCCGGGCGCTGGGATGCAGCGTCAGCCATGATTCGATGGGCAACCAGTTCGCCCGCCGCGAAGGCGCCGACCCGTCCCTGCCGCCGATCACCATGGGCAGCCATCTGGACACGCAGCCGACGGGCGGCAAGTTCGACGGGATCGTCGGCGTGCTGGGCGGTCTGGCGGTGCTGCGGGCGTTGCGGGAATCGGGGCATGAGACGCGCCACCCGATCGAGGTCATCAACTGGACGAACGAGGAAGGGGCGCGATTCGCCCCGGCGATGCTGGCATCGGGGGTGTTTGCCGGCGTGTTCACCGAGGCGGAGGCGCTGGACAAGACCGACCGGGCGGGGGTGCGCTTCGGCGATGCCCTGGCGGGGATCGGCTATCGCGGGCCGGAGCCGTGCGGCCGGCACCCGATCGCGGCCTATTTCGAACTGCATATCGAGCAGGGGCCGATCCTGGAAGCCGAGGGCAAGACGATCGGCGTGGTGACCGGCGTGCAGGCCATACGCTGGTACGAAGTGACGGTGACGGGGCGGGATTCCCATGCGGGCAGTACGCCGATGACCATGCGGGCCGATGCCCTGCTGGCGGCGGCGCGGATGATCGAGGCGGTCAACGCGGTGGGACTGGCGCATGGGCCCGACGCGGTGGCGACGGTCGGGCTGGTCGAGAACCGGCCCAACAGCCGCAACGTGGTGCCGGGCGAGGTGTTCCTGACCATCGACCTGCGCGATCCCGACGATGCGGTGGTCGGGCGCATGGAGGACGCGCTGCGCGAGAGGATCGCGGACATTGCCGCCGCATCGGGCGTGCGTGCGGATTTCGCGCGCGTGTGGGATGCGCCGGCGGTGCATTTCGACCCGGCCTGCATCGAGGCGGTGCGGCAGGCGGCGGAGGCCTTCGGCTATCCGGCCCGCCGGATCGTGTCGGGCGCGGGGCATGACGCGGCGTATCTGGCGCGGGTCGCGCCCACCACGATGATCTTCGTTCCGTGTGCCGGCGGGTTGAGCCACAACGAGGCCGAAAGCGCGGAACGCGGCGACGTGGCGGCCGGGGCGAACGTGCTGCTGCGGGCGGTGCTGGATGCCGACCGGCGGCTGAACGCCTGACGCCCCTGCCCTCTCCGTCCTTTTTTCCCGCCTTACCTGACCAGCAGATCGCAGGAGTTACGCGATGTCGGCGACCAATCACGACGCGTTCTGGATGCCTTTTACCGCCAACCGGCAGTTTCGCCGCACGCCGCGCATGCTGGTCGCGGCCGACGGCATGTATTACACCGCCGATGACGGGCGCCGGGTCCTGGATGGTTGCGCGGGGCTGTGGTGCGTCAATGCCGGCCATAATCGTCCGCGCATCACCGAGGCGGTGCAGAAGACGATCGCGACCCTGGATTTCGCCCCGACCTTCCAGATGGGCCATCCGCTGGGCTTTGCGGCGGCCGACCGCATCGCGGCGCTGGCGCCGGGCGACCTGAACCATGTGTTCTTCTGCAATTCGGGGTCCGAGGCGGCGGATACGGCGCTGAAGATCGCCATCGCCTATCACCGCGTGCGGGGCGACGCGGCGCGCACGCGGCTGATCGGGCGGGAGCGCGGTTATCACGGCGTGGGATTCGGCGGGATTTCCGTGGGCGGGATTTCGGGCAACCGCAAATTATATGGCGGGCTGCTGACCGGGGTCGATCATCTGCCGCACACCCATGACCTGGCACGCAACGCGTTCTCGAAGGGCTTGCCGGAGCATGGGGCGGAACTGGCGGACACTCTGGAGCGGATCGTCGCCCTGCATGACCCGTCGACCATCGCGGCGGTGATGGTCGAGCCGATGGCGGGATCGACCGGCGTGCTGCCCCCGCCGGTCGGCTATCTGCGGCGGCTGCGCGAGATCTGCGACAAATACGGCATCCTGCTGATCTTCGACGAGGTCATCACCGGTTTCGGACGGCTGGGCGGGCCGGCCTTCGCGGCCGAGAAGTTCGGCGTGATCCCCGACATCATGACCTGCGCCAAGGGGGTCACCAACGGTACGATCCCGATGGGCGCCGCCATCGTGCGCGAACATGTGCATGCGGCCTTCATGGACGGCCCCGAGAGCGGGATCGAACTGCCGCACGGCTATACCTATTCCGGCCATCCGGTGGCCTGCGCCGCGGCGATCGCGACGCTGGACACCTATGCCGAGGAGAATTTGTTCGCGCGGGCCGACGACCTGGCCCCCTATTTCGAGGAAGCGGCCCATGCGCTGCGCGGGCTGCCGCACGTCGTCGATATCCGCAATGTCGGGCTGGTCGCCGGCATCGAGCTGGAGCCGCGTCCGGGCGCGCCGGGCGCTCGGGCCTATGAGACGTTCGATCGGGCGTTCCGCAAGGGCGTGCTGGTGCGCTACACCGGCGACGTGATCGCGGTGTCGCCGCCGCTGATCATCGAGAAGGCGCAGATCGACCAGTTGTTCGGCACCATCGCCGACATCGTGCGCACGCTGGACTGAGCCGGCCCCCTTTCGCCCGTCGATCCGTCAGGAGACCCCGCCATGACCGAGAGTTCGTCCCCTGCCCCGGACCCCTCGCCGACCGGTTCCTATGCGCCCGACCTGTATAATGCCGACCTGGCGCCGGTGCCGCCCGAGCGGCGGGACTGGAGCTGGGTGAACATGGCGACGGTGTGGATGGGCATGGTCCATAACATCGTGGCCTATGAGGCGGCGTCGGGGCTGATGGCGCTGGGATTTTCGGCGTGGCAATGCCTTGAGATCGTCGCCGTCGCCTATCTGATCCTGTTCCTGGCGATGTGGTTCAACGCCAGGGCGGGGACACGGTACGGCATTCCGTTCTGCGTGCTGATCCGTTCGGCCTTCGGGCCGTTCGGGGCGCAGTTGCCGGTGGTGTTGCGCGGGTTCTGCGCGATCTTCTGGTTTTCGGTCCAGTCCTATGCCGCCGCGCAGGCGGTGGATGCGATATTCTCGACCCTGAATGCGGGCTGGGCATCGCTGCAGGCGCCGTTCCTGGGCATGCAGCTTCGCATGTGGCTGGCGATGGCCGCGATCTGGGCGCTGCATGGCTGGATCGCCAGCCATGGCGTGCATCGGATCCGCAATTTCGAGCTGGTCGCCGGGCCGCTGGTCATCCTGGTCGGATTGCTGGCCACGATGTGGGGATTGCATGTGGGCCACGGGCTGGGCCCGCTGTTCGCGCAGCCGTCGCATCTGCACGGAGCGGAATTCTGGTCGCGGTTCGCCATGGGGGTGACCGGGATGATCGGGATGTGGGCGACCTTCGCCGTCAATATTCCCGACCTGTCGCGCTTCGTACGCTCGGAACGCGACCAGGTGGTGGGACAGGCGATCGGGCTGCCGGTGACGGCGCTGGTCTTTACGCCCATGGGAATCATCACGACCTCGGCGACCGTTATCCTGTTCGGCCACCCGATCTGGAACCCGGTGGAGCTGCTGGTGGCGCTGGGCCACCCGGTCGTGACGGTGCTGGGCGGGGCAACGCTGGTGCTGGCGACGCTGTCGGTCAATGTCGTGGCCAATATCATGCCGGCGGCCTATGACCTGGTGAACCTGATGCCCCGGCGCCTGGACTTCAACCGCGCGTCGCGGCTGGTGCTGGTGCTGGGCGTCTTCTTCATGCCCTGGCTGTGGTTCAACGAGGCGGCCAGCATCTATCGCGCGCTGGACCTGATCGGCGGGCTGCTGGGGCCGGTGACCGGGATCATGCTGGCGGATTTCTATGTCGTGCGCCGCCAGGTGCTGGACGTGCCGGACCTGTACCGCCACCAGGGCCGCTATGCCGGACGGAAGGGCTGGGGCCTGCCGGGTCTGGGGGCATTTGCCACCGGCGGGCTGGTGGCCTCGGCGGGGCACATCCTGCCGGGCCTGGCGGGGTTGAACGCGGTCGCATGGTTCGTCGGCGTGGCGGTGGGCGCCGGCGCCTATCTGGCGCTGGCCCGCCGGCAGCCAGTGCCGGCGGACGACGCGGCCGAGGCGCTGTCACGGGCCTGAAACGGCCCTTTCAGGGATGGGCGGGAAGCGGCCGGCCGGGTTCGAACCGGGCGATCGCGCAGGCATGGTCCTGCAGTTCCTCGCCCGAGGCGCGGTCGCCCGAGAGGGGCTTGACCATGTCGTCCAGCAGGATGAAGCCCGGATGCCCATCCGGCCAGACCGTGCCGACGACGACGAGCGTGTGCTCGCCCATCTCGCGCGCCGGGTCGGCCAGCGCGGCGGCCAGGCGGCGGAACGGCAGGGCGCCGGCCAGGTCGGCGCCGTCGATCCGGGTGGCGCGATAGGTATGGCCGTCCAGCACCAGGTTGGTCCATCCGTGGCCGATATGCGGACGCGCCCAGTGCAGGGCGACGCGGATATCGGGCGCCAGGCAGTCGATATGGATGTGCAACTGGTTCTGCGACCGGCTGTAGGCCGAGTTGACGGACAGCGCCATCGTCTCGCGCGGCATGGTATGGCCCAGCCGCGCCAGGGCGCGGTCGAGCTGGTGCCAGGCGGCACCGAAATAATCCGGCGCGTCCGGCGACAGCAGGGACGCGTCCTCGATCCCCGTCACGCGGGCGGTCGGGATCAGCAGATATTGCGCGCGGCCCGTGCGGTCCTTGAGCACCGCATAGCCGGCGGCGGGATCGACCGCCTCGCAGGGCGTGGGGGTCTGCTGGCCGATCTGGTTGGGCACGCAGCGCCCATGGACGATGCGCCACAGCACGTTGGGGTCGTGCGGATCGGGCCGGGCGGGGCCGCTGGCATGGGCGACCGCGAGCCAGACGCCGGCCAGCACGAGGGCCGGCAGGCCGGCATGGGAGAGGACATGTTTCATGATTCGGCGGGTTCTTCGATCCGGGCCGGGAGGGAGAGGATTTCCGCCAGGCGGTCCAGGCGGCGGCGTACGCTTTCGCCGCGGACGGCGGAACGGCCGCCCGCCAGATGCAGCGCCAGGCCCTGCGCGGTTTTTTCGATCCAGGTGCCGTCCAGCAATTCCGCGGTCCCGCCGCAGACCGTATAGGCCAGGCGCAGCGCCAGCCCCAGCGTGACCGCGCGGATATAATCCTCGGACGGCAGGAGCAGGCGCGAGGGCTGGAGGAAATCCTGGCCCAGCTCGGCCTCATAGCGCACGGCGAGGGTCAGCGCCACGGCGGCGCGGGCCGGGTGGTCGAAGCCCACGCCCTGCATGCGCAGGATGCGCAGATAAGTCTGTTCCGCGCGATATTCGGGATGGTCGTACGACCCGATATCGGACAGCAGGCAGGCGGCGCGGCGCAGCCTGCGGGAAGACGCGCTTTCGTCGGCGAAGAGCGGGGCCGTCCAGTTCATCAGCCGGTCGGGCAGGGTTTCGCTGCGGCCGAGGCGGGCGCACATTTCCCGGGCCACGGCTTCCTGCGGGTCGAGATGGGCGACCGAGGCGGCGACGCGGCGCATGTACCAGCCCTCGCGCAGTCCATCGACGCAGAACACCACGCGGGTGGGCTGCAGCCGGCGGACCAGCCGGCGCAGCACGATGGCGGCGAAGGGCACGTCGTCCAGGCGCTTGCGCGGGGCGCCGGGCAGCCGGTCGAGCGTGCGGCGGGGCGCGGTCGCGGCCCAGTCGGCCATTTCCTTCGCCGCGTCGCCGGACAATGTGTAGAGATGGACGATGTTCAGCGGGTAGTTGGTGCGCGCGATCTGCAGCCGGGCCAGCGCGCGGAAGGCGCCCCCGACCAGGTAGAGCGGCCTGCCCTGCAGGGTATCCAGCCAATCGACCTGCGCGATGTCGGCATCAGCGATCGCACGGGCCTTTTGCAGGTCGCCTTCGGCGCGGTCGTTCAGGCGGATGACGCCCAGGCGCAGGGTGCAGGCTTCGTGCTTCTGGCCGCCGGACAGGCGGATCAGCTCCAGCGATCCGCCGCCGATATCAGCGACCAGCCCGTCGGCCTCGGGCAGGCCGGCCAGCACGCCGGTGGCGGAGTAATCGGCCTCTTCCTCGCCCGACAGGACGCGGATCGGCACGCCGGGCATGCGCGCGCGCAGGGCGGCGACGAATTCCGGGCCGTTGGAGGCGTCGCGCACCGCGGCGGTGGCCAGGATCTCGAACGGATCGGCCTCCATCCCCCGGGCGATGGCATAGAAGCGGTCCATGACCTGCATGGCCATGCCGACGCCGCCTTCGTTCAGGCGGCCGGTCGCGTTCAGGCCGCGCCCGAGCCGCAGCACGGATTTTTCGTTGAAGATGGTGATCGGGTTGCGGCTGACGCCGTCGAAGACGACCAGCCGGACCGAGTTCGACCCGAGATCGACGACGGCCGAGCGGCGATGGACACCGGCGGTCATGCCGCCCCGCGCGTTACGAAAGGGGCGGACGGCGGAGCCGTCTTGGATTGCGTCATGGCGAAATCCTCAATCATCGAGAATCCGGTCCTGGTGGCGGGGCAGCGGCGTGCCGACACGGATCTGGGCATCCTGCGCCGCCAGGCCGCGTCCGGACAAAGACGGGTTGGTCATGAAATAATCGTGCGCCGAAAACGGCCGGGCCCCGGGTTCCAGCCGACGCCATGCCCCGTTCTGCTGCAGGATCCAGGCTTGCAGATTGTCCTTGAGGTCGGTGACCATGATCTGGTCGAGGACCTGGGCATGGACGGTGGGGTCGCGCATCGGCACCATGCTTTCGACCCGCCAATCCATGTTGCGGACCATCCAGTCGGCCGACGAGATGTAGATCTTGGCGTGGCGCGACGGCAGGCGGTGCCCGTCGCCGAAGGCGAAGATGCGGGCATGTTCGAGAAAGCGCCCGACGATCGACTTGATGCGGATATTCTCGGACAGGCCGGGCACGCCGGGACGCAGGCAGCAGATGCCGCGCACCACCCCCATGATGCGTACCCCGGCGCAGGAGGCGCGATAGAGCCGGTCGATCAGGTCGGGATCGACCAGCGAATTCATCTTCAGCCAGATCTGCCCGGGACGGCCGGCGCGCACATGCTCGATCTCGCGCTGGATCAGTTCCTCGATCGTGCGGCGGACGGTGACGGGCGAGAACGCGATGGCTTCCATGCGCGTCGGCACCGCATAGCCGGTCATATAATTGAACAGGCGGGCGGAATCGCGCGCCAGTTCCGGATCGCAGGTGAAGAAGGACAGGTCGGTATAGATGCGCGCGGTGATCGGGTGATAGTTGCCGGTGCCGAAATGGGCGTAGGAACGCAATGTCCCGCCCTCGCGCCGGACCACCAGGCTGAGCTTGGCGTGGGTCTTGAGGTCCGAGAAGCCGAACACGACCTGCACGCCCGCGGCTTCGAGCGCGCGGGCGAGGCGGATATTCGCTTCCTCGTCGAAACGGGCCCGCAATTCGACCATGGCGGTCACGGACTTGCCGGATTCGGCGGCCTCGATCAGCGCCTTGACGATCGGGCTGTCGCGCGAGGTGCGGTAGAGCGTCTGCTTGATCGCGACCACCGCCGGGTCCAGCGCCGCCTGGCGCAGGAACTGCACCACCACGTCGAAGCTTTCGAACGGGTGGTGGATGATCATGTCCTTCGCCCGGATCGCGGCGAAGCAGTCGCCGCCGAAATCCAGCACGCGCTCGGGGAAGCGGGGCGTATAGGGCGGGAAGAGCAGGTCGGGCCGGTCGTCGACGATCAACTGCCTGGTGTCGACGACGCCGATCAGGCCAGGCTGGATCTCGACCTCGTCGGGCGGCACGTCCAGTTCGGCGGCGACGGCCCGGCCCAGGTCGGCCGGCATGTGCGAATCGATGTCGAGATGGATCACCACGCCGCGGCGCCGGCGCTTGAGCGCGGTTTCGTAGGAGCGGACCAGGTCTTCGGCCTCGTCCTCGAATTCCACGTCGGTGTCGCGGATGACGCGCAGCACGCCCCATTCGCCCGCCACCAGCGCGGGAAACAGCCGGTCGATGCACAGCGCGATCAGGCTTTCCAGCATGATGAAGCGCGCCGCGCCGGACGGGCTGAGGGCGGCCGGAAGACGGATGAAGCGTTCGATCTGCGCCGGCAGCAGGATCATCGCGCTCATGACGAAGCGGCCGGTGTCCTTGGCTTGCAGGCGCAGCGACAGGGCCAGGCCCATATGCGGGATGAAGGGCAGCGGATGGGCCGGGTCGATGGCCAGCGGGGTCAGGACGGGAAAGACCCGGTCCATGAAGAAATGATCCAGCCAGTCGCGCTCGGCGTCCGTGACGGTGTCGAGGCTGCACAGCACGATCCCGGCCTCGGCCAGTTGGACGCGCAGTTCCTTCCAGATGCGCTGCTGCTCGCGCAGCAGGCGGGCGGTCCGGTCGCGGACGGCCGCGAGCTGCTGGGCCGGGGTCAGCCCGTCGGGCGAGGTGGTCAGCAGCCCTTCGCGCACCTGGCCGACCAGGCCGGCGACGCGCACCGAATAGAATTCGTCGAGATTGCCGGCGCTGATCGACAGGAAGCGCAGCCGCTCGAGCAGGGGGTTGCGGGGGTTGTCGGCCTCTTCGACGACGCGCTGGTTGAAGTCGAGCCAGGAGAGTTCACGATTGATGAAGCGCGCGGGCGAATCCATGTCCGCGATCGGCGGGCCGGCGACGGCGCCCGCGGTCGCCGCGGCCGGGCGCCGCCGTGTGGTCGTGGTCGTTTTTTTGCGAACCGTGCGCGCGGTCGCCCGGCGCGGGGGCTGTCTGCCCGTCGGTTTTGTCAATCCGATCTCCTGCCACAAAAAAACCGTCGTCGCGCCAAACTAGGCAAAAACGGGACGCGCTGCCAGCGCATCATCGGTGAAGTTTTTCGAAATGAGCGGTCAGCCCGCGCCGTCGTCGGGCATGCCGCCTTCCCGGACAGGATCGTCCTGAACCAAGCTTTCCGGGATCGGGCCGTCCGGGACCGGGCCCTCTGGGATCAGGTCTTCTGGCATCACGTCTTCTGGGGCCAGCATGTCGTGCAGCGCGCCGACGGCCAGGGCGCGGGTCACGCGCCGGCCGGCCATGAGTCCGGCCTGGTCCAGGCGGGCCGCGGCGTCCCGGATGGCCGAGGCGGTGCGCGGCAGCCGGCGCAGCAGCCATTCGGTGACGGGCTGGCTGACCACGATCTGGCGGGCGGCCAGGTGGCGCAGCAGCAGGATGCGCAGCAGCGAGTCCTCAGGCTGGCGCAGTTCGGCGGCCATCGTGGCGCGCAGCCGGCTGGCCAGGTCGGGCAGTGGCGACGGCCAGCGGGCGGGCGGCAGCCGCGCGGCCATGGCGACCTTCAGCCGGTGCTCGCGCGCCATGTTCAGCAGGTGCAGAAGCGCGCGCGGCTCGGCGGCGCGGTCGGCGTCGTCCACCGCGACGCCGGCGAGGCGGGCGGGCGATTCGGCGAACAGCCGGCCCAGCGTCGCCGTGGTGACGGTCGCCGTGGTGACGTCCCGGCCGTCCAGCATCACCGCGCCGCTTTCCCGGGCCCAGACATGCAGCAGGTGGGTCTTGCCGGCGCCGGCCGCCCCCCACAGGGCCAAGCGGTATTCCGGCCAGTCCGCGCCGCCCAGCAGCAGGGCGCGGGCCGCTTCGTTCGACCGCGCCGCCACGAAATCGGCCCGGTCGAACCGGGAATGGTGGACGAAGGGCAGCGCCAACTGGCCGGTCGCGCCGGCCGTGGCCGCCGCATCGGGCGCCGCGCCGGGATGTTCGGGATGTTTCTGTGCCGTCCGTTCAACCACCGCTTTGCGCGCCGCCTTCCTCTGCCGTAAAGGAACCGGTGAGCGTTTACCCTACCTTGTCCCGTTCTTCGACCCCCGCGCGGCGCGCCGGGCGAAATTCGCGGCAATCTGACGACGAAGGCCAGCCCCCATGCGTTCCGCCCCCCCTTCCCTGCCGGCCGCCACGTCTTCCGGCGGCGCCACCTATCGCGATGCCGGCGTGGATATCGCGGCCGGTGACGCGCTGGTCGATGCGATCAAGCCCGCCGCCAGGGCGACCGGCCGGCCCGGCACCATGGGCGGGCTGGGCGGATTCGGCGCGCTGTTCGACCTGAAGGCGGCGGGGTTCGCCGATCCGGTCCTGGTGTCCTGCACCGACGGGGTGGGTACCAAGCTGATGGTCGCGATCGAAAGCGGTCTGCACGAGACGGTGGGAATCGACCTGGTGGCGATGTGCGTCAATGACCTGGTCGTCCAGGGGGCGGAGCCGCTGTTCTTCCTGGATTATTTCGCGACCGGGCGGCTGGCGGTGGACGATGCGGCCAAGGTGGTGCGCGGCATTGCCGAGGGGTGCCGGGGAGCGGGGTGCGCGCTGGTCGGCGGCGAGACGGCCGAGATGCCCGGCATGTACGGGCCGGGCCATTACGACCTGGCCGGTTTTTCAGTCGGCGCGGCCGAGCGGTCCGCCCTGCTGCCCGCCGGGATCGCGGCGGGCGACGTGCTGATCGGCCTGCCGGCCAGCGGGGTGCATTCCAACGGGTTTTCGCTGGTGCGGGCCATCGTGACGCGCAGCGGGCTGGGCTGGGACGCCCCCTGCCCCTTCGCCGCCGGCCCCCTCGCCGCCGGCCCGAGCCTGGCCGAAGCCCTGATGACGCCGACGCGGCTGTATGTGAAGCCGGTCCTGGCGCTGCACCGGCAGGGGCTGATCACGGGGGCGGCGCACATTACCGGCGGCGGCCTGCCGGGCAATTTGCCGCGCGTCCTGCCGGCCGGGCTGACGGCGGTGATCGATGGCGCGTCCTGGCCCGTTCCGCCGGTGTTCGGCTGGCTGGCACGGACCGGGCAGGTCGATGTCGCGGAGATGCTGAAGGTCTTCAATTGCGGCATCGGCATGGTGCTGATCGCCCGCGACGGCGATGCGGTGCTGAGCCAGTTGCGCGCGGCGGGCGAGGAGGCGTTCGTGATCGGGCGGCTGGAAGACGGCGCGGCGGGCGCGCCTGCCGGGCTGCGTTTTACGGCTATGCCGGATTTCGGTCCGGCCGGGGCCTGAGCGTACCGATGCCCGAGACTCCGGCACCCGACATGCCGCGCCGCCCGATCGCGATCCTGATCAGCGGGCGCGGCAGCAACATGCGCGCGCTGATCGACGCGTGCGCCATGCCCGATTTTCCGGCCCGCATCGCGCTGGTGCTGAGCAACCGGCCCGACGCGCCGGGGCTGGAGGTGGCGCGGTCCGCCGGGTTGCGGACCGAAGTGGTCGACCATCGTCCGTTCCGCGGCGATCGCGCGGCGCATGAGCGGGCGATCGACGCGGCGCTGCGCGACGCGGGGGCCGAACTGGTCTGTCTGGCGGGCTATATGCGGCTGCTGACGCCCTTCCTGACCGGAGCCTGGGCGGGGCGGATGCTGAACATCCATCCCAGCCTGCTGCCGGCCTTCCCTGGCCTGCATACGCATGAGCGCGCGCTGGCGGCCGGGGTGAAGCTGCATGGCTGCACCGTGCACCTGGTGACGGAGGCCATGGACGAGGGCCCGATCCTGGGCCAGGCGGCGGTGCCGGTGCATGCGGGCGACACGCCGGGCCAACTGGCGGCCCGCGTGCTGGAGCAGGAACATGTGCTGTACCCGGCGGCGCTGCGCAGGCATCTGACCCGTGATGCGACCGCGGACACGGAGCCGGCGGCGGGGCCGCTGCTGTTCCTGTAGGGGCGGGCCGCAACGAAGAAAGGCCGGCGCCTTGCGGGCCGGCCCTTCATTTTTCGTATTTTTCGCGCGTCAGGTCGTGACGCGTCAGGCCGTGATCAGGGCAGGATCTCGATCTGCGAGAAGAAGAAGGCGATTTCGTTGGCCGCGTTTTCCGGGCTGTCGGAGCCATGGACCGAGTTGGCCTCGATGCTCTCGGCGAACTGGGCGCGGACAGTGCCGGGGGCGGCCTTCTTGGGGTCGGTGGCGCCCATGACGTCGCGGTGCTTCAGGACGGCGTTCTCGCCTTCCAGCACCTGCACGACCACCGGGCCCGACACCATGAACGAGACCAGGTCGCCGAAGAACGGGCGGTCCTTGTGCACGGCGTAGAACGCGCCGGCCACCGCCTCGGTCAACTGCATGCGCTTCTGGGCGACGATGCGCAGGCCCGCATCCTCGAACACCGCGTTGATCTTGCCCGTCAGGTTGCGCCGGGTCGCGTCCGGCTTGATGATCGACAGGGTACGTTCGGTCGCCATCGGGCGGCTCCTTCCTCTTGCTCGAAACATGTGGGGGACCCGCAGCCCGGCCGGACCGGCGCCCCTTCCGCGCGCCGTCTAGAGCATATTGGCCGGGACTGGTAGGTACAGCGGCACGAATCCTGTGCCGTGCGGCGCACAACCGGCGGCGCGATCCATCCGGCGGCGGCCGGATCCGTTGTCTGTCAAAGGGTTGGCGCCGCAGGGCCGCCCGCGTTCCGGAGCCCCGATCCCGTGAGTCTGCTTGTCATTTCCGACCTGGTCCTTCGCATCGCGGGGCGCGCCCTGCTGGACGGCGCGTCGCTGAGCGTCGATCCGGGGCGCAAGATCGGGCTGGTCGGGCGCAACGGGGCGGGCAAATCGACCCTGCTGGCGGCGATTGCCGGGGATATCGCGCCCGATGGGGGCATGATCCGCCTGTCTTCGCGCGCCCGCATGGCGCGCATCCGCCAGGAGGCACCGTCGGGGGACGCCAATCTGCTGGACACGGTGCTGGCGGGCGATACCGAGCGGACCGACCTGATGCGCGCGGCCGAGCGGACGGCGGACCCGCTGCGGCTGGCCGACATCCATGAGCGGCTGCGGGCCATCGGGGCCGACAGCGCGCCGTCGCGGGCGGCGAGCATCCTGTCGGGGCTGGGGTTCGACAGCGCGGCGCAGGCGCGGCCGGTTTCGGATTTTTCCGGCGGCTGGCGCATGCGCGTGGCGCTGGCCACCGCGCTGTTCCTGAATCCGGACCTGTTGCTGCTGGACGAGCCGACGAACCATCTGGACCTGGAGGCGACGATCTGGCTGGAAGGCTGGCTGGCCCGGTTTGCCGGCGCGGCGCTGATCGTCAGCCACGATCGCGGGCTGCTGGACCGGTCGGTGGATGCGATCGCGCATCTGGACCAGCGGACGCTGAGCCTGACGCCCGGCGGCTATGAGGAGTTCGTGCGCATCCGCACCGAGCAGGCGTTGCAGCAGGCGCGCGCGGCCGAGCGGATCGCCGCCCAGCGTGCGCATATGCAGTCCTTCGTCGACCGGTTCCGCGCCAAGGCGACCAAGGCGCGCCAGGCCCAGGCCCGGCTGAAGGCGCTGGAGAAGCTGCCGGTGATCGAGGCGGTGGTGGAGGCCGCGCCGACCCGCTTCGCCTTTCCCGAGCCCGCCCCGCTGCCCCCGCCGATGCTGACCCTGGACCGGGTGACCGTCGGCTATGAGGGCCGGCCGATCCTGTCCGGCCTGACATTGCGGCTGGACATGGAGGACCGGATTGCCCTGCTGGGCGCGAACGGGAACGGCAAATCGACCTTCGCCAAGCTGATTGCCGGCCGGCTGGCGCCGATGCAGGGCGGCATGGCCCACAGTCCGAAGCTGCGCGTCGGCTATTTCGCGCAGCACCAGGCCGAGGAACTGGTGCCGGAGGACAGCCCGGTCGCGCACATGGCGCGCGCCATGCCCAAGGCCCCGCCCACCGCCGTACGCGCCCAACTGGCGCGATTCGGCCTGGATGCCGAACGGGCGGACACGGTGACGCGCGACCTGTCGGGCGGCGAGAAGGCGCGGCTGCTGCTGGCCCTGGCCACCCGCGAGGCGCCGCACCTGCTGATCCTGGACGAGCCGACCAACCATCTGGACCTGGATGCGCGCGAGGCGCTGATCCGCGCCCTGGCGGAATTCGAGGGCGCCGTGCTGCTGATCAGCCATGATCCGCATCTGGTCGAACTGGTCGCCGACCGGCTGTGGCTGGTGGGCGACGGCACGGTGCGGCCCTTCGACGGCGACATGGCGGAATACCGGACCTGGCTGGCCGAGCGGGCGCGCGCCGCCGTCCGGCCCGCCGCGTCGGCCGCGCCGCGACGCGACGACCGGCGCGAGCGCGCCGAGGCGCGCAAGGCCATCGCCCCGCTGCGCAAGAAGGCGAAGGATGCCGAGGCGAGGATGGGCCGGCTGGCCGAGGAGCGCGCCAGGCTGGAAGCGCGCCTGGCCGACCCCGCCTTGTATGAGGCGGGCGGAGCCGACGAGGTGACCCGGATCAATACCCGCCTGGCGGCGATCGGCCGCGCGCAGGCGGAGGCCGAGGAAGAATGGCTGCTGGCCGAGACGGCGATCGAGGAAAGCGCCGCGGAGTGAATTCACTCCGCGGGTTCATTCAGGTAATATTTTAAAAACAATATGTTCGTGGCGAATATTGCGTTTTCGGTTCAGGCGGCCTGTTCGATGCGGCGGCCGACGAACCGGACGGCCAGGGCCGCCAGGAAGATGGCGAGTCCGCCCAGGGCCAGGGCGGCGCCGGCCCAGCCGACCGATTGCGCGCCGTAGCCGGCGCCGATCACCAGGCCGCCCAGCCAGGCGCCGAGGGCGTTGGCGACGTTGAAGGCCGAATGGTTGAGCGACGCGGCCAGGGTCTGGGCGTCGGCCGCGACGTCCATCAGGCGGGTCTGCAGCGCGGGTACCAGCGCGATGATGCCGCCCAGCAGCAGGATGACGGGCACCACCGCCCAGGGGTTGACGGCGGTGACGGAGAACAGGCCCAGGGTCAGCATGCTCCAGACCAGGGCGGCGATGACGGTCATGTTCAGGTTGATGTCGACCAGGCGCGCGCCGATCAGGTTGCCGATGACCATGCCCACGCCCCACAGGGCCTGGATGAAGGGCACCGCGTAGGCCGGATAGCCCGAGACATTGACCAGCACGTCGGACAGATAGGTATAAACCGCGAACATGCCGCCGAACCCGACCGCGCCGGTGCCGAGGGTGAACCAGACCTGGGTGCGGCGCAGGGCCCCGAGTTCGCGCAGCGGCGAGGCGCCGGGATGGGGCGGGTCGGCCGGGACGTTGCGGGCCACCAGGAGCAGGCTGGCCACCGAGACCAGGCCGATCAGGGCGTAGGTGGTGCGCCAGCCGAGAAATTCGCCACCCCAGGTCGCGAACGGCGCGCCGATCACGTTGGAGATGGTCAGGCCCGCCATGACCCGCCCCACCGCCCGGCCGCGATGGGCGCGATCGACCAGCGAGGCCGCGACCAGCGCGGCGACCCCGAAGAACGCGCCATGGGGCAGTCCGGTCAGGAAGCGCATGATCTCCAGCGTGCGGGCGTCGGGCGAGAGGGGCGCCAGCAGGTTGCCCAGGACGAAGACCCCCATCAGGATCATCAGCAACGTGCGGCGCGGCAGCCGCGCGCCGCACACCGCGATCAGCGGCGCGCCGACGACGACGCCCAGCGCATAGGCGGCGATGACGTGGCCGGCGGACGGGATGGTGATGCCCAGCGACGACGCCATTTCCGGCAACATGCCCATGATCGCGAATTCGCCGGTGCCGATGGCGAAGGTGCCCAGCGCCAGGGCGAATTCCGCGGCGGCGACGCCGTGCGGCGCGTCGTAATGGCCGACCGGCGTATCGTCTCCGATTTCGGTGTCCAAGGCGATGTCCTTTCGTGCGGACGAGCGTCCGAGGCCAATGAGTCTGGGACCGTTGACATGTCGCCGGCCAGTATGCCGCCTGGGCCCGGGATCATAACGGCGATTGATGCGTCAACACCTTACGGATTTTCCGGAAGATGGTGCGGATCGGCTGTATCTGCCTGTCATTGCTGATGGAATCGACGCGCGCCGGCTGGTATGCCAGATAGCGCCCTGTCACAGCCGGAACGGACCATGACCCCGATGCACGCGGCCGCCAGGCGGCCGGACGACACACCCGCCGGGACGGCGCCCCCCGAGCGGGAGATGGACCCGCGGGCGGTGCAGTTGGCCCGGATTTACAGCCTGCTGCAGGTTACGGTGCTGCTGGCGGTGCTGGTGCTGTCGATCTGGCTGATCGGCGACGTGCTGATGGTGGTGTTTGCCGCGACGCTGGTCGCGGTGATCCTGCATAACCTGGCGATCCGCCTGGAGCGGGCGACGCGCCTGCCCTACTGGCTGGCGTTGAGCCTGGTGGTCGCGGGGGTGCTGGGGGCGTTCGTCGCGCTGTTCTGGAGCAGCGGGCCGGCGATTTCCGAACAGGCGGCCCGGCTGCGCGCCGCGCTGGCCACCCAGGCGCATTCGCTGCGGGGCCAGTTGAACGCCAGCCCGCTGGGCCGGACGGTGCTGGACCATCTGCCGCAATCGCTGGGCGGGAACGAGGCGGGCGGCGATGTCGGCGTGGGGTCGCGGATCGCGGGATCGATGACCGGGGTGGTGTCGCAGGCCTTCGGCGCGGCGGGCACGCTGGCGGTCATCTTGATCGCCGGGCTGTATTTCGCGCTGTCGCCGGGCTTGTATGCCAACGGGCTGCTGCGGCTGATCCCGCCGGGGCACCGGCCGGCGGCGCGGGCGATGCTGGTGGTGGCCGGGCGCACCCTGTGGGCCTGGACGGCGGGTCAGGCGCTGGACATGGCGGTGGTGGGCATCCTGTCCGGGCTGGGGCTGTGGTGCATCGGCGTGCCGCTGGCCCTGGCGCTGGGGGTGGTGGCCGGGATGGCGAATTTCATCCCCTATATCGGCGCCTTCGTCGGCGCGGTGCCGGCGGTGCTGGTCGGGCTGTCGCAGGGTACGCGCGAGGGGCTGCTGGTGCTGGCGCTGTATGCGGCGATCCAGTTCTTCGAGGGCAATGTGATGGCGCCGCTGATCCAGCGGCATGCGGTGCAGATGCCGCCGGGCCTGACCATCCTGTCGCAGACCGTGTTCGGGACGATCCTGGGCCTGCCCGGGCTGATCCTGGCCTCGCCGCTGACGGCGGCGCTGCTGGCGGTGATGGACCACGCCACCCCGCCCCTGGACGAGACGGACCGGCTGGGCCCGCCCGATGATCAGCCAGGCGACCAGCCGGGCGACCCGGCGTGCGATCAGGCTTGCGATGAGGCGTGAGGGCGGCCGGACGACATGATGTAGGGCCGGACATCCACCGCGCGCATGCCGGCGGCATCGGCCGCGGCCAGGCCTTCGGTGCTGTCCTCGAGCACCAGGCAGCCGGCCGGAGGGACGTTCAGCCTGCGCGCGGCCTCGAGAAACAGATCGGGAGCGGGTTTGGGGCGGCGGACGTCATCCACCGTCACCACCGTGTCGAAGAGCGGCAGCAGGCCGGTATGGGTGAGCGACGCGACGACGATCTGCCGCGAGCCGCTGGACGCGACCGCCATGGGCAGCGCGGTGCGATAGCGCCGGGCCAGGTCGGCGACGATGCCGATTTCGCGCAAATTGGGCAGGATTTCCAGCACCGCCTGCCGGGCCGCGCCGACGATGGCCGGCCGGTCCAGCGTCCGGCCCAGCTCGGCCTCGAGCAGGTCCAGGACCATCTGTTCGGACAGGCCGCCGCGCCCGTGGAACCATTCGGGCGCCAACACGTGGCCGGCCGCCGTTTCGAAGGCGCGCAGCCACGCCTGCAGGTAGAGCGGCAGGGAATCGACCAGCGTGCCGTCGCAATCGAAGAGCAGCGCCTGTGTGCCGGCCGGAACCTGGATCATGAGAAGGGGATCATGGGACGGGGATCATGGAAAAGCGCTTCGTTCGTAGGGATAGCGGTCCACCAGGTGCCGCAGGATGGCGAAATCGGCGTCGGAGACCTGCCGGACGCGGATCACGGCGCCGGGCCGGTCCTCGAGGAAGAGCGTGTCGTTCCAGTCGGCGGCGCTGATTCCCGTCCACAGGGTGATGCGGTAGGGCACCGGCTTGCCGTCCGGGCCGGCGGGGCGGTCGGCCACGAGGTCGAGCGTCGCGTCGCCCGAGGATGGCGGGGTCTGGCCCAGCGGACCCCAGCCGCCGTGATGGCGGGCCAGCCAGTCGTTCAGCGTGGCGAGATCGGCGGCGGACAGGCCGTGCGTGGTGTGCATCGGCCCGACGCTGATGGTGCCGGCCGTCATGCGCGGGATGGCCAGCGGGCGGAAATTCGGCAGGGCGAACGACCACAAGACGGCGGCGGTGCCGACGGTGATCGCGAAGAACCCCAGCAGCAGCGCGGTTTCCCGTTTCATGTCCCTCGATCCTGCTTCTTCAACCCTGATTCCTTCAACCTTGGCCCTGCACCGCCGCGATGACCCGCGCGACCTCGCCGTCCGTCAGTTCGGGATGGATGGGCAGGGCGAGGATACGGGATGCCAGGTCTTCGGCAACCGGCAGGCGCGCGCCGTCATGGTGGGGCTGGTATGCGGGCTGCAGGTGCAGCGGGCGGGGATAATAGATCGCCGAGGGCACGCCGTGCCCCTGCAGGCGCGCCTGCAGCGCCTCGCGGGCCGGGGTATCCTCGGTCAGGACGGCGTAGACCGCCCAGGCGCTGGCGGAATCGGGCACCCGGGCGGGAATCGCGACATGGCCGGCGAGCCCGGCATCGTAAGCCCGGGCGATCGCCTCGCGCCGGGCGAGTTCGGCGTCGAATCCTTCCAGCTTGGCCAGCAGCACCGCCGCCTGCAGCGTGTCCAGCCGGCCGTTCATGCCGGTGCGCAGGACCTCGTAGCGCGTGCGGCCCTCGCCGTGGGTGCGCAGCGAGCGGTAGAGTTCGGCCCGGTCGGGATCGTCGGTCAGGATCGCGCCGCCATCGCCATAGGCGCCCAGCGGCTTGGAGGGGAAGAAGGACAGGGTGGTCGCCGTGGCCTCGCGCCCCAGCTTGCGGCCGGACAGCGCGCCGCCGAAGGATTGGGCGCAGTCATCCATCAGGAACAGGCCCTCATGCGCCGCGATCGTCCGCAATGCGGGCCAGGGCGCCGGCTGGCCGAACAAATCCACGCCGATGACGGCGCGTGGACGCAGCCGACCGGCCGCGCGGATGTCGGCGATGCGGGCGCGCAGGCTGTCGGGGTCGATCTGGAAGGTCCGGGGATCGACATCGACGAAGACCGGCGTCGCGCCCAGCAGCAGCGGGACCTCGGCCGTCGCGGTATAGGTGAAGGCCGGCAGGAAGACGGCGTCGCCCGGGCCGATGCCTTCGGCCATCATCACGATCTGGATCGCGTCGGTGCCCGACGAGACGCCCACGCATTCGGCGGCGCCGGAATAGGCGGCCAGTGCCCGCTCCAGTTCCGCGACCTCGGGGCCCATGACGAAGCGGCAATGGGCCATCACCGCGTCCACGCGCCGCCTGACGGCGTCGCCCAGCCGCGCCTGCTGGGCCGGCAGGTCGAGGAACGCGATGGGGGCCGAATCGGGGACGGGCCGGTCGAGCTTGGGCCGGTCGGGTGCGGGATGCTGGGCTGTCATGTCGGCATGGTCCTTTCGGCATCGGTCGCGTCGGCGCCGGTTATGTCGGCATCGATTGTGCCGACATCGGTTGAGTGGGGGCGCGTTTCGCGCACCGTGCCCGTCGCGTTATGGACGAATTCGGGGACGAGTCCGGCGATCAGGGCCAGCACGGCCGGCACGTCGTCGTCATGGCAGGCGGCTTCCAGCCGGTCGATCGTCCGCCCGACCTGGTCGCGGTCGACCATGCGCGGGGTGGCCATCCGCAGGCCCGGATGCTCGGTGGGGGCCGGGGCCTCGCGCCCGTGGAACAGTTCCTCGAACAATTTTTCGCCGGGGCGCAGGCCGGTGAAGCGGATCGGTACGTCCCGGTCGGGCCGCAGGCCGGCCAGGCGGATCATCTGCCGTGCGAGATCGACGATCTTGACCGGCTTGCCCATGTCCAGCACGAAGATGCCGCCGCCGCGCAGCAAAGCGTCGGTGCCGCTGCCGGCCCGGGCCCGGATGGTGCCGCGGACGCTGGCCTGCAGGACCAGGCCCACGGCCTCGGACACCGTCATGAAATAGCGTTGCATGTCCGGATGGGTGACGGTGAGCGGTCCGCCGCGTTCGAGCTGGCGGCGGAAGACCGGCACCACCGAGCCCGTCGAGCCCAGCACGTTGCCGAACCGCACGGTGACGCAGCGCATCGCATCCGGCGCGTCGCCCGCGCGGGCCAGGACGTCCAGCGCCTGGCAGTACATTTCGGCCGCGCGCTTGGACGCGCCCATCAGGCTGGAGGGATTGACCGCCTTGTCGGTCGAGATCATCACCAGCGCGCGGGCGCCATGGCGGGCGGCGGCGTCGGCGACGATGCGGGTGCCGATCACGTTGGTCAGCATGCCCTCGCACGGATTGGCCTCGACCATCGGCACGTGCTTGAGCGCGGCCGCGTGAAAGACCAGCTCGGGCCGATGGCGGGCGAAGACCTGTTCGATCCGTTCGCGGTCGCGGATATCGGCCAGGATCGTTTCGCGCCGGACCGCGGGAAAGCGTTCGGACAGTTCCAGGTCGATCTGCCACAGCGCGAATTCGCCGTGATCGAGCAGCAGCAGGCGGCCGGGCGCATATTGTGCGATCTGGCGGGTCAGTTCCGATCCGATCGAGCCCCCTGCCCCGGTCACCATCACGGTGCGGCCGCGCAGCAGGGCCGCCATGCCTTCGTGATCCAGCGTGACCTGCGGGCGGTTGAGCAGGTCCTCGATGGCGACGGGGCGGAGTTCGAGCCGGTTGGCGGGGGCCAGATCGGTCAATACCGGCGCGCGCTGGACCACCAGCCCGCGCCGTTCGGCGACTTCCAGCACGGCGGCCAGATCCTCGCCCCGAAAATCGGCGTCGGTGACGACCAGGCGGTGCGGGACCAGCGTGTCCGGGCGCAGCCGGGACAGGACCGCATCCAGCGTGTCGACATGGCCCAGGATCGGGACGCCGTGGATGCGCCGCCCGGCCTGGCCCCGTCCCTGCGTCAGGATGCCGGCGATGCGGAACGGCGGGTCGGGGTCGCGTTCGACGGCGCGGATGAGCAGGTCGGCGGCATTGTCCGAGCCGATCAGGATGACCTGGCTGCTCGCCTGGCGGCGGGTCGCGCGGCGATAGCTGACCCGGTAGACGATTCGCGCCCCGCCCATGCAGACCAGCAGCACCAGGCCGTGGATGACGGGAAAGGTCGGCGTGGGGATCGGAAAGCCGGTCAGGTGCAGGCCCAGCGCGAACAGGGCGGCGCTGGCGAACGACGCCCCGGCGATGCCCAGCAGGTCGCCGACGCCGGAGAACCGCCAATATTGCAGCGGCACGCGGAACGGCAGGCTGCTGAGCAGGAACGTGATCGCCCCGCCCGCGAGGAACCAGAGCGGGTGCAGCAGGCCACCATGCGGATCGGCCAACCAGCGGGCCAGCGGCGCCGAGAGCGCGCCGAGCCCGCCATCGAGCATCATGTTGACGGCGATGCGGTTGACCGGGCGCAGCCTGTCAGCGGACAGCCGGGTATCAGGGCATTGCGTGGCCATTGTCCCGCCCATATAGCCCAGCTACTTGCATGCTAGAAGCAGCCATGACGACAAAAACCGCCCCCTGATGAGCAATCCCCCCATCGATCCAACAGTTCCGGCCCTGGCCGCCGGACCCTTCGTCGTTCTGCTGGCCGCGACCTGGGCCGCCGCCGCGCTGATGGTGGCGGGCGCGATGCGGCTGGGGGTGATCGATCATCCGGGACATCGCAGTTCGCACACCCGTCCCACGCCGAAGGGCGGCGGGATCGGCATCGTGCTGGCGTTCGTCGCGGCGGTGCCGGTCGCGCGGCTGCTGGGCGGCCTGCCCCCGCTGGACGGCCCGGTGGCCGGGCTGCTGGGCGCCACGATCCTGCTGGGCGGCGTGTCGTGGCTGGATGACGTCCATCAATGGCCGCCCGTGCTGAAGCTGGCGGCGCAGTTCGCCGCCGCGATCCTGGTCGTGGCGACCGGGCCGTATCCGCACGGCGTCCTGTCCCTGATCGTGGGCGACGTCCCGGGCGCCGTTCTGGGGGGCGTCCTGTCGGTCCTGGGGCTGGTCTATCTGACCAATGCGGTCAATTTCATGGATGGGCTGAACGGGCTGATCTCGGGCGCGGTCATGCTGGCCTGCCTGGTGCTGGGCGGTTTGATGTTGGGGGGCCCGATGCCTGGGGGCCCGATGCTTGGGGGCCCGATGCTTGGGGGGATGGGCCTGGGCGCGATGGCGCTGATCCTGGCGGCGGCGCTGGCCGGGTTCCTGCCGTTCAACTTCCCGGTCGGCCGGATCTTCATGGGCGACGTGGGCAGCCAGAGCTGCGGCCTGCTGATCGGCGCGTTCGGCCTGGCCTGTGCCGCCGGCCAGCCTGCGGGCGCCGCGTGGAGCGCCGTGCCGCTGATGCTGGCCGGCGTGCTCTATGACGTGACCTATACGCTGGTACGGCGCTGGCGGCGGGGGGCGCGGCTGATGGAAAGCCACCGCGAACATCTGTACCAGCTTGCGACCACGGGCGGCCTGTCGCCGGTGGCGGTGACGCTGGTGCAATGGGGATTCGTCCTATGGGGCGGCGGGATCGCGCTGCTGGTCACGCGGGGCCGCCTTGCGGCCGTGACGGCCATGGGCCTGGTATTGCTGCCGCAACTGGGCTGGACCTGGCTGGTGCGGCACCGGCTGCGGCGAGCCGTGCCGCGGGCGTGAGCTTGCCCGCGACGACGGCCCGCCGGTGCGGCGGCCTGTACGCGGCCTTGCGGCCTTACTGATCCAGGGTGAGTTCCAGGCCCTGCGCGGCGGTGGCCAGGCGGGCGCCCTTGGATACGGTGTCGATGCGGATGGTCACGCCGTTGCCGTTATGCAGCACCGAGCCGCCGACGCCGTTGCCCAGCGTCGCTTCGCCGTTGCCGGCGACATAGGTGCCGTCGAAATCGTGCAGGTGCTTGAGATTATAGACCGTGCCGGTCCCGACGACCTTCGAGTAGCCGACGGCGACGACCGTGCCGCCCTTGACCGTGAAGCTGTAGCGGTGATGGCCGTAGACCAGCGTACCATGTCCCCAGGTCCAGCCGACGCCGACATCGGCCGACTGGGCCACCAGGGTGATCTGCCCCGACGGGGTTCCCAGGCCCTGGGCGGAGGCGGCGCCGCCCAGCAGCGACGTGGCGATGATGGCTGCGGCAGCCATGCGGGAGGTCATATGCATGATATCATCCCTTGATCATGGATGGGTGGCGCGGATCCGGGGCCGGCAATCGCCGCCGGGCCCGCCGTTCCACCCTTGCAGTTTCGAAGATGCGGTTCCGAAGGGCCGGAACCGGAGACCGTCCATGGAAGCGGTCCTCCCATGAAACAGTCGTCAGGCGGTTTTGTTGCGCGCAACGCCCCGCGATGCGGCAAGGACGCCGCATTGCGATTCGTTGTAGCCGGAATCTCGCGAAAGCCGGAGACTCGCGGTCCGAGACTTGCGGCCTCGGGGGGATCAGCCGGCGCGGCGGGTCGCGCGCTCTTCGCGGACGACCTTGGTGCCGCGCGTGGCGGCCGGCGCGCCCGCGGCCTCGTTCATGATCGAACGCAGTTCACGCAGATAGGCCGCGCCCTTCAGCGTGCGCTGCACCAGGACCGAGCGGCGGTCCATCGGGTCGACCTTGCGGCGGGCCAGGTCCAGCTCGCCCAGCCGGTCCAGCGCGCGCGTGATCGCCGGCTTGGACACGTTCAGCGCCGCGGCCAGGCCGCGCACCGTGTGAGCACCGTCCTGCAGGTAGCAGGTCAGGAACACGCCGAGCTGACGGGCCGACAGGTCGGGACCGTCGCGGCGGACCATCGCAACGACCGTGTCGCGCAGGGTGTTGATCAACTGATCGGACATCGCCGAATTCTGGGCCATAGAAAAAAACCTTCGTTGCGAAGCCGACTGGCCGGCTTCCTGTGTTTCGTCCCCTGGGACCGCCTTGTGCGCCCCCGGGTCATTCCAGCGGCGTATATAGTTTCGAATTACGGCGGATATAAGCCCACCCGGGCGAAATAGTTCGTTCCCTATGTCGTTACTTGGCTATTCTTTTATGTCGGTTGTGTTAAGGATTTGCAACAATGCTGCCGAAAGCGCCCTGAGTCCTTGTGTTTCTCCGCCTTCCGGGCGGCCGGGACGGTAATGATCATTCCAGGCGTAGCTGTCGATATGTGCCCAGCGCACCCCTGTTTTGATAAATTTTCGTAAAAATAAAGCTGCCGTAATGGCTCCGGCCATCGGTTTTGCCGACACGTTGTTCAGGTCGGCGACCGGACTGTGCAGCCAGTCGGCATAGCCGTCCCAGAGCGGCAGGCGCCAGAGCGGGTCGTGGCAGGCCTGACCCGCCTGCAGGAGGGAATCGGCCAGCGCGTCGTCGTTGCTGAACAGGGCGGGCAGGTCGGGCCCCAGCGCGACGCGCGCCGCGCCGGTCAGGGTGGCGGCGTCGATCAGCAGCGCAGGGTCGGATTCGCAGGCTTCGGTCAGCAGGTCGCACAGCACCAGCCGCCCTTCGGCGTCGGTATTGCCGATTTCGACCGTCCGGCCCGAGCGGGTGGTCACCACGTCGGAGGGACGCATCGCCTGGCCCGAGATGCTGTTTTCGACGCAGCCCAGCCGCAATTCCAGCCGGATCGGCAGGTCGCGGACGATGACCAGACGGGCCAGGGCCAGCATCAGGGCGGCGCCGCCCATGTCCTTCTTCATGCGCAGCATGCCGGCGGCGGGCTTGAGGTCGTATCCGCCGGTATCGAAGCACACGCCCTTGCCCACCAGGGAGAGCAGCGGCGCGCCGGCGCCGGCCCCGCTGCCCTGCCAGCGGGCGACGAGGACGCGCGGCGGCCGCGCCGACCCCGCGCCGACATGGGCGATGGTGGGATAGGCGGCGGCGAGGTCGCGCCCCTTGATCACCTGGACCGCGGCCCCCAGGGCCCGCAGGTCGTGCCGCGCGGCGCGGGCCAGTTCGGCCGGTCCCATCAGGTTGGGCGGGGTGTTGATCAGGTCGCGGCCCAGCCATACGGCACGGGCGATGCCGGCGGCCGATTCGGCGCCGGCGGGCACCACCAGGCGCGGCATCGCCGGGGCGGGTTCGGTCGTCCGCCCGAAGGCGGGCATGCGATAGGCGCCCAGGCAGAAGCCCAGCACCGCGGTCTGCGGCGCGATCGCATCGGGCAGCGCGATCTTCCACGGCCCGGGGGGCAGCGCGCCGGCCAGGGTGCCGAACTGGAACGGGTCGGCGCCACCGGCCACCCCCAGCACCGCCGCCGCGACTCCGCCGGGGCCCGGGACCAGCGCCAGTTCGCCGGGTTCGCCCCGGAAGCCGCCATCGCGCAGGAAGGCGGCGCCGGCCGCGCCGATTCGCTGCGGCAGAGAGGGGACATCCTGTTTCTGCACGGCGTGAATCGTGCGCTCGCGGGCGCGACGGCCGCGCGTCGGCGGCAGCAGGCACGGCAATTCTTCCATGGACATCAGTGACCTCCGCGATCCGGTTGCGGCCAGCCTGCGGCCATGAGCGGCGCGGCGCAACCGCCGCGTGATCATTCCGTCGCAACGATGCGGGCGCAACGATGCGGGTTTTTCTTGCAATCCGCGCGGCGGCATCTGAGCATGAGCCCATGATGGGTGTACCCTCGGGGGCAGGCCCCCTTCGCACTGTGCGCGCCTCCTTCAGCCCTGCGGCGGCCACGCGTGTCAGGGCGGTTCTCGGCCCGACCAATACGGGCAAGACCCATCTGGCGATCGAACGATTGCTGGCGCATTCCAGCGGCATCATCGGTTTTCCGCTGCGGCTGCTGGCGCGCGAGAATTACGAGCGCATGGTCGCCGCCAAGGGCGCGGCCGCAGTGGCGCTGATCACCGGCGAGGAGAAGATCGTCCCGCCCGGCGCGCGGTGGTTTTCCTGCACCGTCGAGGCGATGCCGCTGGACCAGATGGTGGAGTTCGTCGCCGTGGACGAGATCCAGCTTTGTGCCGATCCGGACCGCGGCCACGTCTTTACCGACCGGCTGCTGCGCGCGCGCGGGCTGGTCGAGACCATGTTCCTGGGCGCCGAGACGATCCGGCCGCTGATGCGCCGGCTGGTGCCGGGCGTGGAGATCGAGACCCGGCCCCGCCTGTCCAGCCTGGCCTATCTGGGGGCGAGCAAGCTGACCCGCCTGCCGCCGCGATCCGCCATCGTCGCGTTTTCGGCGACCGAGGTCTATGCCATCGCCGAGCTGATCCGCCGCAGGCGGGGCGGGTGCGCCGTGGTGATGGGGCAATTATCGCCACGGACCCGCAATGCGCAGGTCGCGCTGTACCAGGAACGCGAGGTCGATTACCTGGTCGCCACCGACGCGATCGGCATGGGGCTGAACATGGACGTCAACCATGTGGCCTTTGCCGGGCTGTCGAAATTCGACGGCAGCCGGGTGCGTCCGCTGACCCCGGCGGAGGTGGCGCAGATCGCCGGGCGCGCGGGGCGCGGCATGCGCGACGGCACGTTCGGCACCACGGGCACCTGCCCTGCCCTGCCCGACGAGACCGTCGAGGCGGTCGAGACCCATCGTTTCGATCCGATCGAGCGGTTGTTCTGGCGCAACAGCGACCTGGATTTCTCCAGTCCGGACGCGCTGCTGGCCAGCCTGAACCATGCGCCGCCGGCGCGGGGGCTGGGATCGGGCAACGAGGCGTCGGACGTGCTGACCCTGTCCAGCCTGGCCGCGATCCCGGAAATCCGGTCGCTGGCGCGATCCAGGACCGCGACGCGCATGCTGTGGGACGCCTGCCAGATCCCGGATTTCCGCAAGCTGGGCGACGAGACGCATACCCGCCTGTGTGCGCGCGTCTTTACCCATGTGGTCCGCGACGGCCATGTGCCCGCCGCCTGGCTGGAGTCGCAGATCGCTTCGGTCGCGCGGACCGAGGGTGAGATCGATTCGCTGATGCATCGCCTGTCGGGGATCCGTGTCTGTTCCTACATCGCCGCGCGGCGCGACTGGGTGCGGGACGCCGCCCAATGGCAGGCGCGCGCGCGCGCGGTGGAGGACCAGTTGTCCGACGCGCTGCATGAGCGGCTGACGGCGCGTTTCGTCGACCGGCGCGCGGCGTCGCTGATCCGCCGGCTGGACGCGGCGACCGGGGCGGAGGACCTTCTGTCCGCCGTGACCGCGCATGGCGAGGTGGTCGTGGAGGGCCATCCGGTCGGGCGGGTGGCCGGGCTGGACCTGCTGCCCGATCCGGATTGCGACCATCCCGACCGGCGGCTGCTGCTGCGGGCCGCGCGGCGCGCGCTGCGGGCCGAGATTCCGCGGCGCGTGCGCAGCCTGGCCGATGCGGGGGACGATGAATTCGACTTTTCGCAGGACGGGCGGTTCCTGGCCTGGGACGGCACGCCGATCGCGCGGCTGCGCAACGGAGGCGACATGCTGCGCCCGCGTATCGAGGTGCTGGACAATGCCTTTCTGGACGGCGGGCAGCGCGAGCGGATTCGCGTGCGGCTGGCCGCGTGGCTGGAGCGGCAGGTGCATGAGGTCATGGCGCCGCTGTTCGCCGCCCGTGCGGCGGTGGCGCAGGAACCGGCGCTGCGCGGGATTTTGCACCTGCTGACCGAGCAGGGCGGCGTGGCGATGCAGCCCGGACCGGTGGCGCCGGTGGTGCGCGCGCGCCTGAAGACGCTGGGGGTGCGGGTAGGCCGGCATGCGCTGCTGATGCCCGCCCTGCTGCGGCCGCAGGCGATGCGGCTGCGCGCGATCCTGCTGGCGGCGCAGACCGGGCAGAAGGTCCCGGCCCTGCCGCCGGCCGGCGCGGTATCGGTGCCGGTGGCGGAGTATGGCGACGCGCTGCTGGCCAAGCTGGGCTGGATCGTAACGGGGCCGGTGCGGCTGCGCCTGGATATTGCCGAGCGTCTTTCGGCTGAGCTGCGCTGGCGGGCGCGTAACGGCCCGGTGCCCCTGCCGGACGGGCTGCCGTCGCGCCTGGGCGTGCGGCCCGAGGCGGTGGCGGCGATCCTGAAGGCGCTGGACATTCCGGTGCGGGCGGCCCGTCCGCTGAAGGATAGCGAATATGGCCCGGTCGCGCCGCCCATGCTGGCGGTCACGCAGGATGCGCGCCGGCGGCAGCGCCAGTCCCACCGGATCAAGCTGGCCGCCCAGCCGGCGGCCCCGGCGCAGGAAGAGCCCGTGCGGGCCGCCCGGCGGTCCGTCCCTGCCCCTGCCTCTGCCCTGGCATCCGGCCCCGCGACCCGGCTGGATGGGCGGGCCCGCCCGCCGGCTCGGGCGGCCGACGGGCCGTTCGCCGCACTGGCCGTACTGAAACAGCGCCGGTCCTGAGCGCATGGCCGAGACCGAGTCGATTGCGGCGCAGCGGCTGGATATGTGGCTGTGGTGCGCGCGCTTCGCCCGCAGCCGCCCGGATTGCGCACGCCTCGCGCAAAGCGGGCTAGTGCGCATCAACCGCCAGCGGACGGAGAAATCACACGCCCAGGTGCGGCGCGGCGATATCCTGACCCTGCCCGGCCCGGGCGGCCGTGGCGTCATGGTGCTGCGCGTCGTCGCGCTGGCGCCCCGGCGGGGGCCGGTCGCGGCGGCGCGGCAGCTTTACGAGATCGTGCCGGAACCGGGCGATGCCGCGCCGATGCAGCCGATGCCATAGCCATGCGACACGTGATGGGGTCTTTGGCTTGCCATGGCGTCAAAAGGCTTTCATATCTGCGCGCATTGTAGGCGAGGGCCAGCGCGGCCGGTGCCTCGCAGGCCCCCAAAGCTGGCGGTGTTGCGCCAGCGACAGATGATCGGAGACGAACGATGACCTACGTGGTCACCGAAAACTGCATCCGCTGCAAATTCATGGATTGTGTCGAGGTCTGCCCGGTCGATTGCTTCTATGCCGGCGAGAACTTCCTGGTGATCAATCCCGACGAATGCATTGATTGCGGCGTCTGCGAACCCGAATGCCCGGCCGAAGCCATCGTTCCCGACAGCGACGATCGGGCCGCGGCGTGGGCCGAGATCAACGCGTCCTATTCCGCCAAATGGCCGAACATCACCCGCAAGGGCACGCCGCCGGCCGATGCCGACGCATGGAAGGACAAGCCCGGCAAGAAGGACATGCTGTCGCCGGAGCCGCATAAGGACTGAGGCGGCGGGCACGTCGCCGGTCCGCCCGCGCGGGCGGGCCGTTAGATTGGAAAAAGGCCGGTGAGGATGATCCTCACCGGCCTTTTTCATGACCGTCGCACGAAGAGTGCCGAGCCGGAGCCCTTGGCTGGAACCTTGGGCCGGATGACCCGATCCTGTGCGATCGGGCATCCGGCCGGGGGCGATCAGCGCGACATCATGTTGATGGCGGTGTCGTGCATGATGAACAGGGTGCCTAGGATCAGGATGAAGACCGTCATGATCGTGAAGGCGAAGGCCATGACGTTCCAGCGCTGCTCGGACGAGCTGTTCATGTGCAGGAAGAACACCAGGTGGACGAAGACCTGGACGATGGCCAGCACCGCGATCGCCGCCAGCGTGCCGGCCGGCGAGAAGCCGTGCGCGATGACGATGCCGAACGCCGCCGCGGTCAGCAGGACGGAAATCACGAACCCGGTAAGGTAAGACCCTACGCTTCCGTGGCTCGAGCCCGAATGGTGGCCCGGATGATGGGCGGTGTGCGCGTCAGCCATCAGATCACACTCATCAGATAGACAAAGGTGAAGACACAGATCCAGACGATGTCCAGGAAGTGCCAGAACAGGCTGAGGCAGGTCAGCTTGTTCATCATGCGCTCGGACAGCACGGTCTTGCCGGTCGACTGGACCATCAGGACGGCCATCCACAGCATGCCGCAGGTGACGTGCAGCCCGTGCGTGCCGACCAGGGTGAAGAAGGACGACAGGAACGCGCTGCGGTCCGGGCCGTTACCTTCGGCGACCATGTGCGAGAATTCGCGGATTTCCATGAACAGGAAGCCCGCGCCCAGCAGGAAGGTGATGACGAGCCAGGCCCGCATCGCCCCCAGCTTGGTCTGGTGGGCGCAGATCATCGCGAAACCATAGGTGATCGAGCTGAGCAGCAGGATCGCGGTTTCGATCCCGACGCCCGTCAGGTCGAACAGTTCCTTGCCGGTGGGGCCACCGGCAAACTGGTTGCGCATCACCGCGAACACCGCGAACAGGGTGCCGAAGATGAGGCAGTCGGTCATCAGATACAGCCAGAACCCGAACACCACCGGAGATTCGTGGTGTTCCTCGTGGGCGTGGGCCGCATCAACAGTCATATCGTGCGCCATTATTCCGCCGCCTGTGCTGCCATGAGATTGCGGGTGTGCTCATTCTCGATGCGGGCAACTTCGGCCGCCGGGACATAATAGTCGACGTCGTTGTTGGCGCTGCGAATGATGATCGTCGCGATCACGGCGGCCAGGCTGAGGGCCGCGAGCCACCAGATGTGCCAGACCGCGGCGAAGCCCAGGGCCAGGCTGAACACACCGACGAAGAAGCCGGCGGAGGTGTTCTTGGGCATGTGGATCGGGGCGTAGGCCGCGCCCGCCGCGCGGGTGTCGATGCCGGCTTCCTTGTGATGGGCGAAGGCATCGAGTTCATGCACCGTCGGGATGACGGCGAAATTGTAGAACGGCGGCGGCGAGGAGGTCGACCATTCCAGGGTGCGCGCATCCCACGGATCGCCCGTCAGGTCGCGGTTTTCCGGCAGGTTGCGGTCGCGGATCGAGACATAGAGCTGGGTCAACTGGCAGACGATGCCCAGCGCGACCAGCACGGCGCCGAACGCCGCGATCAGCATCCAGGGATGCCATTCCGGATTGTCGTAATGGTTCATGCGACGGGTCATGCCCTCGAAGCCCAGGACATAGAGCGGCATGAACGCGAAGTAGAAGCCGAGGAACCAGAACCAGAAGGCGCGCTTGCCCCACGCCTCGTTCAGCTTGAAGCCGAACGCCTTGGGGAACCAGAAATTCATCGCCGCGACATAGCCGAAATACACGCCGCCGATGATGACGTTGTGGAAATGGGCGATGACGAACAGGCTGTTGTGCAGGACGAAGTCGGCGGCCGGAATGGCCAGCATGACGCCCGTCATGCCACCGATGGTGAAGGTGATCATGAAGCCGATCACCCAGTACATGGTCGCGTGGAATTCGACGCGGCCCTTATACATGGTGAACAGCCAGTTGAAGATCTTCACGCCCGTCGGGATCGCGATGATCATCGTCATGATGCCGAAGAACGCGTTCACGTTCGCGCCGGCGCCCATGGTGAAGAAATGGTGCAGCCACACCAGCAGCGACAGGACCATGATCGAGCAGGTCGCATAGACCATGGTATTGTAGCCGAACAGCGGCTTGCGCGAGAAGGTCTGGGTGATTTCCGAGAACGCACCGAAGGCGGGCAGGATCAGGATGTAGACTTCCGGATGGCCCCACGCCCAGATGACGTTCAGGTACAGCATCTGGTTGCCGCCGCCGTCATTGGTGAAGAAATGCATGCCCAGATAGCGGTCCAGGCCCAGCAGCCCCAGCGCCACGGTCAGGATCGGGAAGGCCAGCATGATCAGCACGGTGGTGCAGAAGATGGTCCAGGTGAAGACCGGCATCTTCATGTAGGTCATGCCCGGGGCGCGCATCTTCACGATGGTCGTGAAGAAGTTGACGCCGGTCAGCAGCGTGCCGACGCCCGAGAGCTGCACCGCCCAGATATAGTAATCGACGCCGACGCCGGGACTGAACTGCAGTTCGGACAGGGGCGGATAGGCCAGCCAGCCGCACTGCGAGAACTCGCCGATGAACAGCGAGATGTTGATCAGCACGAAGGCGACCGTCGTCATCCAGAAGCTGAGCGAGTTCAGGAAGGGGAAGGCGACGTCACGCGCGCCGATCTGCAGCGGCACGACCACGTTCATCAGCCCGGTCATGAAGGCCATCGCCATGAAGAAGATCATGATCGTGCCGTGGGCCGAGAAGATCTGGTCGTAATGGTGCGGCGGCAGGTAGCCGGGATTGCCGGCATAGGCCAGCGCCAGTTGCGAGCGCATCATGACGGCGTCCGCGAAGCCGCGGAACAGGGCGACCAGGGCCAGGACGATATACATCACGCCCAGCTTCTTGTGGTCGACCGAGGTCAGCCACTCTTTCCAGAGATAGCCCCACTTGCCGTAATAGGTGATGAGCCCGAGGACGGCCAGGCCGGCGATCGCGGCGCCGGCGAACGTTCCGACGAGAATCGGCACATCGAAGGGGATGTCCGACCAGCTTAATTTTCCTAACATCTGTCCTATTCCTTCATATTCATGTCGGACATCGCGGACTGCACATGCAGCATCTTGCCGGTGCTCTTATCCATGACCATGCCATTATTGTATTTGGCGACGATCCCGTCGAAGAGGCCGGGTGCGGCATGCGAGAAATACTCGACCGGGTTCGCCTCGCTGGGCGCGGCGAGCTTGGGGTAGTTGGTGCTGTCGAGCTGTTCGGAGGACGCCTTCACCTTCTGGATCCAGGCGGCGTAGTCGTCATTGCTCATGGTCAGGGCGCGGAAGCGCATGTCGGAGAAGCCGCGGCCGGAGAAGTTCGCGGATTCACCCAGGTAATTGCCGGCCTCGCTGGCGATCAGGTGCAGTTGGGTCTGCATGCCGGCCATGGCGTAGATCTGCGAGCCGAGCTGGGGGATGAAGAACGAGTTCATCACCGAATCCGACGTGATGCGGAAATCGACCGGCGTGTTCACCGGGAAGGCCAACTGGTTGACGGTGGCGATCCCCTCGTCGGGGTAGATGAACAGCCACTTCCAGTCCAGGGCGACGACATCGACGTGGATGGGCTTGACGTTGGTTTCGTCGTTCAGCGGGCGATAGGGGTCGAGCGACTGGCAGGTCTGGTAGGTCAGGACGGCCAGGAAGAGGATGATCAGGCTGGGGACCGTCCAGATCACCACCTCGATCTTGTTGGAATGCGACCATTTCGGCAGATAGTCGGCGCTGGTGTTCGTATGGCGGTACTGCCACGCGAAGAGCAGCGTCAGCACGATGACCGGCACCACGACCAGCAGCATCGCATAGGTCGACGTCAGCAGCAGGCTCTTTTCCTGGACGCCGATAATGCCCTTGGGGTTGAGGGTAGCCCAGTCACATCCCGCCAAGAGGAACGCTGAGGACAAACTCAATAAACTCGATAGTCTTGGCAAGATTTTTTTCTTCATCTCACGCCTCGTTGGTTTCGACATCACCCTTGCTCACATGCTCGCTTCGTCCACGGGCTTAAAAGAACCACGGCCGCGTTTCGTGATGCGGTGTCGCGTCACGTGACATCCGGCCTTCTTCGCCTGCCCGGCCGGGAGAGAAAATCCCGGAAACGGGCGGGCCGTCGTCTGGTCGATCCCGTCATGAAGTCACGGCCGCGTGTTCGGCCATGATCTCGATCAAGGATTCGGCCCGGTATCGGCGCCTGGCCGATGCCGGGGGGAAACGGGTCCCGGTGCCGCCTGGTGTGCGGAAGCGTCCTCTCTACGCAGCTACACCCTTTCGTCTTGTTCTCTTCCTGCCTTATCCGACCGGAACGTTGTGACAAGCAAGCCTTCACATAATGTTTCCATTGATTTCATACTCAATCGGTCCTGATTTTCAACATATTGATAAAAAACGATATGCCTGCGATTGCCTTCGATCACAGCGCCGTCATCCCACTCTTTCCAACGTAGAATAAGTCATATTTTAGCCTGGATCGGGACTGTCCGGCCGCGAATGTTCCGGTCCTGTTCCTGACGCGGCCGCGTCATGAAACGAGTCACAAAAAAAGCCCCGCCGGATGGCGGGGCCTGCGATGTTCCCCGTCGGGCGGGGCGATGTCGGCGGTGCGTCAGTTGTTCTGGTTGTTCCGGACGCCCATGAACTGAAGCAGGAACTGGAACAGGTTGATGAAATTCAGATAGAGCGTCAGCGCGTCATAGACCGAGCGCTTCGCCGCGGCGTCGGGGCCTTCGTAATAGGCGAATTGCTGGTAGGTCAGCTTGATACGCTGCGTATCGAACGCCGCCAGCCCGACGAAGACCAGCACGCCGACGACGCTGTAGAGCATGTAGACGGCCGCGCTGTGCATGAACATGTTGACCAGCCCGGCGATGACCAGCCCGAACAGGCCCATGATCAGGAACGAGCCGAAGCGCGTTAGGTCGGTCCGGGTAACGTAGCCCCAGATCGACATGGCCGAGAACGTGCCCGCCGTGATGAAGAACACCCGCACGACCGACACGCCGGTGAAGGTGAGCAGGATGCTGGACAGGCTGGCACCCATGACGGCGCAGAACAGCCAGAACAGGGTCTGCACCGCCTGGCGCGACAGGCGGTTGATGCCGAGCGACATGACCAGGACGAAGCCGAGCGGCGCGATCATCGCCAGCATGCCCAGGCCGGTCGGCCGGACGGCGACAGCGCCCATCGGCGTGACGACCTGGGCGAAGAACGCCTCGCGCAGGGCGGTATTGGCCACGAGATAGGCCACGATCCCGGTCAGCAGCAGCCCCGATGCCATCCAGTTATAGACCCGGAGCATATAGGCGCGCAGTCCCTGGTCGATGGCCCCGGCGGCGGTGCCTGCGCCGGCGGGGCGCGGCATGGTTCTAAAATCCGGGCTGAAAGCCATGGTGTCCTTCCTCTGTCCGGGCAATCCGGACATCTCGCGTCTGTGATGTGGGGTCCGGCCGGACCGTTTCAAGCAAAAATCGTCCCGGCGCCGAATTACAAACCGGAAACATGAGACAAGACAATTGCACGGTACGGACTATACAGGTCCGGGCGAGGCATGAAAACTTTCCCGTTCGCACGAACGGGCGATCCTGTTCGCAGACGGCGCAGATGGAGAGATCGGGATGCGGTTGTTCGTGGCCTTCGAGATCGGACCGCCGCTGCGCGACGCGATGGCCGCGCTGCGCGGCAGCCTGGGCGGCGTGCGCTGGACCGAGCCGGAGACTTATCACCTGACCCTGCGCTTCATCGGCGAGGTGCGCGAGCGCGCGCGGCAGGAGGAGATCCATCACGCGTTGGCCGCGATCCGCGCGCCGTCCTGCCTGCTGGTGCCCGAGGGGCCGGGCCTGTTCGCACACGGCGACGGGCGCGACACGCTATGGATCGGCATCGCACGGACCGACGCGCTGATGCACCTGCAGCGCAAGATCGACACCGCGCTGACCCGCGCGGGAATCGCGATCGCCGACCGGCGGAAATTCATTCCGCACGTCACCATCGGCACCCTGCCGCGCCAGTTCCCGGGGACGGCCCCGTCGGCGGCGGCCCCGGCGGTGCAATCGCCAACGCATTCGACCGCGCTTTCGGCCTGGATGGCGCGATGGGGCGCCACCCCCCTGCCCCCGCTCGAAGCCGCGCAATTCACCCTCTACCGCTCGGTGCGCGGTGCCGGGCAGCCGGTCTATGTGCCGCTGGCCGATTACGATTTCGGGCAATGAGCAGCATTCCGCCGCTTTCACGGGCCGTTAACGTCCGCGACGCTAGAGTGTCCACAACATTCGATTAAGAACAGAATATCGTCCATTGTCCGAATAGTTTTCCATTGTCTGAATAATTATCGTCGAGATCAGTCATCGCCGCCGCAGCCGGCCTGGGCGTGTGCGGCGAGCCGGACGGAGCTGCTTTGCTCTGTTTTCCGCCGTCTGCTTTCTGCCGAGAGGACATCGGACATGATACGGGCCGCATTCGGACGTTTCGCTGGGCGTATCATGGCAGCCGGCGTAATGGGTGCGGCGCTGTGCGCGAGGACGGAACCGGCGCGGGCCGCGGATTCCGCGCCCGGCGCGACGGGTGCGGCGATCCTTTATGCGGACGACCATCCCGGCGACTGGCCGACCTATGGCCGGACCTATTCCGAGCAGCGCTACAGCCCGCTGGCGCAGATCGACCGGTCCAACGTCCGGACGCTGAAACTGGCCTGGTATGCCGACCTGAATACCAATCGCGGGCAGGAAGGCACGCCGCTGGTCGTCGACGGCGTGATGTACGCGACGACGAACTGGAGCAAGATGAAGGCGCTGGACGCCGCCACCGGCCGGCTGCTGTGGGAATATGATCCACACGTGCCGGGCGCCATCGCCGACAGGGGATGCTGCGACACGGTCAATCGCGGCGCCGCCTACTGGAACGGCAAGGTCTATTTCGGGACGTTCGACGGGCGGCTGATCGCGCTGGATGCCAGGACGGGCAGCCTGGTCTGGAGCGTGAACACCATCCCGCCCGACGCGGCGCTGGGCCATCAGCGGTCCTATACCGTCGATGGCGCGCCGCGCATCGCCAAGGGACGGGTGATCATCGGCAATGGCGGCGCGGAGTTCGGGGCGCGCGGCTTCGTTTCGGCGTTCGATGCCGAAACGGGGCGGCTGGATTGGCGTTTCTTCACCGTGCCCAACCCGACGAACGCGCCGGACCATGCGGCGTCGGACGGCATATTGATGACCCGGGCCTATGGAAGCTGGAGCCCGACGGGGGCGTGGACGGCGCAGGGCGGCGGCGGCACGGTGTGGGATTCGATCGTCTACGACCCGGTGACCGATCTGGTCTATCTGGGCGTCGGCAACGGGTCGCCCTGGAACTACAAATACCGTTCGAATGGCGTGGGCGACAATCTGTTCCTGGACAGCATCGTGGCGCTGAGGCCCGAGACCGGCGCCTATGTCTGGCATTTCCAGGAAACGCCGATGGACCAGTGGAACTATTCCGCCGTCCAGCAGATCATGACGCTGGACCTGCCAATCGACGGGGCCATGCGCCACGTGGTCGTGCACGCGCCGAAGAACGGGTTCTTCTATATCCTCGACGCGCGGACCGGGGCGTTCCTGTCGGGCCGGAACTATGTCTATGTGAACTGGGCCAGCGGGCTCGATCCGAAGACGGGGCGGCCGCTCTATAACCCCGATGCGCTCTATGCGCTGAACGGCAAGGACTGGTACGGCATTCCCGGCGGTCTGGGCGCCCATAATTTCGCGGCGATGGCCTATAGCCCGCGCACCGGCCTGGTCTATATCCCGGCCCAGCAGGTGCCGTTTCGGTATTCGGGCCAGCCCGGCGGCTTTACCGCGCACCCGGATAGCTGGAATCTCGGCCTGAACATGGCCAAGGCCGGCATTCCCGACAGGCCCGAGGCCAGGCTCGCCTTCGCCCGCGACCTGAAGGGCTGGATCATCGCCTGGGATCCGGTGCGGCAGCGCGAAGCCTTCCGGGTCGACCATAAGGGCCCGTGGAACGGCGGCATCCTGGCCACGGGGGGCGACCTGCTGTTCCAGGGTCTGGCGAACGGCGAATTTCATGCCTATGACGCGACCAACGGCCGCGATCTGTTCCGTTTCGCGGCGCAGAGCGGGATCATCGCCCCGCCCGTGACCTATCTGGCCCATGGCAGGCAATATGTCGCGGTGGAGGTCGGCTGGGGCGGGGCTTATCCACTTATCCTGGGCGGGCTGGCGCGGACCGGCGGCTGGACGGTCAACCATTCGCGGATCATCGCCTTCTCGCTGGACGGGACGGAAGCGCTGCCGCCGCAGAACGACGCGGGCTTCCTGCCCGTCAGGCCGCCGGCGAACGACGCCCCGGCACGGGCCGCCAACGGCTATTCCGAATATCAGACCTATTGCGCGTCCTGCCATGGCGACGATGCCGAGGCCGGCGGGGTGCTGCCGGACCTGCGCTGGTCGGGGGCGCTCCGCCGGCGGAGCGATTTCTACAACGTCGTCGGATGCGGGGCGCTGACGGCCTTTGGCATGGATCGCTTCGACAGTTCGATGCGGCCGGAGCAGATCGAGGATATCCGCCAGTTCCTGATCAAGCGTGCCAACGACACCTATCGGCGGGAGATCGATGCGCGGCCCAATCCGGCGCCCATGCCCACGCCATGACCCGGCCGTCGTCCCGCGCCGTCGACATCATGACATCGGGACGGGGGTGAGCGGGATGCGCAGGCTCGTCATGACATTCGGCGTGATGGTACTGGGCCTGCTGGCGGGCGTTGCATCGGCACGGCCCGATGCGGCAGGTGCGCCGGCACGGCATGACATGACCGGCCGGGCCACGCCGATCGATCGGGCCCTGGTCGATCGGGGGGCCTATGTCGCGCGGCTGGGCGGCTGCGCGGCGTGCCATACCGCGCTGCACGGCCGTGCCTATGCCGGCGGGCTGGAGATCAGGACCCCGATCGGTGCGATCTACTCGCCCAACATCACCCCCGATCCGCGTCACGGGATCGGCCGCTACAGTTTCGCGGATTTCGACCGCGCGGTGCGGCGTGGCGTGCGGCGGGACGGGGCGAGCCTGTATCCCGCGATGCCCTATCCCGCGTTCGCGCGCATGACCCAGGAGGACATGCGCGCGCTCTATGCGTATTTCATCCATGGTGTGCGGCCCGTATCGCAGGCCAACCGGCCGGTGGAGATCGCCTGGCCGCTATCGATGCGCTGGCCGCTGGCGGTCTGGCGCGCGCTGTTCACGCCCGCGCCGGCCGCCTTCGCGCCCGCCCCCGGCGAGGACCCGGTGGTGGCGCGGGGGGAATATCTGGTGACCGGTCCGGGTCATTGCGGCGCCTGCCATACGCCGCGCGGCTTCGCGATGCAGGAGGTGGCGCTGGATGCGCGCGGCGGCGCGGCCTATCTGTCGGGCGGCGCGCCGATCGACAACTGGGTGGCGCCCAGCCTGCGCAGCGATCCGGTCCTGGGGCTGGGACGCTGGTCCGAGGAAGATCTGTATTATTTCCTGAAATCGGGGCGGACCGATCATGCCGCGATCTTCGGCGGCATGGCCGACGTGCTGGCCTGGAGCACGCGATATTTCACCGACGGCGATCTGCGGGCGATCGCCAGATACCTGAAGAGCCTGCCGGCGGTCCCCCCGGCGCGGGGCGATTACGTCTATGACCCCTCGACCGCCGAGATGCTGGACGAAGGCAAGATCGCGGGCGTGGCGGGGGCGGAAATCTATCTGCGCGAATGCGCCGTCTGCCACAGCGTCGACGGCGCCGGCATTCCGCGGCTGTTCCCGCCGCTGGCCGGCAACCCGGTGGTGGTGACCGACGATCCGACATCGGTGGTCAATGTCGTGACCAATGGCGGGGTGCTGCCGCCGACCGACCGGGCGCCGTCGGCGGTGGCCATGCCCGCCTATGGCGCGACTCTGTCGCCGCAGCAGATCGCCGACGTGGTGAACTTCATCCGTACCGGCTGGGGCAACGATGCGCCGGCCAATGTCTCGCCCGCGGAGGTGGCGAGGCTGCGGGATGGAGGGAAGCCGATATCGCCCGGCTGGAATGAATCGGGCGGCGGATGGCTGATCCTGCTGCCGCAGCGTTATGGCGCCGGCTGGACCTTCGCCCCGCGGACCCATGCGGGAATCGATGATGCGCAATAAGTGACGCGCAATAAGAGTGGCATTCGGGCATGATCGCGCCCATCTCTGTCCTTTCCATGTTCGATGCGTGACGCGAGGCGGGAGCATGCGCAACATCGTCGTCCTGACGGGCGCCGGGATCAGCCGGGAGTCCGGCCTGCACACATTTCGCGACGGCGACGGGGTCTGGAGCCGTTACGACATCGCGGAGGTCTGCACGCCGGCGGCCTTTCGCCGCGACCCGCTGCTGGTGAACGGTTTCTATAACGACCGCAGGGCGGAGGTGATGCGGGCGGCGCCCAATGCGGCGCATCACGCGCTGGCGCGGCTGGAGCGGGCCGCGCGCGACGGGCAGTGGGCGGGCGACATCCTGGTCGTGACCCAGAACATCGACGATCTGCACGAGCGCGCGGGCAGCCGCGACGTCGTGCATATGCATGGTGAAGTCCGCCGGGTGCGCTGCATATCGTGCGGCGCGACGCCGGGCTGGGACGATGATTGCCTGCCGCACACGCCCTGCCCGCGTTGCGGCGCCGCATCGCTACGGCCCGACATCGTCTGGTTCGGCGAGATGCCGCTGCATATGGAGCGGATCCAGGCGGCGCTGGCGGCCTGCGACCTGTTCGTCACGATCGGCACCTCGGGCACGGTCTATCCGGCGGCTGGTTTCGTGGCGCAGGTCTGCGCCCATGCCGACACGCTGGATATCAACCTGCGTCCGCCGGCCGAACCGGGGCTGTTCGACCGGTCCATGGTCGGCCCGGCCAGCCGGACGGTGCCGTGCTGGGTCGCGGAGGTGCTGGCCGGATGAGGCCCGGGACGGAGGAAGCGGCGCTGGAGGCGCTGGTGCGCGAGGTCCGGGCCTGCCGGGCCTGTGCCGGCAGCCTGCCGCTGGGCCCGCGGCCGGTGCTGCATGTCTCGACGACCGCGCGGCTGCTGATCGCCAGCCAGGCGCCGGGCACGCGGGTGCACGAGACGGGGATCTCGTTCAACGACGCGTCGGGGGACCGGCTGCGCGGCTGGCTGGGGATCGACCGGGACCTGTTCTATGATTCCCGCCGCATCGCCATCCTGCCGATGGGGCTGTGCTATCCGGGGCGGCTGGCCGGCGGAGGGGACCGGCCGCCGCGGGCGGAATGCGCGCCGTTGTGGCGCGCGCGGCTGCTGGCGGCGATGCCGCAGGTGCGGCTGACCCTTCTGGTCGGCGCGTACGCGCAGGCGGCGGTACTGGGACCCGGGCGGGTCGAGGACCGGGTGCGGGCCTATCGCGACCTGCTGCCGCGGTATTTCCCCCTGCCCCATCCCTCGTGGCGCACCGGCGCGTGGGAGCGGCGCAACCCGTGGTTCGCCGAGGAGGTGATTCCGGCGCTGCGCGCGGCGATCGCGCCATTCCTGAAGCAGGCCCTAACACACTCCAAGTCAGCTTGAGCCGACGGCGGCGCGCACGATGCCGAGCGCCAGGCCCTTGATCCCGGACGAGAGGATCTGCACCCCGATGCAGAGCAGGATCAGCGCGGCCAGGCGCGAGACGATGCGCGCGCCGGTCACGCCCAGCAGCGCCATCAGCCGCTCGGCATAGGCGTAGGCCAGCCAGATCGTGGCGGCCACGACGATCGCGGCGACCGACAGCGCGACAAAGAAGGCCGGCCAGTCGCCGTCGGTCGGGCGCGCCGCGCTGAGCGCGATGGCCACCGAGATGGTGCCCGGGCCGACGGTGAACGGCATGGTCATGGGAAAGAACGCCATTTCCGTCCAGCTTGGGGCGGCGGCGGTGCGGCCGCCCTGCAGGGCCTGCTGTTCCTTGCGGGCGGCGGCGGCCTCGGGCGCCTGCAGCAGAGCCCAGGCGCGCACCGCCACCACCAGGCCGCCGGCGATTCGCAGCGAATCGATGGTGATGCCGAAGAAGGCCAGGATGGCGCTGCCGATCCAGATCGAGGCGATCAGCAGGCTGGCGGAATAGAGGGCCACGGCCCGGGCCAGCGCGCGCGATTCGGAACGCGGCCGGCCTTCCGTCACCTGGGTGAAGATCAGCGCGGCGCCCAGCGGGTTGACGATGGAGAACAGGGCCGGAAAGGCGAGCAGGAACGTGTTGCTGAATTCCGTGACCGCATGTCCCCAATCGCGGGTGACGGCGGCGTGCAGGCCAGGAGGCATGGCGATCGTTCCCGGGCGCGGGTCCGCCGGGCCATCCGTGGCGGACGGCCGGGGCGGGTGCGGTCCTGGAACGTGTTTACGAAGACGTGACGCCCGTCAAGGGGCGGCCGGCGGCATTCCGTCGGCGGCCAGCCCGTGCATGGTCGCGCGCACATCCGCGACGCTCTGCGGCAGGCAGCACAGGAAGCTCTGCCGCGTTTCGTCGCCTTCCTGGATCGGCCAGGAGGTCAGGCCCAGATCGTTATAGACGTCCAGCATGGACGGTCCGACGCGCCAGAAGACGGGCTGGCGGCCTTCCTGCACCGCCAGGTCGCGCAGCCACCAGATGGCCGAGGCGCAATCGTCCCATGCGCCGGCGGGATCGCCCAGGCCGATCAGGTAGGGCCCGACGCGCAGGAAGGGCAGCAGGGCCGCGCCGGCCTCGCCGGGCAGCAGGCCCGCCGGCGCCAGGGGGCCCAGATCGTCCAGCGCGTGGTCCAGCGCGTGATAGTGGGCGCGCCCGGCCTCGTCCCACGCCTCGATCGCGATTCGGCCGGGGCGGATCAGGCGGCCGATCATCACCAGCCCCAGCACCACCGCCAGCCCGACGGTCCAGCGCGCGACCCCGTGGGTCGAGGTGAAGAGCATGACCTCCCACCAGCTCCCGCCGACCTCGTCCTGCGGGCCCGAGCAGGCCAGCACCAGGACGCAGCCGATCAGCAGCACCAGCGACAGGATGGTCGGGAACGCCAGCGGTTCGCTGAGGATGCGCGCGTGGCGGTAATAGGAACTGCGGAACGGCGCGATCAGGATCGCGACCAGGGCCAAAATGCCCGGCACGGCGGGGGATGCGCCGCGCAGCAGGGTCAGCGCGGCGGCCCCGATCAGCAGGGCCAGCGTAACCTTCCAGGCCAGGGTCACGCGCTGCGACAATCCGACCGCCAGGCCGATCAGGGCGACGCCGATCAGCGACAGCAGGTAGTCCCCCGCCACTCCCACCAGATGGTGCAGCCCGCCGGCACGGGTCCAGGACGCGGGATCGAGAATGGTCAGCGCGATCAGCAGCGCGCCGCAGATCGAGACCGCGCCCGTGGCCACGACGACCGAGAAATCGGCCTCGCTTTCACGGATGACGTGGCTGGGCCGGGCGTTGCGCGGGCCGCGCAGCGGTTCGCGCGGCGCGCCGGCGCCCGGCCGGTCCTTGCGCGCCAGGACGGCGTCGCCGCGCAGGAACAGTTCGTGCCCGGCGAACATCAGCCCGGCCAGGAAGAGCGGGATGATGTAGTAGAACAGCCTGAAGACCAGGATCGTGCTGACGATCTGCGACGGCGGCAGATAGGGGCTGAGCGCCAGCATCATCGCCCCGTCGAACACGCCCAGGCCGCCGGGCACGCTGGCGACCAGCCCGGCCGTGTACGAGGCGATATAGATCGCCAGGAACACGCCATATCCCAGCCCGATCCCGCCCGGCAGGAAAATATAGGCGATGCCCGCCGTGGCCGCGACCTCGGTCGCGGCGACCAGGGTCTGGGCCAGGGCCATGCCCGGACGCGGCAGCGCGACGGTGTACCGCCACAGCCTGAGGCTGGCCAGGCGCAGCCCCAGCAGGATGTAGCCCACCACCCCGATCCACATCGCGACGCCGACGGCGGACAGCAGCGCGTGCGGGATGCGGGCGCCGAGGACCGGGATCGCCCCGGGTTCCAGCACCAGGACCGCGCCGACCAGCGCGCCGGCGCCCAGCAGATAGGTGGCCGAGCAGAACGCGATGATCTGCGCGATGTCGAACGTCCCGAGGCCCCAGTTGCCGTAGAGTCGAAAACGCACCGCCGCCCCGGAAATCGCGGCGAATCCCAGATTGTGCGACAGGACGTAGGAACAGAACGAGGCGAAGGCGGTACGCCGGAAGGACATGCGCCGCCCCACCTGGACCACCGCCAGGCAGTCATAGAAGGACAGGATGAAATAGGAGAGCAGGGTGCAGCCGACCCCCAACACCAGGGTGGTGGTGGGTATCGTGCGCAGGGCGGCGAGGATGTCGTCCCAATGCAGGTCGCGGACCTGGTGCTGGACGACGAGGATGGCGGCGATCATCAGCCCCAGCCCGAGCGCATGGGGCAGATGCCGCAGCAGCCGTTGCCAGCCGGGCGGAATACGGGGCGTGCCTGACGTGTTCTGCCGCTTCAGGAACATGACTTCAGGAACATTGCAGATCGGCGGGCGGATCGGGGGGCTGGTCCGGGAGCGTCATGACGGCGATGCCGCTGCTTCAGCCGGCGGCGTCGTCGGATGCATCGGCGTCCGCATCCGCGGCGGGGGCGCGGATCAGCGCCGTTTCGATCAGCGCCACGGTTTCCGACACGCCGTACAATCCGATGAAGATCCCGAAGCGCGGCCCCTCTTTCTGGCCCAGCAGGACCTCGTACAGGCAGCCGAACCAGTCGCGCAGGGCGGCGAAGCCGTGGCGCTTGCCGATTTCGAAGACCAGGTTCTGCAGCGTGTCCGGGTCGGTGGGCGCGTCCTCGAGCCCGCGCAGGCTTTCGGCCAGGTCGGCCAGGGCGGTGCGTTCGTGCGGCGCGGGCGCGCGGTAGGTCTTCGCGGGGCGCACGAAATCGGCGTAGTAGACGACGGCATGTTCCACCAGCCGCGCCAGCATGGGGCAGGTCTCGGGCGATGCCGCGGCGTCGTAGCGGCGGATGAATTTCCATAGCACGTCGGCGGTTTCGGCGTTCGCGACGCTGGCCAGGTTCAGCAGCATGCCGAAGCTCAGCGGGCTGCCGTCATCGGCGCCGATGGCGCCGCCATGGATGAACCAGGCCGGATTGGCCAGCAGGGCCGCGTCGTCGGCCGGCGTTTCCCCGGCACGGGCAACATTGGCCAGGTATTCGTCCGCCGCCTTGGGGATAACGTCGAAGAACAGGCGCTTCGCCCGCTGCGGGGCGTTGAACATGTACTGACCCAGGCTTTCCGGCGGGGCATAGCGCAGCCATTCCTCGACCGAGATGCCGTTGCCCTTGGATTTGGAGATCTTCTGTCCGTTTTCGTCGAGGAAGAGTTCGTAGGTCAGGCCGGCGGGCGGTTCGCCGCCCAGGATACGGCAGATCCTGCCCGAGAGCTTGACGCTATCGATCAGGTCCTTGCCGGACATTTCGTAATCGACGCCCAGCGCGTACCAGCGCATCGCCCAGTCGGCCTTCCACTGCATCTTGGCATGGCCGCCGGTCACCGGGGTTTCGAAGGTCTCGCCCGCATCGTCTGTCCAGCGGACGGTCCCGGCGGCCGCGTCGATCGCATCCATGCGAACCTGCATGACATGGCCGGTGCGCGGATGGATCGGCAGCACCGGGGAATAGGTCGCCCTGCGGTCCGGACCGAGGGTCGGCGCGATGACCGCGACGATTTCGTCATGCACTTCCAGCACCCGGCGCAGGGCGGCGTCGAAGCGGCCGCCGGTATAATAGTCGGTGGACGAGGCGAATTCGTAGGCGAAGCCGAACCCGTCGAGGAACGCGCGCAGCCGCGCATTATTGTGGGCGGCAAAGGATTCATGCGTGCCGAACGGATCGGGGATGCGCGACAGCGGCTTGCCCAGATGTCCGCGCAGCATGTCGCCGTTGGGCACGTTGTCCGGCACCTTGCGCAGCGCGTCCATGTCGTCCGAGAAGGCCAGCAGCCGGGTCGGGCGGCCGGTCAGCCTGGTATAGGCCTGGCGCACCCACGAGGTGCGCGCGACCTCGCCGAACGTGCCGATATGCGGCAGGCCGGACGGCCCGTATCCGGTTTCCAGCAGGGCCGGCGCATCGGCCGGGGCGCCCTTTTTCTCGACATGGGCCGCCAGCTTCCGGGCCTCGTCGAACGGCCAGGCCTTGGGCAGGGAATTGGGGACGTTGCGGTTCTGTTCGGGCATGATGGGGCGGAAGCTAGGAACTGGAGCGGCACGGGTCAATCCAAACCATACACCAGATCGGCGGGCACCGATTCGCCCAATGCGCGCCGGGAGGGCGACAGCCGGCCGGTTGTCCCCTATATGTTCCTGTCATGGCCGCCGCTTTCCCCCCACCGGACATGCCGCCCGCGCTTGTGGCGCGTCACGGATCGTGCTCGCTGCTGACGCCGGACGGCGAGGTGCTGACCCTGCCGACCGAGGACGCGCTGCGCGCCTTGCGCGACTGGGCGCCGCCGCTGGTGGTGCATGCGCCGCTGACCGCGCGGCGCATGCGCCTGCAATCCCCGTCACATTTGCCGCCGTGGCTGGACCTGCTGGAACTGTTCCTGTTCGTGCTGCCGGGCCGGACGATTCCGCCGACCGTGCGCGGCCTGGCCCTGGCGCTGGGGCTGGACGAGGCGCGGATCGGCGCCGGCGAAGCCGACCTGCTGCCCGAGCTGGCCGATATCCTGCTGGACCATGCGACCGCCCTGCGCGCCACGCCGTCCGGCGAGGAAATGGCCGCCCTGGCGGTCAGGATGGCACGCGCGGGATGGGCGTGGGGGGCGCCGGTGCTGCAGGCCCTGGGGGCGGCGCATCCCCTGCCGCCCGAAAGGCTGCAGCCGGGCGACGCCATCCGCGTGTGGCGCCGGCTGCCGAAATGGGAGGAGACCGCCCCCCGCCCCGCCCCGTCCAACCATCCGGTATCCGCCGCCGATGCGCGGCGCCGGCTGGCCGAGATGCTGGGGCCCCAGGCGGAAAGCCGTGCGGGACAGGCCGATTTCGCCGGGGCGGCCAGCGCGGCCTTCGCGCCCAGGATGGTGCGGGGCGATCCGCACATGGTGCTGGCCGAGGCCGGGACCGGCACGGGCAAGACGCTGGGCTATGTCGCGCCGGCCAGCCTGTGGGCGGAACGCAATGGCGGGACGGTGTGGATCAGCACCTATACCCGCCACCTGCAGCGGCAGATCGAGGGCGAGCTGGCGCGCCTGTATCCCGATCCGGCGGTGCGGCGACGGCACGTGGTGCTGCGCAAGGGGCGCGAGAATTATCTGTGCCTGCTAAACATGGAAGAAGCGGTGAATATCGCCGCCAGCCGCCCCGGCGCGTCGAGCGCCACCGTCGCGCTGTCGATGATCGCGCGCTGGGCCGGGGCGACGGCGGATGGCGACCTGACGGGCGGCGACCTGCCCGGATGGTTCGGCGACCTGTTCGGGCGTGGCATGCTGGCCGGAATCGCCGACCGGCGGGGCGAGTGCATCCATGGCGCCTGCCCGCATTACCAGCGCTGTTTCGTCGAACATTCGATTCGGCGCGCGCGGGAGGCCGACCTGGTGATCGCCAACCATGCGCTGGTGATGGCCCAGGCCGCCTGGCATGCGATGGACGGCGACGGCGCGACGGACGAGGACAATGTTCCCACCCGCTATGTGTTCGACGAGGGGCATCATGTGCTGGATGCCGCCGACGGTGCGTTTTCAGTCGAACTGTCGGGGCTGGAAGCGGCCGAGCTGCGCCGCTGGCTGCTGGGGGCGGAGGGCGCGCGGTCACGCGCGCGGGGGCTGAAGCGCCGGCTGGACGACCTGGTCGTCGGGCTGCCTCGGCTGGAGGCGCCGCTGGAGGCGGTGCTGCAGGCGGCGCACGCGCTGCCGCCGCCGGGATGGTCCGCCAGGCTGTCGGTGGTCCTGTCGGCGGTCCCGGCGGCGGCTGTGGCGGCGGTCCCGCCGGCCGCGCATTCCGAACCGGATGCCCTGCCGCCGGATGCCGTCCTGCCGGGGGCCGCCTTGCCGATGGTGGTCAAGGCCGAATCCGAGGTCGCGCTGCCCAATCCATGCGAGAGATTGCTGCATGTGCTGGCATGCCAGGCGTTGGCCCGGTCGGCCGGGAGTGGGGGCACCGACGCGGGCGGGCACCGGCCGGGCGGGCCGATGCCCGGCGCGATCGAATGCGACCTGCGTCCGCTGTCGGACGAAGCCGGCCCCGCCGCCGCCGCCCTGGCGCGCGCGCTGGACCGGCTGGCCGTCGCGCTGCGCACGCTGGTGGAGCGCTTGCTGGAGCGGCTGGAGGACGATACGGGCGAACTGGATGCCCCGACGCGCGAGCGGATCGAGGCCGCCATTCGTACTCTGCGCCGCCGCGCCCTGTCGCGGGTGGAAGGATGGGTCGCCATGCTGCGCGCGCTGGAACAGACGGACGGCGAGGCGTCCGGCGGCACGCCGCAGCATGTCGATTTCATCCGGCTGGACCGGCGCGACGGCCAGCGCCCCGGCGAGCAGGATGTCGGGCTGCATCGCCACTGGCTGGACCCCACCGTACCGTTCGCCGCCGTGCTGGCCGCGCCCGCCCACGGCATCGTGATGACGTCGGCGACGCTGCGCGACCAGAATGGGCATGGCGAGGCCGGCCGGGACGAGCCCGAGGCGGCCGAACGGGCGTGGGAGGCGGCGGAGGCGCGTACCGGGGCCAGCCACCTGCCCTCGCCCGCGTTGCGGGCCGCCCTGGCCAGCCCGTTCGATTATCGGCAGCAGAGCCGCGCCTTTATCGTGACCGACGTGGCGCATGACGATATCGGGTCGCTGGCCGGGGCCTATCGGACCCTGTTCCTGGCGGCCGGCGGCGGGGCGCTGGGGTTGTTCACGGCGATTTCGCGGCTGCGCGCGGTGCATCAGCGCCTGTCGCAACCACTGGAGGATGCGGGGCTGCCGCTCTATGCCCAGCATGTCGACGGCATGGACAACGCGACCCTGGTCGACATCTTCCGCTCGGAATCCAATTCCTGCCTGCTGGGCACGGATGCGATGCGTGACGGGGTGGACGTGCCGGGCCGGTCGCTGCGGCTGGTCGTCTTCGAACGGGTGCCCTGGCCGCGGCCGGATATCCTGCATCGCGAGCGGCGTACCCATCTGTCCGGCGGGGCGCCGGGCGAATATGACGACCGGATCGCGCGGCTGCGCCTGCGGCAGGCTTTCGGGCGGCTGATCCGCGCCGGCGGCGATCGTGGCGTGTTCGTCCTGCTGGACCGGCGGGCGCCGTCGCGCCTGATGTCGGCCTTTCCGGACGGCGTCGCGGTGCGGCGCGCCGGCCTGCGGGACGTGGCGCAGGAAATCGAGGCCTTCGTGCGCCGGCGCGAAGGAAACCCCGATGCGCCGGCATGAGGATAGGGAGGACGTCATCCGTCCCCCCTGCCGTCTGGTCGTCGGTCCCTGTCCCTCGGTCGAGGGAAAGGGTCAGAGCGGCTTGATGTCGGACGCCGCCGCCTTGCCGCGTTCGGTCACGACTTCGTAGCTGACGCGCTGGTTTTCAGCCAGGCCGCGCAGGCCCGCCGCCTGGACGGCGGTAATGTGCACGAACACGTCCTTGCCGCCATCCTCGGGCATGATGAATCCGTAGCCCTTGGTCGCGTTGAACCACTTTACTGTTCCGGTCGCCATAGTCACGTTATCCTTGGCTTTTTCGGCCCCTTGGCCGCGTCGATCAATGCCTGTCCATCGCGCACGTCAGCAGGCCGGAAAGTTCCGGCCCGCTGTCCGTTGCGATGCAGTCCAGTTTATGGGCGCACGGATGGTCCCCGTTTGTCAAACCATGACAACCGCTGGACCCACTTAAAAAATAAGTAAAAAGAAGGCCGCCCGCGAACGGACGGCCTTCCTGTCTCCGGTTGGTCCGGCACTGGTCCGGGGCGGAAACCCGCCGCCGGACCGGCGATCATGGATCTTAGAAATCCATGTCGCCCATGCCGCCCATGCCGCCGGCCGGCGCGGCCGGGGCCTTCTTTTCCGGCTTCTCGGCCACCATGGCTTCGGTGGTGATCAGCAGGCTGGCGACGGACGCGGCGTCCTGCAGCGCGGTACGGACGACCTTGGTCGGGTCGATGATACCGGCCGCGACCAGGTCCTTGTACTCGCCGACCTGGGCGTCGAAGCCGTAGTTGTAATCGTTGGTTTCCAGGACCTTGCCGGCGATCACGGCACCGTCTTCGCCCGCATTGTGGGCGATCTGGCGCAGCGGCGACTGCAGCGCCTTGCGGATGATCTCCGCACCGACGCGCTGGTCGTCATTGGCCAGGCCCAGGTCGCCCAGGGCGGCCGAGGCGCGCGCCAGCGCGGTGCCGCCACCCGGAACGATGCCTTCCTCGACGGCGGCGCGAGTCGCATGCAGCGCGTCGTCGACGCGGTCCTTGCGCTCCTTCACCTCGACCTCGGTCGAGCCGCCGACGCGGATGACGGCAACGCCGCCCGCCAGCTTCGCCAGACGCTCCTGCAGCTTCTCGCGGTCGTAGTCCGAGGTGGTTTCCTCGATCTGCGCGCGGATCTGGGCGCAGCGGCCCTTGATGTCGTCGGACGCGCCGGCACCCTCGACGATCGTGGTGTTTTCCTTCTCGATGCGGACCTTCTTGGCACGGCCCAGCATCGCGAGCGTCACCGTCTCGAGCTTGATGCCCAGATCTTCGCTGATGACCTGGCCGCCGGTCAGGATCGCGATGTCTTCCAGCATCGCCTTGCGACGATCACCGAAGCCCGGAGCCTTGACGGCGGCGATCTTCAGCCCGCCGCGCAGCTTGTTGACGACCAGGGTCGCCAGCGCCTCGCCATCGACGTCTTCGGCGATGATCAGCAGCGGACGGCCGGACTGCACCACGCTCTCGAGCAGCGGCAGCATCGGCTGCAGCGACGACAGCTTCTTCTCGTGGATCAGGATGTAGGGGCTGTCCAGATCGGCAACCATCTTCTCGGCATTCGTGATGAAATACGGAGAGATATAGCCGCGGTCGAACTGCATGCCCTCGACGACGTCCAGCTCGGTGTGCAGGCCCTTGGCCTCTTCCACCGTGATGACGCCCTCGCTGCCGACCTTCTGCATGGCCTGCGAGATCATCTCGCCGATTTCGGTCTCGCCGTTGGCCGAGATCGTGCCGACCTGGGCCGTTTCGGCCGGGGTCGTGATCTTCTTGGTGTTCTTCTTCAGCTCTTCGACGACCGCGATCACGGCCTTGTCGATGCCGCGCTTGAGGTCCATCGGGTTCATGCCCGCCGCAACGGCCTTGGCACCCTCGCGGACGATCGCCTGGGCGAGAACGGTCGCGGTCGTGGTGCCGTCACCGGCGACGTCGTTGGTCTTCGACGCCACTTCGCGCACCATCTGGGCGCCCATGTTCTCGAACTTGTCGGCCAGTTCGATTTCCTTGGCGACGGACACGCCGTCCTTGGTGATGCGCGGCGCGCCGAAGCTCTTGTCGAGCACGACGTTACGGCCCTTGGGGCCCAGGGTCACCTTTACCGCATCGGCCAGAATGTCCACGCCCCGCAGCATGCGCTGGCGTGCGTCACCGCCGAACTTTACGTCCTTGGCTGCCATGTCAGAATTCTCCTGTGGGAAACATATCGATCAGAAAGAAACGGAACCGCGATCTCAGCCGATCACGCCCATGATGTCGCTTTCCTTCATGATCAGCAGCTCCTCGCCATTGATCTTCACTTCGGTGCCCGACCACTTGCCGAACAGCACCTTGTCGCCCGCCTTGACGTCCAGGGCGACGATCTGTCCCTGCTCGTTCCGCGCGCCGGGGCCGACCGAGATGATCTCGCCTTCCATCGGCTTTTCCTTGGCGGTGTCGGGGATGATGATGCCGCCGGCCGTCTTCTCCTCGCCGGTCAGGCGACGGACGACCACGCGGTCATGCAGGGGACGAAAGTTCGTCATTATGGATCGCTCCACATCAAAAAAGGTAACGCCCTTGAATAAGCAACGCCACCGGTTTGGCGCGCGCGCCAGGCCGCATCGCTTTGGCACTCTCCGCATGAGAGTGCCAACGAACAGTTAGGATCAGCCCCGTTTCGTGTCAAGCTTTGGCAGCACTTTCTTTCGGTGACTGCCAAGATTTTGAAGATAAAGAATTTTTGTTGAATATCTCGAGACGGGTCTGGCAGGCTGGGTCGGCCCGGACGAAGGGGGACGGGACGTGAGGATACAAGGAGGCGCCCATGACCCTGCGGCTTCAGCTTCGCGATTATCGCCTGACCACCGCCGAGATTCTCTATCGCCTGCCGGACCACCCCGCCCTGCTCCAGACCTATATCTGGCAGAACATGGACATGGCCCCGTCCTTTCCGGAACTGCGCCGCTTTCTGGATTTCTGGACGCGGTCGCTGGATGGGCGGCTGCATTCGGTGCGGGTCGCCCAGCAGGCGCGCCTGGCCGTGCCGTCGGTGCGCCATGCCGGCGCGTGGCTGACCATTCATTGACGTCCCGACGATGTCCCGGCCGACGGCTTCGGGACGGATCAGTCCTGCCCGGGTGCGTCCGGCGCATCGTCGCGGCGCGCGCCGTCCAGCGTGCGCGCCAGGTGTTCGGCCTGCTGCCGCTGCAGGTCGCGCGCGCCGCGCGTGCGCCCGTGCAGGGCACGGTTTTCGGCCGCGACGGCCGCTTTCTGCTGCCGGTCCCGGCGTTTGCGTTCGCGCCGGAGGTTGACGACATTGCTCATGCGACACCTGTAACGCCGGACATCCGCGCCGGACGAAGGGAGATCAGGCCCGGGACAGGATCCGGCCGGCCACCGCGTCCAGCCGGGCCAGCAGGGCGGGGTCGCGCTTGTCGGGCGCGGTGATCAGCGCATGCTCCAGGGCACGGTCGCATCCGGCCCGGCAGGGGCCGCGCGGCTTGCCCAGCGCCGGAATGACGGATTTGACCAAAGCGCGGGCCTTGTCGGCGTTGGAGAGCATGACCTTGACGACCGCGTCGACCGTGACGCTGTCATGGTCGGGGTGCCAGCAATCGTAATCGGTCACCATCGCCACGGTCGCGTAGCAGATCTCGGCCTCGCGGGCCAGCTTGGCCTCGGGCATGTTGGTCATGCCGACCACCGAGCAGCCCCAGGAGCGGTAGAGGTTGCTTTCGGCGCGGGTCGAGAATTGCGGGCCCTCCATGACCAGGTAGGTGCCGCCGCGCGTCACGTCCAGGCCGAGCGCGCGGGCCGTGTCCTCGAGCGTGTCGCCGATGCGCGGGCAGAGCGGATCGGCCATCGAGACATGGGCGACGCAGCCCGTGTCGAAGAAGCTCTTTTCCCGGGCGAAGGAGCGGTCGATGAACTGGTCGATGATGACGAACCGGCCGGGGGGAAGGTCTTCCTTCAACGAGCCCACGGCCGACAGCGACACGATGTCGGTCACGCCCGACATCTTCAGCGCCGCGATGTTGGCGCGATAGTTCAGGCGCGACGGCGGGATCGGGTGCCCCCGCCCGTGGCGCGGCAGGAAGACGCAGCGCACCCCGTCCAGGCGGCCGAACAGCAACTGGTCGGACGGCATGCCCCAGGGCGTTTCCACCGTGCGCCATTCCTTGTCCTCGAGCCCGTCGACATCGTACAGGCCCGAACCGCCGATCAGGCCGATCACGGGTTCGATCGTTTCGGCCGGTACGGTGCCGGAGGCGGGATTAATGGACATTGGACCAGATTCTCCGTTTCAGAACGAATGTCAGGACGGCCAGGAACAGCAGGTAGAGCGTGACCTGCACCCCCAGGCGATGGCGTTCGGCCAGGTGAGGATATGCCGCCCAGGCGAGGAAATTGGTGACGTCACGGGCTTCCTGCGCCGTGGTTGCGGCCGTGCCGTCGGTAAAGGCGACCTGCCCGTCATGCAAGGGCGGCGGCATGGAGATTTCCGCATTGGCGGCATAGGGGTTGTAGAACGCGCCGGGATGGCTGGGCCGGTAGCCGGCGGGCGGCTGCGCGCCATAGCCGGTCAGCAGCGCGTAGATCCGGTCGGGGCCGCCCGGATAGACCAGGGCCAGGCGCGACTGGTCGGGGGGGACGGCGCCGCCGTTGGCCGCCGCCGCGGCCTGGGGGCTGGCGAAGGGTGCACGGAAATGATCGGCCGCGGTGGCCGGGCGGGTGACCGGCCGCCCCTGGTCGTCGGTGCCGCCGGGCACGCGCTGGCCGGCCGCGATCTGCCGCACCTGTTCGTCCGTCAGGCCGAGCGCCGCGAGGTCGCCATAGGTCAGCGCGTTCATGGCGTGGCAGGCCGAGCAGACCTGGGCATAGACCGCATAGCCGCGCTGGACCGACGCCATGTCGAAATGCCCGAGCGGCCCCTCGAATCCCCAATGGAGGTGCCGGGGCGCGGCATAGGGTGCCGACTGGGCATGGACGGCGGCAGGGGACGCCAGGAACAGCAGCGCGGCGAGCCGCGCCGTCGGCCGCATCGTCACAGGTCGCGGTCCAGCGCGGCGGCGATGCCGTCCGGCAGGACGATCCGCCGTTCGGTCCGCGCCGACAGCGGCAGAAGCACCAGGAAATGCGCGAAATAATAGACCACCGCCAGGCGCCCCACGACCATCCAGCCGCCTTCGGCATGATGGCGGCCGACCAGGCCCAGCAGCACGAAGCACAGCACCAGCAGCCCCATGCAGACCCGGTAGAACGGGCGGAAGCGCGCCGAGCGGATGGGGGACGTGTCCAGCCAGGGCACCAGGAACAGGACCAGGATGGACCCCATCGCCGCCAGCAGGCCGCCGAATTTCGAGGGAACGGATTGCAGCATCCCGTAGAAAGGCAGGAAATACCATGCGGGTTCGATGTCGGCGGGCGTATGCAGCGGGTTGGCCGGGCGGAAATTCTCGGCCTCGAACACCAGGCCGGGCATGAAGAAGATCAGGGCGGCGAACAGCACGCCGAACAGGACCAGGCCCAGCGCATCCTTGCTGGTATAGTACGGATGGAAGGGGACCGTCTCGTCCGGCGTCCTGGGTTCGATGCCCAGCGGGTTGTTCGAACCGGTGAAATGCAGCGCCGCGACATGCACCACGACCACGCCCAGCACGCCGAAGGCCACGACCATGTGCAGGATGAAGAACCGGTGCAGCGAGACGTCGCCCGGCGCATCGCCGCCCTGCAGGACATGTTCCAGTCCGGGCCCGATGAACGGGATCGCGTCCACCGCCTTGCCCGCCACGTCGGCGCCCCAATAGGACATCTGGCCCCATGGCAGCACGTAGCCGGCAAAGGCGGCGACCATGACCATGAGCAGCAGCACCAGCCCCGTCAGCCACAGGATTTCGCGCGGGCGCTTGTACGAGCCGTAATAGAGGCCCCGGAAGAGATGCACGTAGAGCGCCGCCAGGAACAGGCTGGCGCCCCCGGCGTGAACGGCGCGCAGCAGCCAGCTGCTGGGCAACTGGCGCTCGATCGCCTCGACCGACGCGAAGGCACCGGCCGCGGTCGGCGTGTAGTTCACGGCCAGGAAGATTCCCGTCGCCAGCATGATCAGCAGCATGACGGTCAGGATTGCGCCGAAATTCCATAATCCGTTGAGATTGATGGGCATCCGGTATTCGACATATTCCTTGCGGAAGCCCGAGACGACCGGCAGGCGGGCATCGAGCCAGGCGAGCACGCCGCCCTTGTCCCGCGCGTTCGCGGCGTCGCCGGACCCTGCGTCGCTCATGACCCTATCCTTGTCCTTCCAGTTCGCCGCCCAGTTCGCTGCCCAGTTCGCCGCGCGGCACCGGTTCTGCCTGCCTTCCATACCGGCGAGCGAGGGTTCCTTGCAATCATTGGCGCAAACAGGCACCCGTATTGCCGCGCCCGACGCGGCCCGCGACCGAGATGAGAGGCATTGGCTATGAACGAACCCCGCGCGTCCATTCCCCGCGACATGCTGGCCCATGACGCGCTCAAGGACCCGGCCCGCGCATGGTTCGAGGCATTGCGCGACCGGATCTGCGACGCGTTCGAGCAGATCGAGCGCGCGGCGGAGGACGTGCAGACCCTGCCCGGACGGACCGCGCCCGGCAGTTTCGTACGCACGCCGTGGGACCGGACGAACGAGGACGGATCGCCCGGCGGCGGCGGGGTGATGAGCCTGATGCGCGGGCGGGTGTTCGAGAAGGTGGGGGTCAACGTCTCGACCGTAACGGGCGTGTTCAGCCCGGAATTCCGCGGTACCATCCCGGGGGCGGCCGAGGATCCGCGCTTCTTCGCCACGGGGATCAGCCTGGTGGCGCATATGAGCAACCCGCTGGTGCCGGCGGCGCATTTCAACACGCGGCTGATCGTCACGACCGAGGGCTGGTTCGGCGGCGGCGGCGACATCACCCCGATGTTCCCCGACAGCCCCGCGGCGCAGGCGGATGCCGCGCGGTTCCATGCCGGGTTCCGCGCGGCGTGCGATCGGCACGACCCGGCCTATTACCCGCGCTTCAAGCAATGGTGCGACGAATATTTCTTTCTGCCGCATCGCGGCGAGCCGCGCGGCCTGGGCGGGATTTTCTATGACCGGCTGGACAGCGGCGACGCCGACGCCGACTTCGCCTTCACCCGCGACGTGGGGCTGGCGTTCCTGGAGACCTATCCCGCCCTTGTCCGCGACCGGATGGCGGCACGCTGGACCGCGGCGCAACGCGAGGCGCAACTGGTGCGGCGGGGCCGCTATGTGGAGTTCAACCTGATCCACGACCGCGGCACATTGTTCGGGTTGAAGACCGGCGGAAACACCGAAGCGATCCTGATGAGTCTTCCCCCCGAGGCCCGCTGGCCGTAATGTCCCGTCTTCGCCGCCGGAGGGGCGCCCCCAGCACCTGCCCCGGCACCTGCCATAGACTCGCCCCATTTCGGTGCCAGATGGTTGCTGGAATGGCGCTGGTGTCCCGCCCCCCGGAATTCATATGATGAATTTCGAGATCAGCAGGACATACGGTCGTTGATTTAGCTAGTGTCCGCCATGACCGTGAAATCCCGGGATTTCAGGTTCGGGGCACTAGGCATGGAGATGCCGATCTTGCCCCCAATTCGGCCCGCTTTCATTCAATTTTCCCGATCTGGGCAATTGTCCCGATCCGGGCGAGCATAGAGACGATGCGCCGGCGCCAGTTCCTCGCCACGGCGGGCCTTGCGATGCTCGGGACCATGGGGGCGGCCCGCGCGGCCGGCACGCTGCGGAATATCGCCGAGATCGTGCCCGCCGGCGGGGTGATCGCCGATCCCAGCCTGCTGGTGGCGGGCGGAGCCGAGAGCGAAGCGGGCAAATGGGGCGGCGTGCTGTCCGACGCGCTGGCCCGGGGCCTGGGCCAGCCGGCGCCCCTGCCGCGGCACCTGACCAGCGGCCAGGACGGGGTGACGGGCGCCAACCTGTTCGATACCCAGACCGTGCCCGACGGCACCACGGCCCTGCTGGTGCCGGGGGCGGCGCTGACGGCGGCGCTGGCCGGCGACCCGCGGGCGCATTTCGATTTCGGCCGCTGGGTACCGCTGATGATGAGCCTGCTGTCGCCCGTGGTGGTGGGGCGGGTGGAGCTGCATCGCACCCTGCGCGACCTAGTGCGCGATCGTCCGGTACGGGTGGCGGTGTCGGCCGCCAATTCCGGAATCGCGCTGGCGACGCTGCTGGCGATGAATGTGTTCGGCCTGCGCCCGGTGCCGGTGCCGGGCTTCGGCAGCCGGAAGGATGCGCTGGCGGCCCTGGCGGACGGACGGGTGGACGTGGTGCAACTGTCCGACCCGATGCCGCCGCGCGACCAGGCCGCCCTGTTCGACGCGCTGGCCGGCGGCGGCGCGGTGCCGTTGTTTACCCTGTCGGACGCGGTGCCGGTCGCGGCGGGCGGCCATGCGGTGCCGACCATGGCGGCACGCTTCACCCAGGAACGGGGCCGCGCGCCGAGCGGGCTGCTGTATGAGGCGTGGAAGGTCGTGGCTGCCGCCGCGTCGCTGGACGCGGCGCTGGTCCTGCCGATGCTGACCCCGCCCGCGCAGGTCGCCGGCTGGCGCCATGCCGTGGCGGTCGCGCAGGAGAGCGGCGCCGTGGCGGCCCTGACGGCCGGCAATGGCCGCAAGCTGGTCACCGGGCCGGATTGCGGGCCCCGCCTGCGCGACATGACCGGCGAGATTTCCGCCGTCCTGACGCTGCGCCGCTGGCTGGCCGTCCATACGCCGGAATGGCGCCTGGGCTGAAGACCCGGCTCGGCCGGCATTCCGCCCCTATTCCACTCCGTCCACCACCACGTGGGGCCGCCCGCGCGAGCAATGTTCGATGCGCGCACGCACGCCATAGACCTGCCGCAGCACCGGAGCGGTGACGACCTGCATCGGCGGGCCGGCGCCTTCGATTTTGCCGTCGGACAGCATGACCGCGTAATCGGCCTGCTGCAGCGCGATATTCAGGTCATGCAGCACCACGACGGTGACCATGCCGCGCGCGCGCGTTTCCTGGCGGACCATATCCATGACCGAGAACTGGTGATGCAGGTCCAGCGCGCTGAGCGGCTCGTCCAGCAGCAGCACGTCCGGACGGCGCACCAGCGCCTGGGCCAGCCCGACCAGTTGGCGCTGCCCGCCCGACAGCGCGTCCATATAGCGGAGCGCCAACTGGTCCACGCCCAGGCGGGCCAGGATCTCCAGCGATTCGGTCACCTCGTCGTCCTGCCACCCGCCCGCATGGGGGCCGGCGCGGCGGGCGGCGATGACGGATTCCAGCACCTGCAGATGCACGGGCGGCGGCAGGGCCTGCGGCAGATAGACGCAATGGCGCGCCCGCGCGGCCGGGCGCAGGCGCGACAGGTCGGTCGCGCCCAGCCGGACCTGGGCATCGGTGCGTTCCAGCCCGGCCAGGGCGCGCAGCAGGGTGGACTTGCCGCTGCCGTTGGGGCCGAGCAGAGCCGAAACGCGCCCGGCGGGCAGCGGGCCGAGCGACAGGTCTTGCAGCACCGTCCGCCGGCCGTAGCGGACCGTGACATTGCGGGCGCACAGGTCGCCGGCCTGGTCGGGGCCGGTCACGACGCCACCTGCCGCCGCAGCACGATGGCTAGAAAGAAGGGAATGCCCACCAGGGCGGTGACGATGCCCACCGGCACCACCACGCCCGGCAGCACGTTGCGCGCGGCGATCGACGAGAGCGACATGATCAGGCACCCGACCAGGACGCTGCCCGGCAGGTAGAAGCGATGGTCCTCGCCCAGCAGGCGGCGGGCGATATGCGGGGCGATCAGCCCGACGAAGCCGATCGTGCCGACGAAGGAGACGGCCAGGGCCGACAGGACGCTGATGCGCAGCAGGGCGGCGACGCGCAGCCGGCGGACATCGACGCCGAAGCTGGCGGCCCGTTCCTCGCCCATGCGCAGGGCGGTCAGCGCCCATGCCGCGCGGAAGGACAGCGGCAGGATGACCGCGCAGGCGCCCGCCAGGATCGCGAGCTTGCCCCAGTTGGCGCGGGTCAAGCTGCCCATGGTCCAGAAGACCAGGTCCTGCAGCGCGTCCTCGCTGGCCACGAACTGCACCAGCGAGACCAAAGCGTGGAAGGTGAAGACCAGGGCGATGCCGAACAGCACCACCGTGCTGGTCGAGGCGTCGCGCAGGCGCGAGACGAGGTCGAGCAGGAAGGCCGAGCCGACGGCGAAGGCGAAGGCGTCGGCCGAGACCACCCAGTCGGCCGGGACGCCCGGGATGCGCCATTGCAGGACGATGGCCAGCGACGCCCCGAACGCGGCGGCGGCCGAGACGCCCAGCGTGAAGGGGCTGGCCAGGGGGTTGTTCAGGATCGTCTGCATTTCCGCGCCCGACAGGCCGAGCGCGGCGCCGACGCAGACCGCCATCAGCGCATAGGGCAGGCGGATCTGCCAGACGATCACGCTCTGCCCCACCGGTCCGTCATGCGGATGCAGCAGGATGTGCAGCAGGGTCGCGGGCGGCAGGCCCGCCGGCCCCAGCGCGAAATCCAGCAGCATGGACAGCAGGATCAACACCGCCAGGACCAGCAGCACCAGCCCCCGCCGGCGCAGCAGCCGGCGATAGGATTGCCGGACCAGCCCCGCCTGCCGCGCGGAGGACATGGCGGCGCCCACGGCCCGGCCGGCGCCCGGGCCGGCGTCCGTATCGGCCAGGGTGGCGTGGTCGGTCATGCCGCGCTCATGGCTTCGCGGTGGCCTGGGGCGTTTCCATGCCTCCAGGCGTTGCCGAGACCCAGTAGGTGCCGCTGTCGGCGACGGGCAGGAAGCGCCGGTAGAGTTCGGCGCGGGTCGCATCCGGGTCCAGGTCGCGGAACAGATCGGGATGGAACCATTTGGCCATGATTTCGACCGCCAGGATGTTGTACGGCGAATCGTAGAACGAATGCCACAGCCCGTAGGCATGGCCGTCCCGGACCGCCGCCAGGGTCGCGATGCCCGGCCGCTGCAGCACCTGCCGGACCGAGGCGCGGGCCGTCGCCGGGTCGATTTCCGCGCCCATGCGCACGCCCGGGCCGCGATAATCGGGCCCCTTGGTGCCGTCCACGACGTAGAAATCGGGGTCGGCGGCGATCACCTGTTCCAGGTCGATGTCGCCGATATAGCCGGGCAGCAGCGGGGCGGCGATATTGCGGCCGCCCGCCGCATCGATGAAGGCGCCCATATTGCCCTTGCCCGCGGTATGGCAGCAGGATTCGCGGGTGCCGGCCAGCATTTCCAGGAACACGCTGGGGCGCGCCGAATCAGGCAGGGTCGCGAGCCGGGCGCGGATATGGTCGAGATGCGACTGGTAGAAGGCGATGAAATCCTCGGCTTCCCGACGGCGATCGAGCACCGCGCCCAGGATCCGCATCGATCGGACGGTGTCGCGCAGCGGATCGGCGCGGAAATCCACGAAGACCACCGGGACATGCGCGCTTTGCAGTTGCGCGACCAGTTCGCTGGCCGCGCCGGGGCCGTGGCCGCTGACGGCCAGGATCGCCAGGTCGGGGCGCAGGTCCAGCACCTTCTCGGGACTGACCGTGTCGGCCGTGGTCTTGCCGATCAGCGCGACCTTGGCCGCCGCCGGGAACAACGCCGCATATTTGTCGTAGCTCTGGACGTCGGCCTCGCGGAATTCGCCCTGCCAGCCGACGATGCGATCGAACAGATGGGATTTTTCCAGGGGGGCGAGCGCGTAGACCAGCCTGCCCTCCCCCAGGACGATCCGATGCACGTGGGCGGGGATGTCGACCTGCCGGCCCGCCAGGTCGGTGATCGTCTCGGCCCGGGCCTGGCCGCCGATTCCGATCGCGACGCCCCACAGCATCAATGCGGAGGCGGCCAGGCGCCGGATCGTCCGGGGGCGTTGTCCTGTCAAACTGCTTCTCCTGCTGGAGCAGATCCCGTTCAAACGGACTCGTTTGAACGGGTGAAGATGCGCGATAAATAACAACATAGAGCATTTCCGCTGAACCGGTGTTCAGTGGAAATGCTCTAGATGCGAATTGTTCTTAGCTGCATTGACGGGAGATGAGAAGCATTCGCGAGCGGAATTCGCGCGGGCGCATGGCAGCCATGCCGGCGCTCCCCGCGGTCACTCAGCTTTTCCTGTGTGCGGCGCGGCGCAGCAGGATGCGGACCGATCCCTGGTTGGCGGCATGCGGATGGGTGACGGCCAGGATCAGCGGCCGCAGGTCGGGCCGCCCCAGCCAGAAGGGCAGTTCGCGCCGCAGGACCCCGCCCCGCTGGCCGGAGCCGAGGCCGGTAATGACCTCGACGCAGCGGAGATTGTCCGCCCTGGCCTGGATCAGGAACGCATGCAGCCGCGAAAAGGCCGCCTGCACGTTCTGGCCGTGCAGGTCGAGCGTGCGGGCGGGACGCAGCTTGCCGCTGACCAGGGCACGCCAGCTCGTATCGTCCAGGCCGGGACGGCGGCGGCCGATTTCGATTTCGGCCTGGGTGCGGACCAGCGTGTGGCCGGGCACGCGGGGCCCCGGCATGGCGGCGGCGGGGGACGGAGTTGACGGCTGGGTCGATGGCTGGACTGGCGGCCGGGCCGATGGCCGATCGGGATCGGTTGTCGGAGCGGGCGCCGGAACGGGTGCCGTCCCTGCCCCGCCTTCGGATGGCGGCCGGGGAGATTTGCGCGCAAGCGGCGTGATGTCGCGGACGAAACTGCTCCAGAGCGCCTGTTCGTCTTCTCTGAGGATCCGCCGGCGGCGCACGACCCTGTCCTCCGCCCGCGTGGGGCGGCCCCGCGCCGCCGCCTTCCTGCGGATCGGAGTGTCTTAGAACAGAAAGCGTCCGGGGAACAGAAAGCGTCCGGGCCGAAGGCCCGAACGCGGTGCCGGCCCGTCTTACGGCGTGGCGTTGGCCAGGGTCTTGCCCTGATAGGTGCCGGTCAGGGTCTTGAGGAAGGAGACGATGTCGGCGACGTCGTGATCCGACAGGTCGTGATACGGCGTCTGGTAGCGCGCCATGTCCCGCACCGCCTGGTCCAGGGTCTTGACGCTGCCGTCATGGAAATAGGGCGCGGTCAGCGCGATGTTGCGCAGGTTCGGCACCTTGAAGCGTTCCGCGTCGGCATTGGCGTGGGTAACCATGTAGCGGCCACGATCGGCGTCGGTCAGCTTGCCGCCGCGATCGGTGAAATAGTCGCCCTCCAGGCCCATGGCCTCGTAGGCCTGGCCGCCCAGCGCGACGCCGCTGTGGCAGCCCGAGCAGCCGATGCTCTTGAACAGGGCGTAGCCGTTCTTTTCCTGCGCGCTCAGCGCCTGCTCGTCGCCCTTCAGGTAGCGGTCGAAGCGGCTGTCCGGGGTGATCAGGGTCTTTTCGTATTCGGCGATCGCGTCGGTGATCCGCTGCTTGTCGATGCCGTCGGACCCGAACGCCGCCTGGAAGGCGGAGACATAGGTCGGGTCCTGCCGCAGCTTGTCCGCGACGCCGTTCCAGTCATGCGCGCCCATTTCCAGCGGGTTCATCACCGGGCCGGCGGCTTGGTCGGCCAGGGTGGCGGCGCGGCCGTTCCAGAACTGGCTCATGTTGAAGGCCGAATCATAGACCGACGGCACGTTGATCGGGCCGTGCTGGTTGTTGATGCCCAGGGCGGTGACCCGGCCATCGACGCCGCCATGGTCCAGCGCGTGGCAGCTTGCGCAACTGACGGTGCCGTTGCCGGAAAGCTGCTTGTCGAAGAACAGGCGCTGGCCCAGCGCGACCTTGCCGGCATCGACCGGGATCGTTTCGGGGACCGGCTGCACCGGTTCGGCGGCGAAGCGCGCGGCGACGCCCGGGGTCGCGTAATGGGCACGCCGCTCGGCCGCGATCCAGGACAGCAGCGCATCACGCTGCGCCTGCGACAGATGGGCGTGCCAGTGCATCAGCAGGTAGAGCGTGGGCGGCATGCGGTTCTGGCGGATCACTTCCTCGATCCGCGACAATTGCTCCTCGGACGGCACGGTGCCGTTCTGGAAGGCGGCCAGCACCGGCTCGATGCGGAAATGGCGCAGGCCCTGGTCCAGGTCGCGCCGCATCAACTGGTTCGCCACCGGCACGTGGAAATAGAACGGCAGGTCCGTGCTGCGGGCGTGGCAGTAATCGCACCGGGCCTCGCGAATCGCGGCGAAGGCCGCCGCGGCCGTCGGGTCCTTCAGCGTGGGAGAACTGACCGACAGGGTCGGCGCCGTTTCATGGTCGAAATGAGTCAAGTAACCGATCACGCCGCCATAGGCGGCCACACCCAATGCTGCGACGGATAGTACGATCTTGCGGACCGACACGGCAATTCTCCCCTGATGCGTTGGGGACGGTGTGCCAATCCATCAATTAACTGTCAAAATAATCTTTTCTATCAAAACCATCGAGTGAATCGATGATATTGGGCCGGGCGGCGTCATTTCATCGCGTCGTTCATCATCCGGGCCAGCCGCTCACGCGCTATATTCACATAGTCCGTATCGAGATCGATGCCGATCGCGCGCGCGCCTTCGGCATGGGCGGCGACCAGAGTGGTGCCGGTGCCCATGAACGGGTCGAGCACCACGGCGCCCGGACGGCCGTGCAGGCGGATGCACATGCGCGGCAACTGCACGGGAAACGTGCCCGGATGGTGGAATTTCTGCGCCTTGTCCTGCACGGTTTCATAGGGGATGAACCAGGTGTCCCCCCGACAGCGCCGGTCCTGTTCGTGCCCGCGGCGCGCGATGTTGGATTTGTCCTTGTAGGGCACGCCGATGTCCAGGCGCCGCAATTCCACCGTCCCGCTGCGGGTCAGGTGAAACAGATGCTCGTGGTTGCGATGCAGGTAGCGCGGGCTGTTGACCGGCTTGAAATGGCCGAACGTGTCCTCGTCCACCGAGACGGATTTGATCCAGCTGATATGGTTCTGCAGGTGGAAGGTCGCGCGCAGGCGGGTCGCCAGTTCGAAGGGAATCCAGGGTTGCGAGGACGACCCGGCGATATTGAGGAAAAACGACCCGTCGGGGCGCAGGACGCGGTGCAGTTCGGCCGCGATCGCCATCATCCAGTCCAGGTATTGGGCTTCGGTCATCCGGTCGCTGTAGGTCCGGTAGCCCAGCCCGATATTGTAGGGTGGCGACGTCACGACGACATCGACCGATTCGGGGTCCATCCTGCGCAGCACGCGCAGACAATCGCCCCGGTACAGCACATGCGGATCGAGCGCATAGCGCAGCGTGCGCGGCACGGCCGCCGCCTTGGCCTTGGCGCCTGCCTTGCGCGGGGACGTCATGGCTCGGGTTCCTTCAGGGCTGCCGGGTGACGACGGGACGAGGTACGAAGACGACCATCCGGCCATCCTGGCGCATCGCGCCGGCGACCTGCTCGGCCTGGTCGCCCCAGCCCAGGAACAGGTCGGCCCGCCCCGGTCCCTGGATGTCGGTGCCGGTATCCTGCGCGAAGACCAGGCGCCGCCAGCTTGCATTCGCGGGCGCGGGCAGTGTCGTTTCGACCCAGATGGGCGCGCCCAGCGGAATCGCCCGCTGGTCCACCGCCGCGGTCCGGCCGGGCGCCAGCGGCACGCCCATCGCCCCCGGCGCCCCCTGGTCGGGATGGAGATTGTCCAGCATGTCGAAAAACACGTAGTCCGGATTTTCCTCCATCACCGCGCGGGCCCGGTCGGGATGGGCGCTGAGCCAGGCGCGAATCGACTGCATGCTGACCGCGTCCTCGTCCATTTCGCCCTGCCGGACCAGCACGCGGCCCAGCGGCACGTAGTCCCGGCCGTTCTTGCCGCCATAGCCCAGGCGGACGACCTGTCCGCTGGGCAGGCGGACACGGCCCGATCCCTGGATCTGCAGGAAGAACAGGTCGGCCGGGTCGGCGACCCACAGCAATTCCAGGTTGCGCCCGGCCAGCGCGCCCGCATCGATCTGCGCGCGCGTCCAGTAGGGCACGAATTTTCCGTTCTCCCAGCGCCCGGTCACCATCCGCCCGTCGGTGGCCCGGGTGCGCACCAGGTCATCGGGCACCCGATAGACCGGGGTCTGGAAGATGCCGCCGCGCGACAGCGCGCCGCGGATCTCGGGTTCATAATAACCGGTGAACAGCGCCGACGGGGTCATGAGCGTCGGCTGGAACCAGGTCTCGAAGAATTGCCGCGCCGCCGGGCCGTCACCCACGGGAAGCGATGCGGCGGCGCGGCAGGACGGCAGCCAGTCGCCGACATGCGTGCCCAACCTGCCGCCCGGGCTGCCACTGGGGGCGTCGCCGGAGCCCTGGTCGCCGGTGCTCAGGCTGGTCCCCGGGCTGCTGGTCCCCAGGCTGCCGGTTCCCAGGCTCGCTTCGACCGGCAGGCGCCCCAGATGGCGGCATTCGGCCAGGAAAGTCGGCAGCGCGGCCGCGGCTTCCTCCGCGCCCCAGCCCTGGAGGTCGGCGAAGGGGACGGGCCGGCCGCCGCCCGGGATGGTGGCGGCGCAGGCGGACAGCAGGGCGATCGCCGCAACGGCGGCTCCCCGCAGGGTCTTGGTCATGAATGGATAGGGCAAGGAAACAGCCGGATTGGGATGAAGTGGACTGGAAGGACCTGCCGGGAGACCCCGGACAACAGCCGCCGGACGAATCAGGCGCTGCGGCTGGCGGCCAGGCGCCAGGCCGCGCCGCCGATCGGCACGCCGAGCAGCCGCTCGAACGTCCACAGGTCGGAAAATTCGGTCACGGCGTCGGTGCCGGCGACAGGATGGCCGTCCTTGTCCAGGGTCAGGCTGACCTGGTCCGAGACGATGCGCACATCGATCCGGGCATGGGCGGCGCCGTCGCGCGGCTGGATCTCCGCATCGACGATCGACAGGCCGGCGATGGCGCGAACTTCGGATTTCTGGGTCTCGCCCGCCTGCTGGCGCGCGCGGATGGCGGCGTCGAACGCGGCGAAGGCATTCGCGGTCAGGCGATCGCGCAGCATGGCGGTATCGCCGGCGGCGAAGGCCTGCACGATCTGGCGGAACGATGTTTCCACCCCGCGCAGGAACTGCGCGGGCACGAAATCACGTTCCTGCCGGGCGATGGCGGCCAGGACCTGGCCGACCCGGGTTTCCGGCGCGGGCACGTCGTACTCGGCCACCGGGGCGGGCGGTTCGGCGCGGGCGTCGATCACCGGGCCGGGGCGAAGTGCAGCACCAGGCGGGGGCGCGGGTTCAACGCCCACGCGGGTCCCCAGGATACTGCGCAGGCGCAGCGCCAGGAACGCGGCGATCAGGCCGAACAGCACCAGGTCGAACGGAAAATGACTGAACGAGAAATCCATCACCAAGCCCATCAAGAGGCGGTCCGGCCCGGCCGGTCCGCGCCATCACCCCTTCATCTGCCCCTACACATAAGCAAGCCCCTCCGGCGGCACAATGCGCCAGAGCGGCCAAAGGCGCCCCCAAGAGCGGCCGCATGAATTTCCGTACGCCAGCCCCGGCACGGTTGGCGAACGTCGCGCGGCGTGCTACCGCCGAGGCTCGGTCATCGCCGCCTTTCCGCCCACCTGCCTACAAGAAAGACTTCGTTCATGTCCGACACGACTCAGCCCCCCGCCGACGGCGCCCAGAGCATTCCGCCGGCGCTGCCGCTGACCATTAATGTCCAATATATCAAGGACCTGTCCTTCGAGGTTCCTTCGGGTGCGGAAATCTTCGCGACCTTGCGCGCGAATCCCCAGATCGCCGTGAACATCGACGTGCAGGCGAGCCGCCTGCAGGCCGACCAGCCGATCTTCGAAGTCGTGCTGGCGATCAAGGCCGAGGCGTCGGAAGCGCCGGAGACCGAGGGCGCCGCCCCGGGCCGCACCGTCTTCGTCGCCGAACTGGCCTATGCCGCCGTCGCGACCCTGACCAACGCGCCGGACGAGCTGGTCGAGCCGATCCTGCTGGTGGAAGTACCGCGCCTTATCTTTCCGTATGTGCGCAACATCATCAGCGAAGTGACCCGCGATGGCGGTTTCCCGCCCGTCGTGCTGCAGCCGATCGATTTCGTGGCGCTGTGGCAGGCCAAGCGGCAGGCCAACAATTTTCCGCAGACCGCCGGCAATGCCTGAGCACCTGCCCAGGACCCGGTGCCGGGCCCCGTGCCCGGTTGGAAAGGCCCGCCTCGTGCGGGCCTTTTTGTTTCCGGGGTGGATGGCGCGGCACAAATATTGATATTTTTATATTTGTACAGAAAAAACGCGTAATGGTCATTGATTCCGACAATACTTATAAAAATACAATAATAATTTTTCAATAAATTAATATAATTATGTTTATTTAACATGTATTAATATTAAAATATCCATGACTTGCCATGAAATTTTGGCATTTTTTGATATTTTCTCTTCAAACTTGCGTATGTTTTCCATAACATGTCCATGAGCGCCTCAACAAAGATGGAGAAAAGCAGGAAAGACAAAGATTTTTGGCGTATCGGACTGAGAATCCCTTCGGGATTGCTTTCGATTCGACTGATTTTCCATATATGTTTCGTCATATATATGTGTTTTTTACGGGACTTATTATCGCATAGAGCGATTTCGACCAGAACGTCCCGGAAAGAGACTGACGCTTCAGCGCCGTTGGCGCGCATCCCTACATGATGATTCGAAATGCGACATGCCGCGCGCATGCGATTTCGAACGCAGCTTGCATCGATGCTTCGTAATGAGGCGAAGCCCCTCACCGTTATGTTGGCTGCCTGTTAAAGAGGAGCATCTCCCCTTGACGCAGACAGAAATTCTGCCCCCCCGACCATCGATCGCCGAGCGGATCGGCATCCCGCGCCCGTTGCTATGGGGCTTTGTCGGCCTGCTTCTGTTCATGGTCGGCGATGGGGTCGAGGCCGGCTATCTGGCCCCCTATCTTGAAAATCACGGCGTTTCCGCGCGTGCCGTGGCCTTGCTGTTCACCGTCTATGGCGTCGCGGTTTCCATCTCGTCCTGGCTGTCCGGGCCGCTGTCCGACCTTTGGGGACCGAAGCGCGTGATGTGGATCGGCCTTGGGATCTGGGCCGTCTTCGAAGTGCTGTTCCTGCTGCTGGGCGTTTCGACCGGCAGCTATCCGGCCATGCTGGTCGCCTATACGGTGCGCGGCCTGGGCTATCCGCTGTTCGCCTACGGGTTTCTTGTCTGGATCGCGGCCGCCACGCCGCCACGGCAATTGGGCTCCGCGGCAGGCTGGTTCTGGTTCGCCTTCTCCGGCGGGTTGCCGACCCTGGGCTCACTGTTCGCCAGCTTCGCCATTCCGGTGGTCGGCGAAGTGACGACGTTCTGGCTGTCGCTGGGACTGGTGATCGCGGGCGGACTGGTCGCGCTGCTGCTGACGCGCGAGCCGCGCGGCGCGGCGCGCCTGGCGGCCCGCGACGTGTCGGTGCGCGGGATCTTCTTCGGGTCGATCTCGATCCTGTGGCGTGAGCCCAAGACATTCGTCGCCATGATCGTGCGCACCATCGACACCGCGTCGGAATACGCGTTTCTGGTGATCATGCCGGCCTTCTTCACCCGGGTCGTGGGCTTCAGCCTGCCCCAGTGGCTGCAATTGCTGTCGATCGTGTTCCTGAGCAATATCCTGTTCAACCTGGCGTCCGGCATGCTGGCCGACCGGTTGGGCCATCGGACGGTCGTATCGATCGCCGGCTGCCTGGGATCCGCGATCTCGGTGCCCGTGTTCTATTACGTGCCCCTGGCGCATCACGGCAATTTCCTGCTGGCGGCGCTGGCGGGCATCTTCTACGGCGCGACGGTCGCGGCGTTCGTGCCTCTTTCCGGCCTGGTTCCGCAGATCTGCCCGAAGGAGAAAGCGGCCGCCCTGTCGGCGCTGGGCCTGGGCGCGGGCGCCAGCACCTGGGTGGGGCCGGCGATCGTCACCTGGTTCGAGTCCTGGCATGGGATCGAGGGGATCATCTGGATCTTCTCGGGCCTCTATGCCTTCGCCGGGCTGCTGACGCTGTATCTTTCGATCCCGACGCACGCGCGCGAACATGCCCGCCGGGCGCGCGCCCGGGGCGAGGATCTGTACGAAGGCACCGCCGCCTTCCATTGATGCGCACCGGTGACGTGCTCCGGCCGGGATCGTCCGGCCGGGCCTTTTCATGCGCCGGGTGGACCGGCGTCGCGCCGAGACGGCGCGGCGACCGGTCCCAGCCGGTCCAGCATCGCCGCCTGGTCGGGCGTCGCGGCGCGTTCGATGGCGCGCCACGGAATGGCATCGAGGATCTGGGCCGTGCCGTCCGAAATCGCGATGGCGCGCACGTCGCGCAGCCTATCGCGCAGGTCCCGCGGCAGGCGGCGCAGGAACTGGCGTGCGGTTTCGGCCGAAAAGAACAGGGCGGCCGCGATCCCGCCATCCTGAAGCAGGGCGCGCAGGGCGGCGGGGGGCGGCATTGCCGGCCGGACGCGGTAGACGCGGCGCCGGATGACCCGAAAACCGCTCCGCCGCAGGCGGTCCGCAAGCGTGTGCCCATAGCCCGCGGCGGTCGCCAGCAGCAGTGCGCCGTCGCCGGCATGCCGTGCCGACAGCACCAGGTCGGCCAGCGCGTCGGCCGTGCCGCCGGCCGCCGTGACCCGGGTGAAGCCGGCGTCGCGTGCGCGCCGGGCCGTGGCGGCGCCCACCACAAGCATCGGCAGATCCGGCGGCAGCCGGCCGGCCAGCGCCGCGACCGCCTGGCCGCTGGTGACGAGGACGGCCTGCGCGCCGCGCGCCGCAAGCGGCCCCTGCCCCACCGGTTCGGCCCGCAGGGCCGGCAGGGCCACGGGCCGCCAGCCCAGCGCCGAGACGGCGTCCATGGTTTCGGTCAGGCCCGGTTCGGGCCGGGTAATCAGGACGGCCGGGCGCTGACCGCCCGGACGAAGGCCGGCGGGCGGAGGGTCAGGGGGCAAAGATGTCCGCCGGGCTGTCGGCCCGCAGGCTGCGCCCGAGTTCGCGGCCCATCCGTTCGGCGTCGGCGGGGGCGCCGGTCACGACGCGGCGCAGCAGGAACGACCCGTCCTCACGCGCGACCAGGCCGGTCAGGCGCAGGACGGGGTCGTCCCCGTCCTGCCCCGGGATCAGGCGCGCATAGCCGCCGATCGGCGTGCGGCAGGAGCCGTCCAGTTCGGCCAGCAGCGCGCGCTCGGCGGTGGCCACGGCGCGGGCTTCGTAATCCTCGATGGCGGCGAGCAGTTCGCGCAGTTCGACGTCGCTTTCGCGGACGGTCACGCCGACGATCCCCTGGCCGGCGGCGGGAACCATGATGTCGGGGTCCAGGACGATGTCGGCGCGGTCTTCCATGCCCAGGCGGCGCAGGCCCGCCAGGGCCAGCAGGGTGGCGTCGCATTGCCGTGCCGCCAGCTTGTCCAGGCGGGTCTGGACATTGCCGCGCAGCAGGCCGAAACGCAGGTCGGGCCGCACATGCAGCATCTGCGCCTGGCGCCGCACCGACGCGCAGCCCACCAGCGCGCCCCGCGGCAGGGCGGCGAAGGGCGCGTCGCCGTCCTTGGTTTCGGCCGCCAGGCCGGGCCCGAGGATCAGCACGTCGCGCGCGTCCTCGCGCCGCAGGGTGCAGGCCAGCACCAGGCCGGGCGGCAGCGTGGTTTCCAGGTCCTTCAGGCTGTGCACCGCGAAATCGACCCGCCCGTCGGCCAGCGCGTCATGGATTTCCTTGGCGAACAGGCCCTTGCCGCCGATTTCGGCCAGGCGGCGATTCTGCACCTGGTCGCCCGTCGTGCTGATCTGGTGCTCCTGGAACGCGCCCATGTCGCGCAACACCGGACAGAAGCGGGTCAGCACCGTCAGGAAGGCCCGCGTCTGCACCAGCGCCAGCGGCGAGCCCCGGGTGCCGACGCGCAGCGGCAATTGCCGCCGGGCATGGCCCTGCGTCCGGGCCACGCCCTGGCGCTGGCGGGCGGCCGCCTGGGCTGCGATATCCTGCAACGTGGCGGAGGGCGCGACCGAGGGGGCCGCGGAAGGCGCCGCAGGGGGTTCGGGGGCCGGTTCCGGGGCGGGAGAGCGAGCGAAATCCATGCGACGTGTCTATTACCGCGACGGCGCGAAGGAAAGATGACATAACGCCCGCCCGAGCTGTATTTTACGTGCTGTATTTTACGCAATGACCCTATCGTCCTCCCCCGCCCCTGTCCCTGCCCCCGTCCTGGCAATCGAATCGTCGTGCGACGACACGGCCTGCGCCATTCTGGACGCCGACGGCACAGTGCTGGCCGACACCGTGCTGTCGCAGGCCGGCCATGTGCCGTTCGGCGGCGTGGTGCCCGAAATCGCGGCGCGGGCCCATCTGGCGGCGCTGCCGGCCCTGGTGCGCCGCACCCTGGACGATGCCGGGATGCGTGCGGCGGATATCGGCGCGGTGGCGGCCAGCACCGGGCCCGGCCTGATCGGCGGACTGATCGTGGGGGCCGGCCTGGCCAAGGGGGTGGCCGTGGCGCTGGACCGGCCCTTCGTCGCCGTGAACCATATCGAGGCGCATGCCCTGACCGCCCGCCTGCCCGGCCTGGTGCCGGGGGGGGCGGCGTTTCCCTATCTGCTGCTGCTGGTCTCGGGCGGGCATTGCCAGTGCATCGCCGTCGAAGGAGTCGGACGCTATCGCAGGCTGGGCGGCACGATCGACGACGCGGCGGGCGAGGCGTTCGACAAGGTGGCGAAGATGCTGGGCCTGGGCTGGCCCGGCGGGCCGGCGGTCGAGGCGCTGGCGCGCGAGGGCGATCCGGCGCCCTGGCCGCTGCCCCGTCCGCTGCTGGGCCGGCCGGGCTGCGATTTTTCGTTCTCGGGGCTGAAGACGGCGGTGGCGCAGAAGCTGGCGCCGTTCGCCGGCGACGCCCTGCCCCGTGCCGTGGCGGCCGGCATCGCCGCCAGTTTCCAGGACGCGGTGGCCGATATCGTCGCCGACCGGGTGGCGCATGCGCTGGAGATGATGCCTCAGGCGACCCTGCTGGTGGCGGCCGGCGGCGTCGCGGCGAACGGGGCGCTGCGCGCGCGGCTGGCCGCGCTGGCGGATGCGCATGGCCTGCCCTTCGCCGCGCCGCCGCTGCGCCTGTGCACCGACAATGCCGTCATGGTGGGCTGGGCCGCGATCGAGACGATCCGCGCCTGCCGGGCCCTGGGCCTGCCGGCCGGACAGGATTTGGACCTGCTGCCCCGGCCGCGCTGGCCGCTGGAGCAGATGGCCGAGCGGTTCGCCCCTCTTCATGGGCGTGCCCCATCTTCATCGATGTGCCCCTCTTCGATGTGCCCCGATTCGATGTGAATCACCGCGCATGAACTACCGTCACGCCTTTCATGCCGGCAATTTCGCCGATTGCATGAAGCATGTCCTGCTGGTGCTGATCCTGCAGGCGCTGGCGCGCAAGCCGGCCGCGTTTTCGGTGCTGGATACCCATGCTGGGATCGGCCGCTACAACCTGACCGGCGAACAGGCCGGGCGCACCGGGGAGTGGCGCGCGGGGATCGGCCGCCTGCTGGAATCGGCCGCGCCGGGCGTGCCCGACGCCTATCTGGACCTGGTGCGCCGGGCCGGGGCGCCCGCCGCCTATCCGGGGTCGCCGCTGATCGCCGCGATGATGCTGCGCCCGCAGGACAGGCTGGTCTGCTGCGAGCTGCATCCCGAGGACAGTCGCGCGCTGCGCGCCGTCTTTGCCGGCAATCCGCAGGTTTCGGTCCATGCCCGCGACGGCTACCAGGCGCTAGGCGCGCTGCTGCCGCCGCGCGAGGCGAAGCGCGGGCTGGTGCTGATCGACCCGCCGTTCGAGCAGCCGGACGAATTCGCCCGGCTGGCGGCCGGGATCGCAACGGCGCACCGGCGATTCGCCACCGGCATCATCGCGGCATGGTATCCGATCAAGAATCGCGCGCCGGTGCGTGCCTTCCGCGATTCGCTGCGCGATTCGGGGATTCGCGACATCGTGGCGCTGGAACTGACCCTGCGGCCGCCGCTGGACCCGGCGCGGCTGAACGGCAGCGGGCTGGTAGTGGTCAATCCGCCCTATGGCTTTGTCGAACAGGGACTTTCGGCGCTGCGGGCCCTTGCCCACCTGTCCCCGGATGGGACAGGAGAGGCCGGCGCGACGCGGATCGCCGGCGAATAGGCCGGGAAACGGGGCCCAGGAAACGGGGCCAGAAAACAGGGCCCAGAAAACAGGGCAAGGGAGCAGGGTCATGAACGCGACACGCATAGCCGTCATCGGGGCCGGGGCCTGGGGCATCGCGCTGGCCGTCCAGGCCGCGCGGGCCGGCGCGCGGGTCCATCTGTGGGCGCGGCACCCCGAAAGCCTGACGCCCGGGCGTGCCTTGCCGCGCCTGCCGCAGGTCGTGCTGCCCGAATCGATCACCGTGACCGGCGAGATGCCGCGGGAGGCCGACGCGGTGCTGCTGGCCGTGCCGATGCAGCATCTGCGCGCGGTGCTGGCGCACGTGCCGGCGGCGGGGCCGATGATCGCCTGCTGCAAGGGGGTGGAACGCGACACGCTGGCGCTGCCGCTGGAGGTGATCGCCGAACGGTTCCCCGGCCTGCCGCGCGCCGTGCTGTCCGGGCCGAATTTCGCGCACGAGGTGGCGCAGGGCCTGCCGACGGCGGCGGTGCTGGCCGGCGGCGAATTGGCGCCGGCGCGGGACCTGGCGGACCATCTGACGACGCCGGAATTCCGTCTTTACGCCAGCGACGACGCGATCGGCGTGCAGGTCGGCGGGGCGGCGAAGAACGTGATCGCCATCGCCGCCGGCGCGACGATCGGCGCCGGGCTGGGCGAGAATGCCCGGGCGTCGCTGATCACCCGCGGATTGGCCGAGCTGGGGCGGCTGTCGCAGGGCCTGGGCGGCCGGGCCGCGACCCTGTCCGGCCTGGCGGGGGTCGGGGACCTGATCCTGACCTGCACCGGGGCGTCGTCGCGCAATTTCAGCCTGGGCCTGGCGCTGGGACAGGGTGAGAGCCTGGAGACGATCCTGCGCCACCGCACGACGGTGGCCGAGGGGGTGAGCACCGCGCCCGCGATCCTGGCGCTGGCGCGCCGGCACGATATCGCCGTGCCGGTGATCGAGACGGTGTCGCTGCTGCTGGCCGGGGATATCGGCATGGCGGAGGCGCGGGACAGGCTGCTGAGCCGGCCGGTCGGCACGGAATAGGCCGGCACGGAACAGGCCGGCGGGGAACAGGGGGGCTACCCCACGAACATGCCGGCGATCGTGGCGCTGGCGAAGTTGGACAGCGAGCCTGCCAGGACCGCGCGCAGGCCGATCCGGGCGATTTCGGACCGGCGTTCCGGGGCGACGCTGCCGAAGGCGGCGATCAGGATGCCCACCGAGGAGAGGTTGGAAAAGCCGCACAGCGCGAAGGAGGCGATGGCCAGGGTGCGCCCGTCGAGCGTGGCCTGGTGAAACAGTGGCGACAGCGTGACGTAGGCCACGAATTCGTTGAAGATCAGCTTCTGACCCATGATGGCGCCGACGATGCCGCAGGCATGCCAGGGCACGCCGACCAGCCAGGCCAGTGGGGCGAAGACCACGCCGAAAATACGTTCGAGCGACAGATCGGCCACCCCGAACCAGGTGCCCATTCCATGGGTCAGCCCGTTGGCCAGGGCGATCAGGCCGATGAAGGCGATCAGCATGCTGCCCACCGCCACCGCGACGGTCACACCGCTGGACGCGCCCACGGCGATGGCCTCGAACATGTTGGCGGGACGTTCGTGGCCGAAATCCAGGTCCAGGCGGGTGATGCGGGTTTCCTCGTCCGAGGGCATGATGATCTTGGCGAAGAGCAGGCCGCCGGGGATCGCCATCACCGAGGCCGCCAGCAGATATTCCATCGGCACGCCCAGGCCGGCATAGCCCGCGAGCACCGAGCCGGCGACCGAGGCCGTGCCGCTGGACATCACCGCGAACAGTTCGCCCCTGGTCAGCAGCGGGACATAGGGCCGGATGGCGACCGGCATCTCGCTCTGTCCCAGGAAGATGGTGGTGACGGCGGAGAAGGATTCGATCGTCGTGGTGCCGAGCGCCGCGCGGACCAGGCCGCCCAGGATTCGGGCCGTGCGCTGCATGACGCCGTAATGGTACAGGATGGCGATCAGTGCCGAGATATAGACGATCTGCGGCAGGATGCGGAACGCGAAGATGAAGCCGTCGTCCGGGAACAGGGTGAGCATGCGCGGATCGACCAGGCCGCCGAACAAAAACCGGATGCCCTCCGCGCCGTAGCCGAGCACCAGGTTGACCCCGTCGGACACGGCATGGAGCGCCCGGCGCCCCGGCGGCACGAACAGGACCAGCCCGCCGAGCGCCACCTGCATCGCCACGGCGGCCAGGACGATCCGGGGCCGGATGCTCCGGCGGTCGGTCGAAAACAGGATTGCCAGGCCGATCAGGCAGGCCAGTCCCAGGATACCGCGCAGAACCGCCATGCCGCCCCACCAATTGCAGAATGGCAACGACACTGTCCGCGCGGGCGGGCGCTGTCCAGACGGGACGGGCCAGGAAAGCGCGCGAATGGCCCGCCACCGTGATAAATTACGCTATTTTATTGTTATATCGGGTATCTTCGCGCGATTGGCTCTTCGACGCGGGGGCGATCTGCTCTACTGTTTCCGTTCGGATAGAGTGCAACGGACAGAATCGGTTCCATGACCAGCGTCTATGATTTCACCCTGCCCGCCCTGGAGGGCGGCTCCATCAATCTGGGGGCCTTGCGGGGCAAGCCGCTGCTGATCGTCAATACCGCGTCGAAATGCGGCTTTACCCCGCAATATGAGGGGCTGCAGGCCATCTGGTCGTTCTATCGCGGCAGCGATCTGACGGTCATCGGCGTGCCGTCGAACGATTTCGGCGACCAGGAGCCCGGCAGCGACGCGGAGATCGCGACCTTCTGCAGCCGCAATTACAGCGTGACCTTTCCGATGGCCGCCCGCAGCCACGTGCGCGGCGACCAGACGCTGCCGCTGTTCCGCTGGCTGACACAGGAGGGCGGATTTCTGTCCCGGCCGCGCTGGAATTTCTATAAATACCTGGTCGGGCGCGACGGCAGGCTGGCAAACTGGTTCGTCAGCCTGACATCGCCCGAATCCCGCCGCATGCGCCTGGCCATAGAACGGGCGATCCTAGACCACTGATCCGGCGGATTCCCGATGCGGAGCAAAAGGAGGTCCGGCGCGTGCTGAAGGGTTTTCTGACCGTCGGAGGCTGGACGATGCTCAGCCGCGTGCTGGGGCTGGTGCGCGACCAGCTTCTGGCCGCGTTCCTGGGCGCCGGACCGGTGCAGGACGCCTATCAGGTCGCGTTCCGCCTGCCGAACATGTTCCGCCGGCTGTTCGGCGAGGGAGCGTTGAACGCGGCCTTCGTCCCGCTGTTTTCCGCCACCCTGACGACCGACGGCGAGGAGCATGCCCGCCGCTTCGCCAGCGAGACATTGAGCGTGCTGCTGGCCTGGCTGACGGTGATCGCGCTGCTGGGCGAGATCTTCATGCCGGTGGTGCTGCGGATTATCGCCCCGGGCTTCAGCCATGCCGGCAGCCGCTATGGGCTGGCGGTGAATTTGAGCCGCATCACCTTCCCCTACCTGGTGCTGATCTGCGGCGCGGCGCTGGTGTCGGGGGTGCTGAACGGGCTGCATCGCTTCGGGGTGGCGGCGGCGGCCTACGTCACCTTCAACATCGTGGGCATCGCCGCGATCTTCGTCCTGACGCCGCTGACCGGCGACGTGGCGCGCGCCGCCGCCTGGGGCATCACCGCGTCGGGCGTGGTGCAACTGGCCCTGCTGCTGGAGGCGGCGCGGCGCGCGGGGTTTCGGCTGTACCTGCCCGTCCCGCATCTGACCGCGCGCATCCGCACCCTGATCGGCCGCATGGCCATCGGGTGCCTGGGCAGCGGGATCACCCAGATCAACCTGCTGGTCGACACCATGATCGGCACCCTGCTGCCCGAAGGCAGCGTGTCGCTGATGTATTTCGCCGACCGGGTGAACCAGTTGCCGCTGGGCGTGCTGGGGGCCGCTGCGGGCACGACCCTTCTGCCGGTGCTCAGCCGCCATGTCTCGGCCCAGGACAGCGACAATGCGCACCTGACGCAGAACCGGGCGATCGAATATGCGCTGATCCTGACCGTGCCGTCGGCGCTGGCGCTGATGGTGCTGGCCCGGCCGGTCATGGCCACCCTGTTCGGCCATGGCGCGTTCAGTCCGCGCGACGCCATGCTGTCAGCGCAGTCGCTGCGGGCCTATGCGCTGGGACTGCCGGCCTTCGTGCTGATCAAGGTCCTCTCGCCCGGGTTCTTCGCGCGCGGCGATACCGCCACGCCGGTGCGGATCGGCCTGGCGACGCTGCTGCTGAATTTCGTGCTGAACCTGGTGCTGATGCGGCCGCTGGCCCATGTCGGGCCGCCGCTGGCCAGCAGCCTGGCGGCGATGGTCAATGTCGCGCTGCTGGGCGGGGTGCTGCACCGGCGCGGGGCGCTGCGCCTGGGGGCGGGCACGCTGTCGCGGGTCGGACGCATGGTCCTGGCGGCGCTGGGCATGGTGGTGGTGCTGGTGATGCTGGACCTGACGGTGCTGGGCCCGCTGGCGGTGCGGCCCAATCCGCTGCGCGTTCCGGCGATGGGGGTGCTGGTTCTGGCCGGCATGCTGGCCTATGGCGCCGGGCTGCAGCTTCTGGGTGTCGCGGAATTGCGCACGGTCGGGGCGATGGTGCGCGCGCGTCTGGCGCGCCGGCGGGGCCGCCCGGCATGAGCGACCGGCGCCGATTCGCAGCTGGCGCATCGCAGCCCGCGCCTGTACACAGGCGGGCATGACGCTTCCTTCGCCAGACGGCGCCACCCCCGCGATGGCGCAGTGGTTTTCACTGAAGGCCGAACATCCCGAAGCCCTGCTGTTCTTTCGCATGGGCGATTTCTACGAACTGTTCTTCTCGGACGCCGAGGCGGCGGCCGGGGCGCTGGACATCGCGCTGACGGCGCGGGGCACGCATGGCGACATGCCGATCCCGATGTGCGGGGTGCCGGTGGGCGCGGCGCCGTCCTATCTGGCGCGGCTGATCCGGCGCGGCTTCCGCGTGGCGGTGGCCGAGCAGACCGAACCGCCGCGCAAGCCCGGCAAGGGCGGCCCGAAGGGGCCGCTGGCGCGCGCCGTGGTCCGGCTTGTGACCCCGGGCACCCTGACCGAGGACGAGTTGCTGGAGGCCGGGCGGCAGAACCTGCTGGTCGCCGTGGCCCCGCGCGCCGGGCGGGGCGCCGCGTCGCATGGCTGGGGCGTGGCGTGGATTGATATTTCCACCGGTACGTTCGAGACCGCCTCGATCGGCGGCGAGCGGCTGGTGGACCTGCTGGGACGGCTGGACCCGGCCGAAATCCTGGCGGCGGGCGAGATCGAGCTGGGCGATTTCGCGTCCCGCAGGGCGCCCGCGACCGTTACCCCGCAGGCGGCGACAGCCCGCAAGCGGGTGGCCGAGACTTTCCAGGCCGCCAGCCTGGATGCGTTCGGCACGTTTTCCGACGAGGAAGCCGTCGCGGCCGCCATGGCGCTGGATTATATCCGGCGCAGCCAGGCCGGGCGAATGCCGCGCCTGTCGCGCCCGCATCCGCACGAAGATGGCGGCATATTGGGCCTGGACCCCGCGACCCGGGCCAGCCTGGACCTGCTGCGCACCCGCGAGGGCGGCAGCGAGCATACTTTGCTGGCCAGCGTCGGCCGCACGGTGACGGCACCGGGCAGCCGCTTGCTGGCCGAATGGATCGCCGCCCCCCTGACGCGGGGCGCAGCGATCGCCGCCCGGCAGGATGGCTGGTGCTGGCTGGTGCAGGAAGGCGGCGTGCGCGCGGCGCTGCGCCAGGCGCTGCGTGGCGCCCCGGATATCGCGCGCGCGCTGGGCCGGCTGTCGCTGGGCCGCGGCCTGCCGCGCGACGCGGCATCGGTGCGCGACGGGCTGGCCATCGCGCGGCGGATCGCCCGGGCGCTGGCCGACGGACGCACCGCGCCGCCGGCGCTGGTCGCGGATGCGGCGTCGCATCTGGGCGAAGCCACGGCGCTGGAAGCCAGGCTGAACCAGGCGCTGGCCGAGGATCTGCCCGCGCGGCTGGAGGATGGGGGCGTGATCGCCCCGGGCTTCGACGGAGAACTGGACGCCGAGCGCGCCCTGCGCGACGACAGCCGGCGGATCATCGCCGGGCTGCAGAACGATTATGCCCAGAAATTCGGACTGGCCAGCCTGAAGATCCGGCATCACGCGCAGTTGGGCTATGTCATCGAGATCCCGGCGGCGGCGGCCGGACGCCTGCGCGAACGCAGCGACCTGATCCTGCGCCAGGGCACGGCCAGCGCCGCGCGTTTTTCGACCGACGAACTGGTCGGCCTGGACCGCCGCATCGCCGAGGCCGCCGAGCGGGCCGCGGCGCGCGAACGGTTGATCTTCGCGGCCCTGGTGCGCGAGATCCTGGACGATCCAGGGCCGCCGGCGATCGCGGGCGCGCTGGCGCGGCTGGACGTGCTGCAATCCTGCGCCGACCTGGCGGCGGGCGGGCTGTGGTGCCGGCCCGAGGTCACGGACGACGATGCCTTTACCCTGACCGCCTGCCGCCATCCGGTGGTCGAGGCCGCCCTGCCGCGCAGCGAGCGTTTCACGCCCAACGATTGCGTGCTGGAACCGGCGCAGCGCGTCATGCTGCTGACCGGGCCGAACATGGCCGGCAAATCGACCTTCCTGCGCCAGACGGCGCTGGCGGTCATCCTGGCGCAGGCGGGGCTGCCGGTGCCGGCCAAGGCGGCGCGCATCGGGGTCGTCGACCGCCTGTTCTCGCGCGTCGGCGCGTCGGACGACCTGGCGCGCGGCCGCTCGACCTTCATGGTCGAGATGACCGAGACCGCCGCCATCCTGAACCAGGCGGGCCCGCGTTCGCTGGTCGTGGTGGACGAGATCGGGCGCGGCACGGCGACCCTGGACGGGCTGGCCATCGCCTGGTCGGTGCTGGAAGCCATGCATTCGACATTGCGCTGCCGCTCGATTTTCGCAACGCACTTCCATGAACTGGCCGAACTGGCCGAGAGCCTGCCGCGCCTGTCGCCGCATACGATGAGCGTACGGGAATGGAAGGGCCAGGTCGTGTTCCAGCACGAGGTCGTGCCCGGCAGCGCGCGCCGTAGCTGGGGCGTGCATGTCGCAAGGCTGGCCGGCGTGCCGGAACCCGTGGTCCGCCGCGCGGCCCGCCTGCTGGCCGGGCTGGAGAAAGACCGCGCGGTGGGGGCGCGGCCGCTGCCGCTGTTCAGCGCCGGTGAAGCCAGGGCAAACGACGTCGGAGCGAAAGAGGCCGGGGCGAAAGACGTCGAGACAACCCAATCCGGGCCGGACGACGCCGGGCTGCCCGACGCGGTGCGGGACATGCTGGATCGCATGAACCCCGACGAGCTGACGCCGCGTACCGCGCTGGACATGGTCTATGCGCTCAAGAAACTGATGCTTGAAGAATCCTGACTTCTGGACCACGGATAGAGGAAAGCCGGATTATAATCCGACACCAGCCCCCTGCAGGAAATCGAACAAGCCGCGATGCCGACCCCGTCTTCTTTGTCCCCGTCCGCCGGGGATCTGACCCGAAGCCTCGCGGCGTCGCTCCGCTCGGTCACGACCGGCGCGCCCGTCCCGCGCGAGGAGGCGATCGGGCTGTTCCGCCGGCACCTGGCGCGCTTCCAGGCATCGGTGCGCGAGGAATTCGAGGCCCATCGCCTGCATGGTGCGTCGGCCGCCAAGCAGTTGGCGCTGCATACCGACGGGATGATCCGCACGCTGGTGGATTTCACGCTGGATTGCGCGCTGGCGGATGCGATCGGACCCGGCGCGCGGCATCTGGCGGTGGCGGCCACAGGCGGGTACGGGCGCGGCATGCTGGCCCCGTTCAGCGACATCGACCTGCTGTTCCTGACCCAGGAGGAGCCGTCGGCCGATATCAGCCTGGTCGTCGAATATATCCTGTATTTCCTGTGGGACCTGGGGCTGAAGGTGGGGCATGCCACGCGGTCGATTCCGCAATGCATCGCCGAGGCCGAGGCCGACACGACGGTGCGCACCACCCTGCTGGATGCGCGCCTGCTGGCCGGTGACGACGCGCTGTTCGCGATGTTCGAGGCCCGCTACATCGTCGCGTGCGTCGAGGCCGGGGCCGCGCGCTTCATCACCGACAAGCGCAAGGAGCGCACGGCGCGCCATCACCGTTTCGGCGACAGCCCATACCTGGTCGAGCCCAATGTCAAGGAAGGGCGCGGCGGCCTGCGGGACCTGCAGACGCTGTACTGGATGTGCCGCTACACGTTCGGCACGCGCCACGTGGCCGACCTGCTGTCGCCGGGGTTCGGGGCGCTGGGCCTGCTGACCGAGCAGGAGGCCAAGCGAGCGCGGCGGTCATGGAATTTCCTGTGGAGCGTGCGGCTGCATCTCCATTACATCTCGGGCCGGGCGGAAGAGCGCCTGACCTTCGACGTGCAGCCGGTGGTGGGCGCGCGCATGGGCTATACGCGCCATGGGCGGCAGGTCGGGGTCGAGCGCTTCATGCGCCATTATTTCCTGACGGTGCGCGAGGTCATGCGCCTGACCCATGTGCTGGAACCCGCGGTGATGCGCCAGGCCCTGGGGGCCGCCGCCAACGCGCCGCAGGCCGACGGCACGATGCGCGACGCGGGCTTTACCGTGCTGGACGGGCAGATCCTGCCCGCGCGCGGCACCGCCTTCGACGACGAGCCGATCCAGATGATGCGGCTGCTGGAACTGGCGCGCGCGCGCAAGCTGCCGATCCATCCGCTGGCGATGCACGAACTGATCCGCTGGGAACGGCGGGCGGCCAGCCTGCGGGGTGATCCCGAGGCATCGCGGATCTTCCTGGAATTGCTGTGCGGCAGTCCGCCGGACCGGGCGGGCCGGGCGGCGCGGGGCGAAACCAGGGAAGACGCCGGCGACGAAGCGCCGAGCTTCCACGCCACGGCGCAGGACCGGCGCCAGGGCAATGCCTATTGGCTGCACATCCTGAACGAGACCGGGATCATGGGCCGGCTGCTGCCCGACTGGTCGCGCATCGTCGGGCAGATGCAGTTCGACACCTATCATGTCTTCACGGTCGACGAGCATACGATCGAGGCCATCCGCATCCTGGGCCGGATCGAGCACGGGGCCATGGCGGACGAGATTCCGCTGGCCTACGACCTGGCGCGCAACCTGCAGTCGCGCCGCGCGCTGTATGTCGCCGTGCTGCTGCACGACATCGCCAAGGGACGCGGCGGTGACCATTCCGAGCTGGGGTCCGAGATCGCGCTGGGTGTCTGCCCCGAGATGGGCCTGTCCGGCGAGGAGACCGAGACGGTGTCGTGGCTGGTGCTGCATCACCTGCTGCTGAGCCAGACCGCCTTCCAGCGCGATATCGACGACCCCAAGACGATCCTGGACCTGGCGGACACGATCCAGTCGCCCGAGCGGCTGCGCCTGCTGCTGCTGCTGACGATCGTGGATATGCGCGCCGTCAGCCCGCGCGTGTGGAACGCCTGGAAGGCCACGCTGCTGCACGAATTGTATATGCGGGTGGCCGAGGTGCTGGAAGGCGGGCTGGCGACGACCGAGCGCGACATCCGCGTCTCGCGCGCCAAGGAAGCCGTCGCCGCCATCCTGGAGGAGGACGGCGCCAGCCGCGAGGAGACCGACCATTTCCTGGGGCTGGGCTATGGCAGCTATTGGCTGTCCTTCGACCAGGAGACCCATGCGCGCCATGCCCGGCTGATCCGCGAATCCGAGGCGCGGGACGCGCTGCTGACGGTGGAGACGCAGCCCCTGCCGGCGCGCGGCGTCACCGAGGTCACGATCTATGCCGCCGACCATCCGGGCCTGTTCTCGCACATCGCCGGGGCGCTGGCGATCGCGGGCGCGTCGATCGTCGATGCGCGGATCCATACGCTGATCAACGGCATGGCGCTGGATACGTTCTGGATTCAGGATGGCGGCGGCGAGGCGTTCGAGGAGCCGCAGCAGCTTGCGCGGCTGTCCGCGCTGATCGAGCAGACCCTGTCGGGCCGGCTGGATATCGGCAAGGAAATCGCCTGTGTCGGGCGCATGCGCTATGGGCGGCGGATGCGCGCGATCCACGTGCCGCCACGCGTGGTCATCGACAACCGCGCGTCGAACACCCACACGGTGATAGAGATCAACGGCCGCGACCGGCCGGGCCTGCTGCATGACGTCACCCGCGCCATCAGCGAGCATAAATTGCAGATCGCCTCGGCCCATATCACGACCTATGGCGTACGGGCGGTCGACGTGTTCTATGTCAAGGACCTGTTCGGCCTGAAGATCATGGACGAGAAGCGGCTGACCGAAATCCGCGAGGCGCTGCTGCAGGGCCTGCGCGAGGCCGAGGAAGCGGCGTCGGGCGAGGCCGGGCCGCCGCTGGAGACGCTGATCGCCTGAAGGCCGCCCCATCCGGCGCCGCCAGCCCATGGCGGCGCGCCAAGGAAGATGCCCCATGCCCGACACCGCGCCCGACACTGCGCCCGACGACCCGTCCCTGATCGCCTATGGGCAGCTTGCGCAGCATTTCGCGCGCATCGGCCGCATCCGCAATGCGCTGGGCATCCTGGGCTGGGACAAGGACGTGATGATGCCCGCCGGTGCCGGCGACAGCCGGGCCGAGAGCATCGCGACGCTGAACGTGCTGTGCCACGAGATGCTGACCGACCCGGCGGTCGAGACCCTGCTGCAACAGGCGCACGCCCCCGCCGGGTCATGGGAAGCCGCGAACCTGGCCGAGATGCGCCGGGCCTATCTGCATGCGGCCTCGGTGCCGGCGGACCTGGTCGAGGCCACGTCGCGCGCGGCCTCGCGCTGCGAGATGGCGTGGCGCGAGGCGCGGCGCGACAGCGATTTCGCCATGCTGCTGCCCTATCTGTCCGAGGTGCTGGATCGCACCCGCGAGCTGGCCCAGGCGAAGGGCGCGGCGCTGGGCCTGGCGCCGTACGACGCGCTGCTGGACCAGTACGATCCCGGCACGCGGCGCACGGACATCGACCCGGTCTTCGCCGAACTGCGCCGGGACCTGCCGGCGCTGATCGCCGATGCGCGGGCGCACCAGGCCGCCCTGCCCGCCTCCGCACTGCCGGCCGGCCCCTTTCCCATGCACCGTCAGGAGGCGGTCGGACGGCAGGTCATGCAGGCGCTGGGTTTCGACATGGCGCGGGGGCGGCTGGATGTCAGCATCCATCCGTTCTGCGGCGGCGCCGAGGACGATGTGCGCATCACCACCCGCTATGACGAGAACGACATGCTGAACGCCCTGATGGGCGTGGTGCATGAAACGGGCCACGCGCTGTACGAGCAGGGCCTGCCGCCCGCCTGGCATACGCAGCCGGTCGGCCAGGCGCGCGGCATGAGCCTGCATGAAAGCCAGTCGCTGCTGATGGAGATGCAGGTCGCGCGGTCGCGCCCCTTCATCGACTGGCTGGCGCCGCTGCTGCGCGATGCGTTCGGCGGCGACGATTCGGACCCGGCCTGGTCGGCCGAGTCGCTGTACCATGCCGTGACCCGGGTGCGGCCAGGCTTCATCCGCGTGGACGCGGACGAAGTGACCTATCCCGCCCATGTGCTGGTCCGCTACCAGTTGGAAACCGCGCTGATCGACGGCAGCCTGGCGCTGCGCGACCTGCCGGAAGCGTTCAATGCCGGCATTTTCGACCTGCTGGGCCTGACGGTGCCGAACGATCGGCTGGGCTGCCTGCAGGACATCCACTGGCCGTCTGGCGCGTGGGGATATTTCCCGACCTATACGATGGGGGCGATCCTGGCCGCGCAACTGCGCCAGGCGGCGTTCGATGCCGATCCGGCGATCGGGGCCGGCATCGCCCGGGGCGATTTCGCCCCGCTGCTGGACTGGCTGCGCACCCATGTCCACAGCCAGGCCAGCCGGCTGTCCACGCCCGAGATCATCCGCGCGGCCACCGGGGCGGCGCCGTCGACCGCTTCCTATCGCGCGCATCTGCGCCGACGCTATTGCGGCGCGGCCTGAAACGGGAAGCGCGCAAACAGGAAGGGCCGCCATACGAATCCGGGCGGTTGCCATCGGCGGCCGATCGTGGCGACATGCCGCCGATGGCACGTTTCCTTCCGATCCCGCGCCCGGCCGGCCCGCGCCTGGCCGCCGCCGCGCTGACCCTTCTTCTCTCCTGCGGGACCCCGGCGGCCTGGGCCGCCAAGCCCGCGCCGCCGCTCGACCCGTCCGCGCCGCTGGTGCCGGTCGCTCAAAGCGACGGGCGGGTGTGGAACGCGGTGGTCGTGCTGCCGGATGGACGCATGGTCCTGGATTATCCTGCCTGGACGGGCGGCACGGGCCCGTCGCTGACCGTGCGCGACGCGGACGGCACGCAGCGCCCCTATCCCGACGCCGGATGGCACGACGCAACGCGCGATCCGGCGCGGCGCTTCATCTCGGTCGAGGGGCTGCATCTGACCGGCGACGGGGCGCTGTGGGTGCTGGATAGCGGCATCGGCGCGGACGGGCGCGCCGTGCCGGGCGGTGCCAAGCTGGCGCGGATCGACACCACGGACGGCACGGTGACGCGCATCGTGCCGATCGACCCGGCCGTGCTGCGGCCAGGCAGCCATCCGGCGGGCGTGCGCATCGCCCGCGGCCACGGCTTCGTCGGCGATTCGGGCGTCGCCGGGCTGATCGTGATCGACCTTGGCGACGGGCCGGGCCATGGCGGGCAGCGCCGCCTGCTGGACCATCACCCGTCCTTGACGGCGCAGCGGCCGATCATGACCGGCGGACGCGTGCTGCGGGGGGCGAACGGCCATGTCGCGGCCGTGAACGTGAACCATCTGGAGGTCAGCCCCGACGGTCAGTGGCTGTATTATCAGCCTCTGTGCGGGCCGCTCTACCGGATCGGCACCGACCTGCTGACCGATACCAGCGTCACCGGGGTCGAACTGGATGACGGAGCGACGCTTTGGTACAATACGCCGCCGCTGGGCGGGATGACGGTGGACCGCGATGGCACGCTGTATTTCGACGACGTGTCCACCGGCAGCATTTTCCGCTTCACCGCCGGGCGGATCTATCAGCGGATCGTCGTCGACCCGCGCCTGCGCTGGCCGGCCGAGCCTTATGTTACCCCGGGGGGCCAGCTTTACGTCCCCGTGGCCCAACTGGACCGCACGCCCCGATTCGATGGCGGGCGGGCCGAAGTGCGATGGCCGCTGGACCTGTATCGCGTCGATGTCGGGGCGCTGCCGCCGCCCGCATACTGAACCCGTCCTCGCCCCGATGCGATAGCCGCGCCGGGGTGAACGCGCCCCCTTCGCGGCGGGTCGGCTTGGCGATATGATTGCGCCATGCGTTACGTCTCTACCCGGGGTCAGGCCCCTGTCCGCGATTTTTCCGAGGTCCTGCTGGCCGGCCTTGCCGAGGATGGCGGGCTGTATCTGCCCGAGACCTGGCCCGTCCTGAGCGCCGATGACTGGCGCGCGCTGCGCGGCCTGTCCTATCCCGAACTGGCGGCGCGGATCATCGGGCCCTTCGCCGCCGGCAGCATCGCCCCCGAGACGGTGCGGCGCCTGTGCCATGAGGCCTATGCCGGGTTCGACCATGCGGCGATCGTGCCGCTGGTGCAGGTGGAAGACGGGCTGTTCGTCCAGGAACTGTTCCACGGGCCGACCCTGGCCTTCAAGGACATGGCGATGCAGTTGCTGGGCCGGCTGTTCGACCATGTGCTGGCCGAACGGGACGCGCACGTGACCATCGTGGGCGCGACCTCGGGCGATACGGGGTCGGCGGCGATCGAGGCGTGCCGGGGCCGTACCCGGGTCAAGACCGTCATCCTGCACCCCGAGGGCCGCACCTCGGACGTGCAGCGGCGGCAGATGACCACCGTGCTGGAACCCAACGTGACCAATCTGGCGGTGCAGGGTACGTTCGACGACTGCCAGGACCTGGTGAAGGCGATGTTCGCCGACGCCCCCTTCCGGCAGGAGATGCGCCTGTCGGCTGTCAATTCCATCAACTGGGCCCGCATCGCGGCGCAGATTCCGTACTATGTTTATGCCGCGCTGGCCCTGGGCGCGCCGGATCGCGCGGTCGCCTTTGCGGTGCCGACCGGCAATTTCGGCAACATCCTGGCCGCCTGGGCGGCGCGGCGCATGGGGCTGCCGGTGCGGGCGCTGTGCGTGGGGTCGAACCGCAACGACATCCTGACCCGCTTCCTGCGCGGCAACGACATGAGCGTGCAGGGCGTGGTCCCCAGCCTGTCGCCGTCGATGGACATCCAGGTTTCGTCGAATTTCGAGCGGCTGCTGTTCGAGCTGCTGGACCGGGACGCCGCGTCCTGCGCACGGATCATGACCGATTTCCGCCGGACCGGCCGCATGGCGGTGCCCGACGCGACCTGGCGGCGGGCCGCCGAGCTGTTCCATGCCCTGGCCCTTGACGACGAGGCCACGAAGACCGAAATCCGCAAGCTGTATGCGCAAAGCGGCTACCTGGCCGACCCGCACAGCGCCATCGGGATCGCCGCCGGGCGGATGTTCCGCGAACCGGGCATTCCGATGGTGGCGATGGCGACCGCCCACCCGGCCAAGTTTCCCGACGCGATGGAGGCCGCCATCGGGATTCGCCCCGCCCTGCCGCCGCGGCTGGCGGATCTATTCGACCGGCCCGAACGTTACGAGGTGGTGGCCGCCCGGCTGGACGCGGTCGAAGACCGGGTGCGGGCCGCGGTGCTGAAGAACGCCTGAGCGATTTTTTTTCCATGACCCGGACGTCCGGCCCCGCCGGCCGGACCGTCACGCAGGACCCTGATGACAGAGCAGATCAACGTCACCCGCCTCCCTTCCGGCCTGACGGTCGTTACCGAACATATGGAACGCGTGGAGACCGTATCCTTCGGCGCCTATGTGGCCGCCGGCACGTGCCATGAGCACGCCGCGGAGAACGGCGTCTCGCACTTCCTGGAGCATATGGCCTTCAAGGGGACGGACAGCCGCAGCGCCGCCGGGATCGCCGAGGAGATCGAGAATGTGGGCGGGCACATCAACGCCTATACCGCGCGCGAGCACACGGCCTATTACGTCAAGCTGCTGAAGGAAGACCTGAAGCTGGGGGTCGACATCATCGGCGATATCCTGACCCACAGCACCTTCGCCCCCGACGAGGTGGAGCGCGAGCGCGGGGTCATCCTGCAGGAGATCGGCCAGGCGAACGACACGCCCGACGACATCATCTTCGACCATTTCCAGGAAACCGCGTTTCCCGGCCAGCCGATGGGCCGCCCGACCCTGGGCACCGAGCCCCTGATCCGCGAGATGAGCCGCGAGACGCTGATGCGCTATATGCGCACCCATTACACCACCGCGAACACCGTGATCGCGGCAGCGGGCAACCTGGCGCATGACGACGTGGTGGCGCTGGTCCAGCGGCATTTCGCCGACCTGCCGGCGCAGGCGGGATCGGCCTCGTTCGAATCCCGCTATCTGGGCGGGGAATTCCGCAAGGAGAAGGACCTGGACCAGGCCCATGTGGTGCTGGGCTTTCCGTCCGTCGGCTATGGCGATCCGGATTATTATCCGGTCCTGCTGCTGTCGACCCTGCTGGGGGGCGGCATGTCGTCGCGCCTGTTCCAGGAGATCCGCGAGAAGCGGGGGCTGGTCTATTCGGTCTATTCGTTCAACGCGCCGTTCCGCGACGGCGGACTGTTCGGGATCTATGCCGGCACGGGCGGGGACCAGATCGAGGAACTGGTCCCCGTGACCCTGGAGGAACTGCGCAAGGTGCAGACCCGCATCGGCCAGGATGAGCTGAACCGGGCGCGGGCGCAGTTGAAGTCCTCGCTGCTGATGTCGCTGGAAAGCACCGGCAGCCGCTGCGAGCAACTGGCCCGGCAATTGCAGATATTCGGCCGGCTGATCCCGACCGCCGAGACCGTGGCGCGGATCGACGCGGTGGGCATCGGCGACGTGCAGCGCGTGGCCGCGCGGCTGTTCCGTGGCCGGCCGACCCTGGCATCGCTGGGGCCGGTTAGCCAGATGCCGGACGTCGCCGCCATCGCCGAGGCGCTTGCGGCATGACCGGCGATCCGCTGGACCTGATCGGCGACCTGCTGGCCATGGCCCGCGCGGCCGGCGCCGATGCGGCCGACGCGCTGTACCTGGCGCGCACGACCCAGGGCGTGCAGGTCCGCAACGGCCGGACCGAGGACCTGGAACGATCCGAGACCCAGGACCTGGGCCTGCGGGTGTTCGTCGGGCGCCGGTCGTCCATCGTGTCGGCCACGGGGCTGGACCCCGAGCGGTTCGCGCCCCTGGTCGAGCAGGCGCTGGCCATGGCCCGCGTGGTGCCCGAGGACCCGCATGCCGGGCTGTCGCCCCTGGCGGAGACGGGGTTCGTGGACGGCACGGGCCTGGATCTGCTGGACATGGCGCGTCCGGACACCGCATCGCTGCTCGCGCGCGCGCGCGCGGCCGAGGATGCCGCGCTGTCGGTGGCCGGGGTGACCAACAGCAATGGCGGGTCGGCCACCGCCAGCCTGTCGGACATCGTGCTGATGAGTTCAGCCGGGTTTTCCGGCCGCTATGCGCGCAGCGGCCATTCGGTGTCGGCCAGCGTATTGGCCGGGCACGGCACGGGCATGCAGCGCGACTATGATTATCACAGTGCGGTGCATCTGGCCGACCTGGACGATCCCGCCGCGATCGGACGCAGCGCCGGCGAGCGCACGGTTGCGCGGCTGAATCCCGGCCGGCCGCGCACCGGCAGGATGGCGGTGGTGTACGATCCCCGCGTGTCGGCCAGCCTGCTGGGGCATCTGGCCGGCGCGGTGAACGGCAATGCGATCGCGCGGGGCACGTCCTTCCTGAAGGACCGGATGGGCCAGCGAATCATGCCGGCCGGCCTCGACATCTTGGACGACCCCACGCGACCGCGCGGCCTGGCGGCGCACCCGTTCGACGGCGAAGGCGTGCGGAGCGGCGTGCTGGAGATCGTGCGCGACGGGGTGCTGACGAACTGGGCGCTGGATTCGCGCAGCGCGCGGCAGATCGGGACCACCGGCAATGGCCGGGCCAGCCGTGGACCGTCCGCGCCGCCCGTCCCGTCGCTGGGCAGCCTGTATGCGCGCCCCGGCACCCTGACGCCGGCCGCGCTGATGCAGGACATCGCCGAGGGGATCTATGTCATCGAACTGATGGGATCTGCCATCAACGGCCTGACCGGCGATTACAGCCGCGGGGCTGCGGGATTCATGATCCGGGGCGGCGTGCTGGCCGAACCGGTCGCCGAACTGACCATCGCCGGCAACCTGAACGACATGTTCGCCCGGATGGTACTGGCCGACGACCTGGAATTCCGCCGGGCGACCAACGCGCCGACGATCCGGATCGACGACATGATGATCGCCGGAGCCTGAATACGGCCCCCCGTCGGACAGGCCCAGCACCAGACGGGCCCAGCATCAGACAGGCCCAGCATCAGACAGGACAGGAACAGACCGCATGACCATTCCGACCCGTACCGTCCGGCCTCGCCTGGCGCGCCGTGCGGCGTTCCTGCTGCTGGGCGCGGCCCTCGCGATCGCGCAGGGCGGCCTGGCGTACCAGGCGGATGCCCGGCCGGGCGGCGGGATGTCGCTGGGCAGCCGGGGATCGCGGACCTATAGCGCCCCTGCCCCGACCACGACGGCGCCTTATGGCGCGGCACCGATGCAGCGTTCGATCACGCCGCAATCGCCGTCGCCCCTGGGCGGGTATTCCGGCAATCCCTCCGCCTTCCCGCGTTCGCCGTACGGAGCGCCTTATGGCGCGCCCTATGCGCGGCCGCATCCTTTTGCCGGCGGGTTTCTGGGCGGGCTGCTGGGGGCCGGCCTGTTCGGTGTGCTGTTCGGGCACGGGATTGCCGGCGGGCTGCATGGCGGGGGCAGTTTCTTCGGCTTCCTGATCCAGTTGCTGCTGCTGGGGCTGCTGATCGGCTGGCTGGTCCGGCGGTTTTCGGGCGGCGCCGCGCGACGGATGAGCATGCCGGCGGCGCCCGGGGCCTATGGCCAGGGCCCGGCGCCCGGCCAGTTGACCGTCACCCCGGACGATTACCGCGCATTCCAGCGGCTACTGGTCGATATCCAGGCGGCCTGGAACCAGCAGAACCTGCCGGCGCTGCAGCATATGGCGACACCGGAAATGGTGGGGTATTTCAACGCGCAGCTTTCGGACCTGGCCAGCCGTGGGGCCCGCAACGTGGTCTCGGACGTCCGCTTCGAGCGGGGCGATTTGGCCGAAGCCTGGTCGGAAAACGGCTTCGACTATGCCACCGTCGCCATGCGCTATTCGATGGTGGATATCACCACCGACATGGTCGGCCACGTGATCGACGGCAGCTCGACGGAGCGGGTGACCACGACCGAACTCTGGACCTTCGTCCGGCCGTCGCGCGGCGGGGCATGGCTGTTGTCGGCGATCCAGCAGGCACGGTGACCGGGCCCTACAGCCTGACCAGTGCCAGCGCGTAGATGATCGCGGCCAGCGCCAGCAGCGTCATCGCGGCGCCGATGACGCGGCCGCGATGCCGACGGGCATATTCCGCCGCCTGCGCCGCGGTGAGGGAAATCGGCTGTTCCGTCGGCATCGTCCCTTATCCTCCGATCAGGACATGATCGGCCAGCAGCCCGCAGAACAGCAGGAAGAGATAGGCCAGCGAAAAACGGAAGGCGTGGCGGGCGGGCTTGTCGCCGGTCAGGCTTGTGCCGTCCGCATCCTGCCGATCGCGCAATACCCGCACCGCGCACAAGACGAAACCCGCATCGAGCAGGATCGCGGTCGCGGCATAGAGCCAACCCGCCAGATGCAGGGCCGGCGGCACCAGCGAGACCGCGGACAGCGCCAGCGTGTACCACAGGATCTGCCAGCGCGTATGCCGCGCACCGCGCACCACCGGCAGCATGGGAATGCCGGCCCGGCCGTAATCCTTGCAGGCGTAGAGCGACAGCGACCAGAAATGCGGCGGGGTCCAGAGGAAGATGATCGCGAACATGACGACGGGCATCACGCCCAGCGAACCGGTGGCGGCCGCCCAGCCGATCATCGGCGGAAACGCGCCGGCGGCGCCCCCGATGACGATGTTCTGCGGCGTCGAACGCTTGAGCCACATCGTATAGACCACGGCATAGAAGAAGATCGAGAACCCCAGCACACAGGCCGCCAGCAGGTTGGTGGCCAGCCACATCAGCAGCACCGAGGCCACGGACAGGCCGATGCCGAAGCCCAGCGCGGCATCGGCGCGGATGCGGCCGTCGGGGATCGGGCGGCGGGCGGTGCGGGTCATGACCGCGTCGATATCGCGGTCGTACCACATATTGATCGCCCCGGCCGCGCCCGAGGCCATGCAGATGCACAGGATGGCGATGCAGGCGATCAGCGGGTTGATCCGGCCCGGCGCCATGGCCAGCCCGGCGGCCCCGGTGAACACCACCAGCGAGATCACCCTGGGCTTGAGCAGCGCGACCCAGTCCCTGGCCTCGGTCCCGACCAGGGCGGCGTCGAAGCGGGTCGCGTCCTCGGAAAGGGAGAGGCTCATGCGCCGGCTCCGTGATACGGGAAATCGGCGAAGGCGTCGCGCGGCGCCGGCGTGGCCAGGGTCCATTCAAGGGTACGTGCGCCGGGGCCCCAGTAATTGGCCGCGCGCACCCGCGCGCCGCCGCGCAGCGCCAGGCCGGCGGTCATGACGAAGGCCAGCATCGACAGGCCCAGCAGGATCACCCCCGCCAGCACGCAGGCCGGCCGGTGCGGGGCCAGGCACAGCAGCGTGCCTGCCGTCGCCAGCGCGACATGCAGCCGGCCCCCGCTCTCGGGGCACTGGTGGCCGGTCATCTTGCCGATCCAGTAATAGAACCCGCCGAAGGTCGCGAACAAAGCGGCCGGCAGCGCCACGGCATGGCCGGCCGGAACGCCGCCCAGCCAGGCCAGGGCCGGCCCCGCCAGCAGCAGGGCGGCAAAGGCGCAGGCCCACAGCATCGGCACGCGCAAGACCGGCCGCCCGGCCCGCACCGTCGCGCCCCAGACCGCCAGCAGCACCAGCATCGGCAGGCCGGTCGCCGCCTGCTCGATCACGGGGCGGGCCGCCGGCTGGGCCGCCAGGCCGCCGGAAAACAGGTCATGCACCCAGATCGTGGCCCCGCCGACCGACAGCACCGCCATCGCGCCCAGGGCGGCGGCCCGGCGGCGGAGCGCCACGCCCGAGAAGGTTTCGACCAGTTGGCAGACGATTCCGGCGGCCGGCAGCAGCAGCAGGCCGATTTCGGGACCGGAGAAGGCGCGCAGGGCCGGAACGGCCTGTCCCGCGCCGTGCGGCGCGCCCGCGAGCAGGCCGCGCGTCAGCGACGCCGCCAGGACCGGCAGGGTCACCACCATCATCAGCGCCGTCAGCGCCTGGGCCCAGGCGAAGAGCGGCATCGCGCGCAGGTCCATGCCCGGACGGCGCATGTTCAGCACGGTGGCGGCCATGTTGATGGACCAGCCCAGCATCGCCGCGCACCACAGCAGCATGCCCAGCCCGACCTGCACGCCGGAGAGGACCAGGAGGAAGCTGACGGCAAGGCCGATCCAGGCCAGCAGGGAAGCCCGGCGGGAGGCCATGTCGGGCGCGCCCAGCAGCATCGGCACGAACCAGGTGCCGAACCCGCCCGTCAGGGCCGGCAAGGCGCAGAACAGCACCATCAGCGCGCCATGGTCGATCGCGGCCCGGGCCAGTCCGCCGCCGGAAGCGGCGCCCTGCCCGGCCTGGGCCAGTTGCAGCGGCAGCGCCAGCGCGCCGCCGGTCAGCCCGGCCAGGACGGCAAGCGCCAGATACAGCGTGCCGACATGCCTGTGACTGAAGACGCGACCGCGTCGCGCCGGAAAGCTGCCGGTTCCGACCGCTGCTGGAACCTGGCCCTCTGTCGGCATGCGCCCAACCTCCTGCGACAAGGGGCCGGACGGGCGGCCCTGCTCAATTCGCCGCGACTTTACCGAAGCGTGCGGGGAAAAACGAGCCCCGCCGGGCCCGAAGGGACGCCCCCGGGGGTGCACCAGGGATGTCCTGGGGGAATATCAGGCCCGCGTTTCGGCCGACGGCGCGGCCGGATCGCGCGGCAGGACCACCAGGGTGAACAGCCCCGCGGGCGGCACCGGGTGGATGCTGGCCCGCGCCAGGTCGGCCGGCGGCAGCAGCGATTCGATCGCGAAATCCGGATGCCAGCCCAGCGAGCGCGAGGCACGGGCCATGCTGCGTTCCACCGCCAGGCGCACGCCGCCGGTGGCCAGGAAATGATTGACGAACAGGATATGGCCGCCGGGCCGGACCACGCGCTTCAGTTCGGCCAGCAGGCGGCGCGGATTGGGCACCACCGAGGCGACGAACATCGCCACGGCGACGTCGAACGAGCCGTCGGCGAAGCGCGTGTCCTCGGCATCCATTTCCAGCAGTGCGTCGACATGGCGCAGATTCATGCGCGCCACGCGCTGGCGCGCGCGGTCCAGCATGTCGCCGGACAGGTCGATGCCGGTGATGCGCTTGTCCGACCGGTAATGCGGCAGCGCCAGGCCGGTGCCCACCCCGACTTCGAGCACCGCGGTGCCGGGCAGGCTGTTGACCGCCGCGACCGCGCGCTTGCGGCCGAATGCCGACACGCCGCCGAACAGCGCGTCATAGACCCCCGCCCAACGGCGATAGGCGGCTTTCACGGCCTCGGCATCCAGGGCGGAACGCGGGGCGGGCGTATAGCCCCCAACGGCGGTCGCCGCCCCACTGGCCTCGGGCGAGGCATCTTGAAGAACTTCGCTCATCAGGAATCCTCTCTGCCCTGCCGGGCGATTGTCTTCAAGTGGCCACGGGCGCGCGTCACGCCGTCAGGCCACAAATCCGCCCGCGCCGTCGCCTGCGCCCTCCAGCCGGCGCAGGATGCAATCCCAGATCAGGCCGGCGGAATTGATGCCGTCGAAGCGGTCCATTTCCTGCAGCCCGGTCGGCGAGGTCACGTTGATTTCGGTCAGCCAGTCGCCGATCACGTCGATCCCGACGAAGATCAGCCCCTTCTCGCGCAGCATCGGGCCGATCGCCGCGCAGATCTCGCGGTCGCGGGGGGTCAGCGCGACCTGCACCGCCTTGCCGCCGACATGCATGTTCGACCGCGCCTCGCCCTCGGCCGGGACACGGTTGATCGCGCCGATCGGCTGCCCGTCGGCCAGGATGATCCGCTTGTCGCCGCGCCGCACCGCCGGTTCATAACGCTGGATCATCAGCGGCTCGCGCGAGCGGGCGAAATGCATTTCCAGCAGGGCGTTCAGGTTTTCGTCGTCCTCGCGGATGCGGAACACCCCGGCGCCGCCATTGCCGAACAGCGGCTTGACGATGATGTCGCGCCATTCGGCGCGGAAATCGCGGATGGCCTGCTGGTCCCACGTCACCAGGGTCGGCGGCATCAGGTTGGGATAATGGGTGACCAGCAGCTTCTCGGGCGCGTTGCGCACCGACGCCGGGTCGTTGACCACCAGGGCGCGGTCCGGGCCGATGCCGTGGACATGTTCCAGCATATGGGTGGCGGTGATATAGGCCATGTCGAAGGGCGGGTCCTGCCGCATCAGGATGACGTCCATCTGCGACAGGTCCAGGATCCGTTCCTCGCCCAGGGTCGCATGGTCGCCCCTGACGCGCCGGACGGCGGCCGGGCGGGCGCGGGCAGTCAGGCGCTCGGCGCGGACGGCGCCGTGGCGGCCCTCACGCAGGCTGAGTCCCTGGACGTGGTAGACGAACAGCTCGTACCCCCGCGCCTGGGCCTCGAGCATCAGGGCGAAGGTCGAATCGCCGTTTATGTCGATCCCGGCCAGGGGATCCATCTGCACGGCAACCTTCAGCGGGCGGGACATGGACGCAACCTCCGGACGCGATTCGAACCCCGAACGACGTCAAGGGTCGTCCGCCCCCGCTTCTTAATCGAGTTCGGGGTATCGAAAAACCTCATAACACGCTGGCGGAAGCGGATTGCTGCGCGCCGTCCGGTTCGGGATAGGCGATCCGCAGGATTTCGATGATCTCGGCCCCGGCCGGCGTCATCAGCCGGACCTCGTCCCCGACCCGCCCGCCCAGCACGGCGCGGGCGACGGGCGAGGCCAGGCTGACCTGGCCCGCGGCGAGATCGGCCTCGTCCACCCCCAGGATGGTGACCGTGCGTTCCTCGTCCGTCTCGGTCGCATAGGTCACGGTGGCGCCGAAGAAGACGCGGTCGCGCCGGGTCTGGGCGGCGGGATCGACGACGATCGCCTTCTCGATCCGGCGGGTCAGGAAACGCGCCCGGCGATCGATCTCGCGCAGGCGCTTCTTGCCGTAGAGATAGTCGCCGTTTTCCGAGCGATCGCCGTTTCCGGCCGCCCAGGAGACGATTTCGACGATTCGCGGCCGCTCGTCGCGCAGCAGGGCGTTCAGCTCGCCGCGCATCGCGGCTAGGCCGGCCGCCGTCATGTAGCGCGACACCCCATCCGGCGCGCGGGGGCGGTCGTCGTCGTCGTCGTCATCGGTCATGAAGGCCATTTTGCCCGAGCGTCCCGAATCTGAAACCCTTCGGGTGGAAAAATCGTGGCGGAGTAGCATGACGGCAAGAACCGGGCGGACTCAGCACCCCGTGAGGGCAAGACGGATATGGCCTTCCAGCTTGCGGCCGGGAGCGAGGATTCGCAGGCCCCCGTCGGCCACGCCCGGGTGGTTCAGGGCATCGTTCATGTGGGTCACCGGTTCGACGGCGATGAAGGGCCGGCCGGGCGGGGTATAGAGAACCAGGTGGCGAAACGGGTCGTCGGCCGAGATCGTCAGCGCCAGATTGTCCTGCGGCCAGCGCAGGAAGGCCGCGCCGCTCCATTCCGCATAGCAATGATCGATCGCCTGCGCGCCGATGAGGCGCATCTGCTCGAACGACCACTCGCCCGTGGCGGGCACACGCAGCGCCGGCAGGTGGCGGTCGTCGTTGGTCCAGACGGTGCCGGCGGAAAATCCCAGATGCAGGGCGCCGCGCCGGGGAAAATAGGGATGGAATCCCAGGCCCGCCGGCTGCGGATGCTGATCGGTATTTTCGATCATCATGCCGATCGACAGCCCGTCCTGCCGCAGGTCGAATCGCAGTTGCGCGCGATAGGCGAAGGGCCATTGCGGATTCGGATGACGGGGATCCAGGTGCGGATTCCAGGACAGGCCCAGGGTGGCGCTGTCGTCGGACAGCAATTCCAGCCGCCAGGCATGTTCCCAGCCATTGCCGTGGATGACATGGGGCTCGCCGGCGAAGTTCGGCCGCATCCGGTATGGCACGCCGTCGAACTGGAAGCAGCCATCCGCCACCCGGTTGGAAAACGGCACCAGCGGATAGGCGGCGACCGCGCGGCCCCGCTGGGCCAGCAGGTTGGGGTCCGCGACGGCATGCAGGATATCGAGCCCGCCGCTCGTCCAATAGGCGACGGCTCCGCCCAGGCCGGGCAGCAATCCCAGCCGCGCCGAGCCCGCCGCCAGTTCGATCATGCGCTGCTCCGGCATATGCTGCCCTGGCATAAGCTGCTCTGGCATAGGCCACCCTGCCCTGTTGCTTTCGGCGTATCTTCACGCGGCCGGGCGATTCGGCCCAATCACGATCCCCAATCACGATCCATGTCGGGCGGGCCGCCCTATCGCGCGCCGCGACGCCGGGGGCCGCGCCCCTTGGACGGGTCGTAGCCACCCCCGCCCGGCCCCAGCGGTTCGGGGACCTTGGCCCCCTTGCGGCGGGGCGGCCGGCCGGACGTGGCCGGCGTGCCGCCGGTCGAGACCGGGGCCGGGGCCGGTTCCAGCCCCAGTTCCAGCGCCTCGAGCCGCTTGATCTCGTCGCGCAGCCGGGCCGCCGTCTCGAATTCCAGGTCGGCGGCGGCGGCGCGCATGCGCTTTTCCAGTTCGGCGATCGTGCTGCCCAGGTCCTTGCCGACGAATTCGCCGACCGTCTCGCCCTTGAGCGGCGAGACGGTGACGTAATCCTGCTCGAACACCGAGGACAGGGCCTCGCCGATCTGCTTGCGGACCGATTGCGGGGTGATGCCGTGCGCCGCGTTCCATGCCGACTGTTTTTCGCGCCGGCGGGCGGTCTCCTCGACCGCGTAGCGCAGGCTGTCGGTCATGGTGTCGGCATAGAGCAGCACGCGCCCGTCGACATTGCGCGCGGCGCGGCCGATCGTCTGGATCAGCGAGGTGCGCGAGCGCAGGAATCCTTCCTTGTCCGCGTCCAGGATCGCGACCAGCGAACATTCGGGAATGTCCAGCCCTTCGCGCAGCAGGTTGATGCCGATCAGCACGTCGAAGGCGCCCAGCCGCAGGTCGCGGATGATCTCGATCCGCTCCAGCGTATCGACGTCGGAATGCAGATAGCGGACGCGGATCCCGGATTCGTTCATGTAATCGGTCAGGTCTTCGGCCATGCGCTTGGTCAGGGTGGTGACCAGCACCCGGCCGCCGGCCGCGATCGTCAGGCGGCATTCGGCCAGCAGGTCGTCGACCTGCCGCTCGACCGGACGGATATCGGTGACGGGATCAATCAGGCCGGTCGGGCGGATGACCTGCTCGGCGAACACGCCGCCCACCCGCTCCATCTCCCACGGTCCGGGGGTGGCGCTGACGAACAGGGTCTGGGGCCGGAACTTGTCCCATTCGGCGAATTTCAGCGGCCGGTTGTCCAGGCAGGACGGCAGGCGGAAGCCGAATTCGGACAGGATGGATTTGCGCGCATAGTCGCCGCGTTCCATGCCGCCGATCTGCGGCACGGTGACGTGGCTCTCATCGACGATCAGCAGCGCGTCCTCGGGCAGATATTCGAACAGGGTCGGCGGCGGCTCGCCCGGCTTGCGGCCGGACAGGTAGCGGGAATAATTCTCGATTCCCTTGCACACGCCGGTGGTCTCGATCATTTCGAGATCGAAGGTCGTGCGCTGCTGCAGCCGTTCGATCTCGAGCAGCTTGCCCTCATCGGCCAGTTCGGCCAGGCGCTGGCGCAGCTCGTGCTTGATGCCCACCACCGCCTGGTTCAGCGTGGGGCGCGGCGTCACATAGTGACTGTTGGCATAGACGCTGATGTCCTGCAGGTCGCCCGTCTTGTCGCCGGTCAGCGGATCGAACTCGATGATCGAATCGATCTCGTCGCCGAACAGCGAGACCCGCCAGGCCCGGTCCTCGTTCTGCACCGGAAAGATATCGATGCTCTCGCCGCGCACCCGGAAGGTGCCGCGCTGGAAGGCCGCGTCGTTGCGGCGATATTGCAGTTCGACCAGCGCCTTGACCAGCCGCTCGCGATCGATCTCGCCCCCCGTTTCCAGCCGCACCACCATGCGTGAATAGGTTTCGACCGAGCCGATACCATAGATGCACGACACCGAGGCCACGATGATGACGTCGTTGCGTTCCAGCAGCGCCTGGGTGGCGGCGTGGCGCATCCGGTCGATCTGCTCGTTGATCTGACTGTCTTTTTCGATATAGGTGTCCGAGCGCGGGACATAGGCCTCGGGCTGGTAGTAATCGTAGTAGCTGACGAAATATTCCACCGCGTTGTCGGGGAAGAACTGCTTCATCTCGCCATAGAGCTGGGCGGCCAGGGTCTTGTTCGGCGCCAGCACCAGGGTCGGCTTCTGCGTGGCCTCGATGATCTTGGCCATGGTGAAGGTCTTGCCCGAGCCGGTGACGCCCAGCAGCACCTGGTCGCGTTCGCCCGCCGCGATCCCCGCGACCAGTTCGGCGATCGCCTGGGGCTGGTCGCCCGCCGGTTCGTAGGGCGCGCTGATGGTCAGGCGCCGCGTCTTTTCCTTCGGCGGCTGCCGTTCGGGCTGGAAGGTCACGATTTCGGCGGACGGATCGGGACGGCGGGCTTTGGCGCGGGCGGGTGCGGGCATGGGGTGGACTGTGGGGACGGCACGGGCCGGACGCAAGGGCCGAGCGGCATGCCCCCGAGGCCCGATGGCGCCGTGCCGATGACGATCGGGGCTTGGCACCGTCCGGCACGCGCCTAGATTGAAGGACATGGATGGATTCCAACCGCCGCGACGCCCAGGTGAGCCGGCCCCCTTCGTGCGCGTCATCGACCTGGAGACCAGCGGCCGGGATGCGTCGGACGGCGGCGTCGTCGAGATCGGCTGGCAGGACGTGGTGCTGTGCGCGGATGGCGGCTGGGCGCTGGACGGCCCGCCCTGGGCCAGGCTGACCGATCCCGGCCGGCCGATCACGCCGGGCACCACCGCCATCCATCACATCACCGACGCGGATGTGCGCGGCGCGCCCGATTTCGCCGCGATCGCGCCCGCGATCCTGCGCCCGGACCGCCCGCCCGTGGCGCTGGCCGCCCATCGCGCCGCCTTCGAGCAAGGCTGGATCCGCGGCCTGCTGCCGCCGTCGGTGACCGTGGGGCTGCGCTGGATCTGCACCTACAAGGGCGCGTTGCGGGTGTGGCCCGACGAGCCGGGCCATTCCAACCAGGGTCTGCGCTATTCCCGCCGCCCCGACGGGCTGGACCGCGCGCTGGGCACGCCCGCGCACCGGGCCGGGCCGGATGCCTATGTGACGGCGCATCATCTGCGCGACATGCTGGCCGCGGCATCGGTCGAATCGCTGCTGCGCTGGTCGCGCGAGCCCGCGCTGCTGGCGCGCGTGCCGCACGGCCCGCTGCGGGGCCGGCGGATCGGCAGCCTGGAGAACGCCGAACTGGACCGGCTGCTGGCCACGGACCGGCATCGCGGCCCGGACCTGGCCTTCACCTTGCGGACCGAGCAGGCCCGCCGGGCCGGCCGGGACGAGGCGCGGCCCGCGCAGCACGCCCTGCCATTCTGAAACTCACCCCTCGATCGGGGCCGGGACGCGGGCGGCCTGCCGCGCGTTCTCCTGCCGGGCGGCCAACTGGGCCGCGTCGAAATCGGCGATCAGTTCCTGGAACAGCCGGTACCAGTTCAACTGCGCGCCCAGGCGCAGGAACACGCTGCCCAGCCCGATCGCCGAGCGGTCGACCAGCACGAATTCGCGCGGCGGCCGCACGCCGCCGGTCCGTTTCAGCCCGGCATAGACCCGTTCGGCGACCGCGCGGCCGAATTGCGGATCGCCGCTTTCCTGAATCGGGCGAACGCGGTCCTGCATCAGCGGTTCGTAGATGAAGCGGGCCCATTCATTCAGCACCCGCATCGTTTCGCGCGACATGTCGGTGAAGCCCCAGGCCTGATAGGCGTGATAGGCCAGATCCTCGTCATCGCGCTCGAGCGCCCGATAGAGGTCGATGATCCCCTGCACGAACCTGGCGTGGAAGATGCGGATCGCCCCCAGGTCCAGCAGGTTCAGCCCGTAATCGTCACGCACGGTGAAATTGCCCATATGCGGGTCGCCATGGATGACCCCATAGCGATAGAGCGGCACGTACCAGGCCTGGAACAGCGCCAGCGCCATGGCGTTGCGCTGCTCCAGCGTCGGGTTGGCGTCCAGCACCGTCTGCACGCCGCGCCCGTCCAGCCAGTCCATGGTCAGCAGCCGGCGCGTGGACAGGTCCTCGACCGGCGCGGGGACGCTGACCTTGGGATAATCCGCCAGCATCAGGCGATAGAGCCGCAGATTGGCGGCCTCACGCGTGTAATCCAGTTCCTCCTGCAGGCGGGCAGTCAGTTCCACCAGCACGTCGTCCTGCTTGATCGTGCTGTCGATGCGGTAATACAGCCCGACCGCCATGCGGAATTGCCGCAGGTCGGAATCCACCGTCGCCTGCATGTCGGGATATTGCAGCTTGCAGGCCACGCGGCGCCCGTCCGGCAGGATGGCGCGATGGACCTGCCCCAGGCTGGCGGCGGCGGCGGCCTCGTGCTCGAACCGCGCGAAGCGGCGTTCCCAGTCGCGGCCCAGTTCGGTCGCCATGCGCCGGCGCACGAAGCCCCAGCCCATCGGCGGGGCATTGGACTGCAACTGCGCCAGTTCGACGGCATATTCCTCGGGCAGCGCGCCGGGAATGGTCGAGAGAAGCTGCGCGCCCTTCATCAGCGGCCCTTTCAGGCCGCCCAGCACCGATTTCAGGTCCCCTGCATGGGTGGCGAGGTCGGTGCGCAGGCCCATCCTGTGCCCCGCGATGCGGGCCGCGATCCCGCCCATCGCGCCCGATGTCCGGACCATCCGGCGGATTTCGCCGAACAGCCCGGTATTGTCGAGGTCCCGTTCATCCGCCACGTCAGGCACGCTCCAGCTCGTCGATAAATCCGGCGATCACGTCCAGCCCCTTGCGCCAGAAGCCCGGATCGGCCGCGTCCAGCCCGAAGGGCGCCAGCAATTCGCGATGCCGCCTGGTCCCGCCGGCCCGCAGCATGTCCAGATATTTGTCCTGGAAGCCGGGATGTCCGGACTGGAACACGCCATAGAGCGCGTTCACCAGGCAATCCCCGAACGCATAGGCATAGACGTAGAACGGAGAATGGACGAAATGCGGGACATAGGTCCAGTACACGTCGTATTCCGGCGTGAAATTGAAGGCCGGCCCCAGGCTTTCGGCCTGGACCTGCCGCCAGAGGGCGCCGATGCGCTCGGGCAGCAATTCGCCGGTCCTGCGCTCGTCATGCAGAAGGGTCTCGAACCGGTAGAACGCGATCTGGCGCACCACCGTGTTCAGCATGTCCTCGACCTTGCCGGCCAGCATGATGCGGCGGCGGACCGGATCGGTCTCGGCATCCAGCAGGGCGCGGAAGGTCAGCATCTCGCCGAACACGCTGGCGGTTTCCGCCAGGGTCAGCGGCGTGCCCGACATCAGATAGCCCTGCGGGGCGGCCAGCACCTGATGCACGCCGTGCCCCAGCTCGTGCGCCAGGGTCATCACGTCGCGGGTGCGGCCGTGATAATTCAGCAGCAGATAGGGATGCGCCGACGGCACGGTGGGATGGGCGAAGGCGCCGGACGCCTTGCCGGGGGACGGCATCGCGTCGATCCAGGCATTGTCGAAGAAGCGGCGCGCCACGACGCCCATGCGCGGATCGAAGGATTCGTAGGCGCCCAGGACCTGCCGCGAGGCTTCGTCCCAGGGGATCACCCTGTCCTCGGCCGATGGCAGGGGGGCGTTGCGGTCCCAATGTTCCAACTTGTCCAGTCCCAGCCATTTCGCCTTCAGCGCGTAATAGCGGTGCGACAGGCGCGGATAATCCGACGTCACGGCCTGGACCAGCGCGTCGACGACCGCGTCCTCGACCATGTTGCTGCGGTTGCGGTACGAGCCGGGGCGCGGATAATGGCGCAAGCCGTCCGAGATCGCCTTGTCCTTGGCCAGCGTGTTGGTGATCAGCGCGAACAGCCGGATATTGTCGCCGAACACCGTGCCGATCGCCGCGGCCGCCCGCGCGCGCAGGGCGCGGTCGGGATCGGACAGCCGGTTCAGTGCCTCGCCCACCGTCAGGTCATGCCCGTCCAGCGGGATGCGCAGGGCGGACATCGTCTCGTCGAACAGGCGGCACCAGGCCGTGGCCCCGGTCACCGATTTCTCGTGCAGGACCTGTTCGACCTCGTCGGATAATTGATGGGGGCGGAACACCCGCAGGTCGCGCAGGAAGGGCGTCCAGGGGGCCAGGGCCGGATCGGCCAGGCGATCCTGCATCTCCTGCTCGCCGATGCGGTTGAGTTCCAGGGTGAAGAACAGCAGGTGGGTCGAAATATCCGTCAGCCGTTCATTGACCGACTGCGAGAAACGGCCGTTCGCCGGATCGGACGAATCGGCGGCGAACAGCAATTGCGCATAGGACGCGGCACGGCCCAGGATTTCGTCGATCCGCTGATACTCGGCGATCGCGCGCGCCAGCTCGGCGGCCGGAACGTCGGCCAGGCGGCCACGCCAGGCCCGGGCGAAGGCTTCGGCGTCGGATCCGGCCTGGGCCAGGTCCTGGCGCAGGCGCTCGGAATCGCGATCGTCATACAGGTCGGACAGGTCCCACCGCGGCAGGTCGCCCATGGTGGCTGCCGCCACCGCCGATCCCCCGGCCGCGCCCCCGGCCGCGCGTAAGCCCAGCCGGTCGGACCATGCGGAAAGAAGCATCTGTATAGCCATTCGTTGCCATCCCCATGCAGGCGTCCCGCGTGCGCGGTGACCGTTCTGCCCTAATATCTAGTGCGGAATGCGTGCGGGCGCGACCCCGGCGCGCCAGACAGCAAATGATGAACGGCAAACGATGAACGGCGAACGGCCGGGGATTTCCCCCGGCCGTCCACGATGCCAGTCACCGATATCGATCGCGCCCGCCGATCGCGCGCTCAGGCGCTGCGCGCGGTTTCCACGGCCGGCGTGTAGCCGATCACCCGCGCATATTCGCGCGGCACGATATGCCAGAAACGCGGCAGGGCGCGGTCCCATTCATGCAGCAGCAATTCCGCATAGCGGCTGCGGGTCTCGTGCGCGTGGGCCTCGACCAGCTTGCGCAGCGTGGCTTCCCATTTCGGGTCGGCGACGCGGTTCCACAGCAGCGTGTCGGGGTTGACCCGCTGCTCGAACGTGTCGTGCGCGTCATAGACGAAGGCCATGCCGCCCGTGAAGCCGGCGCCGAAATTGTCGCCGATCTCGCCCAGGATCACCACGGTGCCGCCGGTCATGTATTCGCAGCCGTTCGAGCCGCAGCCCTCGACGACGGCGACCGCGCCGGAATTGCGCACCGCGAAGCGCTCGCCCGCCTGCCCCGCCGCATAGAGCGCGCCGGCGGTCGCGCCATACAGCACGGTGTTGCCGATGATCGCGTTTTCGTTCGACACCAGGTTCGAGGACGGCGATTGCCGCACCACGATGGTGGCGCCCGACAGGCCCTTGCCGACATAGTCGTTGGCGTCGCCCAGCACTTCGAGCTTCAGCCCCTGGACCGCGAACGCGCCCAGCGACTGGCCGGCCGAGCCGCGCAGCCGTACCGTCAGGTGCCCGGGCGCCAGGCGGTCCATGCCGAACTGCCGCACGATCAGCGAGGAAATGCGCGTGCCGATGGCGCGATGCGTGTTCTGCACGTTGTAGTGAAGCTGCATCTTCTCGCCATGGTCGAACAGCGGCCGCGCGTCGGCGATCATCTGCGCGTCCAGCGTCTCGGGCACCTCGTTGCGGCCTTCCAGCGTGCAATAGCGCGCATGCGGGCCGGGGTCGGCCTGGGCCAGCAGCGAGTTCAGGTCCAGATCGTCCAGGTAGTCGGCGCCGCGCGAGACCTGCTTGAGCAGGTCGGTGCGGCCGATCACCTCGTTCAGGCTGGAGAAGCCCAGCGAGGCCAGGATGTTGCGCACGTCCTCGGCGATGAACGAGAACAGGTTGATGACCTTCTCGGGCGTGCCCTCGAACTTCTCGCGCAGGGCCTCGTCCTGGGTGCACACGCCGACCGGGCAGGTGTTGGAGTGGCATTGCCGGACCATGATGCAGCCCATGGCCACCAGGCTGGCGGTGCCGATGCCGAACTCCTCGGCCCCCAGCATGGCGGCGATCACCACGTCGCGCCCGGTCTTGAGCCCGCCGTCGGTGCGCAGCTTCACCCGGTGGCGCAGACGGTTGAGCATCAGCACCTGGTGCGCCTCGGCCAGGCCCAGTTCCCACGGCAGGCCGGCATATTTGACCGAGCTTTGCGGGCTGGCGCCGGTGCCGCCGCTATGGCCGGAAATCAGGATCGCGTCGGCCTTGGCCTTGGCCACGCCGGCGGCGATCGTGCCGATGCCCGAGCGCGCGACCAGCTTCACCGTCACCGTGGCCTCAGGGTTGATCTGCTTCAGGTCGTAGATCAACTGCGCCAGGTCTTCGATCGAATAGATGTCGTGATGCGGCGGCGGGCTGATCAGCGTGACCCCCGGCGTCGCATGGCGCAGCTTGGCGATCATCCCGGTGACCTTGAAGCCGGGCAACTGCCCGCCCTCGCCGGGCTTGGCGCCCTGGGCCACCTTGATTTCGATCTCGCGGCAATCATTCAGGTACTGAGCGGTGACGCCGAAACGGCCCGAGGCGATCTGCTTGATGGCCGAGGACGCGTTGTCGCCGTTGGGGCGCGGCCTGGCGCGGGACGGATCCTCGCCGCCCTCGCCCGAATCGGACTTGGCGCCGATCCGGTTCATGGCGATCGACAGGGTCTCGTGCGCTTCGGGGCTGAGCGCGCCCAGCGAGATGCCCGGCGCGATCAGGCGCTTGCGAAGCTGGGTGATGCTTTCCACCGCCTCGACGGGGATCGGGGTGCGGCCGCCCTTGAAATCCAGCAGGTCGCGCAGCGCCACCGGCGGCATGCGCCGCACCGCGTCGGCATAGCGGCGATAGATCGAGAAATCGTCCGTCGCCACCGCCGTCTGCAGCATGTGGATCAGGTTGCCGTCGAAGGCATGGACCTCGCCGTTGCGGCGCAGCTTGTACTGGCCGCCGACCGGCAGCGGGGTCACGGCGCGGTTCCACGCGGCCTGGTGGAAACTGAGCACGTTGGTCGAGATGCCCGACAGGCCGATGCCCGAGATGCGCGAGGGCATGCCGGGGAAGAATTCCGCCGTCAGCGCCCGCGACAGGCCGATCGCCTCGAAATTATAGCCGCCGCGATAGGCCGAGACGATCGAGATGCCCATCTTGGACATCACTTTCAGCAGGCCCTTGTCCACGGCCTTGCGATAGCGCTCGACCGCCTCGCGCAGCGACATCTCGCCGAACAGGCCGCGCGCGACGCGATCGGCGATGCTTTCCTGCGCCAGGTACGGATTGACGGTGGTGGCCCCCACCCCGATCGTCACCGCGACGGCATGCACGTCCAGCGCCTCGGCCGAGCGCACGTTCAGCGAGGTGAAGGTGCGCAGCGACTGACGCACCAGATGCGTATGCACCGCCGCCGTCGCCAGGATCATCGGGATATAGGCGCGCTCGCCCGACTGGTCCTGGTCGGTCAGGAACAGGTGGGTACAGCCTTCGCGCACCCTGTCCTCGGCTTCCTGGCGGATGCGGGCGATGGCGTCGCGCAGCCCGGCCTCGCCCTGCGCCGCCGGGAAGGTGCAGTCGATGACGAACGCGCTGTCGCCGCAGAAGGCCAGCAGCGATTCATATTCGCCGCTGGTCAGCACCGGGCTGGGAAGCTGCAGCAGGTCGCACTGGTTTTCCGACTCTTCCAGGATGTTGCCCAGATTGCCCAGCCGGGTCACCAGGCTCATGACCCGGGTTTCGCGCAGGCTGTCGATCGGCGGGTTGGTGACCTGGCTGAACGCCTGGCGGAAATAATGGGCCAGGCCGCGATAGCGCGACGACAGCACCGCCAGCGGCGCGTCGTCGCCCATCGAGCCGACGGCCTCGGCGGCGGTTTCGACCATCGGGTGCAGGATGGTCTCCAGTTCCTCCAGCGTCGTGCCGACCGCGAGCTGGCGGCGACGCAGCTCATCCCTGCCGAACAGGACGGGTTCGTGCACGTCGGCGCGCACGACCGAGCCGACCTTCTGGATATGCTTGACCCAGGCGCCGAAATCCTGGCGCGCGGCCAGCAGGTCCAGCAGGGCCTCGTTGCCGTACAGCCTGGCTTCCTGCAGGTCCAGGCCGATCATCTGTCCCGGGCCCAGCCGGCCGCGACGGACGATGTCCGATTCGGGCACCTTCACCATGCCGGTTTCCGAACCCACGATCAGCAGGTTGTTCGCCGTCACGGTATAGCGCAGGGGGCGCAGGCCGCTGCGGTCCAGGCCGGCCACGACCCAGCGCCCGTCGGTGGCGCACAGCGCCGCCGGCCCGTCCCACGGCTCCATCACCGCGTTGCAGTACGCGTACATGTCCTTGTGCTGCTGCGGCATCGCCGAGTTGCCGCCCACGCTGGCCGGCACCATCAGCGCCTTGACCATCGGCGCGTCGCGCCCGGCGAAGGTCAGCAGCTCGAACACGTTGTCCAGGATCGCCGTATCCGAGCCGCTGGCCTGCACCACCGGCTTCAGGTCGTCCATGTACGGGTCCAGCAGCGGGTCGGCCAGGCGCGTCTCGTGGCTCTTCATCCAGTTGGCGTTGCCCGAGATCGTGTTGATCTCGCCGTTATGCGCCAGGCGGCGGAAGGGCTGCGCCAGCTTCCAGGTCGGGAAGGTGTTGGTCGAGTAGCGCTGGTGATAGATCGCGAAGCGGCTGACGAAGCGCGGATCCAGCAGGTCGGGATAGAAATCCGTCAGATGCTCGGCCAGGAACATGCCCTTGTAGACCACCGACCGGCAGGACAGCGAGCAGACATACAGGTCGACCTGGTTGGCGATCGCGCTCTTCTCGATCCGGCGGCGGATGACGTACAGGTCGCGCTCGAACGTTTCCTCGTCCGTGCCGCGGGGGTTGCGGATCAGGATCTGCTCGATCTCGGGCCGGGTGGCGTTCGCCTTCTCGCCGATGCAGGCGGTGTTGATGGGCACCTGGCGCCAGCCATAGATCCCGTAGCCGAAGGCCAGGATCTCGGCCTCGATGATCTGGCGGCAGCGTTCCTGCGCCGCCAGGTCGGTCTTGGGCAGGAAGATCATGCCGACGGCGATCTGGCTGTCCACGCAGCCCTCGCCGCCGCTATGGATGGCGGCGGCGAAGAAATCCTGCGGGATTTCGACATGGATGCCGGCACCGTCGCCGGTCTTGCCGTCGGCGTCGACGGCGCCGCGATGCCAGACGGCCTTCAGCGCCGAAATCCCGGCCTCGACCACGTCGCGTCGCCTGCGGCCGTCCAGCGCGGCCACCAGTCCGACGCCGCACGCATCATGTTCCTGCGACGGGTCGTACAGCCCGGCGATGGCGCGGGCATTGTCATGCCAGTCGGCGACGAAGCGCTGGCCCTGATCCAGGTCCTGATCCCGGCCTTGGGGAAACTGGTCCATCTTCGTCACTCCGCCGCCTGGGCGGCCACCGCCGCCCGTTCTTCCAGCCAGCGATGCATCTGCGCCGCGGCATCCCGTCCATCGCGAATCGCCCAGACCACCAGGCTGGCCCCGCGCACAATGTCGCCCGCCGCGAAAACGCCCGGCAAGCTGGTCATGAAGCTTTCATGGTCGACCCGCAGTGTGCCCCAGCGCGACACGGCCAGGTCGGACTGCCCCCACAGGGTCGGCAGCGCCTCGGGGTCGAAGCCCAGCGCCTTGACCACCAGGTCGGCCTCCAGCACGAACGCGCTGCCCTCGACCGGCTCGACCGACTGCCGGCCCGAGGCATCGGGCAGGCCCAGCTTCATCCGCGTGGCGCGCACGGCGCCGACCCGCGCGTCGCCCAGAAACGCCTCGGGCGCGGCCAGCCAGACGAAATCGACGCCCTCTTCCTCGGCGTTCTTCACCTCGCGGATCGAGCCGGGCATGTTGGCGCGGTCGCGGCGATAGAGGCATTTGACCGATTTCGCGCCCTGGCGGACGGCGGTGCGCACGCAATCCATCGCCGTGTCGCCGCCGCCGATCACCACCACGGACTTGCCGGCGGCATTCAGTTCACCACTCTCGAACGCCGCGACATTGTCGCCCAGCGACGTCCTGTTGGACGCGGTCAGGTAATCCAGCGCCTTGACGATGCCGGGCAGGCCGGCGCCGGGGCCGCCGATATCGCGGGATTTATAGACACCGGTCGCGATCAGCACCGCGTCATGCCGGGCGCGCAGCGTGGCGAACGCGATCCGCCCCTCGCCGTCGCGGTCGGCGACGCCCACGCCCAGATGGAAGCGTACGCCGGACTCCTCGAGGTACAGGTGCCGACGGGCGACGATGTCCTTCTCCAGCTTGAAGCCGGGAATGCCGTAGACCATCAGGCCGCCAACACGGTCATACCGGTCATAGACATGGACCTGATAGCCCAGTTCGCGCAGTTGCATCGCCGCGGCCAGGCCGCCGGGGCCGGCGCCGACGATGCCGATCGAGGCCGCGCGCTCGACGGGCGGGCTGATCGGCGCGACCCAGCCATTGGCGAAGGCGGTATCGGTGATGAAGCGTTCGACGGCGCCGATGGTGACGCTCTCGAAGCCCTTCTCGATCACGCAATTGCCCTCGCACAGCCGGTCCTGGGGGCAGATCCGGCCGCAGATCTCGGGGAAATTGTTCGTGGCCGAGGACAGGGCATAGGCTTCCTCCAGCCGTCCCTCGGCCGTCATTTTCAGCCAGTCGGGGATATTGTTGCCCAGCGGGCAATGGATCGAACAGAACGGCACCCCGCATTGCGAGCAGCGGCTTGCCTGGCGTTCGGCCTGGTCGACGGCGAAGGCGCGATAGATCTCGTCGAAATCCGCGTTGCGTTCGGACACCGACCGCTTGTCGGGCTGGCTTTGCGCCACGGTGACGAATTTGAGCATGCGCTCGGCCATCGGCTTCCCCCTGCAGGATTCGGACCGGCCGATCGGCGGCCACCCGTTTCGGCGGAACACCTACGCCACGGCTGGCCGCCAATAAAGACAGCAAGACTGACCTATTATCCGAAAATATCCACGCAGGCATGCGCAGACGGTTGAAAACAGCCCGTCACAATGGTCCGATTCGGACATATTGGCCGCTTAATATATTGTTTTGACGGGTTAAGTAATTTTATATCGCGCCAGATAGGTCGGTGCAATCATTTCGACCGGCACGGGGTCGATCCCCAGCGTGCCCAGTCCGCGCATCCCGTCCTGCGCCACGTTATCGACCGACAGCATGGCCAACTGGTCGCGGGTCAGCAGATGCCCGGGCAGATTTTCCAGCAGCAGGGCCTGCCAATAGGCCAGGGCGCGGGGCATGGCGAAGACTAGCCGGCGGCGGCCGATGAACGCGACCACCCAGCGTATCAGCGCCTCCATGGTCCAGACGCGCGGGCCGGCCAGTTCGTAGATCTCGCCCTGGTGCCCGTCCGACGCCAGGATGCGCCGGATGGCCTCGGCCACGTCCGCGACATGGACGGGCTGGACCCGCGTGGCGGCGCCGTAGACCGGGACGACCGGGCTGTAGCGCGCCATGGCCGCAAACAGGGTCAGGAAATGGTCCCCCGCGCCGAAGATCAGCGACGGCCGGACGATGGTCGCCCGGGGCTGGTCGCGCAGCACCGCATCCTCGCCCGCCGCCTTGCTGCGGCCATAGGCGGAGGGGCTGCGGGCCGAGGCGCCAATGGCCGAGACATGCACCATGCGCGCGACCCCGGCCGAGGCCGCCAGCCGCGCGACCCGTCCGGCGGCCTCGACATGGATGGCCGAAAAGTCCGCTTGCCTCCGTCCCTGGCCCCGTCCCCCTCGTCCCTGGGGACGCAGGATGCCCACCAGGTTGACGACCAGGCTGGCGCCTTCCATCACCGGGACCAGCGCGGCTTCATCCAGGATCGACGCCCCCAGCGGCACGATCTGCCCGACATCGCCCAGCGGCCGCAGCGCCGCCGCGCGATCGGCGCGCCGGCCGACCACCCGCACCACGTACCCGTCCTCCGCCAGGCGCTGGACGACATGGCGCCCCAGGAATCCCGATCCGCCGATGACGGTCGCCACGCGTCGCGTCGCCATGTGCCCCTCCTGCCGTGCAGGCCGGAAACGGCCGATCCTACAGGCGGTTGCCCTCTGAACGCCCCCGGCCCCAGCGACAAGGCCCCACGCAACAAACCGGCGCAACAAAAACGACATGAATTCGGCAAAGCCATGTTGACCGGCCCGGGGCCAGGGAGTAAACGGCCCCTCACCACCCCGGAGACGGGGGCCTTCTGAGCCCAGATGGCGGAATTGGTAGACGCGCAGGTTTCAGGTACCTGTGGCCGCAAGGTCGTGGAAGTTCGAGTCTTCTTCTGGGCACCATTCTTATCCGATCCGAATGGATCCGTGCAGGCGACCGCGTCAGGCGGCCGCCTTTTTTGTCGTTTCCGGCCGGACGCCACGATGCGCCGCACAGGAAAAAATGTGTAAACACACCCTGTTGACCGACCCGGCGTTCCGGAGTAAACGCCCCTCACCACCCCGGAGACGGGGGCCTTCTGAGCCCAGATGGCGGAATTGGTAGACGCGCAGGTTTCAGGTACCTGTGGCCGCAAGGTCGTGGAAGTTCGAGTCTTCTTCTGGGCACCATCACGCTTCATGGGACGTGGCACGCCGGCATCGCCGGCGGCGCGCCCGTTTGCGATGTCCCCCTCGCACATTCTCGGCACCGCCATTATATGTCCGGCATGGCGCGATTGCCCCAAGGTCCTGCGCCCCCAGGTCTTGCCCGCGAAACTCTTGCCAGAATTTCTCGGATCGGCAGGCCACCAAGTTGATTCTAGCGTCGTCGTTTTTTTGCGCCCTGGATGGATGCCTTCTATGACCACCACGTCTCCTTCGATCCAGTTGCATCGCGGCGACCTGCCGGACGATGTCTCCTTCCAAGGGACGATCGCGGTGGATACCGAGGCCATGGGGCTGAACCCGCATCGCGACCGGCTGTGCCTGGTGCAGATTTCCGCGGGCGACGGCAACGCGCACCTGGTGCAGATCGTGCCTGGCACGCCCAGCCCCAACCTGGCGCGGCTGATGGCGGACCGCACGGTCACCAAGCTGATGCATTTCGCACGGTTCGACGTGGCGATCCTGCAGCACGCGCTGGGCGTGACCGTGGCGCCGGTGATCTGCACCAAGATCGCCTCCAAGCTGGTGCGCACCTTCACCGACCGGCACGGGCTGGCGCATCTGTGCCGCGAATTGCTGGGCGTGGACCTGAGCAAGCAGCAGCAGACCTCGGACTGGGGCGCGGCCGTGCTGACGCCCGAGCAGCAGGCCTATGCCGCGTCGGACGTGCTGCACCTGCACGCGCTGTGGGCGAAGCTGGAGGCGCTGCTGCACCGCGAGGGACGGCGCGCGCTGGCCCAGGCCTGCTATGATTTCCTGCCCGCGCGGGCGCGGCTGGACCTGCTGGGCTATGAGGAGCCGGACATCTTCGCCCACCGGGCATGAAAGGTGGCGGCGGTTCGCCCTTCGGCTCCGTTGACGAGCCCGGCCATCATGGCAATACACAGGCGGCATGACCCAATCCGCGTTGCATGACGATACCGGCACCGGCCCGGCCCATGATCGGCTTCTGTCCGACATCGCGGTCGCGTGCCGGGTCCTGGCCAGCGAGAGCAACGGCCTGGCGCAGCTTTCGGCCGCGCTGCGCGTGGGCGGCGCCGATCCCGCGGCGGATTCCGGCGGGCTGACGCCGCTGGCCCGGTCCTTCGGCCGGGCGGTCGAGGCGTTCTCGACCCTGCCGGGACGCGTGGTGGTGACGGGGATCGGCAAGTCCGGCCATGTCGGCCGCAAGATCCAGGCCACGCTGGCCTCGACCGGCACGCCGTCCTTCTTCGTCCATCCGTCCGAGGCGTCGCACGGCGACCTGGGCATGATCCAGTCCGGCGACGCGGTGCTGGCGCTGTCCAATTCCGGCGAGACGCCGGAACTGGCCGATATCATCGCCCATGCGCGGCGGTTCGGCCTGATGCTGGCCGCCATGACCGGCCAGGCCGAATCGACCCTGGCCCGCGCCGCGGACATCGCGCTGGTCGTCCCCGATGCCGCCGAAGCCTGCCCGATGGGCCTGGCCCCCACGACATCGGCGACCATGCAGATGGCGCTGGGCGACGCGCTGGCCGTGGCGCTGCTGGAACGGCGCAATTTCACGGCCAGCGATTTCGGCGTGTTCCACCCGGGCGGGCGGCTGGGCATCCGGTTGCGGCGGGTCGGCGACCTGATGCATTGCGGCACGGCGATGCCGCTGGGCACGCCCGACATCTCGCTGCGGCAGGTCATCCTGGAAATGACCCGCAAGGCGTTCGGCTGTATCGGCGTCATCGGGACGGACGGCACGCTGTGCGGGCTGATCACCGACGGGGACCTGCGCCGCGCCCTGGACCGCGACCTGGAAACCACCCGGGCGGCCGATATCATGAACCCGACGCCGCTGACCACGCGCGCCGATATCCTGGCGGCCGAGGCGCTGCGGATCATGAATGCGCGGCCCCGGCCGATCACCAGCCTGTTCGTGCTGGACGACGGCGGCGTGCCGGTCGGGATCGTGCATGTCCACGACCTGTTGCGGGCAGGTGTGGCGTGACCGCTCCCTCCTCCCTGCCCCCCTCACATCCTCCATCTTCCCCTCGGGACGGCGACCCGGCCGTGCCGCGCCGCGAGGATTTCGCACGCTCGGCGGCAGATGCGGCGCGGCAGCGCGGCATGCTGCACCAGCGTACGATCCGTCAGCGGCGCATTCCCCGCCCGCGCGACATCGCCCGCCGCCGCCAGATGGTGCGCTGGGCCAAATGGGCGCTGCCGGCCGCAGCGCTGGCCCTGCTGGGGTCGATCGCCGTATGGCCCGCGATCGACCGGATGATGAGCGCCCAGCGCAACGTCATGCACGAGATGGAAAACCTGCGCATCGCAAGCGGCAACATGCTGGGCGCCAGCTATCGCGGGCTGGACGATCACGGCCGGCCGTTCACGATCACGGCCGAGCAGGCGCAGCAGGTCGGCCCCGAACGGATCAACCTGTCCCGGCCCGCCGCCGACATGCTGACCCAGGGCGGCAACTGGCTGATGATCACGTCGCGGGACGGCGTCTATATGCAGCACGCGCAATTGCTGGACCTGACCGGCGACGTCGTGCTGTATCGCGACGACGGGATCATCCTGAACGGCGTCACGGCGGACATGAACCTGAAGCAGGGCATTGTCATGTCGGACGAATGGGTGCATGCCGAGGGGCCGTTCGGCGTGCTGGACGCCCAGGGTTTCATGCTGTCGCAGCATGATGGGGTCGGCCTGTTCCGCGGGCCGGGCCGGCTGGTGCTGAATGACGACGCCCACGCCCATCCGCCCGACGCCCGCCCCGCGACGACGCCAACCCCAGCAGCCCAAACCCCGGCAGCCCAAACCCCGGCAGCCCAAACCCCGGCAGCCCAAACCTCGGCAGCCCAAACCTCGGCAGCCCAGACGGAGCCCACCCGATGACCGCCTTTCTCAAGGCCGCGACCCCGCCCCGGCCTGGGCCCAAGCGTGGACTAGGGCTTGGACCTGAGCTTGGACTGGCGCTTGCGCTCGGCGGCGCGGTGACCTGCCTGGTCCCGGCGGGAGACGCGCGGGCGCAGGCGATCGATCTGTCCCATGGCGGGCAGATCGTCGTGACGGCGGCGGGCGGCTTCGACTGGGACCAGAAGACGCAGACCGTGACCGCCTATGACCAGGCGCAGGCGGTGCGCGGCAACGTGACGGTGACGGGCGACCGGCTGATCGCCTTCTACCGCAAGAAGGCCGCCGCCCCCGGGGCGGCGCCGGCACCCGCAGCACCCGCACCGGCGACGCCGCCGGGTGTACAGGGCGGCGCAGGCCAGGGCGGCGCGAACCAGGCGGCGGGCAACCCCGATACCGGATCGAACGAGGTCTATCGCCTGCAGGCGCTCGGCCATGTCCATATCTTTACCGATACCGACCAGGCCTGGGGGGACAAGGCGGTCTATGACATCGACCAGGCGGTCATGGTCATGACCGGCAAGGCGATGAAGATGGTCACGCCCCAGGACGTGCTGACGGCGCGGGACACGATGGAATATTATTCGCAGACCCGGGTGTCGATCGGGCGCGGCGACGCCACCGTCACCACCAATGACGGGCGGCAGATCCGTGCCGACGTGCTGGTCGGATACAGCGCGCCGGCGGCCCAGCCCGCCAAAGATGGGCCTGCCAAGGGTGCGCCCGCCAGCGGCACCCCCGCCAAGCCGGGATCGGATCCGTTGGCCAGTTCCGGCAAGCTGGAAAAAGTGAACGCGTTCGGCCACGTCTTCGTCCGCACCCAGACCGAGACGGTGACCGGGGACCGCGGCGTCTACGTGCCCGACACCGGCATTGCGCGGATCGTCGGCAACGTCCACATCACACGGGGCCAGAACCAGATCAACGGAGCCGCCGCGATCGTGAACATGCATACCGGAATTGCCACGATGACCGAACGGCCCGGCGCGCGCGTCAGCGGCCTGGTGGTTCCCAACGAATCCAATCCCACCCCGGGAACCAATGCGGCCCACGGGTCCTCCGCGGCCACGCCGGGGAAGGCCGCGCGATGAACGACGTAGCCCATGACGTAGCCCGCGACCTGGCCGACGCCGTCCGGGACGCGACGCCGCTCCAGGCATCCGCGGCGACCCACGGCCTGATCGCCAGCGGGATCGGCAAGACGTACAAGAAGCGACCGGTGGTCCGCAACGTGTCGATCCAGGTCCATCGGGGCGAAGCCGTGGGGCTGCTGGGACCGAACGGCGCGGGCAAGACCACCAGCTTCTACATGATCGTGGGGCTGGTGCAGCCCGATACCGGCTCGATCACGCTGGACGGCACGAACATCACCCAGTTGCCGATGTATCGCCGCGCGCGGCTGGGCATCGGCTATTTGCCGCAGGAAGCCAGCATCTTTCGCGGCCTGAATGTCGAGCAGAACATCATGGCGGCGCTGGAAGTGGTGGAATCGGACCCCGACCGGCGCGAGGCGATGCTGGACGGGCTTCTGGCCGAATTCGGCATCTCCCACCTGCGGCGCGCGCCCTCGCTGGCCCTGTCGGGGGGCGAGCGGCGGCGCCTGGAGATCGCCCGCGCCCTGGCCAGCCAGCCGCACTACATCCTGCTGGACGAGCCGCTGGCCGGTATCGATCCGATCGCGGTCGGCGAGATCCGCGACCTGGTGTCCCACCTGAAGGATCGAGGGATCGGCGTGCTGATCACCGACCACAATGTCCGCGAGACGCTGGAGGTCATCGACCGGGCCTATATCATGCATAGCGGCCAGGTGCTGATGGAAGGCCGCCCCGAGGAGATCGTCGCCAACGAGGATGTCCGGCGGGTCTATCTCGGCGAGAATTTCTCTCTCTGATCCGCCCGATGCCCCTTCAAGAAGGGGCCGTCGGGGGCAAATCCTTGATTTTCGGCAAATCCATCCGAAGCATGCTGTACGGCGATGCAGTCACGGCATGGCTACACGCAGGAAGGCATGGACATCGGCCGCCAAACCGTGTCCAAATACCTGAATGCACTGAAGACGCCGTGCTCGGTGCAGAAAAAATGGGAAAGGCTGTCGAAGCCTGACGCCACGCCCGGCGGATTGTGGAGCTTGGAACCGCCGGCATGCTCCGTCCGGTTTCGGACGTGCCTCCTCGATGCAAGGAGTGATGTCACATGCAGATCAGTGTCGCTGGCAAGCAGATCGATCTCTCCGACGCCCTGAAATACCGGGTGACCGGCCATCTCGAACGGCTGGCCGACAAATATTTCGACCACGCGCTCGACGCCCAGGTGACGTTCAGCCGGGCCCGCTCCTTCTTCACGTGCGACATCAACCTTCACGCGGCGCGGGGCCTGACCCTGCGCGGCGAGGGTGAGGCCGCCGACGCGCACGGCGCCTTCGACGACGCGGCGGAACACATCGCCCGGCGCCTGCGCCGCTATCGCGGGCGGGTCCATGACCATCTGCGCACCCTGCCCCGCCGCCGGGCGCCGGAGGTCGGCCGCAGCTACATCCTGAAGCCGGCCGAAGGACAGGTCGTGGAGGGCGAAGTGAAGCAGGGCAGCGGCCCCTATGCCACCATCGTGGCCGAGCGGCTGGCCGAAATCGCGACATTGAGCGTCAGCGAGGCCGTCATGCGGCTGGACCTGGCGGCATCGACATTGCTGATGTTCCGCAACAGCACCAGCGACCAGATCAACGTCATCTATCGCCGCCAGGACGGCAATATCGGCTGGCTGGACCCCAGCCCCGCCTGACCGGCCGGCATGACGGTGCCCCCGCGCGAACCGAATGCCCGGTCGCGCGGCGGGCACCACCCCGTGCTTCTTCTACGAGACCGGCCCGCCATAAAACCGGCCCACCATAAACCGGTCAGTGGACCAGGGCGGGCACCATCTCGTGTTGCAGGATGGCCTCGATCGCCGTGTCCTGATCCTCGGTCAGCGCCATCGGCGTGCCGTCCGCGGCATGGATGGCGAAGACATCCTGGCCTTCGATCACCACGGCCTTGATATAGGCCAGGCGCGAGACGCCCAGCGACAGAAGCTGGTTTGCGGTCAGGTGCCGCACGTCGGCGGGCGCAGCCGGATCGGCTTGCAGAACCACCCGGCCGTTCTGGGTCGTAATTCTCATCTTACGGTCCTCCGGACGGGTGGCGTCCCTTTCTGCGGCGACGCACCGTCCCCTTGCGCCGCCCTGCGCCGATACGGATCACCCGGCCGGCAGGGCGGACATGTGGACAATCACGCGATCAAATCATGGGCCAGATCACAAGCCAATCATGGTACCCGTTCGCGGGCCGGTTCGTGGGGCCCGTACGGACCCCGCGGCCCGCTTATTCCTCTTCGATCACCCGGACCATGCGTTGGGCGCGCGCCTTGGGCAGGTCGATTTCCGTCGAGCCGTTGGCATTGCGACCCTGGGTGATCTCGATACGCCGAACCCGGACCTCGGGTTTCGGACGCAGCAGATCGATATGCAGCAGGCCGTTATCGAGCCACGCGCTGCCGACCTCGATTCCTTCGGCCAGCACGAACGCCTTCTGGAACTGCCGCGCGGCGATGCCGCGATGCAGGAACACCCGCCCCTGCGAATCATCGGTCTGGCGGCCGCGGATCACCAGTTGGTTGTCTTCCTGGGTGATCTGCAGATCGTCCATGACGAACCCGGCGACAGCCAGGGTAATGCGCAGCGCCGTAGGGCTGACCTGCTCGATATTGTACGGAGGATAGCCGTCCGACGTTCCTTTTGACGCGCGTTCCAGCATCTGCTCCAGATGATCGAACCCCAGAAACATGGGGGATGCAAATAACCTACCCGACATTCAGGCCTCCTCAACCGAGCGAGACGATCACACGAGCCCGTCATCGGCGCCCGCATGCGTGATGATATGGGACGCCATGCGGGTTTCGCAAGAGACCGCGGTTTTTCCCGCGCCATGGCCGCCCCGAGACTGGCGCGGCGGGATTTGTATCGCTACATCGCGTGCATGACGACGCATGACGAAACCGCAGCCGCCGATCCGATGCCGATCCTGGTGGCGCCGCAGGCCATCCTGCGGCAGAAGGCCCGGCTGGTCCGGCCGGAAGACACCGCCATCCTGCGCGATGCCCTGCCCCGGATGTTCGCCGCCATGTACCAGGCGCCGGGGATCGGCCTGGCGGCGCCGCAGGTCGGGCTGGGGTTGCGCTTCGCCATCGTCGATCTGGGCGAGGAAGACCAGCGCCGGCCGCTGGTGCTGGTCAATCCGGAAATCACCGCCGAGTCGGAAACCCTGGCCGCGCGTGAGGAAGGGTGCCTGTCGCTGCCCAACCAATATGCCGAAGTGGTGCGGCCCGAGCAGGTCCGCGTGCGCTACCGGACCCTGGAGGGCGCGGAACAGGAACTGGATGCCGACGGGTTGCTGGCCACCTGCATCCAGCATGAGATCGACCATCTGGACGGCATCCTGTTCGTCGATCACCTCTCGGCGCTGAAGCGCAACATGATCATGCGCCGCCTGGCGAAGGAACAACGGCAGAAACGCTAGTGTCCTGCCCGAGAAATTCTATTTCTCGGACCAGCAGGCCACTAAAATATTGATTCTGGTGTCCTGCCCGGGAAATTCTTATGAGAATTTCCGGGATCAGCAGGCCGCCTGCGGCATCGCGGGGCATAGTCCGGTACGGAAAAGCCCCATAATCAATTCTCTGCAGGGCGTATTTCCCTCGATTTCCGAGGATGCGCCCCTTCCGGAACGGATCGTCATGCGCCTGGCCTTCATGGGAACGCCCGATTTCGCGGTTCCTGCCCTGCATGCCCTTCATGCGGCGGGGCACGAGATCGCGGTCGTCTACAGCCAGCCGCCGCGTCCTGCGGGGCGCGGCCAGGCAGTGCGGGCGCAACCCGTGCACCGCGCGGCCGAGGCGCTGGGCATTCCGGTCCGCACGCCGACCCGGCTGCGCGCCGATCATGCCGAACACGCGTTCTTCCGCGGCCTGCGCCTGGACGCGGCGGTGGTCGCGGCCTATGGGCTGATCCTGCCGGAAGCGATGCTGCGGGCGCCGCGCCTGGGATGCCTGAACATTCACGCCAGCCTGTTGCCGCGCTGGCGGGGGGCCGCGCCGATCCAGTGCGCGATCCTGGCCGGCGATGCCGAAAGCGGCGTGACCATCATGCAGATGGATGAGGGGCTGGATACCGGCGCGATGCTGCTGTCGGACCGCATCGCCCTGACGGCGGAGACGACCGCCACCAGCCTGCATGACGGCCTGGCCGCGATGGGCGCCCGCCTGATCGTCGCCGCCTTGGACGATTCCGGCGACGATCCCGGGATCGTCGCCGTGCCGCAGCCGGCGGAAGGCGCCACCTATGCCGCGCGGCTGACGCGCGAGGACGGGCGGATCGACTGGACGCGCGATGCCGCCGCGATCGACCGGCAGGTACGGGCGCTGACGCCCTGGCCCGGCGCCTTCACCACCCTGGACGGCACGGTCCTGAAGATCGGCGCGACCGCCCCCGCCGAACGCCGCGCGGGCATCGCCCCCGGCTGCGCCCAGGACGACCGCCTGACGATCGCCTGCGGCACGGGGGCGCTGCGCATCCTGCGGCTGCAGCGGCCGGGCCGCGCCATGATGGACGCGGAGGCGTTCCTGCGCGGCCAGGCGATCACGGCCGGCACGCGGCTGGGATCATGAGCGGCGCCGTGCAGCGCTGGGCGGTGCGGCTGGAATATGACGGGCGCGACTTCGTGGGCTGGCAGCGCCAGGCGACCGGCCTGTCCATCCAGCAGGTGCTGGAGGATGCGGCCGGCCGCCTGGCGGGCGGAAGCATCGTGCCCAGCATCACCGCCGGGCGGACCGATGCCGGCGTGCACGCGACCGGCCAGGTGGCGCATCTGGATTTCCCGTCCACGCTGCGCCTGACGGCTTCGATCGTGCGCGACGCGCTGAATTTCCATATGAAGCCGCACCGGGTGGCGATCCTGTCGGCGTGCCCGGTCGACCTGGCATGGAATGCGCGATTCTCGGCGGTCCGCCGTTTCTATCGCTATCGCATCCTCAACCGTCGCAGCCGTCCCGCACTGGATGAAGGCAGGGTCTGGCTGGTCAAGCGCGCGCTGGATGAGCGCGCGATGGCCGAGGCCGCGCGCCACCTGCTGGGCCGGCATGATTTCACCTCGTTCCGGGCCAGCGCCTGCCAGGCCAGGAGCCCGCTGCGCACCCTGGACCGGCTGGACGTCGCGCGGCATGGCGAGGACATCGTGATCGAGACGGACGCGCGGTCTTTCCTGCACCATCAGGTGCGCAACATGGTGGGCACGCTGAAGCTGGTCGGCGAAGGCAGTTGGCCGCCCGCGCGGGTGGCCGAGGCCCTGGCCGCCCGCGACCGGCGTGCCGCCGGACCGACCGCACCGCCCGACGGGCTGTACCTGACCGGGGTCGGCTACGACCCCGATCCGTTCCGGCCGGAGCGGGGCTGACGGACGAACGGCCAGCGGCGACGCGTCGCGCGGCCGTCAGAACCCGGTCGAGAGCGTCACGAGCGCGGCGAAATTGCCGCCGGTGAGATAGACCGGCGAGCCGGCGGCGACGCTGCTGCCGAAGATGCCCTTCTGCGTCCTGGCCGTCGCGGCGTAGCTCCCCGGCGCCGACCGGTAGAGATTATTGCCGATATTGACCAGGTTGAGCTGCACCTTGGGACCTTTCAGGCGCCCGACGCGCGGAAAGCGGTAGCCCAGCGTGATGTCCGACACGACATAGCCCGGGATACTCTGGTCGTTCATGAAGGTCGAATATTGCGACCCGACATAACGCAGATCGAAATTGCCGAAGAACCGCCGGTTGTCGTCATAGGCCAGCCCGACCGCCGCCGTGACCTTCGGCGCCCCGACGGTCGTCTTGCCCGCGGTCGGCAGATAGTCGATCACCGACTGCCCTGCCGCGTTCGTGGCAGACACCGGCACGTTGTTGTCCATCGTCGAATGCAGGTACTGCGCCGACACATAGGGGCTGACGTGATGCCAGGGCTTCAGGCCGATTTCGCCCTGCACACCGCGCGACGTCTGACCGCCGACATTGATCGGTTCGGAAATCAGCATGTTGGTGTTGGGGATATAGGCGCTGGACGTGATCTGATGGTTGGTCAGGTTGATGTTGAAGAACGACATCTGGAAATTGACCAGGCCGTCGGCATGACGATAGCCGATCTCCTCGGCGATCGTGTATTCCGACTTCAGGCTGCCCGGCTGTTCGACGGCGTGAGAGGCGTTCGGATCGAAGATCTGGCTGTAGGCTTCGACCGATTCCGGCGCGCGGAAGGCGGTCGTGCCGTTCAGGTAGATCTGGTCGTGCGGCGTGACCTGGTAGCTGGCGGCGAATTGCGGCAGGGGTTCGAAATAATTGCCGGTCGTCTTGTAGGGCGCCGCGCCCGGCACGTCGTTGGTGCCCTGTCGGTAGACCATCGCCGCGCGGAAACCGGCGCTGAGCACCAGCCGGTCGTTCAGCAGCCGCAGCGTGTCCGCCAGGTAGAGCGCGTTGACCTGCTGCATGAAATTGAGGTTGTAGCCGCTGAGTATGCTGCCGTCCGCCAGGGTGATCGGATAGCGGCCATAGGCGTTCGCCGCCCTGCCGGACGGATCGACCACCGAGAAGGTCGAAAGCTCCTCATGCATGGTATAGGAGTACCAGTATCCGAACGACAGCGTATTGATGCCCGTCGTCCAGTCGATCGACGTGTTGATCGCGCCCGTCTTCTGGTTCCACGGATCCACCCCGGCCGTCGTCAGCATCCGCTGTCCGGACGCGTTGACGTAGGAATAGGGCTGGTTCAGGTCGCCATACTGCATCGTGCCGTAATAGCCGCCGGAGGCGGGAATATTCTCGCCGCCCACCGAGGGCCCGTTCTGGTGCACGAAATAGGGCGTCACGTTCAGCGTCAGGTCGTGCGCCAGCGTGAAATGCATGGGCACGATGACGTCGAGCGAGTTCAGATCGCCGAAATTCAGCTTATAATAGGTTGAATTTCCGGGATAATAGGTCGGCGTGTAGTTGAGCCCGGTCCCGTATTGCCGCCACTGCGCCGCGGTCGGTTCGCGCCAACTGGTCTGCTCCTGCCGGTTGAAGCCGAAGATGGCGGTAATCGAATTGCCGTCGCCCCATTCCTTCACGAATTTCGAATCGACGTGATAGCGGGTCAGGCCGCCCGGCCCGCGCCAGTTATTGTTCGACAGATACGAGAAAGAGGCGAAGCCGCGAATGCCGGTATTGCCGATATCGCCCGTATCCAGGCGAAGGAATTCCTTGTTCGCGCTGTGCGTGCCGCCCATCAGGCTAAGAAAACCGCCATATTTGTGACTGGGATTCATCTCGGTGGCCGAAATCTGGCCGCCGACAGCGTTGAACAGCGGCGCATTCAGGTCCGGCGCCCCCTGCGAGACGGTGACCGAGCCGAGATTTTCCGTATCCACCAGCATCGAGGTGTAGGGTTCGTAATTGATCGGGTCGGCCAGCGGCGCGCCTTCGAACAGATAGCCGATCTGGCTCTCGTTCATGCCGCGCATCGTGATGTGGTCGCCTGCCGTCCCCAGCGGGCTCTGGCTGGCATAGACCACGCCGGGCAGGTTGGCGATCATCGACGAAATATTGCCCGTCTGCGGCTGCTTGGCGATCCAGTCGCGCGTCACGCCGCTCTGTGATCGCGGCGCGGTCTGCACCGGCATCAGGCCGCCGCCCGGCGTGGTGTTGGTGGTCCCGTCGGCATGGCGCCCGCCGGCCGAAACCGAGATTTCCTCGGTCTGCGGGACCGAGGGGCCGAGCACGCTGCCCGCCCGCCCGTTGAGGGCGTGCCGCACGGGCTGCGCGGGCACCGAGGACGCCGGGGCGCGGGTTCGCTTCGCGTGCGCCGGCGGCTCGCTTTGTGCAGAGGCTGATCGAACGATCGCGCTGCTTCCCGCAAGAACAGCGGCACAACAGAAGAGACGCCCACGCCGTGATATTCGCATCATCATGTCCCGTCCGACAAAGTTTAGACGCCAGCCGTTCGCTAAATATCTTTGTTTTTAAAGGATAGATCGCGTCACCCGCCCCCATGCGGGAACATACGGCCGCGCATGTCCGAACAGACCCTAAAGACGACGTTTCTCTGTCGCAATAGTTTAATTAACGGAACAAAGTTATTTCCGCGGGAAAAAGATCGTCCTGTATCCGCCGGATCTTCCATTCCAGTTCGGATCGCTATTGATCATTATTTTCTGCCACTAAATTAAACGACGTCCTGAGGCGATCCGGTCACGGGCCGTTCCGGCAGGTCTCCAGGGCGTCCACCATCGCGCGGACCACCCCGGAATCCGCCGTGATCCGTTCGGCACCGAAGCCCAGCGAGACCACTGCGGCAGGACTGGGCCGCGCCGGTCCCCGACAGGATCCGTGCACGGCGCCGACGCCGGTACGCCGCACCAGCGCCGCGACATTGGCCGGGTTGACGCCGCTGCCGGCCATGATTTCGATCCGGCCGGATGCGGCCGCGGCCACGCGGCGCAGGCCCTCCGCGCCCTCCATCGCCGTGGGGGCGCCGCCGGACGTCAGGATCCGCGCAAAGCCCAGTTCCACCGCGACCTCGAGGGCCCGCACCGGATCGGGCACGAGGTCGAAGGCCCGATGCAACGTCCGCCCCATCGGGCCGCAGGCCGCCGACAGCCGGGCCAGCATCGCCGTATCCAGGGTGAAATCCGCCCTGCTGGCCCCCAGCACGACACCGGCCAGTCCGGCCGCGCGCGCGGCCGCGATGTCGGCCAGCATCATCGCTTCCTCGTCATCGTCGAACAGGAAGTCGCCGGCCCGGGGCCTGATCATCGCATAGGCCGGGACCGGCAGCGACGCGGCCAGCCGCATCAGGCCGCAATCCGGCGTCAGGCCGCCCAGCGCCAGGGCGGAACAGAGTTCGACCCGGGCCACGCCGGCCTGCTGGGCCGCCCGAAGACCGCGCGCGTCATCGACGCAGACTTCCAGACCGATCATGCCGATCCCCCCGCCGGACGATGCGCCGCCAGCAATTCCCGCGTGTCGTCATGGCGGGGCGCCGCGAACAGGGTGGCGGTTTCCGCGGCCTCGACCACCTCTCCCCGGCGCAGCACCAGCGCGCGGTCGCACAGCACGCGCACCACCGCCAGGTCATGGGTGATGAACAGGACCGCGAGACCCAATTCATCGCGCAGGTCCAGCAGCAGGTTCAGGACCTGCGCCTGCACCGAGATATCCAGCGCCGCCGTGGCCTCGTCGGCGATCAGCAGTTCCGGCTCCGCCGCCAGAGCCCGGGCGATGCCGATCCGCGCCCGTTGGCCGCCGGAGAACGCGCGCGGCAGGCGGTCGCAGGCCGCTTCGGACAATCCGACCCGCTCGAGCAGCGCGACGACGCGCGACCGCCGCGCGGCGGGGGCCGCCAGACCGTGGATGGCCAGGATTTCCGCAAGCTGCGCGCCCACCGTCATGCGCGGATCCAGGCTGGCGAACGGGTCCTGGAAGATCATCTGCGCCCGCCGCGGCGCCACCCCCCGTTCACCGGCCAGCAGGATCTCTCCCCCGCTGACCGGCGCCAGCCCGACGATCGCGCGGGCAATCGTGCTCTTGCCCGACCCGGATTCGCCGATCAGCCCGACGATCTCGCCGCGTCCGACATCGAACGACACATCCCGCACCACCGGAACGGGGCGCCGCCGCCAGAACGGCCCTGCGCCATAGGCCACGCGCAGGGCGCGTACCTGCAGCAGGGGCGTCACGGCGCGACCAGCCAGTCCTGCGCCCGCGCGCAGGCGACGCGACGCGCATCGACGGACCGGGCATCGACCCGGCCGGCCGTGCAGACATCCGCGCGCTGCGGGCAGCGCGGCGCGAAAACGCAGTGCTCGGGGCGCGCGCCCGGCGGCGGCACGGCGCCCGCCATCGTCCGCAACCGCCGCCGTCCCTGCCCCTCCAGGACCATGCCGTCCGGATCCGGCATCGCGGCCAGCAATCCACGCGTATAGGGATGGCGCGGCGCGCGCAGCACGGAACCGATCGGACCATCCTCGAGAATCCGTCCGGCATACAGCACCGCCACCCGATCGGCGATCGCCGCCGCGGAGCCGAAATCATGGGTGATGAACAACGTGCTGGTGCCGCTTTCGGCCGCCAGGTCGCGGATCAGCGCCAGGATACGCCCCCGCGTGCCGGCATCGAGCGCCGTCGTCGGCTCGTCGGCGATCAGCAGCGCCGGCGTCCCCGCCAGCGCCATCGCGATCATCACCCGCTGGCGCATCCCGCCCGACAGACGATGCGGATAGGCGCCGAGACACCGGTCGGGATCGGCGATGCCGGTGCGGGCCAGCAGCCCCGCGGCCGCCTCCCGCCGCGTGCCGCCGCGCAGTTCGGGACGGTGCAGGGCCAGGCATTCGCCCAACTGGGCACCGATGCGCATCGCGGGGTTCAGCGCGCTCATCGGCTCCTGGAAGATCATGGCGATCCGCCGGCCGCGATAGGCGCGCAGCGCGCGTTCGGACATCGCGGCCAGGTCGACGGCGCCGTCCGCGCCGCCGAACAATATGCGGCCGCCGCTGACCCGTCCGCCGCGCAGCATCCCCATCACCGCCAGCGCCGCGACGCTCTTGCCCGAACCGGATTCTCCGACCAGGGCCAGGGTTTCGCCCCGTCCGATGGTGAACGACACGCCGTCCAGCACAGCGACCCCGCCGAACGCGACCCGCAATTCTTCCAGGGCCAGGACAGGCGCCGCCGTCACGCCCGGCGAGCCGCCTGCCCGCGCGGCATGGGCGTCCAGTCGAATTCCGTATCGAACGGGAAGGTCGGACGGTGCGTCCGCAGGCGCGTCAGGTGCGCGACGTCCTGGTTCACGACCCCATCCGACAGCGCCATCAGGGCCGGCCGGGCCAGCGGCGCCAGTTCCGGCGACAGATAGCCGGATTTGACGACCAGGATGCGGATCGTCGCCAGGTCCAGCCCCAGCCGGCGGAAATCGGCGATCATGTGATAGGGGCGCCGCCGGGCCGACACCACGATCGTCAGGCCGCGATGCCGCAGGACGGCCTCGCGCTCACGCGGATCGGCATGGTCCGCCAGCCTGACCACGGCGCAATCGAGCGTCACCCGCCCGCCGGCGGGATCGAGCGTCGCACCGATCGCAAAACGCGTCTCCGCCCCCGTGCCGATCGCGAAGGCCCGTTCGCAGGCCGCCGCGTCGGCGATGGCGGCGAAGACCACGCCATCCGCGTCCACGCGCGCCGCGAAGGCGGCCAAGATGTCGGCCCGGTCGCCCACCCCACCGCCGGTGGGATTGTCGCCGGAATCGGCGACGATGACCGGCGCCGTCCCGGCCGCCAGCGCCCGGTCCACGCATTGCGCGACGCTGCCGGTCTCCATGCCGAAGACGAAATCATGCCGCGCGTCCCAATAGGCCCGGGCGCTCTCGGCCGCCGCCTGTTCCAGCGCGGCCGCGTCCGTGCCGGTGACGACGACCGCCGCCGTGGCCCGCGGTTCGTCGGCCCAGACATAGCCGACCATCAGCGCCGCGTCCCATATGCCGGGACGGGCGTCGAAACCCGGCAGGCGGGCATAGAGCGAACGCGCCGGTTCGTCCTCGGTGCTGGTGCGTTCGCCCGGCAGCAGCACCGGCACCGGCGCCCACACGATCCGGGGCCGGATGCCGGTCCGCAGGGCCTGGACCAGCATGTCGACCGCCCGGTGCATGGTCCGCGTCACGTCGATATGCGGCGCCGTGCGATAGGCGGAAAAAATGTCCAGCGCGTCGACGATCGGCTGGCTGACATTGCCGTGCAGGTCATAGCTGGCGGCCACCAGGCAGTCCGAACCGACCAGCGCGCGCGCCGCGCCGATCCAGTCGGCCTCGGCATCCCACATGCCTTCGACGAACATCGCGCCGTGCATCGCCAGATAGAGCCCGTCGAGCGGCAGGCTGTCGCGCAGGCGGTCGAGGAATTCCTGCTTCATCGCCTCGTAGGCCGCGTGCGACACCGGACCGCCGGGCACCGCCCGCGCGTGCAGCAGCGGCAGGAACGCGGCGTCGAAATCCTTCAGGAAGGCGAAATAGGGCGCATCCGGCATGTCGGCGCCGCGCAGGATGCGGAAACCCTCGATTTGGCTCGGCACGGGATTGTAGGTGCTGCATTCCGTATGGATTCCGCCGAATGCGATCCGGGGCCGTGTCGTCATGTCCAGTCGTTCCCGACAAAAGAATCCCCCGGCGCAGGCCGGCCGCCCCGCGGGGAATGTCTTCCGGTTTTATTTCGTTTGATAAACCAATCCCGCGCGAATAAAGTCAATGAAATAATGAAACGATTCAGGCAGCCTGCCGGCGGGAGCAGCGTGCGGCGATCCCTGGTCCTTCATGTCGCCGCCTTTCTTGTCGCCCTGGCGGCCTGCCCGGCCTTTCCGAACCGCTCCCTGGCGCGCGGGCTGACGGTCATGCTGGCCGAGCCGCCGCGCAGCATGGATCCGGCCGACCAGAACGCCACCGCGACGCGCTCGATCCTCGCCCCGTTCTACGAGAGCCTGGTGCGCCAGGACGCCGACGGGTCGATCCGTCCCTGGCTGGCCACCGCATGGTCGGTGTCGCCCGACGGCATGGCCTGGATTTTCGCCCTGCGGCCGGGAATCATCTTCCATGACGGCACGCCCTGCGATGCCGACGCGGTCGTGGCCTCGTTGCGACGGCTGCTGGATCCCGACGCGGCACTTGCCGGGGCCGGCGCGTTCCGTGCGACGATCGCCTCGGTCCGGCGGCAGGGCGCCTCGGTCGTTATTACCCTGGTCCATCCCTATGCCGACCTGCTTTCCCTGCTGTCGATCACCCAGGCGGCCATCGTCTCGCCCCTGGCGGCGGCGCGCGGCACGCTGGGGCGCCATGCCGACGGGACGGGGCCGTTCATGTTCGTCGACTGGCAGGACGGCGCGCATGTCGGCGCCCGCGCCAATCCGCGCTACTGGGGTGCGCCACCGGCGCTGACGCGCATCGAATGGGTCTGGTCGTCCGAACCTTCGGTGACGAACATGGCGTTGCAGACGGGCGACGCCGACGCCGTCATGCCGCTGGCGCCGGTCTTCGCGGGGCTGTACGCGTCGGGACAACCCGCCGCCGCGCGGGCGGTCATCCATGGCGGACGCGGCGCGGCGCAGTTCTGGGCCGCGCTGAACACCACCCTGCCGCCGCTGGACGATGCGCGCGTGCGGCGCGCCCTGGGCCTGGCCATCGACAGGCAGGCCCTGGTCGCCGGCCTTCTGCACGGCTATGGGCGACCCGCCTGCCATGCGCTGACACCCGACATCGCCGGGTCGGAACCCTGTGCGCCCGGACAGGAGCGGGCCGATCCCGCGGCGGCGCGCGCCCTTCTGCAACAAGCCGGCCTGGCGCGGGGATTTTCCGTGACCGTCGTGGTCCAGGAACCCGAGGAGCCGATCGCCGAGGCGCTGCAGGCCATGTGGCGGCGCATCGGCGTCACGCTGCGTATCCGCCGGCAGGAAGCGGGCGTGTGGGTCCAGTCGGCCTTCGCCGGGCCGGCGGACAAGGCCCGGCAAGACATCGGCATGGTGCTGACATCATGGTCCGCGCCGTTCATCGCCGACCTGCAGTTGCGCCCGCTTTATGCCAGCGCCAGCGCGGCGCCCGCGGGCGCCAATCTGGGCTTCTACCGCAATCGGGAGATCGACGCCGCGATCGACCGCGCGGCGCGCACAGGCGATCCCGCCGCCAGGGCGCGGGACTATGCGGCGATCCAGGATCGGCTGGCCCGGGATGCGCCGATCCTGCCGCTCTATGTGCAGGACAATCTGTATGGTGTCCGACGAGGCCTGGACGGGGTCCAATCCCTGCCGGACGGCGAGATCGCCGTCACCTCCGCCCGATGGGCGGCGCCATGACCGCGCTGCTGAGGCGCACCGCCGCCCTGCCCTTCATCATGCTGGCGGTTTCGGCCATCATCTTCGCGGCGATCCACGCCCTGCCCGGCGATCCCGCGCGGCTGCTTGCGGGGCCGCAGGCGCCCGGCGGCGTCATCCGGGCGCTGCATGCCCGGCTCGGCCTCGACCTGCCCCTGCCGGCGCAATATATGCGCTTCCTGGCGCATGCGTTGCGTGGCGACCTGGGCCTGTCCCTGCGCGACGGCACCCCGGTACGGCACCTGCTGGCGACTCACCTGCCCTATACGCTCGCCCTGGGTGGCCTGGCCTACGGGCTGGCGCTGCTGGCCGGCGTGCCGGCGGGGGCACTGGCCGCCGCGCGGGCCGGGGCATGGCCGGACCGGCTGCTGATGGCGGCGACCCTGGTCGGGTCCTCGCTCGCCGGCTTCTGGGTCGCCCTTCTGGGGATGGAACTGTTCGCCGTCCGCCTGCACTGGCTGCCGCTGATGGGGGCGGGGGACTGGCGGCACTATGTCCTGCCCGCATCCGTCCTGGCGCTGTTGCCGACCGCGCTGATCCTGCGCATGACCCGCGCCGGCCTGTGCGAGATCCTGGACCAGGATTATATCCGCACCGCCCGCGCCAAGGGGCTGCCGCCCTGGCGGATCATGACGCGTCATGCCCTGCGCAACGCCATGGTCCCGGTGGTCACGGTGGCGGGGCTGAACCTGGGCGGCCTGATCAGCGGCGCCGTCGTGACCGAGACCGTGTTCGACTGGCCGGGGATCGGCCGCTTGCTGGTCGATGCCGTGCGTTATCGCGACTATCCGGTGATCCAGGGCGTAACCCTGCTTTCGGTCCTGGGGGTGCTCGTCATCAATCTGCTGGCCGAACTGGCGATCATGCGGCTCGATCCTCGCCAGCGTGGGCACTGACATGGGGGCGGCCAGGTGGATACGGTAGAAATGTACGCGCGGCGTGCACGAAACATGACGTTCCCGCGCCTCAGCCCGGAACTGATCCTGGGCGCCCTGCTGTGCGGGGGCGGGCTGCTTGCCGCCCTGTTCGGGCCCATGCTGCTGGGCGGCGATCCGGCGGCGCAGGACCTCTATCACGTGCTGCAGGCGCCCTCGCTCGCCCACCCCTGCGGGACGGATGCGTTCGGCCGCGACATCCTGCTGCGCCTGGTCCACGGGTTGCGCCTGACGATCCTGGAGATCCTGGTCAGCCTGGCGGTAGCCGCCGGCATCGGCATCCCACTGGGGCTGGCGGCGGGCATGGCGCCTGCCTGGCTGGACGGGACGATCATGACGATCTCGGACGTGCTGTTCGCCTTTCCGGGCCTGATCCTGGCACTGCTCGTCGTCAGCCTTCTCGGTCCGGGGCTGTTCCATGCGCTGTTGGCCATCGCGGCGTTTTCCGTGTCTGCCTATGTGCGCCTGGCGCGCAACCTGACGGCCAGCCTGCGCCACGCCACCTGGGTCGAGGCGCTGCGGGTCCTGGGGGCCAGCCGGACGCGGATCGTCATTCACCATATCCTGCCCAATGCCGCCGGGCCGCTGCTGGTGCAGGCGACACTCAGTTCCGGCACGGTCGTGCTGGCCGCCGCCAGCCTGTCCTTCCTTGGCCTGGGCGCGCAGCCGCCGATGCCCGAATGGGGCACTATGATGAGCGACGGGCGCAATGCGCTCGGCGCCGCCTTCTGGCCCTGCCTCTTTCCCGGCCTGGCGATCGCCCTGAGCGTCATCGGGCTCAACTGCCTGGGCGACGGGCTGCGGAACGGGCTGAGGGAGCGAAGCGGCCCGCCGTGAATGCCTTCCTGGCCACGCTGGAAAACATCGCGTCCGCCCTGCGGGGCTGGACGTGAACATCGCCCTGGGCGGGGGGCCGGGCTGGACAGCCGCGCGATCATCGGCGCGTGGCGCGACGGCGATCCGGTCGCGCAGCGCCCCCTTTCGCGCTACCGCGATTCGCTCTACCGCGATTCGGGCGGCGGCATCGCCAGGAAATCCTGCCATGGCGCGTAATGCGGCGGCAGCACGACCGACAATTCGCTCAGCGCCAGAAACACGGCGACGATGGCCAGCACCAGCAGCACGGCCCGCCAGGCGCCCAGGGCCAGTCCGACCCGGGCGACGAACCAGGTCAGCCACAGATTATAGACGATGACGACGCCGTTCAGGATCACTCCGGCGCCGATCGCCCCGATACCGCGCGGCAGGACCATGCCCAGGACGGTGCCCAGGATTGCGACGGTGCCCAGCATGATGAACAGCACCAGCCAGTCGCACCACAGGGCGGCGGTGATATAGCGCGGCCACAGGGCCTGCCGCCCCCATAGCTGGGCCAGTTGATGGGTGACCAGCGTGGGGGCCAGAACCAGGCACAGCGACAGCAGGACCTTGGTGCCGTTGATCGCGGTCGGCGCATGGGCGAGCGTCAGCAGGCTGCCGACCAGCCACAGCGCCACGCGCGGCGCCAGCGCGGTCAGGACCGAATCGGCGGTCGCGCCGAAGCAGTTCATGCCGTCGCGCCGCCCCCGTCCCAGCAGCACCATGCCGCGGAAAATCGCGCCGGGACTGCCGGGCAGCGGCCCCTGCTTCACCCCGCGTCCCTGCATCATCCCACCAACCTTTCCAGAAACGCGGCATAGATGTCCGTCAGCGCCAGCAGGTCGCTCACGGGCACATGCTCGTCCACCTTGTGCATGCTGGCCCCGACCAGGCCGAATTCCGCCACCGGGCAATAGCGGCTGATGAACCGGGCATCGGACGTGCCGCCACCCGTGTCCAGGCGCGGGGTTCGCCCCGTCGCGCCGCGGATCGCCGCCACCAGCACGTCCAGTTCGGGCGTCGGTTCCGTGCGGAAGGCCTCGCCGCTGATCCGCACGTGCAATTCGGCGGCCGGCGCGTGGGCCGTGACGATACCGGCGATCCAGTCCGCGAGGCCCTGGCCGGTATGCAGGTCGTTGAAGCGGATATTCAGCCGCGCCTCGGCCCGGCCGGGAATGACGTTGGTGGCGTCGTTGCCGACATCGACGCTGGTCACCTGCAGGCTGGACGGCTCGAACCAGTCCGTGCCCTCGTCCAGCGGCCGCGCCGTCACCTCGGACAGGATCGCCAGCAACCGGTGCACCGGATTGTCGGCACGGTGCGGATAGGCGACGTGGCCCTGGATACCCGGCACCACGATCCGCGCGTTCAGGCTGCCGCGCCGCCCGATCTTGATGACGTCACCCAGCCGTTCCGGATTGGTCGGCTCGCCCACCAGGCAGAAATCGGGGATCTGGCCGGAATCCTTCATCCACTCCAGCACCTTCACGGTGCCGAACGCGGCCGCCCCTTCCTCGTCGCCGGTGATCAGCAGGCTGACGGACCCCGAAAGGGGCCGGCCGGAGGCCAGAACCCGTTCCACGGCCCCCACGAACGCGGCGATCCCGCCCTTCATGTCACAGGCCCCGCGGCCATAGAGCACGCCGCCGCGCAATTCCGCCGCGAACGGATCGCAGCTCCAGCCCGCCTGGCCGGGCGGCACGACGTCGGTATGTCCGGCGAAGCAGAGATGCGGCGCCCCCTGCCCCAGCCGGGCGAACAGGTTGGGGGTGCGCTGGGCGCCGTCGCCGAAGGGCAAATCCACGACTGTGAAGCCCAGGCCGCGCAGGCAGGCGGCCAGGACCCCGATCGCACTGCCGTCGTCCGGCGTGACCGACGCCGCGCGGATCAGCGCCTGCGCCAGGTCCAGGGCGCCCTTGCCCCCCTCCCGCGGGCCGTCGCCCTGCATGGCCGCGCCGGTCAATCCCGCAGCAGCTCGTTGATCGAGGTCTTGGCGCGGGTGCGTTCGTCGACGCGCTTGACGATCACGGCACAGGCCAGCGACGGCAGGGGCCTGCCGTCCGCGCTGCTCGCCTCGCGCGGCGGCAGGGTGCCGGGCACGACGACCGAATAGGCCGGCACGCGGCCGACGAAGACCTCGCCCGTCGCCCGGTCGACGATCTTGGTCGACGCGCCCAGGAACACGCCCATCGACAGCACGCTGCCGCGCTCGACGATCACGCCTTCGGCCACTTCCGACCGCGCGCCGATGAAGCAATCATCCTCGATGATCACCGGGGCGGCCTGCAGCGGCTCCAGCACGCCGCCGATTCCGACGCCGCCGCTGATATGGCAGTTGCGGCCGATCTGCGCGCAGCTTCCGATCGTCACCCAGGTATCGACCATCGTGCCGCTTTCGACCCGTGCGCCGGCATTGACGAAGCTGGGCATCAGCACCACGCCCGGCGCCACATAGGCCGACCGGCGAACGATCGCGCCCGGCACGGCGCGGAAACCGCCCTGGCCGAAGGCGGCGTCGTCCCAGCCCGCGAATTTCAGCGGCACCTTGTCATAGAACGGCGCGGGGGCGCCTGGCATCACCTGGCTGTCATTCAGCCGGAACGACAGCAGAACGGCCTTCTTCAGCCATTCATTGACCACCCAGCCCGCGTCGGTCGGGCCGGCGACCCGCAGCGTGCCGGCATCCAGCCCGGCCAGCGCCTGTTCGACCGCGTCGCGATCCGGGCCGGTCGTGGCGGAGGACAGCGTGTCGCGCCGATCCCATGCCGCCTCGATCTGGGTCCGTAGGGCGTGCTCGTCGTTCATAACTCTGCAATCCTGTGTCAGTGGCGGCGGCGCTGCCGGGCCGCCGCGCGGTCATCCTGTCGCGGGACCATGCGGAGGATGCCCCATGCTGTCAACGACTCTCGATCCTGGCCCGGCCGTGGGCCGCTCCGTGCCGCGGGGCCGTCACTCGCCGCGGATCAGCGTGCCCGGCCCGGCCTCGGTGAACAGTTCCAGCAGGCAGGCATGCGGGACGCGTCCATCCAGGATCACCGCCGCCTTGGCCCCGCTGCGTACGGCCTCGAGGCAGGTCTCGACCTTGGGGATCATGCCGCCGCTGATCATGCCGCTGGCAATGCCGCGCCTTGCCTCCTCGGCCGTCAGTTCGGGGATCAGCTCGCCGTTTTCATCCAGCACGCCGGGCACATCCGTCAGCATCAGCAGGCGCGTGGCATGCACCGCGCCGGCGATCGCGCCGGCGGCCGTGTCGGCGTTGATGTTGTAGGTCTCGCCATCCTCACCCGCGCCGACCGGGGCGACGACCGGAATCAGGCCCGAGCCCGACAGCGCATAGAGTACGCGCGGGTCGATGCGCACCGGCTCGCCCACGAATCCCAGATCCAGCACCTTCTCGATCTGGCTGTCGGCGTCGCGCACCGTGCGCCGCAGCCGCCGCGCGGTGATCAGCCCGCCGTCGCGGCCGGAAATCCCGACCGCCAGGGCCCCGGCCTGGTTGATCAGGCCGGCGACCTGCTTGTTGACCTTGCCGGCCAGGACCATCTCGATCACGTCGACCATCGCGGCGTCGGTGACGCGCAGCCCATCCACGAAGGTCGAGGGGATCTGCAGCCGGTTCAGCATGGCGCTGATCTGCGGCCCGCCGCCATGCACGACGATCGGGTTCACGCCCACCAGCTTCAGCAGCGCGATATCGTGGCCGAATGCCTCGGAGAGCGAATCCTCCACCATCGCATGGCCGCCATATTTGACGACGATGGTGTCGCCGGCATAGCGGCGCAGGAACGGCAGCGCCTGTGCCAGGACGGCCGCGCGTTCCTGCGCGTCCTTCAGGTTCTGCACCTCGGTGCCGGCGATCGCGTTGCCCGTGTCACTCATCGCATGCTGCCTGTCGTCTTAATCGTCGTCCGGGTAGTCATAAAGGATCATTGCGCCTGCGACAGCGCCAGCGTGGCCAGCTCGGCACGCAGTTCGGGGATGCCCAGCCCGCTCTCGCTGCTGGTCGCCAGGATATCGGGGTATGCCGCCGGATGCTGGCGGACCAGTTCGGCGGCCTGCGCGCGCTTGGCCGCCAGCGCGCCGGGGCGCGGCGCATCGCACTTGGTCAGCACGATCTGGAAGGTCACGGCGGCGCGGTCCAGCAGGGTCATGACCGCCCGGTCCGATTCCTTGATCTCGATCCGGGAATCCAGCAGCAGGATCACCCGCTTCAGGGTCGGCCGGCCGCGCAGATAATCGAACATCAGCCCCTGCCAGTCTTCCTTCACCGCCTTGGCGGCCTTGGCATAGCCATAGCCCGGCATGTCCACCAGGGTCAGCCGCCCGGCAAGATTGAAGAAATTGAGCTGCTTGGTCCGACCGGGCTCGGACGACGCGCGGGCCAGGGCCTTGCGCCCCGTCAACGCGTTGACCAGGCTGGACTTGCCGACATTCGACCGGCCCGCGAACGCGATTTCCGGCATGTCGGTGGGCGGCAACTGGTCCAGCCGCTGGGCGCCGAAGAAGAAATCGCACGATCCGGCGAACAGCAGCCGCCCGGCTTCGCGCAACTGCTCCTCTTCCTCCTCGGTACGGGGGGGGATGTGAAACTCCGACATCAGGCCCGCATTCTCACTTCCGCACGGCCGGAGCCGCAGGGGCGCCGGTCTTCTTCAACGCGCCGTCCAGGCGACGCTGGATCAGCATCTGCTGCGCCATCGTCAGCAGGTTGTTCCAGCAATAATAGATCACCAGACCCGCGGGCTGGCGCGCCATGAAGAAGGTGAACAGCACCGGCATCATCTGGAAGACGCGCTGCTGCGCGGGGTCCATCGCCGCCGGGTTCAGCTTCTGCTGCAGGTACATCGTCAGGCCGAACAGAATCGGCCACACACCCAGTTGCAGGAACGGCGACAAGACCGTCGGATCCCACGGGATCAGCCCGAACAGGTTGAACAGGTTGGTCAGGTCAGGCGCGGACAGGTCCTGGATCCAGCCGAAGAACGGCGCATGGCGCATTTCGATGGTGATGTACAGGTCCTTGTACAGGCTCCAGAACACCGGGATCTGCACCAGCGCCGGCATGCAGCCCGCGGCGGGGTTGACGCCCTCGTTCTTGTACAGCGCCATCATGTGCTGGTTCATCGCCATCTGGTCGCCCTTATAGCGCTCGCGGATCTCCTGAACCTTGGGCTGGAGCTGCCGCATCTTGCCCATCGAGCGGAATTGCCGCGTCGCCAGCGGGAAGAACAGCCCCTTGACCAGCAGGGTGAAGGCCATCAGCGCCAGGCCGAAATTGCCCAGCAGCGTGTTCAGCCAGTCCAGCACGTAGAAGATCGGGCGCGTCAGGAAGGCGAACCAGCCGAAATCGACCGCTTTCCAGAAATCCGGAATGTGCAGGCTGGATTCGTAATGCTCCAGCAAATTCACTTCCTTGGCGCCGGCAAAGACGTGGCTGGTGGTCGCTGCCGTCATGCCCGGCGCCACGGTGGTCGGCGCCTGCGCGATGAAGCCGACCTGGTAGATCCCGGCGCCCTGGTTGGCCTGATAGCCATAGCTGCCGGTGACCGCGGTGCCCTGCTGCGGAATGACGGCCGTCAGCCAGTATTTGTCGGTGATGCCGGCCCAGCCGTTCTGGCCCGCGCGGGTCCAGGACTGATTGGCCGGCGGGGTCGCACCGGTGCGCAGGCTTTTGTACGAACTTTCGTCCATCCGCCCGTCGATCACCGAAATCGGACCCTCATGCACCAGGTAACCGCCGGTTTCCACCGGGGTATAGGCCCGGTCGACCCGCGCGAACGGATAGAGCGCGACAGGCTGGGCCGAATGGTTCACGATCCGCTGCTCGACCGCGAACATGTAATGGCTGTCGATCGACACGATGATCTGAAAAGTCACGCCCTGCCCGTTGTCCCACGACAGGGTCACCGGCTTCTCGCCCGTCAGCTTCGGGGCATCGGCGGTCCAGACGGTATTGGCGTCGGGCACGCGCACCTGCCCGCCCGGCAGGTTCATCCAGCCGATCTCGACATAGTTGGGCTGCGGATCGCGCGCCGGCTCCAGGATGCGGACCAGCGGGCTGCCCTTGCGGATCGTCTCGTGATAGTCGCGCAGCACCATGTCGTCCAGGCGCGCGCCCAGCAGGTCAATCGACCCGCTGACCTTCGGCCCGTCGATCGGCAGACGGGTTTCGGCCTGCGGCGCCGGAATGGATTGCGGCTGCGAACTCGCCCCCGCGATCGGCGCGGCCGGTACCGGCCGGTTGGCCGGCGGGGTCTGGCTGGTGGCCTGCGCCGATTGCTGCGCGGCCTGCTGATGGGTCTGCTTCGGCATGAAATATTCGAAGCCGACCAGGACCATGGCGGACAGCAGGGTCGCCACGATAAAGCGCTTGGTATCCATCAGTAACCAGCCAGACTCACGTTATCTGTGGGAGGAACAGCAGGGACCGCGCGCAGGCCCCCGCTCGGGCACGGGATCGTATCCGCCGATATTCCACGGATTGCAACGCAAGATCCGCCACGCCGCCAAAATCGTGCCGCGAAACGGCCCGTGGCGGCGGATCGCCTCCAGCGCGTAATCGCTGCAGGACGGGACGAATCGGCAATTCATCCCCATCACGGGGCGGAAGATCCATTGATAGGCGCGAATCAGGCCGATCAGCGGCCGGGAGAGGATCGCGCCCAGGCGCGCTTTCACGAATCCCCCCGCACGCCCGCCTTGCGCAGCGCGCGGCGCAGATCGCCCAACAGCGCCGAAAAATCGCGCCCCCGCGTGCCGCCACGCCCGATCAGGACCAGATCGACGCCGCTGAGCGGCGCCTCATGCGCGACCTGCCGCATGGCTTCGCGCAGCCGGCGGCGCGTCCGGTTGCGGACGACGGCGTTCCCGACCTTCTTTGTCACGGTAAAGCCGATCCGCGCCGGATCGGAATCGCCCCGCTCCAGCGCCTGCAGCACCAGACCGGGTGAAGGAACCTTCCGTCCGCGAGACGCCACAAGCAGGAATTCTGCACGCTTCTTAAGACGGACGGACCGGTCGGCCACGCTCAGCAGCCTTTCGTATTCTCGCCCCGGCGCGATATCGCGGGGCCGTGTCGCCCCGGGCCACGGCCCGGAGACGACGGCCTGGCAATCAGGCGGACAGGCGCTTGCGGCCCTTGGCGCGGCGGTTCGCGATGACCTTGCGGCCACCGACGGTTTCCATACGGGCGCGGAAGCCGTGACGGCGCTTGCGGACCAGCTTGGACGGTTGATACGTGCGCTTCACGACGGCACTCCCAGATTGACAGCAACAAATATGCCGCGGCTAAATTCCACGGCGCGTTCGGGCGCAGTTCGCGGCACCCGATCCGAGGCGCGCCTTATACTGTCCGTTTTCCGGCACGTCAACGTGCCAAAGACCACGCGCGGAGAACAGAAGCATGAACGGCGCCCCCCTTCCGCAAGACGGCGCGTCATCCGCCGCCGAATCGTCATCCGTCGGCAAGATCCTGCATGACGTCCGGGGCCTGCTGGCACCGGCGATGCTGACGGCCGATCGGCTGAGCCTGCATGCCGACCCCCGGATCCGCGAGGCCGCCGAGCAGATCATCCAGTCGATCGAACAGGCCGTGCACCGGCTGAAGGATCTGCGCGGCTAAATATATTCAGGATATTCCCTTACGGGCGCTGGATCAGTTCAATCTTGTAGCCGTCCGGATCCTCGACGAAGGCAATGACCGTCGTGCCGAACTTCACCGGCCCCGCCTCGCGCGTCACCTTGCCGCCGCCGGCCCGCACGGCCTCGACCAGCGCCGCGACATCGGGCACGCCCACTGCGAAATGGCCGAAACCGGTGCCGATCTCATAGCCGTCATCCTTGCCCCAATTATAGGTCAGCTCGATCTCCGCCTGGCCCGACGCATTGTCGCCATAGCCCAGGAAGACCAGGGTATACCGGCCCTCGGGCACTTCGCGCTGGCGCAGCTCGCGCATGCCGAGCAAGGTGTAGAATGCGACGCTGGCGTCGAGGTCGCGCACGCGCACCATCGTATGCAGATATGAACCCATGAACATTCTCCTGTCTGGAAGACCGGTCAGTTTTCGCCCTCGGCATCGATTCCGACCAGGAACAGGCCGGCCGCGTCAGCGGCCGCGATACACAAGTCCGGGTCGGTCAGCAGGGTTGCCCCGGCCTGGAACGCAATGCCGCGCAGGCCCACCTGGGCCGCGCGCCTGACGGTATCCGGCCCGATGGTCGGAAGATCCGCCCGCCGATCCTGCCCCGGTTTGAGCATCTTGACCAGAACCCCGCCCGGACGCCCGGGCTGGCGGCATTCGCCCGCGCGCAGCAGCATGCGGTCGGTGCCCTCCATCGCCTCGACCGCCAGGACCAGCCCGTCCTGCACCACGCAGCCCTGCCCGATATCCAGCCGCCCGATCGCATCGACCACCGTCCGTCCGCGGTCGATATCCGCCTGGGCCCCGGCATCGGGCCGCACGCGGCCCAGCACGCCGCGCCGCCCGACCGACGCCGAGAGAAATTCATGGGCGCCGTGGATGGCGAACCCTTCCTCGCCCAGCACGCGGACAATGGCCGCCAGCAATCCGTCATCGCCGGAAAACAGGGCCCGGCCGATCCGCGCCATGATCCGCGCGCCCGCGGCGTCGGGCCGCAGGTCGGAAAAGGAGGGGCGGCGCACCGGCCCGATCAGGACCAGGTCGCGGCAGCCCTCGGCACGCAGGCAGGACAGAATCTCGCCCGCCGCCGCCAGGCGGACATAGCGATGCGGCCAGGATCCGATTACGGCCGGTTCGGCGAAATCCTGGAAGCCGACGATGAACACGCGCCGTCCCAGCGCGGCGACCGCCTGGGCCACCTGGCCGGGCAACGGGCCGCCGCCCGCCAGGATTCCCACGCAATCGCCCGACAGGATCGGCCCCGGCTTGCCGTCAGGCGAGGTCACGCCGGCCACGGCCATGGACTCTGTTCAGACGCCGTCGGTTTCGATGGATGCCGTGCCGCCGCCCGCGACGCGCACCAGGCCGCGATGGCTGGGGGCCTCGATGAAGGCCAGGATCTCGGCCACCCGGGGCTCGTTGCCATATTCGGCGCGCACCGCGTCCAGCCTCTGGCTGAAGGCCGCGGTCTCGTCTTCCATCGCGCGGGGATAGAGCGCGCGGAAAGCGCGGCGCAGGCGATGGACCTCGTCCGGCTGCACGCCGTTGCGCTTCAGCCAGATCCAGTGCAGCCCGACCAGGCGCGCGCGATTGCCCAGGACGCTGCCATAGGGAATGACATCGGCCTCGACCCCGCAGACGCCGCCGACCAGGGCCGCGCGCCCGATGCGCACGAACTGGTGCAGGGCGGCCGAGCCCATGATGCGCGCATGATCGCCGATCGTCACATGCCCGCCCATGACGACATTATTAACGATGATGACCCCGTTCCCGATCGTGCAATCATGCGCGACGTGGGAATTGGCCATGATCAGGCAATCGTCGCCGACCTGGGTCACGCCGCTGCCGGTGGCGGTGCCACGATGGATCGTGACATTCTCGCGGATGACGGTGCGGGCTCCGATCACGCAGCGTGTCGCCTCGCCGCGATATTTGAGATCCTGCGGCGCCATGCCGATCGTGGTGAACGGATAGCAGGTGACGCCGGGGCCGATCTGCGTCTGCCCGTCGACGATCACGTTGGCGATCAACTGCGTGCCGTCGCCGATCCGGACGTCCGGGCCGATCATGCACCATGGGCCGATCCGCACGCCGCGCCCGATCCGCGCCCCCTCGGCAACGATCGACGAGGGATGAATCTCGGCGGCCTGAATTCCGGCATCCGGTCCAGCCAAATCGGTCAATATACTTTCTCCCGGCAGAATCAGGCTTCTGGTTTCAGGCTTCCGGACGATCCGCGTTCGCGCATCCGGAGCAGGACACTAGAGCATCATCCGCTCTAGCCCATGATCATCGCGCTGAAGCTGGCCTCGGCCACCGACACGCCGTCGACCCGCGCCACGCCCTTGAACTTCCACACATTCGCGCGGCTGCGTTCTTTCTCGACATGGATCTTCAACTGGTCGCCGGGCCCGACCGGGCGGCGGAATTTCGCCCCGTCGATCGTCATGAAATAGACCAGCTTGCCCTCGAAGGCCGGCCCCAGCGTCAGCACGACCAACGTGGCCGCGGTCTGGGCCATCGCTTCGATGATCAGCACGCCGGGCATGACCGGCCGCGCGGGGAAATGGCCCTGGAAATGCGGCTCGCTGGCCGTCACGTTCTTGATGCCGACCGCCGACTGGCCCAGCACGATATCGACCATCCGGTCGATCAGCAGGAACGGATAGCGATGCGGGATCGCCTCCATGATCCGCATGACATCGATGGCTTCGATACAGGTCGGGCCTTCGCCCGCCGAGGGAACCTCTACTTCTTTATCCACGTCGTCCGACCATCTTGCTCGGGATGGCGCGGCCCGTCGCCCAGCGACCCATTGCCCGCCCGTCCCGGTTGACTTCCGGGGGCCCGCTGCCTCAGGCCGCACCGTCACCCTGTTTCGTTCCCTTCTTCGCCAGACGCCGCAGCACGGCGACATTCCGGAAAAATTCCCGAAACGGCATTGCCGGGCTGCCGATCACATCGGCGCCCGCCTCGACATCCGACATCACACCGCACTGGGCGCCGATGCGGGCCCTGGTTCCAATACGGATATGACCGATCAAACCGGCCTGGGCCGCAACGGTGACGAAATCGCCCAGTTCCGTGGAACCCGAGATTCCAGCCTGGGAGACGACGATGCAGCATCGGCCAAGGCGAACATTATGGCCAATCTGCACCAGGTTGTCGAGGCGCGAGCCCGCGCCGATCACCGTGTCCTGCGACGAGCCCCGATCGATCGTCGCATTCGCCCCGACCTCGACCCCGTCTTCCAGGATCACGCGCCCCAGTTGCGGCACGGTCTCGAACCCATCCGGCCCGACAGCAAAGCCGAAACCTTCCTGGCCGATCCGCGCCCCGGGCAGCAACGTCACCCGGTCGCCCAGCAGCGCGTGCGAGACGCTGCACTGCGCGCCGATGCGGCAGCCCGCGCCGATCCGCACTCCGTCGCCGACGGTGGCATGCGCGTCCACCCGGCTGCCCGCGCCCACGCGCACCTGCGCGCCGATCGAAACAAAGGGGCCGATCTGCGCCGAAGGATCGATCTGCGCGCCCTCGCCGATCACCGCGCTGGGATGGATCCCCGGCACGATCGCCGGCACCGGATGAAACAGGGCCGCGATCCGCGCCCAGGCCAGATAGGGCGCGGAACAGACCAATCCGATCGTCCCCGCGGGCAGCCTGTCGACAAAGGCCGGCGCCAGGATCACCACACCGGCGCGCGTCTGCTCCAGCAAGGGGGCATAGCGGCGGTTGTCCAGAAAACTGACCTCTTGCGGGCCCGCGGATTGCAGGGGGGCGATCCCGGTATACTGACGCGCATCCGCACTGTCCCGCGCGTTCTCGATCCGGGCCCCCGCGCATTCCGCCAGGGCCGCAAGGGTGAACGGCCCTTTCCGCGTGAAGAACCGCTCGTCACCCGGCCGTGCCGCGTCCTGCCCCTCCATGCCGCCGGCGCCCGCTTACCGGTGGGACGCCACCACCGGCGCGGTAGCGGCGGCCGGCGCGCGCTCGGCATCGGCGGTGGTCGGCATGGTGCCGGACTTGGCCAGTTGTTCCGGATCGACATTCGCCGCCGGGATGAACACGCTGGGCAGCACCTTGTTCAACTGGTCCGCCACCTGGCTGGTGATATCCAGCCCGTCCTGGCTCAGCGCCACCTGCTCGCGATGCAGCACCAGGTTCATTCCCCGGCTGGCCGCGACCTGGCGGATGATCTGCACCAGTTCGCGCTCGATCTGGTTCAGCGAAACCTGGGCGGCTTCCTGGATGATGCGGTTGCGATTGCGGAAATCGCGCTGGGCGGAGATCACCCGCTGCTGCAGGCGGCGCTCGCGCTGCTGGATCTGGTCCGAGGCCAGGTTCTTGGCTTCGGCCTGCAGCTTCTGCTGCTCGTCGCGCCAGCCGGCCTGCTCCTTCTGCGCGTCGCGCGCCAGTTCGTCGCGGCGGGCGCCCAGGACTTTCTCGGCCTGCTGGGCGGCGCTGGACAGACGCATCACCTCGGGCACGCTGATCACCCCGATGACCGGCACCGGCGGGGTGACGCCGCGCGGAATGTCCGGCGAGGCCGGAACCGGCGGCATCGGCAGCACGGGCGGCGTCTGGGACTGCGCGTCCTCGTTGTCGGCGGCGGGCGGCAGGGGCACGGGCGCGGGACGCGCGGCGCGCGGAACCGCCGGGGCCGCCGCCGGCTGCGCGGTCTTGGGCACGAACCAGCCGGCATTCCCGCCCGAGGACGAAGCCCCCTTGGCAAGCGCGCCGGTCGAAGCCAGGCCGGCGCCGGTCATCACGACGACCGCGACCAGTGCGAAAACGCCACGGGTACGAAGCCCACGGGTAGAAAGCATTGTCACCTCAGAATTGCTGGCCAAAGCCAAAGCGGAGCAACTGCGTCCGGTCATGTCTCTGTTTCACGACCGGGATGCCGAGATCGATGTTGATCAGGCCGAACGGGCTTTTCCATGAAAAGCCGACACCCGTGCTGACGCGCGGCGACAGCGTGTCGCCATAGACCGGCGTATAGCGGGGCATATCCTGCGGATAGGCGGTATAGCGCCGCGGCACGCGCAGCCCGTCCAGCCCGCCGGCATCGACGAAGTAGCGGCCGCGAATGCCCATGTCCGCCGCCAGCGGCATCGGGAAATTGACGGTGGCCGACGCGGTGTAGATGAAGCGCCCGCCGATGAAATCTTCCTGCGAGTGCATCGGATACTGCACGCCCTGCCAGGTATAGGCCGGGATGCCCTTGGTGCGCGGACCCGCGCCGCCATCCAGGAAGCCACGCAGCGTGTTGCCGCCCAGATAGAAATTGTCGATGATGTCGCTGCGCCCGCCCCAGTTGGCGATGTCGCCCGCGCCGCCGGTAAAGGCGACCGTCCAGTCATGGTTGCCCATCAGGTCGTCCAGCGGCAGGTAGTAGGCCGTATCCACCTTGCCGCGGACATATTTCTCGTCGCCGCCCAGGCCGGCGAAATCGCCGCCCAGCCGCACGACATAACCGGAATGGGGCGACATGCGGTTGTCACGCGTGTCGTAGGTCAGCGTGGTGCTGAGCTGCGACAGCAGCGACCAGCCGGTCTGGTCCAGCACGTACCACGACGCGTCGCTATAGGCGTTGTTCACCTGGCGGTCCGTCAGGGTATAGCTCCAGGACTGCGACAGGTGGTTGTTGTAGGCATAGCCCATGCGCAGCGAGAAGCCGTACCGGCCTTCGGAATAATTCTGATAGGTCTGATAGTTGTTCTGGATGCCGAAGATGTCGATGCCGGCGACCAGGTTGCGGTTCAGGAAATACGGGTCGCTGACCGAAATGTCGGCCTGGCGCTGGTAATAGCCCAGGGTACCCGAAATGCCGGCATCCACGCCCGAGCCCAGCAGGTTGTGCTGCTTCAGCCCGATATTGCCCAGCACGCCGATATCGGTCGAATAGCCGCCGCCCAGTGAGAATTCGCCGGTCGGCTTTTCCACAACGTTGGCGGCCACGTCGACCCGGTCCGGCGCCGAGCCGGGGCTCTGGTCGATCGAGACCGAGCTGAAATACCCCAGATCCTGCAGGATGGCCTTGGAATATTTCTTGTCGGTCGGGGTGTACGGATCGCCTTCGGCCATCGGCAATTGCCGACGGATCACCTGGTCCTGGGTGATCGTGTTGCCGTTGATGTCGATCCGTTCGACATAGACGCGCGGCCCTTCGCTGACGTCGAACAGCAGGTCGACGATGCGCTTCTCGGGATTGCGGGCGATCTCGGGCCGGACCATGGCGAAGGGGTGGCCCTGGCCCTGCAGCCGCTCTTCCATATCGGTCGCATTATGCTGCACCGCGCTGCCGTCATACCATTGATGGGCGAACAGTTCGATATAGGGGCGCAGCGACGCCGCGCTGACATGGCGCAGCGACGAACGGATATTGACCCGCCCAAGCCGGTAGCGCGGCCCCTCCTCGATCGTGAAGGTGATGTAGAAGGATTTGCGGTCCGGCGACAATTCGCCGGTCTGGTTGCGCACCTGCGCGTCGACGAACCCATTGCGCAGATAGAAGCGGCGCAGCAGTTCGGCATCATAGCGGATGCGTTCGGGATTATATTCGTCCGCCGAGGAGAAGAAGCGGTACCACGCCGTTTCCTTGGACGAGATCACCTGCGCCAGCCTGGCCTCGCTGAAGGCATGGTTGCCGACGAAGGAAATCTTGCGGACCAGGGTCTGCTCGGCCTCGTTGATCTGGAACACCACGTCGACCCGGTTATGCGACAGGCGGATGATCTGCGGCGTGACCGTGGCGGCGTAACGCGCCTTCTCGGCGTAGACGCCCAGGATCTTCTGCCGGTCCGAGGCCGTGATCTGGGTCGAGAAGACCGCGCGGGGACGCAGCGCGATCACCTTGCGCAAATCCTCGTCCTTCGCGGCGTGGTTGCCCTCGAAGACGATGCGGTTGACGATCGGGTTCTCGACCACGTGGACCTGCAGCACGTTGCCCGCGCGATGCAGCGTCACATCGCGGAACAGGCCGGTGGCGTACAGGGTCTTCAGCGACCGGTCCAACTGGTCCTGATTGAACGGATCGCCCGGCTGCACCACCATATAGGACAGGACGGTGCTGGTTTCGATGCGGTCGTTGCCGCTGATCTGGATTGCTTCGATCACCCCGCCGGACGGCGCCCGGGCGACCGCCGCCCCGCGCGGCGCGGAATGAGGCTGTGCCTTGGCCGTGCCGGCGACGAACAGAGGGACGAGGCAAACCGACGCAAGAAGCGTAGAACGTTTAGTCGGCAAAATCGGCTTCCCCCAAACCAGCGGTCCGTAGGCGATAGGCGTCCGCGCGCGGATTCTCCGCACCGGCGGTCGTTCGCGCCCGTACGGCGGAGGTATCCGAAATCCCCCCCGTCGCGCAAGCGCCTCCGTCATATCCGCGATGATGGCATCATCCGGCCAGAGATGCGACCCATCGGAACAGTCCGAAATGCGACAGGTCGTTGAACGTCGAAAACAGGAACAGCCCGGCGATCACCGCGAAGCCGGCCTGGAAGCTGATGTCGCGCACCTGGCGCGGCACCGGCCGCCCCAGCAGGGCCTCCAGCCCGTAGAAGACCAGCCGGCCACCATCCAGCACCGGGATCGGCAGCAGGTTGATCAGGCCAAGATTGATCGACAGCAGCGCCATGAACGACACCAGGCTGGCCACCCCGTACTGGGCCACCTGGCCCGACATCTGCGCGATCCGCAGCGGACCGCCCAGATCTTTGGCACTGTGCTGGCCGGTCAGCATCTGCCACAGCCCCGCCAGGGTCTGGACCGACAGGCGCCAGGTTTCCCCGAACGCGGCGGTCACGGCCGCCACCGGACCCAGCCGCTGGCTGACCGCGGCGGTGAACATCACGCCCAATTGCCCGCGCCTCGCGCCCGATTCGCCCGCGACGGTGCCGATCGTCACGGGCAGGGTGACGTCATGGCCGCCGCGATGGACGGTGACGTCGGTCTTCACCCCCGGCTCGGCCGCCACCACCGCCTGGATGCCGGCCACGTCGGCCACCTTGTGCGCGCCGATGCGCACGATGACGTCCTGCGGCAGGATGCCGGCCGCGGCGGCGGCGCTGCCCGACACGACCTGACCCACGACATTGCGGATTTCCGGCCGGCCCACGGTGGCGAACAACCCGGCGAACAGCACGATCGCCAGCAGGAAATTGAACACCGGCCCCGCCGCGATCACGATGGTGCGGGACAATACCGGCTTGTCATGAAAGGTGCGCCCGGGTTGCCAGGCCGCCATCTGCTCGGGCGTCGCCTCGTCCGGCCCTTCGAAACCGTGAGGCTTGACGTAGCCGCCCAGCGGAATCGGGCAGAGCCGCCATTCCGTGCCGACCCTGTCGTGCCAGCGCAGCAGCGGACGCCCGAAACCGATCGAGAACACCTCGACATGCACGCCCCGCCAGCGCGCGGCCAGGTAGTGGCCGAGTTCGTGGATGAAGACCAGCACTCCCAGCACCAGGGCGAAGGCGAGGACGGTCCGAAGCAGTTCGGGCATGATGAAGGGGGTACTCCTGGTAATGTTCGGGGCCGAAACCCGGATCAGGCCGCGCGCTGCGCCGTGCGCAGCCGCGCCGTCCGCCGGGCCTCCTGGTCCCAATGCAGCACGGCCTCGAGCGAATCGGCCGCCTGATGGCCGAGCGCCTGCATCGCGTCCTCGACCACCCGGGCAATGTCCAGAAAGCCGATCGCGCCGCCGAGGAACGCCTCGACCGCGATTTCATTGGCCGCCGACAGGATAGTGGGGACGGCGCCGCCCGCGCGCAAGGATTCGCGGGCCAGGCGCAGCGCGGGAAAGCGCGCCTCGTCGGGCTCCTCGAACTCCATGCGGCCCAGCGCCGCCAGGTCCAGGCGCGGCGACGTGGTGGCCATGCGGCAGGGCCAGGCCAGCGTATGGGCGATGGGGATGCGCATGTCGGCCGAACCCATCTGGGCCACGATGCTGCCGTCGGTATAATGCACCAGCCCGTGCACGACCGACTGGGGATGGACCACGACGCCGATCCTGTCCTCGGTCAGGGCGAACAGCCGCGCGGCCTCGATGACCTCCAGCCCCTTGTTGAACATCGTCGCCGAATCGATGGTGATCTTGGCGCCCATGGTCCAGGTCGGGTGCCGCAGCGCCGCCTCGGGGGTGGCCTTTTCCATGTCCGCCAGGCTGGCCCGGCGGAACGGCCCGCCCGAGGCGGTCAGCACGATCTTCTCGATCCCGTCCACCTGGCGGTCGGCCATCGACTGGAAGATCGCGTTATGTTCGGAATCCACCGGCAGCAGGGTCGCGCCGGCATCGGCGACCGCGCGCAGCATCACGTCGCCGGCGCAGACCAGGGCCTCCTTGTTCGCCAGGGCGATGGCGCCGCCGTTGCGGACCGACGCCAGGGTCGGTTCCAGCCCGATCGCCCCGGTGATCGCCGCCATCGTCCAGTCCACCGGCCGGGCCGCCGCCTCGATCACCGCCTGGCGCCCGCCCGAGACCGCGATCCCGCTGCCGTCCAGCAAGTCGCGCAGCTCCGCCAGCCTCGCCGCGTCGGCGATGACGGCATGCCGCGCGCGCAGGGCCCTGGCCTGTTCGGCCAGGCGGACGGCGTTGCTGCCGCCGACCAGGGCGTCGACCGCGAACCGTTCAGGCGCCTGCAGCAGCAGGTCGACCGTGGAGCAGCCGATGCTGCCGGTACTGCCAAGAACGGTGACTGATTTCATGCCTCTCTTCCCTGCCCCTCGGCGTCGCCGCGCCGTATTTTGGACCCGATCCGCCGCCTATGGCAGCCGGGCCCCCGTTTGATGCCGCAATTATTGCCCCGGCGGATACCCAGGCCGAAGTTCCGTCAGGGCCGCGATCAGGCCCGCCGGGGTCACATACCAGAACGCGGCTCCCGCCGCCCCGGCCGAAAGCAGCGCGGCCAGGGGGGCGGCGACCAGCAATCCGTCGAACCGGTCCAGCAGGCCGCCATGGCCGGGAATGATCGCCCCCGAATCCTTGACGCCGCGCGCGCGCTTCAGCGCGCTCTCGGCCAGGTCGCCGATCTGCGCGGCAACGGCCATCAACGCACCGAAGGCGATTCCCCGCCCCCAATTGCCCGGCCCCGAGACCAGCACGCACACGCCCCCCCCGGCGATCATGGCGCACAGCAGGCCGCCCAGCGCGCCCGACCAGGTCTTGGCGGGCGAGATGGCGGGCGCCAGCCTGGGCCCGCCCAGCAGGCGGCCGATCAGATAGGCGCCGCTGTCGCTGACCACCACGCAGGTCACGACGAACAGCACCACGCCGGCGCCCGGCGCGGTCATCATGCGCAGCCACAACAGGGACAGTCCGGCGCAGCCGATCACGACCTGGCCCAGCCACAGGGCGGGTCCGAAGACGAACGCCCCGCCCATGACCAGCACGGCGCCCCACCAATGGCCCGCCAGGGCCGCCGCCATGGTGGCCGCGATCCAGGCCAGGTACAGCGCGCCGCGCGCCGACCGCGCGGCCAGGCCGAACAGGCGCCCCCATTCCAGCGCCATGCCGGCCGTGGCCAGCAGGATCATCGCCGCATAAGGCGCGCCGCCCGTCCGGACGCAGAACAGCGCCACCGGCACCAGGACCGCCGCCGACAGCAGGCGGGCCCGCAGGTCCTTCCAATTGCGGCCCCGAGGGGTGCGATCCCGAGTGGTGCGACCCTGGGGGGTGCGACCTTGGGGGGCCGGCATGGGGCGCGGGCTGGGTTCAGGGGGCGGGACGGGCACCGAATCGCCTCTCACGACGGGCAAACATGTCCAGGGCCGCGTCGAAATGGCTTTCGTCGAAATCGGGCCAGAGCGTTTCGATAAAGACGAGTTCGGCATAGGCCGACTGCCAGAGCAGGAAATTGGACAGCCGGCATTCGCCGCTGGTCCGCACGATCAGGTCGGGATCGGGCACATCGGCGGTCTGCAGGAAACGGCTGAATTTCGCCTCGTCCAGCGCTGCTGGATCCATCGTCCCGGCCAGCGCGGCTTGGGCCACGCGCATCGCGGCCTGCACGATGTCGGCGCGTCCGCCATAGGACAGCGCGATGACCAGGGTCAGGCGGGTATTGGCGATCGTCAGTTCCTCGGCACGGCGGGCTTCGGCCTGCACGTCGGGATCGAACCGTTCCAGATCGCCGATGATCCGGATCCGCACGCCCTCGCGATTCAGCTCGGCGACCTTGTGCCGCAGGTAGTAGCGCAGCAGCGCGGTCAGGTCCGCGACCTCCTCGGGCGTGCGGCGCCAATTCTCCGACGAGAACGCATACAGCGTCAGGCACGACACCTTGCGCCGGATGGCCGCCTGGATGCAGCGGCGCACCGCCTCGGCCCCCGCGCGATGCCCCGCGGCGCGCGGCAGCCCCCGCGCCGCCGCCCAGCGGCCGTTGCCGTCCATGATCAGCCCGACATGCCGGGGGATCGACGAGGCAGCGACGGGCCGGTCGGGATCGGCCGCGACGCCGGCGTCCCCTGCCGCGCGCTTCATGGTGGTCCCGGCCAGCGGGCCGGGCACGGACCGAAGGGTCACGACGGGCTCAGACCTGCTTGATCTCGCGTTCCTTCTCCGCGAGCATCTCGTCGATCCGCTTCACATACTGGTCCGTCAGCTTCTGAACCGCGTCCGACCACACCTTGACATCGTCCTGGCCGATATCACCCTTCTTTTCATGGGCCTTGGCCTGGTCCATGCCGTCACGGCGGACGCCCCGCACCGCGATCTTGGCGTTTTCGGCGTATTTCCCGGCCGTCCGCGCCAGGTCGTTACGCCGTTCCTCGGTCAATTGCGGAATCGGCACGCGCACCGTCTGTCCGTCCGCCGCCGGGTTGAGGCCCAGCCCGCTGTCGCGAATCGCGCGCTCCACTGCCCCGACCAGCGAGCGGTCCCAGACCTGGACCGTCAGCATCCGCGCCTCGGGCACCGCGATCGAGCCGACCTGCGTCAGCGGCACCTCGCCGCCATACGCCTCGACACGCACCGGCTCGAGCAGCGCCGGACTGGCACGACCGGACCGCAAACCGGCGAAGTCGCGGCGCAGGCTTTCCAGCGCGCCGTCCATCCGACGGGTCAGGTCATCCAGCAGTGTCTTCTGATCAGCAGCCACAATGGCCCTCCATAGTCAAAACGGGCGGCGTATCGACGCGCCGCCCTGTCTCATCGTCCCGTGTCCGGCACCGTCGCGCAAACGGCGCGGGACATTCAGCGCGCCTCGACGATTCGGGTGAACAGCCCTTCGCCCCGCATCACCCGCGAGAACGCGCCCGGGGCGTGGATGTTGAATACCACGATCGGCAGCCGGTTCTCGCGCGCCAGGCTGATCGCCGCAGCATCCATGACATGCAGATCCTTGGCCAGCACGTCCAGATAGGTCAACGTCTCGAAACGGGTCGCATTCCCGTCCTTGCGCGGGTCGGCGGAATAGACGCCGTCGACCTGCGTGCCCTTCAGCAGGGCGTCGCAATCCATTTCCGCCGCCCGCAGCGCGGCGGCGGTATCGGTGGTGAAGAACGGGTTGCCGGTGCCGGCGGCGAAGATCACCACCCTGCCCTTTTCCATGTGCCGCACCGCGCGCCGGCGGATATAGGGCTCGGCCACCGACGACATGTGGATCGCCGACATGACCCGGGTCGGCACCCCGTGGCGTTCCAGCGCGTTCTGCACCATCAGCGCGTTGATCACCGTGGCCAGCATGCCGGCATAATCGCCCTGGGCGCGGTCCATGCCGCGCGCCGCTGCCGCGACGCCGCGGAAGATGTTGCCGCCGCCGATCACCAGGCAGACCTCGACCCCCGATTGGGCCACCGCCGCCACGTCGCCGGCGATCGTGTCGACCATCTGGGGGGCGATGCCATAGCTGCCGTCCCCCATCAGGGCCTCGCCCGATATCTTCAGGAGCACACGCCGATAATCATGGCCGTTTTCTGATGCTTGCTCGGTCATATGCCCCGGATCCTCCAAATGTGAACGAACGCCGGGGATGCCCTGGCCGGACCTCACCCATGCAATTCCTCTTATCGCCGCTCGTGACCGCTCACAAGCCGACGGGCGCAGAATAGCACCCGCCCGCGAAACCGTTACGACGCGTCGTCCAGGCCGATGGCCCGCAGGCGGGCGCGTTCCTCATCCCAGCCGGCGCGTTCCTTCACGTTCAGGAACAGATGGCAGGTCCGATCCAGCAGGCGCGACAGGTCCTTGCGCGCGCGTTCGCCGATCGCGCGGATCCGGCTGCCCTTCTCGCCGATCAGGATCGCCTTGTGGCCCGGACGCGCGACATAGATCGTGACCTCGATCCGCACCGAGCCGTCGGGCTGCTCACGAAAACTTTCGGTCTCCGCCGTCGCAGCATAGGGCACTTCCTCGTGCGTCTGCAAAAAGATCTGCTCGCGCACCAGCTCGGCCGCCAGCAGCCGGTCGGGCAGGTCGGTCAGGTCGTCCTCGGGATAAAGATAAGGCCCCTCGGGCAGCGACGCGGCCAGCGCGTCCAGCAGGTCCTCGACCCCGTCGCCGCTGCGCGCGCTGACCATGAAGACATGCCCGACATCCAGCAGCGACGACAATTCGGCGGTCAGGGGCAGCAGCGCCTGGCGGTCCACCAGGTCGGTCTTGTTCAGCACCAGCCACACCCGCCGGCGCGACGGCGCCAACCGGGCCACGATCGCACGCACGTCATCGGCCAGGCCGCGCCGCGCATCGACCAGCAGCAGCGTGATGTCGGCGTCCTCGGACCCCGTCCAGGCCGCGGCCACCATCGCCCGGTCCAGCTTGCGCCGGGGCTTGAAGATGCCCGGCGTGTCCACCAGCAGGATCTGGCTCGCCCCCCGCATCAGGATGCCCAGAACGCGGAAGCGCGTCGTCTGCGCCTTGGGCGAGACGATCGACAATTTGGCGCCGGCCATGCGGTTCAGCAGCGTCGACTTGCCCGCATTCGGCGCCCCGACGATGGCGACGAAGCCGCAGCGCGTGGTCATGATTCCTTTTCCTTTCGACGCGGCATCAAACGATTTGCCGCAACAGGTCGGCGGCGGCGGCGCTCTCCGCCGCACGCTTGCTGCCCGCCACCCCTTCGGCCGACTGTCCGGCCGCGGTGACCGCTATGACGAAGCGCGGCGCATGAGACGGACCGTCCACCTGCACCGTGCGATAGGCCGGCAAAGGCAGGCCGCGCGCCAGCACCCATTCCTGCAGCGCGGTCTTGGGGTCCTTGGGCGGCTGCGCCTGGGCCACGATCGCCTCGTTCCACGCCGCGCGCACGAAGGCGCGGGCGGGCTCCAGCCCGCCATCCAGATAGATCGCCCCCAGGATCGCCTCGACCGCGTCGGCCAGGACATTGGCCATCTGCCGGACGCCGGCACGGGCCTCATGCTCGGCCACGTTCAGCACCGGCGGCAGGTCCATCCCCTCGGCGACGCGGGCCAGCACCGGGCGCGACACCAGGTGGGCGTGACGCGGGCCCAGCGCGCCTTCCTGCTCGTCCGGAAAACGTTCCAGCAGCCACTCGGCCATCACCAGCCCCAGGACCCGGTCGCCGATGAATTCCAGCCGCTCGTTCGACCCCGCGCCGCGCCGCGCCGCCGGCTGGCGTGCCCGGCGTGGCGCGGCATTGCGCAGATGCGCCGCCGAACGGTGGGTCAGGGCCTCGCGCAGCAGGTCGGGACGGCGGAAATGATGGCCCAGCCGCCCTTCCAGCGACGCCATCCCGTCGCCAGCCACCCCGTCGATCCCATCGGGGGGGCTATCGGAGGTCCCACCGGGCAGCACGGCCTCGCCGCTCATCGTACCCCCATGAACAACCGGTTCCAGCGGATCTCGACCGGCCACATCCAGAACTCCCAGACCGGATGGCGCGCATCGACCGACAGGAAGATCCATTTGGCCTGTCCGATCAGATTTTCCATGGGCACGAAGCCCAGATCCTCGGGATCGTCGCCCATGAACCGGCTGTCGGCGCTGTCATCGCGATTGTCGCCCATGGCGAAGAAATAGCCGTTCGGCACGACATAGACCGGGGTATCGTTCTGGAAGCCCTCATTGGTCAGCTTCAGGATGTCATGCGCCACCGGGCCGTGGCCGCCGCTGCCGGGCAGGGTCTCGTGATAACGCTGCCCCTCCATGCGGGTGCCGTGCTCGTCCACCGCGACGTAGTTGCCCTCGGCCGTGCGCGGGACCAGGACGTCGTTGATGTACAACTCGCCGCCCCGGACCTGGATCCGGTCGCCGGGCAGGCCGACGATGCGCTTGATATAGTCGATCGACGTGTCCTTGGTGAAGCGGAACACCGCCACGTCGCCGCGATGCGGCATGCGGAAGAAGATGCGCCCGTCGAACAGGTCTGGCGAGCGCGGCAGCGAGAAATGCGAATAGCCGTAACTGTATTTGGCGACCCACAGATAATCGCCGACCTGCAGGGTCGGGATCATCGAGCCCGAGGGAATGTTGAACGGCTCGAACAGCACCGTCCGCACCCCCACCGCCAGCAAGCCCGCGATCAGGATGGTGCGGAACAGTTCCCACGCTCCATGCAGGGCCGAGGCCGCGCCGCCGGACGGCACAGAGGAAGAGCGGGTTTTGCGCGGGTCGTCCATGGGTCTGAATCTGTTTCCGGAACAAGGAGGAGGACGGGCCGGGCCACTGGCCGGGCCGGACGAAAGCCCGCGGATGAAGCCGACGGCACCCCGGGCTGTCAAGCGCCGCGCGACATGCGCCGCGCGTTTCAGGCGGGACCGGTCGCCTGCGCGATCATCACCTGCGCGAAGGCATAGGGATATTCGTCCGTCATCGTCAGCAGGATGCGGGCCTCGCCTCCCGGCGACAGAAGGGCCCGCAGCCGAACCCGCGCGCCGCCGGTCAGCACCATCACCGGCTGCCCGCCCGGCAGGTTCTCCACCCCCAGGTCGCGATGGTACACGCCCTGGGCGAAGCCGGTGCCCAGCGCCTTGGCGCAGGCCTCCTTGGCGGCCCAGCGCTTGGCATAGGCGCCCAGCCGCGCCTGGCCGTTCCGCCGCTCGGCGCGCCTGCGCTCGGCCTGGGTGAAGACGCGGTCCAGGAAGCGCTCGCCATGCCGGGCGATCACCCGCTCGATCCGCCGGATGTCGCAGAGGTCCGAACCGATCCCGATCAGGCTCATCCCTTGGACCGCTCGACCTGGACGACCCCGTTCGCTGCGCGCAGCGCCGCGATGACCGAGGACAGGTGACGCAGGTCGCGGACTTCGATGTCCGCCAGGATCTCCATGAAATCGAGCTGGCGGTTGACGATGCGCAGATTGATCACCGTGCCCTCATGCTTCGACGCCGTGTTGGTCAGGGTCGCCAGCACCGACGGCTCGTTGGCCGCGATCACGCTCAGCCGGCCGACATGCGGCTCAGAACTGCCGCGGCCGATCAGGTCGTAATCCCAATCCACGTCCATGAAGCGTTCGGGCGTCGCGGCGAAGCTTTCCAGGGTCTGGCAGCCCGCCGTGTGGATGGTGATCCCCTTGCCCGTCGCGACGATACCCACGATCCTGTCGCCCGGCAGCGGATGGCAGCATCCGGCGAAATGCACCGCGATTCCCGGACCGATCCCGGCCAGGGCCATGCCGCCGCCCGCCTTCGGCCGGGTCGCGCCGCGGGCCGGCGCGCGCATCGGGATGCCAGGCACCATGCGCGGGGCCCGGGGCGTCTGCCGCAATGCCGGATAGGCGGCGTGCACCACGTCCCGCGGCCCGGTATTGCCGTTGCCGACCGCGACGTACAGGTCCTCGACCGATGCGAATTTCAGGCCGGACAGGATGGTGTCCAGCACCTTTTCCGACCCGTCGACGCCTTCCTGCCGAAAGGCCTTGGCCAGCGCCGCGCGGCCATTGTCGATATGGGCCTCGCGCTGCTGGGTCGCGACGTGGCGGCGGATGCGGGCCCGCGCCTTGCCGGTGACCACGAACCGTTCCCAGGCCGGCGACGGCGTGCCGCCCCGGGCGGTCATGATTTCCACCTGGTCGCCGTTCTGCAACTCGTGGCGCAGCGGCATCAGCCGCCCGTTGATCCGCGCGCCGACGCAACTGTCGCCGACCTGGCTGTGCACGGCATAGGCGAAATCGACAGGGGTGGCGCCGCGCGGCAGCGAAATCAACTGCCCCTTGGGCGTGAAGCAGAAGACCTGGTCCTGATAGAGTTCGAGCTTGGTGTTTTCCAGGAACTCGTCGGGGGCCGCCGAATCCTCCAGGATATCCAGCAGGTCCTGCACCCAGCGCAGTCCGGTGACGACGCGCGCCGAATCGTCGGCCGCCCCCGTTCCTCCCCCGGGCAACTGCTTGTACAGCCAGTGCGACGCGACGCCGTTTTCGGCGATGTCGTGCATCTCGGCGGTGCGGATCTGGACTTCGATCTTCTGGTTGCGCGGATGGCGCAGGGTCACGCCGGTATGCAGGCTCTGATAGCCGTTGGCCTTGGGGGTCGAGATATAGTCCTTGAACCGCCCGACGATCACCGGATAGGCGGCATGGACGGCGCCCAGCGCCACATAGCAGGCCTCGCGCGTCGGCACGATGATGCGGAACGCCATGATATCCGAAAGCTGCTCGAACGCCACGTTGCGCTTCTGCATCTTCTCCCAGATCGAGAAGGGCGATTTCTCGCGTCCCGTCACCTCGACATCGCCCAGCCCGGCCTTGCGGCAAAGCTGGATCAACTCGCGGCGCACCTCCTCGATCACGTCGGCGCCCTGGCCGCGCAGATAATTCAGGCGGGCGCGGATGGTGGTGTTGGCCTCGGGTTCCAGTTCGGCGAAGGACAGGTTCTGGAGTTCGGTCTTGACCTTGTCCATGCCGATGCGCCCGGCCAGCGGCGCATAGATCTCCATCGTCTCGCGCGCGATGCGCTGCCGCCGGTCCAGCCGCTGCACGTAATGCAGCGTGCGCATGTTGTGCAGCCGGTCCGCCAGCTTGACGATCAGGACTCGGATGTCCTTGGACATCGCCAGCACCAGCTTGCGGAAATTTTCCGCCTGCTTGGTCCGGTCCGATTGCAGTTCCAGCCTGGTCAGCTTGGTGACGCCGTCCACCAGGTCGGCGATCGTCGCCCCGAATTCGGCGCGCAGCCGCTCCTGCGTGACGCCGGTATCCTCGATCGTGTCGTGCAGCAGGGCCGTCGCGATCGACGACGCGTCGAGATGGAAGCCCGCCAGGATGCTGGCGACCGCCAGGGGATGGGTAATATAGGGGTCGCCATTGTCGCGGGCCTGGCCCGCATGCGCCTGCTGCGCGACCTGGAAGGCCCGCCGGATCAGGTCGAGATCGGCCCCCGGATCATAGGCGCGGACCCGGCGCAGCAATCCTTCGCAGGACACGATCCGGGCCGGCACGGGCGCCGCCTCTTCGACGGGCCCATCTTCGCCGGACCCAACTTCGACCGGGACGGAGCCGTCGGTCATGCCGGACACCGACGCCTCCAGGCCCGAGGCGGAATGATGCAGCGCATCAACGGGACCTGCCGCCTCGTGCCCCATGGGCTCAGCGCCGCGCGCGGCCGCCCAGTTCGGCCTCGATCGCGGCCTCGAGTTCCTCGGCGGACATGCCGGCCGTGCCGTGCGCCGCCTCTTCCTCGGCCGTGACGTCCTGCAGGCCGAAAATGTTCTGCTCGGTCGGGATCAGGTCCATGACCTCCTCGTCCGCCGGCTCGGGCTCGGGCGCGCGGGCCAGCGAACGCACCAGGTCGCCGCGCACCTGCTCCAGCCCGATCGTCTGGTCGGCGATTTCGCGCAGCGCCACGACGGGGTTCTTGTCATTGTCCCGATCGACCGTCAGTTCCTCTCCCCTGGACAGGTTCCGCGCCCGCTGGGCAGCATAAAGAACCAGTTCGAATCGGTTGGGAACCCGTTCAACGCAGTCTTCGACGGTGACGCGAGCCATGAGGCAGGCCTCCGGATAAAAATGTCTGTTGCAAAGAACCATACCTAGTGGTGAGGTGCCTCGAATGCAAGCATGCGGCCAGAATTCGGCCGGCCAAACTTCGGCCGGCCAGACTTGAGCCGATCAAGCTTCGGCCAGAACACGGATCGCCTGGTCCGGCAACGCGGCGATCAGGTCCTCCACGGTGCGGCCCGAACATGGATCGACCCATCCCGGCGCCACATCCCGCAACGGCAGCAGCACGAAGGCCCGCCCCCCCATGCGCGGATGCGGCAGAATCGGGTCGGGCGCGGCACGGACCACATCCCCCATCGCGACGATATCCAGGTCCAGGGGCCGGGCGGCATTGGCCACGCTGCGCACCCGGCCGGCCCGTGCCTCGATCGCCTGCAACGCGCGCAGCAGCGACTCGGGCGTGACCGCCTCCCCGTCCGGCGTCCCGGCGGCCACCTCCGCGGCGACAACGCCGTTGACATAGGGCGGTTGCCCGGATGGCGGAATCGGCGCGCTTTCGTACCAGCGCGACCGCGCGACGACGCGCAATCCGGGAATCGCCGCGACCTGCGCCGCCGCCCAGCGGCAGGTTTCAAGCGGCGTCGCGCCATCCGCATGCGGCAGGTTCGCCCCGATCGCGATCAGAATCACCGGTATCCGTTGCCTTTTCCAAGATGCCTTGCAACCATAGCGTGCACGAAACCAGACATTAACCCGGCATGCTGGCGGCAGACCGGAATGTGGTGCCTACAATCCAGTTTTTTTACGGAAAATGCCTTTTCCAGTCATTTCCGTTATATCATTTATATCGCGCTCAATTTATCTTGCCGATACGGACGGGACGTCAAGCCGGCGAATGCGCACTCTTTGGACTTCGCGCTTTCCGACGCCTCATGCACCAGGACGCGACAGGAATCATTCCGCATGTTTTTTCAACCCAATGAGCGCGTATGTCTCTTCATCGATGGAGCCAGCCTCTATTCCGCGTCGCGTCATCTGGGCTTCGACGTGGATTACCGCAACCTGCTGGCCTTCTTCCGGGCGAAGACGCACGTGGTGCGGGCCTACTACTACTCCGCCATCCTCGAGAACGAGGAATATTCCCCGCTGAAGCCCCTGACCGACTGGCTGGTCTATAACGGCTATTTCCTGGTCACCAAGACGGCGCGCGAATTCATCGACCAGAACGGCCGCCGGCGGGTGAAGGGGAACATGGATATCGAACTGGCCGTCGACATGATGGAGATGGCGTCGAAGATCGACCATGCCGTGCTGTTCAGCGGCGACGCCGATTTCCGCCGCCTGCTCGAATCCGTGCAGCGGCAGGGGGTGCGCACCTCGGTCGTGTCGTCGATCCGGACCTCGCCGCCGCTGATCGGCGACGATCTGCGCCGCCAGGCGGACCAGTTCATCGACCTGGCCGACATCGCGCCGCAATTCACGCGCCGCCAGTCCGAGGCACGCCCGGCCCGCCAGCAGAATGCGCCCATCCGGCACCCGGCCGATCAGTTGAGCGAACTCGACCACGACGCCTGACCCCTCCGGCCCTGATCCCGGCCGGCCCGATTCCGCCGGGTCCGATTCCATCGATCCAGCCATGTCCGGGCCCGGCGCGCCGGAATTGCCGCCACGTGACTGTCCGGCCTGCCCCCGGCTGGTCGCCTATCGGCGGGCCAACCGGCAGGCCCATCCGGATTGGTGGAATGATCCGGTCCCCCCCTGGGGCAGCCCCCAGGCGCGCCTCCTGATCGTCGGCCTGGCCCCGGGCGTGCGGGGCGCCAACCGGACCGGCCGCCCCTTTACCGGCGATTATGCAGGCACCCTGCTCTATGAGACGCTGATACGGCACGGCTTCGCCGCCGGGCGCTTTGGCGGCGACCCGTCGGACGGGCTACGCCTGCAGGATTGCCGCATCGTCAATGCCGTGCGCTGCGCGCCCCCCGCCAATCGGCCGATCGCGCGGGAAATCCGCACCTGCAACCGCTTCCTGCAATCGGAACTGGCCTGCATGCCCGGCCTGCGCGCCGTCCTGGCGCTGGGCGCGGTGGCCCATCACGCAGTCGTCGCCGCCTGCGACCTGCGGCCGCGCCCCGGCTTCGCACACGGCGCACGCACCACGCTGCCGAACGGGGCCATCCTGTGCGGCAGCTACCACGTGTCGCGCCTCAACACGAATACCGGCCGGCTGACGGCCGGAATGTTCGACGACATCGTCACCGGGCTGCGCCGCCTGGTCGATGCGGCAGAGGATGCCGGGGTGGCCGGCTGACCGATCAACCTTCCAGTTCCAGCACGCGCATCGTCCAGTCCCGCACATGGGCGCACAGGGCGGCATCCCCCGCCACCTTCGCCCCGAAGGACGGGATCATCGTCTTCAGACGCGGGGTCCAGCGCGCCATCTCGACGGGGAAGCATCTGGCGATGATCGTCAGCATGATCGGCACGGCGGTGGATGCGCCGGGCGAGGCCCCCAGCAGGGCCGCCACGCTGCCCTGGGCGCCGGTCACGATTTCCGTGCCGAACTGCAGCACCCCGCCCCGCTTCGCATCCGACTTGATGACCTGCACGCGCTGGCCGGCCACGATCAGGTCCCAATCCTCGGCGCGGGCGGTGGGGACGAAGTCACGCAGCGCCGCCAGGCGCGCCGTGTTCGATTGCAGGATCTGGCCGATCAGATAGCGGGTCAGCGGCATATTGTCGCGCGCCACCGCCAGCATCGCCCCCAGATTATCCATGCGGATCGATTTCGGCAGGTCCCACAGCGAGCCCTGCTTGAGAAATTTGGTCGAAAACCCGGCATAGGGCCCGAACAGCAGGCCGGTCCTGCCCTCGATCACCCGCGTGTCCAGATGCGGCACCGACATCGGCGGCGCGCCGACCGACGCCTTGCCATAGACTTTCGCATGGTGCCGGGCGGCCAGTTCCGGGTTGGTGCAGCGCAGGAACTGGCCGCTGACCGGAAAGCCCGCAATGCCTTTGGCTTCGGGAATCCCGGTTTTCTGCAACAGGGGCAGCGCGCCGCCGCCCGCGCCGATGAAGACGAACCGCGCCGCGACCGACAGATCGCGCCCGCCGGCCAGGTCCCGCACCGCGATGCGCCACAGGCCGGATGCGTCGCGGCGCAGATCCTCGACCGCGTGCGCCAGCTTGAGGTCGAATCCCGCCTGCCGCGACAGGAAACCGATCAGCAGATGGGTCAGCGCGCCGAAATTGACGTCGGTGCCGGCGGCGCTCCAGGTCGCGGCGAGCGGCGTGCCCGCCCCGCGCCCCTCCATCACCAGCGGCATCCATTGCCGCAATTGCGCGGGATCGGTCGAAAACCGCATGCCGGCGAACAGCGGATGATCCTTCAGCGCGTCATGGCGGCGGCGCAGGAAATCGCAATTATCGGCGCCCCAGACGAAGCTCATGTGCGGAATGGGATTCAGGAAGTCACGCGGCGATGCGATCACCCCCGATTCGACCAGATGAGCCCAGAACTGGCGCGAGACCTGAAAAGCCTCGTTCACATCGATGGCCTTGGAAATATCGATGCTGCCGTCGGCGCGCTCGGGCGTGTAGTTCAGCTCGCACAGCGCGGCATGCCCGGTGCCGGCATTGTTCCACGCGTTCGAGCTTTCGGTCGCCACGTCGTCCAGGCGGCCGAACAGCCCGATCGACCAGTCCGGCTGCAGCAATTTCAGCAGCGCGCCCATTGTCGCGCTCATGACCCCGCCACCGATCAGGACGACGTCATAGGCGGAATCGGTTCGGGTCGCAGTCGGCGTCATGAGATTCTCCGAAACGACGCGTGCGGGACGATGTCACCGGCCGCGACCGGCGCCGCCGGGGCGGCAGCATGCGGCCCCGCGCGTCGGCAATGGGGGACGAAACGAAATAAGCTGAAAAGCACCGGCAGTAAAACGAATGGAGTCGAAACGACGCCGTCATGCCGCCCGCCGGGCCCAGTCATCGTGCCCTGTCATCCGTGCCCTGTCATCCGCGCGGAACCACATGATCCCCCTTGCTGTTTTTCCCCGGAGCAATATTCGGAACAATATTCGCCCGATAGCAGGTGCCCGGTGGCAGGTGCCCGATGGCAGGTGCATGACGCTGGTCTTTTCGTTTCTAGCCATCCCCGGCAGGTTCCGGCGCATCATCTCTGCGCGAGGGGGCACGCCGCCCCGCCCCGTCCCATCACCCCGCTGCAATGCGGGACGGCGTGCGGAACGCCGGCCGGATTTCGAATACGCCTGTATGGAACAGGTTCCGTTCAAACGCGCGATCGTCCCGGAACGGAAACGGGACATGCCGGCTCCGCATGGCTGGCAGACAAAGAGCGCATCATCGCGAAAGCGTGGCCTTGCGCCGCATGCAGGCGGGCAGGACGCGCCACGCCAGCAGCAGGGCGACGGCCAGCGCATAGGCCAGCGTCTCCGGCCGCAGGACCTTGAAGGACAGGATGAAATGAATCGCGGCACAGCATGCCGCCGGATAGACCCAGCGATGCAGCGCGCGCCAGCGCGGCCCCAGCCGCCGGATCGACCAGCGGTTCGACGTGGCCGCCAGGCCGGCCAGGACCAGAAACGCGACCATGCCCAGAATGACGAAGGGCCGTTTTTCGACATCGGCCAGCAGCACCGGAAAATCGAACCCCTGGTCCAGCCCGACATAGGCCGTCAGGTGGAACAGCGCGTACCAGAAGGCCAGCAGCCCCAGCGCACGGCGATAGCGCAGCAGGTCGATGCCCGCGATCTCGCGCAATGGCGTGACGCACAGCGACAGGATCAGAAAGCGCAGCGCCCAGAGACCCAGCGTGCGCAGAAAGGCATTGACCGGATCGGCACCCAGCCGCCCGGTCGCCCCCATCGCGAATGCGACCGACGCGGGCATCAGCCCCGCGACATACAGGGCGGCCCGTATCAGGCCGGGCGAGAGGCGGCGCGCCACCGTCAGAAATTGCGCCGCAGGTCCATGCCGGCATACAGGCCGGCCACCTGCTCGGCATAGCCGTTGAACGGCAGGGTCGGCTGCCGCGCCGCACCGAAGAACCCGCCCCTGGCCCCGATCGGGCGCTCGGTCGCCTGGCTCCAGCGCGGGTGATCGACTGCGGGATTGACGTTGGCATAGAACCCGTACTCGTCCGGCGCGCGATCGTTCCACGCGGTGCGGGGCCGCGTTTCGGTCAAGCGGATGCGCACGATCGACTTGATGCCCTTGAACCCGTATTTCCACGGCACCACCAGCCGGACCGGCGCGCCATTCTGGTTGGGCAGGGTCCGGCCGTACAGTCCCACTGCCAGGATCGTCAGCGGGTGCATCGCCTCGTCCAGCCGCAGCCCCTCGGCATAGGGCCAGTCCAGCACATGCAGCATGCTGTCCTGGCCGGGCATTTCCGCGGGACGCAGCACCGATTCGAACGCGACATATTTCGCGCTGCCCAGCGGCTCGACCTCCTTCAGCAGGTCGGCCAGGGCAAAGCCGGTCCAGGGGATGACCATCGACCACGCCTCGACGCAGCGCATGCGATAGAGGCGCTCCTCCAGCGGGCGGGCCAGCAGCGCGTCGATGTCGTAGGTGCGCGGCTTGGCCACCAGCCCCTCGACCCGGACCGTCCACGGGCGGGGATGAAAATCGCCCGACCGTTCCGCCGGGTCGGTCTTTTCAAGCCCGAATTCGTAGAAATTATTGTAATGCGTGGCGTCCTGGAACGGCGTGGGCGTCAGCCCGGTGCCCGACAGCGCGCCCGGCGTGGCGCGCAGGGGATCGGCCCACGCGCCGCGCGGCGCTCCCGCAAGCCAGGCGGCCCCGCCGGCCAGCCCCGCCGCCAATGTGGCGCGGCGCGACAGATAGGCCCCCTCGGGCGTGATGTCGGAGACAGCGGGACGCGGATAGTCAAAGAGGCGCATGGGTCGGGCTCCGGCAACGATGATCCGTCCATGGCTGCCCCATGGCGTGACTTCATCCATCCTGTCCGGCACTCTGTGCCCGACGGGACGAAAAAAGGAAGGACCGAAATCATGTCCGACGACAATGACGGAAAGGGAACGGTCGAAAAGGGGACGGTCGGCTTCATCGGCTTCGGCGCGATGGCCAGCCGCATGGGCCGGCATGTGCGCGAGGCCGGCTATCGGATCGTAGCCTATACACCCTCCGGCAAGGGCGGAGACGGCACGACCCCGTTCCTGCCCACGCCCCGCGCCGTGGCCGAGGCCGCCGGCACCGTGATCGCCTGCGTGCCCGACGACGAGGCGCTGGCGGCGTCGATGTACGGCGAATCGGGTGCCCTGGCCGGCATGGGGGCCGGGACGCTGCTGATCAATGCCAGCTCGGTGTCGCCCGAGGCGGCGCTGGCGCTGGCCGATGCCGGGGCGCACCGGGACGTGGCGGTGCTGGACGCGCCGGTTTCGGGCAGCACGCCCGAGGCCGATGCCGGCGCGCTGGTGATCATGGTCGGCGGTACGGCGGCGGACGTCGCCCGAGCCCAGCCGATCTTCGACGCGATCGGCAAGGCGACGATCCATGCCGGCCCGTCGGGCAGCGGCGCGAAGCTGAAGCTGGTGGTCAACGGGATCATGGGCGCGACCCTGGCCGCGGTGGCCGAGGGCGTGGCCTATGGCCTGGCCGCCGGGCTGGATCGCGACATGCTGTTCGACACACTGGATTCCGTGGCCGTGATCTCGCCCCATCACAAGCGCAAGCTGAAGGCCGCCCGCGCCGGCGACTTCACGCCGCAATTCCCGACCCGGCTGATGCAGAAGGACATGCGCCTGTTGCTCACCGACGCGGCGCGGCTGGCGGCGCCGGCGGTCACGGTGGCGGCGGCGACACAATTGCTGTCCCTGACCCGGCGCGCCGATGCCGACGCCGATTATTCGGCGCTGTTCGCGGTCCTGGAGCAGATCGTCACGTCACCCTGACAGTCAGATCCGGCCGCTGAGCATGGCCGCCATGACGGCCAGCCGGTCGCCCAGGCCGCGTCCGGCCGGCCGCCTTCCATCGGGACGCGCCAGGTCGCGGCGCGCCAGCACCCCCGGCAGGGCGGCCGCGCGGCTGTCGCGTCTCAGCCGAACCGGCAGCGCCTGCGCCAGGAAGGCCCGCCCTTCCTCGCGCAGGCGCACCCGCAGCGGGTCCAGAATCCCCGGCGGCGCGCCGTTGCGCAGCGCCTCGCGCGACAGGCCGATCGCCTGCAGGGCGGTATCGGGCAAGGGGCAGCGGCCCGCCGCCAGCACGATGTCGAGATGGCGCAGCAGGCCGCCCGCGCCATAGGCGGCGCCCAAGGCCTCGATCCGCTGCAGCGTCACCGGGTCGCCCAGGCCGGCACGCTGGGCGATGGCGACCTGCACCCCCCCTGCCCCGCCGCGCATCGCGGCCCGCCAGGACGGCCAGTCGGTCAGCCCCTCGGCTTCGGCCTCGCGGGCATCGAGAATCCGCAGCAGCGTCCGGCGCAGGGCGGGCGCCTGGGCCAGGGCGGCGCGCAGGCCGGGCGCGACCTCATGCGGGTGGGGGGCGCCCTCGATGATTTCACGCCACCATTGCAGCCGGATCAGCCCAGCCATCGGGCCGGCGACCGACCAGGACTGCATGCCCGTCAGCGCGCGGACGGATTCGTGATTGAACGCGATCACGCTGAACGCATCCTCGCGCACCGGCTCGGGCAGGAACAGGGCGCAGAAAAACCGGTCCGGGTCTGATCGCCGCGCGATCGCGCCGCAGAGCGACAGCCCGTCGCCGCCCGCCCCCGCGTCCCGCTCCGCGCGTATCGCCGTATCCGCCGCCGCTATGTCCATCATCCGGGCCATGATGCATGCAGATGCCGCGCGCCGCGCGGAAGCACAAGCACCGCATGGACGGGTGGCCCGGTCATATGTCCGTCATATGTCCGTCACTTGACGCATCCCGCCGGCCCTCATAGCTCTGGTGGGCGGCGATTTTCCGCTTCTGCCCCAGGCGGACCGGACAGGGATCGCCTCGCGACGGATCGACGGACCCGCGCCGGATTGTTAGGTTGGCGCGCATCGTCGCGCGAGTCCCGCCTCCGACATTCGCACGCTGATTTCGGAGATCGGCAGGCCGCTCGGTTATTGACTGCTACAGGAGAACGTCCATGGCTTTCGAACTCCCCTCTCTTCCGTTCCAGACCAACGCGCTGGCGGCGCGCGGCATGTGCCAGGAAACGCTGGAACTGCATCACGGCAAGCACCATCAGGCCTATGTCACGGCCCTGAACGGGTTCGTGGAAGCGAAGCCCGAACTGCAGGGCAAGTCGCTGGAGGAGATCATCCTGGCGGTCAAGGGCGATCCCGCCGTGGCCCCGGTGTTCAACAATGCCGGCCAGCACTGGAACCATATCCTGTTCTGGCAGAACCTCTCGCCGGCCGGCGGGGCGATTCCCGGCGCGCTGGAGGCCAAGATCGTCGAGGATTTCGGCAGCGTCGACGCCTTCAAGACCGCGTTCAAGACCGCGGCCACTACGCAGTTCGGCTCGGGCTGGGCGTGGCTGGTGCTGGGCGCCGACGGCAAGCTGGCGGTGACCAAGACGGCCAACGGCTCCAACCCGCTGGCCGAAGGCCAGGGTAAGGCGCTGCTGGGCCTGGATGTGTGGGAACATTCCTACTATCTCGATTTCCGCAATCGCCGCCCGGACTACATCACCAATTACCTGGACAAGCTGGCGAACTACGAATTCGCCGAGGCGCAGCTCAAGGCCGCCTGATCGGCCGGCCGGACGCGAGCGACGAAAAACCCGGCCGGACGGCCGGGTTTTTTTATGAAGCCGCCCGATGATCGGGCGCCGGGCCGGTCGCGCCGCGCCCGATCATCCGCAGCCGTACGCCGGACATCAGGTTGCGCTCGATCCCCTCCAGGGTCAGGCCCTTCGTCTCGGGCACGAACAGGATGACCAGGACGACAAACAGCGCGTTCAGCGCGGCATACATCCAGAATGTCCCCGCCCGCCCCAGATGGTCCAACAGGCTGAGGAACGACGCCCCGACGATCATGTTGGCGATCCAGTTCGTGACGGTGGAGCAGGCGATGCCGAAATCGCGGCTTCGCAAGGGCTGGATTTCCGAACACAGCACCCAGACCAGCGGCCCCGCCGAGAAGGCGAATCCCGCCACGAAGCTCAGCAGCACCCCGACCGCGGCCACCTGGCGCACCCCGTACTGTGCGCCGCCGCCGAGAATGCCGCCCAGCACCGTCAGCGACAGGCTCATGACCACCAGGCCGCAGATCAGGATCGGCCGCCGCCCCCAGCGATCGACCAGCCAGATCGCCAGGAAGGTCGCCAGCACGTTGACCGCGCCGGCGCTCGCGGTACCCCACAGCCCGGCATGTTCGGGAAAGCCCGCCAGGCCAAAAATGCGCGGTGCGTAATACATCACCACGTTCACGCCGCTGAATTGCTGGATGCATTGCAGCATGACGCCCAGAAAGACCGCGCGGCGGACATTGCGGTCGGCCCGGAACAGCGCGAAGCCGTTGCCGCCGCCGCGGCACTGGGCGTCGATCTCGTTCAGTTCGTCGGCCACGCCACGCACGGGACCGCGCAGTTCCAGCAGCGCGCGCCGCGCCGCGTCGCGCTTGCCGCGCAGCACCAGCCAGCGCGGGCTGTGCGGCAGGAACAGCACGCCGATCAGAAAGACCACCGCCGGAAACGCGACCACGCCCAGCATCCAGCGCCACGCATCGAAATAGGAAAACAGCGCGTTCGAAACGAAGGCCGCCAGGATGCCGATCGTGACCATCAACTGATAGACCGAGATCATGGCACCGCGGTGCGCGGGGTCCGAGACCTCGGCTATATAAAGCGGCGCGGTAAAGGTCGAGACCCCGACCGCCAGGCCCAGCACGATCCGCGCGACGATCAGCACGCCGACCGAACCGGCCAGCGCGCAGGACATCGAACCGCAGATGAACAGGCTGGCGCCGATGATCAGCGTGCGCTTGCGTCCCCAGACGAAGGACAGCCGGCTGGCGACGGGCACGCCCAGGGCGGCGCCCAGCATCATCGCCGCGACGATCCATTCCTCCTGGACCTGCGTGGTGCTGAATTCCTGGGCGATCAGGCCCAGCGCGCCGGAAATGACGCCGATATCCAGCCCGAACATCAGCCCCGCGACAGCGGCCAATCCGGCAACCAGGCCGGCGCGGCCGGCAACCGATTGCTTCAGATGCCCGGTCCCTGACGACGCGGCAGATCCGTACACATGCATCTTGCCCCCTCTGCACCCGATCTTAACGAGATATAGCGGGTCCGGTTCATCCCGGCCAAGCCGGCTTGGGGCACGGCCGGCACGTCAGACCCATCCCCCGTCGACGATGAAGTCCTGCCCGGTGCACATGCGGCTGTCGTCGGCGGCCAGGAACAGCGCCATGCGCGCGATGTCCCCGGGCCGCACCCGGCCCGGCAGGCACTGGGCGCGGTCGATCTCCTTCTCGCCCTCCGGCGTCACCCACAGGCGCAACTGGCGTTCGGTCATGACCCAGCCGGGCACCAGCGCATTCACCCGGATCCGGAACGGACCCAGTTCCCGCGCCAGGCTGTTCACCAGCCCTTTGACCGCCGCCTTGGCGGTCGCATAGACCGGATAGCCGGCATTTTTCTGCATCCATCCGGTCGAGCCCAGGCAGATGATCGAACCGCGCCCCATCTGGCGCATGCCGGGCGCCACCGCCTGGGCCGCGAAGAACTGGGCGCGGATATTCACCGCCGACAGGCTCTCCCACAGCGCCTCGTCGACCTCGTCCAGCGTGTGGCGCTGGTCGTATCCGGCGTTGTTCAGCAGGATCTCGACCGGCCCGTTCGCCCGGGCCGCATCCGCGACGGCCCGGCGCAGCGCCGCGACGTCGGCCAGGTCGCAGGGCAGGAACAGCACGTCCCGGCCGTTCGCACGCAGCGCCTCGGCCAGGCGCGCGCCGGCCGCCCCGTCGCGGTCGAGGAACGCGACCCGCGCGCCCTGGTCGGCAAAGGCCCGGACCAGCGCCTCGCCGATGCCGCTGGCCCCGCCGGTGACCAGCACCGAACGGCCGGTAAGGCTGGGATACTGCGCGAAGGCGCCGGCATCGGCGCCCGCATCCTGGTGCGCGGCCCCGGACAGCGCCGTGCCCGGCATCGCCGTACCTGGCATCGCCATGCCTACCATTCCGCGAACGACCCGTCGCGATGGCGCCAGATCGGATTGCGCCAGCGATGGCCCTCGGCCGCGCGGGCGCGGACATAATCCTCGTTGATCTCGATCCCCAGGCCCGGACCGGCCGGGATGTCCACATGCCCGTCCCGATAGGCGAAGACCGCCGGGTCGGTCAGGTAATCCAGCAGGTCGTTGCTCTGGTTGTAATGGATGCCCAGGCTCTGCTCCTGGATGAAGGCGTTGTAGCACAGCGCGTCAAGCTGCAGGTTGGCCGCCAGCGCGATGGGGCCCAGCGGACAATGCAGCGCCACCGCGACGTCATAGGCTTCGGCCATCGCCGCGATCTTGCGGGTTTCGGTGATGCCGCCGGAATGGGACGGGTCGGGCTGGATGATGTCCACGCAGCCCTGCTCCAGCACCCGCTTGAAATCCCAGCGGGAAAACAGGCGCTCGCCCAGCGCGATCGGGATCGACGTATGTTTGGTGATTTCGGGCAGGTCCTCCAGATGCTCGCTCAGGACCGGCTCCTCGATGAACATCAGGTCGAACGGTTCCAGTTCCTTGGCCAGCACCTTGGCCATCGGCTTGTGGACCCGGCCGTGGAAATCGACGCCGATCCCCAGATAGGGCCCGGCCTCCGCGCGGATCGCGGCGACGCGGGCGATCACCGCGTCCACCTTGCCGTGGCTGTCGACATATTGCAGTTCTTCGGTCGCGTTCATCTTGATCGCTGTAAAGCCGCGATCGACGACGGCGCGCACCGCTTCGGCCGTATCCGCCGGCCGGTCGCCGCCGATCCAGGAATAGACGCGGATGCGATCGCGCACGCGGCCGCCCAGCAATTCATGCACCGGCACGCCGAAGGCGCGCCCCTTGATGTCCCACAAGGCCTGGTCGATGCCGGCGACAGCGCTCATATGCACCGCGCCGCCGCGATAGAAGCCGCCGCGATAGAGCACCGTCCAGTGATCCTCGATCCGGAACGGGTCCTTGCCGATCAGGTAGTCCGCCAGTTCGGCCACCGCGGCGGCCACCGTGTCGGCGCGCCCCTCGACCACCGGCTCGCCCCAGCCGCTGATCCCCTCGTCGGTCTCGATCTTCAGAAACAGCCAGCGCGGCGGCACCTGGAACGTGGTCAGCTTCGTGATCTTCATGTCCGTTTCCGATCTTCCCGATCTTCGGTTCTTCGCGTCTCGATTTTTCGTTTTTCAGGACGTCTCCGGCCTCAGGCGCCGGGCATGCCGGCCAGCGCGCCGACGAACCGCCGCGCCGCTTGCGCCACCTCGGCGGCCGGCTGCCCCGCCCGGTACAGCGCCGAACCCAGCCCGAACCCGGCGGCGCCCGCCGCCCGGTACGGCGCCATCGTCTCGGGCGTGATGCCGCCCACGGGCAGGAAACGCGTCCCGGCGGGGAACACGCTGCGCCATGCCTTCAGCGCCGCCGTGCCCAACTGCTCGGCCGGGAACAGTTTCAGCGCCGTCGCACCGGCCGCGAGTGCCGCGAACCCCTCGGTCGGGGTGGCGACGCCTGGCGTGCAGTCCAGGCCCGCCGCGCGCGCGGCGCGGATGACCGCGACGTCCCCGTGGGGCATGACGACCAGGCGCCCGCCCGCGTCGGCGACCTGTGCCACCGCCGCCTCGGACAGCACGGTCCCGGCGCCGATCAGCGCCTGCCGGCCGAAACGGTCCTGCAGCAGGCGGATGCTGCGCAGGGGCTCGGGCGAATTCATCGGCACCTCGATGATGGTGAATCCCGCATCGACCAGGGCCGCGCCGATCTCCAGCACCTCGTCCGGACGGACGCCGCGCAGGATGGCGATCAGCGGGCAGGCGCGCAGCGCGTCGTCGAATGTCGGCACCGTTCTCTCCTCAGCCGGACTGGGTGGGCGGATCGGTCCGGAAATACCCGGCCGTCATGGCGATGTGGTACAGGCCCGCCGGCGCGGTATTGCCGATGGTCCGCGGCACCGGCGCGCCCAGCATCTCGAAGGCCGTGGCATAGAGCCCGCACAGCCGCTCCTCGCCGATCAGGACCGTGGGCAGCATGTCCGGCCGCTCGGCCAGGCCGGCACGGATCTCGTCGCCCACCAGCAGGCCGGACAGATAATCGCGCGTCTCGGCGGCACCGACCGCCCCGCTCAGGAACAGGCTGCGCGCCGAGAACAGCAGCGGCCCCACCCCCTGGCGCGACTGCACGGCCGCCCGCACCCCCTGGCGGAAGGCAAGCCGGGCGGCATCCTCGGTCGCGGGGGGCACGCCCTCGCCGGGACGGCCCAGGATGCTGTGGCGCGACAGCACGGCAAAGAGTTCGCCGGTCATCGCGGTATGGAACCCGACGATCCGCCCGGCCCGCACCGTGGCCCATTTGGAATGGGTGCCGGGCAGGATCAGGGTCGCGGCGTCGGCCAGTTCGGGATACAGCGCCAGCGCGCCGACGATCTGCGTTTCCTCGCCGCGCATGACGTCGGGAACCGGGTGAATCTGCCGCACCCCGGGCACGATGCCGGGCATCGCGCGCCCCGCCGGCCGCACCAGCGCACGGGCCAGCGCCGCCGCGTCGGCCGGACAATCGACATAGCCGACCTCGTGCCAGCCGCTCGCGCTGCCGACCATGCCGCAGGCGATCAGCTTCAGCCCGGCATCGCCGTTCAGGTCGGCCAGCAGCCTGGCCAGCGCGGCCGGGAATCCGCCATCGGGCAGGTTGAGAATGCCCCAGGGCGCCTGCGCCTCGGCCAGCACCGCGCCGGTGGCCGACATGCGCCATGCGCGAAGCGACGAGGTGCCCCAATCGATCCCGATCAGCGCCCCCGCCGCCGGATCGCCCCTCATGTCGGGCGGCATGTCGGGCGGCGCGTCATGACGCTGCGACATCGGACCGCCATCCCAGCCTGGCCGACACGTCTTGCGCGGCGCGGCGCACGACCGGGGCCAGGACACCCATCCGGTCGCGCGACAGATAGGGCGTGGCGCTGGCGACGCTCAGCGCCGCGACGATCGCCCCTTGCCCGTCGCGCACCGGGGCGGCGACGCAGCGGATTCCGACCTCGTTGTCCTCCAGGTCGAACACGCAGCCGCTCGCCCGATAGGCGCGCATGCGCTCCAGCCACGACGCCCAGTCCCGCGGAGACCGTTCGCCGGCGGCACCGGATGCCTGACCGGACGATGTCTGATCAGACGGGGCCGGATCGGAAAGGGCGGACTCATACAGCGCCCGCCATTCCTCTTCGGACAGGTCCAGCATCAGGGCGCGCCCCACCCCGGTCAGCGCCAGTTTCATGCGCTGCCCGACCCGCGAGCGCATTTCCAGCCCGCGCTGCCCGGGAATCTTGTCCAGGTACAGGACTTCAGCACCCGCGCGGACGCCCAGATGCACCGTATCCTGCGTTTCGGCCCCCAGCCGCTCGGCGATGGGACGCGCCAGCGTCGCCAGCGCGGATTCGGCGCCGGCCCGCTGGCCCAGGGCCGCCAGGCGCAGCCCGAGCGTGTAGGTCCCCCCCGCCTCCTGCTGCAGCCAGCCCAGCCGCGCCAGCGCGCTCACGATCCGCTGGGTGGTGCTGCGGGTGCAGCCCGTCGCGGCAGCGATGGCGGACAGGGTCCGGCGCCCGGCGGCCACGGCGTCGATCACCGCGATCCCGCGTTCCAGCGCCTGCGTGCCGGTTGCCGCGACACTCCTGGTATCGACGACTCTGGCATTAGCGACTCTGGCATCAGCGACTCTGGCATCGACGACACCGGCATCGGCAATTCTGGCATTCCCATCGGCCATCGCATCCCCCTTGTCCCATCGGATTAGGCCCGACACGGCGATAATTCAATATATGAGACACTTACCCACATTATGGGAAACCGCGACGCAAACCAGACGAAACGGCGGTTTCCCGGGGCCGAAACGCAAAGACCCCCGGCAGCCGGGTCAGGGGACCGGCCGCCGGGGGTCTTCAACTTCTCGGGAAATGGCGCGTGCGGTCAGCCCGCCTTGGCGCCGGTATCATTGGCCGGCTTGGACGCGCTGCTGACCACCGAGCTGATGGTCTCGCGCAGGACGGTCACCCGCACGTTCGGGGCGATCTCGACCTCGATCTCGTTCGAATCCTCGCGCACCTTCTGCACCACGGCGATGATTCCCCCGGCCGTCAGCACCCGGTCGCCACGGCGCAGCGCGGCGAGCTGGCTGCGCAACTGCTTCTGCTTCTGCTGCTGGGGACGGATCAGGATAAAATAAAATATAACGAACATCGCGACATAGGGCAGGATGCTCATCAATCCGCCCGCGCTGAGGAATCCGCCCTCGCCGCCGGCCGTCTGGGCATGGGCCGGCGTGATCAGAAAGTCGGAGAGAAGGGTCATGTCGTGTGATTCCGGCCGTCATTATTGGGTTGCGGGCTGCGGCACTGGACCATAGTTTTCGCCCGTCTCCCGTCAAGGCGTCGGTTCGCCGCCCGTGCGAAGCGGGGCCGCCGATCGTCCGATCATATGGAAGTCAGCCTCGATGGACCCTGCCCTGCTTTCGCTTCTGGACCGGATCGCCTCGGCGCTGGAACGGCTCTCTCCCGCGCCGGCGACCCTGGCGGGCCTGGATAGCGCCGACGCCTTCGTCTGGCACCCCGAGCGGGGCTGCCTGGCCCCGGTCGCGCAGGTGGCGCACGTCGCCATCGACCTGCTGCAGGGGGTCGAGGCGCAACGCAGGCTGATCCTGGACAATACGCTGCATTTCGCGCGCGGCCTGCCGGCGAACAACGCCATGCTGTGGGGCGCGCGCGGCATGGGCAAGTCGTCGCTGGTCAAGGCGGCCCATGCGCAGGCCAACCTGGTCGACGGCCAGCCCCCCCGGGCCGGACAGGCGCGGCTGGCGCTGATCGAGATCCAGCGCGAGGACCTGTCGACCCTGCCCGACCTGCTGGCCCTGCTGCGCGGCGCGGCGCGGCGCTTCATCGTCTTCTGCGACGACCTGTCCTTCGAAAGCGAGGACGCGGACTACAAGGCGCTGAAATCGGTCCTGGATGGCGGCATTTCCGGCCGGCCCGAGAATGTCCTGTTCTATGCCACCTCGAACCGCCGCCACCTGATGCCGCGCGACATGATCGAGAACGAGCGTTCGAGCGCCATCAACCCGTCCGAGGCGGTCGAGGAAAAGGTCTCGCTCTCCGACCGGTTCGGGCTGTGGATCGGCTTCCATCATTGCGCGCAGGACGTATTTGCCGACATGGTCCGCGCCTATGCGCGGGCCCGCGCGCTGCCGATCGCGGACGACGACCTGCAGCGCCGCGCCAATGCCTGGTCGGTCGGCCGCGGCGGGCGCTCCGGCCGCGTGGCCTACCAGTTCATCGAGGACCTGACGGCCGAACTGGCGCCGCCGGCGGCGACTTGACGCAATCGCATACCTGCCCTTGACTTTGGGGATGGGCCACCCCAAGCGCCTGCCTCGAACGCAAGAGAGACGATGAACCAGATTTTTTCGACGGACGGCATTTCCCAGCCCGATCGCGCCCACGTGGGCGATCTGCGGCGGGTACGCGCCAATCCCGGTTTCTGGTACCCCGTCGCCTGGTCGCGCGAGCTGAAGCCCGGCAAGACCATCGGCGTCCGCTATGCCGGCCAGCCCATCGCGCTGGTCCGCCCCCATGAGGGCGCGGTCTTCGCGCTGGAGGATCGCTGCGCTCACCGCCAGGTGCCGCTCAGCAAGGGGCAGGTCAAGGGCCAGTCGGTCCAGTGCTGCTATCATGGCTGGGCCTATGGCCGCTCGGGACGGTGCATCGATGTCCCCTACCTGGGCAAGGGCAAGCTGCCGAACGGGGTGCGGACCTATCCGTGCCGCGAGCAGGACGGGCTGATCTTCGTCTTTCCCGGCGATCCGGCACGGGCCGGGGAGATGCCCCTGCCGCCCCTGGCGCAGGCCGCGAACCCGCACTACAAGACCCGCCGCTTCGGCCGGCACGTCAAATGCCATTACAGTTTCATGCATGAGAACCTGATGGATATGAACCATCAATTCATGCACATGAAACAGATGGGCCAGATGAAGCCCCGCTTCCTGGGGCAGGATCGCGGCCCGGGCATGGTCGAGGCGCGCTACAGCTTCGCCCGCACCGGCGGCAGGCAGCCGCTCGGCGAAGCCCTGGTGTTCGGCCAGAAGCGCGACAACAGCGCCCGCTTCGCCCATCGCGACGTCATGACGATCCGCACCGAGTACCCGTACCAGACGCTCAGGATCCAGACGGGGGACGAGCCGCCGGTGATGGATCTGTGGATCGTCTATGTGCCGCAGGACGACGCCCAGATGACCAACCGGGTCTTCGGCCTGCTGTCGATCAAGCGGCCCAAAATCCCCGGCCTGCTGGACGCCGCATGGCCGTTCCTGGTGGCCTTCACCGAGCGGATCTTCCGCGAGGACCGCGAGATCGTCGAACTGGAACAGGCGGCATGGGACGCGCAGGGCGGCGACCACAACCAGGAAGTCTTTCCGGTCATCTGCGCCCTGCGCGCGCTTCTGGCCGAATGCGGCATCCCGATGGATGCTTGACGCCATGGACCTGACCGTCCGCCGGACCGCGCACAGGCCGCCGGCATGACGATCGATCTCGGCGAATCCCGTCTCGGTGCGGCGCTGCAGGCCGGCCCATATCGCCTGCGGCCGCTGCATGCGTCCGACGCCGGCACCATGCACCGCCTGGTAAATGACTGGAGCGTGATCCGCATGCTCAGCCGGGTGCCGTTCCCCTATCCGCGCGAACTGACGGATGAATGGATCGCCGCGACCCATGACCTGTCGCGGCGGGGAACGGCCTATCATTTCGCCATCACCCACCCCGAATCGGACAGCCCCGATTCGCTGATCGGCTGCATCGGGGTGCGACTCGACAAGGCGACGCGGTCGGCCAGCGTGGGCTACTGGATCGGCCGCCCCTACTGGAATCGCAAGGTCGCATCCACCACCGTCGGCCGCATCGCCCGCTGGGCGCTGGCCGGCCTGCCGATCGAACGGATCGCGGCCGCGGTCGCGCACGACAACCCGGCCTCGATCGCCGTGCTGCGGCGGGTCGGATTTCGCGAAACCGGATCGGGGCGGCAGGATTTCGTCTCGCGCGGCGGGGACCATCCCGTCCTGCTGTTCGAGGCGACGCGCACCGATCTGGAACTGGACATGCCGGACATGGATGACGCCGCCGCAACCGGGGCCGAAACCGGGATCGATCCCGCCTCCACCCAGGGCCGGGCGCAAAAGCGGATGGTGCTGGTCGCCGCCGTGGCATTGGTCGACACCGACGGCCGCGTGCTGCTGGCCCGCCGGCCCGAAGGCAAGGCGATGGCCGGCCTGTGGGAATTCCCCGGCGGCAAGGTCGAAGCCGGCGAAACCCCCGAATCCGCGCTGGTCCGCGAACTGGACGAGGAGCTGGGCCTGGACGTCACCCGCTCGTGCCTCGCGCCCTATACGTTCGTGTCGCATGATTACGGGCATTTCCATCTGCTGATGCCCGTCTATCTGTGCCGGCGCTGGAAGAACACGCCCCGCCCCCGTGAAGGACAGACCCTGGCCTGGGTCCGGGGGCAGGACCTGTCCCTCTACCCGATGCCCGAGGCCGATCTGCCGCTGATCCCGCTGCTGCGCGATCTTCTGTAAAGCTATCTGCAAAGCCCAAAGGCTACAGCACGATCGAGCGCGCCAGCGTGAACGCCGCCTGCCTCTGGCCGGGGATGCTCGTGCCGAACGCGAACAGCCCGCCGGTCAGCGGTTCCTGGTCCAGTTGCGCGGGCGACAGGCCCTTGCGCGCGGTGGTGACGAAGACGGTGCGATAATCCGGACCGCCGAACGCGACCTTGGTGACGTTGCGCGCCGGCAGCGGAATCGGGTCCACCCGCGTTCCGTCGGGCGCCAGCCGCTCGATGCGTCCCCCCTGCCAGACCCCGACCCACAGGAAGCCCGCGCTGTCGACCGCGATCCCGTCGGGATACCCGTCCGCCAGCGTCGCGAAGACCCGGCGATTCGACAGCCCGCCCGCATCGTCGACGTCGAAGGCGAAGATCGTCTGCGCCGGGGAGTGATTATGGTACAGCGTGCGCCCGTCCGGCGACAAAGCGGGGCCGTTGCTGACGATATAGCCCTCGTCCTGCCGATGGATGTGCAAACGGCCGGCCTCCTGGGTCACGGCGTACAGCGACCCGGTGGGGCTGGTCTCGGCATCGTGCATGGTCCCGAACCACAGGCGGCCCAGGCGATCGACATGCCCGTCATTGATCCGGTTGTCCGGCAGTTCGGCCTCGACCAGCAGATCGAGGTTGAAGCGGCCGGTGGCCGGATCGAAGCGATGCAGCCCGTCCTTCAGCCCGCAGAGAAACGTACCGTCGGACAGCGGCACCAGGAAGCCCGGCCTGTTCGGCGCCTCCCATGACGTGGTCTCGCCACTTTCCGGACGGTAGCGATGGATCGCCCGGCCGACGATATCGACGAAATAGAGCGCCTGCTCGCCCTCGGCCCAGACGGGCCCCTCGCCCAGCGTGGCACGCAGATCCCAGACGCATCGCGGCGCACCGCAGACTGGTCCCTTCATCATCGCACTCATCCCCTCTGGCCCCGATCACCTCTGGCCTTGGCCGGTCACGGCGATCATAATGCAAACCCGTCCACTGTTCTGCCACCGGAAATGGGGGCCACGCACATGAACCCGACCGCCTGCATCCTGGTCATCGGCAACGAGATATTGTCGGGCCGTACCCAGGACGTGAACGTGCAATATATCGCGCGGCGCCTGGCGGAACTGGGCATCACCCTGGCCGAGGTACGGATCATCCCCGACCGGCGGCCGGTGATCGTGGACACGATCGTCGCCGCCCGCGCGGCGTTCGATCATGTCTTCACCACCGGCGGCATCGGCCCGACCCATGACGACATCACCGCGCCCTGCGTGGCCGAGGCGTTCGGCGTGCCCTGGGTCATCCACCCCGAGACGTTCCGCCTGCTGGAGGCCCATTTCCCCCAGGGCGAATTCAACGCGGCGCGCCAGCGCATGGCAACCCTGCCCCAGGGCGCCGTGCCCATTCCCAACCCGGTGTCCGCCGCCCCCGGCTTCAGCATCGGCAACGTCCATGTCCTGGCCGGCGTGCCGCGCATCATGCGCGCAATGTTCGAGGAACTGGCCCCGTCCCTGCGTCACGGCACCCCGGTCGCATCGCAGAGCTGGCATGCGCTGGGACTGTACGAAGGCGCCCTGGCCGCGGGCCTGACGGACATCCAGGAGCGCTTTCCCGGCCTCGATATCGGGTCCTACCCGTTCCGCCGTCCGGACGGGCGGGGCGGGGTGACGCTGGTCAGCAAGGGCCTCGATCCCGCCCAGGTGCGGGCGGCGGCGGACGCGGTGCAGGCCCTGATCGCGCAACTGGGCTGCACCCCGATCGAGGGCGAGCCCCCACCCTGACGCCATGATCGAAGCGGGGGCCTGAAACAGGGAGCCCCAAAGGCGCCCCCCCGGGGCGATCAGCTCAGGCCGTCGCGTCCCATCGCCATGAATTTCTCGCGCCGCTGCGCGATGCGTGCCTGCGGGTCCAGCGCCGCCAGGGGCGGCAGTTCGGCGGCGATCGCATCGCCCACCGCGCGGATCGTCGCCTCGGGATCGCGCTGGGCGCCGCCCAGCGGCTCGGGGATGATGCGGTCGATCAGGCCCAGTTGCAGCAGGTCCTGCGCCGTCAGCTTCAACGCGTCGGCGGCGCTGGTGGCCTGCTTGGGATCGCGCCAGAGGATCGAGGCGCAGGCCTCGGGCGAGATCACGGAATAGATCGCGTGCTCCAGCATCATCACCCGGTCGCCCGCGCCCAGCGCCACGGCGCCGCCCGAACCGCCCTCGCCGATCACGGTGGCGATCACCGGCACCGGCGCGGCCAGGCAGAGATCGATCGACCGCGCGATCGCCTCGGCCTGGCCACGGGCCTCGGCATCGATTCCCGGCCAGGCGCCCGCCGTATCGATAAAGGTCAGGATCGGCATGTCGAACCGCCCCGCCAGGTCCATCAGGCGCTGCGCCTTGCGATAGCCCTCGGGCCGCGCCATGCCGAAATTATGCTCCAGCCTGGTATCCAGGTCCGCGCCGCGCTCGGTGCCGATCACCACGACCGGACGGCCCTGGAAACGCCCGAGCCCGCCGACCACCGCCTTGTCCTCGGCGAACAGCCGGTCGCCGGCCAGCGGGGTGAAGTCCTCGATCAGCGTGCCGATGTAATCGACCGCGTGCGGACGCTGCGCATGCCGGGCCACCTGCACCTTCTGCCACGGGGTCAGCTTGGCATAGGCCGCGCGCAACTGCTTGTCCGCCTTGTCCGTCAGGCGGGCGATCTCTTCGGCGAGGTTGATGCCGTCGGGACCGGACATCTTGCGAAGCTCGTCGATCTTGTCCTCAAGCTCGGCGACGGGTTTTTCGAAATCTAGAAACTGGCGCATGCCGTGCGGATAGCACAGCCACGAATCCTGCCAAGCTTATTCCGGCGGAAAACCGCGTCCGATCCCCTTTTCCCCCCTTCCCGCCGCCCGGGCCAGGGGATGGGATTCGACCGCCTGGCGCAGGCGCTCGGCCAGCACATGGGTATAGATCTGCGTGGTCGCGATGTCCGCATGGCCCAGCAGGACCTGCAACGCCCGCAGATCCGCCCCGCGCGCCAGCATATGGGTCGCGAAGGAATGGCGCAGCACGTGCGGCGACACGCGCGCCGGGTCCAGGCCGGCACGCAGCGCGACCTCGCGCAGAATCCCGTCGAATCCCTGGCGGGTCAGGGGCGTCCCGGGCGTACGGCCCGGAAACAGATAGGGACTGCGCAGGTCCCGGTCATGCGCGATCAGCGCGTCCGCGGCCCGGCGCGCGCCGGCCGACAGCGGCACCAGGCGCTCGCGCCCGCCCTTGCCGCTGACCAGCAGCATGCGGGCATCGCCCGCCAGGCCGCGGACGCGCAGCGCCAGCAATTCCGAGATACGCAGGCCGGACGCATAGAGGATTTCCAGCGCCGCCCGCGCCACCAGCCGCCGCCGCGCCGCCCGCCGCACTTCCCTGGACACTCGCCCGGACGGCTCCGGGATTGCATCATCTCCGGCGCAGGCCGCCAGCAGCGCGTCGATCTCGGCTTCGCCGAGAAAGCGCGGCAGCGGGGCCGACAGGCGCGGCGCGTCCAGCAGCAGGGCGGGATTGTCCGGCCGGATGCCTTCACGCGCCAGGAACAGATAGAATTGCTTCAGGCAGGACAGCCGCCTGGCCTGGGTGCGGGCCGACAGGCCGGCCGCCACCAGGGTCGCCATATAATCCCGCAACAGCCCGGAATCGGCATCCGCCGGCGTCCGGCCCGCCCGCGCCGCGTGCTCCGACAGATCCCGCAGGTCGCGGGCATAGGCCTGCAGCGTATTGACCGCCGCCCCGCGTTCGGCGGCCAGCATTTCCAGGAACGCCTCGACCTGCGCGTCCTGCGGCCCGTCCGCGGCCGGATCCTCCGCCGCTGCGCGCGGCATGACCGGCCCCGTCACGGCCGGGCGAAATGATCCGCCGACAGGTCCTTGTGCACCGGCTGCGTGGGCGCGGCCGGCGGAAAGACCCCCAGCGACAGAAATCCGCCCCCGGCGGCCAGGAGCACAAGAACCGCAAAAGCCAACAGAATGCGCTGCATAGCCGAACCTCGACGCCGGAACGTGGCCATCCGGACGGTCGGCCCGCGCGACTCGTCCGGATGGCTTGGTGCCTTTGCTCTATGTTAGGTTGCGAATCATGTCACGCCCGATTGATTCCGCCGCATCCGATCCCGCCACCGACCCGCCCGCCGCCGACGAGCGGGAAACCCCGTTCCTGTCTCTCGACCTGCTCACGGGGGCGCAGGCGGCAGCCGCGGCGCCGGACCCGGGCGCGCGCAGCATCGTGCTGGTCGGCCTGATGGGCGCCGGCAAGACGACGATCGGCCGGCGCCTGGCGACCCGGCTGGGCATGCCGTTCGTCGATGCCGATGTCGAGATCGAGCGGGCGGCGGGCTGTTCCATCGCCGACCTGTTCCGCCGGTATGGCGAGGCCGAGTTCCGCAAGGGCGAGCATCGCGTCATCCGGCGGATCCTCGATGGCGGGCCGCTGATCCTGGCGACCGGGGGCGGCGCGTTCATGGATCCGGCGACGCGCGCGGTCATCCGGGATCGCGGGGTTTCGGTCTGGCTGCGCTGCCCGCTGCCGGTCCTGGTGCGGCGCGTCCAGGGCCGCACCCATCGCCCGTTGCTGAACGGGGGCAACCCGCGCGATATCCTGGCGGCCCTGATCGACATCCGGCATCCAATCTATGCCGAAGCCGACATCACCGTGGATTGTGGAGAAGAAAGCGTGGAGCAGAGCGCCGCCGCCGTCATTACCGCCCTGACGCCGGGCAAGCCGCCGCACATCGTGCCCGTGCGGCTGGATCGCTGGCAGTACGACGTGACGATCGGCACGGACCTGCTGCGCCATGCCGGCAGGCTGCTGGCTCCGGTCCTGCCGCAGAGGCGGGTGGTGATCGTGACCGACGAAACCGTCGCCGCCCTGCACCTGCCGCGCCTGCTGGAAGGTCTTACGGGGGGCCTTACGGGGGGTCTTACGGGAGATTTGGCCGGCGACCCGGCCGAGGGCCCCATCCGCACCGACGTAATCGTGATCGGCGCCGGCGAAGCGTCCAAGACCCTGGCCGAATATGAACGCGTGACCAACCGGCTGCTGGAGCTGGGGGTCGAACGCGGCACCACGGTGATCGCGCTGGGCGGCGGCGTGGTCGGCGACCTGGCCGGCTTCGCCGCCGCGACCACGCTGCGCGGCCTGCCCTTCGTGCAGATCCCGACCACCCTGCTGTCGCAGGTCGATTCCTCGGTCGGCGGCAAGACCGGCATCAACACGCCGTTCGGCAAGAACCTGCTGGGCGCGTTCCATCAGCCGATCGCCGTGCTGGCCGATACCGCGACCCTGTCCAGCCTGCCGGTCCGCGAACTGCGCGCCGGCTATGCCGAAATCGTCAAGGCGGGGCTGATCGGCGACGCCGCCCTGTTCGAATGGTGCGAGGCCAACGGCCAGGCCGTCCTGGCCGGCGATGCCGGCGCCCAGGCCGAGGCGATCCGCCTGGCCTGCCTGTTCAAGGCCCGCGTCGTCGGCGACGACGAGCGCGAGGAAAAGAAATCCAACGGGCGCGCCCTGCTCAATCTGGGCCACACGTTCGGCCATGCGCTGGAGGCCGAGCTGGGCTATGACGGCCGCCTGCTGCATGGCGAGGCCGTGTCGATCGGCCTGGGGCTGGCCTTCATGACGTCGGTGCGCATGGGATTCTGCCACCAGACGGACCTGGACCGCCTGATGGCGCATCTGCAACGGCTGGGCATGCCCACGCGCATCGCCGACCTGAATGCCTCATTCTCGGCGGACCGGCTGATCGCCCACATGCAGCACGACAAGAAAATGCGCGACGGACGCCTGTCCTTTGTCCTGGCGCGCGGAATCGGGCAGGCCTTTACCTGCCGCGACGTGTCGCGCGACACTATTCATGACATTCTGCTTATGGAAGGCTGCGGGGACTGATACGTCCCGCCCTGTGGCGCCGGAGCAACGTCCGCCGCCACACTTTCCCGATCCAAACAGGATCTTTGCAAATTCCAGACCCCGTTTCCAATCCTGGGCGCCGCGCGGCCCGGTCCGGGGCACCTTTCCGAACCCGTAATCCGTCCGAAATAAACTGTTGCCGTTTCAACACGCTGCGCGACAGTAATGCCTGATCTGCCGATCAGATGGGTTCCTAAGCCGGAACCGAAGCATCTATAGGGGGTTGAGCATCACGCTGAGGCTGACCGCCCATGGTGCGGCGGTTACTCGAACGGATGATTATATTGAGGACGAAAATAATGCGTCTCCGTACGGCATTACTGGCCACCACGCTGATGGCGGCTGCTCCGGTTGCTGCGAATGCGACCATCATCACCGGTCCCTATGTCGACCTGGGCGGCGGCTACAACCTGGTTCAGAACCAGCATGGCCGTTTCGCCAACGACCCGATGCCCGGCCAGATCAGCTCATCCCAGTACCGCCACAAGGACGGCTTCACCGGCTTCGGTGCGTTCGGCTGGGGCTTCGGTAACGGCCTGCGCGTCGAACTCGAGGGCGTCTACAACTATTCCGAGATCAGCCACCGCAGCTTCACTGCCGTGCCGGGCTCGACCTCGGGCAACGACCAGTCCTATGGCGGCCTGGTGAACGTCCTGTATGACATCGACCTGAAGCAGTTCGGCATCGACGTGCCCATCACCCCGTTCGTCGGCGTCGGCGCGGGCTATCTGTGGCAGCATTACAGCCCGACGACCACCGCCTACATGAACGGCGACGTCAGCCGCCTGGGCGGCACGAACGGCGGCTTCGCCTACCAGGGCATCGTGGGCGCAGCCTATGACATCCCGGGCGTTCCGGGCCTGCAGGTGACCGCACAGTATCGCATGCTCGGCCAGACCTTCAGCTCGGGTTCGTACACGCTGACGACCTGGGACCAGATGGGCAAGCACTCGGGCAACGCGAACTTCGACGACCGCTTCAACCACCAGTTCATCCTGGGCCTGCGCTATGCGTTCGAGACGGCTCCGCCGCCGCCGCCGCCGGCTCCGGTCGTCGTGCCGCCCGCTCCGACCCCGGCGCGCACCTATCTGGTGTTCTTCGACTGGGATCGCTCGGACCTGACCGCCCGCGCGCGTGAGATCGTGGCCGAGGCCGCCCAGGCTTCGACCCACGTCCAGACGACCCGCATCGAGGTCAACGGCTACACCGACAACTCGGCCGCCCATCCGGGCCCGCGTGGCCAGAAATACAACATGGGCCTGTCCGTCCGTCGCGCGCAGAGCGTGAAGGCTGAACTGATCCGTGACGGCGTGCCGGCCAACGCGATCGACATCCATGGCTACGGCGAGTCGCATCCGCTGGTTCCGACGGGCCCGAACACCCGCGAGCCGCAGAACCGTCGCGTCGAGATCATCCTGCACTGATCTTGCCGCCTGCGGCGCCAGGAAAAGGGGGATGCCTTCGGGCATCCCCTTTTTTTGTCCGTAATTCCCTGGATGATGGAACCGATCCCACCCCGCCGCCCCTTCGTCCCGCAATGACCGAGGCCATGCCCGCCACCATCGAGCCCCCCTCCCAAACCGGCGCCCAGCCGCCCGGCCCGACCGGGACCGCCGCCTGGCGCGCCAGGCTGGTTCCATTCGTGAAGTTCGGAATGGTCGGGACGCTGGGCCTGGGCTGGGATACCGCCAGCGTCTATGGGCTGCGCCCTCTGATCGGCCTGACCGGGGCGACGATCGCGGCCTATTTCATCGCCGCGACGCTCAACTGGCTGCTGAACCGCCACTGGACATTCCGCCACGTCGCGCACGCCGATCCCGTCCTGGTGCAGTGGGCGCGGTTCCTGCTGGCCAATGCGCTGGGCTTCGTCCTGAATCGCGGCATGGTCTTCACCTTGTTCATGACCATGCCCATATGCCGGACCATTCCGGCCCTCGCCCTGGCGGCCGGGTCGCTGGCCGGGCTGTTCGCCAACTTCAATCTCAGCCGGCGCGTGGTGTTCCGGCACCGGCCGGACGCCCCCGCCCCAGACGCCCTGGTCCCGGACGCTCTGGTCCCAGACGCCCTGGTCCCAGACGCTCTGGCCCCGGACGCCCCGGCCGGACAGGGCCAGCCGGGCTGAACGTCCGGGGACGCGCATCCCCGCCCGGCCGGGCGATTCGCATCGCCGATGCGGCTGCGCTCTTCCTGCCGGGCACGGCGTGCGCTAGGTGAAGGAACGTCAGAACATTCCGGCCTTCGTCATTTCAGGATCGTCAGTCTTCCGCCATGCCCACAACCAACGATATCCGCGCGGCCTTTCTCGATTACTTTGCGGCGAACGGCCACCAGATCGTGCCGTCCTCGTCGCTGGTGCCGCGCAACGACCCGACCCTGCTGTTCACCAACGCCGGAATGGTGCAGTTCAAGAACGTCTTCACCGGCCAGGAGACGCGTCCCTATTCCCGCGCCACCACGGCGCAGAAGGTCGTGCGCGCCGGCGGCAAGCATAACGACCTGGACAATGTCGGCTATACCGCCCGCCATCACACATTCTTCGAAATGATGGGCAATTTCTCGTTCGGCGACTATTTCAAGGCCGAGGCGATCGAATTCGCCTGGACGCTGATCACCCGCGATTTCGGTCTGAAGCCCGAGCGGCTGCTGGCCACCGTCTATGCCGAGGACGAGGAAGCCGCCGGCCTGTGGCGCAAGATCACCGGCCTGTCCGACGACCGGATCATCCGCATCGCCACGGCCGACAATTTCTGGCGGATGGGCGATACCGGCCCGTGCGGCCCGTGCTCGGAAATCTTCTACGACCACGGGCCCGACGTTCCGGGCGGCCCGCCGGGCTCGCCGGACGAGGATGGCGACCGGTTCGTCGAGATCTGGAACCTGGTCTTCATGCAGTTCTTCGAGGACCCGCCGGGCGTGCGTGCGCCGCTGCCGCGTCCGTCGATCGACACCGGCATGGGGCTGGAGCGGTTCGCCGCCATCCTGCAGGGCAAGCGCGACAATTACGACACGGACACGATGCGCGCGCTGATCCTGGCCTCGGCCGACGCGACGGGCCAGGATCCGGACGGGCCGTTCCGCGCCAGCCACCGCGTGGTGGCCGACCATCTGCGCTCGACCTCGTTCCTGATCGCGGACGGGGTGCTGCCGTCCAAGGACGGCCGCGGCTATGTCCTGCGCCGCATCATGCGCCGCGCCATGCGGCACCTGCACATGATGGGCACCAAGGAAACGGTGTTCCACAAGCTGGTGCCGACCCTGGTCCGCCAGATGGGCGCCGCCTATCCCGAACTGGTCCAGGCGGAAGGGCTGATCCGCGAGACGATGCGCGGCGAGGAAGAGCGGTTCAAGGCCATGCTGGAACGCGGCCTGGCCCTGCTGGAGGACGAAACCGGGCGCTTGGGCGACGGCCGGCCCCTGCCGGGCGACGTCGCCTTCAAGCTGTACGACACGTTCGGCTTTCCGCTGGACCTGACGCAGGACGCGCTGCGCGGCACCAGCCACGCCGTGGACGTCGAAGGCTTCGACCGCGCGATGCAGATGCAGCGCGCGCGCGCGCGCGCCGCCTGGGCGGGGTCGGGCGACACCGCGACCGAAACCGTGTGGTTCGAAGCGCGCGACACGTTCGGCGCGACCGAATTCCTGGGCTACACCACCGAGCAGGCCGAGGCCGAGATCCAGGCGGTCGTCCATGACGGCAGGCCGGTGACCGAAGCCGGCGCCGGCGCGCAGGTCGAAATCCTGCTGAACCAGACCCCCTTCTACGGCGAAAGCGGCGGCCAGGTCGGCGATACCGGCCTGATCACCGCGCCGGGGCTTCGAATCGCCGTCACCGACACGCAGAAGCGCCTGGGCGACCTGCTGGTGCATTCCGGCACGATCATCGAAGGCACGGCGCGGGTCGGCCAGCCCGTGGTGGCCAGCGTCGATCACGAACGCCGCGGCGCTATCCGCGCCCATCACTCGGCCACGCACCTGCTGCATGAGGCCCTGCGGCGGCAGCTCGGCCCCCATGTCACGCAGAAGGGCAGCCTGAACGCCCCCGACCGCCTGCGCTTCGACATCAGCCAGCCCCGGCCGCTGACGCCCGAGGAGATCGCGGCGGTCGAGGCCGAGGTGAACGCGCGCATCCGCGAGAACAGCCCGGTGACCACGCGCCCGATGTCGCAGGACGAGGCGATCGACCTGGGCGCCATGGCGCTGTTCGGCGAAAAATACGGCGACGAGGTGCGGGTCGTCTTCATGGGCGCGCCCGAACCCGGCCGCGCCGCCTGGTCGATCGAACTGTGCGGCGGCACGCACGTGAATCGCACAGGCGATATCGGGCTGTTCCGCATCACCTCGGAAAGCGGGGTCTCGGCCGGCGTGCGCCGCATCGAGGCCGTGACCGGCAGGACGGCCGAACAGGCCGCGGTCGCCGCCGACCAGCGCCTGCAGCAGATCGCCGCGATGCTGCGTGTATCGGCCGCCGAGGCTCCCGAGCGCCTGGCCGCCATCCTCGAGGAACGCCGCGTGATGGAGCGGCAGATTTCCGACCTGCAGCGCAAGCTGGCCGGCGGCGGCGAGGGCGGGGTCGCGGCCGAGCAGGTCAATGGCGTGGGGCTCATCGCCCGCAATGTCGGCGACCTGCCGGCGCGCGAACTCAAGCCGCTGGCGGACTCGCTGCGCCAGCAGATCGGCTCGGGCGTCGTCGTGCTGGTCTCGACCGCCGAGGACAAGGCCAGCGTGGTCGCCGCCGTGACCAGCGACCTGACCGACCGCCTGGACGCGGTGCAGATGGTGCGCGCGGCCAGCGCCGCGATGGGCGGCAAGGGCGGCGGCGGCCGGCGGGACATGGCCCAGGCCGGCGGCCCCGATGCCGCCAGGGCGGACGCGGCGCTGGAGGCGGTGCGCGGCCTGCTGGCGGCCCCCACGGCCGCCTGACCGCCCCTCTCACCGTTCGCCGCACCATCATGTCCGACCGCTGACATAGTGTTGCCGGCGGCGGATTCCGCCGGACGCGCCCTTTGTGCCGGGCCGGCCCATGCTATGCTGGCACGTGGAAACATCGGGGCCGCGGGCCGTTACCTCCTGGCGCCGTGGTCCCGCGCGCCAGGCCGCCCAGGTGTCGCCTGGCCCCAGGTGTGTCGCCCAGGTGTGTCACACGGACATAGGGATTTTCGATGACCGATACGGATGCAAGGACCACCCTGATCTCGCTGCTGCATGGCGTCGAGAAATTCAACCGGGAGGTCTTCCCCCAGAATCGCGAACTGTTCGCCGAACTGGCCGGCCAGCAATCGCCCAGCACGCTGTTCATCGCCTGCGCCGACAGCCGGGTGAACCCCAGCATGATCACCCAGACGCAGCCCGGCGACCTGTTCGTGCTGCGCAATATCGGCAACATCGTCCCGGCCTATGGCGAGATGCTGGGCGGCGTGTCCTCGGCGATCGAATATGCGGTGCTGGCGCTGGGCGTGTCGCACATCATCGTGTGCGGCCATTCCGATTGCGGCGCGATGAAGGCGCTGCTGGACCCCGACCCGACCAAGCTGGCCAAGATGCCGACCGTCGCGTCGTGGCTGCGCAATGCCGAGGCCGCGCGCGCGGTGGCCGGCGCGCTGCAGGCCACCGATGCCGGTCCCCAGTCGGTGCGCAGCCTGGCCGAGCAGAACGTGCTGCTGCAGATCGCGCACCTGCGCACCCATCCCGCCGTCGCCGCCGCGCTGGCGCGGAACGAACTGATCCTGCAGGGCTGGTTCTACGACATCGCCAGCGGCGAGGTCGTGGTGCTGGACGAGGCCACGCGCAGTTCGATCCATGTGGACGAGGCCATCGCCCGCCTGCTCGGGGCTGGCCAAGCCGCCGCCCCTGCGACCGCCTGACGCCGCCCGCCGGCGCGCGCCGGCCGGGGCCGCCGCCTTCGCCTGCCTGGTCCTGGCCGCGGCCCTGACGGCAGCGTCCTTGGCCGCGTCCTGGGCAGCACCCAAGGCGGCGGCCGGCACGATCAAGATCTCGACCTGGAACCTGGAATGGCTGACGGCGCGCCCGGCGGGCGACGCCGCCCTGCCGCCCGATCTCGTGCCGCGCGGCACGGCCGATCTGCGCCTGCTGGCATCCTATGCCGCCCGGCTGGACGCCGACGTGATCGGATTGCAGGAGGTCGACGGCCCGGCCATGGCGGCCAGGCTGTTTCCCGCCGACCGCTACCGGATCGTCATGACCGGCGACGCCGTCGTGCAGCGCACCGGCCTGGCCGTCCGGCTGGGGCTGGCGGTCACGCGCCACCCCGACCTGACGGCGCTGGACGTCGCCCCGCCCGGCGCGCCGCACAGGCTGCGGTCGGGGCTGGACGTCACGATCAGCGACGGCACGGCGGAACTGCGCATCCTGGTGGTGCATCTCAAGGCCGGCTGCCGCGACGCGCCCCCCGCCGACCCGCGCCCCGCATGCCGCACCCTGCGCCGGCAGATGGCGGTGCTGGACGACTGGATCGCCCAGCGGCAGGACGAGGGCGTACCCTTCGTGCTGATGGGCGATTTCAACCGCGACCTGACGCCGCGCGATCCCTATTTCCGCGCCTGGCAGGGGGACGGCCCGCTGACCCTGGCCACCGCCTTGCATGCCAGCCCCTGCTGGGGCGGGGCCTATTTCATCGATCATGTGCTGCTGGGCAATCGCGGCCGCGACTGGCTGGTCGCCGACAGCCTGCGGGTGCTGACCTACGACCAGCAGGACCCGGCCTGGGCGGCCCGGCTGTCCGATCATTGCCCGGTATCCGTCCGCCTGCGGATGCCGTAGCATTCACGGGCTAGAGCATTTCCGCTGAACACCGGTTCAGCGGAAATGCTCTATGTTGTTATTTTATCGAGCATCTTCACCCGTTCAAACGATTCCGTTTGAACGGGATCTGCTCTAATTGGCTGCGAAAGGACAGGTGCGATGGAACAACGCTCTCTCGGCCGCTCGGGCCTGCGCGTCTCCGCCGTCGGGCTGGGCTGCAACAATCTGGGCGGACGGATCGGGCTGGAGGAATCCCGCGCCGTCGTCCACCAGGCGCTGGACAGCGGGATCACGCTGTTCGACGTCGCCGACGTCTATGGCCGGCGCGAGGCCCATTACGGCGCGTCCGAGGAAACGCTGGGGGCGCTTCTGGGAGCGCGGCGCGACGACATCGTGCTGGCGACCAAGTTCGGCATGCCGATGGACGCCGAGGGCCGCAGCCAGGGGGCCTCGCGCCGCTATATCCGCACCGCCGTCGAGGCCAGCCTGCGGCGCCTGCGCACCGACCGCATCGATCTGTACCAGATCCACACCCCCGACCCCGCCACCCCGATCGAGGAAACGCTGCGGGCGCTGGACGACCTGATCCGCGACGGCAAGGTGCTGTATGCGGGCTGCTCCAATTTCCCGGCATGGCAGGTGGCCGATGCGCATCACGTGGCGCGCGCCGCCGGGCTGAACGGCCTGGTCTCGTGCCAGGACGAATTGTCGCTGCTGGCCCGCGGCGCGGAACGCGACCTGATCCCGGCCATGCGCCGCTACGGCCTGGGGCTGCTGCCCTATTTCCCGCTGGCCAGCGGCGTGCTGACGGGCAAATACCGCCGCGACACGCCCTTGCCGGCGGGCAGCCGCCTGACGGCATGGACACATCTGCGCGACCGCTACCTGACCGACGCCAACTGGGCCCTGCTGGACCGGCTGGAGGCCGTGGCGCGCGATTTCGGCCGCACGCTGACCGAACTGGCCTTCGGCTGGCTGCTGGCGCAGGACGTGGTGGCCTCGGTCATCGCCGGCGCGACCCGGCCCGAACAGGTCGCCGCCAATGTCGCGGCGGCGGCACGGAAGCTGACCGGCGCGGAGCGGGACGCCATCGCCGCCGCCCTGTCCGCCTGACGCCGCCCGGCGCAAGCCCGGTCAGCCCAGCCGGCCACCCGAAACCCACACGCCCGAAACATGGGCCGCGTGCCAGCCCAGCGTCAGCAGGGCCAGCACGAACAGGATGGCGCCCATCAACTGAATGACGTCGCGCAGCGGCGCCCAGGAGCGATCATGCGGGGGACGACCATGCGGGGGGCGATCATCCTGGATATCCGCCATCGATGTCCCCCCATCCCGTTTGCATGAGCCTGTTTCAGGTCCGGGACGATCTTAACCGTCTTTTCAGCACGGACCCCCATAAATCGCTTTTCACTGTTCGCCGTCCCGCCCGGCCGGACATAATGCCGGGCGCCTTGCCGTTCGCCGCCACCCGAGACCGGAGACGACGGAGATGACCCTGTCCCGACGCGCCTTCCAATCGTTCCTCGCCGCGATGGGCCTTTCCCTGACCGGCCGCGCCGCGCATGCCGCGGGCCCTTCGGCGCGCGACATCGATTCCTTCATGCTGCCGCGCAATGACTGGGTGCCCAACAACGACCATCTGCCGGTCCTCTATTACCGCAATGCCGTGGCCTTGCGCGGGAACGACCCGGCATCGGGGTTCGAGGACCTGTTCACCGCCACGGGCTGGCCCCCGCAATGGCGCTGGAGCGTCTATACGTTTCATCATTTCCACTCCACGGCGCACGAGGTGCTGGGGGTGGCGTCCGGCAGCGCGCGGCTGATGCTGGGCGGCCCGGGCGGCCGGATCGTGGATGTCCGCGCGGGCGACGTCGTGCTGCTGCCGGCCGGCACCGGACACCGCAATCTGGGCTCCGACGACGATTTCCTGGTGGTCGGCGCCTATCCGCCCGACCAGCATTGGGACATTCGCCGCAGCGCGCTCGACAGCGCGGAGCTGGCGCGGATGAACCACGTGCCCTTCCCCGCCAGCGACCCGGTCGGCGGCGCGAACGGCCCGCTTCCCGCCCTTTGGCATCAATCGTGATCGAGGCATGACCCGCAGACCATGACCCGCAGATTTTTCCCCTTGCATCGTCGCAGCCTGCTGGCGGCCCTGCCCGCCCTGCTCCTTCCCTCCGTCCCGCGCGCCGCCGCGCCGCTGCGCATCGGCGCGATCGGCGCCGGCCATGTCGGCAGCACCCTGGGCGGGCTGTGGCTGAAGGCCGGGCATCCGGTGATGTTCTCGGCCCGCGACCTGGCCTCGGCCCAGGCGGTGGCGTCCGATCTCGGCCCGCTCGCCCGCGCCGGCACGCCGGAACAGGCCGCCGGCTTCGGCGACGTCGTGCTGCTGGCGGTGCCGTACGGCGCGCTGCCGGCGCTGGGCCCGGCGCTGCGCGGCATCCTGCAGGGCAAGGTGGTGATCGACGCCTGCAACCCCTATCCCTGGCGCGACGGCGACATCGCCCGCACCGCACAGCAGCAGGGCGCCGGCGCGGTGACGCAATCCCTCTTCCCGGGCGCCCATGTGGTGCGGGCCTTCAATTCCGAGGATATGAGCACGATCGACGCCGAGGCCCACCGGCTGCCGCCGCGCCTGGGCATCCCCTATGCCGGAGACGACGCACAGGCCAAGCAGGTCGTGCGGGGCCTGATCGTCGATGCCGGCTTCGACCCGGTGGATGCCGGGCCGCTTTCGGCCGCCCGGGCCTTCCAGCCCGGCGGCCCGGGCTTCGAGGCCGACCTGAACGCCGCGCAATTGCGCGGCCGGCTGGGCCTGTAATCCGTAACGGACGGCTAATCCGTAACGGGCGACGCCCGGCCGGGCGCGTTCAGGCCACGGTCCGCAGCGCGAGGCCGAACTGGATCCACCCGATCCCCGCCGCGATCAGTTCCACGGCGATGAAGGTCCCGATCAGCCACAGCCCGGACCAGGGCAGCGTCAGATACAGGCACACCCCGACCAGCAGGCTGATCAGCCCGCCGCCCAGGACGATCCACCAGCCGTTCAGGTCGCGATGGCGGGCGGCGATCACCATGCGCATGGTGCCCGAGATGATCAGGCAGGCCGCGATGAAGACGGTCAGGATGATCGAGCCGCTGACCGGTTCCTCCATCAGCAGGAATCCGCCCACTATATACAGCACGCCCCCCAGCATCGAGAGCACGAACCCGCCCCAGTCGCGCACCGCGAAGGCATGGAACAATTGTACCGCGCCCGCCACCACCAGCAGGATGCCGATGACGATCGTGCTGGCCAGGGTGACGGAAATGGCGTCGATCCAGGCAAAGATGCCCAGCGCGATCGAAACGGCGCCCAGCAGGACGAACAATCCCCAGCGTTGCGTGAACGGGGTGGCCATGTTTCCTCCTCGATCTTCATCGATGATATATTTAACGATACGGGCGTGACTATACGGGCGGGCATTGACGATTGACAGGGGACGATTGACAGGGTCCGATTGACAGGGCGGCTTCGTTGCGCCTATAGGCCACCCCCATTGCCGGGAACGTGGACGGACCGGCCGGTGCCAGAACGGGTGTTGCTCCCCGGCGCCGGTAATGCGGAACGCGCCCGCCTTGTTCATGCGGAACAGGGCCTACCGGTGCAATAGAAGGCGGCATGGCGCTCCCTCCGGGACCGGCCGCCCGTCGAGTATGGAAGACAGCGCGCAATGAGCAAGCGCCTTGAGAGCAAGTTCAAGATCAATCGCCGCCTGGGCGTGAATCTGTGGGGCCGTGCGAAGTCGCCGGTCAACAAGCGGGAATACGGCCCGGGCCAGCACGGCCAGCGCCGCAAGCAGAAGCCGTCGGACTTCTCGGTCCAGTTGATGGCGAAGCAGAAGCTGAAGGGCTATTACGGCAACATCAGCGAGAAGCAGTTCCGCAAATATTATGACGAGGCCGTGCGCCGCAAGGGCGACACCTCCGAGAACCTGATCGACCTGCTGGAGCGCCGCCTGGACGCGGTGGTCTATCGCCTGAAGTTCGCGATGACGCCGTTCGCCGCCCGCCAGTTCGTCAGCCATGGCCATGTCACGGTCAATGGCCGCAAGGTGAACATCCCCTCCTACCTGGTGCGCGACGACGACGTGATCGAGGTGCGCGAGAAGTCCAAGCAGCTCGCCATCGTGCTGGACGCCGCGCAGAGCGGCGAGCGCGACGTGCCGGAATATATGGAAGTCGACCACCGCCAGATGAAGGGCCGCTTCGTGCGCGGCCCGAAGCTGTCGGACGTGCCCTATCCGGTGCAGATGGAACCGAACCTGGTCATCGAATTCTATTCGCGCTGATCCGGTTTTTTCCAGCATATCGCACGATCGCGGCGCCGGGCGCGGGGGCTTTCCCCCTCGCCCGGCGTCCGTGTTTTCGGACCGTGCCCACTTGCACGGTCCGGCCGCCATCGCAGAACGGCCATCGCAGAACGCCCATCGCAGAACGAAGGAATCCGCCCGTGAACGCCGAGCCCGCCTCCGCCCTGGCCGCCACCATCGCCCGGGAAATCAGCCGGCGGCGGACCTTCGCCATCATCTCGCACCCCGACGCGGGCAAGACCACGCTGACCGAGCGCATCCTGCGCGCGGGCGGCGCGATCCAGATGGCGGGCAATGTCCGTGCCAAGGGCGAGCGGCGGCGCACCCGCTCGGACTGGATGGGGATCGAGCGCGATCGCGGCATTTCGGTCGTCACGTCGGTGATGACGTTCGAATATGGCGGCTGCATCTTCAACCTGCTGGATACGCCGGGGCATGAGGATTTCTCCGAAGATACCTATCGCACCCTCACCGCGGTCGATTCCGCGGTGATGGTGATCGACGCGGCCAAGGGGATCGAGGACCGGACCCGCAAGCTGTTCGAGATCTGCCGCCTGCGCGACATCCCGATCGTCACCTTCATCAACAAGATGGACCGCGAATCACAGGATCCGTTCACCCTGCTGGACGAAATCTCCTCCGCCCTGGCGCTGGACACCGCGCCGGCGACCTGGCCGGTCGGGCGCGCGGCGCAGTTCGCCGGCACCTACGACCTGCGCACCCGCAGCCTGCACGTGGCCGCCCCGCTGGAACAGTCCGACCCGCGCATGGTGCAGTTGGGCGAGGAACTGGAACTGGCCGAGGCCGCCCTGCCCACCTTCGATCGCGACAGTTTCAATGCCGGACACCTGACGCCCGTCTTCTTCGGCAGCGCGATGAAAGAGATCGGGGTGACCGACCTGCTGGATGCGCTGGTGGCCTTCGGCCCCCCGCCGCGCGACCAGGAGACCGAAAGCCGCACGGTGCGCGCCGATGAAACCGGGCTGACGGCGCTGGTCTTCAAGATCCAGGCCAACATGGACCCGAACCACCGCGACCGCATGGCCTTCGCGCGGATCTGCTCGGGCCGGCTGGAACGCGGCATGCGGCTGAAGCATGTGCGCGTCGGCAAGCAGTTCGCGCTGCATACGCCGCAATTCTTCTTCGCCCGCGACCGGCAGCTTGCCGAGGAAGCCTTCGCCGGCGACGTGGTCGGCATCCCCAACCACGGCACGCTGCGGATCGGCGACACGCTGACCGAGGGCGAGGAACTGCGCTTTACCGGCGTGCCGCATTTCGCGCCGGAAATCCTGCGCCGGGTGCGGCTGGACGATGCGATGAAGGCCAAGAAGCTGCGCCAGGCCCTGACCGAACTGGCCGAGGAAGGCGTCGTGCAGCTCTTCCGTCCGCAGGACGGCGCATCGCCGATCGTCGGCGTGGTGGGCACGCTGCAGCTTGACGTGCTGCAGGCCCGGCTGGCGGGGGAATACGGGGTGGCGATCGGCTTCGAATCGACGCCCTACAACCTCGCGCGCTGGGTGACCGGCGACCGGGCGAAGCTGGACCTGTTCGCCGCCGCCAACCGTTCGGCCATGGCGGACGACATCGACGGCGACCCGGTCTTCCTGGCCAGTTCGGCCTTCATGATGCGGCGGACCACCGAGATGAACCCCGACCTCGCCTTCCACGACATCAAGCAGATCGGCATCCAGACACGCTGACCGCTGCCGTCCCGTAACGGAATGTAACCGAACGGCAATATAACGTATATCCGCGCGGATTGCGGATGACCGCGTGCCGGCCAGGTCCTAAGCCGATAGTCATGACGGAACGATACGGCGCGATGGCGGCCTCGGCGCAGGATACGCCCCGGGCGGAAAGGCAGGCGTCCGGCCAGGATGCGTCGCAAGACCCCGCATCCCTCGCGCTGGGCGAACGCCTGGTCCGGCTGGCGGGGCTGCGGTTGGTCGGCGACCTGCATGAACGCGCGGCCGACTGGGGCGTGGCGCTGCCGCCCGGCGCCAAGCGGCGCCGCCGGCTGGATTTGATCCGCGCGCGCGGCGTGCTGTTCATCCACGTGCCGAAGAACGCCGGCACGTCGGTGTCGGTCGCGCTCTATGGCCGCGAATTGCGGCACGAGACGATACGCGCCTACCTGAATGCCGCGCCGGACCTGGCGGCCACGCTGCCCAGCTTCGCCATCCTGCGCGATCCCGTGGACCGCTTCGTCTCGGCGTACGAGTTCGCGCGGCGCGGCGGCGCGCACCGGCAGGTCGCAGCCCCCTTCCGTGCGCGCTATATGGGGTTCCGCACGCTGGACGACGCGCTGGACCATGTCGAACGGGCGCGCAGCCCCTATGGGGTGGATCATGTTTTCCGCCCGCAATCCTGGTACGTCACCGACCGGTCGGGACGGGTGGCGGTCGATCACCTGATCCCGCTGCCGGCCCTGGCCCATGCCGGCCGGATCGTTCCGGCGCTGAAAGACGTGCGCTTTCCCCATCTGAACGGGGGCGCGGCAACCCGCCTGGTCCCCAGCGCCGCGCAACGCGCCCGGATCCACGCGCTCTATCGCGCCGATTTCGACCTCATGGCCCATGGGACGATATCGGGGGGGACGATATCGGGGGCGACATCGGTCGGGGCATCGACGCCGTAGCCGCCTCCCCGCGCCGTTCGCCCAGCGACCACGCCGCGCGACAGCCCAGCATGACGGCCACCGACACCAGCGCCAGGACCACCCCGCCCCACAACCCGACCACACCCAGCCCGCAGCGGAATGCCAGGAACCATCCGGCGGGGAATCCCACGCCCCAATAGCCCAGGATCGCCAGGACCATCGGCACCAGCGCATCGCCCCGTCCGCGCAGCACGCCGCCCAGCACCGCCTGCGCCCCGTCCGCGACCTGCATGATCGCGGCCAGGACCAGCGCCACCATGGCGACGCGCACGCTGTCCGCGTTCGCCGCCGCCGCGGGGTCGAGGTAGAAGGCCACGATCCGCGCCCGCGACAGCCAGATCAGGCCGCCGAAGGCGCCCATGCCCAGGATGGCGGTGCCCACCGCCACCCGCGCGGCATGCCGGGCCCGCGCCGGCTGCGCGGCCCCCGTCCAGAATGCCACCCGCACATTGGCGGCCTGCCCCAGCGCCATCGCGACCATATAGGTGATCGACCCCAGGCTCAGCACGATCTGGTGCGCCGCCAGGGCGTGGATGCCCAGCGACGCAGCCTCCAGGCTGACCACCTCGAACAGCATGATCTCGGCCCCGGCCCCGGCCATGATCGGCAGGCCCAGCCGCAGCAGCAGTCCCATGTCCGCCCGGCGCAGCCGCGCCGGCCACAGCAGCCCGCGCAGATGCGGCCGCCCATGGACCATCAGCAGCAGGGTGGCGGCGGTGCCCCACATGGTGATGGCGGTGGCCAGCGCCGACCCCGCCAGCCCCAGGCGCGGCAGGCCGAACAACCCGTGGATCAGCGCGGCGTTCAGGACGCCGTTGACCAGCGCGACCACCGGCATCACCCGCAGCAGCAGCGCCTGCGCATCCAGCGCCGGCAGCACGACATCGACCACCCCGGTGCCGATCAGCGCGGGCGGCGCCCCCCATAGCAATATATGCACGAAATCGCTGACCGGCCCGGCGAAGGCAGCCGGCTGGTGCATCAGGCGCAGCAGCGGCCCGACCTGCGACAGCAGCAGCAGGCAGGGCGCGCACAGCAACAGCGCCAGGACCAGCAGCATGGCATGGATGGGCGCGATCCTGGCCGGCTCCCCCCGGCCGCGCGCCTGGGCGATCAGCACGCCCCCCGCCCCCAGCATGGATTGCAGCACCGCCATCACGGTGAAGAACAGGGTGGTGGACAGGCCGCCGATCGCCAACGCATCGGCCCCCAGCCCGCCCAGCAGGATGCTGTCGGTGACGCCCATCACCATCTGGGAAATCTGCGCCAGGGCGATCGGGCCGGCGATGCGCAGCAAGGACGGCAATTCGGGCGCCGGCGCGCCGGAAGATACGGGAACGGGTCGCGACATGCCCCATCCAGAGCAGATCATCCCCCGAAAGACCAGACGTCGCCGCAGGGCGGCGGCGCCCGCGTGGACAGGGCGCGCACAAGGGTGTTGCGTCCGCACCGCGCCTGTCGCATCTAGGCCCCATCATGTCTGATTCCATGCCGCAACTGTCCCTGCACGACAGCCGAAGCCGCAAGACGGTGCCCTTCGCGCCCCTCGATCCGGGGAACGTGCGGATCTATTATTGCGGCCCGACGGTCTACGACCTGGCGCATATCGGCAATCTGCGCGCCATGGTGACGGCCGACCTCCTGGTGCGGCTGCTGCGGGTGCTGTATCCGCGCGTGACCTATGTGCGCAACATCACCGACGTCGAGGACAAGATCAACGCCCGTGCGCGTGAGAACGGCGAGACGATCGACAGCCTGACCGCCCGCACGATCCGCGACTTCCATCAGGACCTGGAGGCGGTCGGCGTCCTGCCGCCGGATATCGAGCCGCGCGCGACCCACCATATCGGCGAGATGGTGACGATGATCGGCCGGCTGATCGAAAGCGGCCACGCCTATGCCGCCCAGGGCCATGTGCTGTTCTCCGTCGCCAGCGATCCGGCCTATGGCACGCTGTCCGGCCGCTCGCCCGAGGACCTGCAGGCCGGCGCCCGCGTCGAGATCGCGCCCTACAAGCGCGACCCGGGCGATTTCGTGCTGTGGAAACCCTCCGAACCCGACCTGCCGGGCTGGGAAAGCCCCTGGGGCCGCGGACGGCCCGGCTGGCATATCGAATGCTCGGCCATGTCGCACCGCTATCTGGGCGAAAGCTTCGACATCCATGGCGGCGGCAGCGACCTGCTGTTCCCGCATCACGAGAACGAACTGGCGCAGAGCCGGTGCTGCTTCCCCCACGGGCGCTTCGCCAACCACTGGGTGCATAATGCGATGCTGCTGGTGGATGGCGAGAAAATGTCCAAATCCCTGGGCAATTTCCTGACCGTCCGCGACGTGCTGGCCCACAGCCCGGCCGAGGCGCTGCGGCTGCTGCTGCTGCATGCCCAGTACCGCTCGGTGCTGAACTTCACCCAAGGCGGGCTCGACGACGCGAAACAGACCCTGAACCGGTTCTATCGCGCCATCGGCGATCTGCCGCCCGAAGATGACGACGCCCCGCCCCCGGCCGCCGTCCTGGCCGCGCTGTGCGACGACCTGAACACGCCGCGCGCACTGGCCGAAATGCATGCGCTGGCCGACCAAGCCCTGGCGGGCGACCAGTCGGCCGCCAGGGGCCTGCGCGCCGCCGGGCGGCTGCTGGGCCTGCTGGGCCAGACGCCGCAGGCATGGTTTCGCGCCGGCGCCGACATCGATCCGGCCGAAATCGAGACCCTGATCCAACACCGGCTGGACGCCCGCCGGGCCCGCGATTTCGCCCGGGCCGACGCCATCCGCGCCGACCTGGCCGGACGCGGCATCGTGCTCGAGGACGGTCCCGCCGGTACCACCTGGAGGCGCGCGTGACCGGCCGCGACGGCGGGGCCGATATCGGCCCGATCGGCAACAGCCCGGTGGTGATCCTGGTCCGGCCGCAGATGGCCGAGAATATCGGTACCACCGCGCGGGCCATGGCCAATGGCGGATTGTTCCATCTGCGGCTGGTCGCCCCGCGCGACGGCTGGCCGCTGGAACGGGCCTGGCGCGCGGCCTCCGGCGCCGACCGGATTCTGGAAGAAGCGACGGTCCATGACAGCGTCGACGACGCGATCGCCGACCTGCACCATGTCTTCGCCACCTGCCCGCGCCCGCGCCATATCGTCAAGACGGTGCTGACCGCGCGCGGCGGCGCCGCCGAATTGCGGCAGATGAGCCTGCGCGGCCTGCGCACCGGCCTGATGTTCGGCCCCGAGCGCGCCGGCCTGGACAACGAGGACATGGCCCGCGCCGACGCGCTGATCCGCTATCCGCTGAATCCGGCCTTCATGTCGCTGAACCTGGCGCAGGCGGTCATGATCATGGCCTATGAATGGTGGATGGCCGAGGACACGACCCCGCCGCGCGCCCTGATGACGAACGAAACCCACGTCGCCACCAAGGGCGAACTGGAAAATTTCATGCGTCATCTGATCGACGACCTGGATGAATGCGGCTTCCTGCGCAACGCGCAGAAACGCCCGGGCATGGTGCGCAACCTGCGCCATTTCTTCACCCGGGGCGAAGTCACCGAACAGGAACTGCGCACCCTGCACGGCGTGGTGACCGAATTGTCGCGCGGCCGCAAGGCGCGGCAATCCGCCGACTGACGGACGCCTCTTCCCTGCTCACGGCCAAACGGGTACGCCGTCCAGCCCTGCGGTTTCCGGCAGGCCGCAGATCAGGTTCGCATTCTGCACCGCCTGACCGGCCGCTCCCTTGCCCAGATTGTCGACCACGCCCATCGCGATCACCAGGTTGCGCTCCGGATCGGCGGCATAGCTGACGAATGCGAGGTTCGAGCCGGTAGCCCATTTGGTCTGCGGCGGCCTGTCGGTCACGCGGACGAACGCCCGCCCGGCATAGAAGCGCCGGGCCGCGTCCAGGCATTGGTCCGTGGTGGCGCGGCCGCGGCAGTAAATGGTGGCGAGTACGCCGCGGGTCATCGGCACCAAATGCGGCGTGAACACCAGCCCGGCCGCGCTGCCGCCGCTCAGCCGCTCGATCGTCTCGGCAATCTCGGGCATGTGGACGTGTTTGAGCAGCCCATAGGGCAGCAGGTTCTCGTTGCTCTCGGCATAGCCGAACCTGCTGTCGGCGCCGCCCCGGCCGGCACCGGAGATGCCGGTCTTGACGTCGATCACGATGTTGCCGGGCTCGATCAGCTTGTTGACCAGCAGCGGCGCCAGCGCGTTCAGCGTCGCCGCGGGAAAGCAGCCGGGATTGGCAACGCGGATCTGACCCGCGATCCGGGCTGGCCACACATCGGCCAGGCCATAGGCCCATCCCTCGACATAGCGGTGGTCGCCGCCGATATCGACGATCTTCACGTCCTTGGGGACGCGCGCCAGCGCCTCGGCCGACGCACCCGTAGGCAGCGACGCGAACAGCACATCGAGCTTCGGCAGGGTCTCAGGGTCCCATTTCTCGATCACCAGCTCGGCCAGCTTGGCCGGCACACCCGGGAAACGGTCCGCCAGCCGGCTGCCGGCGCTCCCCTCGCCGGCGGCGTAGACCAGCTCGAAAGACGGATGACCCGCGACCAGGCGCATCGCCTCGCCGCCGCCAAAGCCGCTGATCCCGACAATGCCGACGCGCATGCTCATGGTGACGGCGGGACCGGCGGCGGCGCACCGGGGACCAGATTGCCTTTCGCATACATGCACTGCGAATAGGCGATGTCATACAGCCCCTGGATATTCCCCTGCATGCGCGAACTGGACCCGGCCCCGATCCCCGAACCCAGGACCGCGCCGCTGCCTGCGCCGATCCCGGCACCGTAACCACCACCGACCGCGGCCCCCAGCCCGGCGCCCAGCACCGTGGTCAACGCCGCCATCCCCAGGGCACGATTATTGGCATGCTCGGCCTGCCCCGCCACCTGACCCGCCGCGAAATTGCGGCAGATCGCATCATCGGACCTGAAGGCCTCGAACGGTTTTCCCGGCGGCGGCATGACCGGAACGGTCGGTCCGATCGGAGTTTCGGCGCACCCTGCAAGGGTAGCCAGAATGCCGGCGACAACAAGAATGCGTCGGGTCACGTCATGCCTCCGTCCTGCAAACCGCATGGCCGCCCGCTACGATAGCCCGGATCCCGGTTCGGTCAAACCGCCGGATCCAACCTTGCCGGGTCACGGCCCGACCCCGGTACGGTGCGCGACGTGCCGCAGCACGGACTCTGTCGGATGACCGTGCCGCCGCTCACCGTGCGGCGATCCGCAGGCGCTCGGCCACGCGCTCATGCCCCATCAGCGGCAGCAGGTCGCGCATTTCCGGCCCCTTCTCCTCGCCCGTCAGCGCCACGCGCAACGGGTGGAACAGCGATTTGCCGCTGCGACCGCTGGCGGCGCGAACGGCGCCGGTCCAGTCCTTCCAGGTCTCGCCGTCCCACGGTTCGGCCGGCAGCAGGGACAGCGCCTGCAACAGGAACGCGCCCTGGTCGTCCTGCACCGGCGGCACGATCACGCCCGCCACCACGTCCCACCAATGGCGCAGTTCCGATACCATGTCGACATTGCCGCGCACCGCCAGCCAGAACGATTCGGTCGCCCCCTCGGGCAGGCGGTCACGGATCGCGGCGAAGGGCATCTGGTGCAGGACGCGGCGATTCAGCGCCAGCAACTGCCGCATGTCGAACCGCGCCGCCGAGCGCGAAACCCGGCGCACGTCGTACGAACCGGCCAGTTCGTCGAAGGACAGCGGCGCCGGATCGTCGGCGCTGCCCAGCCGCGCCAGGTACGACACGATGGCCCCCGGATCGACCCCATCCTGGCGCAGGGCGCGGATGGACAGGCCATCGAACCGCTTGGACAATTTGCCGCCCGCCTCATCCAGCAGCAACGGCAGATGCGCGAAGGCGAACCGGCCGGGACGGGCGCCCAGCGCCTCGGCGATGTCGATCTGCACGCCGGTATTGGTCAGGTGGTCCTCGCCGCGCAGGATATGGGTGATGCCGGTTTCCAGGTCATCGACCACCGAGGCCAGCGTATACAGCACCGTGCCGTCGGCCCGCACCAGCACCGGGTCCGAAATCGACGGCAGCTTGACCTGCGATTTACCCATGACCATGTCGTCCCAGGTCACGGTCCGGTCCGACAGGCGGAAGCGCCAATAGGGCACCTTGCCGTTCGCCTCGGCCTGGGCGCGCTGCTCCGGCGTCATGCGCAGCATGGCACGGTCATAGACCGGCGGCTTGCGCATGCGGATCCGCGCCTCGCGCTTGGCCGCCAGTTCCTGCTCGCTCTCGAAACAGGGATACAGCCGCCCCGATTCCTTCAGCCGCGCGATGGCAGCGTCATAATGGGCCAGCCGGTCGCACTGGTGGAAGGTCTCGTCCCAGCCCAGACCCAGCCAGGCCAGGTCGGTGCGCAACGCCTCGACATACTCGTCGCGCGAGCGTTCGCGGTCGGTATCGTCGATGCGAAGCTGGAACTTTCCGCCATGGCGGCGGGCATACAGGGCGTTGGCGATGGCCTGGCGGGCATTGCCGACATGAATCAGGCCCGTCGGGCTGGGCGCGAAGCGGAGTTTCATGCCGCCTTATATGCGTCGGCCGCGCGCGAAAGGCCAGCGGCGACGCACCGTCGCGCAGCCGGACGACGAAACCGCTTATTCGTCCCCGTCTTCCGCTTCGTCCCCCTTCGCGTCGCCCTCGTCGTCCTCGACCAGGCGCCTGGGGTCCAGGGCGCGCCAATCACGCTCCATCGGCGTCGCGGCATGGGCCGAGAAATCGTCCAGCTCGTTCGCCGAACGCCAGCCCTCGTCCCCGGCATCGACGATCTCGGCATCCTCGCCGAAGGACATCCATGCCTGCAGCACCTCGCGCGGGCCCGCGCCCGCAACGCGGCAGCGTTCCATGCTGTCGCGCACATAGGCCCGGGCGAAGGCATTGGCATGGGCCAGGTCGAGGAAACCCGAAACCTCCTCGACGATGCCTTCTTCCGCCCCGCCGGACAGGTCGAGAATGCGGACCCGCCAACCCGCATCGGCTGCCGGATCTGCCCCCGGGTCTGCCTGATCGGAAGGGGACAGAGTATCGTGTGGATCGCTCAAGGGAAAATATCCGGTCAAAGAAAGGCTGGGAAAATGCGGTTACGACGCAGACGGCACCGCGCGGTCGCGCGCCTTGCGCAGCAGGAATTCGCGCCCCACCTTCACCAGCGGCTGGCCGTCATAGGACACGATGTCGGCGGTGGCATAGGTCTCCGACCACCGGTCGGGGATGAAGGAACCGGTGCCGACGACGTCGATCGGGGCATGGGCATCGGCCATGACCATGCATTTCTCGACGCTGAAGCCCGACGAGACGATGATCCGCACCTTGGCGAATCCCGCTTCGTTCAGCGCCTCGCGCATGCGCCAGACGGCAGCGGCCGAAACCCCGGTGCCGACCAGGTGGCGCAGTTCGGTGTCCGAGCGATAGCGGCGGATGGTGCCCGGCGTGTTGCGCTCCAGCGCGGCATAGGACGATTGCGGGTCCAGCCCCTCCAGGAAGCGGCCGCCATGCGTGTCCAGCCGCACCGCGACGCGGCCGGCCGCCGCCAGGTCGGGAAAGGCGCGGCAGACCTCCAGCGCATCGGTGATCTCGCGCCCGAAATAATCGACCAGCACGACCAGGTCGGAATCGGGATAGGTCTCGTGGAACATCTCCGCCGCACGCAGGGTCGACCCCGCATAGCCTACCAGCGCGTGGGGCATGGTACCCAGGCCCGGCAGGTCACCGAAGAATCCGGCCGTCGCGTCGTTCGCCCCGCCGACGAAGCCCAGCGCGCCCTCGCGCTGCGCCGCCCGGCTGCCGACCGACGCGGCATAGGCCATCTGCTCCTGCATCTCGAACCCCGCGCAATGCCGGGCTTCCATGGCCAGGAAACGCACGCCGGGCAGCGCCAGCGCCATCTGATAGGCATTGTGCGCGGCGACGCAGGGCGGTCCCAGCTTCTGCAGCAGCAGAGTCTCCAGCGGCGCCAGCGCCGCGAACGAACCGGTGACGTAGACCAGCGGCTCACCCGCGCCGACCCAGGCGCCTTCGGGGCACATGACCTCGTGCGTGATCGCGATGCCGCGCGCCCGCGCCACGTTTTCCAGCCACGAGGTCATCAGCCTCGGGGCCGAGATGACCGGCCGGCGGATGAACATGGCATAGGTTACCTGCCGGTCGCCGAAGCGGGTCACGATCTCCCGCGTCCGGTTGAAATAGGCGTCTGTCCGCGCGGCGATCGTCCCGTCATCCAGGGCCTGAGACGGTCCGAAAGCCTCGTTTTCGTGTGCTGCGGACATTCTTCCTCCGTATTCTTTATTCTTTCGCCGCGACGTTGCCGGTCGCGGCGTTCATCGCGTGCTTATGCGGCCTCCGATCCCTTCGCCGAATCCCGCACCGGCGTCCCGCGCAGGCGGGTCGTCAGTTCCTCGGCCAGCAGGAAGGCCATTTCCAGCGACTGCTCGGCATTCAGCCGCGGATCGCAGAACGTCTCATAGCGTTCACCAAGATCGGCCTCCGTCAAGCGGTGGGCCCCCCCCACGCATTCGGTGACGTCCTGGCCGGTCATCTCGACATGCACCCCGCCGGGATGGGCGCCCTCGGCCTGGAACACGTCGAAAAAGCCGCGAATCTCGGCCAGGATGGCCTCGAACGACCGGGTCTTGATCTTGTTGACGGTCGAAATCGTGTTGCCGTGCATCGGATCGCACAACCACGTGACCGTGCGGCCCGACGCCATGACCTTGCGCAGCAGCGGCGGCAGGTGCCTGCCCACGCCCTCGGCCCCCATGCGTGAGATCAGCGAGATCCGCCCGGCCTCGTCCTGCGGGTTCAGGATGTCCAGCAGCCGCTCCAGGTCGTCGATCGTCGTGCTGGGCCCGACCTTGATGCCGATCGGATTGCGCACGCCGCGCAGGAACTCGACATGCGCGCCGTCCGGCTGGCGGGTGCGGTCGCCGATCCAGACGAAATGCGCCGAACAATCGTACCATTCGCCCGAGGTCGAATCGATTCGCGTCAGCGCCTGCTCGTACGGCAGCAGCAGCGCCTCGTGCGAGGTATAGAACTCGGTCTCGTCCATCTGGCGCGCGCCCGTCATGCCGCAGGCCGCCATGAAGGCCAGGGTCTCGTCGATGCGCTCGGCCAGCACGCCATAGCGCTGGGCCAGCGGCGAGCGCTCGACGAAGCCGAGATTCCAGCGATGGACCTCATGCAGGTTGGCATAGCCGCCGCCGGCGAAGGCCCGCAGCAGGTTCATCACCCCCGCCGACTGGAAATAGCCGGTCTCCATGCGCACCGGATCGGGAATGCGGGCCGCGGGCGTGAAATCCGGCCCGTTGATGATGTCGCCGCGATAGGACGGCAGGCTGGTCCCGCCGATCGTCTCGGTCTCGGACGACCGGGGCTTGGCATACTGCCCGGCCATGCGGCCGATCTTGATCACCGGCACCTTGGCGCCGAAGGTCAGCACCACCGCCATCTGCAGCAGCACGCGGAACGTGTCACGGACGATATCGGCGGTGAACTCGCCGAAGCTCTCGGCGCAGGCGCCGCCCTGCAGCACGAACGCCTTGCCGCGCGACGCCTCGGCCAGGCTGGCCTTCAGCCGCCGCGCCTCGCCGGCGAAGACCAGCGGCGGATAGCGGCGCAGCCGCTCCTCGACCGCGCGCAGCGCGTCCTGGTCGGGATAGGCCGGCACCTGGCGCACGGGAAACGACCGCCAGCTCTCCGGCGTCCAGGCCTGCCGGGAAGAACTGTTCTGTGTGTGCATCGCACTCATGGTCGGATCCTAAATTCCTCTGCTCGTCCGGCGGGACGCGACCGGATCGCCTTCCTCCCCGCCTTCCCCCCTGCCCCGATGGCCGGCCGTGCCGCTGGGGGCAGTCTTTATGTAGAAAATCCCGCGCCAACGCAAAGAGGATCGTCGCGTGCGGCCTGCAATACGCGTAAGGGAAGCGCGGGGCGGATCTTTTGGGCGTGCATCGCACCGGGGCGATCGGCTAGACCCGGCCCCAGGCCGACATGCGTGGCATGTGCCCGGCACGCGCCGGAATTTGCCGCGCCGCCGGACGCATGACATGCTGGCCGAAACCCGGAACTTCGGAGGGATGATCGATGGTGGCCACGCTTCGCACGGCCCTGTATTCGCGCCTGGCAGCGTCAGCTTTGGCCGCAGCCGCTCTTCTCGCAACGCCCGCGCTTGTCACGCCGGCGCTCGTCACGCCGGCCCTGGCCGCCCCGGACCAGCCCGGCACGAGCGGCACGACCGGTGCCCAATCCACCGCGCAGGGCATCGAATCCCCCGGCGGCGAGCATCTGACGGTCAAGGGCCGGCACTCCCTGCCGCCCGGCTACCAGGACGCGCCGTCGATGGACCTGACCCATGGGCCAGACCCCGACCATGACGCCAACGTGCATCGCGACGCGGTCACCGGCAGCGACCTGTCACGCTTCGGCAGCGCCTATCAGGGCAGCGGCCCCTACGGCCAGGGCCAGCTCGGGGATTCCACAGGGAACGGCTGGGTCACCCCCCGCTGAACTTTGCCTGTAAACGCGCGCTGGCGGCGATCCGACGCGGCTTTGCCCCGCTCCGATGCGCGCGGCCGGCCACGCCGGCCGGACTTCAATCGTCCTGGCGTTCGGTCACCCGGGTGCGAGTGCGCATGGTGACGAATTCCTCGGCCGAGGTCGGATGGATGCCCACCGTGCGGTCGAAATCCGCCTTGGTCAGGCCGGCGGTCACCGCGATCGCCAGGCCCTGCATCATTTCCGGCGCGTCATCGCCGATCATGTGCGCCCCCACCACGCGCTGCGTTCCCTGATCCACCACCAGCTTCATCACCGTCTTGCGCGACCGGCCGCTCAGCGTGTGGCGCATGGGGGTGAAACGGGCCAGATAAATGTCCACCGCGCCTTCCACGGCCGCTTCCGCCTCCGTCTGGCCCACACTGGCCAACGGCGGCGAGAAGAAGACGGCCTTGGGCGTCGTCTCCAGCGACCAGTGGCGCGGGCTGCCGGTACCGAACAGGCGGTCGGCCAGGTTATGGCCCTCGGCGATCGCCACCGGCGTCAGGTTCTGGCGGTTGGTCACGTCACCGATGGCATAGATGCCCGACGCGCTGGTCTCGCCGGCCTGATCGACCACGATGCGGCCATGGGCGGTGGTTTCCACCCCGGCACGGCGTAACTCCAGCGAACGGACATTGGGCCGGCGGCCGGTGGCGAAGAACACGCAATCCGCGGCGATGCGCGACCCGTCATCCAGCAGCACCGCATATCCGCCTGCCCCGTCCCCGGCGTCCAGCGGCCGGATGGCGACGGGCGAGCGGTTCGGATGCTGGCGGATGCCGCGCGCCGCGATGGCGTCGCGCATCGCCGCGCGCATGTCCTGGTCGAACCCGCGCAGCGGCAGGTCCTGGCGGTAGACCAGATCGACCGACGAGCCCAGCCCCTGGAAGATGCCGGCGAATTCGATGCCGATATAGCCGCCGCCGACCATGCAGACACGCTGCGGCCGCGACGGAAGGTGGAATGCCTGGTCCGAGGAAATCGCATGGCCGATCCCCTCGATCTCCGGCAAATCGGGGCTGGAGCCGGTGGCGATCACGATCCGCTCGGCCGTCACCCGCCGCTCAGACGCGCCCTGGTCCAGAGCATGAGGGCCCAGAGCGCCGGGACCGATGATGACGGTATGCGCGTCCTCGAACCGGGCGGTGCCGGTGAACAGCGTCACGCCCGACTTTTCCAGCAGCGAGACATAGATGCCGTTCAGCCGCGCGATCTCACGGTCCTTGGCCGCGATCAGCGCGGCCCAGTCATGGGTGCCCGGCGCGACGTCCCAGCCGAAGCCCAGGCTGTCGGCCGCCAGGTCGGCATATTCGCTGGCCTGGACCATCAGCTTCTTGGGCACGCAGCCCAGATTGACGCAGGTTCCGCCCCAATGCCTGTTCTCGGCCACCGCCACGCGGGCACCATGGCTGGCGGCGATGCGCGCGCAGCGCACGCCGCCCGAGCCCCCGCCGATGACGAACAGGTCGAAATCATACGTCATGCAGATATCCCGATCACACGCTCGATCACCCAGTCCCCTGGCACGCGACGTCGCGAGCCCGGCCTTCAGCGCTCGGCGAAGGCCTTCTCGACGACATAGGCGCCGGGGTTGGAATTATTGCCCTCGTCGAAGCCCCTGGCCACCAGCATGGCCTCGGTGTCGGCCAGCATCTCCGGCGACCCGCAGATCATCACGCGGTCATGCTCCGGGTCCAGCGGCGGGATCTCCAGGTCGGCGAAGATCTTGCCGCTTTCGATCAGCTTGGTGATCCGGTCGGTGACGGCGAACGGCTCGCGCGTCACGGCGGGGTAGTACAACAGCTTGCCCGCCACATCCTCGCCCAGGAATTCGTGCTGCGGCAGCTCGTGGCGGATATGGTTGGCATAGGCCAGCTCGCCCGAGACGCGCACTGTATGGCTCAGGATCACCCGGTCGAACCGCTCATAGACCGTGGGGTCCTTGATCAGGCTCATGAACGGGGCCAGGCCGGTGCCGGTGGCCAGGAAATACAGGTTCCGCCCCGGACGCAGATTGTCCAGCAGCAGGGTTCCGGTGGGCTTGCGGCCGATCAGCACCCTGTCGCCCGGCTTGACGTGCCGCAGGCGCGAGGTCAGCGGTCCGTCGGGCACCGCGATCGACAGGAACTCCATCTGGTCTTCGTAGTTGGCGCTGGCGATGGAATAGGCACGCAGCAGCGGCTTGCCCTCGACCTCGATCCCGATCATCGCGAACTGCCCGTTCTCGAAGCGCAACGCGGCGTCGCGGGTGGTGGTGAAGCTGAACAGCCGGTCCGTCCAATGATGGACGCTCAGCACCGTTTCGGCATTCAGATGGCCATAGGTCTTGGTCGGCTCGGCCAGATGATACACGCCCGCCTTGCCCGCGACGGGCTCCAGACCGGTGGGAACGGTCCCGGTGGCTTGCGTCATCAACATATCGGACATGGTGTCAAACTCTCCCGTTCAGGGCTGGGATTCGCATCGATCACGACCCGCGGCGGACGCCCCGTTCGTGCAAGAGGGTGAGATGTTTAAGCGCGCCGCGCCCCCGATACCAGCACAAATCCGTTATCCGACGATCGCGCGTCGGACAAGCGGGCCGCCCACAGGCGTGTTGTTCCCGCGCGCGGGATGGCGCACAAACCGGACATGACATCCGAATCCCCCGCCCGCCGCGCCGTCGAGGCCGCGCTCGCCGAAACCGGCCTGGCCGTCGAAACCCGCGAACTGCCGAAGCTGGAACGCACCGTCGCCCGCGCCCTGACCCCGGGCGAAGACCGCGTGGACGCCGCCACCTTCCGTCGGGCCCTCTGCGCCGTGCGGCGCAAGCCGTGGGGTTCGCGCCTGATGGACCTGACCCGCCGGTCGGGCGAGGTCTGGATCACCCGGGCGGACGCCGAGGCCGCCGTCGCCGGCATCGATGACCCCGAGCCCGGCGACGCACGCCTGCTGGCCGCCCTTGCGGATGTGGTGCGGGCCCGGCTGCGCGCAACCGCCGAAACGCCCGCGGCGGCACTGGAGACCATCCGCGCCGACCTGTTCGACGGTACCGGCCGCGTGCTCTCGCCCGCCGAGGTGGACATCCTGTCGCAGGCGATCGCGGGCGCCTTCGACCTGCCGCCCGACGCCGGTTTCATCGAGGATGTGCGCCGCACCGAACAGGCCCGGCACCAGGAGCATGAGGCGATCGAGCAGGCCGCCCGCGCCCGCCGGCGCGAGGAAGTGCGCCGCCTGCGCGCCTGGGAAGACAGCCTGGTGCCGTTCGCCGAGGTGCCGCGCCTGCTGCATTGCAGCCAGCGCGAGGCCCTGCGCTGGATCGCCGAGAACCGGCTGCCGGTAGCCCGCCGCGTGCCGCAGCCCGACGGCACCGAACGCTGGGAATTCGACCCCGAGGAACTGGTCGCGCTGCGCGCCCGCCTGCCGGAATGGCGGCGCGAGTCCTACGAGGCGGACATCCGCGGACGCGGGGCCCCGATCCCCGACCAGGGCACGCGCAAGGTCGGCAACGCGGTCATCGCCCGCGTGGCGGCGCTGGACCGCTACGCCGCGCATTTCAAGACCGCGCGGGCGCTCAAGCGGCGCATCACGCTGGTGATCGGACCGACCAACAGCGGCAAGTCCCACACGGCGCTGGAAGCCCTGGCCGGGGCCGAAAGCGGCATGGCCCTGGCGCCGCTGCGCCTGCTGGCCCACGAGTTCCGCGAGGCCCTGACGGCGCGCGGCGTGCCGACATCGCTGGCGACGGGCGAGGAACGGATCGACGTCCCCGGCAGCCGGCATCTGGCCGCCACCGTCGAGATGTGCCCGCTGCACAACCCGGTGGACGTCGCGATCGTCGACGAGGCGCAGATGCTGGCCGACCCCGACCGGGGCGCGGCCTGGACCGCGGCGATCATGGGCGCGCCCGCCCGGCACCTGTTCGTGCTGGGCGCGCCCGACTGCGTGCCGATGGTCCGGCGGATCGCCGAATTGTGCGGCGACCCGCTGGACGAGATCCGGCTGGAACGCAAAAGCCCGCTGGTGGTCGCCGGCCAGCCGGTGCGCATCCAGGACCTGCGCCCGCATGACGCGCTGATCGCCTTCTCGCGGCGCGAGGTGCTGGATTGGCGCGCCATGCTGCTGGCGCGGGGCCACCGGGTCGCCGTGGTCTACGGCGCGCTCAGCCCCGAGGTCCGCCGGGCCGAGGCGCAACGCTTCAACGATGGGCGGGCCGACATCCTGATCGCCACCGACGCGATCGGCATGGGGCTGAACCTGACCATCCGCCGGGTGATCTTCACCGCGCTGCGCAAGTTCGACGGCACCCAGACGCGCGACCTGACGTCGCAGGAAGTCAAGCAGATCGCCGGCCGCGCCGGACGATACGGCAAGCACGAGGAAGGAATCGTCTCGGTGATGGCCGATGCCGGCAGCCTGTCCTTCATCCGGACCATGCTGGCGGCCCCGCCCGACGACCTGCCCGATCTTCGCCCCCAGGTGCAGCCCGACGCCGACATCATCCAAGCCGTGGCGGCGGAAATCGGCTCGGACAGCCTGTTCGGCGTGCTGGCGCGCATCCGGCGCGCCGTGCTGCGGCGCGACGACCCGAACTACCGGCTGGCGAACATGGAACAGGCCTTCGCCATCGCCACCGCACTGGAAGGCGTCACCGGCCTGACCCTGGCCCAGCGCTGGGTCTATGCCATGTGCCCGGTCGACGACCGCGACAACGGCATCCAGCGCCTGGTCCACTGGGCGGCGGACCATGCCGCGGACCGCCCGGTCATCCCGCCCGGAACCGGCCGCCTGCCCCCGGCCGACCGTGCCGACCGGATGGAACTGGAACGCGCGGAAAAACGCCACAAGCGGCTGGTGGCCTGGCGTTGGCTGTCGATGCGCTTCCCCGATGCCTATCGCGCGCGCACCGAGGCCGAGGAGGCGACGGCCCGCCTGAATGACTGGATCGAGGACGTGCTGCGCCAGCAGAGCAGCCGCGGCCACGCCGCCGCCCACGACGCCCCGCGCGCGCCGCAGCCGCAGAAGCACGGCCGCCCGGACGGACGGCACGGCCACCGCAAGGGCGGCGCCAAGGCCGCGGACGGCCGGAACGGCGGCGACGGGATCGATCGGGGCGGCCGGCCCGGCGCGGGCCGCCCGGGGCGGAGACCGGCCGGGCGCGCGCCTATCGGGCGCTGACGACCGCCAGCCCATTCATATAGGGGCGCAGGGCCTGCGGCACGGTGATGCTGCCGTCGGCGTTCTGGTAATTTTCCATCACGGCGATCAGCGTCCGCCCCACCGCCAGGCCCGAACCGTTCAGCGTATGCACGAATTCCGGCGCCGCGTCCGTGCCGGGGCGATAGCGGGCATTCATCCGCCGCGCCTGGAAGTCCCGCGTGGTCGAGCACGAGGAAATCTCCCGCCAGGCCTGCTGCCCGGGCAGCCACGCCTCCAGGTCATAGGTGCGCGCCGCGCCGAATCCCGTATCGCCGGCGCAGAGCAGCATGCGGCGATAGGGAATACCCAGCCGCTCCAGCACCGTCTCGGCACAGCGCGTCATGCGCTCATGCTCGGCATCGCTGTCCTCGGCGCCGGTGATCGACACCATCTCGACCTTCTGGAACTGGTGCTGGCGCAGCATGCCGCGCGTGTCGCGCCCCGCCGCCCCGGCCTCGGAACGGAAGCACGCCGACAGGGCCACCAGGCGGCGCGGCAGGGCGGATGCCGGCAGGATCTCTCCGGCCACGCTGGCGGTCAGCGGCACCTCGGCAGTCGGGATCAGCCAGCGCCCGTCCTCGGTCCGGAAGGACTGGTCGGCGAATTTCGGCAGCTTGTCGGTGCCGAACATCGCGGCCTCGTTCACCAGCACGGGCACCGCCGTTTCGGTATAGCCATGCTCCTGCACATGCAGGTCCAGCATGAACTGCCCCAGCGCGCGCTCCATCCGCGCCAGCGCCCCGCGCAGCACCACGAAGCGCGTCCCCGACAATTTGGCGGCGGTCTCGAAATCCATCAGGCCCAGAGCCTCGCCCAGCGCGTAATGCTCGCGCGGCGCAAAGGCGAAATTCCGCCGCTCGCCCACCTCGTGCACCACGACATTGGCCGTCTCGTCGGCGCCGTCGGGCACCCCGTCATCCAGCCGGTTGGGCAGGGTGACCAGCGCATCGCGGATCTCGGCATCCAGTTCGCGGACCAGGATCTCCAGCCCCTCGATCTCCGCGCGCAGGCGGCCCCCCTCGGCTTCCAGCCCGGCGCTGTCGGCGCCGGTGCGGCGCAGTGCCCCGATCTCCTTCGACAGGGATTTGCGGCGGGCCTGCTTCTCCTGCAGGGTGGTCACGGCAGCGCGCCGATCCTCGTCCAGCCGGACGATCGTCGCGGCGACCGGGGCCTCGCCCCGGCGGGCCAGCGCCGCGTCGAAGGCGGCGGGGTCGGCGCGCAGGGCGCGAAGGTCATGCATCTGGTTTCTCCTGCTCGACATCCTCCAGGCGCCGTGGCTGGACGAGACGCGCACAGAAGATGGAAATTTCGTACAGACCGATCAACGGCACCGCCAGGCCGGTCTGGGTGATGATGTCGGGGGGCGTCAGGATCGCGGCGACGATAAAGGCCGCGACATAGGCATAGCGCCGGAACCGCGCCAGCATCTCGGCGGTGACGATGCCCACCCGCGCCAGCAGGGTCAGCACCACCGGCAGTTCGAACGCCACGCCGAAGGCCATGATCAGCTTCATGACCAGGGCCAGATATTCCGACACCTTGGCCTGAAGCTGGATCTGCAGGCCGTCCTGCCCGTCCGCCGTCTGGAAGGACAGGAAGAATTTCCATGCGAAGGGAAAGACGAAATAATAGGCCAGCGCCGCCCCCAGCACGAACATGACCGGCGTGGCCACCAGAAACGGCAGAAAGGCCCGCTTCTCGCTGCGATACAGGCCGGGGGCGATGAACATCCAGGCCTGCACCGCGATCATCGGAAAGGACAGGAACGCCGCGCCGAAGAACGCCACCTTGATATAGGTGAAGAACGCCTCGTACAGCGCGGTATAGATCAGGTGCGGCTGCTCGCCCTGCGCGCGCATCACCGTGCCCAGCGGCTGCGCCAGGAAGAGATAGATCCGCGACGAGAAATGATAGCACAGCAGGAAACACAGGCCGAAGGTCACCGCCGACCAGATCAGGCGCCGCCGCAGCTCGACCAGATGGTCCAGCAGCGGCATCGGCTTGTCGTCGATCGTGTCGCCCTCCAGGCGCGTGCCTTCCGGGTTGGCATTATCCATAAATGACGTTCCTAGAGCAGATCCCGTTCAGACGAAATCGTTTGAGCCCCGCCCTTCGACGAATTGCGTATCCGCGGCGCCGACGGCAACCCGCCGCGCCCCGTGCATCACCCGCACCGGCGGCAGGAAGGCCGGCGGACGCAGCCGCGCCCGGTCGGCGGCCAGCCGCCGGGCGACCGACGGCGGCAGCAGGGCCGGCGGCGAGCCCTCATTCTCGACCGGCGGATAGGCTGTCTCGGCATAGGACGCGACCGGCGTGGCATAGCCGTATTCATGCAGCCCGCCGGGGTCGAAACCCGCCAGGGTTCCGGACGGGGCCGCCATGTCCGCCGCCGCCGGGCGCGAGTGTTGGGGCGCCTCCGCCAGCGGCGATTCGTCCAGCGTGCGCCGGATCGAGCCGTCGCCGTCGATGGCCTGCATGATCTGGTTGCGCACGTTGAAGCGTCGCATGCGGTTGAATTCGTCCCGCGCGGCGGTCAGGTCGGCGTCGCGCACCATCTCATCGACATGGGACTGGAATTCCGCCGCCATCTTGCGGGCCTTCTTGATCAGGCCCGTGATGGTCCGGATCGCCACCGGCATGTCCTTGGGCCCGATCAGCAGCAGGGCGACCACCCCGATCAGCGCCATCTCGGACCAGGCGAAATTAAACATCGTCGGCCCCCTCGGCCAATATCGTCACTCCGGATTCCTCCCCGGACGCACCTGCCTCCGCCGTCCCGGGACCCTGCGGCACGGCGGACCCGGCATGGGCGCGCAGCGCGGGATTGTCCGGCACGTCGACCAGCAATTCCTCGCGCCGCGGCAGGTCGCGCAGGTCGCGCAGGCCGAAATGGCGCAGGAAATCGGCCGACGTCCCCCACAGGATCGGCCGGCCCGGCACCTCCTTGCGGCCGCGCGGCACGATCAGCGACGCCTCCAGCAGCGTGTCCAGCACCTGCTGGCTCAGCGAAACGCCGCGAATCTCCTCGATTTCGGCGCGGGTGCAGGGCTGGTGATAGGCGACGATGGCCAGCGTCTCCATGGTGGCGCGCGCCAGCCGCCGCGGCCGGTGCAGCACGCGGGTCAGGCGCGGCGCCAGGTCGGGCGCGGTGCGGAACTGCCAGCCGCCGGCCACCTGCACCGGCGCGACGCCGCGCCCGTCATACCGCGCGACCACCGCATCGATCACGCCGCGGACATAGGCGCCCAGATCCTCGATATCCGCCGGGACCTGGCCCTGGGCCTCCAGCAATTCGGCGATCACCCGCTCGGACACCGGATCGGCGCTGGCGAAGACCAGGGCCTCGACCAGCCGCACCGCCAGTTCGGGCGGCGCCGGCAACCCAGCAGGGAGGGCAGCAGGTGGGGCGGCAGGTGGGGCCGCGTCGGCAGCCATATCGGGGGTCCTCTCGTCGGTCATTCCGCCGCATCCATCCTGTCGGTGGCCGCTTCGCCCGCCGCTTGATCGCCCGCCGCCTGGTCATCGGCAGCCTGATCATTGGCGGTGGCCTGGCCCGCCGGATCGCAGGCCCGCAGCATGATGCGGCCGAAAATTTCCTCCTGCCGCAATTCGATCGCGCCGTTCCGCGCCAGTTCCAGCCCGGCGATCAGGGTGCCGGCCATGGCGGCCCGGCGCAGCCGGGTGCGCTCCAGGTCATCCTCGGCATCCAGCCCCGGACCGGATTCGGGCAGAAAGGAATCCAGCGCGCACCAGCCGGCGCCGGCACCGGTCCCGGGGATGGCCGCCTCGGTGCCCAGCAGCCGGTGCAGGCGGGCCAGCGCATCCTGCACCGTCCAGAATTGCAGGCGCCGCGGCTGATAGACCCGCTTGCGCGCCCCCCGGCGCATCGCCGCCATATAGGCGCCCATCAATTGCGGCAGGTCCAGCGCCAGGCCCGAACGGTCGATTTCGGTCAGGTCCTCGCGCTCGCCCCGGGCAAAGACGTCGCGGCCCAGTTGCGGCCGGACCGCCAACCATTCCGCGGCCTGGCCGATCCGCGCCAGTTCCAGCAGGCGCGCCTGCAGCAATTCGGCCGCGTCCTCGGCATCTTCGCCGCCACCCTCCTCGGCCGGCAGCAGCAGCCGCGATTTCAGCCAGGCCAGCCAGGCGGCCATGACCAGCCAGTCCGCCGCCAGTTCCAGCCGGATGCGCCGCGCCGATTCCACGATGGCCAGATATTGCTCGACCAGTTGCAGGATCGAGATGCGCGCCAGATCGACCTTCTGCGCGCGCGCCAGCTCCAGCAGCAGGTCCAGCGGCCCCTCGAACCCGTCCAGGCGCAGCATGGGCGCGGTCAGCCCCTCGGCCAGTCCATCGGCCAACCCGCCGGCCAACCCATCGACGGGCTCGCCCGGCAGGTCGCGATCGTGGAACGGGGCCGCCTGCCGCACCGGACGCGCTCTAGAAACCGGCCAGGGCGCAGGCCAGGCCGTTCAGCCGCACATGCTCGCAGAACGAGGTCGCCTGCGCGATGCTGGCAAAACCACGGGTCCGCAGCCGATAAAAGACCGCGCCATTGCGCTCGGTCCGTTCGATGATCGGCTCGTGCCCGGCGAACAGGTCGGGATAATGCTGGACCAGGCGCGCCCATTCCTTCTGCGCCGCCACCTCGGAATCGAGGGCGGCAAGCTGCACCCCGTAACGCCCGCCCGCCGGCGTGACGGATGGGGCGCCAGGCGGCGCGGGAGATGGCGCGACGGGCGCAGAAGACGGCGCCGCGACCGGGGGCGCAACAGGCGCGGGGCCAGCAACGGGCGCCTGAACGGGCGCCGCGACAGGCGCCGCCGCCGTGGCGGACCCCGCGGCAGGCTTCATGACAGGCTCCGCGGCAGGCGAATTGACTGGCGAATTAACGGGCGCGGACGGCGCCGCGGCGGGCGGCTCGCCATATTGCCGGGCCAACTGGTCGGGACGCGGCTGTTCCGGCAGCGGGGCCAGATGCGCGGCCGACCCGTCATCGGCGGTCGGGGCCTCGGCGCCCAGGACCTGCATGCCGCCCGGATCGAGCGGCCGCACCCGCACCGGCCCCGGCGGCGGCCCCAGCACCGGAATGCCCGACGGCTGGTGGCCGACCAGCGCCCAGCCGCCGATGCCCAGCACCAGCAGACCGCCCAGCCCCGCTGCGCCATAGGCCAGGCGCCGCGTCAGGGGATCGGACCCCAGCAGCCCTTCGAGCACGCCGCGACGCGGACGGGCGCGGCGGGGCGGCGCGTCGTCGTAATCGGCGCTCATGCGCTCGCGGGCGCGGCTCAGCCGCTCCGCATGGGGATCGCGATCCAGGGGATCGGTATCGTTCATCGCATTTCCTCGACCGGCTCGACCCCCAGCACCGCCAGGCCGGACCGGATGACCGTGGCCGTGGCCTCGACCAGCGCCAGCTTCGCCCGGGTCGCCGCCGGATCGTCCTCTTGCAGGAACCGCAATGTCGCATCATCGCGGCCGCGATTCCACAACGTATGAAAATCGCCCGCCAACTCACCGAGATAAAAGGCGATTCGGTGCGGCTCATGCGCCAGCGCCGCGCCTTCGACCGTTCGGGGCCATTGCGCGATCCGCCGCAGCAGCGCCAGTTCGGCATCCGAATCCAGGCCGTCCAGGTCCGCATCGGCCAGGGCGGCGGGGGTCACCTGCTGCGCGCCCAGCATCTCCTGCGCCGCCCGCAGCACCGAACGGCAGCGCGCATGGGCGTACTGAACGTAGAAGACCGGGTTGTCGCGCGTCTGGGCGACGACCTGGTCCAGGTCGAATTCCATCTGGGCGTCGGCCTTGCGCGTCAGCATGGTAAAGCGCACCGCATCGCGCCCCACCTCGTCGATCAGGTCGCGCAGCGTGACGAAGGTCCCGGCGCGCTTGGACATCCGCACCGGCTGCCCCTCGCGGACGATCCGCACGATCTGGCACAGCAGCACGTCGAAATCGGGCGCGCGCCCGCCATCCGACAGGGCCTTCACCGCCGCCTTCATGCGGGTGACATAGCCGCCATGGTCGGCGCCCCAGACATCGATCAGCACGTCCGCGCCCCGGCGGACCTTGTCGTCGTGATAGCCGATATCATTGGCGAAATAGGTGTTCGACCCGTCCGACTTGCGCAGCGGCCGGTCCACGTCGTCACCGAACTCTGTCGCCCGGAACAGGGTCTGGGGCCGCGCCTCCCAATCATCGGGCAGCTTGCCCTTCGGCGGCTCCAGAACGCCTTCATACAGCAGGCCCTGCGCGTCCAGCCGGGCGATGGCCCGGTCGGTCACCCCGTCGGCCAGGATCCGCGCCTCGCTGGTGAACACGTCGTGATGCACGCCCAGCGCGTCCAGATCCTCGCGGATCAGGCGCATCATCTCGGCCACCACGAAGGATTTGACCGTGGGCAGCCAATGTTCCGGCGCGGCGGGCTGTCCGTCGGGCTCGGCCAGCCCCGTGCCGTGATGCTGCGCCAGCGCGGCGCCGACCGGCACCAGGTAATCGCCGCCATACTGGATGCCGCCGGGCACCAGGGCGGCGAATTGCTCCTGCGTCATGGTGGTGCCGATGGCCTGCAGGTACCGCCAATAGGCCGCCCAGGCCAGCGCGATCACCTGCGCCCCGGCATCGTTGATGTAATATTCCTTGGTCACCGCATAGCCGGCCTTGGCCAGCAGGTTGGCCAGCGCGTCGCCGACCACCGCGCCCCGGCAATGGCCGACATGCATCGGCCCGGTCGGGTTGGCCGAGACATATTCGACATTGACCCGCACCCCCTGCCCCAGCACGGCGTCGCCATAGGATTCGCCGGCCCGCAGCACGTCCCGCGCCACCGCGCGCAGCACGGCTTCATCCAGCGTCATATTGACGAATCCCGGCCCGGCCGGTTCGGCGTGGGCGATCCCCGGCACCGACGCCAGCGCCGCCGCCAGTTCCGCCGCGATCTCGGCCGGCCGGCGGCGGGCGATCCTGGCGACCAGCAGGGCGGCGTTGGTCGCCATGTCGCCATGGGCCGGATCGCGCGCGGGCGTCAGCTCGACCCGCGCCGCCACCTCGTCCGGCAGGTCCGGAACGATCCGTCGCAGGGCATCGCGCACGTGCGAGAGATAGCGGACGAACAGGCTGTCGGACATGCGATACGGTTCCACTCTGGACTGGTACTGATGACTGGCTGCTGATGATGGACGATCGGGCGTTTCAGCCCGGCACGGACAGATCCGTCAACCGCCGATGTTCCTCCATCGCGAATCGGTCCGTCATACCGGCTATATAATCCGCCACGACGCGGTGCGCACCGGTCCGATCGGTCCCCTGCGCCTGCTGCCGCCACCCGTCCGGCAGCAGCGACAGGTCCGCGGCCAGGATCGAGAAGATCGATTCGACCGCCATGCGGGCCTTGCGCGTCATGCGATTGACCCGCCAGTGGCGATAAAGCCGCGCATAGAGAAAGCCGCGAATCGCCCCATTGTCGCGCGCCATGGCCGGGCTGTAGGCCACGACCGGGGCGGCGGCGCGCCGGACATCCTCGGCCGAGGCCGGGGCCAGTTCCTCGAGATTCCGCCGCGTCTGCCCGGTCAGGTCGACCGCCAGCGCATTGATCACCCGGCGGATGGTCTCATGCCGGATCCGGTCGTCGACCTGCAATTCCGCCCGCATGTCCGCGCTCATATCCCTTCCACCCCGGGGCGGTTCCGCCTCGCCGGCCAGCCGGCGCACCTGCGCCAGCGCGTCGCCGACGACCGGCAGGCCCGCCAGGTCCGACAGGCACAGCAGGCCGGCGCGCAGCCCGTCATCCAGGTCATGGGCGTGATAGGCGATATCGTCCGCCATGGCGGCGATCTGCGCCTCGACCGGCGCGTAGCATCCCAGCTCCAGCCCCAGCATCCCGGCATAGCGGGCGACATAGCCGGTGGGATGATCGACCGGCCCGTTATGCTTGATCAGCCCCTCCAGCGTCTCCCACGTCAGGTTCAACCCGTCGAAGCCGAAATAGCGGCGCTCCAGCTTGGTCACCTGGCGCAGGGTCTGGGTATTGTGGTCGAAGCCGCCCCACTCGCCCATCGCGGCGGCCAGCGCGTCCTCGCCGGCATGGCCGAACGGGGTGTGGCCCAGATCATGCGCCAGCGCCAGGGTTTCGGTCAGGTCCTCGTCCACGCGCAGATTGCGGGCGATGGAGCGGGCGATCTGCGCGACCTCCAGCGAATGGGTCAGGCGCGTGCGGAAGAAATCCCCCTGATGGTTGACGAAGACCTGGGTCTTGTATTGCAGCGTGCGGAACCCGGCGGAATGCAGGATGCGGTCGCGGTCGCGCTGCCACGGGGTGCGGCTGGGCGATTCGGCTTCGGGATGGAGCCTGCCGCGCGCGGTGGCGGTCTGGACAGCATAGGGGGCGATGCTCATATTGGTCTCAATCCCGCATGGGCGGCGTGCCCGACCGCCGGACGGGCCGGTCGCGCCTCCTGTGTCGATACCCTGCCCCGCGCCGCAAGACCAGTGCGCCCGGCTAGTGCCCGGCTAGTGCTACGACCCTGGCGCGCCACCTTGGCGCGCCGCACGATGATGGTGAACCCGATGGACATGACGCACCCCGACTCCCGACCGGACGCCAGCTTCCGCGTTTCCCCCCAGGCCGTCGCCCGGCTCGAGGAAATCGTGGCCGCACAGCCGGCGGCGGGTGCGGTGGAGCAGGACATAGGCACCCCCGGCTTGCGCGTCAGTGTGCTGGCCGGGGGCTGCAACGGGTTTCAGTACCAGTTCGCGCTCGACGACGCGGTGCGCGCCGACGATACGGTCATTCCGGCCGGCCGGACGCGCGTCTTGGTCGATTCCGCCAGCCTGGACCTGCTGGCGGGGGCCGAGCTGCATTTCACCGACGCGCTGATGGGCGCGCATTTCACGGTCCGCAATCCCAACGCCACCTCGTCCTGCGGCTGCGGCACCAGCTTCTCCATCGACTGATCCGCCGATCCCCTCATGAAAATCGCAAGCTGGAACGTCAATTCCGTTCGCCAGCGCCAAAGCCATGTCCTGGACTGGCTGGCGCTGGAAAAGCCCGACCTGCTGGGATTGCAGGAAATCAAGTGCGAGGACGGCGCCTTCCCCGCCGACGCATTCCGCGACGCGGGATACGAATCGGTGGTGGTGGGGCAGAAAAGCTATAACGGGGTCGCCATCCTGTCCCGGGTGCCGTTTTCCGTCACCGCCCGCGCCCTGCCCTTCCTGGCGGACGACATGCCGCAGGCCCGCTATGTCGAAATCGAGGCCGAGGGCCTGACCTTCGGCAATCTGTATCTTCCGAACGGCAATTCGGGCGGCAGCGCGGGGTACGAGGCCAAGCTGGCCTTCATGGAGGCCCTGGCCCTGCACGCCCAGTCCCTGCTGGCGACGGGGCGGGATTTCATCCTGGCCGGCGATTACAATGTCTGCCCGACCGACCAGGACTGCGCCCCCGGCGCCCTGCCGCCCACCGACGCGCTGCTGCGCCCGGAAACCCGCGCGGCCTTCCGCCGGCTGGTCTGGCTGGGCCTGACCGACGCGGTGCGGGCGCTGCATCCGCACGGGCGCTATTACACGTTCTGGGACTATCAGGCCGGGGCCTGGCCGCGCGATTGCGGGCTCAGGATCGACCACGCGCTACTGTCGCCCCGCATCGCCGAACGGCTGCTCAGCGCCCAGCCCGACCGGGACGAGCGCGGGCGCGCCCAGCCCTCGGATCACGTGCCGCTGGTGGTTACCCTGGCCGCCCCCTGAAGGGCCGCCCCACACAAAAACGCGCAAAAAAGCGGGGCCGGGTTCCCCCGGCCCCAATCCCTCGACCCCAATCCCCTTGACCCGGCCCCTCGACCCGGCCCCTTGACCGAACCCTGGAACCGTCAGCGCCAGCCGGGACGCACCCAGACCCAGCGCGGACCACGCCGCATCCAATGGCCCCCTCCCCAGGCGCCGCGCGCGCCATAGCGCACATAGCGGCCCGGCACCCAGACATAGCTGCCATTGACCCAGTCCCAGCCTCCGCGGCGCCAGACCCACTCCGGACCACGGGGCGGCGGTATGATTTCGGCACGCGGCGGCGGCAGCGGCGGCGGGGCCCAGCCCGGGGCGACCGGGCCATAGACCTGCGCCTGGGCCGAGGTCGCGTCATAGGTCACGAACGCACCGCCCATCATCACACCCAGCGCCAGGACGGCGCGGCGGAGAGTCTGCCTGCTCATTCCAAATCTTCTCCTGCATCCGGACGGGCCGGTGCCCGCTCCGTCGCCGTCACTCTGGCCCGGCCATCATGGCGCGTGAATGGCAAAATGTGCCCGCTTGTAACACGCTTCATTCCGGCGCCGCCCGGTCGTCCGTCCCGCGCCCCCGGCGCGGCACGATCATCCCCAGCGCCAGGATCAGAACCAGCGTGACGCTTCCCAGCTCGATCTGCACCCGTGTATCGGGCGTCAGCATCATCGTCGCCATCACCAGCAGGATGGCGCCCACCGTCAGCCAGGACAGATAGGGATAGAGCAGCATCGGAAAGGCCGGCCTCCGCCCCGCGCGGCGCATCCGCCCGCGCAGCGCGATCTGCGCGAACACGACCATCAGGTAATCGAACAGGATGATCGCGCCCGAGGCATTCAGCAGGAAACCGAACACCTCGCCCGGAAAGGTCGCGGCGATCACCGTCAGGGCCGCGCCCACCGCCGCGCCGAAGGAAATCGCCCGGCGCGGCGCGCCGCTGGGCCCGACATGCACCAGCCGGCCGGGCGCATCGCCATGCGCCGCCATCTCGAAGAGAATGCGCGACGTCACGTACAGCGTGGAATTGAGGCAGGACGCGATCGCCACCAGCACCACCAGCGTCATCGCGCCCTCGGCGCCCGGAATGCCGATCCGGTGCAGCACGTCCAGAAAGGGCGAGTGCCCCGGCCGCACCTGGTTCCAGGGAATCAGGCACAGGATGACGCCCAGCGAGCCCATATAGAACAGCATGACGCGGATCACGACGGTGCGGATCGCCTGGACGATGTTGCGCGCCGGGTCGGTGGTCTCCGCCGCCGCCACCGTGGCGATCTCGGCCCCGGCGAAGGTGAACAGGATCGCCGGCAGCAGCGCCAGTGACGCGCTGAACCCATGCGGCATGAAACCGCCCTGGTCCCACAGATGCGCGATCCCGCCATGCAGAGGCGGGCCGATCACCCCGAACAGCGCCAGCCCCGCCACGATGGTGAACAGGCCGATCGCGCTGATCTTCAGCAGCGAGAACCAGAATTCGAACTCGCCATAGCCTCGGACCGAGAACATGTTCACGCCCGTCATCAGCCCGATCAGCCCCAGCGCCACCGGCAATTGGGCCACGCCCAGCATCGGCGCGACGATCAGCGCGGCGGCCTTGGCCTCGACCGACGTCACGACCACCCAGAACAGCCAGTACGACCATCCGGTGACGAAGGCCGCACGTCCGCCTAGCCCGCGGCGGACATGGCCGACGAACGACCCGGCATCGGGGCAGTCGATCGCCATCTCGCCCAGCATGCGCATGACCATGAACACGATCAGCCCGGCCAGCAGATAGGACAGCAGCACCAGCGGCCCCGCCCCCCGGATCATCACCGACGTGTTGACGAACAGCCCGGCGCCGATCATGCCGCCGATCGCGATCATCGAAACATGGCGGCTGCGCAACGAATGGGCCAGGCCGCCGCCGCTGGACACCGCCGCGCGCGTGGGCTCAGCGCTTGGGGGCGCGGCATCCCCCGCCTGTCCAACCCGATTCAGCACCGGTGCCTGTCCCCGCCCGGCGGAACGCTGCCGAGCGAGAAGCTGCGCAAGGTTCCGCGCATGGTGAAATCCCCGAAATCCATGTCCAACTGGTCCGATACGCCGTTCGCGAAATAGCGCATGCCGATCGCGTAATCCGGGCGCATATCGTGCGAGGACGGGGTGTAGAACGCCACGTGCACCCGGCCCGACGGCAGGTGCGCCAGCGCCGGAAAGCCGCTGGACGACGGCGGTCCCCCCCAGCCCAGCAACATCACATAGGTGTATTGCGCCCCGTCATCGCCGGTGCCGTCGAACAGCATGGGACTGATGGACGGCGCGCCGCTCCCGGCCGCGCGGATGATCGCGGCGGTATGCGCCATCGGGAACAGCGTGCCGGCCGGCAGCTTCACGCTGTGCGGCACGGGCTGGGTATAATGGATTTCCCCGCCCGACGGCCCCGTCGTCGCCTCGCCCATCACGCGGGTGACGGGCCGCCCGTCCGAGGTCTGGACGGTCCGGAAGACCAGGTGCCGCCCGTCCTTCGATTCCAGGGTCGCGTAGTCCGACACCAGGCTGGTCACGCCGCCCGAGCGCGACACGGTCTGCAACCGCAATTCCTGCTGGGTCGACCATGCGGTACAGGCATCGGTGACGGCATAGGTCATGGTGCCGCTGGCCGAGACCGTGTCCCCGCCCTTGATCGTCGCCAATGTCAGGTCATAGGCCGCGCGATGCGGGGCCAGACGGATATCGGGCGCCGCCCGCGCCACCATGACCGTACCGGCCATGATCGTGCCGGACAAGATCGCCGCCAGCAGCACACCCCCCGGAAAAGGCGCCGTCCAGGCACGCCCGAAATCCGTCCAATCGCCGCTTCGCCCCGTCATTCCGCCAGCAGACCCGATTGCGGCGCGGCATGCAACAGCGCAGTGCCCCCCACCCCCGCGCCGGACGTCACGCCGCGCGCCTATTCGCCCGCCTTCCCGCCACTCGCATTCACAGGGCTCGCCTTCACATCGCTCGCCTGCGCATCGCTCACCTGGCCCCCCTTGGACGCGGCCGGCTTGGGGCGCGGCAGGTCCAGCGCCAGCGACAATTCCTTCAGCCGCTCGGGCGGCACCGGCGCCGGCGCGCCCATCATCAGGTCCTCGCCCTGCTGGTTCAGCGGAAAGAGAATGACCTCGCGGATATTCGGCTCGTCCGCCAGCAGCATGACGATCCGGTCCACGCCCGGCGCCGACCCGCCATGCGGCGGCGCGCCATAACGGAAGGCATTCAGCATGCCGCCGAACCGGGCCTCGACCTCGCTGGCCGGATAGCCGGCGATCTCGAAGGCGCGGATCATCACATCCGGACGATGGTTGCGGATCGCGCCCGAGGACAGTTCGACGCCGTTGCACACGATGTCGTACTGATAGGCGGTGATCGTCAGCGGATCCTGGCCGTTCAGTGCCTCCAGTCCCCCCTGCGGCATCGAGAACGGGTTGTGCGAGAAATCGATCTGGCCGGTTTCCTCGTTGCGCTCGTACATCGGGAAATCGGTGATCCAGCAGAAGCGGAACGCATCCGTCTCGATCAGGTCCAGCTCGGTGGCGATTCGGGTCCGCACCTGGCCCGAGAATTTCACCATTTCGTCGCCCTTGCCGGCGGCGAAGAACACCGCATCGCCGTCCGCCAGCCCCGTCGCCTCGCGAATCGCCGCGACGCGCTCGGGCTCCAGGTTCTTGGCGATCGGCCCCTTGCCGCCCTCCGCGTCGAAGATGATGTAGCCCAGGCCGCCCGCCCCGGCCTCGCGCGCCCAGGCATTCAGCTTGTCATAGAAGGCGCGCGGACGATCGCCGGCCCCCGGGGCGGGGATCGCCCGCACCGCGCCGCCGTCGGCGACGATGCGCGCGAACAGGCCGAAACCGGACTCGGCGAACGCCTCGGTGACGTCCGAGATCAGCAGCGGGTTGCGCAGGTCGGGCTTGTCGCTGCCATAGAGCTTCATCGCCGTGGCATAGGGAATCCGCTCGAACGGCGCCGCGCTGACGGTGCGCCCGCCGCCGAACTCGCGGAACACGCCCTCCATCACCGGCTCCAGCGTCGCGAACACGTCTTCCTGCGTCGCGAACGCCATTTCGAAATCAAGCTGGTAGAACTCGCCCGGCGACCGGTCGGCGCGCGCCGCCTCGTCGCGGAAACAGGGCGCGATCTGAAAATACCGGTCGAAACCCGCGACCATCGCAAGCTGCTTGAATTGCTGCGGCGCCTGCGGCAGCGCATAGAACTTGCCCGGATGCATGCGCGCCGGCACCAGAAAGTCGCGCGCCCCCTCGGGCGAGGACGCAGTCAGGATCGGCGTCTGGAACTCGACGAAGCCCTGCTCGGTCATGCGGCGGCGCAGGCTGGCGATCACCTGGGCCCGCAGCATCATGTTGCGATGCACCTTCTCGCGCCGCAGGTCGAGATAGCGATAGGTCAGGCGCAGATCCTCGGGATAATGCTCATGTCCCGCGACCTGAAAGGGCAGCACCTCGGCCGCCGACTGGATCTCGACCGCGCGCGCGCGCAGCTCGATCTCGCCGGTCGGCAGGTTGGGGTTCCGGGTCGCCGCATCGCGCAGCACGACCTCGCCCGTGATCGTCAACACGCTCTCGACGCGCACCCGCTCCACGACGTCCAGCACCGGCGATCCGGCGGGAATCACGATCTGGGTGATGCCGAAATGATCGCGCAGGTCGATGAACAGCAGGCCGCCATGATCGCGCTTGCTGTGCACCCAGCCCGAGAGGCGGGCGGTCTGCCCGGCATCGCTGGCCCGAAGGGCGGCGCAGCTATGGGTACGGTACGCGTGCATGGTCTTATCCTGTGTCACCTGATCAAAGACGGGGCGCACAGCACCCCGTCCGGACGAAGGCGGAGGAAGCCGGGCCCGGCGCCCCCTGTCAAGGCCGGACCGGCTTCCGTCCCGCCATGCCCGCCCGTTATGCCGGCCTCGTTACGCCTGTTCCGGAAACAGGCCGGCCAGCCCGTCCCGCGAGGCATCGCAGCAGCCCCGCTCGGTGATCAGCCCGGTCACCAGCCGCGCCGGGGTCACGTCGAACGCCGGATTGGCCGCCCCGCTGCCCGGGGGCGTCAATTGCACGGTCTCGATCCGTCCGTCCGCCGTCCGTCCGGTGATCGCCGTCACCTCCGCGCCGCCGCGTTCCTCGATCGGAATCTCGGCCAACCCGTCTTGCACCCGCCAGTCGATCGTCGTCGACGGCAGCGCCACCCAGAAGGGCACGTCATTGTCCTGCGCGGCCAACGCCTTCAGATAGGTGCCGATCTTGTTCGCCACGTCGCCGCTGCGGGTCACGCGGTCGGTGCCGACGATCACCATGTCGACCATGCCGTGCTGCATCAGGTGCCCGCCGGCATTGTCCGCGACCACCGTATGGGGCACGCCGTGGCTGCCCAGTTCCCACGCCGTCAGCGACGCACCCTGGTTGCGCGGACGTGTCTCGTCCACCCAGACATGCACCTTCAGCCCGGCATCGTGCGCCATATAGATCGGCGCCAGCGCGGTGCCCCAATCGACGGTGGCGATCCATCCGGCATTGCAATGGGTCAGGATGTTGACCACCCCGTCCGCCCCCCGGCGCGCCGCAATCTCCTGGATCAGGCGCAGCCCGTGACGGCCGATGGCCTCGTTCTGCGCAGCATCCTCGTCGCAGATCCGCCCTGCCTCGTCATAGGCGGCGGCGACGCGTTCGGCGGCGGGCAGCGGGCGCAGCCGCGCCAGCATGCGCTCGATCGCCCAGCGCAGGTTGATCGCCGTCGGACGCGTCCCGGCCAGCAGTGCCGCGTCACGCTCCATGGCCGCGTCGCCGGCATCGGCGCGCAACGCCAGCGCCAGGCCATAGGCCGCGACCGCGCCGATCAGCGGCGCGCCGCGTACCTGCATCGTCACGATGGCGCGGGCCACCTGGTCCCGTTCGGTCAGGCGCAGGATGTCCAGCTCCCACGGCAGGCGGGTCTGGTCGAAAATATGGACCGACCAGCCGTCCTGCTGATCCACCCACACGCTGCGATAGGGTACGTTGCCGATCTTCATGCCGCCGAGTTCCGTTGATCTGGAAAGCCGCGCAGGGAAGCACCGGCGCAATCGGTTTTCAACCCCGCGCAAAGCAAGGCGAGACGGCCGCAAGGCTCCGTCCGCCTGTGCCGGGCGTGCCATCGCCAAAAACCATACCCCAACGGACAGCACGCTACCAGGAAAAACCCCGGATGTGCCGCGGCAAAACCCGTGCCGGCAGGCAGATATCGTCAGCCGGCACCGGCGCTGGAGCAGATCCCGTTCAAACGGAATCGTTTGAACGGGTGAAGATGCTCGATAAAATGCCCTAGAATTGGGCGGAAACCGTTCCGAAATATTGTCTCGGCGCCCCGATGAACAGCGTCGGATAATCGCCGGAAACTGGGAAACCGGAAATGCCCAATCCACCGATATAGGCGGAATTGAACAGGTTGGTGACGCCAAAACTGACCTGGACATGCTGGGCGAAGCCGATACGCCCGAAACCATAGGTGCCGGAAAGACCCGCCACCCAGTAGGACGGCACATAAACATCGTTGACATAGGAAAGCGGGCGTCTGCCGGTATACGTCGCGTTGAAATTCACCTGAAACGTCCCGTAGGTGTACGACGCATTGGCTTTATAAATAAACCGAGGATACGCGACCTGATTTTTTCCCTTCAAACTGACATTCGCGCCTTCATAATTAATATCGCCCCGGTACTCGGCGTCCGTGTAACTGGCCGTATTGAGAATTTCCAGACCGGCGACGGGGCGGATCGTAACCGAGGCATCTCCGCCATTGACTTCCTCACGTCCCGCATTGACGAATGTGCTGATCGGCTGAAGAGGCGAGCCCGCTTCGGTATTCAAGAGACGATTATAATAATCGACATGATAGATATCGGCCGTGACGTCCACAGCCCTGCTTCCATAGCGGTAGCCGATGACATAGTTCCAGGTTCTCTCCGGTTTGATATCATTCCTGTTTTCCAGAAACTGCTGTTGATTCCCCACGGACCAGGCGCCGCCATTGCCAAGAAACCACGGGTTGTACGTATACGCGCGCATGTTTTCGGCAATGTCCAGGTAAAGCTCGTTATATGGATTGATCCGGTAATTGATGGAAAAATGCGGAAGAAACGCATTGGACGCCGTAAGGGACCCATCCGGCAGCGCATCCTGCCCGGTCAGGTCGGGATCGTTCTGCTTGGCGCCACCATATGTCGTCTGGAGAACAGAGCGAAATCCCGCGGCAATGTGCAGGTTCCGAAATATCTCATAGGTATCCTGCAAATAGTACTGAAACGTGTTGGAATTGAACCGGTCATCCAGTTCCTCGGCGAACGGGTCATGGAACGGGCCGAGCGGATTGCGCGGCGGCCCCTCTCCAAGCAAGGGCTGCTGATAGAGATAGTTGGGAAAGGAAAAAGAATTATTCTCGTACCAGGTGCCGGTTTTCGCGACATTTCTCCCGATCTCATAAGTCAGGGCTTCGGTAAATCCGATTCGCCGCATGTCGGGCTTGCCATCCACCTGCGCGAACGGCGCGCCGTTCGGGGACGCAAAGGGCTGGGTCGCTTCATAGTCGCCATTTGACAATTGACTATAGAGAATAGTCTTCGAACTGAGACGCGACGTCAGGTGAAAATCGCCGATAAGACCCATGATGTCGTTTTCCTGGGTCTGCGCGCCGTCCAGATAGGTCGCATTCGCTTCATCGGACGCATTCCCAAGAGCCTGATAGGCGGCCGGATAGATCCCCAGAGCCGCATTATAGGCAACCGCATAGTTGGGGTAGAGATAATCCAGACTCGTCCCGAACGTCCGGAACATATTCATATCGATATTAAGATAATTAAACTGACGGAACGATGACCAGTTGAAAAGGGCAGTAATTGTCCCGATATCGCCTACGGGCTGTTCCAGTTTTGCGTTGACCTGCTCCTCCAACTGGCTGCCATACCCTTTCCATTTGTCATTGTCCGTCCGGGCCATGGACACGAAAAACTTGGTACCGCTCGCGTTGAGCTTTCCACTGTCGAGGCGCACGAAGGTCCGGACGGCATTATTGCTTCCGAACATCTGCGTGGCGCGTCCCCCCATCCGGTCATCCGGATCGGCCGTATGGAACTGGATGGCCCCACCCAGATTCTGCAACGACGGCACATCGACCGCGCCGCCGCCCTGCGACACGCTCATGGCCACGATATTGTCCTGAATCGCGGCCTGGTCCACGCTCAATCCGTTATATTGAAGAAATCCCTGGTCACCCATGGGAATTCCATCAAGCGTTCCCGCAATCTGGCTTTGGTCGAAGCCGCGAATATAAAGCGTATTGGCAGCGGTATCGAGGCCGAAAGCGTCGTCCGAGGCAAACGTCACCCCCGGGGTCGTGGCCGAGAGGATCTTCAGCGGACTGGTTCCCGACACGAACTGGTCCATGACGTGCCGCGTGACCATCGCCTCCGCGCCATGCGACCGGAAACGGGACGCACTGACCTGGATCGTCTCGTCCTTGAGCGATATGCTCTCCGCCGCGGGCGAGGAGGCGGCGCGCCGGACAGGATGGGCACGCGCCTGGCTATGGGCCCGCTTCTGATACGGTCTCACGACGTCGGGATCGGCGGCAAAGGCCGACAGGCTGACGGATGCCGTCAACAGAAACGCAAGGCCGAGCGGCGCTGGCCGGCCGAGCACCCTGTTTCGGGCAAGGCCGCGACCAGGGCGCGCGACAATTCCGTGTTCGTCCATTCGCGCAGATCGGCCGGACGTCACACAAGAGGTAAGAAAAAACGACTTGGTCATCATTGTTTTCCTGAATACGTAATCCGATTCAAGCGTGATGCCTGCACGATCGCCCATGCCGTCAGTCCGTAACGGGCAACGCTGCCGGTCTGCGGACTGATGGCGTCCTACGGCCAGGGATAGGCGGGAAGAGCGACGCCGCGCCGCTTCAGCAGCGCCGCCAATTTTCGCCTGTATTCCACCAGGTTTCCGATATCTTCTTTCCGAAGCGCGGAAACTTCCTGCGGAGAGAACGATCTGTAATCCCGCCCCAGCGATGCACCCGCGAAACTCTTCATGATATAATTCATGACCTCCGCGATTTCCCTGTCATCCAGGCTCGACCCGATCACGCCCGGAACATGCATCAGATAGGATCGCCCCTCGGGCAGGTCCGCGAATACGCCGACCTGCCCGACGAAATTCGGAATTCCACCGGATATTTCTCCCGATCCGTCGGGAAGATGGCAGCCGGAACATTTCAGCAGATAGCGCGTGCGCGCCGACGGTTCCGCCAGCGCGTTGCCCGAAAAAAGCAGGATCGCGGCCAGAAGGACGGATTGGCGTCTCATTTGACCGCGGCCGCACGCATTGCCCTGATCTCCGAATGGGACAGCGGCTTCCGACGAAGGGCTGCAAGCAGATCGGCCGCCACATGCGCGTCCGCGCCATTCAGGCCGTCAAGGACATAGGTCGCGACGGATGCCAATTGCCCGTCGCTCAACTGCGATTGCGGCGGCATGGCGAGACCCTCATATCGATTGCCCTGCGCGTCGATCGTTCCGTTCAGGCCGCTCAGCATGACCGCGGCGATATAGCGCGCCTTCGCATCGCCCAGCCCTCCCCATAATGCGCGATCGGACAGCGGCGGCGCGAGACCCGGCTGCCCCTGTCCCGACGCCTGGTGGCAACCCGAACACGTCTCGAGATAGAGCGCCTTCCCCTCATCGCCGGCGAAGGCCGGCGATGACGACGCGATCGCGATCATCGCGGAGAGAAAGCGCGTTCTCATTCCGCCAGCCCGACGACGATGGCGACCGTACAATGGACCCCCTGCTGACCGTTGGCGACGCACCAGCTCGATTCACTGGCCAGGCCCATGCGATAGCCCGGACGGTCGCGCTCTTGCCGCGTGCAGCTATCCCCGCATTGGCCCGCCTTCCCGCAACAATCGTTGTATGAAACAAGATAATCCTTGTTGTCCCTGGGGTTGCGGCACGTGCCGACCCAGGCCACCTTCGACGGCGTGGTTCCCGGCGGGCACTGGGTCACGCTGCCGCCGCATTTGCTGCAAAGGCCGCCATGCAGCGAGCAATAGCGCCAATACTGGCAATCGTCGGGAATCGTGCCGCCCACCTGCGGTTCCGCGGCATGGGACACACCATTCGAATTGTCATAGGGCAGCATCGGCAGGATGGCGCCGCCGACGAAGATTGTCCCCGCCTTGTGGAGCAGGCTGCGGCGTCCGGACATGCTGGCGATACGGCGCATGCCGGCCTCGGCCAGGCCATCCATCCATTCAACCCAATTATCGACCCGCTTGGCCATCCGGTGGAACTCCTTTCATGTTTCAGATCATGGACTGTGACAGGGGATACGGTTCTGAAAATTCTTGTTTCTATGCCGCCGGTTGCGCGTCGAGATAGGACTGGATAGAGCCGAATTTCATCTCGAATGCGTTGAACAGGCTGTCGAACTGTTCACGGCTGTTGATCAGCCCCTTGGCACGAATGATGCCGTCCCGGTCGAGCAGGACCGCGTACGGAAGACGCGCGACCCGATAGGCAATCCCAAGCTCGGCCGAGACCACATAAGGGTAGCTCCCCAGGCCGGCTTTCTCGATGAACCGCGCGTGCTGCGCGCGCTCTCCGTCGCTGGCCAGCACCACGTCCAGCCAATTGCCTTCGGCCTTGCGGATCGACTGGATGATGGGAAGCAACTTCTTGCAGACGGGACAGGTCGGAGACAGAAAGAACACCAGGGTCGCGCGCGTTGTTCCACGCCCGATGACGGTCGTGCCGCCCGTCAGGCTGGCAAGGGTGAAAGGGGGTGACTGCTGGCCGACGGCAGGGCCCGAATCGTTCACCAGCGCGCCCATGGGCGCAATGCGTTCGAACAGAATACCCACCTGCCGGCCCAGCGCGAGCAGGCAGAGCGCGAGCGCCACCAGAAGAAGGACGATGACCGCCAGGATGAAAATGATAAGCGTCATATCAGGTTCTCACGAATCCGCCGTCTTGCCGCGTAAGACGGGCCAATGATGAATTGGCAAGAATCTGCTCTGCGAGCAGGAACACGATCCAGAACGAGACTCCGCAGAGAACGGCGATTCCGGAACTGAAAGCGTCAAATCCATGCGATGGATACGCCATCGCGACGCCGATGATTGCCATAAGAAGACAATTTCGAATGACCAACGACCAGGACAGATGCTGGACCGCGCCACCACATCCGCATTCGATATCGGTATGTCCACGAACGATATTGACCGCCATGCCGAGGGCGTAGGCCGCCAGCAATCCGCCGGCCAGAGCCAGCCCGAAAATCCGGCCGCCAGGGACGACCTGAAGCAGAACCACCAGCAGTTCAGCCGCTACGAGCACGCCGCAGGCGACAGACAGAAACCGTTCCGGAATGATCCGGTAATCCGCGACATAACCGGTGAATACGGCAAAGTCGAAGAGCTTGTGCCCACCCGCCCGCAGGAAGACGAGCAGAATGAAGACAACGAGAGAGAGCGACAGGTCCGATGGGGCGCCGGCATGCATTACAGATCGCCCATGATCATCGTGGCGAAGCCGAAATCCGTATGCTCGGCCGTCTTGCTGAGAGAGAAACCGTGTTTTTTATCGGCGGCATATTCCTCGATGAGATTCTTATCCATATTCAGGCCGTAGAGGATCGGCTTTTCTCCCGTGCTGACGGCGATCGTTGAAATATCGTCCACCGGAGAGCGCGAAAGCAGCGTCCTGCGCGTCAGGTCGTAGGCCCAGATCTGCTTGCCGCCACGATGATGCGTACCCTCATGATGATTGGGATACATCGGGACGAACAGAACATTATCGGCTGCGTTGTAGCCGAGGACACCATAGCCCGAAGTGCCCCAGTTGCCGGGAATCCCCCGCGTCAGGCTGGTGACGCTGACGGTCCTGATCACGCCGCCCTGGTCCGACAGCCGATATATGTTGGCATTGTAGGAAATGAACAGCAGGTCCCCGCCCGCCCGCGCCGACGCCAGATAAATCGGGTCACTATCGACGTCGAAGATCTTTTCGCTTCTCCGTGACGTAAAGGTCGAACCGTCCGCCCCCAGGGTGAACGTCATGAAGCTGCCATCGGTGCAGATGGTGGAAAAACCATGCCCCTGAAGGGCAGGATAGATGCCATAGCAGCCCGGCTGCGGTATTTCCTGCAGAACCTTGTCGTTTACCAGATCGACGACGGTAACGGACGTCGCCGGGGTCGCGTTCTGGACATAGATGAACTTTTCATCCGCGCTCAGGCGCAGTTGCGCGGCATCGGGGGTATATTGCGTGATCTTGAATGGAAGGCGGATTTCCTTCGTTACCGTATTGGTGGGTACGTCGAAGATCTGAAGGACGTCTTCTCCGGTTCCATAGGTAATACGGCTGAAGAAGCTGGACGCCATATAGGCGGTATTCCCGTCGCGCGAGAGCGTGGACAGTCCCCACCCACCCCCGCTGACACTCCCTTTCAGGGTCAGGTCCCGCGCCGAATAGATGTACAGCGTGCTGCTCGCCATCCCCATCTGGTTGACGACGACATTGGGGCCCGGCGACATCCTCGTCTTGACCGAGACGGTTTCGGGTACGAACGATGCGTCATCGGCATGAACGGCAACGGGAAACAGGGCCAGGAACATCAGCCACGAACCGGCGGTGATCATTTTACTCATCAAAATCTCTCTCCGCGACTGCATTTTTTTGTGGGTAGCAGGTCGGGTGAGAGGGCAATATCCAGCTTCGTAAATTTAATTGCACAATTATTGTGCATTCGATACGTTGCTCATATGAAATGGTGAAGGGCGCGAAAATGTCACAGAGTTTCAGGATGCAAAGGTTCGCCGATGCGTCCGAACAGGAGACGGCCCTGCCAGGCTGGGAACAGCGCTACATGCAACTGGGGAGAGGTGCGTTCGAGGGCGCGGTCAAGATCGCGTCGTTCGGGCATGTCTCGATCATCGAGGAGACGATGAAAGTCTCCATCGGTCAGACCACCAGTCCCCCACCGGACAGTATTGCCATCGTGCTGCCGCTCCACGCCAGCGGCGGCGGGTTGATCAACGGCCAGCAACGCCACGACAAGGCATTCCTCCATGTCGGGGGGCATGAAATCACCGCGGTCGGCAAGGAAGATTGTCACGCCTATTATATTCTGATCGAGCGGGTGGCGCTGCCGGAATTCGACCCCCGAAGATTCAGTGGCGTCATGCCGGTATCCGCCTATCCGGAAACGCCCTACATGGCGGGCTGGCTCGCGGCGCTGATGTCGGCCGCGTCGGATACCGCCCAGCGCGCTCCGGGACAGCTCGACACTATTATCCCCGGTCTCGTGACCGACCGCGTTTCAGAGATGGTGTCATATGCCGGTCGCGGCGCGGATCCCGCCCCCCTGCGCGGGACGTTCGCATATAGCGTTTTCTCCCGGGCTCGCCACGTCATCGACGAATCCGACGAAACGTTCCTCTCCGTCGCCGCCATTGCGCAGCAGATCGGTATCCCGGCCTATATTCTCCGATCCGCCTTCCAACAGGTAACGGGCATGACACCGCGCGCGTGGCTGCGCCAGCGGGCCCTGGACCGCGCCAGACGCGCCATGCTGGCACCCGATCTGGCACGGCGGGGCGTATCCCATATCGCGATGGAATGCGGCTTCTTTCATCTCGGGCGCTTTTCGGCCTATTACGCCGAAACATTCGGCGAGCCGCCGGCCAGGACGATCCGGAGAGTCATGGAAGGGCGCGCGGCCTAAAACCGCGCCGCCCCCCGAAAAGCCATCGAATCAGACGCCGGCCCGGGCCAGGGTCGCGGTCAGGCGGCTGGCGAAGCCCGCCGGGTCCTTGGGGCTCTCGCCGTCCTGGATGCGCGCCACATCCAGCAGGATCAGCGCGACGTCATCGATCGCCTCGCCCCGCGCCACCCGCGCCGCCAGGTCGCGGATCAGCGGATGGGCGGCATTGATCTCCAGCACCGGCGCCAGGTCAGGCACCGCTTGGCCGCTGCGGCGCAGCAGGCGCTGCAACTGCAGGTCCGGCCCCTGCGCCGACGCCGACAGCACGACCGCGCTGCCCACCAGCCGGTTGGTACCCCGCACCTCGGACACCGCCTCGCCCAGCGCGGCCTTCAGTGCCGGCAGCAGCGCGTCCAGGTCCGCGCGGGGCGCGTCGTCCTGCGGCGCCTCGAACTTGTCCAGGTCGGCATGGGCCTGGCTGATGCCGCGCAGTTCCTTGCCCTCGAACGTGCCCAGCCGGTCGGGCCAGAAGGAATCGACCGGATCGGACAGCAGCAGCACCTCGATCCCGCGCGCACGGAACCCCTCCAACTGCGGCGAGGCCGGCAGCGTGCCGGCATTGTCGCCGGTCAGGTAATAGATCGCCTCCTGCCCGTCCTTCATCCGCGCGACATAGTCGGCCAGCGTGGTCAGCCCCTCCTGCGTGCTGGACCGGAAGCGGGCCAGACCGGCCAGGTCGGTGCGGTATTCGGCATCGTCCCAGATCCCTTCCTTCAGGACCGGGCCGAAATTCTCCCAGAACCCGGCATAGGATTCGGCGTCCTTCGCCCGGCTGCGCAACTCGTTCAGCACCCGGTTGGTCACCGCCTTGCGGATGCGGGCCAGCACCGGGGTCGCCTGCAGCATCTCGCGCGATACGTTCAGCGGCAGGTCCTCGGTGTCCACCACCCCCTGGACGAAGCGCAGCCAGGACGGCAGCAGCCCGGCCTCGTCGGTAATGAACATGCGCCGGACATGCAGCCGCACCCGGCTGTCGCGCACCTGCTCGCCGAATTCGAACGGGCGGCTGCCGGGGATGAACAGCAGGGCGGTGAATTCCAGCGTGCCCTCGGCATGCCAGTGCAGGGTCGCCCACGGCGTGTCGAAATTATGGCTGACATGCCGGTAGAAATCGTTCAGTTGCTCTTCGGTCAGCTCGGCGCGCGGCTTGCGCCACAGGGCGGTGCCGGCATTGGCCGTCTTGTCCTCGCCGTCGCGGCGGATGGTGATCGGCCAGGCGATATGGTCGGCCCATTTGCGCACGATCGCTTCCAGGCGCCAGGCATCCAGGAACTCGTCGGCATCCTCCTTGATGTGCAGGACGATATCCGTGCCGGGCCGCTCGCGCGTCGCGGGGCTCAGCGTAAAGCTGCCCTTGCCGTCGGACGACCAGCGCCACGCCTCGTCGCTGCCGGCGCGGCGCGACACGACGTCGACATGGTCCGCCACCATGAAGGCGGCATAGAAACCGACGCCGAACTGGCCGATCAGGCTCGGGCGTTCCTCGGGCTTGTGCTTGGCCAGCTCCTGGCCGAAGGCACGGGTACCCGACCGCGCGATGGTGCCCAGGTTGCGCGCCAGCTCCTCCTTGCTCATGCCCGCGCCATCGTCGCTGATGGTCAGGCGGCGCGCATCCTTTTCCGGATCGATGCGGACCTTGGCATCCTCCGGCAGGGTGCGGGCGGCATCGGTCAGGGCCTCGAACCGGCGGCGGTCGGTGGCGTCCGCGGCATTGGCGACCAGTTCGCGCAGGAAGATCTCGCGTTCCGAATAAAGCGCATGGACCACCAGGTCGAGCAGCCGCCCGACCTCGGCACTGAATTCATGCTGCTCGCCCCCTGTCGTCGCCTGTTCGACCATCTCGTCCTCTTTCCGCTGGATCATCATGCTTCCGGACGGAATCGCCCGAAGGCACGATGATGATTGCCAAAACAAATACTTAAGGTGGGATGATTCCAGCTCCCTGAAATCATCCCGCTCCAAACACAAAACCGCCGCAGCATATGTGCCATGAAAGGCACGATTTCAATCTCCTGCGGCCCGAACGTCCGCGCCGCGGCGCCTATTCGAAATCCGTCGGCAGCGCCGGATCGTGGTAATGGGCGAACATGCGCGCGACCTGCCGCGGCAGCACGCGCCCCAGCGACAGGTCGGCCGGAACGGCATCCCGGGCGAACCAGCCGACGCCCGAGGTCTCGATGCTGGTCGCCGGCGCGCCCCCGGCCAGGTCGCATACATAGAACAGCTTGGCGCAGGAAAACGGGGTGGCGGGATGCCCCTGGCGCGTGCGGTCCCACAGCGCGGCCAGCTTGCGCACCCGCGCGACATAGCCGCTTTCCTCCCGCACCTCCTTCACCGCGCTCTCGGCCGGGGTGACGTTCACGTCCGCCCAGCCGCCCGGCAGGGTCCAGCGTCCCCCATCCAGCGTCTCGCGCACCATCAGCAGACGCCCGGCCCCGTCGAACACGGCGGCCCGCACATCGACCTTGGGCGTGGCATAGCCCTCCTGCGCGGCGAACAGATCCTCGATCCGCCGGACCGGGGCACCGGTATGGGCCGCCATGACGCGCGCGGCCAGCGCCCGCAGCATCTCGTAGCGCTCGCGATCATAGGGATCGCGGGTGAAGGCCAGGCCGGTCTGCGCGATCGCCTGGATCTCGCGCCCCCAGACCAGCCAGTCCGGCTCGACGTCCCCGTTCGACATGTCCGCGTTCCTCCTTATACCCCCCCTTTATGCCCCCTTATACCCCCGGCGCGCTCAGCGCGGCGGCGGAAAATCCAGCATGGCGGCGGTATAGGTTTCGACCACCTGGCTGAACGGCATCCCGTCCTGGCGATACAACAACGCGCGATGGCGCAGGATCGCGGCGGGGATGACGATCCGGCCCTGTTCCGCCGGCGGCAGCCTGTGCATTTCCCAACCGTCCGGCAGCGGCGCGAACAGCCTCATGCTGTCCAGGGTGCGGCGGGTGAAATGCAGGTCGGCCACCGCATGGCCGAACGCCGTGTCGGTCCGTTCCAGCAGCGCGTTCATCGCCGGGGTCAGCCGTGCGGGCACGTACCAGTTATCGGCCACCGACAGCACACGCGACCCGCAGGCCAGTTCCACCCGGCGATAGGCGACCGGCTCGTCGGGCCCGACCGCCAGTTCCTGCCGCTGGGCGGCGCTGGCGGAACGAAAGACGCCCGGCACCCGCCGCGCCACGACGCGGGGCACGGCGGCCAGCCCGTGCTCGCGGCACCAGCCCTCCAGCGTCAGGGTCGCGCTGGGATGCGACAGCAGCCGCGCGTCCAGCCCCTCCACCAGGGCCTGCAGCGCCAGGCGAGACTGCGCCGTGTCGGGCCATTCCCGGTCCCCGGCCCGCGCCGGCCCCGCCGCCCCAACCCCGCCCCCGATCGCGACCATGACCCCGATCGCGACCATGACCCCGACCGCGAAACCGGTCCCCAGCCTGCCCGCCGCGCGCGCCATCACGAATGCCCCCCCATGCCGCTGGCCAGCACCAGATAGACGACGAACACCGCATCCAGCGCCAGCAGGATCGGCGTCACCTCCGACCAGCGGCGCGCGGCCACCGCCAGCGCGGTATACAGCAGCAGGCCCAGCGCCAGGCTGACCATGAAATTGCCGGTCATCACGGTCACCAGCACCATCAGCAGCGGCGCCAGCACGCCGCCCGGTTCGCCGTCATCGGCCTTGCCCATGTCGGACAGCATGCCCAGCCCCACCAGGACCAGTACCGGCGCCGTCGCCAGCGCGGGCACCGCGGTGATGATCGGCCACAGCACCGACGCGGCCAGGAACAGCACGGCGGCGGTCACCCCGACCAGCCCGGTCCGGCCGCCGGCCTCGACCCCCACCAGCGATTCCAGATAGGCCGTGACCGTCGAGGTCCCCAGCACCGCCCCGGCCACGCTGGCCGCGCCGTCGGCGGCGAAGGCCGCGCGCCCCAGCACGGGCTGGCCGTCCTCGACCGTCAGCCCGGCCCGGCGCGTCACGGCCATCATCGTGCCCGTCGCATCGAAGAAATCGCCCAGGAAGAAATACAGCGTCACCGGCAGAACCAGCCCGATATGGGTCAGGAACCCGTGGAAATCGAACGAGAACAGCAGATGGGCCGGATAATGCGGCCATTCGATCCAGCGATCCGGCAGGCGCGTCACCACGGTGCCGTCCGGATGGTGGACGAAGCAGCCCGCCACCGTCAGCACGACGATGGACAGCAACATCCCCGCCGGCACGCGCAGCATCCGCAGCGCCCCGGCCAGAAACAGGCCCGCCGTCGCCAGCAGCACGGCGGGGTCGCGCAGCGCGCCGAAGGAAAATCCCTGCGCCCCCGCCACCGCCAGGCCGCCGCTGACCATGCCGATATGCGCGATGAAGGCGCCGATCGCGCAATGGATGCCGTTGCGCACCGGCACGGGGAAGCCCATGACGATCTTCTGCCGCCACCGGCTCAGCGACAGAAGCACGAAGGCCACGCCGCCGATCAGCACCATGGTGAAGGCGACCGGCGGCGCGATGCCCATCTGGGCCACGACGACCTGGGCGAAGATCAGGTTGCTGCTCATCGCCGGGGCCAGGGCGATCGGCAGGTTGGCCATCACCGCCATCAGCAGCGACCCGCAGACCGAGGCGGCGATGGTGGTCATGATCATGTCGTGCCGGTTCAGCCCGGCCAGCGCCATGATCGCGGGGTTGACGATCATGATATACGCCATCGCCCCGAACGTGGTCAGCCCGGCAACCAGTTCCCGCACCACGGTCGACCCCCGACGCGTGACGTGAAAGGTCCGATCGATCCAGCCATGAACCCCCGCGCCGTCCTGCTTCACCCGTCCCTGCCCCCTCTGCGACTGTCTTCCGGCCCGCGGGCCGTGTGCGGCGCGACTGTCCTACCGCTTCCGTTACGATGCAAGAGCGCCGCGCGCGGACCGGCGAACCTTCGCTCCATGACCGCCCGATCGCCGGACCGGCCCCTGGCTGGTATCCCGCCCCCGAAATTCATATGATGGGTTGCGGAAATCAGTACCCATCTAAGCATTTGATTTAATTTGAAGACTACCAGGACGACAGAGTGCCCGATTTGACGATTCAGTATGTTTTCCGAAATATTTTCCCCACACCGGCCATGCCGGCCGGGCGGAATCAGGCATGAAGGGCGAATCGGCTTCGACCGCCGACGCCGCGCTGCAGCACGTCTTCGCCGCGACGTCGCCCGCCGCGCGCCAGGTGGTTCACGACCTGGTCCGGGACCACACTCCGGCGCTGGTCGCCGCGTTCTACGCGCATTTCACCGAACATGCCGAGGCAGGCGGCTTTCTGGCCGACGCCGCCACGACCGACCGGCTGCATGCCTCGCTGGCGCGCTGGCTGGGCGAATTATTCCCGGCCGCGCCGCCCGCTCCGACCCGCCTGGTCGAGGCCCAGCGCCATATCGGGCGCTTCCACGCCCGGGCCGGGATTTCCGTCGCCCTGGTGTCCGAAGGCGTATCGCTGATCCAGCGCGCCCTGATCCAGGCCCTGGGCACGCGGACGCTGGACCATGACCTGTTCACCGACGCGGTCATCTACATCGTCGGCACCCTCTCCGGAGCGATGGGGCTGATTTCCTTCACCTATTGGCGGCACCGCGAGCGCACGGCGGCGGCCGACACCGCCTATCGCCTCTTCGCGCTGAACCAGGACCTGTCGCGTGAGGGCGAGACCCAGAAGGCGGCGCTGATGGCCTGGAGCTACGACGTGCTGCGGACGATCTGCGCCGCCCGGACATCCGACACGCCGCGGCCCGCCGGGCTGGCCCGCTCCGAATTCGGCCTATGGGTGACCCACAAGGTCGGATTGCTGTTCGACGGCACCGCGATCGTCCCCCATCTGACCGGGCTGATCGCCCGGATCGACCAGGACAGGCTGCCGGCGATCATGCGCGCCGTCACGGCGGGCGACGACATGTCCGCCCCTCTGGCGGCGCTGCATGCCGATGTAACCGAGATCATGAACAGCCTGGACATGCTGTTCCGCAGCAGCCGCAACGGCGGCGATGCCGCCGACCCGCTGACCCGGGTGCTGAACCGGCGCTTCCTGCCGTCGATCATGTCGTACGAATTGCGGGTGGCCAACCAGACCGGCCGGCCGCTCGCCGTGCTGTTTCTGGACGTGGACCATTTCAAGCACGTCAACGACACCCACGGCCATGCCGGCGGCGACGCCGTGCTGCGCGCCGTCGCCCGGGTCGTGGAAGAATCCTGCCGGCCCAGCGACATGGTCTTCCGCTATGGCGGCGAGGAATTCCTGATCGTGCTGGGCGACACGGACGGCACCCGGATGGCCCAGACCGCCGAGCGCCTGCGCCGGCAGGTCGAAGCGACCGCCGTAACCATGCCCGACGGCACGACCTGCCGCATGACCGTGTCGATCGGCGCGGCGCTCTATTCCGGCCATCCGGATTACGAACACCTGCTGCGCCGGGCCGACGCGGCCCTGTACCGGGCCAAGAAGAAGGGCCGCAACCGGACCGAGATCGCCGAGGCCGAACCGCTCGTGGTGGCGTAGCACCCGGCCCCGTCAGGCCGCCGCCCGGTCACCCGGCGGCCGGGCCGGGCCGACGGGCGGGCGGTTGTTCACGCCATGGGTCAGCATCACCTCGCCGATCGTATCCGCGGTAATCAACCCCATCAGCCGGTCATCCGGGCCGACCACGGCGACCGCGGGCGGGTTGGGCGGCTCCTGCAGCAGGCGCAGCGCCTCGGACAGCGGCTGATAGGGATGGATGGCGGGAATCGCAGGCACCATCGCATCCGCCACCGCCCCGTCGGGACCGTCGACATGCAGCCGCGCGACCAGGGCGGATTGGGTCAGCACGCCCCGCAGCCGCTCCTGCCCGTCCATGACCGGAAAGACCGGCTGGGCCGTCCGCACCAGGGCATCCGCCGCATCGCCCAGCGTGGCCGACAGCGGTAGGGCCTGATAGCGCGTCATCATGGATTCACCCGCGATCAGCCCCTGCGCGACCTGGCGCAACTGCACCATGTGGGACTCGGCCGCGGCGCCCAGATAGACGAACAGCGCGATGAACAGCAGGATCGGATTGCCCAGCAGTCCCAGAAATCCCAGCCCGATCGCCACCCCCTGCCCGATCGAGGCCGCAACCTGCGTCGCATGGACGAAGCTCATGCGATAGCCCAGCAGCGCGCGCAGCACCCGCCCGCCATCCATCGGAAAGGCCGGCAACAGGTTGAACAGCAACAGGAACAGATTGACCGTCGCCAGGCGCGCCACCAGGTTCCCGGTCCCGAACGCCCCCGCCGCCGCGGCCAGGCTGGGCCGGGTGCCGGTCGCCGTGAACAGCACCAGCGCGATCACCAGGTTGACCGCCGGTCCGGCCAGGGCCACCAGCAATTCCTGGGTCGGGTTTTCGGGCATCCGCGCCAGACGCGCGACGCCGCCGATCGGCAGCAGCGTGATGTCGGACGTGCTCACCCCGAAATGTCGCGCCATCAGGATATGGCCGAATTCGTGCAGGACCACGCAGACGAAGACCAGCAGGATGAAGACCACCCCCTGCCAGGCCGCATCGGGACCGCCCTGCGCGCCGGCAACCATCGCCACCCAGAGCAGAAGCAGAAAGAACGTCACATGCACCCGAATGGCGGTGCCGGCGACGCGACCCAGTGGGATCGACCATGTCATGACGGCGCTCCGAAGGGCTGGGCCCCATGCGTGGGGCCTGTGCCCGCAACGCGCCGCAAGGTCGCCGGTTCGTGCCCGCCGGACTATTCACTGCCGCCGGACCAGCAGCCGGCCACCCATAGCCGGCCACCCGTCACATCACGCGGGCTATATCCAGCGCCACAGGCACCACGCGAGATAGCCGATCACGCCCCAGATGATTCCGGAAATAACAAGCCATATGACGAGTGCCCGGTAAAATCCGCCCGACGGCATGATTTTTTTCTGGATCAGGCGACCGAAACCCGCATCCCAGCGAATATTCTGGCTGAAACTCGACATGGCAATTCCTGCATCCACGAAGCGTCGTTTAAATGAATTTTGAAAATTCTTGTAGTAATCTTGGAATGCGCAATCAGGCTCCGCTGCCCGAAAAGTCCACGGCCACAATATCGCCGCATTGTTTGGAATTTGCAAGCAAATGAAAAGAAACCAATTTTGCACCGTTCAGACCGGCGCATATGCGCCGGCAAGGCCCCATTTTCAATGGCCATGAACCTTCCCGCCGCATTAAAGCGGCGTTCCGCCCTCCCGCCCCGCGACGCCGCTACCGGGCCTCAGGCCCGGCGGGCACCATGGTCCCCCGCACCAAATTCCAACGTCAGAAGATCGTCCGCGGTTTCCTGATCCGGCTGCCAGATGATGCCATAGCCGGGCTGGGCATCCGGCTGGCGACCGATCCAGGTTTCATAAAGCCCGGCCAGGCAGGATGCCAGCCAAAACCCCGCCGGCGCACCGGCCGACCCGATACGCGGCAGACCGACATGGCGAATACGCAGTTTTTTCCGGGCCGTATCGACGGCCAGCGTCGCCCGCCCCCACCCGAGTAGCGCCAGATGCGCATTGATTTCCAGTTCCAGCGCCTCGACCGTTTCGCATGGCGGCAGCGTCAAGCGCCCCGCCATGCTCGCGCCGACCTGGCGCAGGAAACGATCCCGCGCCTCGGACCCGACCTGCGCGTCGAAACCGGCCGCGAATTCGCGCAGGAAGAAAATCATGTCGGAAGACATCAGCGGCCATCCTCGAAGGAATAATGAATGGACAGCCCGGCCGTCGTTTCGTTCCAAGGGCCGGCTTTCTGGTAGAGCAGATCGCCGGCGACACGCAGCACCGGGGTCACCTGATAGGACAGATGCGCGTTCGCCCCCCCGACCAGGCCCGATGACGACCGGCCGGGCGACAGGGCTCCGGCCGGATCGCTGCCGTCCAGCACGGCCTGCAGGACGGGGCTGGTCGGATAGAACAGGGCGGAACGGGAGTGATAGGATTGGAAGCCGAGCGACGCGCCGGCATTCCACGTCCATTGGCCACTCTGCCCCGCATATCGTACCGGCACAAGCAACGAGACAAAGGATTGCGGCGAGAAATAACCGCCATTACCATAAGTAAAAAGATACTGGTTGTTGTTGTACCGGAACCAGGTGAGATCCACACCCAGCCGCACGGCATTGACCGTGTCCTTGTACAGGGACACGCCGCCCCCGCCGCCGGCCTCGTACTCGATATTGTCCGGCGTGCCGTGGCCCTGCAGATAGGCGAAGCCGCCACGAAGATAGAAATTCATCAGCGGGTCGCCATATTCCAGCTGACTGTTCAGCCGGTTCCGCACCACCCCGCCCCAACTCCCGCCGACCGCGCTGTCATGCAGGCCGGCATAGGACAGAATGCTGTCCGTGGCCGCCCGTCGCTCGGCCGTCACCCGCAGGCGCATCGTGCTGGTCAGTTGCGGGCTGAACGACAGGCCGCCGAGGATGTTGGTTTCGCTGAACCCCAGGGGCGACGTGCCCAGATCCAGCGTCAGCCACCGCCACGCATAGGCGACGTTCAGCCCGGCGCCGACCGCGTCGCGGCGGCGCATTGCGGCGGCGTAGTCGCCGGTCAGGGCCGTGACCCCGACTTCGCGCAGGCCCTCGATGTAATCCATGCTGCCGGTGCCGGTCGAAAGGACCGCCGGGGTGACCGATGCCGTCAGGCGCCCCGGGCCGACCGGGAACGCGGCGGACATCGCCAGGTCGCCTTCGGTCAACTGGTTCAGACCGGTCCCCGACCGGGTGCGATAGACCGGGCCGATATCGACGAACGGCGCGTAATCCCGGGTCGTGCTGGCGGCCTCGCTGTCGATGGCGCGCAGGACCGGGTCCTGGCTCTCCGCGCCACCGGATTCCGCGCGCCGCGCCGCCGTGCGGAACGGGTTGTCCAACGGAATGCCATCCCGCGTGCCGGCACCATGGCCGACCTGCTGCAACCGCAGGTCCCGCGCCCGCGCAAGATCCCCCAGGCTGGCCGTCCAGTTGCCCCCCGCCCGGTGAATGACCGCCGACGCCAGCCAGGTCCGCGGGTCCGAGGGCGCCTGCTCGGTCATCTCGCGCAGTTGGGCCTCGGCTTCGTCGAGGTCATCCGCCTGCAGCGCGAGACGCACGACGCTCAGCCTGGCATCCAGGTCCGAAGGATCCCGCGCGGTCACGGCACGCGCGATGGACAGCGCCATCGCCGGCTGATTGCTGGATTGATAAAGCCGCGCGAGCGCCAGCCGAGCGGCCGCGCTGGGCTGGGTTTCGGTCAGCGCCGGCTGCAGCGCGTCGAACGCGTCGGCCTGCCGCCCCTGATCGTTCAATTGATCCGATGCCAGGATCGCCAGGCCCGTCCGCAGGCTGCGCAGGGCCGCCAGGTCATCGGCCCCCAGAGAGGACTCACCATGGCCGGCCATGGTGAGTCCTTCCAACATCTGACGGGCATGCCGCGAATCCTGCATGCGCATGTAAACCCCGGCATAGGCCAGGCGCTGGCGCGGCGTCGGGGGATAGGACGCCTCCAGGAACGCCTCCAGAATGCTGCGCGCGCCGGCGGCATCCCCGCGCGCCAGCAGCGCGTCGGCGACCAATCGTCCCCGGGCGCCATCGGGATCCCGGCCGCGATGCGCCATCTGCAGGAAATAAAGTCTCGCTTCCGGCAGGTCGGGCGGCGCATCGGCGACCAGTTGCTGGTCTTCGGCCCTGGCCGCGATGCGCTGGATGTCGGGCGGGCGGGCCCCACGCGGCAGGCGCTGCAGAAGCTGCCTGACCGTCGTGAAGTCGTCGGTCTGGTTGGCGAAATAGATCGCGGCCTGCAACGCCGCGATGCCGACGCGCCCATCGGGCGACGACAGCGGCGCCATCACCTCCGCCGCTTCGGCGCGGTCGCCCGCTTCCGTCAGCGCCTGGGCCAGGCGCAGACGGATCCACGGGTCCTGCGGCTGGTCCGCGACGCCCTGGCGCAGCAGGCCGATGCGATCATCCAGCGTCGGTGCCTGCCCGGCCCGGGCCAGCAGATCGGACTGCGCCATCTGCCGCACGAAGGCCGGCGACAGACGCCGCAGCCGCTCCGTCAATGCCGCGGCCTGCGCCTGGCGGCCGGAGGATTGCAGGATCTGATAAAGCCCCTGCAAGGCATCCAGATTGTCGGGCTGCGCCTGCAGGACATGACGATAGAGCGTCTCGGCCCGGCCGATATCGCCACGCCGGCGGGCAATGTCGCCCTGAAGGGCGACCAGCCCGATCTGCGTCGGATCCGCGGCAAGCGTGCTGTCGATCAGGGATTGCGCATCGGCATAGTGCCCCAGCGCCATCAGGCGATGCACCTGGCCGTACGCGCCCGAGACCGTGGCGCCGTTCAACGCGTCACGCCATTTGGCGGCCTCCACCGGACCGGCCTGGCTGGCGCGCGACAGCAGGTCGCGGGCTTCGTCCGCCCGGCCCTGGCGCATCCGCGTCACGCCCAGGCCGCCCAGCGCGTCGGGATCGTTGGGGCTGCCGGTCAGGGCGTGCATGAAATGCGCGGCGGCGGCATCGAGGCGGCCGGCATTCAGATCCTCGAAACCCTGCGTCCTGTCCTGCGCCACGCCCTGGGGCTGCGCGGCCCGCGCCTTGCCCCGCACGGTGCCGATTTCGGTATCGCCGGGATCGAGCCGCAGCCACGCATCGTAGTACGGCACGGTTTCGGGCGCCTCGGGCAGCCAGAGCAGAGCCGTGCGCCAGGCCCTGCGGATGGCCGCGCGATCAGGTGCGGACAAGCCCGGCAGCCCGTCCAGGCGCTGCAGGCGGGCCAGCCCGCCGAGACGGGTGGCATCACGCCAGGTCAAGACCTGGGCATAGGCGATCTGCGCCGCGACGTCGTCCGGATCGGCGGCGACAAGGTTGCGCAATCCCGTCAATCCCTGGTCGCGATAGCCCACCGCGCCGGCCAGGGTATGGTAATATTCCAAGGCATATTGCGGCGGCGGACCATCGGGGAACAGGCGCCGGTATCCGGCCACCGCCGCACTGGTCTGGCCGCTGCGGGCCGCCGCGCGGATTGCTTCAAGCGCGTCGCCCGCGCCCCCCTGCAGGCGCAGGGCCTGGTCCAGTTGCCGCGTCTCCTGCGCGGCGGGCGCCACATCGTGCAGCAGCGCCGCCATCCGGCGGGCCAGATCGGGATCGCCCATACGCAATGCCAACTGGCCCGACAGCGCGATCGCGCGCGGGTCGCGCGGCGCGACCTGCCGCGCCTGGCCCAGCGCCTGCTGCACCTGGTCGTACCGTCCCTTGTCGAGCCAGTATTGCGCCCGCTGGATCAGGATCGTCACCAGCGCGCTTTCCTGTCCCGCCTCGGTCTGCCCCATCCCGGCCTGCCCCGCCGCAGCAGCATTTGCGTCCTGGGCCCCTCTGTCCTGGGGCCTCCTATCCTGGGCCTCGGCACAAGGCGAGAGGACCGATCCGCCACCCCATAATCCGCCGCCCAACAGCAGGATGCGCAGGCCCGCCCGGGTGCGGCGGCCCCGGAAACTGCGGCACGGCCTCATCGTCCGCCTGCCCCGCTGGCGTCGAGATAGGCCTGCCGCCGTGCCGCGCGCAGGGACAACCCCTTGTTCAAGGCCAGGCCCGTCACCAGCGCGCCGAGAACCGACAGTACTATCACGCGGATCGGGTGTTCGCGCAGGACCCAGTCCGACCACAGCCACCAGGGCAGAGACCCGACCGTATAGGTCGCACCATTGCGCGACGCGACGATCTTGTCGCCGTCGACCACCGTCAGGTCGCCCTGCACGCCCTTCTGCAGGCTGGGATCCTGCAGGACATGGACCAGATCGTCGACGCCTTGCGGCGTGCCGCCCAGCATCAGGACCACCGATCGCCCCGCCGCATAGGGGGATTCGGTGCCGACCAGCGCGCCCCCGCCATTCAGCGGCAGCGACCCTTCCAGGGCGACCGTGCGTCCCTCATGCGACCGGCTTTCCGGAAAAGCATAGCGGATTCCATCGAGAATCGAACGCTGCGCCATCCGCAACCGGCCATTTTCCAGCCCATAGGGGGTGCCTGCCAGCAGGGACGCGACCAGATCATTGCCCGGCAGCGTATCCAGGACGATCAGGTCGTCATCGCGGACCGTCCCGACCTGCCCCGGGCCGACCACCGCGACGCGTTCCGCCGGATACCAGCTATAAGAGCCCAGCATTCCAATCAGATCCAGATAGGCCGTCAGGATTGCCGGGCCCGGCCGGGGCGGCAGGACCACCGCGGTCTGCGACAGATCCGCCATGCGGGTGAACGGAAAGCCGCTATTGGCGAAATAGGCCAGGTTGGGCAGCGTGGCGAAATGATAGGCGCGCCGGAAATCCAGGGTGGAATCCGGATCGATGCCGACCGAGATGTCCTGCGGCATCGCGCTGCAATCCCGGCGCATCGCCGGACGGCCGTCGAAATAGAATTTCAGCTCGTTCTGGCCATAGACGCCCCAGATCGGCAGCCTCGCCCGATCCTGAAGCACAGGCGACGTATCCGGAAAGAACCGGCTCAGCAGGCGCGGCAGGCGCTCGGGCGCGCGCCAGGAATAGCTGGCCAGATAGACGTCGTTCAGCGCCACGTCGACGCGGGACTGCCGCAGGTCGACGTCGCTTTCCAGCGGCGTCCGGATACGGAAATCGGCCTCGAACGGGCGGTCGCGCCACGTATACAGGTCCGGCGAGATACGGAACGGCACCGCCAGCGTGCCGGGCACGTAACCATGGCCTTGCAGCGCGCTCGAACTGACCAGTTCTCCGAAACGCACCACGCGATCGGTCGGCAGGAAAGCCGGCGCGTCATAAGGCCGGCGCGGTCCGACGGTCACCGGCGGGACGATCTGGCTGGAACCGGCGCCCAGCGATTCCGACATGAAGGCCAGCCCCCGCGCGGCGGCGGCCAGTTCCGCGTCGCTGCGCCCCGTCACCACCAGGATCGTCCCGAACGGGTCCGTGGGATTGCCGATTTCCACAAGGGTCGGCCCGGCGACGGAAACCGACCGGGCGATCGCGGGCGGCAGGTCGGCCGCCACACCGATGGCGACGGCATTTCCCGCCGACGGCACGTCGGTCGAGACCGGAAAGCTGACATGATGAAAATCGGCGATCTTGCCGAACCAGGACGCGATATCCGCCGCCGCCTTCAGGACCGCGACCGTGCGCGGCGACGCCATTTCCATCCGGTTCGGCAGCACGAACGGCACGACCGCCCGCTCATTCATCGCCGTATCGACGAAAGGCGCCGGCAACGCAGAGAGCATGCGGCGCGCGGGCAGCGGCACGGTCGTCACGCTGATCGCCGACTGCCCGGACATGTCGGCCCACAGCACGTCGCTGACCTGGTTGCCGCAGGTTTCGGTATATTGGCCGGCGAACGTGAAATTGAGCGTGTTCCGCGCCATGAAGAAGGCGGGATTGACCGGGAAGGTCAACGGACCGAATTCCGGATGATCGCGATTGACTGGGATGGTTCCGACATACTGGTCGTTCAGCCGGATCGTGACGCTGCTGCTCTGCGCCAGCAGCGACGGGGACAGCGCGCCCGTCAGCGTCAGATGCGCCGACGTCACGAGCTGGCTGGACGGGATGCCGAAATCCAGTCCCTGAATCGCGGCATAGGGCGTCATGTGCATCGCGGCCGGCGCGCCAAGCTGCCGCAGCGTCCAGGTGCGGGTCGACGCACCGGGCAAGGCGCCAGGCAAGGCCCCTGACAAGGGGCCGGGCGAGGCGTCGGGCAGGGTCCCGATCTGGGCCTCACCCTGCACCGCCGACGCAGCACCGGTGGCGCCGCGCGGTTTCGGCAGCGGCAAATCGTCCCCCGCATCCGCCGCCCCCACATCCGCCCCCACATCCGCCGGCACGGACGACGCGCCGGCCGGCGGCATGGTGTTCGCCGCCTGGGCCATGGCGGTCGAAGCCAGACCAAGCGCACTCAGCGCACCCAGCGCAACCATCATCGAATTCGTTTTGCGCGGCATCAACGTCACGACCTCCCGGCGCGTATCGCCGATCGATTGGCGCGCCCGCGCCCGCGCGGCGATCGCGCCTGGATGATGACGCGCACTGGCGGGCTTGTCGGCCGGCATGCCGATATTGCGGATGCTGCTGATCGCCATCCACAGGCTGCGCAGCGGCCGGTCGGGACTGTATTCATTCCAGTTGGTCCAGGCATCGGCGCGTCCGAAGACGAAACGGATGATCCGTGCCTCGTCGCGAATCGTCACGGGCTGCCATTCAAAGTTCATCACGCCGTTATGCACGCTCAGCACCCGCGCACGGACGGGGGCTTCGTGCGGGTCGGGAAACACGTCGATTTCGGCCGCCGCGTCGAACATCGCCGCATCCGCGGCATCCAGATGCAGCCGGCAGCCGCCGCGCGACACGTCGCTGGTCGTGCCACGGCAAAGCCGCCCATCCGCGCCCCGTACGGTCACGGGCAACGCGGCGGGAATACGCGCATTGCGCCGCAACTGCCGGGTTTCATGCCCCACGGTGATCGCGGCCAGGACGATGATCAGGCTGACCGAGATCCACGCTTCGTTCATCCACAGTGCATTGCGCGTGATCGCATCGTTCTGCATCGCGGCCAGGCGCCAGGCCCCCCACGCCATTCCCACCAGCAGAAAGCCGCCAAGAACGATGTTGGGATAGATCGCGCGCCAGTCCGTATAGGATTCCTCCAGGACGCCGCCCTTCTCGGTCACGTTGAACTTGCCATGCTTGGGGAACAGCATGGTCACGATCGTGACGCGGACGAGAAAGAGCGCCAGCGCAGTCTCATAGATCTCGCTCCAGAACGAATAGCGCCAGTTCTTCTGCACCCGGGCCGACGTCGCGATGGAATGAAAGAAATGCGGCAGGACATATGCGAATATCGCCTCGGGCGACGCGGCGATCAGGGTCTGGCTGAACAGAAGATAGGCAAGCGGCGAGGTCAGGAAGATCAGCCTGGGAATGGCGAAGAGAAATCCGGCCATCGCGGAAAAATAGCAGAGCCGCTGCGCCACCGTCAGGCCGGGACCGAAAAGCGGATTATCCACCCGAAGGATCTGCAGCATGCCCCGCGCCCAGCGCATGCGCTGCCCGACATGCAGGATCAGCCGTTCGGTCGACAGGCCGGCCGCAAGCGGCAGGCGCAGATACGCCGTCGACCAGCCCTTGCGCTGCAGCTTCAGCGCCGTGTGGCAATCCTCGGTCACCGTTTCGACGGCGATCCCGCCGATCTGCCGCAGCGCGGCGCGGCGCAGGACGGCACAGGACCCGCAGAAGAAGGTGGCGTTCCAGAAATCATTGCCGTCCTGCAACAGGCCATAGAACATGTTGCCTTCGGGCGGGACGCTGTGCCCCTTGGCCAGATTGCGCTGGAACGGATCGGGCGAATAGAAATGATGCGGCGTCTGCATCATCGCCAGTTCGGGATCGACCAGGAACCAGCCGACGGTCGCCTGCAGGAACGCCCGGACGGGCACGTGGTCGCAGTCGAAGATGACGATATATTCGCCTTCCGTCTGCTGCATCGCGTAATTGAGGTTGCCCGCCTTGGCGTGGGCATTGTCGGGACGCGTGATGTAACCGACCCCGACGAGACGGGCGAATTCCAGGAATTCCTGCCGGCGGCCGTCGTCGAGGATGTAGACGTTCAGCCGGTCGGCGGGCCAGTCCATCGCCATGCAGGCCAGCACGGTCATGCGGACGATGCTCAGGTCCTCGTTATAGGTCGGAATATAGACGTCGATACTGGGCCAGAGCGACAGATCCGCCGGCATCGGCACCGGCTTGCGCCCCAGCGGATGGATCGTCTGGAAATAGCTGAGCAGCAGCATCATCAGCGCATAGATTTCCGCCAGCCCCAGCGTGATGGCCAGCGCGGCCTGCACGGCGGAGCTGAAATCCAGCGTCTCGGTCACCCGCCAGGCCAGGTAGCGAAACGATACGACCAGCGAGAGGACCTGCAGAAACAGCGTGGCCCTGGCGCTGCGATGGCGATTGACGAAAAAGAACAGCAGGATGCCGATGGCCGCCACGATCAGTTGCGCATCGTCGGACAGCAGGGCCATGCTGGCCATCATCGCGGTCACGACGCCGAACAGGACGCAGCCGCCGAGAACGGCACGCCCGTACCGCCCCTCCGCCAGGCGGGCGAACGCGGCGCCCAGGAACGCGGCGCCCGGGGCAGCCAGTCGCGCCGCCGCGGCGCGGGGAAAGATGACCCGACGCATCAGCCGCCCACCATGGCCGTCGGCCGACATGCAATCACGGCCAGGTCGTGATGCGCCTGCGATCGCGGCGCATAGCTGGCGATCGGCTTCTGCGCCGCAAGAGCTTCACCAACATGTTCGTCACGATGCACGACACCCAGCAATCGCCGCCCCATCCGTTCCCCCAAACTGCGCGCGATCGCCGACCCCGGACGGGTCATCGGATCGAATTGATTAATGACGAAGATCTGGCGGGGGATGTCCGCGAACAGCGCGACGGACGTCGCGTCGTCTATCAAGGACATGAGACGATTCTCGAACTGAAGGGTCCCGCCATGGCCGACCGATGACCTGCCTGACGATCAGCGAAACATGCCGCGCAGCGTGCGCTCGGACCGATCGGGGACCGCCTCCCCGCGCAGGACGGCAAACATCTCCGACAGCCGCATGCGCCGGTTTTCCCCCGCATCCCCTGCCGCGACGGACCTGGCCGTCGCGTCATCCACCCGCCTCCGGTGCGCCGGATCGGGCGGAAACGCGGTGGCCATCGGCGCAGCCGGACGGGACGGCATGTCCAGCGGCACGGCGCCCTCGGCTGGCGCCCCGGAGGGCGCGAACGCTCCCGGCGGCGGCATCTCCGCGCCCGTCGCCGCCTCGGACCCGGCCGAGGCGAAGGACGGCGCAAGCGGGGCCAATCCGTCGTGCGGCAAGGCGGCTTCGATCGCCTCGGCCGGTATCTGATCCAGATTGCCGAAGGTCCGATAGGACAGATCGGGCTCGTTCACCGCCCGACGGAGGGCCGACACGTCCGCCCCCTCATCCGCCCCGGACAAAGCCGCGTTGTTCAACGGAAATTCCGAACCGAGCATCGCCCCCACCATCACCCCCAAGGCTCGGTGCGCTGCACGCCGCGAACGGAAGACAGCGCCCACGACCCGACCCACTCATTTTCGCATCTCTAACATGTGATGACGTTAGCGAAAAGATAACCGCGGAAACGGTCAAAAAACGATCAGAACATGCCGCCGTCGCGCTGCACGATGTCCGACGCCAGGCCATCCATCACCAGCGAGGCCAGCAGGGTCAGCGAGGCGGAGTAATAATCCGGGCTTTGCGCCATGGACGGAAAAGCCATGCTCCTGGTTCCGGGCATGTCCAGCAGCCCCGCCCCGATCCCGACCGCATAGAAACCCGGCGGTGCGTCATAGGGCGACCGTTCCCCGGTCTGCAGGTTCACCCAGGCCGGCATCGTCCCGCCCCAGCCGTTCCAGTAACGCTGGAAATCCGCCCGCAGGCCCGGGTCCAGCAACCCAGCCCATTGCAGATAAAGCGGCACCCTGACCGCATCATAGGAAAACCGCGCCGGCCGCCCCCGGGCGATCGCCGGCATGTCGATGCCCGGCGAGACCTGCATCCAGTCCGGGGGCAGGTTCCACCGCCCGAACCGCCCACGCCGGATCAGGTCCATCCCGTCGCGGATGACGTTTTGCCATACGCTGCGATCGTCCAGTTCCGTGGCCGCCATCAAGGAAGGCATGATGTAATAGGACGCGTTCACCAGGGCATGGTCGGGCCAGGCAAAACCATCGAGTCCCGGCAGCAGGACCGCACGCCTGCCGACCGTCACGACGACCCGCTTCCGCAGGGCCGCGTAAATGTCGCGGGCCGACGCCTCCAGTTCCGGGCGCCCCCACCGCCGCCCGGCCAGAACCAGGGCCAGCGCGATCAGCAGGTCGCCGTCGGTCGCGTTGTTCGTATCCGGCACATGGGGCGTCACGTTGGGCAGATAATGCCAGGCATGCAGTGCATCGCCCTGACGTTTCAGCGTTCGCTCGGTCCATGCGAACATGCGGTCGAACACGTCCTGGTCGTCGAAGGCCTGGGCGAACAGCATGCCATAGCCCTGCCCTTCGGAATGGGACTGCATGCCGTTTCCGCTATCGACGACGCGGCCGTCGGACGACACGTACCGCTGCTTGTAGAGTGACCAGTCAGAAGGCGCGGCCGCCTTCGCTTCCTTGCCCGGCACGCCGAGGCAGAGACCGCCCGCGGCGACCTGGAGCAGGCGACGCCTGGCCAGAAATGGAAACATGATGTCGAAGCCGCTCTGATCGGTTGCTCAAATAAGAGTGATGAAGCGGCATGCTACACACTGATCCGCCAGTCGCCTACCTCCGTCGCGGCAAAGAGGCGGCAAAGTGCCCGAATCAGGCCGTACCGACGCCGACAGAGGGATAATCCCGGCAGAAGCCGACGACTGGAAATCGCACTGAAATTGACATTGAAGATCCCTGGCGTCCCGTACGGGAATCGAACCCGTGTTACCGCCGTGAAAGGGCGGTGTCCTAGGCCGCTAGACGAACGGGACGCTGGACGAGGCAGCTTCTATGCCATCGCGGACCGGGACGCAACCCACCTTGAACAGAAATATTCACCGGATGATCATTTTCCCAAGAACGCCAAGATCCATTGAATCCAGTCCATTACGCGGCGGCCTTCACCTCACGGCGTCAGAACCAGCCGTGCTGCGACACGGGCATGGGCCAGATCCCACAGGATGACGCGGTCGGGCCCGCCCCCCGACAGCGAAACCGCCAGCAGCCCGTCGCCCTGGCGGGTCATGCCGGTAATGTGGGTGCCCGGCGGTTCGTTCAGCGTCAGTTGGCCATGGGGTCCTTCGAACGGCCACGCGGCGGCGAGGCCGGCGGCGGCATGATCGGCTTCCGGCAGGCCGGGCGCCGGATGGGGGTGGGAAATCCGGTGGACCAGCACCCCCACCAGCACCAGCGAGCCCACCACCAGCAACACGCCCATCCCGATGACCGCCGCAAGCAGCGCCCGCGATCCCGGGCCTTTCGACAATTGTACGTCCATGGTCCTGTTCCGTGTCCCCCGCCGTCATTTTCCCGGCGGCCAATTTCCGTTAAGAGCCGCGCATGACCGACGACACCTCCCACCTGCCGCCCCTCCCGCCCGGCCGCATCGCCGCCGGCGCCGGGGATGCCGGCCGGCGCACCGACCGTTTCCTGGCCGACAGGCTGGGCACGCTGTCGCGGTCCCGCGTCAAGGCGCTGATGGAAGCGGGGCACGTGCTGCGCGACGGCGCGGTCCTGCGCGATCCGGCCGATCCGGTCCGGGCCGGCCTGTGTTATGAAATAAGGGTGCCGCCCGCAATGCCCGCGACGCCGCAGGCACAGGCGATTCCCTTTACCGTGCTGTACGAGGATTCCGACCTGATCGTGCTGGACAAGCCGGCCGGCCTGGTGGTCCACCCCGCGCCGGGGAACGAGGACGGCACGCTGGTCAACGCGCTGCTGGCCCATTGCGGCGACAGCCTGACCGGCATCGGCGGCGAACGGCGGCCGGGCATCGTCCACCGCCTGGATAAGGACACGTCGGGCGTGATGGTGGTGGCCAAGACCGAAGCCGCGCACGCGGCGTTGTCCGAGGCATTCGCCGCCCGGGATATCGACCGCACTTATCTGGCGCTGGCCTGGGGCATGATGGCGCCGTCCAGCGGATCGTTCGAAGGCGCGATCGGCCGGGACAAGCGCGATCGCAAGCGCATGGCCCTGGTCGCCCATGGCGGCAAGCAGGCGCTGACCCATTACCGCACCCGGCAGAGCTTCCACGGCGCCGTCAGCCTGGTGGAATGCAGGCTGGCCACCGGCCGCACCCACCAGATCCGGGTGCATTTCGCCGCCCACGGCCATCCCCTGCTGGGCGACCCGGTCTATCTGCGACGGATTCCCGCCGCCGCGCGCGGCCTGCCCGAGCCCGCGCGGCGCGCCGCCCTGGACTTCCCGCGCCAGGCGCTGCACGCGGCGCGGCTGGGCTTCACCCACCCGGCGACCGGCCGGCCCCTGCTGTTCGAGACCGCGCCTCCGGACGATTTTCAGACACTTATCGCGAAGATTGCATAGTTTTAAGGCAATCGACAGGGAGGATTCCTTGACGCTCGGCCCGTCCCGACAGTAGGCTTCAATCTTCTCCGGCGGGTGACGCGACCGCCGGAATGGACGTCCCGTGTCGGCGCGGCCCATCGCGGGGGTGCCACACGGGGACGTAATGTCCAATCCACGCGTCATGCGGGACAAGTCAGGGAACCCTTTCACGGATGTGCCGTAGGACATCCAGGGCGCACCAGACCTCCCGGACAAAGGAGTCCGATCCATGGCCTCTTCCGTTCTGAATGTTGGTCCTGAATCCAACCTGTCAAGGTATCTTCAGGACATCCGCAAATTTCCCATGCTCTCGCCCGAGGAAGAACAGCGCCTGTCGCGACGCTGGAAGGACAAGGGCGATTCCGAAGCCGCGCACGCGCTCGTCACGTCGCATCTGCGCCTGGTCGCCAAGATCGCCATGGGCTATCGCGGCTACGGCCTGCCGCTGGGCGAACTGATCAGCGAAGGCAATATCGGCATGATGCAGGCGGTGCGCCGCTTCGATCCCGACCGGGGCTTCCGCCTGGCGACCTATGCCATGTGGTGGATCCGCGCCGCGATCCAGGAATATATCCTGCATAGCTGGTCGCTGGTGAAGATGGGCACCACGGCCGCGCAGAAGAAGCTGTTCTTCAACCTGCGGCGGCTGAAGGGCCAGATGCAGGCCATCGACGACGGCGACCTGAAGCCCGAGCAGGTCAACCAGATCGCCGCCTCGCTGGGCGTGCCCGAGCAGGACGTCATCAACATGAACCGCCGCCTGTCGGCGCCGGACCACAGCCTGAACGCCCCGCTGCGCGCCGACAGCGAAGGCGAATGGCAGGACTGGCTGGTCGACGAGCACGACAACCAGGAACAGACCCTGGCGGAAAGCGAGGAATTCAGCGGCCGCAAGGCCCTGCTGGACAATGCGCTGAAGACGCTGAACGTGCGCGAGCGGCATATCCTGACCGAGCGCCGCCTGAAGGACGAACCCGCGACGCTCGAGGAATTGTCCCACACCTACAATATCTCGCGTGAGCGGGTGCGCCAGATCGAGGTCCGGGCCTTCGAGAAGGTGCAGGCGGCGATGAAGGCCGAAGTCGACGCCCATCGCGAGGCGCTGCAGGCAGGCTGAAGCCAGAGGGAGGGGCCCCCCCTCCCGCCTGCCGCTCCGTCAGTTCTCGAACGGGTCGCGCACCAGGATCGTGTCGTCGCGTTCCGGACTGGTGGACAGCAGCGTGACCGGCGCTTCGACCAGTTCCTCGATCCGGCGGACATATTTGATCGCCTGAGCCGGCAGGTCGACCCACGACCGCGCGCCATAGGTCGTCTCGGTCCAGCCTTCCATCGTCTCATAGACCGGCTTGACCCGCGCCTGGGCCGACGGCGCGGACGGAAAGCTGCGGATGGTCCGGCCGTCCAGCTCATACCCCACGCAGATGCGGATCTCCGGCAGCCCGTCCAGCACGTCCAGCTTGGTCAGCGCCAGGCCGTTGACCCCGCCGACCCGCACCGCGCGCCGCACCAGCATCGCATCGAACCAACCGCAGCGGCGCGGCCGTCCGGTGACAGTGCCGAACTCGTGGCCGCGCTCGCCCAGGGTGCGGCCCGTCTCGTCATGCAGTTCGCTGGGGAACGGCCCCTCGCCCACCCGGGTCGCATAGGCCTTGGCGATCCCCAGCACGAATCCAACGCTGCCCGGGCCGACACCGCTGCCGGTGGCCGCGTTGGCGGCGATCGTGTTGGAACTGGTGACGAACGGATAGGTCCCGTGGTCGACATCCAGCATCACCGCCTGCGCACCCTCGAACAGCACGCGGCGGCCGGCCCGGCGCGCATCGTCCAGCAGGTCCCACACCGCCTCCATATAGGGCAGGATGCGCGGCGCCAGCCCGTTCAGGTGCGCCAGCAGCGCCTCCTTGGTAAAGGTCGCGGCGCCCAGCCCGGCCAGCAGCGTGTTGTGATGCAGCAGCAGCTCGTCCAGCTTCCAGTCCAGCGTCTCGGGCTCGGCCAGGTCGCACAGCCGGATCGCCCGGCGGGCCACCTTGTCCTCATAGGCCGGGCCGATGCCCCGGCCGGTGGTGCCGATCTTGCGCGCCCCGCGGGCTTCCTCGCGCGCCCGGTCGATCGCGGCATGCACCGGCAGGATCAGCGGCACGTTCTCGGCGATCCGCAGGGTCCGGGGCGACACGTCCAGCCCCTGGGCGGTCACGCGGTCGATCTCCGACAGCAGCGCCTCGGGGTCCACCACCACGCCGTTGCCGATCACCCCCATCTTGCCCCGCACCAGGCCCGAAGGCAGCAGCGACAGCTTATAGGTCTGGTTGCCGACCACCAGCGTATGGCCGGCATTGTGCCCGCCCTGGAAGCGGACGACGATATCGGCCCGGCTGGCCAGCCAGTCGACGATCTTTCCCTTACCCTCGTCACCCCACTGGGCGCCGATCACGGTGACGTTGGACATAAGGTGCTCCTTGTTCAAAGGCAGTGGGCTCAAGGCCAGTAGGATAGAGGCAGTGGGCAACGGGCGGCCGGCCGCAACGGCCGCGAAAGAGCGATCGGCGGGGCGTGTCAGTTCAGCGCCACGACGCCCCCGCCCGAGGCGATCAGCGCGCAATCCAGGCGCCGCCCCTCGGCGTCCGGATCGGCCACCTGGGCCAGGGCATCGACCGTCACATACCCCTCGGCCCGCAGCCGGGCCGCGAAAGCCGGGTCGGTGCCGGCGGGCAGAAACACCCGCACCCGCCCCGCGCGCGGCGGCGCGGCGCGCAGCAGGGCCTCGGGCCGCAGGGTCAGGCCGCAGGCCGGCTCGTCATTATTCGAGATATAGCGCCCGCCACGCCCCAGCTCGGCATGCTGGCCATGAGCATAGACGGTCATGCAGACGCCGGTATGGTAGCGCCAGCCCCGGAATTCGACCGGATCGACGGTCAGGCGGATCCCCGGCACCCGGGCCTCGATCGCCGCGACCGTCGCGGCCAGCCGGTCGCCCAGCGCGCGCACCGCCGGCGGCAGGCTCAGCGCGCCCAGCACCTCCAGCGCCCGCGCGGCCGGGCCGGCCGCGTGCAGCATGTCGGTCAGCACCGGCGCCAGCCCGCCGGCCAGCCGCGCCACCGCCGCCGAATCCTTGCGGTCCAGGGCGCGCATCAGCGCCTGCCGGTCGGCGGGGCCATAGCCGCCCTCGCCGATCAGCGCCGGCACCAGCGACGGCATCGTCAGGTCGAACGACACGCCCGGCACGCCCAGCACCGCCAGCCCTTCGGCGCCCAGGGCCACGATCTCGGCATCGGCCTGGGGCGAATCCGGGCCGATCAGCTCGATCCCCGCCTGGGAAATCTGCCGGTCGCTTTCCCGCGCGCCGCCGCCGGCCAGCACGCACGGACCGGCATAGGACAGGCGCAGCGGACGCGGCGCATCGGCCATCCGCGTCGCGGCGATGCGCGCGATCTGCGGCGTGATGTCCGGACGCAGCGCCATCATCCGCCTTGTGTCGGGGTCCATCAGGCGAAAGGCCTGCTCGGCCACCGCCGCCCCCGACCCGCTCAGCAGCGTGTCCTCGAACTCCAGCAGCGGCGGCCTGACGCGGCTATAGCCGTGGCTGGCGAAGACCCGCATCAGATCTTCCATGCCGGCGGCCTCGGCTTCGGCATCCGTCGGAAGCAGGTCGACAAAGCCTGCCGGCAGCAGGGCGGGATTGAAGGGCGGATCGTCCGTCATGCGCGCGCCTATATCATTGTCGCCGCCATTCGTCATGCCCGCAAAACGGGCAGGACGCCGATCAGGCGAATTCGGACCGCACCAGGGCCTCGGCCCAGTCCAGCCAGGGCATCAGCGCGCGCAGGTCGCCGGCCTCGACCGTGGCCCCGCCCCACAGGCGCAGGCCGGGCGGCGCGTCGCGATAGCTGCCGATATCCAGCGCGACGCCCTCATCCTCCAGCACCGCCGCCAGCCGCCTGGCCGCCTTGGCCTGGGCCGCCGCGTCCAGCGCGCGGAACCAGGGCGCCACGATGGTCAGGCAGATCGACGTGCTGGACCGCTCGGCCGGATTTTCGGCCAGAAACGCCGCCCAGCCGGATCGCGCGACCCACTCCGACACGACATCCAGGTTGGCCCGGCTGCGCGCGACCAGCGCCGGCAGGCCGCCGATGGACTCCGCCCAGCGCAGCCCGTCCAGCGCGTCCTCGACGCACAGCATCGACGGCGTGTTGATCGTGTCGCCGCGAAAGATCCCTTCGATCAGCCTGCCCTTCTCGGTCAGGCGGAAGATCTTGGGCAGGGGCCGCGGGGGCGGCATCTCCTCCAGCCGCCGCACGGCGCGCGGCGACAGGGCCAGCATGCCGTGCGCGGCTTCGCCGCCCAGGACCTTCTGCCAGGACCAGGTGACGACATCCAGCTTCTCCCACGGCAGGTCCATCGCGAACGCGGCCGAGGTCGCGTCGCAGATCACCAGCCCCTCGCGTTCGTCGGGGATGAAGGACCCGTCGGGAATGCGCACCCCCGACGTCGTGCCGTTCCATGCCAGCACCACGTCATGCGACCAGTCGATCCGCGCCAGATCCGGCAGCCTGCCGTACTCGGCCTGCAGCACCCGCGCCCCGGGCGCCTGCAACTGCGCCACGATGTCGTTGGCCCAGGTGGCCGAAAAACTCTCGAAGGACAGGACATCCACCGGGCGCCGGCCGACCAGCGACCACAGCACCATCTCGACCGCCCCGGTATCCGAGGCCGGCACGATCCCCAGCTTCCAGTCCGCCGGCATGCCCAACAGGGCGTGCGAACGGGTGATGACCTCGTTCAGCCGCGCCCGCCCCTCGGCCGCCCGATGCGACCGGCCCAGCAGCGCGCCGGACAGCGCGTCCAGCGACCAGCCCGGCCGCTTGGCGCACGGCCCCGAGGAAAAACAGGGATTACCGGGCCGCCGGCCCGGCCTGACGGCGGAATTGCCCGGGACGAGATCATCGGGGGCAAGATCATCCGGGGCGAGATTGGCAGGGAGAGAAGACATCATCCTGTCCGGAAACGGTGGTACGAGAGAGGGGACTCGAACCCCTATGCCTTGCGGCGGTCGATTTTGAGCCGACTACGTCTACCATTCCGTCACTCTCGCCTGCGGCGTTGCTTACCAGCAAATGGGCGAGCGTGGCAAATGGCGAACGGGCGATTCACCGGGCCCCGTGGCCCCGTGGCCCCGTGGCAAAGTGCGGGTAGCGTGGAAGCGCCACCGTGCTAGTCTGGGCGGCCCCTCTGTCGGGTGGCCTGCTCAATATAACACCCGGACTATGTCCAACGGTGAACGGGGAAACCTGTCCATCGTCGTGGAAATAGGCAGGACGTGATTTTAGCCCTGTTGAAACACGTTACGACCCGCCCGACGCCAGGCGGGTTGGGGAAAGGTCCGGCCGCGTCAGGCGGCGCGCGGCGCGGGCGACGCCAGGCCCAGCATCAGGGCGATATTCTGGATCGCCGCCCCCGACGCCCCCTTGCCCAGATTATCGAGTCGCGCGGTCAGCACCGCCTGGCGGCGCGATTCGTTGCAATGGACCCGCAACTCCATCAGGTCCGTGCCGGCCAGCGTATCGGCCGACAGCGTATCCTGGGCATCGGCCACGGCGATCCGGTCCGAACCGGCGAAATGATCCGCCAGCACCGCCCGCAGGTCCTCGCCCGTGACCCGGCCCGCCAGCATGTCGAGATGCAGCGGAATCGACACGATCATCCCCTGGGGGAAATGCCCCACCGAGGGCACGAACAGCGGCGTGCGCGTCAGGCCGGCATAGCGGGTCATTTCCGGCAGGTGCTTGTGGGCCAGGCCCAACCCGTACAGCTCGAATGCCGGGCCGTCATCATGCTCGTGCGCCTCGATCACCGCCCGGCCGCCGCCGCTATAGCCGCTGACCGCGTTGATGGTGACGGGAAAATCGGGCGCCATGATCCCCGCCCGCACCAGCGGGCGCAACAGCGCGATCGCCCCGGTCGGATAACATCCGGGGTTCGCGACATGCGACGACGCGGCGATCGCGGCCGCCTGCCCCGGGTCCATCTCCGGAAAGCCGTATGTCCAGCCCGGATCGACGCGAAAGGCCGTGCTGGCATCCAGCAGGCGCGGCGCGGCGCGCCCCTCCGCCCGGATCGCCTCGACCATGCCGGCCGCCTCCCGCGACGCCGCGTCGGGCAGGCACAGCACCACCAGGTCGACCGCGCACATCATGTCATAGCGCGCGCCGGCATCCTTGCGCAGCACGGGATCGATCGAACGCACCGTCACCGGCAGGGCGGCCAGGCGCTGGCGAATGCCCAGCCCCGTCGTGCCCGCCTCGCCGTCGATGAAGAGTGTCGCCTGCTCGCCCATGATCCGTCCGTTCCCGCTGCCCCGCCGTCCGGGGAGCGCGACTATAGTCCCGCCCTGCCCGCCCAGCCAGCCCGTCCGCTTCCCGCGGAAACTATGCCATTCTGTCCCAGGCCCGTAAGAATGCGCCAGGAACGCGCCGCCCGAATCTTCCGAAGGAACCCGCCCGATGCCCGACCCCGCCCACGCGATCGCCCGCCTGATCGAGATCATGGCCCGCCTGCGCGACCCGAAGGACGGATGCCCCTGGGACCGCGAACAGGATTTCGCCTCGATCGCCCCCTATGCGATCGAGGAAGCGTACGAGGTCGAGGACACGATCGCCCGCCAGGACTGGGCCGCCCTGCCCGACGAGCTGGGCGACCTGCTGCTGCAGGTGGTCTATCACGCGCGCATGGCCGAAGAAGCCGGATGGTTCGATTTCGCGACCGTGGCGACGATGATCGGCGACAAGATGATCCGCCGGCATCCCCACGTGTTCGGCGACGCGCCGGCCAGGCCCGGCCAATGGGAGGACGGCAAGGCGCAGGAAAGGCTGGCCCGGCGGGAATCCGGCACGCTGGACGGGATTCCGGCCGCCCTGCCCGCTTTGCTGCGGGCGCGCAAGCTCTCCGCCCGCGCCGCGCGGGTCGGCTTCGACTGGTCCACGGCGGACGAGGTCGCGCGCAAGGTCGATGAGGAAATCGCGGAACTGAAGGCCGAACTGCCGGGCGGCGACCGCGCGCGCCTCGCCGACGAGCTGGGCGACGTGCTGTTCACCCTGGCCAGCCTGGCGCGCAAGCTGGACCTGGACCCCGAGGCCTGCCTGCGGCACGCCAACGCCAAATTCACCCGCCGCTTCACCGCCATGGAGCAGGACCTCGCCCGCCAGGGCCTGGCCCCGGGCGACAGCAGCCTGGACCAGATGGAGGCCGGCTGGCAGGAGGTCAAGCGCCGCGAGCGGACCGCCCGATCCGAGTGACCCGCCCCGGACGGCCGGTTCTACCCGGCCGGTCCCGCCCGACCTCGGTCCGCCTGCCCGCTCCGCCTGTCCGGTCCGCCTGCCCGCTCCGCTCAGGCGGCGTCCAGCAGCAGCGCCCGCAATTCCAGCCAACTCTCGCGATCCGGGGCATAGAGCAACCCGCCATCCAGGTCGGTGGGCCGATAGGGCGTGCCGTCGAAATGGGCGCAATAGCCCCCGGCCTCGCGATGGATCAGCCAGCCCGCCAGGTGGTCCCACGGCAGCGTCCGGTTGAAGAGCAGGAAATCGCACTTGCCGTCGCCCAGCATCAGATATTCGTGCGCGGCGCAGCGGAAATCCCACGATCCCATCAGGCGGGGCAGGTTGCGCGCGACCGCGTCGCGCATCGGCTGCGGCAGATAGCGCCAGGACGCGTTCCCGCACATCTCCCGCGCCGGGAGGGGCGCCGCGCACGACATGGTCCGCTCCACGCCGTCGGCACCGGCCAGCCACGCGCCCTGTCCGCGCACCGCCAGGGCGGCGACGTCGCAGACCGGGTCCAGAATGGCCGCGCCCACGACCTCGCCCCGCGCCACGACCGCGACCATGACACCGAACAGCGGCACCCCGGCGGCATAGTTCGCCGTCCCGTCGATCGGATCGACCACATAGGCCAGCGCGGCATCGCCCAGCGTGTCCAGCAGGTCGGGCCGGGCGCAGGCCGCCTCCTCGCCGATCACCACCGCCCCCGGCGACAGGCGCAGCAATGCGCCGGTCATCTCGTGCTCGGCCGCTTCGTCGGCGGCCGTCACCACATCCAGCTTGGTGGATTTGCTGCGGATGCTGGCCGCGTCCAACTGGCGAAAACGCGGCATGATCTGCCGGGCCGCCGCCTTGCGCATGATCGCGATCACGGCACGCATATGCCCAACCGAAATGGGGCCCGTCATGTCATTCTCTCTGGCCAGAACCAATATCTAGCGGCCCGCTGGTCCGGGAGATTCTCATAAGGATCTCTCGGGCGGGACACCGGTCACCCGGCGGATTCGCGCGCCGGAGGGTCGCGTTCGCCGCTCTGCATCTCGAACCGGGCGCGGTCGGCGGGCAGCAGGCGGACCGTGACCACGATATCCTGCTCGCCGTCCCGGCGCGACGTCACTTCCCCATGAGCATACAGCCAGGCCAGCGTCGCGCCGTCGCGCACCGGAATCGTATAGCGCACGGTCTCCATCGCCTCGGTCAGGCGCGAATCGATGGCCGCCAGCAGGTCGGGCAGCCCGTCACCGGTCATGGCCGAGATCACGACGCCGCCCTCGCGCGGCGGCACGGCGGCAGGCCCGCCGATCAGGTCGGCCTTGTTCTGCACCTCGATCACCCGGCGGCGCCAATCCTCCTCGATCGTGCCGCCCTTGGCCATGCCCTCCAGCACGTCCTCCACGTCGGCGCGCTGGGCCGCGCTGTCGGGGTGCGAGATATCGCGGACATGCAGGATGATGTCCGCCTCGGCCACCTCCTCCAGCGTTGCGCGAAAGGCCGCGATCAGTTCGGTGGGCAGGTCGCTGATGAACCCCACCGTGTCGGACAGGATGATCCGCCGCCCCGACGGCAGGCGCAGCCCGCGCATCGTCGGGTCCAGCGTGGCGAACAACTGGTCCTGCGCATAGACCGCGGCGCCGGTCAGGGCATTGAACAGCGTCGATTTCCCGGCATTGGTATAGCCGACCAGGGCCACGACCGGAAACGGCACGCGCCGCCGCGCCGCCCGGTGCAGGCCGCGCGTGCGGCGCACCTGCTCCAGCTCGCGCTTCAGGCGCACGATCCGGTCGCCGATCATGCGGCGGTCGGCCTCGATCTGGGTCTCGCCCGGCCCGCCCAGAAAGCCGAAGCCGCCGCGCTGGCGTTCCAGGTGGGTCCAGGTGCGGACCAGCCGGCTGCGCTGATATTCCAGGTGCGCCAGCTCGACCTGCAGCGCGCCTTCCTTGGTCGCCGCGCGTTCACCGAAAATATCCAGGATCAGCGCGGTGCGGTCGATGACCTTGCAGCCCAGGGCGCGCTCCAGGTTGCGCTGCTGCACGGGCGTCAGCCGCGAATCGACCACCACCACGGCCACCCGGTCCTCCTGGACCGCCGCGCGCAGCGATTCGACCTGCCCGCTGCCCAGCAGGGTGGCGGGACGGCGCGCGCGCAACAGCAGCACCGCCTTGCGCACGATGACAAGGCCGATCGACGCGGCCAGCCCCACCGCCTCTTCCAGCCGCGCCTCGGCGGCGCGGACTTCTTCCTGACGATCCGGCCGCTCCCAGGGCAGGATGACGGCGGCTCGCGTCGCGGACTGGCTCACGGGACCGTCAGAGGAGATCGGCATCCCCCGCCAGATCTTTGTCCGCCAGCTCCGTCGCCGCCCCCTCGCTGCGCGAGGGCTCGAACAGCACGACCGGGGTCGCCGGCATCACCGTGCTGATCGCATGCTTGTAGACCAGTTGCGTATGCCCGTCGCGCCGCAGCAGCACCGAGAAATTGTCGAACCAGGTAATGATGCCCTGCAGCTTCACGCCGTTGACCAGGAACACCGTCACCGGCGTCTTGGAGCGTCGGACATGGTTGAGAAAAACGTCCTGAACGTTCTGTGTTGCTTCTTTTGCCACGGTTGGGCCTTACTTTTTCTGTGGGCAGGGACGAGGGCCGCATCAGGCCGCCGCATCCGCCGGAAATATATGAATGCTCTTTTCTAGCAGGCCCTTACCCGCGGGGCAAAACCTCATCCGCCCCCACGGTCGTCCGAGGTCACCCCCAACTGCTTCAGCTTGCGATGCAGCGCGCTGCGCTCCATGCCCACAAAGCCCGCCGTACGGCTGATATTGCCGCCGAATCGCAGCAATTGCGCCTGAAGATACTGGGTTTCGAACAGGTCCCGCGCCTCGCGCAGCGGCAGGCCCATCACATCGGCGGCCGGATCAAATTTCAGCAAGGCTGGCGCCCCCTGCCCCACCGACGGCGGCAGCATCTCGGCGCGGATCGGATCGGTGCCGTTCCCCGGCATCATGATCAGCAGCCTTTCCATCAGGTTGCGCAGTTCGCGCGCATTGCCCGGCCAGTCATAGCTCTGCAGCGCCGCGATCGCGTCGCCCGACAGCTCGCGCAGCGGCAGGCCGGCATTTTCCGCCGCGCGGCGCAGGAACATCCTGGCCAGGGCCGGGATGTCCTCCCGCCGCTCCCGCAGGCTGGGCACGCGCAGCGGCACGACCGCCAGGCGGTAATACAGGTCCTCGCGGAACCGGCCGGCGGCGATCGCCTCCTGCAGGTCGCGGTTGGTCGCCGCCAGCACGCGCACATCGACCTTGACGCGCGACGCCCCGCCCACGCGCTCGAAACTCTGGTCCTGCAGGGCCCGGACGATCTTGCCCTGGGTCTCGATCGGCATGTCCGACACTTCGTCCAGCAGCAGCGTGCCGCCATGGGCGCGTTCCAGCACGCCGGTGCGCCGCCCGCTGCCGTCGGGCATGCCCTCGATGCCGAACAATTCCTCCTCGAACCGGTTGGGTGCCAGGGTGGCGCAGTTCAGGGCGACGAACGGCCCGTCCGCCCGGCGCGAGCGCGCATGGATCATCCGCGCCGCCACCTCCTTGCCCGAGCCCGCGGCGCCCGAAATCAGCACGCGCGACCCGCTCGGCGCCACCCGCTCGATCTGGTTGCGCACCCCCGCGATCACCGAGCTGTCGCCGGACAGCGTCGTCTCCGGCCCGGCGCGCAGCCGCAGTTCCGCATTCTCGCGCGCCAGGCGCGACGCCTCCAGCGCGCGGCGGATGACCAGCAGCAGCCGGTCGGACTGGAACGGCTTCTCGATGAAGTCATAGGCGCCGTGCTGCAGCGCCGCCACCGCGGTTTCAATCGTGCCATGGCCCGAGATCATGATCGTGGGCACGGCCGGCTCCTCGCCCTGGATCGCCTTCAGGATGCCCAGCCCGTCCAGCCGCGAACCCTGCAGCCACACATCCAGGATCACCAGGGATGGCCTGCGGGCCCGAAACGCGCTGATCGCCGAATCCGAATCCCCCGCCAGCCTCGTCTCATAGCCTTCGTCGCGCAGGATACCGTCGACAAGCAGCCGGATGTCGGGCTCATCATCGACGATCAGGATCTCATGCCCCATGGTCGTCCTTTACAGGCAATATCAAAATCGAAACCGCTCCCCTCGCGTCCGGCCGGTCCTCCAGACGGATGCTCCCGCCGTGATCTTCCATGATTTTCTTGACGATCGCCAACCCCAGGCCGGTCCCTTTCGGCTTATGGGTCACATAGGGCTCGGTCAGGCGCTGCCGGTCTTCCTCCGGCAGGCCGATGCCGTCATCGGCCACCGAAAGCTGCGCCGCCGCCCCCTCGATCCGCAAGACAATCCGGACAGTCCCGGCAGGACCGGCCGGGTCCTGCGCAGCATCCCCGTCTTTTGGCACCATTGCAATGGCGTCCGTCGCATTCTGCAACAAATTGGTCAGGGCCTGGCCCAGCAGGCGCCGGTCGCACGCCACCACCGGTCCGTGGTCGGGCAGGTCCGTCTCGTAGCGGATTTCGGGATGCGCGGTCCGCTGCAGGACCAGCGCCTCGCGCACGATGCGCGACAGGTCCTCGGGCCGGATGATCGGCTGCGGCATCCGCGCGAAGGCCGAGAATTCATCGACCATGCGCCCGATATCGCCGACATGCCGCACGATCGTGTCCGCACACTGGCTGAACGTCTCGGGGTCCGAGGTGATCTCGCGCAGGAAGCGGCGCTTCAGCCGTTCCGCCGAAAGCTGGATCGGGGTCAGCGGGTTCTTGATCTCATGCGCGATGCGGCGCGCCACGTCGGCCCAGGCCGCCTTGCGCTGCGCGGCCTGCAGCTCGGTGATGTCGTCGAACGTGACCACATAGCCCGATGCGGTCCCCCGCGCCTCGGCGCCGATCCGCACCAGCAGGGTGCAGGCCCGCGCCCCGGCACCCACCTGGACCTCGCCGGTCCAGACGCGGTCGGGCGCGCGCGCCGCCTCGTCCAGCATCGGGGCGAATTCCGGCACCACCTCGACCAGCCGCCGCCCGACCGCCGCCTCCAGGTCCTGGTGCAGCAGCATGCCGGCCGCACGGTTCGGCAGTTCGATGACCTGCTGCGCGTCCAGCCCGATCACCCCGGCCGACACGCCCGACAGCACCGCCTCGGTAAAGCGGCGGCGCTCGTTGATCTGGCTGTTGGCGATCATCAGTTCCGAACGCTGGCTGGCAAGCTGGTCGGTCATGCGGTTGAAGGCACGCGACAGGCTGGACAGTTCGTCGTCGCGCCGCCCCTCGGGCACGCGCACCTTCAGGTCGCCGTCGCTGATCCGCTCCGACGCCAGGATCAGCAGCCCCAGCGGGCGGACGATCTGGTTGGCCAGCACCAGCCCGACCAGCACCGCCGCCGACAGGACCAGCAGCCCGACCAGCGCGAAGATCATCACGAAGGTGAACTGGATCTTGGACCGGTTACGGTTCAGCCGCTGATAATCGGCCACCACGCGCTCGGTCCGGTGCATATGGTCCAAGATGACCGGATCGACCGGACGGGTGATCACCAGCATCAGCGGCGGCGTATCGCCCAGCGAGATCACCGCGCGCACCGTCTTCTCGTCGGGCGAATCGAGGATCGCGATCTCGTTGGTGCGGGCCATCAGCGTGGCCGAAGGCGGCGGCAGGGCCTGCATGTCGCCCGGATGGCTCATCAGCCCGCCCGAGGCCACCACCGTGTTGGTCAGCGGGTCATAGATCACCGCCTCGTTCAGGCCGCGCAGCGTCGCCTGGGAATCCAGGATCTGGTCCAGCGCCTCGGGGTCGTGCATCAGGTCCGACCCCGACCCCTCCAGGCCGTTGGCCGCGCTGGCCAGGTAGTTGGCCAGCGAGAACGCCTCGGTGCGGATATTGGCGTTATGTTCCTGCAGATAGCCGTGCGACGCCTCCAGCGCCTCGCTCAGCGCCGTGTTCACCCGGTCGCTGAACCAGATCTGGATGCCGTAATGGAAGAACACGGCGGCGAAGGTGCCGACCAGGATGGTGGGCGCCGCCGCGACGATGCCGAACAGGGTCACCAGCCGGACATGCAGCCGCGCCCCCGCCAGGCCGCTGCGCCGTTCGGCCAGGACCCGCCCGACCCGCTCGGCCAGCGCCAGCGCCAGCAGCAGCAGGACCAAAAAATTCAGGATGAAGATCAGCGCCTGGACGCGCGGATAATGCGTCAGGGACATGCCGCCCGACAGCACCACGAAGGTCGCGACGCCGAAGCACAGCGCCAGCGCGACCAGGGTGATCGCGACATTGCGCCGCGCCAGCACGGAAAACAGCCCGCGCATCACGCCCGTCCGGCGCGACGGACGCTCGGCACGCGGCGCCGCCGGCACGGGTGTCAGCTTACGCCCCGGACGACTGGAATTTCCAGGTCCCGGATCTTCTTGCGCAGCGTGTTGCGGTTCAGCCCCAGCATGGCGGCGGCCTTGATCTGGTTGCCGCGCGTGGCGGCCAGCGTCATCTGGATCAGCGGCCGTTCGACCTCGGCGATCACCCGGTCATAGATGTCGTGCAGCGGCATGCCGTCCTGCCCCGACGACAGGAAATGGCGGATATGGCGCGCCACCGCATCGGCCAGCGGCTCCTGCGACGCCGCCTGCGGCGCCTCGCCCGGCAGGTCGCCCGACGTCTCGGCCAGTTCGGAATCGATCAGCTCGGCGGTGATCGTCTCCTGGGGATACAGCGCGGCCAGCCGGCGCATCAGGTTTTCCAGCTCGCGCACATTGCCCGGCCAGCGGCCGGCCTGCAGCCGTTCGACCGCGCCCTCGGCCAGCATCTTGACCGGCAGCCCGTCCTCGCGGCTGCGATCCAGGAAATGCCGCGCCAGCAGCGGGATGTCCTCGGCCCGCTCGCGCAGCGGCGGCAGGCGGATCGGCACCACGTTCAGACGGTAATACAGGTCCTCGCGAAATGTGCCGGCGCGGATCGCCTGGCGCAGGTCGCGGTGGGTGGCGGCGACGATGCGCACATTCGCGCGGATCGGCTGGCGACCGCCCACGGTGGTGAACTCGCCCTCCTGCAGCACGCGCAGCAGCCGGGTCTGGGCCTCGGGCGGCATGTCGCCGATCTCGTCCAGGAACAGGGTGCCGCCGGCGGCCTGCTCGAACCTTCCGGGCGTGCGGTTGGTGGCGCCGGTAAAGGCACCCCGCTCATGGCCGAACAGCTCGCTTTCGATCAGTTCGCGCGGAATGGCCGCCATGTTGACCGCCACGAACGGCCCGCCCCGCCGGCGCCCGTAATCATGCAGCGCCCGCGCCACCAGTTCCTTGCCCGTGCCGCTCTCGCCGTTGATCATCACCGTCAGGTCCGACGTCGTCAGCCGGGCGATGATGCGATAGATGTCCTGCATCGCCATCGAACGGCCGATCAGCGGCATGCGCTCGTCGGCATCGGCGGGCGCGGGCTCGGGCAGCGCGCTGGCCGGCGAGGCCAGGGCACGCTCCACCACCGACAGCAATTCCTTCAGGTCGAAGGGCTTGGGCAGATATTCGAACGCCCCCCGCTGGGCCGCCTTCACGGCGGTGATCAGGGTGGATTGCGCGCTCATGACCACCACGCGCAGGTCCGGCCGCGCGCGCTTGATGCGCGGGATCAGGTCCAGGCCGTTTTCGTCGGGCATCACCACGTCGGTGATGACCAGGTCGCCCTCGCCTTCCTCGACCCACTGCCACAGCGTGGCGGCATTGGCCGTGGTACGGACCTGGTAGCCCGCCCGCCCCAGCGCCTGGCTCAGCACGGTGCGGATGGAACGATCGTCGTCGGCGACAAGAACGGTCGGCAAGGGCATGCGGGGTTCAATCTCTCGGAACGAAAATCACGGCGGCGAAGGATGCGCGGATACGGGACGCGGATTTGGCGAGCACATATTTGGCGATCAGGGCGCGTCCTTTCCCTCGGCCACCACGGGCAGGTGCAGCAGCACCTCGGTCCGTCCGGGGCGGCTGTCAATCTCGATCACGCCGCCATGATCGTCGATGATCTTGCCCGCCAGCGCCAGCCCCAGCCCGCTGCCGCCGGCCTTGGTGGTCAGGAACGGCTCGAACAGATGCGGGCGGATGCTTTCGGGAATGCCCGGGCCGCTGTCGCGCACCGAAACGACCAGCGGCAGCTCGACCCGCTGCTCCATGCCCGGCACCGCCAGGCGCACGCCGTGGCGATAGGCGGTACCCAGGATGATCTCGCCGCCCAAGCCTTGGTTGCCAGAGCCTTGATTGCCAGGGCCTGGGTTACCAGAGCCCTGGTTGCCCGACATGATGGCCTCGGCCGCGTTCTTGACCAGGTTCAGCAGCACCTGCACCAGTTGGTCGCGATTGCCCCAGACCGGCGGCAGCGACGGGTCATACTCCTCGACGATGCGCACGCCGCTGGCGAAACCCTGCTCGGCCAGCATCCGCACCCGTTCCAGCACGCGATGGATGTTCACCGGGCGGCGTTCCAGCGGCTTGTCGCTGAACATCTCCATCCGCTCGACCAGGTCGCGGATCCGGTCGGCCTCGTCGCGGATCAGCACCGCCAGTTCCCGATCGCCCTCGCCCACCGAGCTTTCCAGCAACTGGGCCGCGCCCCGGATCCCCGAAAGCGGGTTCTTGACCTCGTGCGCCAGGATGGCGGCCATGCCCGACACGCTGCGCGCGGCGGACCGAAAGGTCAGTTGCCGGTCCAGCGCCCGCGCCGCCGAGGAATCGTGGAAGGTCAGCAGCACGCCGCCCGGCTCCTCGGCGACCAGCGTGCCCTGGACGGTAATGCCGGTGCGGTGCAGGCGTGGGCCGTCCAGCGTCAGCTCATGCTCGGCGATGGTGACCCCATCGCGCCGCACCTGCTCGACCAGCAGGAAGATCGGATGGTCGGCGGCCAGCAGATCGGCCAGCCCCATCTGCACCAGATGCGGGCTGGACGCACCGAAGAACGGCTCGGCCGCGCTGTTGACGTGACGGACGCGATTATCGGCGCCCACCAGCATGACCGGCATCGGCATCGCATCCAGCAGCGCCCCTCCGTCGGGCGGCGCAAGCACGGTTTCCGCGGCGCCATGGACGGACATCGTCGTCCTCACGCCGCCTCGGCGGTGCCCTGGTCGGCAATGCTCCGGCCGCCCGCCGCGCCGAATCGTTCGCGGCGCGAACCCGCCGCGATGTGTCGGTCATAGAAATCGGCAATCATCCCGATCGCGACGTCGGCCTGGTCCACCCGGTTGATCGCGGCCCGGAAATGCGCCGAATCCGGCAGGCCGGCCGAGTACCACGATACATGCTTGCGCGCCAGGCGCAGCCCCGGATGCGCCCCGAAATGCGACAGCATCATATGGTAATGTTCCAGGACGATCGCCTTCTCGGTCGCCAGGTCGGGATCGGCGACCGCCTCGCCCGTGCCCAGCGCCCGGGCCACCTGGGCCGGGAACCACGGCCGGCCATAGCATCCCCGCCCGATCATCACCCCGTCCGCCCCCGACTGCGCCAGCGCGGTGCGCGCGTCCTCCACCGTCAGGATGTCGCCATTGACGATCACCGGCAGCGAAACCGCGTCCTTCACCCGCCGGACGAAGGCCCAGTCCGCGGTGCCGGTATAGAATTGCTGCCGCGTGCGCCCATGCACCGTGACCATGCGGATGCCGGTCCGCTCGGCGATCCGCGCCAGCACCGGGGCGTTCAGGCTGGCATGGTCCCAGCCCATGCGCATCTTCAGCGTCACCGGCACGTCGACCGCGCGCACCACCGCCTCCAGCAGCCGGCCGGCCAGGACCTCGTCGCGCATCAGGGCCGATCCCGCCTGCTGCCCCACCGCGACCTTCTTGACCGGGCAGCCGAAATTGATGTCGACCATGTCCGCGCCGCGATCGACCGCGATCCGCGCCGCCTGCGCCATCGCCTCGGGCTCGCACCCCGCAAGCTGGACGGCGTTGGGCCCCTCCTCGTCCGCGACCTCGGCCATGCGCAGCGTGGCGTCGTTTTCGCGCACCATCGCCCAGGACGCGATCATCTCGGACACGACCAGCCCGGCCCCCAGCCGCCGCGCCAGCCGACGGAACGGCAGGTCCGTCACGCCCGACATCGGCGCAAGGATGACCGGGGTGCGCAACACCACCCCCCCACCCAGATCGATGGGGCGTAGCAATTCGGACGACATGGACGGCATGATCCCCGCTTGGGCTGTCAGATTCCAAACCCGGCACATCGCGCGGCATCCCGAATGGATAAAAAATGCAGCATAGATGCTTAGGATTTGAGCACAGTATATAAACTCTCCGCGTCACGCAATCGCGATGGCTGCATCCCGCGCGTATCCCGCTTCCGAAATTCGCCCATGCGGCCTCGGTTGCGCTTGACGGCGGAAACCTGGCGCCCCATTGCTCCGCCATGCGTGTTGCAGCCATCCTTCTCGCCGCCGGCGCCGGCCGCCGTTTCAGCGCCACCGCGGCATCCCCGGTCGCCAAGCAGTATCTGACGCTGGCCGGCCGGCCGGTCATCCGCCACGCGGCGGACGCCCTGCTTCCCCATATCGACCTGCTCCAACCCGTCGGCGACCCGGCCGCCCTGGCGGACGCCCTGACCGGCCTGGACGTCCTGCCTCCCGTGCCCGGCGGCGCCACGCGCCAGGAAAGCGTCCGCGCGGGGCTCGAGGCGCTGGACCGCCTGCCGCCGGACGCCCGCCCGGACCTGGTGCTGGTGCATGACGGCGCGCGGCCCTATGTGCCGGCCGAGGTCACGCGGGCGGTCATCGCCGCGCTGGCCCATCACCCCGGCGCGATTCCGGCCGTCCAGGTGGCCGACACGATCAAGCGCGGGCGCAACGGGCTGATCGACGGCACGGTACCGCGCGACGACCTGTACCGCGCCCAGACGCCGCAGGGTTTCCGCTTCGCGCTGCTGCGCGACCTGCACCGGGGTGCTGCGGCGTGCGACGCGACCGACGACGCCGCCCTGCTCGAGGCCGCCGGCCACACCGTGGCGCTGGTGCCCGGCTCGGAAGACAATATCAAACTGACCTACAAGGAGGATCTCATGCGGCTGGAACGCCTGATCGGTCCGACATTGCTGCCGCGCACGGGCGTCGGCTACGACGTCCATGCCTTCGCCGAAAACCGCCCGCTGATCCTGTGCGGCATCCAGGTGCCGCACGATCGCGGCCTGGCCGGGCATTCCGACGCCGACGTGGGCATCCATGCGCTGTGCGACGCGATCTACGGCGCGCTGGCCGAGGGCGATATCGGCCGGCATTTCCCGCCCAGCCAGGAAGAATGGAAGGACGCCGACAGCGCCCGCTTCCTGGTCCATGCCGGATGGCGGATTCGCGAACGCGGCGGCATGCTGGTGAACGCCGACGTGACGCTGATCTGCGAACGGCCCAAGATCGGCCCGCACGCCCAGGCGATGCGCCAGCGCCTGGCCGACCTGCTGGAGGTCGAGATCGACCGGATCTCCGTCAAGGCCACGACATCCGAACGGCTGGGCTTCACCGGCCGCGAGGAAGGCATCGCCTGCACCGCCTGCGCCACCGTGCTGGTGCCCTGATCCGAATTACGGCGGGCCCGACAGGGGCCCGCCGAGGCGCCTCAGCCGCCGATCGCCATGATGACGACCACGACGGGCACGACCGCCAGCAGCACCCACGCCCCCATGGCGCAGGTCGCGACGATCTGGCCCACGCGCTGCTTCGTCCTGCGCGACGCGGAGAGGCCACCCTGCGCCTTGCCCGGACGGAAATCCAACTCGTGCGCGTTCAGGGCGGACAGTTCGGATAAGGGGCGCCAATCGATCGAAGCCATGCGACACTCCTGCCTTCACCGCTAAATGGTCTACCGCCCTTCTACCGCAAGCCTGTGTAACGGAGTGTTCGGCTTGGTATCAGAGCGCAAGGCGCCAAGTGCCGGCTTTTTATGGCAGATCAATGGCCGGCGGGACTGATTCGCCGCCCTTCGCGTCCACCAGTCGCAGGAACGACACGGCATCGGCGACGTCGCGTCCCAGGGCGGCCAGGCGCTCGGCCTGCTGGGCGTCATAGCCCCAGATCTCCATCTGGGTCCGCTCGTCCAGCGTGGCGCAGGATGTCGCCTGTTCGGCGCTCAGCCGCCCCTCGGCCAGCGCCAGCCCCAGCACCAGACTCCCCAGGGCGGGCACGGCAACGCCCAGCGCCGCCAACACCCCGTCGGACAGCGATTCCAGCAACCCGCGCACGCGCGCCAACGCCTCCGGCGGCTGTTCGACCGGCATGACGCCATAGGTCACCGCCAGGGCGATGCCGTGACGCGCGCGCAGCCAATCCAGCCACGGATCCCATTCCTGCCGCTGGCGCTCGGCCAGCAGCGCGGGCGAATGCACGCGATAGCACAGCAGGTCCCCCGCCGCGTATCCCGCCAGGGCCGCCACGCTGGCTTGCCGGTCGGGCGCGATCCGTTCCAGCATCGTGCCCGCGATCCGCGTCAGCTTCAGGTCGGACGGCGTAAATTCCCCGCCCTTCGCCCCGCCGCCGGCCGCCTGCCATTCGGCCGCCAGGGCCGTGGCCAGGGCCGGGCTGGCAACCCGCAGGGCCGCCCCGCCCGGCAGGCGTACCGGACGTCCGTCCAACTGGACGGCAAACCCCTCCGGCTGGGCCACCGCCTCCGCCCGGTCCCAGAAACGGCGGCGCGCGGCGGGCGCGGCGGCATCCTTGCCATCGGTCATCGGAACAATCCCAGGCCACGCAGGAAATCCAGGGCCTTCGGCGCCTTGGCCTTGGGCGCCGCGCCCGGCGACGGCCCCGGCTGGCCCTCGCGCGCGGCCTGCAACGCGGCCGGGCACGGATCGGCGACGGCCGAGGACGGGCCGATGCTCAGGGTGAAACGCTGCTGGGGCCCGACGCGATCCATGCGCGGCCGGGGCGCCTGCACCGTGCCGCCCACCGCCACCGGCATCGCGGCGCCGGTTCCGCCGATCAGCACCTGCGGCAGCAGATGCAGGTCCAGCGCCTGGTCGGCCAGGCCGATCGTGCCATGCCCGGTCACCGACAGGCGATAGGTCTGCATGCCGATCGTGTCCAGCGCCGCCCGCCCGTCCGCCAGGCCCATATGCACCGCCAGGCAGCGCAGGCCGGCCGCCGAATCCTGCGCGGCCCCCGCCGCCGGCCCCAGCAGCGCGCCCAGCGCCCTGCCGTCGATCTGGCCATTGACCAGCGACAGGCCCAGATGCCCGGTCAAGGACTCCCGCAGCGCCGCCCGGTCCCGCCCCTGGGCCTCCAGCGTGCCGACCAGTTGCAGCGCGCCATGCAGGTACGGCGGCATGCCGGCCTGCACCGCCGCCCATTCCGCCGGCACGACCAGCGACCCCAGGCTGGCCGACAGGCGCGGCACCGCCCCGGTTCCGGCCCCCGAATCGTCAATGGTCAGGGTGCCGTTCACCCGGCGATCCGTCCCGTCCGCCCGCAGCGGATCGACGGCCAGGCGCCCGCCATGCAGGGCGATATGCGCCTGGGCATCGCGATAGGTCTCGCCGCCCAGCCGCATCTGCGCCGCCGACAGGTCCAGGTCGCCATCCAGCAGATGCAGCCGCCCGAACGGCAGCGCCGCCACCTGCTCCGCCGGGACCGACCCCGAAGCCGGGGCGGGCGCGGGCGGCGCAGCCGTTTCCGAAGCCCCCTCCGCCACGGGCCCGGCCGGGCGCAGCGCGTCCAGATCCAGGCGCGCGGCGCGCACCCGGCCCGTCAGCAGCGGCAGCCCATTCGTGCCGGCATGGCGCGCCAGGGTCAGGTCGCCGGCCAGCGCCAACTGGGCCGCATCCAGCCGCAGGCCGGACAGTTGGACCTCCTCCCCGCCCCGCGCCGCCAGATGCGCATCGGCGGTCAGCCGGTCCAGCGCCCGGCCGCCGGGAAGGGCCAGCCGGTCCGCCGTCATGTGCAGGTCCAGCGCCGATTGCGCACCGCCGATGCTGCCGCCGGCCTTCAGGCTGGCGCCACCCTGGCGCAGCGTCAGGTCCACCGGCAGGGCCGTGCCCAGGCGGGTGCCGACCGCCGCCCGAATCTCCGCAAGCGTGCCCAGCGCGCCCTGCAGGTCGAACGGCCGGCCGTCATAGGCGCCGGCGGCCTGCACCGCCAGATGATCGGCCGGCGTCGGCGCGTCCAGCGCCAGATGGCCCAGATGCAGGCCGGGCACCCACGCCCCGATATCCGCCGCCCCGGCCCGCAGATGCAGGTACCGCAGGCCGGGCGCCGCCGGACCGCCGGCGGACAGATCGACGATGCGGGCGTCCAGCACGATGTCCCGCACTGCGGGCAGCCCCGCATGCACGAACAGCCGGTTCAGCGCCGCCAGTTGCCCCAGATTGCCCCGCACGGCGACATCATAGCCGCGCAGACGGGCGGGATCGGACAGGCTGCCGTCCAGCGTGGCGTCGCCCTGCCGCACGCCCGCGATCTCCAGCGTGGCGTACAGCCGTACCGGCCACGCATCCGGCAACGGCGCGGCCAGCCGCCCGACATGGCCCAGCAGCGTGAAGACCACTCCGGCATCGGCCGGACGATGGCCCCGCAGATCGATCGTCGGCGCATCCCCCGCCAGACCGTCCAGCAGCAGGCGATCGACCGCCACCGCGCCCGTCGCATGGGCCTCCCGGTCGTCCCAGGTCAGGACCGCATCCTGCACCCGCACGCTGCCGATCCGCACCCGCCAGCGCGGCGCGGCGGACGGTCCGCCTGCCCCGCCCGGCACGGACTCGGACCCAGGTGCGGGCCCAGGTGCGGATGCAGATGCGGGCAACGGCCGCATCTGCCAGTTCGCCCGCCCGTCGGCCAACCGTTCGACCAGCAGGTCGGGATGCGCCAGCCGGACATCCTCCAGCCGGATCTCGTGCCGCAGCAGCGGCAGCAGCGCCAGGCGCGCCTGCAGCGAGGCCGCGCTCAGCATGTTCGCCCGCGCGCCGCCCGGCATGTCCGACAACGCCACGTCGTCGACCGTGACCGAGGGATAGGGCAGGACATGCACCGCGACCGACCCGACATGCAGGGTGCGCCCGGTCTGGCGCCACACCGCCTGCGCCACGACCTGCCGCAGGGCGTCGGGGTCGATCATCGTGCGCGCCGCGATCGCGCCTCCCCCCAACGCCAGCACGGCGATCACGGACGCGGCCAGCAGCCAGCCCCGTCCCCGCCGCGCCGCGCGCCCCGGCCCCCGGCCCGACCCACTGCCCTGCCCCCTGCCCGGCTCCATCCCCGACCCCGTCATCCTCGCCCCTCCACCGTCTCGTCCCGAAATCCGGCTTCAACCACGCCGGCTTCAACCACGCCTGGGCGACGGCGTGCTGCCGGCCGAGAAGCCGAGCTGCCGGAAGGTATCGCGCATATGCGGCGGCAATTCCGCCGTGACCACCAGCCGCCCGCCGGCCGGGTGCGGCAGGTCCAGCGCGCGGGCATGCAGGTGCAGTTGGTCGGTGAACCCTTCGGGATGCGCGGCCGCGCCACCATATTTGGGATCGCCCAGGATCGGCGTGCCCAGGGCCTCGCAATGCACGCGCAACTGGTGCGTGCGGCCGGTCAGCGGCGACAGCGCCAGCCAGGACATCTTGCGCCCCGCGGCGTCCAGCACCTCATATTCCGACAGTGCATGCGCCGCGTCCTCGTCCTTGCGCGAGGCGACGACCGTCAGCGCGCCCGGCCCCGCGCCCAGCCGGGCCAGCGGCTGGTCGATCACTCCGCTGGCGGGCGTCGGCCGTCCGACCACCACGGCCCAATAGGTCTTGCGGACGTCGCGGCCGCGAAACGCGGCGGCCAGCTTCGCCGCCACGCCCGGCGTGCGCGCCAGCAGCAGCAGGCCCGACGTGTCGCGGTCGATCCGGTGCACCAGGCGCGGACGCGGATCGTCCTCCTGCGCCTTCAGCCCGTCCAGCATGGCATCGACATGATGGGTGATCCCCGGCCCGCCCTGCACCGGCAGGCCGGCGGGCTTGTTCAGCACGATCACCTGGTCGTCGCTATAGATCACCATGCCGCGGATTTCGCGGATCAGGCGCGCATCCAGTTGCGGGCGCGGCGGCGGGGCCGGGCGCGCGGCATCGGGAATGGGCGGCACGCGCACCGCCTGGCCCGGCGCCAGACGGGTCGAGGTCTCGGCGCGCCTGCCGTCCACGCGCACCTGCCCGGTGCGGCACAGCTTCTGCAGCGCGCCCTGGGTCAGGTGCGGGTAATGGCGGCGGAACCAGCGATCCAGGCGGATATCGGCCTCGTCCTCGCTGACGGTCAGGGTCACAACACTCATGACTGACGGCTTTCCCGCAGTCTGCTCCGACTGTCCAGCCGTCGCAGCCAGGAAAGCCAGGTTCCGGACCGATTTTCCCACGGGCCGAACGCGCCCTGGCTCGGAGGTGACGCGTGCCCTACGCGTCTTTCTTCTGTTCGCGCCCCTGTTCGCGCCCCCGCTCGCGCAGGCGCGCCCAATGTTCCAGGCGCTTGCCGATCTCCCGCTCGAACCCGCGGTCGAAAGGCTGGTAGAATTGCTGGCGCGCCATCCCGTCGGGGAAAAAGCCGCGTAAGGCGCCCCGCTGTCCGGCATCGGGATGCGCATCGGCATAGATGTCCGCATAATCGTCCGCATAGCCGCGGCCATAGCCCAGATCCTTCATCAATCCGGTGGGCGCGTTCAGGATATGGGCCGGCGGCATCAGGCTGCCGGTCGATTTCGCCACGCGCCGCGCGGCCTTGTAGGCCGCATAGACCGCGTTCGATTTCGGCGCGGTGCCCAGATGCACCACCAGTTGCGCCAGCGCCAGCTCGCCCTCGGGCGACCCCAGCCGCTCGTACGTCTCCCACGCCGCGATCGCCAGGGGCAGCGCCTGCGGGTCGGCCATGCCGACATCCTCGGCCGCGAAACGGGTCAGGCGTCGGGCGATATAGCGCGGATCCTCCCCGCCATCGAGCATGCGGGCAAACCAGTACAGCGCCGCATCCGGGTCCGAGCCGCGCAACGATTTATGCAAGGCCGAGATCAGGTTGTAATGTTCCTCGCGGTCCTTGTCGTACAGCATCGCCCGGCGGGCCAGCAGGCCGGACAGGCCCTGCGCGTCCAGCGGCCGCTCGGCCTTCACCGCCAGCACCTGCTCGACCATGTTCAGCAGATAGCGCCCGTCGCCATCGGCCATGGCACGCAGCGTGGCGCGCCCTTCGGCGGTCAGCGGCAGTTCGTGCCCGCACTCGGCCTCGGCCCGGCGCAGCAGACGCTCCTGCGCCTCGTCATCCAGCCGGCGCAGCACCAGCACCTGGCAGCGCGACAGCAGCGCGCCGTTCAGGGCGAAGGACGGGTTCTCGGTCGTCGCGCCCACCAGGATCACCGTCCCGTCCTCGACCACCGGCAGGAAACCATCCTGCTGCGCGCGGTTGAAGCGATGGATCTCATCGACGAACAGCAGCGTGCCGCGCCCGGCCTCGGCCAGGCGCCGGGCATCGTCGAAGGCGCGCTTGAGGTCCGCGACACCGGAAAATACCGCCGAAAGCTGCACGAAGCGCAACCCCGCCGCATCGGCCAGCAGGCGTGCAATCGTCGTCTTGCCCACGCCCGGCCCGCCCCACAGGATCAGGCTGGCCAGCGATCCGCGCTCCAGCATGCGGCGCAGCGCGCCGTCCGGGCCCAGCAGATGGTCCTGGCCCACCACCTCGTCCAGCGCGGCGGGGCGCAGCCGGTCGGCCAGAGGCTGCGTCCGGGCCGGCGGCCGCCCCCGGCGCGGCGCGGCTTCGGGCGCAGCACCGCGTACCGCCTCGTCCTGCCGCGGCGCGGGCGCGCCGAACAGATCGCCCTCATCCGGTTCATCCCGCCTGCCCGCCATCACGTCCCGTCCATCCGCATCACATCATGGTACCCGGTCGCCAGGATCGCGCCAGATACATCGCGCCAAATACATCACGCCAGATACCATGCGGGCGCTCCCGGCCAAACCGGCAGCGCCCGCCTGTCATACCGCCATCCGACCCCTCGTTCGGGCCGGCAACGACCTAGTGTCCCGATTCCGAAATTCGCAAGCGAATTTCGGAATCGAAAGGACACTAGAATCAATATTTTAGTGGCCTGCTGATCCGAGAAATTCTCATAAGAATTTCTCGGGCAGGACACTAGGGTCTGTGGGGATTTAACGTGAGTTGATGACACCTGCGGCGAGATATATCATCGCCTCGAAGCTCCGGTCGGTTTTGCAGGCTCGCATGGCGATGCGCTTGAACTCCTTGAGTTTGCAGAAGAAGTTCTCGATCAGGTGACGCCATTTGCATATCTCTTCGTCAATGGCGCGCGGGTTCTTGCGCTGTGACCGTTGTGAGATGACGACTTTCGCTCCTCGCTGGTCGAGTTCTTCGATGATCCAGTTGGCATCAAAGGCCTTGTCGCCCAGCAGGGCTTCGAAGTTGATGCCATCGATCAAAGGGGCGACGCCGATCGTGTCGTAGCGGTTCCCCGGTAGCAGTTTGAAGCGAACAAGGTTGCCCAAGGCATCGGTCAGGGCCAGGATCTTGGTCGTTATCCCGCCTTTGGAACGACCAATGGCCTGGCTCTGAGTCCCCCTTTTGCGCCTTGGCCGTGCCGGTGGACCTTGACGATAGTGGCATCAACCATGGCGTATTCCATGTCGGGGTCTCCCGACAAGGCATCAAAAATCCGCTTGAAAACATCGGCTTCGCGCCAATCACGAAACCGACGGAATGCCGTATTCCAGTTGCCGAATGTGGCAGGAAGGTCCCGCCATGGGCTGCCTGTTCGGACAATCCAAAGAACCGCCTCAATGAATAGCCGGTTGTCGCGGCCACTGCGTCCGGGATCAGACAGCTTACCCAGGCAATGCGGTTCTATCTTCGCCCATTGGGCATCGGTCAGTACTAAGCGATCCATCCAGAGGGTGAATCACATCTCCGCTAAAATGGGAATCCCAAATCCCCACAGACCCTAGAGCCATATCCATTCACACTGGTTCACGGATATGGCTCTAGCTTATTGTTTTAACGAGCATCTTTATCCGAGCGGATGAGTCCATCCGGTCGGATGATGCTCTAATGCACATTCCCCCAGGACGGCGCCCCCAGTGCGGGACACGAACACGTGCTGCCCAGCGGCACCTGGGTCGGCAGCCGGCAGCTATAGACGCCCGCCCGGCACATATAGCCATATCCCGCGACAACGCCGGGCTCACCCGGCGGATAGGATTGCGCCACGCCCTCGCACCCGGCGGGCAGCAGCGCCAGCCCGCCCAGCAGCAACAGGACCGGCCAGCGTCCACCCGGCCGCACCATATCGCGATCCATCTTTCGCATCACACCCTCCTGTCTCGAATGCACCACCCGGAACGGATGCCGGCCCGCTACCAGGGAAGCGAACGGTCCATATGGAAGAATCCCCCGGTCGGCCCGTCATCCGGCAGGGTCGCCAGGCGCACGCTGGTCAGGGCGCCCGCCGCCACGTCCAGCGGCGCGGCCTCGCCCCCCATCTCGGTGCGGACCCAGCCGGGATGGGCCGAATTCACTTTGATCCCGGTATCCTTCAGCTCATGCGCCAGATGCACGGTAAAGGCGTTCAGCGCCGTCTTCGACGCGTCATAGGCAAAGGTCAGCTTGCCATAGATCGACGATGCCGGGTTGCTGTGCTCGCCCAGCGAACCCAGGATGCTCGACAGGTTCACGATCCGCCCGGCCTTCGACTTCAGGATCAGCGGCAGCAGGATCTGCGTCAGTTGCACGGTCGCGAACAGATTGATCTCGAACGTATCGCGCAGGATCTGGATCGGCGTGGCCGAGGGCGGCGGGGCGACGCCGCCGGGGCCGCGGTCCAGCAGCACGCCGGCATTGTTCACCAGCACGTCCAGCCGCCCATGCGTGCCGGCGATCCAGTCGCGCAGGGCGATCTGCTGCGCCGTATTGCCGATATCCAGCACGACGCCCTCGGCCGATACGCCTTCGTCGCGCAGGCGCTGCGCCACGTGCTCCGCCTGGTCGTGGCGGCGCCCGGCCACCAGCACGTGCATTCCCTGCCGCCCCAGTTGCCGCGCGGTCTCCAGGCCGATGCCCCGCACCGCCCCCGTCACCAGCGCGATCCGTCCCGTTTCATCCATCCTCGTGGCCTTTCCTTCCTGGTCCGCATCCCCGGTCCGGCCCCTGTTCCGGCGTTTCCGGTCAGGCCGCCTCCGCGATGGCGCATCCCGCCGCATGCCCGCTGGCCCAGGCCCACTGGAAGTTGTAGCCCCCCAGCCAACCCGTCACGTCGACGGCCTCGCCCACCGCATAGAGGCCCGGAACCGCCCGCGCCGCCATGGTGCGCGACGACAGGCCGCGCGTGTCGATCCCCCCGCGCGTCACCTCGGCCTTGGCGAAGCCCTCGGTGCCGGACGGGGTCAGGCCCCAGCGGGACAGGATCTGTCCCAGCCGGTTCAGCGCCGCGTCGGGAATATCGCCGAGACGCCCGTCAGGCAGATGGTGCGCGGCCATCGCCTGCGCAAGCCGCTGCGGCAACAGCCCCGCCAACGCGGTGCGTCCTTCGATCCGCGGCCGCTGCCGCTTGGCCGCCCGCAGCGCCCCGGCGGCGTCGACCTCCGGCAGCAGGTCCAGGCAGATCTCCTGCCCCGCCTGCCAATAGGACGAAATCTGCAGGATCGCCGGACCCGACAGCCCGCGATGGGTGAACAGCATCGCCTCGTCGAACCGCGCCTTGCCGCACCGCGCCGCCACGGGCAGCGACACGCCCGACAGCTCCCGCACCCACGGCCACGCCGCCGCATCCAGCGTCAGCGGCACCAGCGCCGGCGCGGTGTCCGTCACGCACAGGCCGAACTGCCGGGCGATCGCGTGCGACAGCCCGCTCGCCCCCATCTTGGGTATCGACAGCCCGCCGGTCGCCAGCACCAGCGCGGGCGCGCGATAGACGCCCCGGTCGGTGGTCACCACGAACCGGTCGGACAGGCTGACATCGGTGATTCGGTGCGACAGGCCGATCGTCACCCCGCCGGCCGCGCATTCCGCCAGCAGCATCGCGACCACCGCGCGGGCCGACCCGTCGCAGAAAAGCTGGCCCAGCGTCTTCTCGTGCCAGGCGATCTTGTGCCGTTCGATCATCGCCAGGATGTCGGCCGGCCCGAACCGCGCCAGCGCCGATTTGGCGAAATGCGGATTGCCGGACAGAAAGCGGGTGGCGGCGCAATCCAGGTTGGTAAAATTGCAGCGCCCGCCCCCGGAAATCAGGATCTTCCGCCCGGCCTCGTCGGCATGGTCCAGCACCGCGACGCGCCGCCCGCGCTGCCCCGCCGTCAGCGCCGTCATCAGCCCGGCGGCGCCGGCCCCCAGGACGATCGCATCCACGTCCCGCATCATCGGATCAGAACGCCATGGGCTCAGAAATCGAGGTCCGCATAATGGTCGGGCGGCACGATCCCCGTCACCCGGTCATTCAGCAGCGAGCGGAAACACGGACGCGACTTGATCCGCGCATACCAGTCCTTGGCCGCCGGCGCCTTGGACCAGTCCACGTCGTTGATGAAATCCAGGCACGACAGATGGGCCGCCGCCGCGAAATCGGCCAGCGACAGCGCGGGCCCGGCCAGCCATTTCCGCGTCTCGGCCAGCCAGTCGATATAGGAAAGATGATAGCGGATATTGGCATAGCCGGCACGCAGCGCATTGCCGTCGGGATTGCCGCGCCCCGAGATGCGCTTCAGCACCTTTTCGTTCAGCAGGTTGTGCGTGACCTCGATCGCGAATTTCTGGTCGAACCACGCGACCAGACGCCGCACCTCGACCCGCTCGGCCAGGGTGCGGCCCAGCAGCGGCGTGTCGGGATAGGCCTCTTCCAGATATTCGCAGATCACCGACGAATCGGGGATCGACAGCCCGTTCTCTTCGACCAGCAGGGGCACCGTGCACGCCGGATTGGCCGCCAGATAGTCCGGGCGCCGGTCCCACACCCGCTCCATCATCAGTTCGAACGGCAATCGCTTTTCGCCCAGCACCAGACGAACCTTGCGGGAATAGGGCGACAGCGGAAGATGATAGAGGATACGCATCCGCTCGCTTTATTGCATCGCGCCCCGCTTCGCCAAGCCTCCCTTGCCTCGACAGGGCCCCATTCTCACGCTAGCTCACGTCAATCCCCTCATGTTCCGCCCTCCTGTTCTGGCCACCGAAGGTTCGTGACGCCTTGCCCGACGAATCCAGCCCCCTGCCCCGCATCCGCGCCCGCGGCCGCTCCTTCCTGGCCCTCGTGCTCTCGCCCGAGGCGGCGCTCGATGACTGGCTGCGCGGACTGGACGCGCAGATCGCGCGCTCCCCGTCCTTCTTCGTCGGCAAGCCGATCATTCTCGATCTGGGCCTGCTGTCGGCCGACGCCGAAGGGCTGGACGGACTCCTTGCGGCGCTCCTGGCGCGCGGCGTGCGGATCATCGCGATCGAAGGCGGCGATCGCGGCTGGCCGGCGCTGGCCGGATGGGACTGGCCGGACGGATTCGCGGGCGGACGGGCCTCGGGCCCGGTCGACCTGCCGGACGAGGACGAATCGCCCGCCGCCGCGTCCCAGGGCACCGCGTCCCAGGCCGCCGCATCGCTGATCGTCGAGGGACCGATCCGGTCGGGACAGGCGATCCTGCATCCTGACGGGGATGTGATCATCGTCGGATCGGTGGCGTCGGGCGCCGAAATCTCCGCCGGCGGATCGGTGCATGTCTATGGCACGCTGCGCGGGCGGGTCATCGCCGGCATGGGCGGACAGGACGGCGCGCGGATCTTCGCACAGGCGATGAAGGCCGAATTGCTGGCGATCGACGGCTATTACATGATCGCCGAGGACATCGACGCGACCCTGCACGGCAAGCCGGCCCAGGCGCTGCTGCAGGACGACACCATCGTGGTGCGCAAGCTGGACTAGGCCCCGGCCGGGCCCGACCGGCCCCCGACCAGCCCCCGACCGGCCCCCGGCCAGCCCCTGGGCCGCTTTCCCGTTGCGATTGCCACATATCCGCCATTAGACTCACGCAATTACGGCGCCGCAGAACGGCGAATCGAGACAAGGGAATATGCGTATGGCCAAGGTGCTGGTTGTCACATCCGGAAAGGGCGGAGTCGGCAAGACGACCTCGACCGCCGCCCTCGGCGCGGCACTGGCCCAGACGGGGAAGAATGTCGTCGTCGTCGATTTCGACGTCGGCCTGCGGAACCTGGACCTTGTCATGGGCGCCGAACGGCGCGTGGTCTTCGACCTGATCAATGTCGTGCAGGGCGACGCCAAGCTGGCGCAGGCGCTGATCCGCGACAAGCGGGTCGAAACCCTGTCGATCCTGCCGGCATCGCAGACCCGCGACAAGGACGCGCTGACCCCCGAGGGCGTGGCCCGGGTGATCGGGGAACTGCGCGAGAAATTCGACTGGGTGATCTGCGACAGCCCCGCCGGGATCGAACGCGGCGCCCAGCTCGCGATGCACCACGCCGACCAGGCGATCGTGGTGACCAATCCCGAAGTCTCGTCGGTGCGCGACAGCGACCGCATCATCGGCATGCTGGACAGCACCACCGAACGCGCGAAAAAGGGCGAGAAGATCGACAAGCATCTGCTTCTCACCCGCTACGACCCGGCCCGCGCGGCGCGCGGCGAGATGCTGCGCACCGACGACGTGCTGGAAATCCTGTCCATCCCGCTGCTCGGCATCGTCCCGGAAAGCGAGGAAGTGCTGCGGGCGTCGAACCTCGGCACCCCCGTCACGTTGTCCAATCCGACCAGCGCCCCGGCTCGGGCCTATTTCGAGGCGATCCGCCGCCTGGAGGGCGAGAAGCTGGACGTCAGCGTGCCGACCGAGCGCAAGGGCCTGTTCGACTGGCTGTTCAAGCGGAGCGTGGCATGAGCTTTCTGGCAAACCTGTTCGGACGCAAATCCTCGGCCCCGATCGCCCGCGACCGCCTGCAGATCCTCCTCGCCCACGAACGGGTGGCCGGCGAAGGCCAGTCCGAGCTGATCGCGAAGCTGCAGGAGGAAATCCTCGAAGTCATCAAGCGGCACCTCGCCATCGACCAGGACAAGGTCCAGATCAAGATGGACCGCGGCACCGGCGTGTCGATGCTGGAAATCGACATCGAAGTGCCCGAGATGAAGGCGCTCGAAGCGAAAGCCTCCGAAGCGACGAACAAGGTCGAACAGCCCGAGCCCTCCTCGGCCTGACCCCACCCACCGATCGCCGCCAGCGCACAACCCCGGACAGAATCTCTCAGATCCTGTCCGGACAGGTGGGCTGGTGAGCGAGAGTGCCGCAAAGCGGCACGGAAGGCGTGCGTTTCCGAGCATCGGAGCGGAGCGGCCTTGCGGCCGTGAGCACCGAAGCACAGGAAACGCGCGTCGGATCACCGTCAGCGCATAGCCCCGATCAGATCCTGTCCGGAAATGCGGGCTGGTGAGCGAGAGTGCCGCAAAGCGGCACGGCCGGCGTGCGTTTCCGAACATCGCAGCGCAGCGGCCTTGTCGGCCGTGGAGCACCGAAGCGCAGGAAACGCGCATCGAACCACTCCCAGCGCGTAGTCCCGATCAGATCCTGTCCGGAAATGCGGGCTGGTGAGCGAGAGTGCCGCAAAGCGGCACGGCCGGCGTGCGTTTCCGAGCATCGGAGCGGAGCGGCCTTGTCGGCTGCGAGCACCGACGCGCAGGAAACGCGCGTTGGATCGCTACCGGCGCGCAGTCCCGATCAAATCCTGTCCGGAAATGCGGGCTGGTGAGCAAGAGTGCCGCAAAGCGGCACGGAAGGCGTGCGTTTCCGAGCATCGGAGCGGAGCGGCCTTGTCGGCCGTGGAGCACCGAAGCGCAGGAAACGCGCATCTGATCGCCGCCAGCGCATAGCCCCGATCAGATCCTGTCCGGAAATGCGGGCTGGTGAGCGAGAGTGCCGCAAAGCGGCACGGAAGGCGTGCGTTTCCGAACATCGCAGCGCAGCGGCCTTGTCGGCCGTGGAGCACCGAAGCGCAGGAAACGCGCATCTGATCGCCGCCAGCGCATAGCCCCGATCAGATCCTGTCCGGAAATGCGGGCTGGTGAGCGAGAGTGCCGCAAAGCGGCACGGCCGGCGTGCGTTTCCGAGCATCGGAGCGCAGCGGCCTGGATGGCCGTGAGCAGCGAAGCGCAGGAAACGCGCACCTGATCGCCGCCAGCGCATAGCCCCGATCAGATCCTGTCCGGAAATGCGGGCTGGTGAGCGAGAGTGCCGCAAAGCGGCACGGCCGGCGTGCGTTTCCGAGCATCGCAGCCGCAGCGGCCTTGTCGGCCGTGGGGAGCAGCAAAGCGCAGGAAACGCGCATCGAACCACTCCCAGCGCGTAGTCCCGATCAGATCCTGTCCGGAAATGCGGGCTGGTGAGCGAGAGTGCCGCAAAGCGGCACGGCCGGCGTGCGTTTCCGAGCATCGGAGCGGAGCGGCCTTGTCGGCCGTGAGCACCGAAGCGCAGGAAACGCGCGTCGGATCGCCACCAGCGCGCATTTACGGACAGGATCTCTCAGAATGCGCCTTCGATCGACATGGCCTGCCGCTCCAGGAATTCGCGATACGGACCCGCGGTGCGCTCCAGCAGCCCGACCGGACCATCCTGGACGATCCGCCCGTGATCCATGACCACGATCCGGTCGAAATCGCGCAGGGTCGACAGCCGATGCGCCACGGCAATCACGGTCCGCCCGATTTTCAACCGGTCCAGCGCCGCCTGCACATGCTGCTCGCTCTCGCTGTCCAGCGCGCTGGTGGCCTCGTCCAGGATCAGGATCGGCGCATTGCGCAGGAACGCCCGGGCAATGGCGATCCGCTGGCGCTGGCCGCCGGACAGCTTCACCCCGCGGTCGCCGACCTCGGTCTCGAACCCCTCGGGCATCGCCTCGATGAAGTCGCGGCAACCGGCGGCGGCGGCGGCGGCCAGCACTTCCTCGTCCGTCGCGTCGGGCTTGCCATAGCGGATATTTTCCAGCACCGACCGGCGCAGCATCGACACGTCCTGCGGCACGACCGACATGCAGGCGCGCAGGCTCTCTTCGTCCAGGTCGCGGATATCGATGCCGTCGATCTCGATCTCCCCGCCCTGCACGTAGCGCAGGCGCTGGATCAGGGCCAGGATCGTGCTCTTGCCCGATCCCGAACGCCCCACCAGCCCGACCCGCGACCCGGCCGCGATCGTCAGGTTGAAATGCGACAGCACCGGCTGGCCGCCGGGATAGGCGAAGGTGACGTCGCGGAACACCACCTCGCCCCGCGACGATTCGGCAAAGCCGCGCGCCTCGGGGGAATCGACCATCTCATGCCGGACCAGGATGGCGGCCAGCGCCTCGTCCAGCCGCGAGATATGCTGGATGGTCTCGACCAGGGCCACGGCCAGGTCCCGCGTGCCGTGCAGGATCATGAAGCCCAGATTCGTCACCATGACCACGTCGCCGATGCTGGCCCGCCCCAGATGCCACAGCATGACCACCCATCCCAGCAGCCCGGCGGTCAGCACCGCGGTCAGCACCGCATGGACCAGCCGCAGCTTCTCCAGGTAGCGCAACGAACGGCCGCGCGCGGTCATCTCCTGCCGCATCGTCCGGCCCAGGCGCAGGCGCTCGTACTGCGCCATGCCGAACGACCGCACCAGCGAGACATTGTTGATGACGTCCAGCATCTCGCCATCCACCCGCGCCGCTTCCGACGCGAAATGCTGGTGCAGCCCGCGCCCCCCCGCCGCCATGCGGAACATCAGATAGCAAAGCCCGGCGGACAGGGCGACGATCACGCCGGCCATCAGCGGGCTGACGGTCAGCAGCAGGCCGATCGACAGCGCGACGTTCAAGCAGGGCGGCAGCACGTTCCACGCCGCCAGGTTTTCCAGCGTGAACAGCGACACCGCCGAGGTCGAGATGCGCGTCGCCATCGCGCCGGGCATCCGCTCGGCGAAGAAGGCCGCGGAATGGCCGGTCAGGTAGCGGAACAGGTCGCGCCGCACGTCGCCGGTGATGGCCACGAACGCATGGGTGGCGAACCAGCCCGCCACCCGCCAGGACAGGTTGTCGGCGGCGATCACCACCACCAGGAAGGCGACCGCCCGCCAGATCGGCCCCATGTCGTGGGCGCCGTGCGCCGTCATGGTGTCGATCAGGAACCGCGTGGCGTAGGTCGCGCCGACCGTGCAGCCGACCGCCACCGCGACCGAGAGGAAAATCACGACATGCTGAAGCGCGTGGCGCCGCACATAGCGAAAGATAAAAGGCAGCGGCCGGCCCAGATAGCGGACCAACTGGTCGTCTGTGATGGTGGTATCTGTGATGGTGGTATCGGTGTCACGCGCCAAAATCGGCTGCCCTCTCGATTGCGGCCGGATCGGCCGGACCATGGTGCGGGAAGACTTACATACTGAAATCGCTGATACTTATATCTATCCGGATCGCCGGGAAGAAAGATAGGCTTCCTCTCCCCCGGTTTATAAGGGCCCTCTGACGTCCCGGATCTGAAATCCATTGGATTTCAGATTGATAGTGGGCACAGGTTAAATCAACAACTTCGTGCCCAGGGCGAAGGCGAGACACGAATGCGCGGGCGGCGCGATGGACGGAATATCGGACGAAACGCGTTTCCCTCGCGGTCGTTTTACCGGCCGCTGGACAGGATCGCGGCCTGATGCCATCGATTTGCCGTTTCCCGGCGGAACGGTAGCATCCCCTGTCCCCTCCTGCGCTCTCATGCGGAAGAAAGAAGTGAACTGCCCATGCGTATCGCCCAGGTCGCGCCCCTTCACGAAGCGGTCCCCCCCAAGCTCTATGGCGGGACCGAGCGCGTCGTCTCCTTCCTGACGGAAGAACTCACCGCGATGGGCCATGACGTCACCCTGTTCGCCAGCGGCGACAGCGTGACGTCCGCCCGCCTGAATGCCTGCTGGCCGCAGGCATTGCGCCTCGATCCGGCGATTCGCGACCCGATCGCGCCGCACATGCTGATGATGGAGCTGGTCGCCCGCGCGGCGGATCAGTTCGATATCCTGCATTTCCATATGGATTACTGGCCCTTCACCCATTTCAGCCGGCAGGCGACGCCGATGCTGACCACCATGCACGGCCGGCTGGACCTGATGGAGCTGCAGCCGATCTTCAACGCCTTCCCCAAGGTGCCGATCGTCTCGATCTCCGACAATCAGCGCACCCCCCTGCCCCAGGCCCATTACGTGCGCACCGTCCTGCACGGCCTGCCCGAAAAGCTGCTGACGCCGCAGCCCGGTCCGCGCGATTATTTCGCCTTCCTGGGCAGGATCTGCCCGGAAAAAGGCGTAGACAAGGCAATCCGCATCGCCCGCGCGCTGAACGTGCCGCTGAAGATCGCCGCGAAGATCGACAAGGTCGACGCCGACTATTTCGACCGCGAGATCGCCCCGATGCTGGGCGCCGGCGTGGAACTGATCGGCGAGATCAACGACCGGCAGAAGCCGGCCTTCCTGTCCGGGGCCAGGGCGCTGCTGATGCCGATCGACTGGCCCGAACCATTCGGCCTGGTGATGATCGAGGCGATGGCCTGCGGCACGCCCGTCGTGGCCTTTCGCCGCGGTTCGGTGCCCGAAGTGCTGGAAGACGGGCTGACCGGCCTGATCGTCGATGACGAGCATGAGGCGATCGCCGCCTGCGCGCGCCTGCCCGAACTGAACAGCACCGCCATCCGCCGACGGTTCGAGGAACGTTTCACCGCCCGCCGCATGGCCCAGGATTATCTCGAACTTTATAACCAGTTGATCGACGGTCGTGTCCCGCCCGAGAAATTCTTATGAGAATTTCTCGGATCAGCAGGCCAATAAAATATTGATTCTATTGTTATATTCTCGAATTTCGCTTGCGAATTCGGGAATATGACACGGGCATTCGGACTGATGCGGCCGGGGCAGCCCGGCCTCGGCCGGCGCCGCCCCTCCCACTCTTCTCCCCGACCGGTCAAGCCGGCCGCCACGCGGTGACGACCCGCGCGGCCGCCTCGGCCACCCCGTCCAGATGCAGCCGGCCCCCGGTGACCGGCTGCGCGACCCCCGTGGTGTCCGGAAAGGACAAGGCCAGGCCACGGACGCTGCGCATCGCCAGAAAGGCGAAACATTGCGCCTCCAGCGCGTCGCCATCCCATCCCACCGCCTCGACCGGCGCGACGGGCACCGTCAGGCTGTGGCTCAGCCCCTCCATCAGCACCGGATTATGCCGCCCGCCGCCACAGACCAGCCAGCGGCGAGGCAGGAACGGCAGCCTGGTATTGGCGACCGCCCGCACGGTGAAGGCCGCCAGCGTCGCGGCGCCGTCCTCGGCCGACAGGTCCGAGAGCAATTCCATGCCGCGATGGAACGACATGCGATCCAGCGATTTCGGCGCCCCGCGCACGAAGAACGGATCGCTCATCAAGGCCGCCAGCACCCGCTGGCTGACCTGCCCGGCCCGGGCCAGCGCCCCGTCGCGATCATAGGGCACGCCGGTATGGCGCATGGCCCAATCGTCCAGCAGCGCGTTTCCCGGCCCGACATCGCAGGCCACCAGGCGTCCCCCCGGCCCCAGCAGCGACAGATTGGCTACCCCGCCGATATTCAGCACGGCCAGCGGCCGCGCCATGTCGTGCGCCAGCGCATCATGAAACACCGGCACCAGCGGCGCGCCCTCGCCCCCCGCCCGCACGTCGGCGCTTCGGAAATCATGCACGACCGGCAGACCCAGCTCCCGCGACAGCAGCCCGGCGTCGCCGATCTGCCAGGTGCGGGCATCCTCGGGCCGATGCAGGATCGTCTGGCCGTGAAAGCCGATCAGCTCGGCGGGCCAATCCAGCGCACGCACCGCCTGGACATGCAGCAGCGTCAGTTCGCGCTCGACCGCGCGAAGCTCCGGGTCGCCGGGCGAGATCATGGCGGCATGCCCATAGATGTCGCGCATGCGCCCCCGCAATTCGGCCGAGAAGGGAACGGTCACGGCAGGCCCCGTGGTCCCGATCGTCACGCCATCCGTCTCCAGGCACGCCGCATCCACCCCGTCCAGGGACGTTCCGCTCATCAGCCCGATTACCCGGATCATCGTCTTCCTTTCCTGCCGCCCATTCCGTTGTCCAATTCCGTTGCCCAATCCCGGCCATCCCGTGTGTCGGGGGGGCGTCCTGCGAATCGGGCCGGCGAATCGCGGGCCGGCGGGGCGCCACGCTAAGGCAGATCCCAGCGGGGCCGAAGGCTCATTCGTGCAGGACTCCGGACAGATGAACAGGTTAACGCGGTGCGCCGCGTTTCGTGTCCCAATCGCCCCTTTCCGGAAAGCGCCCGCCGCACCTCCATGCCATGCGATATGCACCAGCCTGATATTCCGGAATTCGATACGGTCACGCAAGAACGATGCGATTCCCGACCCGGAGCCTGGAAATCATGACGGCCTCGCAAGAGGCCGGACCGCCTCGTCCTCCCGAATAGCAATAATCAGTCCGGACTGTCCCGCGACCCGATGGAATTTCGTACCGGCTTTACGTCACCCTTCACCGGACGGCCAGGGAAATGATCTTTAAAAACAGATTTATGTCACTTTAAATTTACCTGATTTCTTCACCGATTCAGCCGAGTATCCGTTTCGTGATGTGAATAAATCGCCGCGCAAGGTGCTAGATGCGTTTCGGGTTTCTGCCTCCGTTCTGTCTTTCTCTGCTGCTCTCCACCGCTTTCGTCCTTCAGGCCCGGACCGCCCCCCAGACTGCCCGGTCGGCGACCGTCCTTTCGGCCAATGACGCGCATTCGATCCTGCGGGATGGCGTCCAGGTCCTGCCGAAACCGCTCGGGCCCGACACGCTGTCGATTCTGGACCTTCAGCCGAGCGGCCTGTGGGCGGTGCGCAGCAGCATCGACGTCCCCGCCAGCGTGATCGGACCGCCGACCGCGCTCACGCTCACGCCGGACGGCAGGATCGCCCTGGCCGCCTCGGCATCGAAACCCGACCCGGCCGACCGGCGGATCGTTCCCGACGACCGGATCAGCGTCATCGACCTCTCCGGCCCCCGGCCGCGCGTGATCCAGCAGGTCGCCTCCGCCCCGGGCACGACGACCCTGCGCCTCACCCCGGATCGGAAGCACGTGCTGGCCGCCAACGGCGCGGGCGGCGTGCTGACATGGTTCCGCTTCGACGGGCGGCACCTCGGCGCGCGCAAGACGATCGCGCTGCCGGTGGAAAACGGCTTCCCCGGCGGGCTGGCGATCACCCCGGACGGCAGGCGCGCGCTGGTCAGCCTGTGGAAGGGCGACAGGGTCCTGGTCCTGCATATCGACGGCGACGACATCGCGCTCGCCCCCGATCCGCTGGAGATCGGGCCCGGACCATGGAACATCCGCCTGACCCGGGACGGGCATTATGCCGTGATGGGCATTCTCGGCCATGGCGAGGGACTGCCCGGCGCCCTGTCGGTGCTGGACCTGACGGCATCGCCCATTCGCGAAATCCAGCGCGTCCGCGTTCCCAACGCCCCGGAAGGGCTGGATATCTCCGCCGACGGCCGATACGTCGCCGTGGTGTCGCAGAACGGGTCCGCCCTGGCGCCGTCCTCGCCCCGCTATCACGACCGGGGCATCGTCACCGTCTTTTCGCTGCGCGACGGGCACCTGGCGCAACTGGCCCAGGCCCCCGGCACGCTCTGGCCGCAGGGCCTCGTCTTCGCCCCCGACGGAAGGACGATCCTGGTCCAGGGCGTGATGGACCGCGCGCTACGCACGCTGTCATGGAACGGCAGCGCCCTCACGGTCCTGGGCGACACGACTCTGCCCGGCGGCGGCGCCAATATCGAACGCCAGCGCTGACCGCCGGCCCGGAAGAAAAGGGGGGAGGGAAAGGGGACAGGACGTCAGAGATGCCGCAACCTGATTTCGTTGACGGCATGGCTGCGTTCCTTGCGCACGATCAGGCGCGCCCGTTCCCGGGTCGGCAGGATATTCTGTTCCAGGTTCGGCAGGTTGATCCGCTGCCAGATCCGGCGCGCGACATCCTTGGCCTCGTCCCGCGGCAGATCCGCATAGTGATGGAAATAGGATGCCGGGCTGCGGAACGCCGTGCGCTGCAGCAGCAGGAATCGCTCGACATACCAGGCTTCGATGTCGGCCGTGGCCGCATCGAGATAAATCGAAAAATCAAAGAAATCCGACGCCACCGCCGCGCGCTCGCTGCCGGTCTGCAGCACGTTCAGCCCCTCGAAGATCAGGATGTCCGGCCGGTCGATCGTCTCGAACTGTCCGGGAACGACGTCATACGCCTCGTGCGAATAGAACGGCACCTGCAGATGCCGCTCCCCCGCCTTCAGCGCGGCCAGAAACCCGATCATGCGCCGCAGGTCGTAACTTTCGGGGAACCCCTTGCGCTGCATCAGGTCGCGCTCCTCCAGCACCCGCGTGGGCAGCAGGAAACCGTCCGTCGTCACCAGGTCCACCCTGGGATGGTCCGGCCAGCGCGACAGCACGGCCCGCAGCAGGCGGGCAAACGTGCTCTTGCCCACGCCCACGCTGCCGGCGATGCCGATGACGAAGGGTACCGCGCTGCGCGGCGCGCCGAGAAACGCGCTCTCGACCATGCTGTTCAGGCTGCGCGAGGCCAGCACATACAGGTTCAGCAGGCGCGACAGCGGCAGATAGATGTCCCGGATATCCGCCAGCGAGACCGGCTCGTTCCGGCCACGCAGCGACGCCACCTCCTCTTCGGACAGCGACAGCGGCACATTCGCCCGCAACGCCGCCCATTCCGGCCGGGAAAAGACCAGGTACGGCAACTTCGTCTCGCCGTCGCGAAACGCGGCATGCCCCCCCAAGGACGACGATGCTGACGACGATATGGGCGACGATGTGGGCGATGACGGGGAGGATGACCCGGCCATGGATCAGGCCCGGACGTGCCGGCGGAAGCCGTATCGCGCGCAAGCTGTCATCGAACCTGTTTCCTTCGGATATCCGCCATCGGGCGGCAAATCTGCGCGGCGCCATCGGGGGCCGCCGGCATGGCTTCTTGCGCCCATGCGCATCAGAGCACGGAAACGCGCGCAAGATGCGCCGGACACGGGGCTCGTGAAACAGCCTCTTAACATCTTCCCGCCCCGCCGATCCAGTCCCCAGCCCCACGCCCGGTCCCCTGACCCCGGGCCTCCGTTCCCCGGCTTTCATCTCACAAGACGGCCCTCGGCCGGCGGAAACCCGCCCCGGCCTTCCGAAGATGTGACACAGACGTGATCCGAGCCCCCAGGAGAGCAAGCAGCGGACCGCCGCAACCTGCGGACCGCCCTTCTATGCCCTCTCTACACCCTTACGGGCCCGCGCCGCCCTGGCCTCCGCCGCGCCGCCCATGCGGGCCGTAGCTGACCTGCGTATCCGGGATGACATAATGGCCGCCCCCGTCCTTGTCGGCACTCTCGTCGCCCGCCGCGTTGGGATCGAATCCCGATGCGATGATCTGCATGCCCAGCGCATCGGGCAATGGCTGGTAATCCGGCGGCCGCGCCGCCGGATCGCCCGGCGCGGCGTCGTCCCGCCCGTCGCGCCATCCGCCGCCATGCCGTCCTCCGCCGTGCGGCCCGCCGCCCGATTGCGCCGCCGGCACATCGGCCGCGGCCATGCCCTCCGGCGGCACGTCGATCGAATCGCCATCCGGCCGCTTCGGCGCGCAACCCGCCAGACAGGCCGGAAGCAGGCAAGCCAGCAGCACGAAAGCCGGCGGCACCCACACCGACCGCACCCAAACCCGGCACGCCCCCGACCGGCGCTCCAAAAACAGACGCATCGACAACAGAGGCCCCGGCAACAAACGCCTTGGCAACAGACGCACCGGCGACAGGCACGCCCGTCCGCCCGGACACGGCGGTCCGGGTTCCGGCCCGCAAGCCGGGCGGCAGGTCACTGACCGGGGCGGCACATCACGCCGGTCACTCGGCCGCGTCGGCCAGGTCCTGTTCGCCGGGGGAGACCAGCATCGCCTCGGCCACCACGCCGGCCTGCTCGCGCACCCGGCGTTCGATATCGGCAGCCATCTCGGGATGGTCGCGCAGGAACTGCTTGGCGTTCTCGCGCCCCTGGCCGATCCGCTGGCTGTCATACGAGAACCAGGCCCCCGATTTCTCGACGATACCGGCCTTGACCCCCAGATCGATCAATTCGCCCATCTTGCTGATGCCTTCGCCATACACGATGTCGAATTCCACCTGGCGGAAGGGCGGGGCCATCTTGTTCTTGACGACCTTCACGCGGGTCTGGTTGCCCACGACCTCGTCCTTGTCCTTGATCTGCCCGATGCGGCGGATATCCATCCGGACCGAGGCATAGAATTTCAGCGCGTTGCCACCCGTCGTCGTCTCGGGGCTGCCGAACATCACGCCGATCTTCAGGCGGATCTGGTTCAGGAAGATCATCATGGTGTTGGACCGCGACACGGTGCCGGTCAGCTTGCGCAGCGCCTGGCTCATCAGCCGGGCATGCAGGCCGACATGGCTGTCGCCCATGTCGCCCTCCAGTTCCGCGCGCGGCACCAGGGCCGCGACGCTGTCCACCACCAGCACGTCGATCGCGCCCGACCGCACCAGCGTGTCGGCGATCTCCAGCGCCTGCTCGCCGGCATCGGGCTGGCTGATCAGCAGATTGTCGACATCCACCCCCAGCTTGCGGGCATAGCCGGGATCCAGCGCATGCTCGGCATCGATGAAGGCGCACACGCCGCCCTTCTTCTGGGCCTCGGCGATGGCATGCAGGGCCAGCGTCGTCTTGCCCGAGCTTTCGGGGCCATAGATCTCGACGATGCGCCCGCGCGGCAGCCCGCCGATCCCCAGCGCGATATCCAGGCCCAGCGAGCCGGTGGAAATGACGTCGACCTGCTCGTTGGGGCGCTGCCCCAGACGCATGACCGACCCTTTGCCGAACGCGCGCTCGATCTGGCTCAGCGCGCCTTCCAGCGCCTTGCTTTTGTCAATGCCCGGTGCCTGCGCCATCACCCCTACCCCGCTTTCCTGAAAATTCCCTGGTCCGCCCGCGCCGCCCCGTTCCACCCGGACAGCGCCCCAAGACTAGAACAAAACATGATCATCCACAAGCAGCCACCTCAGCCGTCCCTACCCCGGGCAGAGGGCCGAGGGGCAGAGGGCCGAGGCGCCCCGGCCGGCCCCGTCAGTCCGACCCCACCGCCAGCCCCGCCGACCTTGCATCGGTGCCGCCGGCGCAGCTCCCCTCGCCGCCCGGCACGCCGCCCGGGCAGGCAATGGCATTGATGCGCCCGTTGGCGGTCACCGGCCGCGCGCCGGGCTTCGCCCCGGCCAGGACCTGCCGCATCTCGGCGGCCACCGCGTCGGCCGCGTCGTTCTGGCCCGACCCGGTGACCACGGCGCGCAAGGTCGCGCCCTGGCTGGCGATCGCCGCCGTCAGCAGCGGGCGCGGCAGGCGCTGCGGCGACGCGCCGATGACGATGCCGGTGGCACCCGCCACCCGGCCGGTGCCGAACAGATTGTCCATGGTCAGGCTGCAGGCCACCGCCCCCCCATGCCGGTCGATCACGGCGAACGAGGTCGAGGCCGGCAGATGCGGCAGGGCGCCCCCCTGCGGGACCGCGCCGGAATCGACGACCGCCTGCGCACGCGCCACCAGTGCGGCCGCATCCTGCGTACCGCCGTCATGGGCGCGCCACGCCGCGACCGCGGACTGCCCGGCCGATCCGGCCGCACCGCCGGCCGACAGCGCCCTGAAGGCCACCGCGCTGCCCAGCCCGCCATCGGCCGGCGGCGGCAGGAACGCGACCGTCATGCGATCGGCACGGACCGTCAGCGGGATCGTCTCGGCCGGGATCGCGCGGCGCAGGTCGCCGGTCTGCAACCCGCCGCCCGCCGCCTGGCTGCCCGCGACGAAGGACTGCGCCAGCGCCCCGTTATACAGGTCGCCCACGCCCATGCTGCGCATCTGCTCCAGCACGCCCGCCAGATGAGGCTGCAGCAGCGTATCGCCCTCGACCAGCGCCTTGCCGTCGTCGCGACCGAAGATCGCGCGGGCACCGGGATCGGCCAGCAACGGCCCCTGCACCGCCGCCAGGTCGCCCGCCAGGGCATGGCTGACCGAAATGCCGCCCCGCGCCAGTTCCAGCGCCGGCGTGATGGTCTCGGAAAAATCGACGCTGCCGTAACGCACCTGCATCAGGTACAGCCCGCGCGCCAGCATCGGCACCGCCGCCGGCCGGTCGACCGGGGCGCTGCTCCCCGGCGCGGTCGTGCCCGCCACGGGCGTGAACAGGAAGGCATGCCCCCCTCCGCCATCGCCGGGGCGATAGGCCAGACAGGCCCCGCCCGCGCCCAGCGCCGCGCGCGACGGCAGGGTCACCGCCAGCGCCATGCCCAGCGCCGCGGCGGCGTCGGCGGCATTGCCGCCCCGCGCCAGCACGTCGCGCGCGACCAGCGCGGCCTGCGGTTCGTCCGCCACCACATTACCGATGAATCCGGTCAGGTACGGCGAGGTACTGCCGGTGCCGAACAGCGCATGGCCGAAAGTCTTGACCGTATTGGCCGTCTCGGACGAACACCCGGCCAGCGCGGCCGCCAGCAGCGTCGAGACCAGCACGCTCCCTCTGCGACGACGCGGGGCACGGCCCGGGACATTCGGGGCCCGGGGGGTCAGGGGACGCTCACGCACGCAGAAATTCTCCATAGCCACCGTTCGATCCCCGGGCGAGCCGCCGGGCCTTCGGGACTTAGCGGTCTTCTGGACCCTGGGCAACAGCACCCTGGAACGGCCCGCATCCTATCCCCGCCGCCCGTCCCCAACGCCAATGGCGATCGGGCCCGCGCCCTTTCGCCGCCATGCGATCTGCTCTACAGACGGCCGGTATCGGACCCGACCGCCGGAGCACGCCCTTGCCGCCCATCTCCCCCGCCCGCTCGTCCCTCCCGCGCCGCGCCGCGCGGCACGCCGCCGCACTGGCGGCCGCGCTGTGGCTCCCGGGCGGCGGCGCGGCCCATGCCGAGGGCAGCTTCACCCCGGACCAGCGGCGCGAGATCGTCGAGATCGTCCGCAACGCGCTGAAGACCGACCCGACCATCCTGTCCGACGCCATCGCCGCCCTCCGCGCCGGGGCCGAGGCCCAGGCACAGGCCACCACACGCGACGCGTTGGCCGCCAACCGCGCGGCGCTGACCAATCCGCTCCCCACCGACGCCATCCTGGGCAATCCGCGCGGCCGCACCATCATGGTGGAATTCTACGACCCGCGCTGCCCCTATTGCCGCAAGGTCCTGCCCGACCTCGACCGGCTGGTGCATGACGATCCCGACGTCCGGATCGTCGAAAAAGTGGTGCCGGTGCTGGGCCCGGCCAGCCTGCTGGCCGCCCAGGCCATCGCCGCCGCCGCCCTGCAGGGCGGGCAGGACGCCTATTTCCGCATGCAGCACGCCCTGATGACCGACAGCCAGAAGCCGGACATGGCGCACATCCGCGCCCTGGCGGCGCAGGCCGGGCTGGATGCCGACCGGCTGGCCAGGGACATGGGCGGCGCGGACGTGTCGGCCACCTTGCGGGCCAACATGACGCTGGCCAACGCGATCCACCTCGAGGGCACGCCCACCTTCGTCTTCGACGCGCACTACGTCATCCCCGGCGCGGTCGACCTGGACGACCTGAAGGCCGCGATCGCAAAGGTCCGCCACGGCTGACCGCTACGCCCCAAACGGTCCCCCGCCGGTCCGGGGGGCCTCCCCCGCCCGGCGGCGCCCTTACGCGGCCTCGGTATGCCGGTCGGCCGACACGCCCAGCAGCCTGGCCAGGGCCGCGACCATGTCGTCCATCATCGCGTCGGTATGGAACGGCCCCGGCGTCAGGCGCAGCCGCTCGGTGCCGCGCGGCACGGTGGGATAGTTGATCGGCGTGGCGTACAGCCCGTATTCCGCCAGCAGGCGGCGGCTGATCTCGGTGCAGCGATCCGCATCCCCCACCGGAATCGGCACGATGTGGCTGGGGGTCTCCATGAACGGCACCCCCGCCGCCCGCAGCCGGCCGCGAAACGCCGCGACGCGCGCGAACAGCCGCTCGCGCCGCCACGACTCGCGGCGCACCAGCCGCACACTGGCCAGCGCCGCCGCCACCACCGAGGGCGGCAGCGCGGTGGTGAAGATGAAGCCGGACGCCACGCTGCGCAGATAATCGATCAGTTCGGCCGATCCGGTGACATACCCGCCATGGACGCCGAATCCCTTGGCCAGCGTGCCCTCGACGATGTCGACCTGATCGGCCACGCCGTCGCGCCGCGCCACGCCCGCGCCCTCGGGGCCGTACAGCCCCACGGCATGGACCTCGTCCAGATAGGTCATGGCCCCGTATTTCCGCGCCAGCGCACAGGTGGCCGCGATATCGGCAATGTCGCCGTCCATCGAATAGACGCTCTCGAAGGCGATCAGCTTCGGCGCATCCTTGGGCGCGGCCGCCAGCTTGGCTTCCAGGTCCGCCAGGTCGTTATGTTCGAAGATCACGCACGAGGCGCCGCGCGCCCCCTTGATCCCGGCGATCATCGAGGCATGGTTCTGCCGGTCGGAAAAGCAGATCCACCCCGGCATGCTGGTCAGGATCGCCTGCAGGCTGGCCTGATTCGAGACATAGCCCGACACGAACAGCAGCCCCGCCTCCTTGCCGTGCAGGTCGGCCAGCTCGGCCTCCAGCGCGGCATGAAGCGGGCTGGTGCCCGCGATGTTGCGCGTGCCGCCCGCCCCGGCCCCATGCTCGCGGATCGCGGCGATCGCGGCCTCGACCACCGCCGGCTCGACCCCCATGCCCAGGTAGTCGTTCGCGGACCAGACCACCACCTCGCGCCCGTCCGCGGCGGCGACCGCCTGGACGTCGCCGCCCTGCTCATAGACCGGAAAACGATCGGCCTGGCGCGCCAGCGGCGTAAACTGGCGATAACGACCCTGTTTGCGGATATCTTCCAGCGCGGACCGGCAGAACCGGTAGAAAGGATGTCCGCCCACGTCGATGCTGGCCACTCTCGAATTCTCCTGCGCCGCCGCCGGCCCGGCGGGCCGGCGCGTCATGCGCCGTTGCGGTTCGTGCGCTTCGCCGCACGGATATCGGTTCGGATCACCGCACATACACCCGGACCGCGCCCGCGGTCACCGTCGAATCCGACATGGCGGACATTTCCACCTGGGCCGGACGGGCCCCGTCCGCGACGATGGCCGCCGCCACGGCCCTCCCGTCGGCCGCCATGGCGCGGGTCAGCGCCGCGCCCTCGGCCTCCGGCGTCGGGCCCGCCGGCACGATGATCGTCACCACGAACAGCACGTTCGGCTTGCGCGCCAGGGCACGCGCCACCGCGTCCTTCAGCGCCGGCTGCCAGCGTTCGGCCGGCGTGCCCAGTCCGATCTGCACCAGCGGCGGAACGGGCGGCGGCGGCGGCCTGGACGGCGGGTAATGCGGCACCGGCGGCCGGCTGGCACGCGGGTCGAAGGTCCGCTGGTCCACCAGATTGCAGGACGCCAGGCACAGGATCCCGGCGGCGGACACGGCCGTCAGGACGGGAACAGGGCGAAGACGGTTCAGCATGGCGCGCCACGGTTACAGCATCCGCCGGACGGGGCAAGGGCGTTTCGGGGCGCATATGCTTGCTTGCGCGCCCGCCCGCCGCCCTCCTATAGCCTGTCGACCGCCCTCCCGGCCCGCGCCGGGCGGGCACCCATATCAGGGACGGCCCCGCGCATGGCAGGCGCGCAAACCAGTTTGACCGAACGGGACGACCCGGCACACGCGCCGGAAGCTCCCCTCCCAGACTCTCTCCTGGCCCCTCCGGCCGCGCACGACACGATCCGCGCGCTGCGCGACGCCGCGCACCGCTTCATCGCCGCGTCGATCGCGGACGAGGATCAGGCCGCCCGGGCCGCCGCCATGGCCGTGCCGGCCTGCGTGCTGTGGAACCAGTTCCTGCGCTTCGACCCCACCAATCCCGACTGGCCGGACCGTGACCGCTTCGTCGTGTCCTCGACCCGTCACCGGCCGCTGCTGCACGCCATGATGCGCCTGGCGGGCCAGACCGCCGCCGGCGAGGGCGTGATCGAATACGGCGCCCACCCGGCGGTCGAAATGGCCTTCGGTCCCAGCGGCCAGGGGCTGGGGGCGGCCATCGGCCTGGCGCTGGCCGAACGGCAGATGGCCACGCGCTTCGGGCGCTCCATCGTCAATCACCGGGTCTGGGTCCTGTCCTGCGCCACCGAACTCTCGACCGGCGTCGCGCTCGAAACCGCCTCGCTCGCCGCGCGCATGGCGCTGGACCGGGTGACGGTGCTGCTGGAAATCACGCCCGAGGACGCGGACGACGCCGCCGACGCGCTGGCCCGCCACGTCGCCAGCGGCTGGTCGGTCCGCCAGGTGGCCGCCGACGATTCGGACGCGGTCCATGCCGCGCTGGCCGCCGCCATGCGCTCGCGCAAGCCCTGCATGGTGGCCTGCACCGTACGGGCGACGCCGCGCCGCATCCCGCTCCGGGCGCCCCAGGGCGACCTGGCCAGCCTGATGTGGGCGCGGGTGACGCGCCGGGGCGCCGCCGCCCGGCGCTCCTGGCTGCGGCGGGTGGCCAAGCACCGCCACCGCGCCGAATTCGAACGCACGATCGAGGGCCGCCTGCCCTCCTTCTGGCGCGAGGACTGGATCCGCTCGTGGCAGGTCGCGGCCGGCCCGCTGCCGTCGGCGATGCTGCATACCGCGACGCTCCGCCCCGCCGCGCTGCGCGCCAGCCGGCCGCGCGCCGGCCAGCCCGCGCCCACGGGCCGCCCCGCCCCCGCCCCGCCCCGTCCCGCCGGCAGTACCACCACGGGCACCACCACCACAGCCGGAACGACCTTGGCCCATGGCCGCCAGGGACTGGTCGTCCTGCGCGACCTGCTGCCGGAATTGCTGTGCCTGTTCTCCCGCCGCGGGGGCGAATTGACCAGCCCCGTCTGGGGCGACGACCCGGCGGCCGATTGCGGCATCCGCGTCCACGGCCTGGCGGCGCTGCTGAACGGGGTGGCGGCCCATGGCGGGCTGATCCCGTGCGGGGCGACCACCTTCGTCGCCATCGACCGCATGCGGCCGGCCCTGCGCTTCGCCGCCCTGATGCGGCGGCAGGTCATCTACCTGCTGACCGATGACGGGCTGGCCCTGGGCCAGGACGGCGCCGGCTGGCTGCCGGTCGAGCAGTTGGCCAGCCTGCGCGCCATGCCCAACGTCGCGGTCTTCCGCCCCGCCGACCGGCGCGAGACGATGGAAAGCTGGGAACTGGCGCTGCGCCGCACCGACGGCCCCAGCCTGATCACCCTGTGCCCCACGGCCGGCGAGGGGGCGGAGTCCGCCGAACCGCGCGGCCGGCGCCCGCGCTTCGGCAGCGCGCGCGGCGGCTATGTGCTCGACGAGCCCCGGGCCCCGCGCCAGGTCACGCTGATCGCCACGGGCAGCGAGGTCGCGATCGCCCGCCAGGCCCAGCGCGCGCTGACGCACGAGGGCGTGCACGCGGCGCTGGTCTCCCTACCCTGCTGGGAACTCTTCGCCCGGCAGGACGCCGCCTATCGCGACCAGGTGCTGGGCCAGGCCCCGCGCATCGGCATCGAGGCCGCCTCGGCCTTCGGCTGGGAACGCTGGCTGGGTCCGGGCGGCGCCTTCATCGGCATGGAGGATTTCGGCGAGACCGCGCCCGCCAGCGAACTCTACCGCCGGCTGGGCATCACCGCCGAACGGATCTGCGACACCGCAATCCGGCTGATCGGCGAGACAGGGCGTGACTTTCCGTCGCCTTCCGGGCAGAAAGCTGAGAGCGGCCGCGCCCAGCCAAGGCCGACGGCCCGAAAAGGCTGAAACGAACGGGAGAGAAATCGAATGGCTGTCAAAGTCGCAATCAACGGCTTCGGCCGGATCGGCCGCCTGGTCCTGCGCGGCATCATCGAAAGCGGACGCACCGACGTCGAGCTGGTGGCCATCAATGACCTGGGCAGCGTCGCCGACAACGCCCACCTGCTGACCTATGACAGCATCCATGGCCGCTTCCCCGGCGAGGTGCGGGTCGAAGGCAACAGCATCGTCATCACCGCGAACGGCCGCACCTACGCGCCGATCCAGGTATCGGCCGAACCCGACCCGACCAAGCTGCCGTTCGAGGGCGTCGACGTGGCCATGGAATGCACCGGCCGCTTCACGACCAAGGAAAAAGCCGCGCACCTGATCGAAGCCGGCGCGCGCAAGGTCATCATCTCGGCCCCCGGCACCCATGTCGACGCCACCATCGTCTACGGCGTGAACCAGGACACGCTGACCAGCGACATGACGGTGATCTCGAACGCGTCCTGCACCACCAACTGCCTGGCCCCGGTGGCCAAGGTGCTGGACGACGCGTTCGGCATCGAGCGCGGCTACATGGTCACCATCCATTCCTATACCGGCGACCAGCGCACGGTGGACACGCTGCACAAGGACCCGCGCCGGGCCCGCGCGGCGGCGATCAACCTCATCCCGTCCTCGACCGGCGCCGCCCGCGCGATCGGCCTGGTCCTGCCGCACCTCAAGGGCAAGCTGGACGGCACCTCGATCCGCGTGCCCACCCCCAACGTGTCGCTGGTGTCGCTGGATTTCGTGCCGACCCGCATCCCCGCCTCGGTCGAGGAAGTGAACGAGGCGGTGCGCAAGGCCGCGTCCGAAGGCCCGCTGAAGGGCGTTCTGGCCTATAACACCGCGCCGCTGGTCAGCTCGGACTTCAACCACAACATCGCGTCCTCGACCTTCGACGCCACGGAAACCGCGCTGATCGACGGCGGCAAGATGGTGCGCATCTGTAGCTGGTACGACAATGAATGGGGCTTCTCCAACCGCATGTCCGACACGGCCGCGGTCTTCGGGTCCCTCTGATGGCCGCCCTGTCCTTCAAGACGCTGGACGCCTTGCAGCCCAAGGGGCGCAAGGTGCTCCTGCGCGCCGACCTCAACGTGCCCGTGCGCGACGGCCGGATCACCGACCTGACGCGGATCGAACGCCTGATCCCCACCATCCGCGAACTGGCGGACAAGGGGGCCCGGGTGATCGTCGCCAGCCATTTCGACCGCCCGAAGGGCAAGCGCGTCCCCGAGATGTCGCTGGCCCCGATCGCCCAGGCCTTGGGCCAGGCGCTGGGCCGCCCGGTCCAATTCGCCGACGACTGCGTGGGCCCGGTGGCCGAGGCCGCCGTCGCCAGGCTGCAGGACGGCGACGTGCTGGTGCTGGAGAACACCCGCTTTTACGCCGGCGAGGAAAAGAACGACCCGGACCTGTCCAAGGCGCTGGCGTCGCTGGCCGACGATTACGTCAATGACGCGTTCTCCGCGGCTCACCGCGCCCATGCCTCGACCGAAGGCGTCGCGCGCTTCCTGCCGTCCTTCGCCGGCCGCCTGATGGAGGCCGAGCTGAACGCGCTGAACGTCGCGCTGGAAAACCCGGTCCGTCCGGTCGGCGCGATCGTGGGCGGCGCCAAGATCTCGACCAAGCTGGACCTGATCGGCAACCTGCTGGAAAAGGTCGACGTGCTGATCGTCGGCGGCGCCATGGCCAATACCTTCCTGGCCGCCAAGGGCGTGAATGTCGGCAAGTCGCTGCAGGAAGCCGACATGCACGACACCGCGCGCGCGATCATGGCCAAGGCCCAGGCAAGCGGCTGCGAGATCGTGCTGCCGGTCGACGCGGTGACGGCGACGGAATTCAAGGCCGATCCGCCGACCAAGATCGTGCCGGTCGATGCCATCCCCGCCGATTCCATGGTCCTGGACGCCGGTCCCGCGAGCGTTGAGCTGCTGCGCGAGAAGATCGTCGGGCTCAAGACCCTGGTCTGGAACGGCCCGCTCGGCGCGTTCGAGCTGCATCCCTTCGACGCCGCCACCAACCAGGTCGCGGCCGAGGTCGCCCGCCGCACCCAGGCCGGCCAGTTGACCAGCGTCGCCGGCGGCGGCGACACGGTCTCGGCGCTGCGCCATGCCGGCGTGGCGGACGAAATGTCCTACACCTCGACCGCGGGCGGCGCCTTCCTGGAATGGCTGGAAGGCAAGACCCTGCCCGGCATCCAGGCCCTCGGCGAGATCTCGGAACGGTTCCTGCCGCTCTGAACCGCCAAGCTTGACCATTCAGGCTTGACCATTATCGGGGGGCACGGTCCGCGCGGACCGTGCCCCGTCGATCAGGCCGGCTCGTCCGCCGCCCCCTCTCCCTCTTCCGGCGCCTGTCCCGTCAGCCGCACCGAATCGCCCACCAACCCGTGCGCGAAGGCTTCCGCCGAGAAGGGACGCAGATCCTCGGCCTGCTCGCCCACGCCCACCGCATGGACCGGCAGGCCGAAACTGTCGGCCAGCGCCACAACGATGCCGCCGCGCGCCGATCCGTCCAGCTTGGTCACCACCAGCCCGGTGACGTTGACCAGCTCCTTGAACACCCGTACCTGCTCGATCGCGTTCTGCCCCGTCGTCGCATCCAGCACCAGCAGGACGGAATGCGGCGCGCTCTCGTCGAACTTGCGCATCACGCGGATGATCTTGGCCAGTTCCTCCATCAGCGCGCCCTTGTTGTGCAGGCGGCCGGCGGTATCGATCAGCAGCAGGTCCGCCCCCTCGGCCTGGGCGCGCTTCAGGGCCTCGAACGCCAGCCCGGCCGCGTCGGCATTGGGCGGCCCGGCAATCACCGGCGCGCCGACCCGCTGGCCCCAGATCTGCAGCTGCTCCACGGCGGCGGCACGGAACGTATCGCCCGCCACCATCATCACCTTCAGCCCCTGCTCGCCGTAATAGCGGGCCATCTTGCCGATCGTGGTGGTCTTGCCGGTGCCGTTCACCCCCACCACCAGCACCACATGCGGCTTGCGCTGCGGATCGGGGACGAAGGGCACGGCGACCGGCTCCAGCACGCGGGCGATTTCCGCCGACAGCGCCTGGCGGACCTCCTCGTCCGTCACCTCGGCGCCGAAGCGCGAATGACGGAACGCCGCGATGATCCGCGCCGCGACATTGGGGCCCAGGTCCGCCGCGATCAGCAGATCCTCCAGTTCCTCCAGCGCCTCGTCATCCAGCTTGCGGCGGGTAAAGACCGCGGCGATGCCGCCGCCCAGCTTCTGGGTCGAGCGCGACAATCCCGCCTTGAGACGGGAGAAAAAACCGAGTGCCATGTCAGAGGGTTTCCGCCACCAGTCCGTTTTCGTCAACCGCCGTCGGCCGCACGGTCACGATCCGCCCCATATCGGCTCCCGCCTCGGCCGCCGCCCCGACCAGCCGCACCGGCGCGAATTCCTCGGAATGCCCGCTGGTCGGGGTCTCCAGCAGCACGTTCAGCGGCCGGCCCAGCAGCCGGGCGTGATAATCGCGCGCCGCCTCCTGCCCCGCCGCGCGCAGTTCGGCCGCGCGCGCCTTGCGCGCCGGCACCGGCACGGCGGGCATCCGCGCCGCCGGCGTCCCCGGCCGCTCGCTGTAGGGAAAGACATGCAGATAGGGCAGGCCCTGCCCCCGCACGAAATCCAGCGTCTCGGCGAACAGCGCGTCGGTCTCGGTCGGAAACCCCGCGATGATGTCGGCGCCGATGCCCAGCTCGGGGCGGCAGGCCCGCGCCCGCGCGATCACCCGCGCCACGTCGTCCACCAGGTGCCGCCGCTTCATCCGCTTCAGCACGATGTCCGACCCGGCCTGCAGCGACAGATGCAGATAGGGCATGAAGCGCCGCTCCTCGGCCAGCAGCCGCCACAGATCCTCGTCGATCTCCACCGGATCGACCGAGGACAGGCGCAGCCGCTCCAGCTCCGGCACCAGGGCCAGCACGCGGCGGCAGAGCTGCCCCAGCGGCGGCCTGCCCGGCAGGTCCCCGCCCCACGAGGTGATGTCGACCCCGGTCAGCACCACTTCGCGATAGCCCGACGCCACCAGCGCGCGCACCTGCTCGACCACCGCCCCCACCGGGACCGAGCGCGACGGTCCCCGGCCGAAGGGAATGATGCAGAAGGTACAGCGATGGTCGCACCCCTGCTGCACCTCGACGAAGGCGCGGGTCCGGCCGGCGAACTCGGTGACCAGATGGGGCACCGTCTCGGTGGCCGCCATGATGTCGGATACCGCGCGCCCCTCCTCCAGCGCCGCGCGGGTCCAGCTCGCGGCCTCCAGCTTCTCGCGGTTGCCCAGCACGCGGGCCACCCCCGGCAGGGCCGCCCAGCGGTCCGGGTCGATCTGCGCGGCGCAGCCGGTCACCACGATGCGCGCGTCCGGCCGGTCGCGATGGGCGCGACGGATCGCCTGGCGGGCCTGGCGCTCGGCCTCGGCCGTCACGGCGCAGGTATTGACGATGATGACATCCTCCAGCGCCGCCGCATGCCCGCGCATCACCTCGCTCTCATAGGTATTGAGGCGACAGCCGAAGGTCAGGATCTCCGGGGCGCCCGTCATGACGGCACGCCCTCGGCCGGCACCGCGCCGGTGAAGCTAACGGTCGCGGGCCCGGTCATCAGCACGTGCCCGTCGGATTCCCGCCAGGCGATCGACAGCGTGCCGCCATCCATCTCGACCGCGCAGGCCCGGTCGACCAGCCCGCGCCGCACCGCGTTGACCACCGCCGCGCACGCGCCGGACCCGCAGGCCAGCGTCAGCCCGCTTCCACGCTCCCACACCCGCAGGCGCATCGCGTCGCGCGCGCGGACCTGCGCGAAGCCGATATTGGCCCGCTCGGGGAACAGCGGGTCATGTTCCAGCAGCGGCCCGGCGACCGACGGGTCCATGTCCAGCATGTCGGCCAGAAAGAACGTGGCGTGCGGGTTGCCCATCGACGCCGCCGCCGGATCGCCCGCCAGCGGCAGATGCAGCGTATCGGCCGCCTGCGACAGCGGCACGTCGCGCCACTCCAGGGCGGGCGGCCCCATATCGACCGTCACCGCGCCATCCTGCCCGATCCAGGCGGGCAGCAGCCCGGCGCGGGTCTGCAGCACGCACTCGCGCAGCCCCTCTTCCCGCCGCAGCCATTCCGCGACGCAGCGCGAGGCATTGCCGCAGGCCCCGGCCTCGCTGCCGTCGGCGTTGAAGAAACGCACGAAGACGTCTGCCCCCTCGCGGCAGGCCGGCCGCAGCACCACGAACTGGTCGCAGCCGATCCCGCGATGGCGGTCCGCCAGCGCCGCGATCCGCGCCGGGCTCAGGCCATGGCGCCGGGCGCGCTCGTCGACGATGACGAAATCATTGCCCAGGCCGTGCATCTTGTAGAACGGGATCATCATGCGCGCCTTATACGGCACGAGTCGCGATTACGCGAGAAAAGCCTGTATCCCCCCGCCGTTCCCTACAGGAAGCGGCCCGGCGCGCCGCGCTGCAGCACCTCGATCCGATAGCCGTCCGGATCGGTGACGAAGAAGAAGCGCCCCACTACCCGCTCGCCCAGCGACAATTGCCGGACCGGCTGCGGCGCCAGCCCCTCGCGCACGAACCGCGCATGCTCGGCATCCAGGTCGGCGACCGACACCGCCAGATGCCCATAGCCGTCACCCAGGTCATAGGGACGGTCGCGGTCATGGTTGACCGTCAGCTCCAGCTCGAAACTCTGCTCCGCATTGGACAGATAGATCAGCGTGAACCCCTCGAGGGCCACCCGCTCGGCCACCGCCAGGCCGAACGCCTTCGCATAGAAGGCCACCGACACGCCCTCGTCGCGCACCCGGATCATGGAATGAATCAGTCTGGCCATCGCCCGCCCCTTCTCCTCTGACAAATCCTCTGGCAGGCCGCGGATCATAACGGCCCGCGCGCGCCGGAAAAGAGACGAACGCCCAAAGAGACGAACGCCGCCCAAGGTCTGGATTTTCCGCCCGTTCCGTCGCATCTGCAGCCCATGACCGAGATGCACGGATTCCACCCCGCCGCCTTCACCGTCGCCAGCGCCGCGCCCGACGCCGAATTCTTCGCGCACCGCGCCCCCGGCCCGCTGCTGGACCCGGGCGCGCGGGCGGCGGTGACGGCCCTCTATCACACGCTGATCGCCGAAGGCGCCGACATCCTGGACCTGATGGCCGGCCCGCACAGCCACCTGCCGCCCGACCTTCCGCGCGGCACCGTCATCGGCATCGGGCTGGACCGCGCGGTCATGCAGGACAATGTGGACCTCACGCACCGGATCGTGCAGGACCTGAACGAAGACCCCACCCTGCCCCTGCCCGACGAGACGATGGACGTCGCCTGCCTCTGCGACGTCGTTCCCTATCTGCGCCACCCCCTGGTCACCCTCGCCGAAATCCTCCGCGTCCTGCGCCCCGGCGGCGTGGCGATCCTGACCTTCTCCGACCGGTTCCTGCCGCAGAAGGCCGTGGCGCTGTGGCAGGCGCTGGACCATGACGACCGGCGCCGGCTGCTGGACATGCTGCTGACCCGCGCCGGCTTTTCCGGCATCGACAGCGGCGAGGTCCAGCCTCCGTCGGACGACCCGTCCTGGCGCGACGCGGTCTATGCGGTCACCGCGCGGCGGCCCCACGCGGCCTGACCGCCCGCCTCCGCGAAAGGCGAGTTGCACCCGGCGGCAAAAGAGACGATGTTCCCGGCTGGCCGAACCAACGGATAAAGGAGTACGCGGTCGATGCTGGACAGGATGCTGCGCGGGCTGACCCTCCCCTTCTGCCTGGCCGCGCTGGCCGCCCCCGTTCTCGCGGCCCCCCTTCTCGCCGGCCCGGCCCTGGCCGATGACGAGGACGGCCCCAAGACCCCCTCGATGCACCAGATGGCCGCCAACCCGCCGGTCCCCCGCGCGCGCAAGGATTTCAGCCAGTTCCGCTACCGCCCGGCGGGCGACAAGGTGGTCGAGCAGTCCGACGCCAACCGCCTGCTGTTCTGGACGCCCGAAGGCACGCCCGACGGCTACGCCGAACGCAGGGGCGACGCCATCTTCTATTACGACCGTGCCGGCAAGGTCACCCGCGTCGATCCCGCCGATCCGGCGACGTACTGATCCACTCTCAGAACTCGGCGCTCAGCGTGAAATGGCAGGTCCGCGGCAGGCCGGCCACCGCATTGTTGGTGGCGCTGCCGCCGCCATTGATGCTGCTGGGATAGACCGACGCCCAATAGCGCGCATCCGTCACGTTCTGCACGCCGAACCGCACGACCATCGGATAATGCGCGACGCGAAACGCATAGCGCGCGCCCAGGTCGAGCGTGACATAGGACCCCGCGAAACTGGTATTGGCGACATTGGCCGCGCGACGCCCGGTGTAATGCACGTTCGCGTTCACCGCCAGGCCGTGCCCCGGCACCCCCGCGCCCAGCGGCAGGCGATAATCCAGTAATATATCGGCCTGGACCGGCGCCACCCCCACCACCTCCTTGTGGCTGGTGGCCGGCGTGCCGGTCGCGCCGAGCTGCGCGTCGATCCACGTCACGCCCCCCAGCACGGACAGGTCGGGCGTGACATAGCCGGCGGCCTGGAACTCGACGCCGTAATTGCGCTGCACGCCGAACGTGCCGAACAGATGCGTCGTCGGATCGGTAAAGGAATAGGGCCGGGTCATCCGGAAACCCGCCACGTTCATCTGTAATTTTCCGACCAGGATCTTGTATCCGACCTCGTATTCCTCGCTCTTCAGCGGGGCCAGGACCTGGTTCTGGTTGGTCGAACCCGCCGGCGCGGTATCCCCCTGCTGCAGGCTGCGCCCCCAGGTGAAATAGGCCGTCTGGTTCTTCGCCGGCTGGTAGATCAGGCTGGTCATCGGGCTGAACGCCGCATCCTTGTCATAGGCGCTGACGACATGGCCATGGACGTCGTTATTGACGATCGACATCCAGCCCCAGCCCAGCGTGCCCATGACCGACCAGTGACGGTCCAGATGCAGCGTATCGCCCAGGATCACCGTCTGCGTGCGCGTATAGGCCGATTCGTAAGTTCCGGAAAAATAGGGCTGGCGTCCGGGAAAAGAACGCGGATCGTCCAGGTTCGCCGTCCCCAGCACGAATGTCCCGTCGGCGCGGGTGGGGTTGTAGTTGCCCATCATATAGCCGTTGGTGCCGACCACCAGGTCGTGCCCGATCGACCAGGTGCGAACATGTCCGTTCAGATAGGCAAGGTTGCTGCCCACCTTGAAATTCTTCGCCGTCGTCGCCGCCGAAATCACCTGCTGGTACAGCCCCGCGCCGTTCAGCAGCCGGTCGGTGTTCGCAAAGACCTGACGATAGGCATTCTGGTACAGCCCGCCCAGGGTCAGCGACCAATCCTCGTTGAATTCATGCCGGATTTTCGCAAGCGCCGTGTTCGTCTCCATGTTGAAGCCCGCATAATCCTGCCCCAGATAAGGCTTGCTCAGGTCCGGCGCGGCCGGCAGCGGCACGGTCGCGGAATAGGCGAACCCGGGCGCCATGCCGCGCTCGGCATAGGTGTACTGGCTGGCATCGATTTCGATCACCGTCCGCTCCGACAGGCGGATATCGAAATCCCCGCTCACCAGGTTCCGGCGCAGCCAGCTCTTGTCGACATAGCCGGTCCCGTCGCCATGCAGCAGGTCGAGGCGATAGCCGAACCAGCCATTGCGCCCCGCCCGTCCGGACAGATCGGCATTTTCCATCACGGTGCCGATGGAATCCACCCCGATCGACAGGCGGTTGACCCTCTGCCCGGTCGGCCGCTTCAGCGTATAGGCAAAGGTGCCCGCCGGATTCTGCGGCCCGTACAGCGCGCCGGCCAGCCCGTTGAGGACCTGCAGATTGTCGAACTGCTCGGCCGCATAAGGGGTCGTCGTCACCGCGTTCAGCCCGTCGATGCGCATGTTCGACACCACGTCGGCCTCGAAGCCGCGGCTCTGCGGGCGGCTGGTATTCGGATCGCCGCGCTCCTCCAGTTGAACCGACGGCAGATACTGCATCACGTCATTGATGTTGCGCCCCTGCTGGTTGACGATCACGTCCTGCGGCACCGCCAGGATGGAAAAGGGCGCATCCAGCGTCCGCCGCGTGCCCAGCGGCCCCAGATCGGCCGTGGCCTTGTCGTACGCGGCCTGCGTACCGGCCGCCTGGCGGCGCACCACCTGGACATGCTCGACATGCGGCCCCGCCCCGCGCTCATGCGCCCCGCTCTCATGCGCCTTGGGATCATGCGCCTTCGCGTCATCCGCCGCCTCCGCCGCGCGCCCGGCCCCGGCATGCCACGCATCCAGCGAAAATACCGAACAGACCAGCAAGATGCGCAAACCTGTACTCGTCCGGCCGACCATGTCGCAATCCATTTCCCGTGCGTGACGTTGCACCTCACTAACGAAGAGGCGTCCGGATGTCTATATACCATGAAATATAGACAAGCGCGCCGCTATGGCGGAACGCGATCGTACAGGTCCGAAATCGCGTCCTCCGACAGGATCGCCGCCGCCGGTCCGTCCGCCAGCACCCGCCCCCCGCGCAGCAGCACGGCGCGCGAGAACACCCGCGCCGCGCGCAGCGGGTCATGGGTCGTGGCCAGGATCGCATATCCGCCCGCCGCCAGATCGCGCAGCAGGCCGAACAGCCGGCGCTGCTGGCCGTAATCCAGACCCGCCTCCGGCTCGTCCAGCACCAGCAGCCGCGCCCCCTGGGCCAGCGCGCGCGCAATCAGCACGCTCTGCCGCTCGCCTCCCGACAGGGTGACATAGGCACGCTCCGCCAGATGACCGATCGCCAGACGCGCCATCGCCTCGGCCGCCGCCCGGTGATCGGCGGCCGAGGCAAAGGGCGCCAGCATCGTCCCGCCCGCCAGCCGCCCCAGCGCGACCACGTCCGCGACGCGATAGGGAAACGCCACGGCATGGCCCTGCGGCACATAGGCGACGCGCCCGGCCAAATGCCGCCGGGTCAGGCCGGCGATATCCCGCCCGTCCAGCAGAATCCGCCCCGCATCCGGCCGCGACAGCCGCAGCAGCAGGCGCAGCAGGCTCGTCTTGCCCGCGCCGTTCGGCCCCAGCAGCGCCACCAGCTCGCCCGGACGCAGCGTCAGGGACACATCCTCCAGCACCCACCGCCCCTGCCGCCGGAAACCGACCTGCCGCGCCTCCAGCCCGCTCACTCCGCCCACCCCCGGCGGACCAGCCGCAGCACGCCCACGAACAGGCACACGCTCAGCAGATCGACGATCAGCCCGACCGGCACTTCCTGCTCGGTCAGCACCCGCGCCAGATCGTCGCACAGCAGCAGGAACGCCCCGCCCAGACAGGCGCTCAGCGGCAGGACCAGCCCGTTGCGCGGCCCGGCCAGCAGCCGCGCCGCATGCGGAACCATCAGCCCGATCCAGCCGATCATCCCCGCCACCGAAACCGTCAGCGCCGCCAGCATGCTCGCCACCGCGATCACGCCATGGCGCAGCAACCCGACCGGCACCCCCAGGGTCCTGGCCTCGTCGTCGCCCATCGCCAGCGCGTCCAGCATGCGGCCGCAGGCCGTCAGCACCGCGATCCCGCCCAGCACCGGGGGCGCGGCCACCATCAGGTCGCGCCATCCGACCTGCGTCAGGCTGCCCAGCAACCAGAACACGATATCGGGCAACTGCCTGTCCGGATCGGCAACATATTTCAGCGCCGACAGCAGCGCGGTGAAGAAGGCGGTACTCAGCAACCCGCCGAAGACCAGCATCAGCATCGATCGCACGTCGAACAGCCGGGCGATCCCGGCCCCGGCCGCCACCGCCAGCACCCCGCCCAGAAAGGACAGGACATGGATGCCCGCCGGCCCGGCCCCGGCGACGATCCCCAGCGCCGCGCCGAACCCGGCCCCGGCCAGCACGCCCAGCAGGCCCGGCGAGACCAGCGGGTTGCGGAACACCGCCTGATACCCGGCCCCGGACGCCGACAGCGCCGCCCCCACCACCACCGCGCCGACAATGCGCGGCAGCCGGGCCTGGATCAGGATCGCGCGCAGCACCGCCCGCCGCGCCGGCGCCATCCCCCCGTCATGCCCCGACAGGATCGCGACGATGTCCGGGACCGACACCGGATAGCGCCCGATCGTCAGCGACAGCGCCGCAAGGCCGAGCAGCCCCACGGCCGGCAATGCGAAAAGCAGGATGGCCGGGACGGCCCGCAGGACCGCCGCGCGCCGCGTCACTCCGCGTCCCCCGCCGGCGGACGGGCCGCCAGAATCCGCACGGCCTCCCCCGGCGTCAGGTCGTATCCGAAAAATTCGCGATAGAACCGGATGGTTTCAAAAACCATATCCACCCGGGCAAACCGGCCGGGATAGAGGGTCTTCGCCGCCCACAGGACCTGCAACGGCAATTCGCTGCCATAGCGGTCCCACGGAAACACACCCGACGGATTGCGATAGACCCGGCCGTCCCGCACGGCCCGCAGCGCCCCCCATTGCGCCGACACCCGCGCCAGATCGCCGCTGTCCGGTCCCAGGATCACCACGTCCGGGTCCCAGGCGGCAACCTGTTCCAGCGACACCGGGCGCATATTGCCACTGATCGCCGCGGCGACATTGCGCCCGCCCGCCCGGCCGATCCATTCATCGATGATCGTCCCGCCGCCATCGACCGTCAGCGGCACGAGCGACTTGACATGCAGCACGCGCAGCCGCCGTCCGGGCGGCAGGTCCGCCAGCCCGGCCTCCACCCGCGCCATCGTCGCATCCAGCATGGCGCGGTACCGCCGGGCGACGTCATGCGCGCGCGCATCGCCCAGCACGTCCGCCGTCAGGTCCAGCGCCCGCAGCAGAGAGGCCGTATCGGTAAAACCCGCCTGCACCACCGCCAGCCCGGCCCGCCGCAGCGGCGCGGCGGCCGGCGAGTCGTTGGCGGCGAAGACCAGGTCCACCCCGCGTCCCAGCAGCATTTCCACATTGGGCACCGCGCCGGTCACCCCGGCCGCGCCATGCAGCACCGGCGCCACCCGGTACATCCACGGCCGCGCCGACGGCAGATCGTCCGTCACCGCGATCCGGCCGGCCCCGCCCAGCATCAGCACCAGTTCGTTATGGGCGAACCACAGATCGGCAATGCGCGACGGATGGTCCGGGCAGGCAACCACCCGTCCCGTCATGTCCACGACCGAACGGGCAGGCGCCGCGTCCGGCCACGCCGCACAGCCCGCCGCCACCATGATCGCCGCCGGCAATCCCGCCCGGACCGCCGAGATGAAACGCCCCATCCTTCCCCCTGTCGGGGAAAGATCTATATCCTAACGGACATAACCGCCAGCCCCGCCAACACGCCCCCGGGCACGGCCCGCCGACTCGCGGCCTGACGATTCAGGGACGGAACATCGAGAAATAAAGAATGGCCATGTCGATGACGAAGGCCGACAACAGCCCCCCGCAGATCAGCGCCACCGTCATGCGGTCGCGCGCATCCGTCCACGCCGGATCGTCGCGATGCGCCGCGATATAGGCCCACGGCGCCGTCATGTGGAAATGGGACCGGCTGTCCCCCGCGATTTTCAGATGAAACATGACCCGCCTCCCCCGGACCGTCCCTTTTTCTTATGGACCGCGCGATGCGGCGGGCTCATCCGGTATCGGGGCGAAGATGCGCCTTCTCCCTGCCCGCCCCAAGAGCAATCGCAGGCCAGTCGCAACGTTTTGAAATGTCTCGGGGCCGCGCATGCGCGGCGCACATGGCGGGGCCCCCGGACCCGCGCCACGCGACGGAATGGAATGGACGGTCAGTCCAGGCGCACGATCGGGCGCACGAACTCGTCAAGCTGGTCGGCTCCCCATGCCGCCAGCGCCCGCGCCGGGCCGTGGATCTCCATCTGGTGCTGGCGATACAGCATGTCGTGCCCCAGCCGGGCGGGCAATCCGCGCAGCGGACCGCCCCCGAAATGATATTTCCCCAGCGTGCCCCAGCCATTGTAATCGCCCAGCGACACCACGGCCCCGCGATCGCGGTAATGGAACGGCGCGATCGCCCCGCCGCCAATCCAGCCCTTCATCTGCCGCGACAGATGCCGCGCCTGCTGCCGCGCCGCCTGCGCGGTGGCGGGCACCGGCTTTTCGGCGATGAACGAGCAATCGCCCAGGGCGAAGATCCGGTCATCCCGCGTGGTCTGCAAGGTCGGACGCACCACCAATTGCCCCGAGCGCGACCGCTCCAGTCCCTCGAACAGCGTCGTCGCGGCCGGCGCCTTCACCCCGGCGGCCCAGACCTTCAGCCTGGCATCGATCCGCGTGCCGTCCCCCAGCAGGAACCCGTCCGCGTCGGCCCCGGTCACCTGGGCGCTGGTGTGCACAGTGATGCCCAGCGCCTCAAGCTGCCGGCGGGAATCCTCGGACACCGCCTCCGGGAAGGCGGGCAGGATGCGCGGCCCGGCCTCCAGCAGGGTGACATGCAGGTCCGCCCGGTTCATCCCCGCCCCGTAATTGGCCGCCAGGTCCAGCGCGCGATGCAGCTCGGCCGCCAGTTCCACACCCGTGGCGCCGCCGCCGACGATGGCGATCTGCAAGGTGCCGGACTGCCCGATCGCCTGCAGCACCAACGAGCGGAACCGGGTGTTGAAGGCGTCGGCCTCGGTCAGGTTGTCGATGAAATGGCAATGTTCGGTAATGCCCGGCAGGCCGAAATCATTGGCCCGGCTGCCGATCGACACGATCAGCGCGTCATAGGACAGGCTGCGCCGGTCCAGCAGCACATTGCCCCGCTCGTCCTCCATCGGCGCCAGCTCGACCTGGCGCGCCGCGCGGTCGACGCCGTCCAGCACCCCGGGCCAGTATTTGAAGGATTTGCGGCTGGCCTGCGCCAGGAAACTGACCCGGTTGCGGTCGTTCGGGCTGGTGCCGGCCGCGAACTCATGCAACATCGGCTTCCAGACATGGAAGAAGGAACTGTCGATCAGCGTCACCTCGGCCTGGCCGGACCGGCCCAGCGTGTTGCCCAGATAGGTGGCCATTTCCATGCCGGCGATCCCGCCGCCGACGATCACAAACCGGAACCTGTCAGACACGCCGTTCTTCTCCTTCTCGACGACTTGGGTTCGACGACTCGGGTTGCCCCTGTCCGGCAGAGAACACATTTCCGTGACGTTTGAAAGCGTGCCGCCCCCGGTCCCTGTCCGACGTCCCTACCCAGCGTCCCTATCCAGCGTCCCTGGCCGCCTCAGACGGCATCCTCCTGATAGCTGGCCATGTCGGGGCACGCGCAGACCAGGTTGCGGTCGCCATAGGCATTGTCCAGCCGGTTGACCGGCGGCCAGTATTTGTCCGCGGCCGCGACGCCGGACGGCAGGCAGCCGCGCCGGCGGTCATAGGCACGCTCCCAGGCCGGGTCGGCCAGGTCGCGCACCGTATGCGGCGCATGGCGCAGCGGGCTTTCCTCGGCGCTCAGCACCCCGGCCTCGATATCGGCGATTTCCGCGCGGATCGCGATCATCGCGTTGCAGAACCGGTCCAGCTCGGCCTTGTTCTCGGATTCCGTGGGCTCGATCATGAAGGTGCCGGCGACCGGAAAACTGACCGTCGGCGCATGGAATCCATGGTCGATCAACCGCTTGGCGACATCGTCCACCGTAATGCCGGTCGCATCCTTGATCGGGCGCAGGTCGATGATGCACTCATGCGCCACCCGCCCGTTCGTGCCGCGATACAGCACCGGATAATGGCCGGACAGACGGCTGGCGACGTAATTGGAATTCAGGATCGCGATCTCGGTCGCCCGCCGCAATCCCGCGTCGCCCATCAGCATCATATAGGTCCAGGAGATCGGCAGCACCGCCGCCGATCCGTACGGCGCGGCAGACACGGCGTTCGCCCCGCCCTCCTGCGGCACGCCCGGCAGGAAGGGCGCCAGATGCGCGCCCACGCCGATCGGCCCCATGCCCGGCCCGCCGCCGCCATGCGGAATGCAGAAGGTCTTGTGCAGGTTGAAATGGCTGACATCCGCGCCGAAGGCGCCCGGGCGCGACAGCCCGACCTGCGCGTTCATGTTGGCGCCGTCCAGATAGACCTGGCCGCCCGCCGCATGCACCAGGTCGCAGATCTCGACCACCGATTCCTCGAACACGCCATGGGTCGAGGGATAGGTGATCATGATCGCCGCCAGCCGGTCCCCGCTCTGCGCGATCCTGGCCTTCAGATCGCCGATATCGACATTGCCCTGCGCGTCGCAGGCCACGACCACCACGCGCATCCCCACCATCTGGGCCGATGCCGGGTTGGTGCCATGGGCCGAAGCCGGGATCAGGCAGATGTCGCGCCCGCCCTCGCCCCGCGCCCGGTGATAGGCCCGGATCGCCAGCAGGCCGGCATATTCGCCCTGCGCCCCCGAATTGGGCTGCAGCGACACCGCGTCATAGCCGCTGACCGCCTTCAGCATCCGCTCCAGCTCGCCGAACAGCACGGCATAGCCTTCCATCTGCGCCGAAGGCGCATAGGGATGGATGTCGCAGAATTCCGGCCAGGTGACCGGCATCATCTCGACCGTCGCGTTCAGCTTCATCGTGCACGACCCCAGCGGGATCATGGTGCGGTCCAGCGCCAGGTCGCGATCCGCCAGCCGGCGCAGATAGCGCAGCATGTCGGTCTCGGACCGATGGGCGTGGAAGACCGGATGCGTCATGAACGGGCTGGCGCGCAGCAACCCCGGCGGCAGGGCGCCGCCCGGCTCCGGCAGGGCACGCTCCATCTCCTCCAGCCGCCGCGCATCGGGGCAGAAGCAGCGCCACACGGCGCGGACGATCTCCGGCGTGGTCGTCTCGTCCAGGCTGATCCCCACATGGTCGGCATCGACGATGCGCAGATTCAGGCCCGCCTCCTCGGCCCGGGCGCGGACCAGGCCGGACGCGCCGCTCGTCGCTACGGTGATCGTGTCGAAGAAATATTCGGTCACCACCCGCACCGACAGCGCCCGCAGCCCGGCGGCCAGGATCGCGGTCAGCCCATGCACGCGCCGCGCGATGTCCGCCAGCCCGTCGGGCCCGTGATACAGCGCGTACATCGCCGAAATCACCGCCGGCAGCACCTGCGCGGTGCAGATGTTCGACGTCGCCTTCTCGCGCCGGATATGCTGCTCGCGCGTCTGCAACGCCAGGCGATAGGCAGGCTGCCCCCGGCTGTCGACCGAAACCCCCACCAGGCGCCCGGGAATATTGCGCTTGTAGGCATCGCGCACGGCCATATAGGCCGCATGCGGACCGCCCGCGCCCATCGGCATGCCATAGCGCTGCATCGACCCCACGGCGATGTCCGCCCCCAGCACGCCCGGCGCCTCCAGCACGGTCAGCGCCAGCGGATCGGCCGCCATCGCCACCACGGCCTGCGCCGCGTGCAGCCGCGCGATCGCGCCGCGCGGATCGCGGACCTGCCCCGACGATCCCGGATATTGCAGCAGCGCGCCGAACACCGCCTCCGCGTCCAGGTCGCGGTCCGGATCGCCGACGATGATCCGCCAGCCCATCGGCTCGGCGCGGGTGCGCAGCACCGCCAGCGTCTGCGGATGGCAATCGGCATCGACGAAGAACCCGTCCGCCTTCGACCGCGCCACCCGCCGTGCCAGCGCCATCGCCTCGGCCGCCGCCGTCGCCTCGTCCAGCAGCGAGGCATTGGCCACGTCCAGCCCGGTCAGGTCCGCGACCATGGTCTGGAAATTCAGCAGCGCCTCCAGCCGTCCCTGGCTGATCTCCGGCTGATAGGGCGTATAGGCCGTGTACCAGGCCGGGTTTTCCAGCACGTTGCGCTGGATCACCCCCGGCAGCACCGTGCCGTAATAGCCCTGGCCGATCAGCGAGGTCATGACCCGGTTGCGCCCGGCAATGGCCCGCAGCCGCGCCAGCACCGCCGGTTCGGTCAGGCCCTCGCCCAGCCCCATCGCGCCGCGCAGCCGGATCGCCGCCGGCACCGTCTGCTCCATCAGCGCATCCAGCGACGGCGCGCCGACCGCCTCCAGCATGGCGGCGACCTCGCCGTCGCGCGGGCCGACATGGCGGGCGCAGAAGGACTCGGCGGCGGGACGCGCAGTCCGCCAGAGAGTCGAGGAATCCACGGTGGAAGAGTGCTCGGTCGAGGGCGCCACGTTCATCGTCTCCGCGACAGGATCAGCCGACCAGCGCGGCATAGGCCGCCGCGTCCAGCAGCGACGCAAGCTGCCCCGCATCGGCGATGCGCAGCTTCAGGATCCAGCCCTCGCCCTCGGGCGCGCCGTTCACCAGGGTCGGATCGTCGGTCAGCGCGGCATTGAAGCCCACCACCGTGCCCGACACCGGGGCATAGATGTCGGACGCCGCCTTGACCGATTCCACCACCGCGACGCTGTCACCCTGCGCCACCACGGTGCCGTCCTCCTTGGCCTCGACGAACACCAGCTCGCCCAGTTCCTCGGCCGCATGGGCGGTGATGCCGACGACCGCGACATCCCCCTCGACGCGCAGCCATTCATGATCTTTCGTGTAATAAACCGTCATGTCCGTCTCTCCACCCAAACCCGTCAATTCCCGAAACCCGGCGTCCGGGACTACCGCCTGAACCCGGGCGCCGTGAACGGCAGCGCCGCCACCCGCGCCGGCAAAAATTTGCCCCGCAGCTCGGCGAACAGCGCCGTGCCGGTCGCCTCGTACCCCGCCGCGACATAGCCCATGGCCACCGGCGCCCCGACCGTGGGGCCGAACGCCCCCGACGTCACCCGGCCGACCGGCACCGCGCCCTGCGCGTCGGCGAATAATTGCGCCCCGCCGCGCACCGGCGCGCGTCCTTCGACGGCGATCCCCACCCGGCGGCGCGGCACGCCGTCGCGCAGTTGCGCCAGCACGCTCTCCGCCCCGGGAAATCCGCCCGCCCGCGCGCCGCCGTCCCGGCGGCTCTTCTGGATCGACCAGTCCAGCCCGGCCTCGATGGGGGTGGTCGTGCGGTCGATATCCGACCCGTACAGGCACAGCCCGGCCTCCAGCCGCAGGCTGTCGCGCGCCCCCAGCCCCACGGGCGCGACCCCCTCCTGCGCCAGCAGCGCCTCGGCCACCCGCACGGCCGCGCCGGACGCCATGCCCAGCTCGAACCCGTCCTCGCCGGTATAGCCCGAGCGCGAGACCACGCAGGCCACGCCCGCCACGTCGCACTCCGCCACGTCCATGAAGCGCATCTCCGCCGTCGCGGGGACCAGCCGGGCCAGCGCCGCGCCCGCAAGCGGCCCCTGCAGCGCGATCAGCGCGCGCTCCGGCAGGGCCTCGATCACGCAATCCCCGTCCAGCGCCGCCGTAAGATGCGCCAGGTCCGCATCCTTGCACGCGGCATTGACCACCAGCAGCAGCGCGTCGTCCCCCAGGCGCGAGACCATCAGGTCGTCCAGGATGCCGCCTTGCGCGTCCGTCAGCAGCGCGTAACGCTGGCGCCAGGGCTTCAGCGCCAGGATGTCGGCCGGCACCAGCCGTTCCAGCGCCAGCGCCGCGTCCGCGATGCGCCCCGACCGCGCGCGCAGCCTGACCTGCCCCATGTGGGACACGTCGAACAATCCCGCCGCGGTCCGGGTATGCAGATGCTCGGCCATCACGCCGGCCTTGTACTGCACCGGCATGTCATAGCCGGCAAAGGGCACCATCCGGGCGCCCAGCGACAGATGCAGGTCGTAAAGCGGCGTGCGCAGCAGGTCCCGGCTCATGCCGCGCCCCGCCTGTGGCCGTTCAGGCCGATCGCCGGAAAAGAAAGAGGGAGAAGATACGACATGAACCGAGCCTCCTGAATCCGGTCGCGGATCCGAATGCCCCTTCTGTCGGTTTGCCTGAGATCGCTATCCCGTCGGCGGGCGCGCGGGGCGCCTCTCTCCAGAAGTCCATGCCGGGCGGTCCTTTGGCCTGAGAGTTTCCGGGGCGGTTGCTCCTTCGGCGCCGGCTCGCGCCGGTCTCTCCCGCTTCAGCATCCGGATGCTTGGCACATGTTTCGCAAGCAAGTCAATCGCCCCGTCACACCGTCGCGCGGCCGCGCGGGCTGGATCGGACGGCCCCGCCCGGTATAGGCTCGTCATGGCCGCCAGGAAAGGACGCAGTCATGACGAACGCCGCCCCGCTGACCATCATCGCCGAATTCGCGACGACTCCCGAAAACCGCCGGAAATTTCTCGAAATCTGCGCCTATGACAGCGCCCGCTCCGTGGCGGACGAACCGGGATGCCGCGCCTTCGACGTCCTGCTGCCCGAGAATGAGCCCGACCGGGTGATCCTGCACGAGATCTATGTCGACCAGGCGGCGTTCGACAGCCATCTCACGACGCCGCATTACCAGGTCTTCGCCGACGGCATGGCGACGCTGGGCGTCGAACTGCTCTCGCTGCGCCGGCTGGCCACCCACCGCGCCTGAACGAGGCCAAGGACGCCCCCAGGCAGCGCGCGGCGACGATCGCCGCCAGCGCGCACGCCCGGGTCGGGTCCTATCCAGCGGGTGTCATGATTGACCGTCCCGCGCTCTCTTTTTCGGGGCGCTGCCCCGAACCCCGCCAAAGGCGGTGCCTTTGGAAACCGATTATTTATCAACGCAATCGGGTGCAGGGGTCTGTGACCCCTGCCGGGTTCGGGCAGAGCCCGACCTGGACTGGCCTTACCGCGCCGCGGGCAGGTGCCGGGCGATATAGGGCGGCAGGTTGAAGGCGCCCGCGTGGATCTCCGGCGTCCAATAGCCGGTCGTCCCCAGAATGCCCGCCGCCTCGGCCCGGGCGCGAATCGTCTCGGCCGGATGGATGGCCGGGTTCGTCCCCTTGGCCGCGACCCCCAGGGTCATGAAGCCGCCGACATAGGTCGGCACCGCCGCGACATAGGCCGACACGTGCGGAAAGAAGCGCGCGCGGCGCAGGCTGGTCTCGCGCAGCTCGTCGGCCTGCATGAAGGGCACGCCGCACTGGTTCACGATGATGCCGTTCGGCGTCAGGATCCGCGCGCAATGCTCATAGAACGAATCCGTGAACAGCACCTCGCCCACCCCGATCGGATCGGTGCTGTCGACGATGATCACGTCGACCGATCCGGTCTCGGCCTTGGCCACGTAATCGATCCCGTCGCCCACGATCACCTCGGCGCGCGGATCGGTCCAGGCATCGCCGGCAATGCCGGGCAGATATTGCTTGGACAGGGCGATCACCTCGCCGTCGATCTCCACCATCACCGCGCGGGTCACGCCGCGATGCTGCAGCACCCGGCGCAGCACGCCGCCATCGCCCGCGCCGATGATCAGCACGCTCTTCGCATCGCCATGCGCCAGCAGCGGCACATGGGTCAGCATCTCCTGATAGACGAATTCGTCACCCTCGGTGATCTGGATCACGCCATCCAGCACGAGCACGCGGCCATGCGTCTCGCTTTCGAAAACGACGATATCCTGAAAAACGCTTTTCGTACGGGCCAGTTCCCTGCGCACCCTGAAGCGCTGCTGCCAGCCTTCATAGAGGGTCTCGCCAAGCCAGTTTTCGCTCATTCCCCGTCTCCCGCTCCGCACGGCATCCGATGTCCGGCCGTCGCTCTTCGGCTTCAGGACACCGGCCATAAAAAAAGAGGCCGGATCGATCCGGCCCCCGATGGTCGGGCCCCCCGATGGTCGGGAGAGAAGGCGCCGGGCCCGTCGGGCAGCCGGCGCCCGTCGCATCAGGCGACGCGGCCGCGCCGCTGCTCGTCCACTTCGACCCGCTCCGCCTGGAACAGGCGCTGCATCACCGGGATCGCCAGGTTCGGATCGCACGCGCCGCACATGAAGATGTCGACCGCCGCGAAATTCCGTTCGGGCCAGGTGTGGATCGAAATATGGCTCTCGGCCAGGACCACCACGCCCGACACCCCGCCATTCGGCGAGAAATGGTGGAAATGGCTGTGCAGGATGGTCGCACCCGCCGTCACCGCCGCCTCGCACAGGATGCGATCGATCTGCGCCGGATCGTCCAGATTCCGGGCCTCCCAAAGATCGACCAGAAGATGCGTTCCCGCGAACTTCATCCCGTCTTTCTCGACGAAATAATCCTTCCGCTCTTCGTCGTGCGAAGACGGATTAGAAGACACCTGGATATTGCTCGGGAGTTCCGAGACCATCCCCAGCTGAGCAAGTGCGTTCATCACGTACCCCCAAACCAGTAGACAGCCTGTTGGGCGGGATCGCCCCCTTGGGCCAAGGGGGCCGCTGATAAGGCCACCACCCTGCTTATGCAAGTATTTTCCGCGGTTCCGCGCGATTTTTTTTATCCGTTTTCGCCGGCCTGCCCCGCCTGCCCGCCGCGCGGCGTCCCCCGGCCTCCGGCGGATCGGCGTCGGGCCGCGCCAGCAGCGGCCCCAGGAAGCGCCCGGTATGGCTTTCGGCGCAGGCCGCGACGTCCTCGGGCGTGCCCTCGGCCACGATCCGCCCGCCGCCGTCGCCGCCCTCGGGCCCCATGTCCAGCACCCAGTCGGCGGTCTTGATGACGTCCAGGTTGTGCTCGATCACCACGACCGTATTGCCCTGGTCCACCAGGGCGTGCAGCACCTCCAGCAGCTTGCGCACATCCTCGGAATGCAGGCCGGTGGTCGGCTCGTCCAGGATATACAACGTGCGCCCGGTGGCCCGCCTGGCCAGTTCCTTGGACAGCTTCACCCGCTGCGCCTCGCCGCCCGACAGGGTCGTGGCCTGCTGCCCCAGCGCGACATAGCCCAGCCCCACCTGCTGCAGGATCGCCAACCGGTCGCGGATGCGCGGCACGGCCGAAAAGAACGGCAGCGCCTCGTCCACCGTCATGGCCAATACGTCGGCGATCGACTTGCCGCGAAACTTCACCTCCAGCGTCTCGCGGTTGTAGCGGGCGCCCTTGCAGGTATCGCAGGTCACGAACACGTCCGGCAGGAAATGCATCTCGATCTTCAGCACCCCGTCGCCCTGGCAGGCCTCGCACCGCCCGCCCTTGACGTTGAACGAGAACCGCCCCGGCTTGTATCCGCGCGCCTTGCTCTCCGGCAGTTCGGCGAACCAGTCGCGGATCGGCGCGAACAGGTCGGTATAGGTCGCGGGGTTGGATCGCGGCGTGCGGCCGATCGGCGACTGGTCGATGTCGATGATCTTGTCCAGCAGTTCCACCCCGTCCAGCCGCCGGTACGGCGCCGGATTCTGCCCCGACCCCATCAATTGCCGCGACAGCGCCTTGTACAGCGTGTCGATCACCAGGGTCGACTTGCCGCCCCCCGACACGCCGGTGATGCAGGTAAAGGTGCCCAGCGGCACCCGCGCCGTCACGTCCTTCAGGTTGTTGCCGCTCGCCCCTTCCAGCCGCAGCATGCGCGCCGCATCCACCGGGCGGCGCCGCGCCGGCACGGCGATGCTGCGCCGGCCCGACAGGTAATCCCCGGTCAGGCTGGCCGGATTCGCCGCGACCGCTTCGGGCGTGCCGATCGCCACCACGTTGCCGCCATTCACCCCCGCCCCGGGCCCCATGTCGATCAGCCAGTCGGCGGCGCGGATCGCATCCTCGTCATGCTCGACGACGATCAGCGTGTTCCCCAGCCGCTTCAGCCGGTCCAGCGTGCCCAGCAGGCGCTCATTGTCGCGCTGGTGCAGCCCGATCGACGGCTCGTCCAGCACGTACAGCACCCCCGTCAGCCCCGACCCGATCTGGCTCGCCAGGCGGATCCGCTGGCTCTCGCCGCCCGACAGCGTCGCCGACCCGCGCGACAGCGTCAGGTAATCCAGCCCCACATCGTTCAGGAACCGCAGCCGGTCCAGGATCTCGCGCAGGATGCGCCGGGCGATCTCCGCCCGCTGCGGCGTCAGCGTCGCCTCGACGGTGGCGAACCAGTCCAGCGCCCGGCGGATCGGCAGGTCCGACGCCTCGGCGATCGTCGCCCCCGCGACCCGCACCGACAGCGCCTCGGGCCGCAGCCGGGCGCCATGGCAGGCATGGCACGGCTTGTCGGACTGATAGCGCGACAATTCCTCGCGCACCCACACGCTGTCGGTCTCGGCCATCCGGCGGCGCAGGTTGGTCACCACCCCGTCGAACGCCTTGGTCAGGTCATAGGATTTACGGCCGTCGCGATAGCGGAAGGTAATCTCCTCGCCGCCCCCCTGCATGATCACGTCGCGCACGCCCTGCGGCAGGTCCCGCCAGGGCGTCTCCATGCGCACCCCGTAATGCGCCGCCAGGCTTTCCAGCGTCTGCTGGTAATACGGGCTCTGCGCGCTGCGCCACGGCGCGATCGCGCCGGCGGCCAGCGACAGCGACTCGTCCGGCACGATCAGATGCGGATCGAAGAAGGTCTCGGTGCCGATTCCGTCGCAGGCCGGGCACGCCCCCTGCGGCGCGTTGAACGAGAACAGCCGCGGCTCGATCTCCTCCAGGGTGAAACCGCTGACCGGACAGGCGAATCGCGACGAAAACACGATGCGCGGCGGCGGCTCGGCGTCGCCCCGCACCACTTCCTCGGCATAGACCAGCCCGTCGGACAGCCCCAGCGCCGTCTCGAAACTGTCGGCCAGGCGCGATTCCAGCCCGGGCTTGACCACCACCCGGTCCACCACCGCCTCGACCGTGTGGCGCAGCTTGCGGTTCAGCTCGGGCACCTCGGCGATCTCGTACAGCGCGCCATCCACCTTCACGCGGGCAAAGCCCTTGCGCTGCAGTTCGGCCAGTTCCTTGCGCCACTCGCCCTTGCGGTCGCGGATCACCGGGGCCAGCAGCATCAGCCGTGTGCCCTCCGGCAGGGCCATCACCCGGTCGACCATCTGGCTCACGGTCTGGGCCTCGATCGGCAGGCCGGTGGCCGGCGAATAGGGCACGCCCGCCCGCGCCCACAGCAGGCGCATGTAATCGTGGATCTCGGTGATCGTGCCGACGGTCGAGCGCGGATTCTTCGACGTGGTCTTCTGCTCGATGGAAATCGCCGGCGACAGGCCCTCGATCGCATCGACGTCCGGCTTGCCCATCAGCTCCAGGAACTGCCGCGCATAGGCCGACAGGCTCTCGACATAGCGGCGCTGCCCCTCGGCATAGATCGTGTCGAACGCCAGCGACGACTTGCCCGACCCCGACAGCCCGGTCACCACCGTCAGCGCGTCGCGCGGGATCTCGACGTCGATATTCTTCAGGTTGTGCGCCCGCGCGCCCCGCACCCGGATGGACTGCGCCGCCGGCGGCCCGCCCGCCGGACGAGTGCTCGGACCGGCATCCCGGTCGGCCTCCTGACTGGATCGATGTGCCATGCTCTGTCGCTCTCTGCCGCCGCTCTCTATCGCCGCTCTATATTCTATATATCGTCGCTCTTTATATTCTATATATCGTCGCTCTTTGGCGCCCTCTGGGGCGCCCTCTGGCGCTCCCGCTCCGGACCCGCCGCGTCCGGCCCGCCGCGTTCCCACTCTGTTCTGACCGTTTCCGCGCCGTCCGCCAAGATCCGCCGCCTCAAAAATGCCGGGGACGACGCGATATGAACCGACATGCCGGAAAAAAACATCCCGACGGAACGCCGTCCGCCGCACCGGTATCATCCGCCGCGCATCTGGGTTAGGATGGCATCAGAGTTGCGTCCGCCCCCCAGACCGGCCGGGGCGGACGGTTTTTTTAGAGCAGGAGCATCGCCGCCCGCGCGGCGTCTCCGGACCGGACAGCGGCAGGACAGCGTCATGGCAGGTAGCGTCAACAAGGTTATTCTCGTGGGCAATCTGGGCAAGGACCCCGAGGTCAGAAACAGCCAGAACGGCGCCAAGATCGTCTCGCTCACGCTGGCCACCAGCGACACGTGGAACGACCGCGCCTCCGGCGAGCGGCGCGAGCGCACGGAATGGCACCGCGTCGTCATCTTCAACGAACGCATCGCCGACGTGGCCGAGCGTTTCCTCCGCAAGGGCCGCAAGATCTATCTGGAAGGCTCGCTGCAGACCCGCAAATGGACCGACCAGTCCGGCCAGGAACGCTATACGACCGAGGTCGTGGTCGACCGCTTCCGCGGCGACCTGGTGCTGCTGGACAGCAATCGCGGCGGCGAGTCCGGCGACGACGCGGGCGGCTTCTATGGCGGCGGCAATACCGGCGGCGGATATTCCTCCTCCGCCCCGCGCCAGATCGGCGGCGGCGGCGGTCGCGGCGGCAATGCCGGCGGCCCAGGCGGCAATACGGGCGGCAATACGGGGGGCTGGGACGCGCCGCATGGCGGCGGCAGCGACCTGGACGACGAAATCCCGTTCTAAATCCCGCTCCGGGCCGGCACGACCCGGCCCCTGGCACAGGCCGCCCCTTTGGCACAGCCTACCCGGCCCCAACGGGCCATCGGGACGGCGCATGCGGCATCTCCACCGTGGTTTCTTTACCGTGTTTCTCTGGGCCCCGCACTCTGTGCTAGGCTCGGGTCCAGTTCCCGCCCTCCTTGCCCACGGGCCGGGGGCCTTGACATGACGGATTTGCATTGACCGAAATTCCCGATCCGCCGGAGCCGCCGGCGCCTTCCGATCTGCTTCCGGTGACGATCGAGGAGGAGATGCGGTCCTCCTACCTCGCCTATGCGATGTCGGTCATCGTCAGCCGCGCCCTGCCGGACGTGCGCGACGGGCTGAAGCCCGTGCATCGGCGCATCCTCTATTCGATGCGCGAGAGCGGCTTCACCCACGACAAGCCCTACCGCAAATCGGCCCGCGCGGTCGGCGACGTGATGGGTAAATACCACCCGCACGGCGATTCCTCGATCTACGACGCCATGGTGCGCATGGCGCAATCCTGGTCGATGCGCGTCAAGCTGATCGACGGTCAGGGCAATTTCGGCTCGGTCGACGGCGATTCCCCGGCGGCCATGCGCTATACCGAGGCCCGGCTGGCCAAGGCCGCGTCCTTCCTGCTGGACGACATCGACCGCGACACCGTCGATTTCCAGCCGAACTATGACGAAAGCGAGCAGGAGCCGAAGATCCTGCCCGCCGCCTTCCCCAACCTGCTGGTCAACGGCGCGTCCGGGATCGCGGTCGGTATGGCGACCAACATCCCGACCCATAATCCGGGCGAGATCATCGACGCGACCCTGGCGCTGATCGCCCGCCCGGACATGACCCTGGACGAGCTGATGCAGATCGTCCCCGGGCCGGATTTCCCCACCGGCGGCATCATCCTGGGCCGCGCGGGCATCCGCAGCGCGTTCGAGACCGGGCGCGGCTCGGTCATCATCCGCGCCCGCGCCGAAATCGAGGAGCTGCGCCGCGACCGCCGCGCCCTGGTGATCACCGAAATCCCGTACCAGGTCAACAAATCGACCCTGCAGGAGCGCATCGCCGAACTGGTGCGCGCCAAGCAGATCGAAGGCATCTCCGACATCCGCGACGAAAGCGACCGGTCGGGCATGCGCATCGTCATCGAGATCAAGCGCGACGCGACGCCCGAAGTGGTGCTGAACCAGCTCTACCGCTTCACCCAGCTCCAGACCTCGTTCGGCGTCAACATGCTGGCGCTGGACAACGGCCAGCCCCGCCTGATGGGGCTGAAGGACGTGCTGCACGCCTTCATCACGTTCCGCGAGGACGTGATCCTGCGCCGGGCGCGCTTCGACCTCAACAAGGCGCGCGACCGCGGCCACCTGCTGGTCGGCCTCGTGATCGCGGTGGCCAATATCGACGCGGTGATCGCGCTGATCCGCGCCGCCCCCGACGCCGCCACGGCGCGCGAGGCGCTGATGCGCACCGCGTGGGACGCCGCCGACGTCGCGCCGCTGCTCGACCTGATCCAGGACGAGGGCAACGTGATCGCCGACGGCAAGGTCCACCTGACCGAGGCCCAGGCCCGCGGCATCCTCGAACTGCGCCTGCAGCGCCTGACGGGCCTGGAGCGCGAGAAGATCCAGCAGGAACTGTCCGAGGTCGCGGTCCGGATCAACGAACTGCTCGAAATCATCGCCAGCCGCCCCCGGCGCATGGAGGTGATGTGCGCCGAACTGGCGGCGATCCGTGCCGAGCTTGCCTCGCCGCGCCTGACCGAGATCGCCGATTACGCGGGCGACCAGACCGACGAAAGCCTGATCGAGCCCGGCCAGATGGTGGTGACCATCACCCGCGACGGCTTCATCAAGCGCACGCCCCTCGACATCTTCCGCGCCCAGAATCGCGGCGGGCGCGGCCGTACCGCCGCCGGGCGCCGCGGCGACGACATCGTGGTGCGCTCGTTCAACGCCCATACCCATCAATGGGTGCTGTTCTTCTCGTCCGGCGGCAAGGCGTATCGCGAGAAGGTCTGGCGCCTGCCCGAGGCCAGCCCCACCGCCAAGGGCCGCGCGCTGGTCAACCTGCTGCCCGACCTGGGCGGCGATTCGATCACCGCCGTCCTGCCCCTGCCGCAGGACGAGACGCTGTGGGAAAACCTGCACCTGGTCTTCGCCACCGCGTCGGGCAATGTCCGCCGCAACCGGCTCAGCGATTTCCGCAATATCCGCGCCTCCGGCCTGATCGCGATGAAGCTGGACGAAGGCGACCGCCTGATCGGCGTCGCCACCTGCCGCGAAGGACAGGACGTGTTCCTGGCCACGCGCAACGCCCGCTGCATCCGCTTCCAGATCACCGACGACACGCTGCGCGTCTTCGCCGGGCGCGACAGTTCCGGCGTGCGCGGCATCCGCCTGGCCGAGGGGGATGAGGTGAACAGCCTGTGCGTCCTCAACCATGTCGAGGCGACGGTCGAGGAACGCTCGGCCTTCCTGCGCATGGCCAATGCCCGCCGCCGGGCCGAAAACGCCGCCGCGGGCGACGAGGCCGAGGACGTCCCGCCCGATGCGTCCGACGAGGAATCGGCCCCCGCCGATTCGGTCATCACGCCCGAGCGATTCGCCGAACTGGAACTGGCCGAGGAAATCCTGCTGACCGTCAGCAACGCGGGCTTCGGGCGCCGCTCCTCGGCCTACGACTACCGGGTCAGCGGGCGCGGCGGGCTGGGCATCGCCAACATGACCTTCAGCAGCAGCCGGCGCGGCACCGAAGTCGTGGCGACGCTGCCGGTGATCAACGGCACCGACGTCATGCTGGTGACCGACGCGGGCCGCCTGATCCGCCTGCCGGTCGGCCAGATCCGCGTCATGTCGCGCCAGGCCGGCGGCGTGACCCTGTTCCGCCTCGACACCACCGAACGCGTCACCAGCGTCTTCCCCGTCATGGATGACGGCGAGGATGGAGGCGAGGATGACGCTGCCGAGGACGGGCTCCAGGACGGCGCCCAGGGTGGCGCCCCGGATGGCCAGGGCACGGCGGAGGCACCCGATGCCTGACGCCGGGCCGCGCACGGGATTCTATCCCGGCACGTTCGACCCGGTGACCAACGGCCACCTGGACATCATCGAACGTGCGGCGCGGCTGGTGGACCGGCTGATCGTCGGCGTGGGCGAAAATGCCGGCAAGCAGCCGCTGATGCCGGTCGACGAGCGCATCGCCTGCCTGCAGGCCGAAACCGCGCCGGTCGCGCGCCGCGCCGGGATCGCGATCGGCGTGGTCGGCTTCGGCGGCCTGCTGGTCGACGCCGCGCGCGCCCATGGCGCGACCGTGATCGTGCGCGGCCTGCGCGGGGTCGCCGATTTCGATTACGAGGTCCAGATGTTCGGCATGAACCGCCAACTGGCCCCGGACATCGAGACGATGTTCCTGATGGCCGGCGAAGGCAGCCAATATATCTCCTCGCGGCTGGTGAAGGAGGTCGCCCGGCTGGGCGGCGACATCACCGGCTTCGTCCCCCCGTTCACCCGGCGGCGAATCCTCGCGCGCCTGGGCGGATGACGCGGGGCGCGCCCCGGTGCGCCGCCCACGATGTCTAGATGTTTATTTCAGCACTGGAACACGAATCATGACCGATACCGCAACCGATACCGCACCGGCGGACCTGATCGCCCTGGAACTGAAGACCGGCCGCGTGGTCATCCAGCTTCGGCCCGACCTGGCGCCGCTGGCGGCCGAGCGGATCCGCACGCTGGCAGCCGAGGGCTTCTATGACAACACGCCCTTCCACCGCGTCATCCACGGCTTCATGGCGCAGGGCGGCGATCCGACGGGCACCGGCACCAGCGGCAGCCACCTGCCGGACCTCAAGGCCGAGTTCACCCGCGCCGCGAAGTTCGAACGCGGCACCGTCGGCATGGCCCGCACCATGAACCCCGACAGCGCCAACAGCCAGTTCTTCATCATGTTCGAACCCTCGCCGCACCTCGACGGCCAGTACACCATCGTCGGCCAGGTGATCGAAGGCATGGAACATATCGACCAGATCAAGCGCGGCGCGGGCCAGAGCGGCACGGTCCAGGACCCGGACCGCATCGTCAGCATGCGCCCGGTCGCCGCCTGACTCTCCACCCGCCGCGCGAATGCCGCCGGCATTCGCGAGGGTTGACTTGACCGGCCGCAAAAGCTACCCGAGGCCGCACCGCAGCGCGGCCTCGGTGAGCCGGTAGCTCAGTCGGTAGAGCATTCGACTTTTAATCGAATGGTCGTGGGTTCGAGTCCCACCCGGCTCACCACAGAGCCTCAGCCCGCGCGCTTCAGCGCATCGCGCAACGCATCGTTCAGCCGGCTCCGCCATCCGGGACCCGTGCCGCGCCAGCCGTCCAGCACATCCTGGTCCAGGCGGAGGGAAACCAGCCGCCTTGGGATGGGACAGACGCGGGGGGCCTCTGCGGACGACCCGCTCGCCCCGCCGGATCTCGGCCTGGTCGAAAAAGACGTCGGTCAGTTCCGGCGCATCGTCCGGATCAACCCATTCGGGCCATTCGGGCGCGCCAGAGGGCTTCTTCACGGTCATGCGCATGCCTCATCGAAATCATGTGCCGCGCCGAGCGGGGTCCAGACCATCACGACCGGGCGGCCACCGAGCATGCCGGCCGTGATGAACCGTTCCTCACCATAATCCTTCCGGCCATCCAGGACAGTCGCGGTCGTCGGCTGCGGCCGAACGTTCAACGGCTTGATCAACACCTTCTTGGCACAGATGCGCAAGCCGGACGGGCGCCGCGCACTGATGCGCTTCGACCGGGACGGTGAACATCGCATCGCAGCCTTGTCGTAATGTAGCCCCGGCTTCGGGTATTCGAGGGCCCGAACGGCGCCGGGAAATCCACGATAGTCGATCGTTATATGTGGGCGTTATGCGCGGGCACGGATTCCGGTCGTGAATCCCGGCACGATCGCGCATTCCCTTGGCCCTGCTCCTGATGACCCGACGCGCGTTCTGCCGGCCGAATCGCTGTGCGCGAGCGCTCTGGCCTGCTCCGCACCATCAAATCCCGGGACTAAACATTTAATTTATTCTGTTCCTATCATTTTCCATCTCACCTTCTTGAGGTGAGCAGCGGGATCGTAAAGGGTTACATCCAAGGCGAGATCGCGAGCGGTGAGGCGGCCAATGGCGGCGGCAAGGGCATAGGAATCCTGCACTGTGTTGGCGATGTTCTGGATCAGTGTCCGTTGCTGCTGGAACAGAAGTTGCTGCTGTTGCAGCACCTCGAACGTCGTGCGGACGCCCAGGAGTTCCTGTTGCTGGATGGCGCGGAGCGCTGCTTCTCCCAATGAGACGGCCTCCCGGTTCCTGGCCAGTTGATCGCGATCCGCCTGCCATTTGCGCCAGGCGCTGTCCGCTGCCTGAATGGCCGTTCTCCGTTGGTCGTCCAGATCATGGCGGGCGGCGTCAACCGCGCGCCGGGCTGCGCGGATTGCGGCATATTCCGATCCGCCCTGATAGAGCGGGATACTGGCCTGGATCGTGGCCATCTCACCGTCTTCCGTGAATTTTGCCTCGTCCTGGTTGATCTGGCGCTGAAAAGACGCCTGAGCAGAGATCTGCGGCAACAGGGCGGCAAAGGCGACCTTCACGGCATCCTGCCCGGCGGCGAGAGCGTATTGGGCACCGATGACCTGCGGGGCGTTGGTCGCAGCAAGATGCGCGGCATCGGCCTCCTGCGCGACAGGCAAGACCAGGGGCTGGGGTGGTGCGAGGTCGCGTGGAGGTGAGCTGCCGACCTGACGCTGGAACGCAGCTTCGGCGACGCCGAGATCGCCTTCGGCCTGGCGGGTGGCGGCCCGTGCGGCCTCGTATTGCGAACGTGCCTGCAGAACGTCCGTCTGGGTGGCCTGATTGAGTTCGAACTGGCGTGTGGTCAGGCGTACCTGCCCGGCTAAGGTGTCTTCGTTGCGTTTTGTAAGGTCCAGAAGGCGGTGGGCCTGGGTCACGGACACATAGGCCGAGACGACGTTCTGGAAGACCTGCTGTTCGATCTGCACAAGGCGGGCACGTTCCTGCATGACCGTATGCATGGCCTGTCGAGTCGAGGCGACGGTCCGGCCGCCGGCGAACAGAGGCTGGGTGACGGTCACACCTGCGTTATAGCCGGGGGCAGCAAATTGCTGATCGTAGCGGAATGATCCGCCAAACGGATAAGTGATATAGCTGGATTGATTGTAATTGGCGCTGGCAGCGACAGAAACGGTCGGTCGCCAGCCTGAAAGGGCCTTCGGAACGCCTTCGTCTGTCTGCTGGAGCAGCGCTCGTTCCCGCAGTAATTGAGGAGCGGAGTTATAGGCTGTGGCCAGGGCATCGTTGAGAGAATAGGTGTTCGGTTGCTCTTTTCCCTGACCGATTGACGGCACAAATATGACTGTCAGAGCGGCCGTGACATAGAATCCGGACCGTTTCAGTCTTGTTGAAGTGTTGTTCCGTTTCATCGCTTACGTGCATTGCATGAATTTTCCGAACGTATCAATATGTGTCGAAATTATGTCAGTTCCCTTCTGACGGAGCATATCGACCGTGCATCATGGCTGACGGATCGGCACGCCCCCTGTTTCGGGCGGAAGCCCTCAAATGGCATCAGGAAGCCTGGATCGGCTCGGTACAACTTGTAGAGCCGATCTCCGGGCGCATCGCCTCACTATGCTCTGTGGTGCTGGTCGCGGCGGCGTGTCTCTATGTCGCGTTCGGGACCTATACGCGGCGGATTCACGCCAATGGTTTGATGCTGCCGCCGACCGGGTTGGTGGTCGCGGAGGCAGACCAGAGCGGTATTGTCGCATCAACGTCGGTCAAGGAAGGGGTGCATGTCACGGCCGGAGAACGATTGTTCACCCTGGATATCGAAAGCTGGTCCGAAGCCGGGCCAACCGGCCGGCAATCGCTGGATAGTCTGGGGGCGGAGCGAGATCTCCTGACGGCCCGACGCGCGTTGTTGAACGCGGATGCTCCGGTCGAACTGGAATCGTTTCGGGACGAACTGACGGCGCTGGAAAAGCAGCAGACCATGCTGACCGAACAGGTTGGGCGGGACAATGCGTCGTTGCCGCTGGTGGAACGGGCGATGAGCGAAATGCGGACGGCGATCGGCACCCATCTGGTGACGGAAAGCCAGTTCCAGAGCCAGCTTTATACCTATGTACAGTTCATGAATACGCACTCGCAGACCTTGCGCACGCTGGTCGAAACGGGCGGCCAGATTTCTGACCTGCGCTACAAGATCGATCGGCACCGCTACAAGGTGGATGAAGATCTGAACGACCTCGATGTGCGTCTGGCCGATATCAAGCGCCAGATTGCCCAGGCACGGGGCCAGGCCGGAACGGTCATCGACGCCCGTGTCAGCGGGACGGTGGACGGTATCCGTGCGTCGGTCGGGCAGCGCGTCGCGGCCGGCCAGCCCCTGGCCAGCATTCTTCCCGACAATGCCGAATTGCTGGCCGAGCTGTACGTGGATAGTCGGGCGGTCGGTTTCGTGCGGCCTGGGCAGCATGTGCTGCTGAAATATGCGGCCTATCCGTTCCAGAGATTCGGTTTGTATGATGGTACCGTCGTTGAAGTGACGAAAGCGCCCCTGCCAGAGCGGAATGGGTTCGTTTCTAGGGACAATGGCGATAGTGAGGCCAACAGCGCCTCGCCACGGCCACAAGGCGATACCTATCGTATTCGGGTGCGACCGGATCGGTCCTATGTGTTGGCCTATGGCCAGCAGGAGCGGCTGACGCCGGGGATGGCGGTGGAGGCGGAGATCGCGATCGATCGCCGTCATCTGTATCAGTGGCTGCTTGATCCGGTCATCTCGATGACATCGACGCTGAAGTCGGTTTCCGGTGGTCCCGTGTCCAGGACGATGCCGTAATGCTGCGGCCGATCCAGACCGGGTTTCGCCGAAAACTCCCCGTTATCCTGCAAACCGAGACAGCGGAATGCGGGTTGGCCTGCCTGGCGATGATCTTGTGTGGCCATGGGCATCTGATCGATCTGGCCTCCCTGCGTCGACAGGCTGCGGTGTCTGGGTCCGGCCTCAACCTGCGGTCTCTGATGCGGATTGCCGACCGGTTCGGGCTGCATAGCCGGCCGGTCAAGCTCGATCTACCGGCGCTGGCGAAGCTATCTCTGCCTTGTGTCCTGCATTGGGATTTCAACCATTTCGTGGTGCTGGTGAAAGCCGGCGAGAAAGAGATCCTGATCCACGATCCGGCACGGGGCGCGCGCAGGCTGACGCTGGACGAAGCGTCGCGACATTTTACCGGTGTGGCCCTGGAACTGACCCCGGCCGCGACATTCGAGAAGCGCGATGAGCGCCGGCTGTTGAGCATCGGCGACATGTTCCGCCATATCTCGGGATTGAAGGGGGCGCTGCTGGCGCTGGGCGGTCTTTCCCTGGGTCTGGAAGTCATTGCCCTGGCCAATCCCATGCTGGCGCAGGTGATCATCGACGAGGTACTGACGACGGGAGACCGTTCCCTGTTGTGGACGATCGCCGCCGGTTTGGTACTTCTGGTGGTCTTGCAGGGGGTGATCGCGACATTTCGGTCGTGGATGGTCATGCTGCTGTCCACGCGAATCTCCATGCAATGGAATATCAGCCTCTTCTCCCATCTCATGGGCTTGCCACAGGACTATTTCGCGAAGCGTGGTGCGGGTGACATCCTGTCGCGCTTTGGTAGCCTCGGGACGATCCAGCAGACCTTCACGACCGACCTGGTGCAAAGTGTGATGGACGGTCTGATGGCGATCGGCATGTTCGTCATGATCGTGATCTACGGGAAATGGCTGACGGCGATCGTCGTGATGTCTTCTCTGCTCGATCTGATGGTGCGGATCGTTCTGTTTGGACCTTATCGGGAAATGTCCGAAGAGGCGCTGGTCCATGGTGCGGCCCAGCAAGGGCATTTTCTGGAGACGTTGCGCGGGATGCGCAGCATCAAGTTGCTGTCCCTGGAAGGACGACGGAAGATCGCCTGGGGCAACAGGCTGGTCGACAGTATCAATGCGGGATTGAAGATCCAACGGTATGACCTGATTTTTACACGCGTGCAGGAGGCGCTGTTCGGGCTCGATCGTGTGCTGATGCTAATTCTTGGAGCCCGGATGGTGATCTCGGCCGAGATGTCGGTCGGGATGCTGGTGGCGTTTCTGAGCTACCGGGATCAATTTGCAAGCCGCTTCGGGAGTCTGGTAACGGCTGGATTCAAGATCAGGAATCTTAAGGTGCAATGTGATCGGCTCTCCGATATTGCGTTGGCCGAAGCTGAAGTCTCCGGTCAGGTTCAGGCTATATCGCCTGCTCCAATCATGATCGATACCAAACCTGATGTGCCGGTGATCGAATGCCGGAATATCGGCTATCGCTATGGCAAGGAAGATGCCTGGGTGTTCCGGGGCGTCAATCTGAAGGTGCCGGCCGGAGAAAACCTGACTATTACGGGACCATCCGGTTGCGGCAAATCCACCTTTCTGGCGATCGTGATGGGACTGATCCAGCCGGAGGAAGGTCAGGTGCTGTGGAATGGCGTCGAACTTGGGCCAGCAAACCGGGAAGTGTATCGATCACAGGTTGCCGGCGTGCTTCAGGACGATATTCTATTGTCAGGAAGCATTGCTGAGAATATCGCAGGCTTTGATGAAAGAATGGATCTGGCATGGGTGGTTGAGTGCGCGAGGAACGCGCAGATCTTGGAGGATATACAGCGCATGCCAATGGGGTTTGAGACGTTGATTAGCGAAATGGGACATACTCTTTCGGGAGGGCAGAGGCAGCGTATCATCTTAGCAAGAGCATTTTATAGAAAGCCAAATATTTTATTTCTTGATGAAGCTACCAGTCATCTTGATCTCGACACAGAGCTGTTGGTTTATAACAATGTTGAAAAATTAAACTGCAGTATTATAGAAATAACACATCGAACTTTCGCCGAAAGCCAAACAAAAAATACTTTCAAAATGCAATAGCGGTATTATCGTAACGATCTGTTAATCATTTAGAATTCGAATCTATTTTGATTGCATATATAAAAATTTTAATAAGCGAATTTTTATTTCTCTTTGGTTTATTAAAATTATATTTAAAATTGCAACTGAAATTTACCTAATGACCTAATGATTGGGTCCTTCATCCTAATAGAAATGGGAAAATAATGATATTTTAAATCGAAACGATCGCTATTCTCAGAGAAGGAGTTAAACTTTGTGAGAAAATTGCGGGCCATCGTCATGAATCATGATCACACTCGTATCTTCTGTCGCCCAATATAATAAATGTTTAAGATCGGATTGTATGTTGCAAGAAATATATTTTCGTTATAAATATAAGATCCCTCAAAAGAGGGGCTTAGGGTAACGGATTTTCCTTTTTTCTTATGAGGAGTGGGAATGATGATTTCCGAACTTAACATGAATGATATCGATTTTATATCAGGTGGTCGGCCGTCTATTAGTGCCGTAGGAGGAGCCCTCGGTTTTGCTTCTAACGTGTTATCACTTGGACAGTTTGCTTATGAAAATTTTGGGAGTATCGAGCATGCTGCGAGTACTGCTTTAAGTTATTATGATATGTGGAGTGATTCTTTCGATTTTTAATTAGAGCATCATCCGGCCGGGCGCACTCACCCGATCGGATGAACTCTTGTTAAACCAATGATCTGGAGCCATATCCGTGAACCAACGTGAACGGATATGGCTCTATTTGGTTTCAAAAATTACCTTGCTTATATTGAGAAACTTCTTTAAACAATCTGATTTAACGCAATAATTCCTCATGTATAGGTTTCTTAAAAAATTGATAGGATGCGTTTCAGCGTCAGGTATCCTCTGCCGTTGGAAGAGAGAGCGAGAGGCATTTCGGCTGGATGACATTCTCATGCATAGAAATACTCACTCGTGATTAAACGGGCTTGATGTATGACTTTTATTAAAAAATATAAGAATTTTATTTCTCATGGAGGAATTTTTGTCGTTATAATATCACAAATATTAATAATGTATGTATCGGCAGAATTTTTAATTACAGTAATTAACATCTTAGGTGTGAATGATATTGGTTTGGGATTGGTACCTTATAGAAGGAGTCCATTATCAAACGGGATCGTAAATTTTTTCATCGCATTCTCAATGTGCTTTGTTGATCCGCTCATTGAAACGATATTGTTCCAATTTTTATTATATAAAATAATAAAAAATAAGTATAATTATATTATAATTTCATCTTTTATTTTTGGAATATCTCACAATTATAGTTTATTATATATTTTAATTATGTTTTTGTTTGGCTCAATATATTCAACTACATTTTATTTTAGAGCAGAAACCCGAAATAAGCCACTTATTACAGTTTATTTAATGCATTCCATTTGGAATATTTTAGTCTTCATTAAGACCTTTTTGGTTGATATTTAATGGGAGTCTCAATCCAGCCCGTCTTATTCAGAAGGCTGCAGTTTGGTCAGACCCTCTGATCAGCGGGACACCTCCAAAAACTCCGTTTTGGTTCTACGGAGGATGATAGATTCCGTCTGAGGCGCTTTGCCCGAAACATGGAAACCAGATCGTAGGGAGGGCGTCAGCCCTTGCTTCCATCCGAGCGCAGAATCGCCTGCATCAAGACAGGGCTGCCATCCAGGCTCACGAGCCGCCAGTCCGCAAACCACGCCCCCTTCGTGTCCCGGCCTGTGATCGGCCTGACAACGGCGTCATGAAGATGGCGCAGCACTTCCCAGTCCAGGCGCGTCCGGGCCTGGGAGATGCCAGCCTTGCTGGCGACCCTCATCGTCGCGGATGGACCCATCACCCACTGGACCCCTCGAGCAGACACCGTAGCACCTCGCGATACGAACTCTGCATGTAGAGGCCAAGCGCGATCATATAATAGACGACGACATGAGCCGGCAGATCACGCTGCCGCAGGCTCGCCTTGTCGTTGGCCTCCAGCGCGGCTCGCACCGCCGCGATCGGAAATGTCCGCGCAATCACGCCCAGGCTGATGTGATCCGTAATTCTGGGACCCGAAGGTAACTCCGCGACCGTTCGTGCCATCCTGCGTCTCCTCCTCGTGATCTCAGAATGGCATAAAACTCACTAAGTGAACGGTATTGGGGCTAAAGCGCTAGATGTCCCTCAAATCGATGATTGAGGTATCCAGGCTCAACCGATTGACGAAATCATCAATATTGAGATGAAGCGTCACACGCGCGCTGCCGACGGAATTGTCGAAACCTATTGCTGGCGTCCATGTGTAGCAAAGCTCCACGCACCGACTGTTCTTTGCACCGACTGTCCACGCCGATGTGATTACGTCCCAACCTCGATCGGTAAACCGTAGAATCTTCGACATGCTTTGCTCCTTTGCAAATAGATGGCAAGCGCCCGTCTCCTTATGTGGATGATAATCGGCGGCACGACATAATCGCACGTAATCCCCGTCGCCACTATTGTCGGCGTAGCGTGTCGCCACAGTCCAGATCGGGACCGTGCCGGGACACTGAGAATCCGCCCAGGATCATTATCTGCTTACAGAGTTTTTCTGCCCATCAAGCGAACTGACGCCCATCGGAGGAAAGCGCGCATTGTAATCAAGGCACTCCCAATCCTTGCTCAGGCGTCGGCAGCGGTCAACCAGGCGACGGTGCGCTCCACAATCCATCGCCTGGGCAGGACTATGAATTGACCGGCGTCACTGCGCCGCACGATCTCGACGTTCACGAAGCAGCAGACCCTGGCCAGCCCTTTCTGGAACTTGTCCCCTGATAGCCGGCATCGGCATGGAGTTTCAGCAGGAACGGATACAGGCCGAACACGGCACGACGCCGCCATCGCGGTCCTGGATGGGCGTGGCCCGCCATTCCCCACGTCCCGATCGGCAGGCGTCAGCCCTATTCCTCGTAGGTCGTCACGGAAAATTCCGCCAGCCCGGCCGGCCCGAAGGACGTGCTCAACGCAACGTCGGTCGCATCCCGGCCCCGCGCCATGACGATCCGCCCGATCCGCGGCCGGTTGTGCCGCGCGTCGAACGTGTACCACTGGCCGTCCAGCCAGACCTCGAACCAGGCCGAGAAATCCATCGGGTCGGGCACCGGCGGCACGCCGATATCGCCCAGATAGCCCGTGCAATAGCGCGCCGGAATGTTCATGCAGCGGCACAGCGCCACCGCCAGGTGGGCGAAGTCGCGGCACACCCCCACCCGCTCGCGATAGGCTTCATGGGCCGAACGCGTGGGCCGTGCCTGGCCGTAATCGAAGCGGATATGGTCGTGGACGAAGGCGGTGATCGCCTGCACCCTGCCCCAACCCGGCGCCAGGTGGCCGAACAGCGACCACGCGATGGGCGACAGCAGGTCGGTCTCGCAATACCGGCTGCCCAGCAGAAAGACCAGGCAATCGGACGGCAAATCCTGCACCGGCACCTCGCGCGCCGTCGGCATCTGCCGGTCCGGCAGGCCGCTGTCGGCGATCACGAAGGACATGCTGGTCCGGAACAGCCCCGCCGGGGCCAGCACCCGCGTGCAGCGATTGCCGAACCCGTCCAGATAGCGTTGGCTGGGTACCGGCGGGTCGAAACACGGGATCTGCGGCGTCATCAGATCGGGCTCGCGGTCCGGATGGACCTCCAGCATCAGCACGATCGGCGTCGGGGACGACAGCAGCAGCGCGATGTCATAACCGGCTCGGATCAGCATGCCGTCCCTCTCCCCGACGCCGCGCGCGCCGCGACCGACGTGGCCCGACTACTGTGATCCGACCAGGCCGCACCGTCAATGCGCCCCGGTCAAACGCACCCCGTCAATGCGCCTCAATGCGGCGTGGTGGCGTGCGCCCGCTTGTAGATCACGTTCGGCAACTGCCTGGCCAGGATCAGTTCCACCGCCCGCGCCGACAGGCCGGTCTGTTCGGCGAACCAGTCCAGGTCGGACGGCGTGAACAGCGCCCGGACCATCTCCTCGGTGGCGGGCCCGGCCTCGTGGTCGGTACGCCAGCGCATGACGATATCGCCATACCCCGCCGCCGCCGCCCGGTCGGCAAAGCCGTACAGCCCATGCTCGCGGCGCACCCGGTCCAGATATTCGTTCAGCGCGCTGATCAGTCCGGAGTGGTCATAGCGCGCGCCGGTCAGGAAATCCCCCAGCGCCGACGCCGATTTGGCCAGAGACATCGTTCCCCTCCTTGCATGAGGTCTTGCGGAACATATCATCCAGCGCGCCGGACCGCCGATCGTTTCCCTCTCCCGCAACTGTGACACAATGTCCATGCCGCGCCCCTGCCGCGAAGCCCCTGCCGCGAAGCCCCTGCCGCGAACGAAAAACCGGGGCCCCTTGGGGGGCCCCGGTTTCCCGCGGATGAGACGACACAGAGGAATGGCCTTGCGGCCATCTTCTGCATAACATCCATGCCTCGCACGAAGCAATCAGCCTCACGACAATGTGCGATCACTCGCACGCGCGTTGCGAAATTCCCCGTCCAGTTCGGAATACATAAAAAAGGGGCGGCCCTCACGGCCACCCCTCTCCACTATGCGGACGGTGTCGGAACCCGGGACCAGGCGTCCGAACGGAGCACCCGGATCGCCCGCGATCAGAAATTCCCGCGATCAGAAATTATCGTCGCCGCCGCCCCAATCGCCGCCTCCGAAATCGCCGCCGGCATCGAACCCCGGATCGACGTCGGTGCCGGTCCCGCCGAACGGATCGGCGGACGGCGCGGTACCGTAATTATTGTTGATGATGGTCTCGCCGGGCATGCCGCCCCCGAACCCGCCGCCAAGCCCGCCATCATGATGGCCGCTGAACAGGTCGGTCAGCGCATTGCCCACCATCATGCCGCCGGCAACCCCGGCCGCCGTCGTCAGCGCCGAGCCCAGGAAGCCGCTGCCGCGCGCGGGAAACATCCCGGGCTGCATGCCTTGCGGATAGACCGGCTGCGGCGGCGGGGGCGCGGCCTGCTGGCCGCCCCAGCCCGGCGGGGGCGGCGCCTGGGTGCGCTGCCCACCGCCGAACAGCCCGCCGAACAGCCCGCCGCCACCGGCCGGCCGCTGCTGACCCTGCTGGGCCTGGAGCGCCTGCTGGGCCTGCTGCAATTCCCATTGCAGTTGCTGGATGCGGTTCTGCGCCGCCACCAGCGCGGCTTCCTGCACCACCGCCATCTGGGTCACGCGATAGCGCGCCTCGGGATATTGCTGGAACATCTGGCCGATATACTGGTCGGCCTGGGGGTCGATCGGGGGCAGGTTGGGCGTCGTCGCAGGCACGCTGCCGAATCCCCCCTGCGGTGCGCCGCCGACGCGGGCGACGAACTTCGTGATAAGGTCGCGTTCCTCGTTGTTCATCGTATCCGTCCTGTCTCCGCTGAAGGGTCGGACCCAAGATGTGGCGTGGACCAGCGATTTCCGCAAGCCCACCCCGCCTTCCGGTCCGCGCGCCATACCTGTATGGTGCGCCCCTTCCGCGTGCCGGACGGCACGCCCCGTCTTCACGCCCCGTCTTATCGCCTACCGGAGCATCCTTTCCATGGTCCCGGCCTCCGCGCCCCGCCCGCCCGTTCCCCCGTCCGCCAAGCGCCCGCTGTCATTCCAGGCGCTGATCCTCAAGCTGCACCAGTTCTGGTCCGAGCAGGGCTGCGCGATCCTGCAACCCTACGATACCGAGGTCGGGGCCGGTACGCTCTCGCCGCACACCACATTGCGCGCGCTGGGCACCCGGCCGTGGAAGGCCGCCTATGTCCAGCCCTGCCGCCGCCCGTCGGACGGACGCTACGGCGAAAACCCCAACCGGCTGCAGCACTACTATCAGTACCAGGTCCTGCTGAAGCCCACGCCCGAGGACAGCCAGAAGCTGCTGCTCGACAGCTACCGCGCGATCGGGATCGACCCGCTGGAGCACGACATCCGCTTCGTCGAGGACGACTGGGAAAACCCCACCATCGGCGCCTGGGGCCTGGGGTGGGAGGTCTGGTGCGACGGGATGGAAGTCACCCAGTTCACCTATTTCCAGCAGGTCGGCGGCATCCCCACGGTGGTCCCCTCGACCGAACTGACCTACGGGCTGGAACGGCTGGCGATGTACGTCCAGGGCATCGAGAATGTCTACGACCTGGATTTCAACGGCCAGGGCCTGACCTACGGCGACGTGTTCCTGCGGGCCGAGCGCGATTATTCGCGCCATAATTTCGAACTGGCGGATACCGACATGCTCCACCGCCATTTCATCGACGCCGAGCGCGAGGCGATCGCCCTGGTCGAGCACGGCATCGCCCAGCCCGCCTACGACCAGTGCCTCAAGGCCAGCCATTTGTTCAACCTGCTGGACGCGCGCGGCGTCATCAGCGTCAGCGAGCGCGCCGCCTATATCGGCCGGGTACGCACCCTGGCGCGGCGCTGCTGCGAAGCGTGGCTGGCGGGCGAGGAATAAGATCATGCCCGAATTGCTGCTCGAACTGTTCTCCGAGGAAATCCCCGCGCGCATGCAGGCCCGCGCGGCCGAGGACCTGGTCCGGCTGGTGAGCGACGCCCTGGCGCCGCTGAACCCGCGCGCGGCCACCGGCTTCTCCGGCCCCCGCCGGATCGCCCTGACCCTGACCCTGGACGCCGTGGTGCCCGGCACGATCGCCGTCGAGCGCGGCCCGCGCGAAGGCGCGCCCGACAAGGCGCTGGACGGCTTCACCCGCAAGCACGGCGTCACCCGGGACGACCTGGCGCTCCAGGACGGGTTCTGGGTGCTCAGCCGCACGCTCCCCCCCGTCGAAGCCGCGGCCCGGATCGCCGAGGCGCTGCCGCCGCTGCTGCGCCGCTTTCCCTGGCCGAAATCCATGCGCTGGGGCGACGGCAGCGCCTTCACCTGGGTCCGGCCGCTGCGCCGTATCCTGTGCCTGCTGGACGGCCAGGTGGTCGGCATCACCCTGGCCGAGGACGGGAACGGAAACGGGAACGGGGGCGATGACGGCCACGGCCTGCACTCCGCCGACCTGACCGAGGGCCATCGCTTCACCGCGCCCGGGGCCTTCGCCGTCACCAGCGCCGCCGACTGGGCCCAGGGCCTGCGCGCGCGGCAGGTCCTGGTCGACGCCGCCGAACGCCGCGCGCTGATCGAGGCCGACACCCAGCGCCTGGCCGCCGAGGAAGGGCTGCGCGTGGTCGCCGATCCCGGACTGGTGGACGAAATCGCGGGCCTGACCGAATGGCCGGTCGCGTTCCTGGGCCGCATCGACGAATCCTTCATGGACCTGCCGCCCGAGGTCATGCAGGTCTCGATGCGCGTCAACCAGCGCTATTTCGCGCTGCGCAACGATGACGGCTCGGCCGCGCCGCGCTTCGCCTTCGTCGCCAACCTGCTGCCCGCCGACGGCGGCGCCCTGACCATCGCCGGCAATGAACGGGTGCTGCGCGCCCGCTTCGCCGACGCCCGCCATTTCTGGGACCTCGACCGCGCCCGCCCGCTGGCCGGCCGCGTCGGCGCGCTCGACGGCATCGTCTTCCACGCCGCCCTCGGCAGCCAGGGCGAACGCGTGGCCCGCATCGTCCGCCTCGCCGGCATCCTGGCGCCGCTGGTCGGCGCCGACGCGGCGCAGGCCGAACGCGCCGCCCTGCTGGCCAAGGCCGACCTGACCACCGGCATGGTCGGCGAATTCCCCGAACTCCAGGGGGTGATGGGCGCCTATTACGCCCGCCATGACGGCGAGGACGACGCGGTCGCCGACGCGATCGCCGATCATTACATGCCGCGCGGCCTCAATGACGGCGTGCCGACCGCCCCGGTCTCCATCGCCGTGGCGCTCGCCGACAAGATCGACAGCCTGACCGCCTTCTTCGCCGCCGGCGAGAAGCCGGGCGGCTCGGGCGATCCCTACGCGCTGCGCCGCGCCGCCCTGGGCGTCATCCGCATCATCCGCGACAACGCGCTGCGCCTCGACCTGGTCAGCCTGTTCGTGCAGGCCGCCCGGGCCCTGCCGCCCGCCCTGCGCGACGCGCCGGACCTCGACGCCCTGCCCGGCTTCGTCGCCGAGCGGCTGCGCGTGCAGCTCCGCGCCGAGGGCGCGCGGCACGACATCCTGGCCGCGATCTCCAGCGGCAATGCCGACAGCGACATCACCCGCCTGCTGGCCCGCACCGAGGCCCTGGCCGCCATGCTGGCCACCGATGACGGGCGGAACCTGCTGGCGGCGACCCGGCGCGCGGCGAACATCCTGCGCATCGAGGACCGCAAGGACGGCCCGCACGAGGGCGCGCCCGATCCGGCGCTCTATGCCCAGCCCGAGGAACGCGCCCTGGCCGACATGCTGGGCGACGCCATTCCCACGGTCGAAGCCGCCATCACCGAGGAACGCTTCACCGACGCCATGCGCGCGACGGCCCGCCTCCGTCCTGTCCTGGACAGGTTCTTCGACATGGTGACGGTCAATGCCGACCAGGCCGAACTGCGCCTCAACCGGCTGCGCCTGCTGTCCGAACTGCGGCGAATGACGGTGCTGATCGCCGATTTCAGCCAGATCGAAGGCTGAAACCGAGGCCGGAACGGCTCCCCTGCCCTCTGCCGGCGTCCTCCAGAAGGGACGCCAGAAACACCAGCCGGGCCGGCCCGCCGTCACGCACCAGCAGCAGGGCATTCTGCCGGAAGCGGCGGGCCAGCACCCGGGCGCGCGCCAGCGGCATGCGGGCGGCGAACAACGGCTCGCCCCACCGTCCCAGGCGCCCCTCGCCGCGGCGGGCCGGCACCCCCGCCAGATGCGCCGCCAGCCGGGCCATCATGCGCTCGTTCCACCCGTCGGGGCGCCGCCGGCCGCCGGGATTGGCCGCGCTGATGAACACGATATCCCCCCGGATCCCGCTCCGCCTGTCTCCCTGCGCGTCTCCCTGGCCGGCCACCGGCCGGCAGCCGACGCGCAGCACCATGCCCCCCGCGTGATAGGTACTGCGCCGATAGGCGCGCGCCGTCGGCACGTCGACGGGCCGGATGCCGGTCATGCGCCGCTCACCCCTCTTCCGTCTCGGCCTCGCCGAAGCGCGAATTGCGGTGCACCCATGCCGACAGCAGCAGGCCGAAGCCGAACATCACCGTCAGCATCGCCGATCCGCCATAGGAAATCAGCGGCAGCGGCACCCCTCCCACCGGGATCGCCCCCATCACCATCGACAGGTTGACCGCGCAATACAGGAAGAAATTGGTGGCGATTCCCAGCCCCAGCAGCCGGCCGAACTGGTTGCGGCTGCGCAGGGCGATCAGCATGCCGCCCAGGATCATCAGCATCAGCAGCCCGATCACCGCGATCCCGCCGACATAGCCCCATTCCTCGGCGATCATGGTGAAGATGAAGTCGGTCTGCTTTTCCGGCAGGAAATTCAACTGCCCCTGCGTGCCATGCAGATAGCCCTGCCCCCACATCCCGCCCGACCCCAGCGCGATCTTGGACTGGATGATGTTGTACCCGGCACCCAGCGGATCGCTCTCCGGATGCAGGAAGGTGGTGATCCGCGCCTTCTGGTAGTCGTGCAGATGGGCATAGACGATCTTGCCCAGGAACGGCACCGGCGCCAGCAGCAGCGCGATCTGCCAGATCCGCATCCCGGCGGCGAAGAAGATCGCCGCCCCGACCAGGCCGGTGATCACCGCGGTCCCCAGGTTGGGCTCCTTCAGCACCAGTCCGACCGGCAGCAGCACCAGCAGCGCCGGCGGCAGCAGATAGAGCGGATTGGCCATCTTGCGGTAATTGACCCGATGGAACCAGGTGGCCAGCACCAGGACCAGCGCGATCTTCGCCAGTTCCGACGGCTGGATCTGCATGCCGCCGACGATCAGCCAGCGTTCCGCCCCCTTGCCGACATGCCCCATCCGCAGCACCGCCACCAGCAGCAGCATGGACAGGCCGTAAAGCGGCCAGGCCAGGCGCACCAGTACGCGCGGACTGGTCAGCGCCACGCAGACCATCATCACCAGCCCGATGGCGAAGCGGATGCTCTGCGGTCCGGCGAAGGGACGCGACGACCCGCCGGCCGCCGAATACAGCGCGCCGTACCCCACCCCCGCCAGGACGCAGATCAGCAGCACATACAGCCAGTTGACCTGCCAGAGCTTGGCCAGGATGCGGAAATTGGGCTCGGCGCGCAGCAGGCGCTTCTGAAAATTCATCTCCCCTCCGGCCCGCCTGAGCGCAGACTGCTCTACTCGATCTCGGCCACCACCTGGCCCGGCGGCTCCTTGCGGTTCGCCGGATCGCGCGTCAGGGCGTCGGTCATGATGTCGCGGGCCAGCGGCGCCGCCACGGCGGCGCCGGCATTGCCGTGCTCGACGACCACCGACACCGCATAGCGCGGCGCGTCGAAGGGCGCAAAGCAGATGAACAGCGCATGCGGCCGATATTCCCACGGCAGCGCCGAGGAATCGAAATGACCGCTCTCGCGCATGGCGCGCGACACCCGCCGCACCTGGGCCGACCCGGTCTTGCCGGCCATCTGGACGCCCGGAATGTCCAGCCGGGCCTTGGGCGCCGTGCCGTGGGGCTCGTTCACCACGGCGAACATGCCCTGCCGAAGCTGGTCCAGGAACGGGTCGGGCATCTCCAGCGCCGGCCAATGCGCCGGATCGGTGCCCTCCACCAGCTTGCCGGAAACGGCGCGGACCAGATGGGGCTGCACCGCGCGCCCGCTGGCGAGGCGCGAGACATAGGTCGCCAGTTGCAGCGGCGTGACCTGCACGAATCCCTGCCCGATGCCGCTGACGATCGTATCGCCGCCATTCCAGTGCTGGCCGTGCGCCCGCCGCCATTGCGGCGTGGGGATCAGCCCCTGGCGGGCATGAGGCAGCTCGATGTCCAAAGACGTGCCCAGCCCGAAACTGTGGGCCGCGGCGGCGATCGCGTCCATGCCCGTCCGGCGCGCGACCTCGTAGAAGAACACGTCGCACGAGAATTTCAGCCCGTCCCGCAGGGTCAGCGACCCATGGCCGTAGCGCGACCAGCAATGGAAGCGCGTGCCGCCCACGTCCAGATAGCCGGGGCAGAAGATCCGGTCGGCCGGCGACAGCGTTCCGGCCCGCAGCGCCGCCATCGCCACCGCGGGCTTGAAGGTCGATCCGGGCGGATAGACGCCGGCCACCGCCTTGTTGATCAGCGGCGTGCGCTCGTCATTGGTCCATTCGACCCATTGCGCCTGGCTGACGCCGCTGTCGAACAGCGACGGGTCGAAGGACGGGTTGCTGACCATGGCCAGCACCTCGCCGTTGCGGCAATCCATCACGACCGCGCTGGCCGACTGGTCGGCGATCCGGCCCAGCACCGCCTGCTGCAACCCCGAATCGACGGTCAGGGTGATTTCGTCGCCCGGCTGGCCGTCATCGCGCGACAATTCGGCCATGACGCGCCCGACGGAATTGACCTCGATCTCCACCGCGCCCACCGTGCCGCGCAACTGCGCGTCCTGGGTCTGCTCCAGGCCGGCACGGCCGATACGCATCCCCGGCAGCGCCATGGTCGCGTCATGGGCCACCTCCGCCTCGCCCGGCGGCGCGACATAGCCCACCACATGCGCCAGCAACGGCCCGAACGGGTAATTGCGCGTGGTGCCCACGTCGATCACCACCCCCGGCAGCGACGGCGCGTTCAGCTCGATCCGCGCCATGTCGTCCCAGGACAGGAAATCGCGCAGCATGATCGGGATGAAACGCCGCTTGTGGCGCATCTCCCGCTCGATACGGGCGCGATCGCGGGGTTCGATCGGCAGCAGGGCGGAAAACCGGTCCAGCGTGCCCGGAATGTCGCTGGTCTCCTCCGGCAGCAGCAGGGCGCGCCAATTCACCTTGTTCGACGCCACGGCAATGCCGAACCGGTCGACCACCCGCCCGCGCGGCGGCGCGATCAGCCGGCGATTGACGCGATTGTTCTCCGCCAGCCGGGCATAATGGTCGCCGTCGCGCACCTGCAGCTCGTACAGCCGGTGCCCCAGCCCGCCCAGGGCCGCCATCTGCGCCGTCAGCACCACCAGCGCCCGGCGGGTAAAGACGCCGCGGGACGGGTTTTCGGTGTCGGGCCGCGACATCAGGCGGGGCATGGTCTTTCTGCGCCGGATCATCCGACCACCCGCTCAGAAACGCATCCCGGCGGCGCCGATCAGGCGCGCTCGGGATTCGCGACGGTGCGCGACATGGCCGTGAACAGCCCGTACAGAACCGGAAAGACCCCCATCCCCAGCGTCCACTGGAACCCGAACGCCGCCCCCGGCATCACCCGCAGCGACAGCGCGGAAACCAGCGCCCATTGCAATACGGTGCCGGCGGCCGACACCCCCCCGAACGCCAGCCACAGCGCCAGCACGTGCAGCCGCGCCAGCCCATAGCGCGCCGACAGCGCGACCCCATGGACGATCAGCAGCACCAGCAGCATGACCCCCGGCGGCCCGAACCCCAGCAGGTCGACCAGCAGCCCGCACAGGAAGACGGCCGGCGACGGCATCGAGGCCGGCCGGAAGATCGACCAGAAGAACACCGAGGACAGCACCACGCCCGGCAGCAGCTCGGCCTGCCCCGGCAGGTCGAGCGGCGCGGACAGCAGCAGGATGGCCAGGCCGGTCAGCGCGGCGGGAAGGCCGCGCCGCGCCAGCACGTCCAGCCGCCGCCACAGGCTGGCGCGGGGCTGGATGCCCGGCTGCAGCGCAGGTGACGGGTCGGGCGTCATCCATGCACACTCTCATCCTCGGCCGAACGGGGCGCGGCCGAACGGCGCCGGACCGAACGGAGCACCGCCGAACGGGGCACCGCCGAATGGGGCGCCACCAGCCGGAGACTGGAACGGAAGCCCAAGGCCGTCCGCCGGGCGCTGGGCGGGCACGCGCCCCGGCGCGTCCGGCGCGACCACCGCCCCGCGGCCGTAATCGAAGATCCGGACGATGTCGAGATGCCCCAGCATCGCCGCCGGAACGACGACCGGCTGCCCGGGACGGGGATAATGGACCCGGCCGACGGGCAGGCCAGGGGGCAGTGAATCGATCTCGCCATTGGTGACGACACGTTCTCCCTCGATCGGCGGATTATCCTGCGGGTAATAGATCAGGCGCGGAGTAGCTGAATTGTCTCCCGCCATTATAGCCGCCCCGTGGCTGACTTCCAGAGTGACCGGAATGCGGCTGGACACATCCGTCACCAGCAGCACCCGCGCCGAGCGGATTCCGGTTTCGGTCACCCGCCCGACCAGGCCCGACGCATCCAGCGCGATCTCGCCCTTGCGGATTCCCGCATCGACGCTGGCGGCCACCAGCACGCTGCGGGCATACAGCCCGCTGGCGTCGCGCACCACGCGGCCGGTGACGAAGGATGATTCCGGGTCCGGCATCCAGTGCAGGTTGGCCTTCAGGGTCGCGTTCTCGTCGGCCAGGGCGGCCGCGACGTCGTACCAATGGCGCAGATTGGCGTTCTCGGCACGCAGGCGCTGGTTTTCGGCCTCGACCCGCCCCATGTCGCGCACCCGGCCGACCAGGAAGCGGATCCGCGCCTGCGGCCAGGCGATCATCCCATAGGCCGGCGCCAGCAGATCGGCGACCTCCATGCGCATCCGCTCGGCCAGCGGGCGATCCGCCTGTCCCAGCAGCATGACGCCCAGCGCCGCGACGATCAGGAACGGCAGCACCAGCTTGTCCAGCGCCTGGCGCAGCGGGATGGACAGCGGAATCATCGCGCGGCACCCCCGCACGGCAGGTGCCCCCCGGTCGCGTCGCCGATCCGCTCGCCGTCGTTCCGCGGGATCTTCATCACCCCCGCCCCCTTGCCCGTGCCTGTCCCGGACGCGCGGCGCGCGCCCGGCTCGCCTCTTCCGCGGTCAGTATCAGTACATGCTGGTCAGTACGTTCTTCAGCCGTTTCATTTCTTCCAGCGCGCGCCCGGTCCCCAGCGCCACGCAGGACAGCGCGTCCTCGCCCACCGTGACCGGCAGGCCCGTCGACCGGCGCAGCACCTCGTCCAGCCGGAAAAGCAGCGCGCCCCCGCCCGTCAGCACAATCCCCTTGTCCACGATGTCGGCGGCCAGTTCCGGCGGCGTGTTTTCCAGCGCGGTGGTGACGGCATCGACGATCTGGCTGACCGGCTCGGCCAGGCTCTCGGCGATCTGCGCCTGCGAGACCACGACCTCCCGCGGCACGCCGTTGATCAAGTCCCGGCCCTTGACCTCGCGCCAGCCGCCGTCATCCTGGTAATCGTCCGGCGGCAGCGCCGACCCCAGCTCGATCTTGATCCGCTCGGCCGAGCTTTCGCCGATCAGCAGGTTATGGGTACGGCGGATATAGGAAATGATCGCCTCATCCATCTTGTCGCCGCCGACACGGGCCGACCGGGCATAGACGATGCCGCCCAGCGAGATCACCGCGACCTCGGTGGTACCGCCGCCGATATCGACGATCATGCTGCCCGACGGCTCGGTGACCGGCAGGCCGGCGCCGATCGCCGCCGCCATCGGCTCCTCGATCAGGAACACCTTGCGCGCTCCGGCGCTTTCCGCGCTTTCCTGGATGGCGCGGCGCTCGACCGCGGTCGAGCCCGACGGCACGCAGACGATGATCAGCGGGCTGGCGAACATCCTGCGGTTATGCACCTTGCGGATGAAATGCTTGATCATTTCTTCGGCGACTTCGAAATCGGCGATGACGCCGTCGCGCAGCGGCCGGATCGCGGTGATGTTGCCGGGCGTCCGCCCGACCATCTGCTTGGCTTCCTCGCCCACCGCCAGGACCTGCTTCTTGCCGCGTACGTCGGCGATCGCCACCACCGACGGTTCGTTCAGAACGACGCCGCGTCCCTTGACATAGACGAGCGTATTGGCCGTGCCGAGGTCGATGGCCATGTCGGCCGACAAAAGACCCAGCAGACGAGCAAACATGCAGAACTCCCGCGAACAAGCACGACCCCGGCCGGCGGATGCGCCACGGCGGCGGGCCGCGCGCATGTCAACCGGTACTGTCGGATCAGGGCGACGGCTTACCGGGGCCGCGCCCCCTGGGCAAGGCCCACGGACATTAATTCGTGCTTTTCATATGTCATCCGGGCCGCCATCCGGGCCGTCATTCCGGCCGCCCTTCGGATCGCCCTTCGATCGGTTGAAAAAATTTGCCGTCGCCCGGCTGCCGGCCCCTGCACGCATCCCCATATTCCCTGCGTCGAGAGGACCCGGTCCCGCCTTCCGCGTTCCGCCTTTCGCGCTGCCCTGTTTTCGCCACCGAAACGCCGCGCGGAATTCACGAGCGGGACCGACAGTTCCCCGTCACATGACAATCCAGCCGCCTCATGTGCGAGGCGCCTGGCGATTTCGATGAGGATATTGACCATGACGATCCGCGTGCATGCCCCCCTTCTGGCTCGCTCCGCGATCCTCGGCGCCGGCCTGCTGGCGCTCGCCGGCTGCAGCAATCCCTATGACCCGGGCCAGCGCGCGCTGGGCGGCGGACTGATCGGCGCCGGCGGCGGTGCCGCAATCGGCGGCCTCGCCGGCGGCGGCACCGGGGCCGCGATCGGCGCGCTGACCGGCGGCGCGCTCGGCGCCGCCACCGGGGCCGCGACCACGCCCAACCCGCCGCCGCGCCGCGGCTACAACGGCGGTTACTGACAGGGGCAGCTACTGACAGGACGCCCCGCCGGGGATAAACGGGTCGGGGAGGAAGGATGGCTCCATCCTCCCCGATCACGTTCTCCGGGCCGCGCCTCCCAACCATGAGATGAACATGAGCCTTCTTCGCAGTCTCTCCACTAGCTCCCCCCTCATGCCGCGCCGGCCGCTTCGCGGGCTGGCCCTCGTCGCGGCCGCCGGCGGCATGCTGTCGCTCGCGGCCTGCAGCAATCCCTATGACCCGGGCCAGCGCGCGCTGGGCGGCGGACTGATCGGCGCCGGCGGCGGCGCTGCGATCGGCGCGCTCGCCGGCGGCGGCCGCGGTGCCGCGATCGGCGCACTGGCCGGCGGTGCGGTCGGCGCCGCGACCGGCGCCGCGACCACCCCGCAGCGCCCGTACTATCCGCAACAGGGCTACGCCCCCCCGCCGCCCCCGCCGCCGCCGAGCTATTACGGACGGCCCGCCTATCCGCCGCCGCCTCCGCCCCCTCCTCCGCCGGGCTATTATAACGGCTACTGACGCCCGGATTCTCCGGGCCCGGGCCGTTCATGCCCGGGCCGCATGAAAAAAGGCGCCCGCACGATGCGGACGCCTTTTTCCCGTTCCGACCGAACGGACCGCAGGTTCAGGCCATCAGCGCCTCGGGCTCGGCCCGTGTCCGCTTGACCAGCAGCTTGTTCAGCGCATGGACATAGGCCCGCACGGCCGAGACCAGCGTGTCGCTGTCCGCCCCCTGCCCGTCCACCAGCTTGCCGTCCTCTTCCAGCCGCACCGTGGTCCGCGCCTGGGCATCGCTGCCCTCGGTCACCGCACCCACCGAATAAAGCTGCAGCGTCGCGTCGTGGGGATAGATGGCGCGCACCGCGTTGAACGCCGCATCCACCGGCCCCTGTCCGTTCACCGTGGCGTCGCGGGCTTCCCCGTCGACCTCCAGCACCAGCGCGGCGCGCGCCGGCCGCTTGGACCCGGCCTCGACCTCCAGCGACACGAACCGGATGCGGGCATGATCGCGCGCCTCGTCATCGACCAGCGCCGCCAGGTCCTCGTCATAGACGACCTTCTTGCGGTCGGCCAAATCCTTGAAGCGCACGAACGCGTCGTTCAATTGCGCGTCGTCCATGTCGCCATATCCCATGGCCTTCAGCTTGTCGCGGAACGCTGCGCGGCCGGAATGCTTGCCCAGCACCAGCGACGAACGCGTCCAGCCCACGCTCTCCGGCGTCATGATCTCATAGGTCGCGGCATTCTTCAGCACGCCGTCCTGATGGATGCCGCTCTCATGGGCAAAGGCGTTGCGGCCGACGATCGCCTTGTTGGGCTGCACGTCGAAACCGGTGATCGTCGCCAGCATGCGCGACACCCGCAGCAGATTCCCGGTCCGGATGTCGTTGCGATAGGGCAGCACGTCCTGGCGGGTGCGCAGCGCCATCACGATCTCTTCCAGCGCCGCATTGCCCGCGCGCTCGCCGATGCCGTTGATGGTGCACTCGATCTGCCGCGCGCCCGCCGAGACCGACGCGATGGTGTTCGCCACCGCCAGGCCCAGATCGTTATGATTGTGGGCCGAGAAGATCACCCTGTCCGCGCCCGGCACGCGTGCGCGCAGGTCGGCGAAGATCCGCGCCATGTCCTCGGGCGTCGCATAGCCCACCGTATCGGGGATGTTGATCGTCGTGGCCCCGGCCTTGATCGCGGCCTCGACGCAGCGGCACAGAAAGTCCGGATCGGTGCGCGACCCGTCCTCGGCCGACCATTCGACGTCGTCGGTGAACTGGCGCGCCGCCATGTTGCCGGCGGTGATCAGCTCCAGCACCGTCTCGGGCTCCATCCGCAGCTTGTATTTCATGTGCAGCGGCGAGGTGGAGATGAAATTATGAATGCGGCCGCGCTCCGCCGGACGGATGGCCTCGCCCGCGCTGGCAATGTCGTTCTTGCCGCCGCTGCGCGCCAGTGCGCAGATCACCGGCCCCCGAACGGTCGAGGCGATCTGGTGCACGCTCTCGAAATCGCCCTTCGACGCCACGGGAAAGCCCGCCTCGATCACGTCGACGCCCAGCTCGGCCAGCGCCTCGGCCATCCGGAGCTTCTCGGTCAGGTTCATCGAGAAACCGGGGGATTGTTCGCCGTCGCGCAGCGTCGTGTCGAAAATGATGACGCGGTTGCCGTCGATGCGGCCGAAGGACGGATGGTCGATCGTCATGGGGAATATACCTCGGACTTGTGCCGGATGTTCGCCTTATGAACGCCACGGGCGGCGTTCGCTTACCTGCATGCGGGCCCGGGCCCGCATCATCCCCTGGGCGTACCGGCATCGCGCCGGCCCTGAACGCTCAGGGGATGATAAGTCGGGGGCAGATAAGTCGAAGGCGAAGGAGGAGCGCCCCGCGTCCACGGGCGCACGACAGCGCAGGCGCTTGCGCACCCATCCTGCCGGCCATCATGAACGTCACGCGATCCATGGGCGGCACCATACAGGCCGACCCGCCGATTGCAACCGAAATTGCAATCGAAATTGCAACCGAATTCGCGCGGAAAGCCGCCCCCAACGATCGACGCGACCGGCCGATCAGCCGGTCAGCCGCGTCACCCCGCCGGCCGAGGCGAAATACCGGTCGATCGCCTGCTTCATCGCCCCCGCGACCATCATCCGGTGCCCGGCCTGGCGCAGCGCCGCCTCGTCCAGCCGGTTGGACATGAACCCCATCTCGACCAGGACCGAGGGAATATCCGCCGATTTCAACACCACGAACGCCGCATGGCGCGACGGATTGGGCAGCAGCCCGATCCGCGGCTGGAACGCCGCGACCACGCTGCTGGCCATATGGGCGGCGCCGCGGCGCGTCTCCTCGGTCACCAGGCTCGCCAGGATGGCCTGCACCTCGGGCGAGGCGGCATGGACCTGCGGCCCGCCGAACCGGTCGGCGCTGTTCTCGGTGCGCGCCAGCGCCGCCGTCTGCGCGTCCGACGCCTGGCCCGACAGGGTATAGACGCTGGCCCCGCGCACGCCGCGATCGGTCAGCGCATCGGCATGCATCGAGATGAACAGCGCGGCCCGGTGGGCATGGGCGATCTCGACCCGCCCTTCCAGCGGGATGAATCGGTCGTCCGCGCGCGTCATCACCACGCGATACGCCCCGCTGGCCAGCAATTGCCGCCGCAACTCCGCCGCCGCCGCCTCGGCGATATGTTTCTCATAGGTGCCGGAAACCCCGATCGCGCCCGGGTCCTTGCCGCCATGGCCGGGGTCCAGCATGACCAGCGGCAACGGCGCCGCCGCCCGGCCGACGATGGCCGGCGCGCCCAGATGATGGCCGCCCTGCCCGTGCCCACCATGATGCACCGCCGCCCGCGTCGGCAGCGTCACGCACGCCGCCAGCCCCGCCAGCAGCACCCGGCGGCGCCCCTCAGCCTGCCTGCCCGGCGCCGCCGCGCCGTCGGAACGATATTGGAACATGCAAAACCGGTCTCCATTGCCGATCCCACCCCCATCTAGCAGGAATCGCGCGCGTCGTCAGCATATCAACGGTTTGCACGCAATCATTGGTACCGGCCGTCAACCCCGATGACGAAACCCGGCTGCCCCCCGAGGGGCGCTTGCAGCGGGGGCGCAGTTGGGTCATGCTGTACTCGTGATGGGTCCGCGCCGATCGACGCCTGAAAGAGGCACGCGCGGCATGACCGGACCCATCCGGCCGGCCGGTCCCATCGGGGCGTGGCGCCCGACACCCAGGGGACTGACATCCTGGATGGCCGGGCCGTCCACGCCGACGGAACCGGCTGCCGCTCCGCCCCGGCCGCAAGGCCGGACGGCGGATGACGACGCCATATATGCGACGATGCGGCCGGACGATGCACGGCCGCGCGTCATCGTTTGATGAGGATGGATGAACGCCACGCGACCCGCGTCCGAAGACCGTTTGACCCAGCCCGCGCCCCTGGCGGCGCGCGCTGATCACGGCCGCGCGGGCTCCGCCGCAACGGTTTCTGGATTCATCATGTTCCCCCCGACTGTTTTTGCCCCTTCCGCCCGCCGCCTCCGTCCGCCCCCGATGCGGACGCCGGACAGAGGCCGGGACCGGGCATACCGGAGTTCCGTTTTTTATGAACAAGCGCATGCTGATCGACACGACCCACGCGGAAGAAACCCGCGTGGTCGTGATGGATGGTAACAGGCTCGAAGATTACGACGTCGAGGCATCGGCCAAGAAGCAGCTCAAGGGCAATATCTACCTGGCCAAGGTGATCCGGGTCGAGCCCAGCCTGCAGGCCGCCTTCGTCGAATATGGCGGCAACCGCCACGGCTTCCTGGCCTTCAGCGAGATCCATCCGGACTACTACCAGATCCCGGTGGCCGATCGCGAGCGCCTGCTCGCCCTGCAGGAGGAAGAAGCCCGCGCCGACGAGGCCCAGCTTCAGGACGATTTCGCCGAAGCCGGGCCCGGCTCTGAAACCGACGCCGAAACCGGCCTGGAGTCCGGCTCGGAATCCGTCCCGGAATCCGTCTCCGGCACCGCCGAACTGGTGGCGACCGACGACGAGGCCGCCCAGCCCGAGCCCGAGCCCCTGCCCGAGACGGTCGGCGGCGAGACCGATACCGGCGAGGAAGGCGCGGTCCAGCGCCGCATCGCCCGCTTCCTGCGCAGCTACAAGATCCAGGAAGTCATCCGCCGCCGCCAGGTCCTGCTGGTGCAGGTCGTCAAGGAGGAACGCGGCAACAAGGGCGCCGCGCTGACCACTTATATCTCGCTGGCCGGCCGCTACTGCGTGCTGATGCCCAACTCGCTGCGCGGCGGCGGGGTGTCGCGCAAGATCACCTCGGTGGCCGATCGCCGCCGGCTCAAGGACGTGATCGCCGAACTGCAGATCCCCCGCGGCATGGCCATGATCGTGCGCACCGCCGGCGCCCAGCGGCCGCGCCCCGAGATCATGCGCGACTGCGAATATCTGCTGCGGCTGTGGGACGATATCCGCGACCATACGATGCGCTCGATGGCGCCCGCGCTGATCTATGAGGAAGCCAGCCTCATCAAGCGCGCCATCCGCGACATCTACACCCGCGACGTGGGCGAGATCCTGGTCGATGGCGAGGCCGGCTGGAAATCGGCCCGCGAATTCATGCGCATGCTGATGCCGCAGAGCGCGCAGAAGGTGAAATGCTGGCAGAACGGCGCCCAGCCGCTGTTCTCGCATTTCAATGTCGAGGGCCTGCTGGACTCGATGCTCTCGCCCACCGTGCAGTTGCGCTCGGGCGGCTACCTCGTCATCAACCAGGCCGAGGCCCTGGTCGCGATCGACGTCAATTCGGGCCGCGCGACGCGCGAGCGCAATATCGAAGAGACCGCGCTGCGCACCAATCTCGAAGCCGCCGAGGAAGTCGCCCGGCAATTGCGCCTGCGCGACCTGGCGGGCCTGATCGTCATCGACTTCATCGACATGGAAAGCCGCAAGCACAATGCGATGGTCGAGCGGCGGCTGAAGGACGCGCTGCGCACCGACCGCGCGCGCATCCAGGTCGGCGCGATCTCGCATTTCGGCCTGCTGGAAATGTCGCGCCAGCGCCTGCGCCCGTCGATCACGGAATCCACCTTCACCCCCTGCCCGCACTGCCAGGGCACCGGCATCATCCGCGGCACCGAAAGCGCGACCCTGCACGTGCTGCGCGCGATCGAGGAAGAAGGCGCGCGCCGCCGCGCGGCCGAGATCATGGTGCATGTCGCCGCCGAGATCGCGCTCTATATCCTGAACAACAAGCGCGTCTGGCTGGACGAAATCGAAAAGCGCCACAAGATGCGCGTCACCTTCGCGCCCGACCCCAGCCTGGCGCCGTCGCAGGTCCGCATCGAACGCACCCGTCCGCAGACCGAGCGGTTCGAACCGGTGGCACCGCAGCCGGTCCCCGCCGAGGCCGCGCAATCCGGCCAGGTCCGCGAAATCCCGATCCTGCCCGCCGCGCCGGCCGAAACGCCCCAAGGTGAAACCATCCAGGGTGAAGCCGCCCAGGGTGAAGCCGTCCGGCCTGGAACGATCCCGGCCGAAGCCGCGCCGTCCGCCGCCGAGGGAGAAGGCGAAGAGGGCACCGATCATCGCCGCCGCCGCCGCCGTCGTCGCCGCCGTCGCGGAGCCGAACGGGGCGAACAGCCCGAAACCGCGCTGCACCCCGCCGGGGAGGAAGCCGCTCAGGAAGACGCCGGAGAAGATACCGAGGCGGCATTCGCCACCGAGGCGCCGCGCGAACCCGGCGAAGAGGCCGAGGCTCCGCAGGCACGGCGCCAGCCTGCTCCCGAGCCTGCGCAGGGCCGCGAGGATGGCGGACGCGATCGCCACCGCCGCCGCCGCGACCGGCATGAACGCCGCGCCCCAGGCGCCGAGCCCCATCGCGCCGAGCCTTATCGCGGCCCGACGCCGGCCAATCCGTTCGGCAACGGCATCATCGACATCTTCGACGTGATCGAGCAATCCGCCGAGCTGGCGCCCGCCCAGGCAACGCCCGCATCGCCGGCCGCGCTCATCGAAGGCAATCTCGCCAAGAATAGTCTCGCCGGGGACAGTGCCGCCGGGGACATCCTCGACGTCGCCGAAACGCTGGCGGTGTCCGAGCCCGAGGCGGTGCCCGCGATCGCCGAGCCCACGGTTGCCGAGCCCCCGATCGCCGAGCCCACGGCGGTTGAGGCCGAGGCACCGGCCAAGCCCAGGCGCCGCCGCGCGGCGACCGCGCGCAAGGCCGCGACCAAGGCGGTGGAACAACCCGCCCAGGCCGAAGACAGCGCCGCCCCCGCAACGGAGGTCGTGGACGCTGCTGGGGAAGCCGCTGGGGAAGCTGCTGGGGAAACCGCCGGGGAAGCCCCCGAGGTAACGCCCGCCAAGCCGGCCCGCAAACGGGCCACCCGCGCCGCCACGTCCACGGCCGCGTCCACGACGCGCGCCCGCAAGGCCAAGCCGGCGGCCGAGACACCCGCCGACGCCGAGAGCACGGCAAACGCCGAGGACGCAGCCGAAGCGGCCCCCGCCAAGCCGGCCCGCAAGCGGACCACCCGCGCCGCCGCATCCGCGACCGCGCCCCGCACCCGCAAGGCCAAACCGGCGGCCGAGACACCCGCCGAGGACGCCACCAGCGAAACCGCCGGCGAAACGACCGCGGCCAAACCCCGGCGCACGCGCAAAACCCCCGCCCGCGCCAAGGCGGCAACGGGGGCGGGCACCGAGTCAACGCCCGAACCGGCCGCCGCGGAGGCCACGCCGGCCGGCAGCCCGGCCGTGCAGCCGATCGTCATCGACGGTTCCAGCCCCGCTCCGGTCCGCAAGACCGGCTGGTGGCGCCGCTGACGCCGGCCTGACGGAAGGCCGATCGACGAGCGTCCTGCCCGGGAAAGAGTTTCCCGGGCAGGACACCAACATTAGAAACCGTTATTCATCAACAGATTGGGGTCAAGGGGTCCGCGACCCCTTGCGGGTCGAGGGCAGCGCCCTCGCCTTGCCTTGCCCCCAGACCCTGCCCGTCGCTCACCCCGCGCCGTTCGGATCGGCGGGCGCGGTCTCCCACCCCGGGCCGATCACGGCCGCGCTGCGCCGCCCCATCCCGTCGGTGCGCAGGACGATGACGTTCTGTTCTTCCAGATAGGCGAGCTGCCGGCGCGCCCGGCCGAGAGAATGGGTGCCGTACGCCCTGGCGATGGTGGCGTCCGACGGACAAGGCGCCCCCTGCTGCGCCGCCCGGGCGATCAGCAGGAAAATCCCCCGCACGTCGTCCGGCAACGGTCCCGCGATGCGCTCGGCGGTCTGCCAGGTCTCGCTCTCGGCGGCCTCCGCGTCGATCCCGGCGCGGGCGGTGGCCAGCAGGCGGCGGAATTGCGGCATGTCCAGCGCCTGGCGCCCCATCCCCTCGATCCGGCAGCGCACCAGGAAATCCTGGTACAGTACGTGCACCGGGCGGAAACCGGCCTCCTCGTCGCGCAGGATCTCGGTCAGGATCGCACCGAACTGCCGCCGCCGCTCGGCCGGGTCCATGTCGGCCTCGGCCGGCGCGCCCCGCGCCTCGGCCTCGGTGACGATCGCGGCCGAGGCCGCGTGGGCGGCCAGTTGCGCCAGGATGTCCGGCGGCGGCGGCGCCACCGGCCGCGGCGGACGGGCGGGCGCCTCGCGCTCCGGCATCCGGGTCAGGATCAGGTCGCGAATGTCCTCGGGCGGCGGCGCGGGGGCGAAGGGCATCAGGGCCGGCCCGGCCGAGCGGCTCTCGGTCTCGACCGCGCCGATCCGCACCGGCAGCGGCCGGCGGGACAAAGCCGGCCCCAGCGCGACGAAATAGCCGCGCTCCAGGTCGCGGAAGCTCTCGGCCTGGCGCCGTTCCATGCCCAGCAGGTCGGCGGCGCGCATCATGTCGATATCCAGGAAGGTGCGCCCCATCAGGAAATTCGACGCCTCGGCCGCGACGTTCTTGGCCAGCTTCGCCAGGCGCTGGGTGGCGATCACCCCGGCCAGCCCGCGCTTGCGCCCACGGCACATCAGGTTGGTCATCGCACCCAGCGAAGCCCGCCGCGCCTCGTCCGACACCTCGCCCGCCGCCGCCGGAGCAAAGAGCTGCGCCTCGTCCACCACCACCAGCACCGGGTACCAGTAATCCCGCCCCACCTCGAACATCCCGCCCAGAAAGGCGGCGGCGCGGCGCATCTGCACCTCGGCGTCCGCGCCTTCCAGGTTCAGCACGACCGACGCGCGATGCACGCGCATGCGCTCGCCCGCCGCCTGCAGTTCCGCCTCGGTATGGGCGGCGCCGTCGATCACCAGATGGCCGTATTTCTCCGCCAGGCTGACGAAATCGCCCTCGGGATCGATGATGGCCTGCTGCACCAGCGTCGCCGACTGCTCCAGCAGCCGGCGCAGCAGATGCGACTTGCCCGACCCGGAATTGCCCTGCACCAGCAGGCGGGTGGACAGCAATTCCGCCAGATCCATCTGCGCGGGGCCCCCGCCCCGCACGTCGCCTATGGTGATCGCAACCGTCATGGACAGGACGGATACCGTCCCTTGCCCTGCTCCTGCAACCAGTCCAGCACTCCGCGCGCGGCGGCATGCCCGGTGGCGAAGCAGGCCTGCAACAGATATCCCCCGGTCGGGGCCTCCCAATCCAGCATTTCGCCGGCCACGAACACCCCCGGCCGGGCACGCAGCATGAAGCGCGCATCGATTTCGGCGCGGCGCACCCCGCCGGCCGCCGAAATCGCCCGCTCCAGCGAATCGGGCGCCGTCGCCACCACCGGCACCGCCTTGACCAGCCGCGCCAGCGCCACGGTGTCGCGCGGCGGGCTTTCGCCATGCGGCATGCCCTCGCGCAGCAGCGCCACCGCCACGGGCGGCAGGCGCAGCGCCTTGCGCAGCAGGTTGGACAGGCTCTCGCGCCCCCGCACCCGCGCCAGCCGCCCGGCCACCGCGTCGCACGCCATGTCCGGCCGCAGATCGATCATCAGCCGCGCCGTCCCGTGCCGCGCGATCCGCTCGCGCAGCCGGGCGGACAGCGCATAGACCGCGCCGCCCTCCAGCCCGCGCCGCGTCACCACCGCCTCGCCCCGCACCCGCGCATCCTCTCCGGCGCCACCCTCATCCGGCACCCCATCCAGCATCAGCGCGATGCCCCGCAACGGCGTGCCGGCGAACCGGTCGCAAAATTCCCGGCTCCAGCTCGTGACGAACCCGCAATTGGCCGGCCGGAACGGCGCGACCCCGATCCCGGCCTCCTCCAGCAGCGCGGTCCAGCGCCCATCCGCCCCCAGGCGGGGCCGGCTCGCGCCGCCCAGCGCCAGCAGCACGGCATCGGCCGGCATCGTCCCCTCACCCCGCATCCCGTCTCCCTGGCGCCCATCCCCCTGGGGCCCGACAAAGCGCACCCGCCCCGCCTCGTCCCAACCGGTCCAGTCATGGCGGGTCAGCAGCCGCACCCCCAGCGCATCCAGCCGCGCGCGCCAGGCCCGCAGCAGCGGCGACGCCTTCATGGCAAGCGGAAAGACCCGCCCGCTGCTGCCGACGAAACAGGGCTGGCCCAGCCCGTCCGCCCAGCGGCGCAGATCGTCCGGGGCAAAGCCGCGCAGCGCGGGCTCCAGCCACGATCGCGCCGCGCCATACCGCGTGACGAACCGCTCGAACGGCTCCGAATGGGTCAGGTTCAGCCCGCCCCGGCCCGCCATCAGCAGCCGGCGCCCGATCGTGGGCATCCGTTCCAGCACGCTCACCGCGCAGCCGGCCTCCGCCAGCCGCTCGGCCGCCGCCAGCCCGGCCGGACCGGCCCCGACAATGACGATGGCGGGCCTCATGCCCCCATTCCCGCTACACCCGATACACACATCCTCGGGGCTTTAGATCAGATCGCGCCCCAGTGGAATCGCCTTACGTGAAATCGCCTCACGCGAAATCACCTCATTGCGCGACCAGCGCCCCCTCGGTGCGGACGCCGCGATGCCAGACCTGCGCAATCCGGTCGACCGCGGCGATATCCCGCGCCGGATCGCCCGCCACGACAAGCAGATCGGCCCATTTCCCGGGCTGGACCGTCCCCCGGTCGTCCCAGCGCATCAGCGCCGCCGCCTGGCCGGTGGCCAGCGTAATGGCCTGCAGCGGCGTCAGGCCCGCCGCCACCGTCAGCTTCAGTTCCCGATGTTCGGCGAACCCCGGAATCCGCGTGGCCGACGCGCCGGAATCGGTGCCGAACCCGATGCGGATGCCCGCGCGGTACAAGGTCGCCAGGTTGCGCTGGTTGATCGCCAACGCCTTGCGCGACGCCGCCGTCAGCGGCGCGGCCAGGATCCTGGCCCGCCATGCCGGATCGGCGAACTGGGCGCGCAGGGCGGGGTCCAGCCCGGCGGACAGGAACGGGTCGTCCAGCCATTCCGGATGCTGGGCGAAGACGTAATTGGCCTCGTCCAGATCCAGGGTGGCGATGTACCACGCCCCTTTCTGCTCCATCAGCATGATGAAATCGGGATCGACCGGTTGGTCGCGCACGCCATGGGCGATGATGTCCGCCCCCGCCGCGACCAGCGCCTTCGCATCGGCCAGGTCGTGGATATGCGCCGCCACCCGCAGGCCGCGCTTGTGGGCCTGGTCGATCGCGGCGCGATAGATTGCCGGATCGATCTTGGGATACCCCTTCGCCCCCGGCACGCCGTTGCGGAAATCATCCACCCAGATCTTGACCAGGTCGGTCCCCTCGTCGGCCATCCGGTCCACGGCGGCGCGCGCCTCGTCCGGCGTGGTCGGGCGATAGATCTGGTCGGGCCCCAGATGGAACATCCCCTGCGGCGGCACCCCGTCCGGCGCCCCGATCCCCTGATCGACCCCGAACAGGTCGGCCCCCGGATTGCGCCCCGCATGCTGCTCCGCGCGCAACCGGTCGAACAAAGGCGATGTGTTCAGCCCCAGCGACACCACGTCCAGCACGCCATAGCGCGCGTACTGCCTCATCTGGGCCAGGATGTTGTCCCGCGTGTAATTGGCCGCGTCGTCGCGCGTGCCCTTCACCAGTCCGGTATGGCTATGATCGGAAATCAGCCCCGGCAGAACCGTCAGCCCCGCCAGATCGACCCGCCGCGCACCGGCCGGCACCGCAAACGTCCCGTCCCGCCCCACCGAAGCGACACGCCCGTCCCGCACCAGGATCGCACTATCCGCCACGGGCGCCGCGCCGGTCCCGTCGATCAGGGTCGCATGCTCCAGCAGCACCGGCGTCGCCCCCAACGCCGGCGTCCCGCCCATCACCCATGCCCCCAGCAACCACGCCCCCAGCGACACCGCTCCCCGGAACCATGCGCGCTTCCCGCCGAACCGTGCCGTGACCATCATGCCGCCCGCCTCCCCTTTTCGAACCGATCTCCCACCCCACTGTTCGGCGGTATGGCCGACATGTCCAGAGCACGACGCCCCGGCGACGGCGTCGAAATCCCCGCGGCGATCATTACGACAAGATGGAAAGGAGGCTGCGCATGACGGCGTTTACCGAACGGGTCATCAAATGCTGTCCCGCCGCCTGGCGCTGCATGTTATGTTTTTCGTTATTCTTCTGTGACGATCACGCCGTTCCTCAGCGACGCACAGCAGCGCTTTTCTTTTGTCGGGCAAGGGTGACGAACTCCGCCTTGATCCGGGTAAACAGGCCCGGCGGAATAAAACCATAGGCAAAGACGCCCGCCTTGCCGGGGACGAGCGACACGCCGCCGCTCGGCCATTCATCGACGTTGTGCTCCGAGACGATTACCCAGCTTGGCGCATCATCCAGTCCGATCGCCGCTTTGACCTTCGGCGGAATCTCGATTCCGACCGTATCGCCCGAAGGCGGCGTATGGGTGATGGGCAACAGGACGACATAGCGGGGGCGCATGGCATTGTCGCTGGCCGCGACGAGACAGGCGGGTCGATCCTTGCCCTGCCCCTGCCCCCGCGCGGCTTCATGCGTCCACAGATAATCGCAACGGACGACAAGGCCGGGTTTCGGCTCAGGGAATGACACGCCCTTACTTCAGCAACGCATCAAGATGAGCCTGCTCCGCATCCATTTCGGCCCGCTCCACGGCGGCCAGCACCACCTCGGACACATCCTCCGTCCGATGGGTTCGCTGGGCCGCCGCACGGAGCCAGTCATAATGATCGGCCGACATCAGGACATATTCGCGGCGGCCGTGACGGGTGATCTCGACCGGCTCGCGCTGGGCCTGATGCTGGAATTCGCCGAATTTGCGCTGGAATTCGAGGGCACCGACGATAGGCATGGGTGGGCATCCCGCTGATCAGATGACAATACCCAAATTATACGTATAATACCTCTTCCTCAAGGGTAATCTTGTTCTTCCCGGTCTGACGGATGCTGGCGGCCATGCTGGATGGCCGTACGGAGCAGGCCACCACCCGTGCGACTTGGAATCCAGCCCTGGTGTGAGAATTTCGGCGACAATCGCCGCGCCGCCCGCGTCCAGCGCTATCGCAGCCGCTTCCTGCTGAAAAAACCACAGGGAGACGAGACATCGACGAAGGGGGCGCCGACATAGCCCCGCCGACATAGCCCCCTCGTCTCCGCCCATCCCCTCAGATCATGTAGTCGATCGGCGGCAGCATCTGGTCCATGGTAAAGGCCGGCAGCGAGGAATGGCGCGTGCCCACCGGGCGCGCCGGATTGCCGACCACGGTCGTATAGGGCGGCACCGATTCCAGCACGATCGACCCGGCGCCCACCTTGGCGCCCTCGCCCAGCTCGATATTGCCCAGCACCTTCGCCCCGGCACCGATCAGCACGCCGCGCCGCACCTTGGGATGCCGGTCGCCGACATTCTTGCCCGTGCCGCCCAGGGTGACGCCCTGCAGCAGCGACACGTCGTCCTCCAGCACCGAGGTCTCGCCGATCACGATCCCGGTGCCGTGGTCGAACAGGATGCGCCGGCCGAGCCGCGCCGCCGGATGGATATCGACCGCGAACAGTTCCGACGCCCGGCTCTGCAGATGCAGCGCCAGATAGCGCCGGTCGTTATGCCACAGCCAATGCGCCACGCGGTGGCTCTGCACCGCGTGATAGCCCTTGAAGAACAGGAACGGCGTCGCGTAATTCGCCGTCGCCGGATCGCGCTCGCGGATCGCCACCAGGTCGGCGGCGGCGGCGGCCACGATCTCGGGATCGGCATCGAACACGTCCGTGACCAGTTCGGCCAGCGCGTCATCCGCCACCGACCGGTCGCCCAGCTTGCGGCCGATCAGCGCGGCCAGCCCGTTGGCGAAGCCGGCATGGTTGCGAATGCCCGTCGCCAGCAATCCCCGCACCAGCGGATCGCCGCAGCCCTCGCATCCTTGCGTGATGTCGTCCCACAGCCGGCGCAGGTCGATCTGCGTCAGGGTGGGCTCGGATGCGGAACGGCTCTTGCGGGCATCGGCAAGCGAAATCGGCGAACTATCGGGCATGACGGACCTGACGCAGCAGAGAAAGGCAGGATATGGGACAGCGCCCCGCCCCGGACCAGAGGGCACCTGCCCAGAAAAGATCCCAAAAAGACCCCAAAAGATCCCAAACGAAAAACGCCGGCCCCTACAGCCCCATCGCATGGCGGACGAAGGCCCGGCGCAGCGCGGGCATGCGGTGCACCGCCGCCAGCCCCACATCCCGCGCGCCGCGCAGCAGCGGATTGTCATTGCCGAACAGCCGCTCCAGCATGTCGGTCGCCGCCAGCATCAGCATGTTGGCCGGCCGGCAGCGCGCCTGATAACGGCGCAGCACCTGCGGACCGCCCAGGTCCTCGCCCCGCTCATGCGCCGCGATCAGCAGGTCGGACAGGGCGGTGACGTCGCGGAATCCCAGGTTCAGCCCCTGCCCGGCGATCGGGTGGATGCCGTGCGCCGAATCCCCGACCAGCGCCAGGCGGGTATCGAAATAACGCTGGGCGTACTGGGCCGACAGCGGATAGGTCCAGCGCCGCCCGACCGGCGTGACCCGGCCCAGCCAATCCCCCATCCGGCGCTGGATCTCATGGGCGAAGGCCGCGTCGGGCAACGCCGCCATGCGCTGCGCCACCCCCTCGTCCTCGGACCAGACGATGGCCGACAGGTTCGCATGCCCGGCCGTGGGCGCCATCGGCAACTGCGCGAACGGCCCGGCCGGCAGGAAATGTTCCAGCGCCCGGTTGTGGTGCGGCCGCTCATGCGTCACCGCACAGACGATGCCACGCTGGTGATAGGGCAGGCGCGTGACGGCAATCCGGGCCTGGTCGCGCAGCGCGCTGCGCCGCCCCTCGGCCGCGACCACCAGCCGCGCGCCGAACACGCGCCCCGACCGGGTCCGCACCACCGCGCCCTCGGCCGCGCGGGTCACGCTGGCCTCGTCCGGCGCCATCACGCGGATCGCCGCGGCGTCATGCAGCGAGCGGTTCAGCGCGACACGCAGCGCGCGCGCCTCGATCATCCAGCCGAACGGCTGCGCGGCATCCTGCCGCCCGAATTCCAGATGCAGAGGCGACGGCGCCTCGCCGGGCCGGCCGTCCGACACGCGGATCTCCTCGATCGCGCAGGCCGGCAGCGGCAGATGCGCCCAGACCCCGGCCGCCTCCAGCAGCAGGCGCGACCCGGCGGCGATGGCATAGGCCCGGCCGTCGAAGGCCGGGTCCTCCATCGGCGGCAGGGCGGCACGGTCGATGATCGCGACGCGGATCCCCGCCACCGCCAGGCGGCAGGCCAGCGTGGCCCCGACCGGCCCCGCCCCCACGATGCAGACATCGACATCGTCCACGGCGCGGCCGGAGAATGCATCGCCGGCGGGCCCGGACACGAAGGGGGGGCTCACGAAAGGGGGGATGGTGCCATCGGTCATCGCCGTCATCCTGTGGCGCAATCCCGTCCGCCGGGCAAGCCGGCGGACGGGACAGCCAGAGCCAAGCCCCGCCCCGGCAGGCCGGACGCCGCCCGGCGATTCGGCCGCCACCCCGACCGGCAGCAGAGCTTTCGCCTACAAAACAGGCACGAAATCAGGCACTTCTGTCCCATTGATGGGCATCACGTCCGATCTGGCGGCACGCGGCGCCAACCTTGGACGATGCGGCAAGGTTTTTGTATTGCCGTTCTGTGGAATTGGATCATCATCCGGATCAGGAAACGATTTCTCATCATGCAACAAGGAGACGTGGCGCGATGAAGCTTGTCACAGCCATCATCAAGCCCTTCAAACTCGACGACGTGCGCGAGTCCCTGACTCCCCTGGGCATCCAGGGGCTGACCGTGTCGGAAGTGAAGGGGTTCGGCCGCCAGAAGGGCCAGACCGAAATCTATCGCGGGGCGGAATATCATGTCAGCTTCCTGCCCAAGGTGAAGATCGAGGTCGCGGTGTCCGACGACATCGTGGACCAGGTGGTCGACGTGATTCTGCAATCGGCGCATACCGGCAAGATCGGCGACGGCAAGATCTTCGTCTCCAGCCTGGACAGCGTCATCCGCATCCGCACCCGGGAAACGGGAGAGGACGCGCTGTGACCTTTGCCGCCCCGATGCAGACCTCGATGCAGACCCTGCGACAGACCACGCAGCCCCCGATGCGCCGCCGCCTCTCCCCCGTCGTAACGTCCCCCCTCCTGGCGGCGGCCGCCCTGCTGGCGACGGCCGCGCCCGCCCTGGCGGCCGACGCCCCTCCGCCGATCAACAGCGGCGACACGGCGTGGATGCTGACCAGCACCGCCCTGGTGCTGATGATGACGATCCCGGGCCTGGCGCTGTTCTATGGCGGCATGGTCCGCAAGAAGAACGTGCTGGCCACGCTGATGCAGTCCTTCGCGATCTGCTGCATCATCACCATCGTCTGGATGGTCGCGGGCTACAGCCTCGCCTTCTCGACCGGCACGCCCTATATCGGCGACCTGTCGCGCGTCATGCTCAACGGCATCGGCGCGCATATCGCCAAGGGCGCCGATATCGGCTTCACGCTCGGCCAGGGCTCGTCCAACCCCACGGTGATGACGATCCCCGAGAGCGTCTACATGATGTTCCAGATGACGTTCGCGATCATCACCCCGGCCCTGATCACCGGCGCCTTCGCCGACCGCATGAAATTCAGCGCCCTGTGCGTCTTCACCGTCCTGTGGTCGCTGCTGGTCTATGCCCCGATCGCCCATTGGGTCTGGAGCCCGATCGGCTGGGTCGCGGGCTTCGGCGCCATCGATTTCGCCGGCGGCACGGTCGTGCACATCAATGCCGGCATCGCCGGGCTGGTGGCCGCCCTGGTGCTGGGCAAGCGCCACGGCTACGGCACCGACGACCTGGCCCCGTTCAACCTGACCTACGCCGTCATCGGCGCGTCGCTGCTGTGGGTGGGCTGGTTCGGCTTCAACGCCGGTTCGGCCGTCGGGTCGAACGGCCGCGCCGGCATGGCCATGGCCACCACCCAGATCGCCGCCGCGGCGGCAGGCGTGGGCTGGATGGTCGCGGAATGGATCCGCACCGGCAAGCCGACGGTGCTGGGCATCATCTCCGGCGCGGTGGGCGGCCTCGTCGCCATCACCCCGGCCGCCGGCTTCGTGCTGCCGGGCGGCGCGCTGGCCATCGGGCTCGCCACCGGCGTGGTCTGCTTCTGGTCCGCCACCTCGCTCAAGCACCTGCTGGGCTATGACGACAGCCTGGACGCGTTCGGCGTGCACGGGGTGGGCGGCATCCTGGGCGCGCTGCTGACGGGCGTGTTCGCCTACGGCCCGCTCTCGGCCACCGACGCCAATCCCGCCGGCATCAGCGGCTCGTTCGCGCAGTTCGTCATCCAGGCCAAGGCGGTCGGCGTGACGATCGTCTGGTGCGCCGTCGTGACCTTCATCCTGCTCAAGATCGTCGACCTCGCCATCGGCCTGCGCGTCAGCCGCGAGGACGAGGTCGAGGGGCTGGACATGACCCAGCACGGCGAACGCATCAACTGACGCGGCGCCCCGCGCGGGCATGCTGGCCGGCTGGCCGACCGACTGGCCGATCTGGGGGCTCCACCCCGGATCGGCCTTTTTCTTTCCGTATTCATGTCAAACTGTTATGAAGAATCGTCCAGACCGAACGCCACGTCCGGCACGGCCGCCGGCGCGTGCCGTTCCGCAAACGGAAAGGGTTGCCTTCCTCATGGTTCATGCGATTCGCGGCCGGCTCGCGCTCGGCCTGCTTCTGACCGTTCCCGCCCTCGCGCTGGGGGCGCCGCACGCCCACGCCGTCAGCGCCGCGCAGGCGTGCTACAAGAAATTCAACGCCGAGCGGAAAGCCGGCACCATCAAGGGCCAGACCTACAAGGACTTCAAGGCCACGCAATGCGCGGCGCCCGGCGCGGCCCAAGGCACGGCCGCCGCCCCCGCCACCGCCACGCCCGCCGCCAACATGCCCGCGGCGCCGTCCCCGGCGGCCCAGGCCGCGCCCACGGCTCCGGGCGCGGCATCCCCGCCGCCGGCCGCCCCGGCCGCCGCCCCGATGCCGGCCAAATCCGCCCCCGCCACGGCCGCGGTTCCCGGCAACGCGGTGCTGCCCAACGCGGTCTCGCCGAAATATACCAGCGAAAGCCCCGGCAAGGCGCGGATGCATACCTGCCTGGACCAATACAACGCCAACAAGGCCACCAACGGCAATGGCGGCCTGAAATGGATCCAGAAGGGCGGCGGCTATTACAGCGTCTGCAACGCCCACCTCAAAGGCTAGTGTCCTGCCCGAGAAATTCTTATGAGAATTTCTCGGATCAGCAGGCCACTAAAATATTGATCCCAGTGTCCTCGGGACACTGGGGCATCATCCGACCGGATGGACTCATCCGGTCGGACAAAGATGCTCGATAAAACAATAAATTAGAGCCATATCCGTGAACCCCATATCCGTGAACCAGTGTGAACGGATATGGCTCTACGACCCGATCTGGGGACGATTGCCAACAATGCTGTAAATCATGTATTTTGTCCGACCTTCAGGGAGGAACAAAATGCGGACATTCTCAACGAGCGACCTGTCCCGCAAATCCGGGGACATCATTGCCAGCGCTCTTCAAGGGCCGGTATCGATCAGCCAGCGTGGCAAGCCGCGCCTGGTTGTGTTGAGCGTGGAGCAATACGAGGCCCTGGTGCGCAGTCCGGAGGATCGGATTGCGGGCGCCACTGCGGACCTGCCGGGGCCCCTGGCGCACGATATCGCGACGGCTATCGATGCGCATCTGGCGTCGACCGAATCAACGCAGTGAGCGTCGGTCTGCGACCCGGGACGGTCCTCAGATACCCCTATCTCTGGCATTGGCAGGACGCCCTCTACGCGGGGACACGGTCACCGGACAGTTCAGCGAGGCCTTTATTCGGCCTGTGCTGACCCGGTTCAGGTCTCTTTTGCCGCAGGCCAGGCGCGTGTCTCGCTATCCCTGATGGACAAGATTCACGCGCGCCCCCTTCCATTTGGCGACTGTCTTCGGGTTGATCCCATAGCGCTTCCTTCCGCTCTCGCGAAAAGATTGCACCATCAAATCCCGGGACTGAACATCCAAGCTTCCCCGCCTCCGATGCTCAAGGCGCCGGCCGGACGAACACCCGGCCGGCGCCATAGGACAGCCAGACCGCATGCCGGGCGAACCAGTCCGCGCCCAGCAGCATGTCCACCGGCTCATGCAGGGGCAGCACCGTCAGCACCGGCGCGCGCTCCACTCCCCCGCCCACGCGCAGGCTGCCGAAACGATGCCAGTGATACAGGACGGGCCGCCCGTCCACGCCGCTGGCCTCGCCCCCGGGATCGATCGCCAGCCGGTCCGCCGTCACCCCCAGCCGCGCCGCCGCCGCCTGCGACAGGATGCGCGACCGCGCCCCGCTATCGACCAGCGCCGTCAGCCGCACCCCGTCCAGGACGACCGTCACCGTCAGCCGCTGCCCCAGGCGGGCCGCCGGCAGCTCCGTATAGGCGCCGCGCCAGGCCGGCGCCGGCGCGCACCCGCCCGCAGGCGGCCGCCACAGCGACAGCCGGCCGCCCGGCCCGTCGAATTCGACGTCGAAGCGCGCCAGCACGTCGCTTCCCAGCAATCCTGCGACCGGCGGGACGATCATCGGCTGACCCGGCAGGGCGCCCACCGGCACCGACAGCGCCCCCAGCGCCAGCAGCCCGGTCCGCGCCGTGCCCAGCCGCAGGTCGGGAATGACGATATCGGGCACCACCGCCCCACCCCCGCCCGTCCCCTGCAGGATCGTACGCCGCTGCATATCGACCGGCAGCGCCAGGGCAGCGGCGACCGCCCCGTCGATCAGCCCGCCCTCGGCCCCGGTATCGACCAGCAGGCTGAACGGCCGGCCCGCCACCAGCGCCGGCACCGACAGATAGCCGCCATCATCGCGCAGCGTCAGGCGCGCCAGCAGCACCGGTGCGCAGGACGGCGCCGGCGCGGCCCACGCCGCCTGGCCCGCCGCTGGGCCCGCCGCTGGGATTCCCGCCGACAGGCCGATCGCCAGCACCACCCGGCTCCGCAAACCGCGCACGCATTCCCGCACCTGCCAGATCACATGCTGCCAGATCACATGCCGCCGGATCACACGATCGAGGCGAAACGATCGGTCGCGTCCAGCAGCGCGTCCCGTATCCCGGGCTCCGACACCGCATGGCCGGCATCGTCGATCAGGCGAAACGCCGCCTCGGGCCAGGCAAGATGCAGGTCCCAGGCGGTGCGCATGGGGGTGGCGACGTCATAGCGCCCCTGGATGATCAGCGCGGGAATATGGCGGATGCGCCCGACATCGCGGATCAGTTGCCCCTCCTCCAGCCATCCGTGATGGACGAAGTAATGGTTTTCGATCCGCGCGAAGGCCAGCGCATAATCCGTGTCGCCATGCTGGGCCGACAGCGCCGCCAGCGGCCGCAGGGTGATCGTCTCCCCCTCCCACACGCTCCAGGCGATGGCGGCGCGGACGCGCACCGCCGGATCCGGATCGGTCAGGCGGCGGCGATAGGCGGCGATCAGGTCGTCCCGCTCCGCCGGCGGGATCGGCGCCAGGAAACGCTCCCATTTGTCCGGGAACAGCCAGGACGCCCCCTCCTGGTAGTACCACCGCAATTCGGCGCGCCGCAGGGTAAAGATCCCGCGCAGGATCAGCCCCGTCACCCGCTCCGGATGGCTCTCGGCATAGGCCAGCGCCAGGGTCGATCCCCACGACCCGCCGAACACCAGCCAGCGTTCCGCCCCGCTCAGCGCGCGCAGCCGCTCGATGTCCGCGACCAGGTGCCAGGTCGTGTTGTTCTCCAGCTCGGCATGCGGCAGCGACCGCCCGCATCCGCGCTGGTCGAACAGCAGGATGCGATAGCGCGCCGGATCGAACAGGCGCCGATGGTCCGGCGCGCACCCGCCCCCCGGCCCGCCATGCAGGAACACCACCGGCACGCCGTCCGGATTGCCGCATAATTCCCAATAGACCTGGTGCCCGTCGCCGGTATCCAGATGGCCATGGGCATAGGGTTCGATCGGCGGATAGAGCGTGCGGGCAGATGTCACGAACTTGGCTCCTCTGTCACGGATCCGAGGGGACGCGAATCCGGGGTCACGAATCCGATGCCGCCCCGCCGGCGCGCGGATGGGTGCGGGTCCACACCTCCATCAACTGCGCCTCGTCGGCCAGGGTATAACGCTGGGTGGTCGACAGGCTGGCATGGCCCAGCAGGTCCTGGATCACCCGCAAATCCGCCCCGCCCTTCATCAGGTGCGTGGCAAAGGAATGGCGCAGCGCATGCGGCGTGGCATGCTCCGGCAGGCCGGCCACCTCCCGCCAGGCCCGCATCGCCCGCTGCGCCACCGCGGGCTGCAGCCGCCCGCCGCGCGCGCCCACGAACAGCGGCGCATCGTCCAGCGGCGCCGGATGCCGCGCCCGCCAGTCCGCCAGCGCCCGCATGACGGGCGGCAGCACCGGCACCAGCCGCTCGCGCCCGCCCTTGCCGCGCACCAGCAGCGTGTCGTCGGCAACCCGGGCCCGGTCCAGGTCGCGTATATCCAGGTCCAGCGCCTCGGAAATCCGCAGCCCGCACCCGTACAGCAGCACGAACAGCGCCGCGTCGCGCGACTGCGCCATCGGTGTGGCGGCCAGGTCCGCCACCCCCGGCGCCACCTCCAGCGCCTGCGCCTCGCCCAGTGGACGCGGCAGCGGCGCGCGGGTGCGGGGGGCCGCCAGCAACCCCGGCGCCGGATTGGTCAGGCCATGCCGCCGCGCCAGATAGCGAAAGAAGGACCGCACGGCCGAAACCCGCCGCGCCCGGGTCCGCGCCGCGCGCTCCGGCGTGCCGCGCCGCCCTCCGGGCTTCGCAGACCGGGTCAACCGGGCCGATGCAAGGGCATGCTCATGCGCCAGCCAGGCACGCAGATCCGCCAGCGCCAGCCGGTCCAGCACCGCCAGGTCGACCGCGTCGCCGACATGCGGGCCGATGAAATCCAGAAACCGGTCCAGGTCGCCGCGATAGGCGTCGATCGTCCGCACCGATGCCCGCCGCTCGTCCCGCAGCCAGGACAGGAAGGCGTCGCGCAGCGCCACCCCCTCCATGCGCTCCCCCGTCCGTTCCCCGGTCATGCGCCCCCCATCGCCGGCACCCGGCATCGGCGCCCAAACCGGACAAGACAGAACGCGGCAGGGCGGATAGAAAACCTCATGGCCAGCACGACACTAGACAAACCCGCCCCGGGGCGGAAGCCCGGGGCCGCCGCGCGCCGGCGCGTCTCCGTGCTGCTGCCGCTGCCTTTCCCCGGACCGTTCGACTACGCCCTGCCCGATGACGGCCGGCTGGACGATGTGCGGCCGGGCGAGGTGGTCAGCGTCCCCCTGGGCCGCCGCACGGAAACCGGGGTCGTCTGGGACCGCGACGGCACCCTCCCTCCCGAATTCGCCCCGCCGCCCGGCCGGCCCGTCGCCGACGGACGGCTCAAGCCGGTCATCGCCCGCGCCGGCCTGCCCGCCCTGCCCGCCGCCCTGCGCCGCTTCGTCGACTGGGTCGCGGCCTATACGCTCTCGCCGCCCGGGCTGGTGCTCGCCATGGCGCTGCGCACCAGCCAGTCCGCCCAGGCCGCCCCCGCCCAAGGTCGGGCCCAGGGCTGGGCCCCGGCCGATCCGCCCCCGGCCGGGCTGCGCGACACCCCGGCCCGCCGGCGCGTGCTGGACGTCGCGTCGCGCGACGGGCCGCTGGGCGGCGCCGAACTGGCGCGCCGCGCCGGCGTCGGCGCCGGCGTGGTGCGCGGCCTGGCCGATGCCGGCGCGCTGCGCCCCGTCACCCTGGCGCCCGCTCCCGCCTTCGCCGCGCCCGATCCCGGCCACTGCCCCCCCACCCTGGGCGATCACCAGGCCCAGCCCGCCCAGGCCCTGCGCGACCTGGCGGCGGCGGGCGGGTTCTCCGTCACCCTGCTCGAAGGCGTGACGGGCTCGGGCAAGACCGAGATCTACATGGAGGCGATCGCCGCCTGCCTGGCAAAAGGCCGCCAGGCCCTGGTCCTGCTGCCGGAAATCGCCCTGTCCGCGCAATGGACCGGCCGCTTCGCCCGGCGCTTCGGGGCCGAACCCGCGCTATGGCATTCCGACCTGGGGCCGCGCCTGCGCCGCGTCACCTGGCGGGCGGTGGCCGACGGCACCGCCCGCGTCGTGGTCGGCGCCCGCTCGGCCCTGTTCCTGCCCTTCGCCGAGCTGGGCCTGGTCATCGTGGACGAGGAACATGAAAGCGCCTTCAAGCAGGAAGACGGCGTCACCTACCATGCCCGCGACATGGCGGTGGTGCGGGCGCGCATGGATAACGCCCCGGCCATCCTGGTCTCCGCCACCCCCAGCCTGGAAACCCTGGCCAATGTCGGGGCCGGCCGCTACCGCCACCTGGTCCTGCGCGCGCGCCATGGCGGGGCCGGCATGCCCGACGTGCGCACCATCGACATGCGCGCCCACCCGCCCGAGCGCGGCCTGTTCCTCTCGCCGGTGCTCGCCGCCGCCCTCGATGAAACGATGGGCCGCGGCGAACAGGCCATGCTGTTCCTCAACCGGCGGGGCTACGCGCCGCTGACCCTGTGCCGCACCTGCGGCCACCGGCTGCAATGCCCCAACTGCACCGCCTGGCTGGTCGAACATCGCGCGCGGCGGATCGTCACCTGCCATCATTGCGGCTATCAGGACCCCACGCCCCCGGCCTGCCCTTCATGCAAGGCCGAATCCAGCCTCACCCCGATCGGCCCCGGCGTCGAACGCATCACCGAGGAAGCGCGCGCCACCTTCCCCGATGCCCGCATCCTGGTCATGGCCAGCGACACCCTGCCCGGCCCGGCCGCGACCGCCGACGCCGTGGCCCGCATCGCCCGGCGCGAGATCGACCTGGTGATCGGCACGCAGATCGTCGCCAAGGGCTGGCATTTCCCGCATCTCACCCTGGTGGGCGTGGTCGATGCCGATCTCGGCCTGGGCGGCGGCGACCTGCGGGCGGCGGAACGCACGGTGCAGCTCCTGCACCAAGTCGCCGGCCGCGCCGGCCGCGCCGAGGCCCCGGGCACGGTCATGCTGCAAAGCTACACCCCCGAACACCCGGTGATGCAGGCCCTGGTGCTGGGCGATTTCGAGAATTTCATGCGGCAGGAGGCCGAACAGCGCCGCCCCGGCTTCTGGCCCCCCTTCGGGCGCCTGGCCGCCCTGATCGTCAGCGCCGACACGCCCGAAGCCGCCGACGCCACCGCCCGCGCCTTGGGCGAGGCCGCGCCGCACGGCGACGGGGTGCAGGTCCTCGGCCCCGCCCCCGCCCCCCTGGCCATCCTGCGCGGCCGCCACCGCCGACGCCTGCTGCTGCGCACCCGCCGCGACATCGCCGTCCAGCCCCTGGTCCGCCAATGGCTCGACCGCGTCCCCCCCGACCGCGGCGCCCGGATCGACGTCGATATCGACCCGATCTCGTTCCTGTAGACCGCCCTGTACCCAGTCTATTGGGAGTCTATTGGGACCCAGCCTATTGGGCGGACGCGCTCCGCGTCATGGTCTGGCGGATCAGCCCGTCCACTTCCCGCCCGGCCAGGCTCAGCGCCACCGCCTCGGCGATGCGGATCCCGTCGATCCCGGCCGACAGGATGCCGCCAGCATAGCCCGCCCCCTCGCCGGCCGGAAACAGCCCGGCGGTATTGACGCTCTGCCCGTCCGGCCCGCGCGGAACGCGCAACGGCGAGGATGTCCGCGTCTCCACGCCGGTCATCACCGCGTCCTCCATGGCGAACCCGTCCAGTTCCCGGCCGAACGCCGCCAGCGCCTCGCGCATCGCATCGACGGCGAATGCGGGCAGGCACAGCGCCAGGTCGGTCGGCGTCACGCCCGGGCGATAGGACGGCTCTACCGCGCCCAGACGGGTCGACGGCCGGTCGGCCAGGAAATCGCCCACGCGCTGGGCCGGCGCGCGATAATCGCCGCCTCCGGCCAGATAGGCCTGCCGTTCCCAATGACGCTGGAAGGCAATGCCGGCCAGCGGCCCGTCCGGATAGTCGGCCTGCGGGGTCACTCCGACCACGATCCCGGCATTGGCGTTGCGCTCGGCGCGGGAATACTGGCTCATGCCGTTGGTGACCACGCGCCCTTCCTCGGACGTCGCGGCGACCACCGTGCCGCCCGGACACATGCAGAAGGAATAGACCGCCCGCCCGTTCGACGCGTGATGCACCAGCCGGTAATCCGCCGCCCCCAGCAGCGTGTGCCCCGCCTGGGCGCCGAACCGCGCGGCGTCGATCACCGATTGCGGATGCTCGATGCGCACGCCGATCGAAAACGGCTTTGCCTCCATCGCCACGCCGCCCGCATGCAGCATCGCGAACGTATCGCGCGCGCTGTGGCCGATCGCCAGCACGACATGGCCGGTCTCCACCACGCCGCCATCCGCCAGCCGCACGCCCGCGACCCGCCGCCCGTCCGGCCCGGCCTCCACCAGCACCTCCTCGACCCGCGTGCCGAAGCGGTATTCACCGCCCAGCGCCTCGATCTCGGCCCGGATATGCTCGACCATCGACACCAGGCGGAACGTGCCGATATGCGGCTTGGACAGGTACAGAATCTCCTCCGGCGCGCCGGCCCGGACGAATTCCGCCAGCACCTTGCGACCGTAATGGCGCGGATCGCTGACCTGGCTGTACAGCTTGCCGTCCGAAAACGTGCCCGCCCCGCCTTCGCCGAACTGGACGTTGCTCTCGGACGTCAGCACCGACCTGCGCCACAGCGCGAACGTGTCGACCGTACGCTCGCGCACGATCTTGCCGCGCTCCAGGATCAGCGGTCGCAGCCCCATCTGCGCCAGCACCAGCCCGGCCAGCAGCCCGCACGGCCCCGCGCCGATCACCACCGGGCGGCGATAACCGGCACCCGCCGCCAGCCGCGCCCCGTCATCCAGCACGAAGCGATAGGTCATGTCCGGCGCCGGCGCGACATGCCGCGCGCCGGCCAGCCGCGCCAGGACCGCCGCCTCGTCGCGCACCGCGCAATCCACGGTATAGACCAGGACGACCGCCCCCCGCCGCCGCGCGTCATAGCCGCGGCGGAACACCCCATGTTCCAGCAGGTCGCCCGGCGCAATGCCCAGCCGCCGGACGATTTCCGCCTCCAGCGCCTCGGGCGGGTGGTCGAGCGGAAGCCTGATTTCGGTCAGTCGGATCATGAAACGGGGTCCTATCACGCACGCCGCCCCCGATGAAAGCACGGCGACGCAACACGGGACTCGCCCCGCGCTCGGCGCGTCTGATACAGAGGCCACCCCAGAGTCGGCTTATCAGAGTCGGGTCATCAGAGTCGGGAACCCATGGCCGAGCCGCACGACCATCCGCACGCGCATCACCACGACCACGGGCATCACCACATGCATGGGCATGGGCATGGACATGCCCACGCTCCCGCCTCGTTCGGCACGGCCTTCGCCATCGGCATCGCGCTGAACCTGGCCTATGTCGCGGCCGAGGCCGGCTGGGGCGTCGCGTCCCACGCCCTGACCCTGCTGGCCGATGCGGGGCATAATTTGTCCGACGTGCTGGCCCTGGCCGCCGCATGGCTGGCGCAGCGCCTGTCGCGCCAGGCCCCCAGCGCCGACTATACCTACGGCCTCCGCCGCTCCTCGATCCTGGCGGCGCTGGGCAACGCGGCGGCGTTGCTACTGGTGACCGGCGGCATCGCGTGGGAATCGATCCTGCGCCTGGTCACGCCCGCGGCCGTGCCGGGCGGCACCATCATGGCGGTGGCCGGCGCCGGAATCCTGGTCAACGGCATCACCGCCCTGCTGTTCCTGCGCGGCGGCGACGACCTGAATATCCGCGGCGCATTCCTGCACATGGCCGCCGACGCGCTGATGTCGCTGGCCGTGGTGATCGCCGGGGCGATCATCCTCTATACCGGCTGGCTCCGGGTCGATCCGGTCATCAGCCTGGTGGTGTCGGCCACCATCGTCGCCGGCACCTGGTCCCTGCTGCGCGATTCGCTGGACATGGCGCTGGACCGCGTGCCGCGCGCCATCGACCGCGCGGGGGTCGAGGCCTATCTGCGCGCCCTGCCCGGCGTGACCGACCTGCACGACCTGCATATCTGGCCGATCAGCACCACGGACACGGCGCTCACCGTCCATCTGGTGCGCACGACCTGCCTCACCCATGCTCCGCCCGCCGACGACACGCTGCTCAGCGACGCGGCCGAGACGCTGCGCCTGCGCTTTCGCATCGGCCATACGACCTTCCAGATCGAAACCCAGTCCGACGCCGCCCGCTGCGTCCTGGCCGACCCGGCGACGATCTGATCCATGCCGCATATCAGCAAGAACGCCCTGGCCTGGACCAGCCTGGGCGTCAGCATCGCCGCCCTGGGGCTGAAATACGCCGCCTGGCGGGCCACCGGCTCGATCGCGCTCTATTCCGACGCGCTGGAGACGATCATCAACGTCGTCGCGGCCGTCGCCGGCCTGTGGGCCCTGCGCATCGCCAGCCGCCCGCCGGACGAAAACCACACCTACGGCCATTACAAGGCCGAATATCTCTCGGCGGTGGCCGAGGGCGTGCTGGTGCTGCTGACGGCGCTGGCCATCGGGCGCGAGGCCTGGATCGACTGGCTGCACCCCGCCCTGCCCCGCGCCCCCCTTGCCGGCATCGCGCTGAACGGCTCGGCGGGCCTGTTGAACCTGGCCTGGGCGCTGGTCCTGCTCCGCTCGGGCCGGGCCCGGCGCTCGCCCACCCTGGTCGCCGCCGGCCAGCACGTGATGTCCGACGTCTGGACCACGGTCGGACTGGTCTGCGGCTTCACCCTGATCCCACTCACCGGCCTGACATGGCTGGACCCGGCGCTGGCCGCGCTGATCGCGCTGAACGTGCTGCGCGTCGGATGGATCATGATGCGCCGCTCGATCGCCGGCCTGATGGACGAAGCCCCCGACCCGGACACGCTGACGGTGATCCGCAACGTCATCGCCGCCAGCGGCCACGGCGCGATCGAAGCACACGATCTGCGCGCCAGGATCGTCGGCGCGATGGCCTTCGTCGAATTCCACCTGGTCGTCCCCGGCACCATGAGCGTCAACGCGGCGCATGAGATCTGCGACCGGATCGAGGCCGCGCTGCGCGCCCGGATCGGCCAGGCGCTGATCCACATCCACGTCGAACCGGACCGCAAGGCCAAGCGTTGCGGCATAACCATTCCGTAACCCACGTGCCCGGCACAACCCAGCATCCGGCAGGAAGCGGGCATGCCCCGCTCGTTCCAGTGGAATCGGCGGGGCAATCCGCGTAAAGGGGGCACATGTTGCCAAATCGTTTCCCCGTCCCGCCCCGGGCCGGGTCCTACCGCCCCAGGCAAGAGCGATGAAGACCGACCTGACCGAGCTGCGCATCCGCCACATGCGCCATCTGCGCCGCTCCGCGCGGGTCACCACGGCCCAATGGCGGCGCAAGATCGTCTATTGGGCGGCCGCGATCCTGGTCGGCCTGGTGGCGGTGGGTTTCGCCGCCGCGGCGGATCAGGCCGCCGCCCTGCGGACCCGCATGATCGCCTGGGACCCGTGGATCATGCTGGCGATCACCCCGGCCGGCCTCGCGCTGTCCAGTTGGCTGACCCGCACCTGGTTCCGCGGCGCCCAGGGCTCGGGCATCCCCCAGACCATCGCGACCCTGCATCTCGATGATTTCGCCGTCGTCGACCGGCTGCTGTCGCTGCGCATCGCCTTCGGCAAGATTCTGCTGACCACGCTGGGCCTGCTGGCCGGCGCCTCGATTGGGCGCGAGGGCCCGACCGTGCAGGTCGGCGCCGCGATCATGCACGCGTTCGGACGCTGGCTGAACCTGTCGGCGGTGGGGATGCGGCGCGGGCTGATCCTGGCCGGCGGCGCCTCGGGCGTCTCGGCCGCCTTCAACACGCCGCTGGGCGGGATCGTCTTCGCGATCGAGGAACTCAGCCACTCCTTCGAACAGCGCACCAGCGGCACGATGCTGACCGGCGTCATCCTGTCCGGCGTCACCGCCATCGCGCTCATCGGCAACTACACCTATTTCGGCCATACCGACGTCGTGGTCCCGATCGGCATCAGTTGGATCGCCGTGCTCGCCTGCGGCATCCTGGGCGGCCTCAGCGGCGGCGCCTTCTCCGCCATCCTGATCCGCAGCGCCTCCGGCCTGCCCGGCCTGCTGGGCCGCTTCGTCACCCGCCAGCCCGTGGCCTTCGCGGCATTCTGCGGCCTGATCCTGGCGATCATGGGTCTGGCATCGGGCGGCATCACCTACGGCACCGGCTACGCCCAGGCGCGCGAGATCATCGCCGGCCAGACCCACTACCCGGCCTCGTTCTTCATCCTGAAATTCATCGCCACCATCGTGTCCTACTGCTCGGGCATCCCCGGCGGACTGTTCGCGCCGTCGCTGGCCATCGGGGCGGGGATCGGCGGCTGGGTGGCGCAGTACCTGCCCCACACCACGCCGGGCGCGGTCGTGCTGCTGGGCACGGTGGCCTATTTCTCCGCCGTCGTGCAGGCCCCCCTGACCGCGACCGTCATCGTGATGGAGATGTGCGACAACCAGCAGGTCACCCTCGCCCTGCTGGCGACGTCGTTCCTGGCCTACGCGGTCTCGCGCATGGTCTGCGGCCACTCGCTCTACAGCGCCCTGGCCGAGAAATTCCTCGTGGTGGTGGAAAGCACCGCCGAACCGATCGCCGAGGCCACGACGCCGCCGCGCGTCCCCGCCGTCACCGGCCCGTAAGGGGGACAGGCTCCCTCACGGGCCCGCCCCTCACTTCGACGCCAGGTCCACGATCCCGACCTGCCCGTCCTCGGTGCCGAACCCCAGCGCGCTGCCGTCGGGGCTGAAGGCCAGGGCCGAGACCGCACCGCCCCCGCCGCCGCGCACCGGCAGCACGCGCTGCGCCGCCGCATCCTCCAGCAGGATCGTGCCGTCGGCGAACCCGGCCGCCACGATCTCATGCACCGGATGGCACGCGACCCGCCGGCAGATCACCCCCGGCAGCCCCGCCAGTTCCGAGGGCGGCTTGCCCATCGGGCCACCCCCGAAGAACGGCCACATCACCACGCTGTCGGCCCCCCCGGTCACCAGCCACTTGCCAGTGCGCGAGAACGCCATGGACTGCACCTTCGCCGGATAGCCGCTCATGCGCATGTTATGCCCGTCCGACAGGCGCCAGCCATGCAGGTCGTTTTCCTGCATGGCCGTCACCAGCGCCTCGCCGCCCGGCTGGATGGCGATTCCGGTATGGCTTCCCTTCCAGTCCAGCCGCCGGGGCGTGTCAACCTTGGCATGCACGAACCACAGCGACGCGCCGTTGTAATGCGACGCCGCGATCCGCTTGCCCTTGGCGTCGAAGACGATGCCGCTGACGGTCGAAGGATGCTCCAGCACCTTCAGCGTCCGCGTACCCGCCGCGTCGCGCAGTTCCACCTGCTTGCCCGCGGCAAAGGCGATCACCCCCGATTTGCCGTCCGACCAGCTTGCCACATGCTCGATCCAACGCCGGCCGCGCGCCAGGTCCGTAACCGCCCCGTCCGCGCCGACCCGGCGCAACGCGCAATCGTCCCCGCCGGTCAGGAACCCGCCCGGCGCCGCATCGGGCACCAGGGACAGGATCGCGCCGTCATGCACCGTCAGCACCTGCCAGGCCGCGGCATCGCCGAAATCCTCCCGCGCGGCCAGGACGACGTCGCCCTCGCCGGTCGCGAACGCGAAACGCCGGCTGTCGCGCGACGCCGCGCAGGCCGTCACATGCCCGTCCACGCCGCGCACCGCCCCGCGCGTCTCCAGCAGCCCCGCCGGCACGCCCCGATCGGCCACCTTGCCGCTCATCGTATCGCTCATTGCGCGCGGCAGCTTTCAAAACCCCGGCGCAGGCGCGGGCGATTGAGGTTCCGGCCGATGAAGACCAGCCGCGATTCCCGCGCCTCCCCCTCCCTCCACGGCCCGATGAACCCGCCATCGGCCATCATGTGCACCGCCTGGAAGGCAAAGCGCCGGTCCTCGCCCGCATAATTCAGGATTCCCTTGGCCCGCAGGATATCCGCCCCCTGCTCCTGCAGCAGCGCCCCGATCCAGGCCTGGAACTTCGCCGCATCCAGCGGCTCCTCCACCGCATAGGAGACCGAGGTCACGTTCTCCTCATGCGCATGGCTGGTATCCTCCAGGAAGCGCGGCGCATGCTCCAGCGCCCGCTGCAGGTCGAACCCGCCCTGGTCCAGCACGTCAGTCAGCGCCACGCCGCCCCGCTGCGCCCGATGCAGCCGCGCCACCGCGTTGATCGTGCGGATGCGCGCCTCGATCGCCGCCAGCCCCGCCTCGTCCACCAGATCGACCTTGTTGAGGATGATCACATCGGCGAACGCGATCTGGTTCACCGCCTCGGGGCTCTCGTCGAGCGTCTGCAGAACGTTCGCGGCATCGACGACGGTGACCACCGCATCCAGCCGCGTCCTGCCCCGCACGTCCTCGTCGACGAAGAATGTCTGCGCGACCGGCGCGGGATCGGCCAGCCCGGTGGTCTCGACGATGATGCCGTCGAACTTCCCCCGCCGCTTCATCAGGCTGCCCAGGATGCGGATCAGGTCGCCCCGCACCGTGCAGCAGATGCAGCCGTTGTTCATCTCGAACACTTCCTCGTCGGCATCCACCACAAGGTCGTTATCGACGCCCAGCTCCCCGAACTCGTTGATCACGACGGCATATTTCCGCCCATGCTCCGCGGTCAGGATATGGTTGAGCAACGTGGTCTTCCCGGCCCCCAGAAAGCCGGTCAGCACCGTCACGGGCACCAGGGCGTCGCGATTCGCCTGCTGGGTTTCAGACATGTCGTCTCCTGTCCATGCATCCATCGATGCCTGCATATAGGCCCGCCGGCGCGCCCGTCCCATCCCCCCGGCCTCGGAAAGTCGTATTTCAAAGTCGCCCCGACCCCACCCAGAAGGCGACCTCACCCCGACGGCACCGCCTCCTCCAGCACCCGCCGCCGCAACGCCTCCAGCCGCATCCGCGCCGCCGGCCGGTCGAATGCCTGCACCCGCGCCAGCCCGCGCGCCGAGAATTCCGCCCGTTCCTCCGGCGATCGCGCCAACCTGCGGATCGCCGCCGCCAGCATCGCCGGCGGGTCCGGCTCGGCCTGCAGGGCCGCCTCGCCGACCACGTCCGGCAACCCGCCGCGCGGCGCGACGATCAGCGCCGCCCCGCCCGCCATCCCGTCCAGCGCCACCACCCCGAACGGCTCCGGCCACCGGCTGGGCACCACGAGGATGGCGGCCCGCGCCATCGCCTCGGCCACCCGGCGATGCGGCAGATAGCCCGCCAGTTCCACCCCGGCCGCCCGCGCAGCCGGACGCAACGCCGCCAGGAACGGGGTCTCGGGCGAATCCGCCCCGAACCGGTCCGCCCCGATCATCACCGCCCGCCAGCCCGGCAGCTCCGGCAGCACCATCCCGCACGCGGCGACGAAGGAATCCGCCCCCTTGTCCGCCACCACCCGCCCGGCGAACAGGATCACCCGCTCGCGCGCCTCGGGCGGCAACGGCGCCGGCAGCGATGCCAGGTCGATGCAGTTGGCCGCCACCTCCACACGACCGGCCAGACCCGCCCCCCCGGGCACGTCCTCGGACACGCCATCCAGGAACCGCCCCCGCACCCAGTCGGACACCGCCACCACCCGCATGCGCCGCGCGATCGCCGCGCGCTGCCCGGGCTTGCGCGCGCCGCGCATCGCCGGCGGATCGTTATGCAGGAACAGGACCATCCTCAGCCGGGGAAAGCGCCGCGCCAGCGCCCAGGCGATATCCGGCCGGTTATGGATTTCCACCATGTCCGGCCCGATCTCGCGCACCAGCCGCGCCACCCCGGCGGCATAGCGCCCCGCGCCGCCCAGCGCCCCTCCACGCAACGCCCCGCTGATCGGCAACCAGGCGCGCGGCACCGCCCGGAACGCCACGTCCGCGAACGGATCGTCCACCGCCGCCCCGACCACCAGGTCCCCGGCACCCGCCAGGCGATGCACCAGCAGGCCGATCACCCCGCTGCACCCGGGCGCGAAACGCTCGCGCGGCGGCAGCACGGTCATCACCCTCGGCACGGCCATCAGGCCGTCACGCCACGGATTCGTAACGATCCAGCCGCCAGGCTTCCGGCTCGCGCGCCGCCTCGTCATACCAGCGCACCATCAGCGGATGGGTCCGCACCGACGCCGCATACGCCGCCACCACCGGCGACAGCGCCACGTCATAGGACAGGAACCGCGCGATCACCGGCGCATACATCGCATCGGCGACCGTCAGTTCGCCCCCGAACAGGTACGGCCCCCCGCCCCCGAACGCCGCCCGGGTCTCCGACAGGACGGCCTCGATCCGCGCGACGTCCCCCCGCACGGCATCGGACAGACCGCCGGCCAGACCCTGCCCCCCGAGAGGACGGGCCACCCGCCCCAGATTCATCGGCAGCGCCGCGCGCAGCGCCCCGAAACCGGCATGCATCTCGGCCGCGATGCTCCGCGCATGGGCCCGCGCCGCCCGTTCGCGGGGCCACAGGGCCGGCGCGATCTCCGCGCAATATTCGCCGATCGCCAGGCTTTCCCAGACCCGCGCGCCGCAATGCTCCAGATAGGGCACCAGCCCGTTCGGCGACACCGCCCTGATCCCCGCCGTGCCCCCGCCGCCCGCGATCGGGATCAGCACCTCCTCCACGTCCAGCCCGGCCAGATGCACGACCAGCCAGCCGCGCAGCGACCAGGACGAATATCGCTTGGTGCCGATGATCAGCCTGCCATCCGCCATGCCCGTCTCCTCCCCGCTCCGGCGCCGCCGCCGGAGGTAAACGTAAACGCCGAATGAACGCTGCCGAACGAACGCTCAGGCCGCGCCGGGCGCGCGCCGGCGGATGAACCCGCCGCCCAGCACGCGGGTCCCGTCATACAGCACGCAGGCCTGGCCCGGCGCCGGCATCGCCGCCTCGTCCAGAAGCACCGCGGCGCCGTCCTCCGTCCGCCGCACGACCGCCGGCCGCGCCGCCTCGCGCGCACGGATCTGCACCAGGCAGCGCAGATCGCCCGCAGGCGGATCGATCAGCCAGTTCACGTCGCGCAGCGCCAGGTCGCGCACCGCGCTGCCCGCGCGCGGGCCGACCACCACCCGGCGCGAGGCGGGCTCGATGCCCACCACCATCTGGCGCGCCCCGTCGCGCATCGCGGCCTGGCCCAGCCGCCGGCTCTGCCCGACCGTAAAGCGGGTCACCCCCTCATGCCGGCCGACCACCTGCCCCGCCGCGTCCACGATCTCGCCCGCGCCCGCCATCTCGGGGCGCAGCGCCTCGACAAGGTCGGCATAGGACCCGTCGGGAACGAAGCACAGGTCCTGGCTGTCGGGCTTGGCCGCGACCGACAGGCCGAACCGCGCGGCCTCGGCGCGCACCGCATCCTTGTCCGGCATGTCGCCCAGCGGAAAACGCAGGAACTCCAGTTGCCGCCGGGTGGTCGCGAACAGGAACCAGGACTGGTCGCGCCCGGCATCGACCGGGCGGTGCAGTTCCGGCCCGTCCGGCCCCTCGACGCGGCGGACATAATGCCCCGTCGCCATCGCCTCGGCCCCCAGGTCGCGCGCCATGCCCAGCAGGTCGGTAAACTTCACCCCCTGGTTGCAGGCCACGCACGGCACCGGCGTCTCGCCGCCGGCATAGGCATCGGCGAAGGTCTCGATCACGCTCTCGCGGAACCGGCTCTCGGCATCGATGACGTAGTGGGGGATGCCCAGCCGGTCGGCCACCCGGCGCGCATCGTGGATGTCGCGCCCGGCGCAGCACGCGCCCTTGCGCGCGCTCTGCCGCGAATCATAGAGCTGCAGCGTCGCGCCCACGACCTCGTGCCCTTCGGCGACCAGCCGTGCCGCGACCACGCTGCTGTCCACGCCGCCCGACATGGCGACCATGATCCGCATGGGCCGTCCCCCTTCCCTTCTTCCGTCAGGCCGTGCGCGGCAGGCGCACGACCAGCCCGTCCAGGGCCTCGGTCATCACGATCTGGCAGCCCAGGCGCGACGTCTTCTCCAGGCCGAAGGCCAGGTCCAGCATGTCTTCCTCGTCCTCGGTCGGCGCGGCCAGCTTCGCCGCCCAGTCCGGATCGACGACGACATGGCAGGTGGCGCAGGCCAGCGACCCCTCGCACGCGCCTTCCAGGTCCACGCCATGCTTGTGGGCGATCTCGAGGACCGAAAGCCCGATCGGCGCGTCCACCTCCCGGCGCGTCCCGTCGCTGTCGATGAAAATCATATGCGGCATGTCTCTGTCCTGGCCGTGTCGTCGTGGGTGGCATGCGCGGCCGCTCCCGATCCCGCCGCGCGCGCATCCGCCACCGCCCGGCACAGGATCGCGGCCGCGCGATCCATATCGGCGGGTGAGGTATAGCGTCCCACCGCCAGACGCAAGCTCCGCGCCGCCTGCGCCGCGTCCAGCCCCATCGCCGTCAGCACATAGGACGGCGCCAGCTCGGCCGAGGAACAGGCCGACCCGGTCGACAGGCACAATTCCGGCGCATGGGCGATCACGTCCAGCGCCCGCACGTCCGCGAAGCGCAGATTCAGGTTGGACGGCAGCCGGTGCGCCATCGACCCGTTGACCGTCACGCCCGGCTCCGCCGCCACCAGGCGGGCCAGGAACCGGTCGCGCAGCGCCGCCAGGCGCCGCCCCTCCTCCAGGCGCAGCGCGCGCGCCAGCCGGCAGGCTTCGCCGAACCCCACCAGCAGCGGCGCCGGCAGGGTGCCCGACCGCAGCCCGCGCTCCTGCCCGCCGCCGGAAAACAGCGGCGCCAGCCGCACCCGCGGCCGCCGACGCACATACAGCGCCCCCACCCCCTTGGGTCCGTACAGCTTGTGCGCCGACACCGATGCCAGGTCCAGGTCCATCGCCCGGACATCCAGCGCGATCTTGCCCGCCGCCTGCGCCACATCACTGTGCAGCAGCGCCCCCGCCGCCCGCACGATCGGCGCCAGCGCCGCCAGGTCGTGCAGCACCCCGGTCTCGTTGTTCGCGGCCATGATGCTGACCAGCAGGGTCGGCACCGCCAGCGCGTCCCGCAGCGTCCCGGGGTCCAGCCGCCCGTCCGCCCCGACCGGCAGGATCACCGGCTCGAACCCCTCGTCCGCCAGGTCACGCACCGATTCCAGCACGCATTTATGCTCGGTCGCCACCGTGACGACCCGCCGCCGCGCATCCCCCCGCGCCGCCAGGAACCGCACCGCCCCCTTGATGGCGATGTTGTTGGCCTCGGTGGCGCCCGAGGTGAACACGACCTCCCGGCTGTCCGCGCCCAGCAGCGCCGCGACCGCGTCCCGCGCCGCCTCGACCGCGTCATGGGCACGGCGCCCCAGCACGTGGTCGGCGCTGTGCGGATTGCCAAACGATTCGGCGAACCACGGCATCATCGCCGCCATCACCGCCGGATCGCAGGGCGTGGTGGCCTGGTAATCCAGATAGAGGGGCCCCATCGCCGCACCGCCGCTCAGGCCCGCTTCATTCATGCCCGCGTCGCTCATCCCTGCTTCCTCTCCGCCACGATCCCCGCCGCCGCGCGCGGCGCCAGCCGCCCCGCCATCGCGGCATAGGCGGCGATGAACGCCGCGACATCCGCCTCCCGCACGTTCCAGGGCAGCGACACGCGGATGGCCTCCCCCGCCAGCGCGCCCAGCCCCATCGCCTCCAGCACGTGCGAGCGCGCCACCTTGCCCGACGAACAGGCCGACCCCGCCGACACCCCGAACCCGGCCAGGTCCAGCGCGATCAGTTGGGTCTGCGCCGCCCGCCCGGGCAGCGCCAGCGCCGTGGTGTTGGGCAGGCGCGGCGCCCCTACCCCGCAGATTACCGCGCCCGCCTCCCGCGCCGCCGCGTCGATCGCATCGCGCAGCCCGGCCTGGCGCGCGGCTTCGTCCGCCAGCCCGGCCACCGCCTCGCCGGCCGCGACCGCCATCGCGGCGATCGCCGGCAGGGCCTGCGTGCCGCCGCGCCGCCCCAGCTCCTGGCCGCCGCCCGCGATCAGCGGCGGCAGCACCCGGGTCGCCTCCCCCGCCAGCAGCAGCGCGCCCGCCCCCTTCACCCCGCCGAATTTATGGCCGGACACCGCCAGGCTGTCGGCCCCCAGCGCGGCCAGGTCCACGGCGATCCGCCCCGCCGCCTGCACCGCGTCGACATGCAGCAGCGCCCCATGGGCCCGGCACAGGCGCGCCGCCTCGGCCACCGGCTGGATCGTGCCCACCTCGTTGTTCGCCAGCATCAGGCACACCAGCGGCGGCGCCCCGGCCCGCGCACGCGCGGCCAGCATCCGCTCCAGCACGTCCAGCCGCGCCACGCCCCGTTCATCGACCGGAATGACGGTGCCGGACCCCGGACTCGCCGAATCGTCCCCCCTCCCATCGCTTCCCGTCCTGTCGCCTCCCGCCGCCGCCCGCACCGCGTCATGCTCGACGGCCGAGGCCAGGACCGGCCGGCCGGCACCCAACCCCGCGATCGCCAGGGCGTTCGCCTCGGTCCCGCCCGCGGTGAAGACGCAATTGTCGGCCCGCGCGCCGAACAGCCCGGCCAGACGCTCCCGCGCCGATTCGAGGACCGCCCGCGCCTCCCGCCCCGCCCGATGAACCGATGACGGGTTGCCCGCCAGGGCGGCCACGCGATTCAACTCGGCCAGCGCCGCCGGGCGCACCGGTTCCGACGCATTCGCATCGAAGTAGAAAAAATCACGCTCCATGGCCGACATCCTGCCCGCGACATTCTCCGAAACGGCCGCCCCGCCCTGCGTGCCGAGCCGCCATGTCGAATGTTAAAGACGATTTATCTGGTAATTGGCGATTCCGGATCGCTATATACAGTCCGAAACCGAACGGTCAGCCTACGGCGCAGCGTGCGGCCGGGCCGGGTGTTCGAGACATGTTTTCAGGGCCGGAGCGTCTCGCGCCCGACGAGCTTTCGTCGGACCGGGCTCAGGAAGGTCTGAAAAAGGGATACTGGACTATGACCATGCCGCGCAGGAAGTCAACCGGCCCTCTCGCCGATGTTCCGTCCGGCTTCCAATGACAACCCCCTGACGGAAACCGAGACGACGGAACCCGTGACGGACGACGTCGCGACCCACGCCTGACGCCGCCGCCGCGCGGCGCGTCCTCCACCCCCAGCCACGATGCCGGTCCGGCCGCGACGGTTCCGGATCGCATGGTCCACGCGCCCTTCCGGCCCGGCGCGGACCACGCATGTTTTTCTTCGCCGTGCGGATGACGGGGCATCGCCATCCGCACGGCACTCACAGTAACGGTCCCGCCGCCATGCCCTGCGGCGCGGGACTCACATTGCGGGATTTGTATGCCAGAGGTCATGTTCGCCGGCCCCGACGGCCGCCTGGAAGGACGCTACCATCATTCGAGCGCGCCGAACGCGCCGCTCGCCCTCGTCCTCCATCCCCACCCGCTGCATGGCGGCACCATGAACAACCGCATCACCTATGCGATGTATCGTTCGTTCGAGAAGATGGGTTTCTCGGTCATGCGGTACAATTCGCGCGGGGTGGGCCGGTCGCAGGGCCGCTATGACGGCGGCATCGGCGAGATTTCCGACGCCGCGGCGGCGCTCGACTGGATGCAGATGGTCAACCCGAACGCCGGCGGGCTGTGGATCGCCGGCTATTCCTTCGGCGCGTTCGTCGGCATGCAGCTCCTGATGCGCCGGCCGGAAATCACCGGCTGGATCAGCGTCGCCCCGCCCACCAACTATTACGATTTCGGCTTCCTGGCCCCCTGCCCCTGCGGCGGGCTCATGATCGCCGGCGATTCCGACGACATGGTGCCCGAGCCCGCGGTGCGCAAACTGGTCGACAAGCTGAACACCCAGAAGGGCGTTTCGGTCGATTACCGCATCTTCGCCGGGGCCGACCACATCTACGCCAACCACGCCGACCAGGTGGCCGAGGCGCTGGAAGACCACGTGACCACCATCATGTCGCGCACCAGCCTGGCGCTGGCCGCCGACTGACCCGCCGCGCCGGGGCGGCATCCCCGCTCCGGCGCATCTCCTGGTTCGTCCCCACTGGTTCATGCCCCCACTGGTTCATGTCCTGCCGGTTCATGTCCCGCATCGGGCGTGCTACAGGGGCACCGGGCCCTCGCGGCCCGCAAATTTCCCCGGCCCCGCCGGGTGCCCCCCGCCGGACGCCACGAACCAGAGTGACCCGATTATGCCCAACAGCGATTTCCTCCGGGAAGCCGAAGCGCGCGGCTTCATCTTCCAGTGCACGGACATGGAGGCCCTGGACGCCGCCATGCGCGCGGGACCGGTAACGGGCTATATCGGCTTCGACCCCACCGCCGACAGCCTGCATGTCGGCAGCCTGATCCAGATCATGATGCTGCGCCTGATGCAGAAGCACGGCCACCGGCCGGTGGCGCTGCTGGGCGGCGGCACGGCGCGGATCGGCGACCCCTCGTTCCGCGAGGAAGCGCGCCAGCTCATGACCGAACAGACGATCGCCGCCAACCTGCTGGGCATCGAGGGCTGCCTGCGCCAGTTCCTGCGCTTCGACGGTCCGGACGGCGCCCTCCTGGCCAACAACGCCGACTGGCTGGACCGCCTGTCCTATATCGAGCTGCTGCGCGACGTGGGCGTGCATTTCTCGGTCAACCGCATGCTGTCCTTCGATTCCGTGCGCTCGCGCCTCGACCGCGAACAGGGGCTGACCTTCCTGGAATTCAACTATTCCATCCTGCAATCCTACGATTTCCGCCAACTGAACCGCACGTACGGCGTGACCCTGCAGATGGGCGGCTCGGACCAGTGGGGCAACATCGTCTCGGGCATCGACCTGGTGCGCCGCACCGAACAGAAGCAGGTCTTCGGCCTGACCACCCCGCTGCTGACCACCGCCTCGGGCGCCAAGATGGGCAAATCCGCCCGCGGCGCCGTCTGGCTGTCGGCGGCGCGCCTGCCGGTCTTCGAATATTGGCAGTTCTGGCGCAATGTCGAAGACGCCGATACCGGCCGCTTCCTGCGCCTGTTCACCGACCTGCCGCTCGACGAATGCGACCGCCTGGCCGCCCTGGGCGGCGCCGAGATCAACGAGGCGAAGAAGATCCTGGCGACCGAGGCCACCGCGCTGTGCCACGGCCGCGCCGCCGCCGAGGAAGCCGCCGAGACCGCCCGCCGCACCTTCGAGCAAGGCCAGGCCGCCGCCGCCCTGCCCGGCACGACGATCCCCGCCGACCAGCTCGCGGCCGGCATCCCGGCCTTCCGCCTGTTCGCCGAGGCCGGCCTGGCCGCCAGCAACGGCGAGGCCAGGCGCCTGATCCGCGGCGGCGGCGCGCGCATCAACGACGCGACCGTGCAGGACGAAGGCCAAGTGGTCGGCACCGCCGACCTGATGGACGGCGCCATCAAACTGTCCTCCGGGCGCAAGCACCACATCCTGGTACGCCCCGCCTGAAAGCCTGCCCGGGACTGCACGCTGGCGGTGGTCCGACGCGCGTTTTCTGCGCTCCGATGCTCATGGCCATCAAGGCCACTCCGCTTCGGTGCTCGAAAACACACGCCGGGCGCGGCCCTGCGGGCCGCTCCCACGCACCAGCGCACAGTCCCGGACAGGCTTTCGCCCGAACCTGCCAAACGGCGCCCGCCCGCCTCGCGGCGGCCGCCGTTCAGGACATCATCGCATCCATCTCCACCCACACCGCCCCGTCCCGCACCCGGCAGGCGAATCGCGGCACGCGGCAATCCGGGTTCGCCACTCCGTCCGGGCCGACATGGCGACCGTCCGCGTCGAACGCCCACAGATGGAACGGACAGACCAGGCGCCCGGCCTCGACATGCCCCGCCGACAGGCGCGCGTCGCGATGCGGGCACCGGTCGGCGAAGACGCGCGGCGCCCCGTCGGCCGCGATCCACACCACCAGCCCGCGATCGCCGGCCACCACCCGGCGCGGCCCACCCTGCACGTCCGCCACCGCGCACAGCCGGACGTCCTCCACGGTTCGGCCGCAATTCTCCGTCATATCCTCCGGCCCGACACGCCCCATCACCACTCCCCCACCATATCTCCACCCGACATGGCTCGCCTTGGCGCCTATCGCCTGTTGCCTATCGCCCGCCAAGCCGCCACGCTAGTGGCCTGCTGATCCGAGAAATTCTTATGAGAATTTCTCGGATCAGCAGGCCACTAAAATATTGATTCTAGTGTCCTTTCGATTCCAAAATTCGCTTGCGAATTTCGGAATCAGGACACTAGCGTCCCGATTCCTTCCCGGCGGCCGCGGCGGGCAAGATTGCGCCGTGCCGGGGTGATAACAGAACAGACAGGATGGCCGGCGTCATGACTTTCACATCCCCCCACGACAGGCTGCTCGACCGGCTGGGCGAGGTCGCCGTCCGGATCGGCCTGAACGTCGCCCCGGGCCAGCAGGTGGTGATCACCGCGCCGCTCGACGCCGTACCCCTGGTGCGCCGGATCACCGAGCACGCCTATCGCGCCGGCGCCTCGCTGGTCACCCCGCTCTTCTCCGACGACGCGATGACGCTGGCGCGCTTCCATTACGCCCCCGACGCGGCGTTCGACGTCGCGGGGGGCTGGCTGCATGAGGGCATGGCCCGCGCCTATCGCGAAGGCGCCGCGCGGATGGCAATCACCGGCGCCAATCCCGTGCTGCTCAGCCAGGAAGACCCCGACCGCGTCGCCCGCGCGAACAAGGCCACGTCCCTGGCCGGCCGCCCGGCGATGGAACTGATCACCAGCTTCGCCACCAACTGGAACATCGTCGCCTGCGCCACCCCGGCCTGGGCCGCCCAGGTCTTCCCCGACGACGCGCCGGACCGCGCCCTGGCCCGGCTGTGGGATGCCATCTTCCTGGCCTCGCGCGTCACGGTGGACGATCCGGTGGCGGCCTGGGCCGAGCATAACGCGGCGCTGCATCGGCGCGCGGACTGGCTCAATGCGCGGCGCTTCGCGGGGCTGCATTTCACCGGCCCCGGCACCGACCTCACGGTCGGGCTGGCCGACGGCCATCTCTGGGCCGGCGGCTCCGAACCGGCGCAAAACGGCATCGTCTGCAACCCCAACATCCCGACCGAGGAAGTCTTCACCACCCCGCACGCGCTGCGGGTCGACGGCCATGTCCGCGCCACCAAGCCGCTCTTCCACCAGGGCACGCTGATCGACGGCATCGCCGTGCGGTTCGAAGGCGGCCGGATCGTCCAGGCCCAGGCCACCCAGGGCCTGGCGGTGCTGGAACGCATCCTGGCCACCGACGACGGCGCCCGCCGCCTGGGCGAGGTCGCGCTGGTGCCCCATTCCTCGCCGATTTCGCAAAGCGGCGTGCTGTTCCGCAACACGCTGTTCGACGAAAACGCATCCAGTCACATCGCGCTCGGACAGGCTTATACCAAGTGCATGCTGGATACTGACGGCCAGACGCCGGAACAGCTCGCGGCCCGCGGCGCCAACAGCAGCTTCATCCATATCGACTGGATGATCGGCTCGGCCGAAATCGATGTGACCGCCATCACCCGCGATGGCGGACGCGAACCCCTGATGAAACACGGCGAATGGGTCAACACGCCATGAAAAGACACGTACCGTTCCTCGCGGCCGCCCTGGCCGCCGCGATCCCCGCCGCCGCGATGGCCCAGATGGGGGGACAGCAGATGGGGGGCCAGCAGATGGGCCCCCAGCAGACGGCTCCCCAGCAAATGCCGCCCCAGCCGACCGCCGCCCAGCAGGCCGCCTTCCAGCGCGACATGCAGGCGGCCGCGCGATACCCCCTGCCCGCCGACTTCCTGCCGCGCATGACCGACACGATCCGCGCGATCCAGGCCGCCGGCATCAACCCGCCGAACGCCCCCAACCTGTCGCTGGACGAGACGATCGCGCGCACCGCTGCCATCCCGGGCCTGCAGCCCATCCTGTCCGCGCACGGCTTCACCCCGCGCGACTTCGTGCTGGGCATCACCGCCTTCGGCCTGACCCAGGCCCTGATCCAGCAGCCCCCGCCGCCCGAAGCCCACGCCCCCACCCCCAACCCGGCCAACGTCGCGCTGATCCGCAACAACCCCCAGCAGGCCCAGGCCCTGATGCAGGCCATGGGCGGCCCCGGCCAGCAGGGCGGCCAATAGAACCCGCGCGCCGGCCGGGTCCCGCCCCCAGGGCACAACCGGCCGGCACCATCCGGGCGCTGCCCGGACCCGGCAGGGACCGCGGGTCCCTGCACCCTGATTCGTTGAAAATTTCAGCGGCCCGAATCGGCAACCCGAAAGGGCCGGACGGGATAAGGCGATCAAGAGAACCCAGGGATCAGGACAGGCGCAGCAGACTCGCAACCAGGATGTCCTCATCCACATCCGGCCAATGGATACCCTTGCCCCGCCCGATGAACCGCCAGCGAGACCTTTGCTCCGGCGATGCATCGCGCAGACGCGGGAACCGTTCGAGAGGGACGGAAAGCTCACGCCCATCCGCCATCACGACATGAAGAAGGTCGCTGTCCGTCCAAACATCTGTGGCGGTCGGATCAAATCCGGCTGCCGAAATGGGCATCCCATGCCTCCCCGAACATGTTCGCGCCATTATTTCGCGACGTTCTCTTCCGCTTCAACATGACTATGCAGCGGTTCGTCGCCTTCCGTGCCGAAGAAGAAGAAGAACCGACAGCCGTCGATCCGCAGGACCGTCGCCCCCGGCGTCACGCATCCCGCGCCACGCCGTCCGAAGCCCGCTCCGCCGCCGGCGCCGTGTCCGCTCCCGTCGCCGTTCCCGCCAGCAGCGCCTCGACCGCCCCGGCGATCACCACCCGCTCGTCATAGCGCGCCAGCGCGCGCTGCCGCCCGGCCGCGCCCATCTGGCGGCGCAGCGCCGCGTCGCGGACCAGCCGGTTGAGCGACCGTCCCAGCGGCGCCGCCTCGCCCGGCGGCACCAGCAGGCCGGTACGCCCGTTCACCACCTGCTCGCGCGGGCCGCGAATATCGGTCGCCACCACCGGCAGGCCGCTCAGCATGGCCTCGATCACCGACATCGGCAGGCCCTCGAAATGGCTGGGCAGGGTAAAGATGTCCGCCGCCGCCAGCAGCGCCGGCACATCCCCCCGATAGCCCACGCAAAGCAGCCGGTCGCCCAGCACCTGCCGCGCCCGCGCGAACGCCGCGTCCAGCGCCGCCCCATGGTCCGATGCCAGGCGCTCGCCCACCACCCACAGTATGGCGCCCGGCACCTGCTCCATCGCCTCCAGCAATTCCGGATAGCCCTTGTGCCGCACCAGCCGCGACACGGCGATGATCACGACGGCATCCTCGGGCACGCCCAATTCGGCACGGATCCGCGCCCGCGCCTCGGGATCGGGGCGGAAACGGGCCGGATCGCGCCCATTGCCCACGGCCTCCGCCGCCGGATGGATATGCAGCCGCCGCGCGTCCTCGGCCTCCTGCCGCGACACGGTGAAATACCGGTCGGTAATCCGTCCGGCCAGCCATTCCAGCACCAGCGCCAGCCCGCGCCGCGCGACCGGCCCCGGCTGGTTGAACAGAAAGCCGTGGCAGGTATAGGCAATGCACGGCACGCCGCACAGCCGCGCGGCCAGCCGCGCCAGCAGGCCGCTGATCGGCATATGGGCATGGACGATGTCCGGCCGCTCGCGCCGGATCAGCCCGATCAGCGCCCCCAGCGCCCGCGCCTGCGCAACGGGCGAGAAGGACCGCGCCATCGGCACCGTCTCGACGCGAAACCCCTCCCCGCGCACATCGGCCAGCAGCGGCCCGTCCGCACAGACGCCCACCACTTCATGCCCCGCCGCACGCAACCCGCGCATCAGGGGCAGAAGGAAATGCCGCAACGAGAAATCGACGTTCGTGACTTCCAGAACCTTCATGCCACAGGGTCTTCATCACCCCCGGCCCAACGGCGTGCGTTTCCGAACATCGGAGCAGAGCGGCCTTGTCGGTCGTGAGCATCAAAGCGCAGGAACGCGCATCGGACCACCAGCGCATAGTCCCGATCAGATCCTGTCCGGAAATGCGGGCTGGTGAGCGAGAGTGCCGCAAAGCGGCACGGCCGGCGTGCGTTTCCGAGCATCGGAGCGGAGCGGCCTTGCGGCCGTGAGCACCGAAGCACAGGAAACGCGCGTCGGATCGCCGTCAGCGCGTAGTCCCGATCAGATCCTGTCCGGAAATGCGGGCTGGCGAGCGAGAGTGCCGCGCAGCGGCACGGCCGGCGTGCGTTTCCGAGCATCGGAGCGGAGCGGCCTTGTCGGCCGTGAGCACCGAAGCGCAGGAAACGCGCGTCGGATCGCCGCCAGCCCGCATTTCCGGACAGGATCTCAGGCATCGGCCCGCCCTAGCGCCCATCGCACGACCTGGCGGGTCCGCTCGCCGGATGCCGGCGCAGGGGGCGGCGCAGGGGGCAGCGCGGTCCGCGCGCCCTGCGTCGCCAGCCCCGCATCCCCGGACGCACCGCCCGCCGCCGCCGAGGCGGGGGCGGCATCCTTGCCTGCCCCGTCACCCATGGCGCCTCCGGGGGCACCTTCGGGCCCCGCGCCACCTTGCACGGCAGCACCCTGCCCGGCATCGCCCCGTCCGGCATCCGCCCGCCCGCTCTCTCCCGACACGCCGTCCTCGGCCGCGCCGTCGCCGGGCCGAACCCGGACGACGATCTGCCGCGTCCACTCGGGCGTCCCCTCGGGGCAGTAGACGCTCTCCTCCACCCCCACCTCGCCGCCATCGGCGCGAAACCGCCAGGGCTGGCCGCCCACGTCCAGCACGACCATCTGGCCGTCCGCGTCCCATTCCACGCCGACCTGCGGATGCAGGTGGAAACGCAGCACGAAGGATTGCAGCCGCTCGCCCTCGACGATCTCCTCGCCGCGCAGGTCGGCGCCGCCATCGCCCAGATACAGCCGCCGCCGCCAGGACGCGCCGAAGGGCGCATGGTACCCGTCATGCGACAGGTCCAGCCAGTGGGCGCCGTCCTGGGCCATCTGCTCGGCCGTCACATGGGCCGGTCGGCGCCGGATGCCGCCCGGGCTGTCCGCCGTGCCCGGCCCGATGTCCGACGACGAACTCTCCTCCAGCACCAGCAGCGAATGCGCGGCGCTCTCGCGCAGCGCGCGGCGCCATTCGGGCGTCTCGCCCGTCCCGCAATTCACGATCACCCGCTGCCGCGCCACCGAGAATTCGAAGGACAGCGTGCCGGCATGCGCCTCGCCGTCGAATCCCGGCGCCGGCGGCAACCCCGCATCGACCAGCAGCAGCGACCGCCCGACCTGCAGGCGGATGAACCCGCCATCCGGCATCGCGCCGGCCACCACACGGGTCCGCGTCGATTGCGACAGCACCATCTCGATCATCGCCACGCTGCCGGCATGGCTGCCGTTGAACAGCGCCAGCCTGCCGTCGCCATGGCGCAACGCCCGCAGCACCGGGCTCATCCGGTCCAGCGCCAGGGCCAGCGAATCGGGCACGCCGATCTGCGCCGCCTGCAGCATCGCGCGCATTTCCGCCAGTTCGCGCAGCGCCAGAAGCTGGATCTCCGGGCTGCGCTGCACATGGCAGCCGTCCTGCGCCACCTGCCGCGACAATTCGCCGTCGATATAGCGCAGGAAACGCGCCAGAAAGCCGCTATGCTCCGGCATCGCGATCGCCGCCGCCAGCAGCCCCTTGAAGGCGGCCAGCGCGCGCCAGTCATGGCTCTCGGGCGGCACCAGAGCGGCCAGGGTCCGCCCCTCGGCCAGCAGCCGCTGCATCAGGCGCTGGCGGAAGGCGTCGTCGGCCGACGCGGCGAAGAAATCGTAATGGCCCAGCCACGACGCCAGCCGCGTGCCCGTCACCGCGCAATCGCGCACCATCGGGTCGGTCGGCGGATGCGCCAGCCAGTCATTGACCAGCGTGCGGGCCTGCAGGCGCGCCGCATCGGTCCCGACCGCGCGCAGGTCGCGCAGCCAGGCAAACCCGTGCAGATAGCTTCGGAACCGCTCGGGATAGGACCCGTCCTCCCACCGTCCGGGGCCGATCCGCCGCGTGACCCCGGCAAAGGACAGCATCCCCTTGACCAGTTGGCTGCCCGCCAGCGGATCGCCCGGCCACAGATCGCGGACGGCATGAACCGGCGCCGGGGGAACCCGTCCCAGCCCGGCGAGGGAAGGCAGGCGCGCCAGCGATAGACGCGCGTCCTGGCTCCAGCGACGCAGGACCATCAGGCCCCTTTCATCCCGCGATGTCCGGCCGCACCCATCGCGACCGGCCGTCCGTCATCATTCATCCGGCGATCTTCACATCCGGCATTCTTCATCCGGCACCCGTCTCATCCGGCGCCCGTCCGGGCACTCATTCGGCGCGGCGGCCCGCCGCGCGCAGGGCCGCGATCGCCCGTCCGTAATCCGGCTGGCCATAGACCGACGTCCCGGCCACCAGCATGTCCGCGCCCGCCGCGGTCGCCAGCGCGGCGGTCTCGACATCCACCCCCCCATCGACGCCGATCCGGATATCCCGACCCGTTTCGTCCGCCAGCCGGCGCAGGGTGCGGATCTTGGGCAACTGGCTGGCCAGGAATTTCTGGCCGCCGAATCCGGGGTTGACCGTCATGACCAGGATGACGTCCACCAGGTCCAGCACCTCGGCCACCGCCTCGGGCGGCGTGGCCGGGCACAGCGCGATGCCGGGCTTCACCCCCAGCGCACGGATCTGCTGCAAGGTCCGGTGAGTATGCGGCCCGGCCTCGATATGGACATGGATATGGTCCGCCCCAGCCTTGGCGAACATCTCCAGATACGGATCGACCGGCGCCATCATCAGGTGCACGTCGAACACCAGGCTGGTCTGCGGACGCAGCGCCTGGACCAGTTGCGCGCCGAAGGACAGGTTCGGCACGAAATGGCCGTCCATCACGTCCAGATGCAGCCAGTCCGCCCCGCCTCGTTCGACGGCGATGACCTCCTCGGCCATGCGGGAAAAATCAGCCGACAGGACGCTGGGCGCGACCAGGGGGGGGAATTGAGCAGCCATGGCGCAATGTAACAGGAAATCACCGGGCGCGCGCAAGCCGTCGCATGCGTCCGCGCCCCCTTCGCGGATCACGATCCGTCACGGACCATGACCGTCCCACCCATGACCACCCCTGCCCGGCCCGCACGGCTCGGCCCGCATCTGCGGCCCGGACCGCGCGGCCTACGCCCGGCGGAACCGCGCGGCGAAGAACCCGTCCATGCCGCCCTGCTCCGCCCACATCCCCGGATGGGTGCGCAGCCAGCCCTCCGGTGTCAGCGCCTCGGGCAGGAAGGCCAGTTCCTCCGGGGTAAACGGATCGGGCCGCAATCCCATCGCCTCGGCCGCCCGCGCGCGCTGCGGCCCTTCCTCGGGCTGCAGCGAACAGACGGCATAGACCAGCCGCCCGCCCGGACGCAGCATGTCGCGCGCCGCCGCCAGCAGCCGGTCCTGCCCCTCGGTCAGCGCGGCCAGGTCGCGCGGCCGCTTGATCCACAGCACGTCGGGGTGGCGCCGCGCCGTCCCGGTGGCCGAACAGGGCGCGTCCAGCAACACGGCATCCAGCGGCGATTCGGGCCGCCAGGCCGCCGCGTCCCCCAGCACGGTCGCGACCCGCCCCATTTCTCCTGCCCCCTGCTCTCCGGCTCCCTGCTCTCCTACCCCCTGCCCGGCCAGCCCCAGCCGCTCCAGGTTCTCGCGCAGCCGCGCCATCCGCCCCGGTTCGCGCTCGATCGCCGTCACCGCCGCGCCGGCCAGCGCCAGTTGCGCGGTCTTGCCGCCCGGCGCCGCGCACAGATCGGCGATTCGCTCCCCCGGCCGCGCCGCCAGCAGCCGCGCGGGCAGCGCCGCCGCCGCGTCCTGCACCCAGAACGCCCCCTCGGCATAGCCGGGCAATTCGGCCACCCGCGTGCCGGCCGGCAGCCGCACGGTCCCGCCGGGCAGCCCGACTCCGCCGGGCGGGGGTTCGGCGCCCGGCCGCAGGGTCAGGTCCAGCGGCGCCTCGCGCCCCAGCGCCTCGGCCACAGGGCGGGCCAGGTCGCCCCACGCGCTCCACAGCCAGGGCGGCACGTCCAGCCGCGCCTGGTCCAGCCCGTCCAGGGCAGCGGGGCCGGCCTGCGACACCCGGCGCAGCACGGCATTGACCAGCCCGGCGAACGGCGCCAGCCCGCGCCGCCGCGCCAGCGACACCGACGTGCCCACCGCGGCATGGGCCGGCGTGTCCAGGAACAGGATCTGCGCCACCCCGATCAGCAGCACCACCCGCACCGGCAGGGGCGGCTCCTTCTTCAGGAAGGGCTCCAGCACCATGCCGGCCGTGCCCATGCGGCGCAGCACCGTCGCGGCCAGCCGGTGCGCGGCGGCGCGGTCGCGCGCATCCGCCCCCCGCGCCGCCGGCGACTGCTCCAGGCCGGTCTCCAGCATGCGCCGGTGCTCCAGCACCCCCAGGACGATGTCGAAGGCGATGTCCCGCGTGGGATCGGCTCCAGCCCCAGTTCCGGCACCAGTTCCGGCGCCAGTTCCGGCACCAGCTCCGGACCCGGCACGAGCACCCCGCCCTGCCCGCGCCCCCGCGTCCGCCCCTGCCGCTGCCCCTGCCGCTGCCCCTGCCACCGCCTTGCCGTTCCCGCGCGCTGCACCCTGCTTCATGATCCGTCCGGCCTGCCTGTCCCTGGTCCATCCCGCGACGCGCGGACCCGGCCGGCGCCATTCGCCGGTGCTGATCGCACGCCCGCCGCCGCGCCGCCAGCCCCCGCGCGGCATCCCCCGGGGCATGGCGGCGCATGGCCGGCCACGAATCCCGCCCCCGCACCCTTGACCGGCGGCCGCCCCGGCCCAACCGTAGCACCCATGACGCCATCGCCCCCTTCCGCCCCGCCGCCGCCCGCAGCCGATACCGGCAGCGGCATCCCCATCGATGCCGGCGCCGTCGCGTCCAACCTGGCCGAAATCCGGGCGCGGATCGTCCGGGCCGCCCTCGGAGCCGGGCGCGATCCCGCCGCCGTCACCCTGGTCGCGGTCTCGAAATTCCATCCGCAGGCCGCCGTCCTGGCCGCCCTGCACGCGGGACAGATGGCGTTCGGCGAGAACCGCGTGCAGGAAGCCGCGGCGAAATTCCCGCCCCTGCGCGCCGGCTGGCCCGCCATGCGGCTCCACCTCATCGGCGGGCTGCAGACCAACAAGGCGCCGGATGCCGTGCGGATCGCCGACATGATCGAAAGCCTCGACCGGCCGGCCCTGGCCGACGCGCTGGCCCGCGCGGCCGACCGCGCCGGCCGGCTGCCCGACCTGCTGGTCCAGGTCAATACGGGGGACGAGGCCCAGAAATCCGGCGTGCCCCGCGCCCGGGCCGACCAGTTCATCGCCGATTGCCGCCGCCGGTTCGGCGACGCGGTGCGCGGCCTGATGTGCATCCCGCCCGCCGGCCACGACCCGGCCCCGCATTTCGCCTATCTCGCGGCGCTGGCGCGGGCCCACGGCCTCGCAACCCTGTCGATGGGCATGTCGGCGGATTTCGAGGCCGCGATCCGGGCCGGCGCCACGCATGTCCGGGTGGGCAGCGCGATCTTCGGCGCACGGCCGCCCGCGCCCGTCGCGCCAAATGGCGCGCCCGCCGACATAACCACGCCGAGCGGCGCGCCCGCCGACATGACCACGCCGGACGGCACGCCCGCCGGCATGACCTCCCAGCTTGCCGCCCCCCAAGCATGACGCTATGCGATGAGCAGGCCCCACGATGCACCGCCCTTCATATCCGGCCCTGACCGCCCACCAGACCGCCTTTCTTATCGCGGAGACGTCTCGACATGACGCCAGACCCGGGCGATAGCGCCGCCGGTTCCCAGCCACCCGCCGCGACGGTGGCCTTCGCCCCGGCGGTGGACGGCGCGGCCATGGCGGCTCCCGACGCGCCGCCGCGCATCACCGAATTCGGCGCCGACCAGCACGAGCACGTGGCCGGTCCGGTCGGGTTCGCGGCGCTGCTGGGCGTGCTGGGCGTGGTGTTCGGCGATATCGGCACCAGCCCGCTCTACGCCCTGCGCTCGACCATCCTGATCGTCTCGCGGCACCATATGATCGAACCGTGGGAAGTGCTGGGCGTCGAAAGCCTGATCATCTGGTCGCTGTTCCTGATCGTCACCGTCAAATACGTGCTGCTGATCATGCGCGCCGACCATAATGGCGAGGGCGGCATCATCGCGCTGATGTCCCTGGCCCAGCGCGTCTCGGACAATACGCGGCTGAAACTGTTCCTGGGCATGGCCGGCATCGCCGGGGCCTGCCTGTTCTTCGGCGACGGCCTGATCACCCCCGCCATCTCGGTGCTCTCCGCCGTCGAGGGGCTCGAAGTCAGCTTCCCCGCCGCCAGCCGGCTGGTCATCCCGCTGGCCATCGTCGTGCTGATCGGCCTGTTCAGCGTGCAATCCTACGGCACCGGCCGGGTGGGGGCGATCTTCGGCCCGGTCATGCTGGTGTGGTTCAGCATGCTGGGCATCCTCGGCACGCTGGAAATCCTGCGCCATCCGGGCATCCTGTGGGCGATCTCGCCGGTCTACGCTGTGCGCTTCATCGCCTTCCACGGCTGGCTGTCCTTCATCGCCCTGGGCGCGGTCGTGCTGTCCGTCACGGGGGCCGAGGCGCTCTATGCCGACATGGGCCATTTCGGCCGCGCGCCCATCCGCTATGCGTGGCTGTTCTGCGTGCTGCCCTGCCTGGCGCTCAACTATCTCGGCCAGGGCGCTCTGATCATCGCCAGCCCCGCGACGCTCAGCAATCCGTTCTTCCTGCTCGGCCCCGCCTGGGCGCAGATCCCGATGATCGTCCTGTCCACCTTGGCGACGGTGATCGCCAGCCAGGCCGGGATCTCGGGCGGCTTCTCCCTGTGCCGGCAGCTCATCCAGCTCGGCTACCTGCCGCGCATGCGCATCACCCACACCAACAAGATGGAAGAGGGGCAGATCTACCTGCCCGAATTCAACCGCTTCCTGATGGTCGGCGCGCTCACGCTGGTGGTGGCGTTCCGCAGTTCCGACGCCCTGGCCTCGGCCTACGGCATCGCGGTGACCGGCACCTTCATGTGCACCTGCGTGCTGGCCCTGGTGGCGTTCCGCCGCCTCTATCACTGGTCGCGCCTGGCCGCCACCTTCACCTTCGGCGGCTTCTTCGTCATGGACAGCGTGTTCTTCGCGTCCAACGCGCTCAAGATCCCGCAGGGCGGCTGGGTGCCGGTGCTGCTGGGCATCGTGCTGACCCTGATGATGACGACCTGGAAACGCGGCCGCAGCCTGATCATGAACCGGCAGAAGCTGGACAGCCTGCCGGTCAATTCCTTCCTGGCCCGCCTGCCCCAGTCGCGCACCATCCGCGTGCCCGGCACGGCGGTGTTCATGACCGCGACGCCCGAATTCGTGCCCACCTGCCTGCTGCACAACCTCAAGCACAACAAGGTGCTGCACGAGCACGTGCTGTTCGTCACCGTCCAGACGCTCGACCAGCCCGAGGCCGCGCGCGGCCACCGCGTGGCGCTGCAGCAGCTCGCGCCCGATATCTACCGGGTGATCCTGCGCTACGGCTTCATGGAGACCCCCAACCTCCCCCGCGCGCTCGAAGACCTCAAGACGAACGGCGTCGATTTCGACGCCATGCAGGCGTCCTATTTCACCAGCCGGGAATTGCTGGTCCGCTCCTCGGTGCCCAAGATGTCGCGCTGGCGGATGTCGCTGTTCCTGCTGATGGCGCGCAACGCCACCCCCGCCACCGAATTCTTCCGCATCCCGCCCGACCGGGTGGTGGAACTGGGCGTGCGGCTTGCCATCTGACGCCCCTGCCCCCTTCCCGTCCACGGGCGCCGAACCCCTGGCGCTCTACATCCACTGGCCGTTCTGCCTGGCCAAGTGCCCCTATTGCGACTTCAACAGCCATGTCCGCGACACCATCCCGCAAGCCCGCTTCGCCGCCGCCCTGCGCCGCGAACTGGCGCACGAGGCCGCGCGGCTGAACGCCGACGGGCCGCGCCGCCTGGGCTCGATCTTCTTCGGCGGCGGCACCCCCTCGCTGATGGACCCCGATACGGTGGCCGCCCTGATCGCCGACGCGCGCGCCCTCTTCCCGCCCCAGCCCGGCGCCGATCCGGAAATCACGCTCGAAGCCAATCCCACCAGCGTCGAGGCCGGCCGCCTGCGCGCCTTCCGCGACGCCGGGGTCAACCGCGCCTCGCTGGGGGTGCAAAGCCTCGACGATACCGCCCTGCACCTGCTCGGGCGGCAGCATTCCGCGTCCCAGGCCGTCGCCGCGCTGGAACTGGCGCGCGGCCTGTTCGGACGCATCTCCTTCGACCTGATCTACGCGCGCCCCGGCCAGGCGCCGGCCGACTGGCGCGCCGAACTGGACCGCGCGCTCGGCCTGGCCGCCGACCATCTGTCGCTCTACCAGCTCACCATCGAACCCGGCACGCGCTTCGAGGCCCTGCACCGCCAGGGCCTGCTCGCCCTGCCGGACGAGGACACCGCCGCCGCCCTCTATCAGGACACCGCCCTCGTCGCCGCCCGGCACGGATTGCTGGCGTACGAAGTCTCCAACTATGCGCGCCCGGGCGCGGAAAGCCGCCATAACCTCACCTATTGGCGCTATGGCGACTATCTGGGCATCGGCCCCGGCGCCCATGGCCGCGTGACCATGGGCGGCGCGCTCCACGCCACAAGGCGCCACCGCGCCCCCGAACCCTGGGCCGAACGGGTCGAATGCCACGGCACCGGCCAGATGCAGGACGACATCCTTTCCCCCCGCGACCGGGCCCGGGAAATGCTGCTGATGGGGCTGCGCCTGACCGAAGGCATCGCCCAGGACCGCTTCGCCCGCCGCACCGGCATGGCGCTGGCCCAGGCGCTCGACCCCGCGATCCTGGCCGCCGCGCGGGAAGAAGGCTATCTTTGCCTGGACGAAACGACGGACGGAACGGTGCTGCGCGCCACCGAATCGGGGCGCCTGCGACTCGAAGCCCTGCTGGGCGCGCTGGTGCTCTGACCTCCGCCCCACATAAGCAGGCCGGCCCGGCAGGGCCACTCAAACAGGACCGCCAACAGGACCGCCGATGACCATCCCTTCCCTTCTCCGCAAGCGATTCTCCACCCTGGCCGGGGCCGGCCTGCTCGCCGGCGCTTTCCTCGCGGGCGCCGTTCCGGCCACCGCCGCCGCGCCCCAACTGGTCATCGAGGACAATGACTTCCTCGGCCCGGGCGGCTCCGACCAGCAATCGGTCATCCCCCTGCTGTTCAACCCGTCCGTCAGGGTGCTGGGCTTCACCGTCGTCACCGGCGACGGGTGGGAAAACCAGGAATCCGCCCATCTGCGCCGGTTCCTCGAAATCATCGGCCGGACCGACGTGCCGGTGGCCGACGGGGCGGTCTATCCGCTGATCAACAGCGTGCCGATGATGAAGCTGCGCGAACGGCAATTCGGCCTCATCCCCTGGAAGGGCGCCTGGGGCGGAATCGGCACGATCGACCACACCCCCGACACCCAGCCGCCCCTGCCTCCGCTCAAGGAAGGCGCGCCCGCCCTGCGCCCCAGCGACGAAAGCGCGGCCCTGTTCCTGATCCGCCAGGTCCATGCCCACCCGCACCAGGTGACCATCGTCGCCGCCGGGCCGCTGACCAACCTGGCGCTGGCCATCCGGATCGACCCCAGCTTCGCCGCCACGGCCAAGCAGTTGGTGTTCATGGGCGGCCTGCTCGACACCAGCATGAAATCGCTGACCGGCAACGTCGATTTCGCCTCGGACTTCAACATGATCTTCGACCCCGAGGCCGCGCACATCACCCTCACCGCGCCCTGGCCCGCCGTCACCGTGGTCGGCAACGTGTCGAACGACCTGATGATGACCCGCGACTATCTCGCGCGCATCCGGCAGAAGAAGACGCCGATGACCGACTATATCGGCACCTATTACGACCCGCTGCCGATGTGGGACGAAATGGCCGCCGCGATCGCCGTCGATCCCAGCCTGGTCACCGGCGCGATCGACGCCTACATGGATATCGACATCGCCAAGGGGCCGCATTACGGCCACGCCTATGTCTGGCCCGACGCGACCGCGCCCAAGGAAATGGGCATCCGCAAGGTGCGAATCGTGCAATCGATCGATTCGAAACGCTTCCTGGACAATTTCCTCCACCAGGCCCAAAGCGACGTGCACCCGGCCCCGGCGGCCCGGCACTAGGCCCGAAACGGCACGCGGCAATGCTCCACCTGGTCAAGCTGGCGGTCGGAATCGCCTCCATCGACGATCTGTCCCACCGCCAGCGCACGATGATAGACGGCGCGGGCGACGGGCTGGACGGCACCCACGCCGACGGCAACCCGTGGCTGCGCACCCGCATGTTCCCCCGCCGCGCCGAGGAAATCCTCGGCGGCGGATCGCTCTATCGGGTGATCGGCGGCATGATCCTCTGCCGCCAGCGCATCGTCGCCATCCGCCCCGACCAGCGCGAGGACGGCGCCGCCTGCGCCCTGGTCGTCCTGGACCCGCTCATCGTGCCGGTCGCCCCCCGCCCGATGCGCCCGTTCCAGGGCTGGCGCTATCTCCGCCCGGCCGACGCCCCGCCCGACCTGGGCCATGGCGGCGGCGACACCGCCGCCCTGCCCGACACGCTGCGCCGCGACCTCGCCGGCCTGTGTCTCATATAAGACGGGTCATATAAGACGGGCATAAGGCGGCATTCAGGGCAGCTTTTGCGCCACACACGGCAAGATTCGTCACAGTAAGCCGTAAAATCAACGCCCTGCCGCCTTCTCCGCGATTGCATCCCCGCGCGCCGGCGCGCAGCATCCGGCCATGGTCCGCCCCGTGACGCCATCCGGTCCGCCCGCCCGGCCTGCCGCGCCCTCCGCGCGCGGGGGATCGCAATGGCTCGGATCATGGCGCGGATCGACGGGCCTCGTCCGGCTCTCGCTGTTCTGCGCCGCCGCCGCGCTCGCCGCCTGCGCCACCGCGCCCGGCTCGCGCTATTCCCGCTATTACGCCCGCAACGGCGCCTATCGCGCCCCCGGCCCGCCCCAGGACCCGTGGGGCCCCTATATCACCGAGGCCGCGACCCGCTTCGCGGTGCCGCAGGAGTGGGTCCGCGCGGTCATCCAGCAGGAATCGGGCGGCCACGAATATCTGGACGGCCAGCCGATCACCTCCTCGGCCGGGGCGATGGGGCTGATGCAGTTGATGCCCCAGACCTATGCCGACATGCAGGACCAGAACGGACTGGGCCCCGACCCGTACGAACCGCATGACAATATCCTGGCCGGCACCGCCTATATCCGCCAGATGTACGACCGCTACGGCGCGCCCGGCTTCCTCGCCGCCTACAATGCCGGGCCGCAGCGGCTCGACGATTATCTGCAGACCGGCCGGCAGCTTCCCAACGAGACGGTGAACTACCTGGCCTCGGTCACGCCCAACCTGGGCAGCAGCGTCGCCCTCAGCGGCCCGCTGGCGGCGTACGGCGCCGACACCCAGCTCGTGTCGGCCACGCCGACCCCGCTCCCCGTCGCCATGGCCGCCGCCACGCAGCCGGCCGGCCCGCCCCTGCCGGTGGTCGTAACCCCCACCATCGCCAACCCCTCGGGCGGACAGCCGATCCAGTACGCGGCCTACGTGCCCCCCTCTCGCCCCGCATCCCGTCCTGCATCCCGCCCCGCCGACTGCGCGCAGGATCCGAACGCCGCCTACGACCCCGACGCCCCCTGCCTGCCCACGGTCAACGGCCCACCCCAACCCCAATATCAATCCCAATATCAGCCCCAATATCAGTCCGGGCCCCTGCCCCCACCCAGCCCGACACCCCAGCCGGCCGTCGCCGCCGCGCCGCCGGCGCGCATGGCGGCGCCCATCGTCCCGGCGGTCATCCGCATGCCCTCCTATCGCGGCGCCGGCCTGTCCGACGGCGTGAATTACGGCCAATGGGCGATCCAGGTCGGCGCCTTCGGGTCCGAGGGCCAGGCCCGCTTCGCCAACACCATGGCGCGCCAGGCCGCCTTCAACGCGCTGAACGGCGCGCGCAGCGTGGTGCAGCCGATTCCCTCCTTCAACGGCCATCCCGTCTACCGCGCCCGCCTCGCCGGCCTGGCGCGCGCCAGCGCCGCCTCGGCCTGCGCCACCCTGCGCACCCAGGGCCTGGACTGCATGATCGTCCGCCCCGGAAGCTGATCTATTCCAAAGCTGATCTATTCCGCCGCCTCGGCCCCGTCGCCCAACGCCGCCGGCACGCGCAGTTCCGGCAGATGGATCGTCGCCTGGCGCACCAGGTTGGCGGAATGCCCGCCCAGCGACACCGCGTAATCGCCGGCCGGCACCACCCATTCCAGCCCGCCGGGATTCCACTGGCCCAGCAAATGCGCGTCGATCCCCACCGACAGGTGCGCCTGCTGCCCCGGCGCCAGTTGCACGCTCCGCCAGCCGATCAGCCGCTTCGGCGCATCCCCCACCCCCGCCGGCAGGTCCAGATAGATCTGCGGCACGTCGCGCCCCGCGCCGCTGCCGTCATTGGCGACGTCGAACGACACCACCAGCCGCGTGCCGTCCCGCGTCACCCGCAGCCCGCCATAGGAAAACTGCGCCCGCAGCGACAGGCCGTAGCCGAAGGGGAACAACGGCGCGACATGCGCCCGGTCGAACGCCTTGTAGCACGACATCGTGAGCTGCGCCGGGGTCTGCCCCCCGGTGAAGGTCGCCGGCAGGCGGCCGGCGAAATCGCGCGCGCCGGTCAGCAGCGCGGCCAGCGCGTCCTGCCCGCCGCCGCGCCAGGCCCAGGCCTGCACCACCCCGTCCACCAGGTCCAGCCACGGCATCGGCCGGTCCGGATCGTCGGACAGCAGCACCACCACCACATGGCCGCCCGCCTCCGCAATCGCCGAGATCAGCCGGTCATCCCCCGCCGCGCCCCCCGCTCCATCGGACAGGATCACCACCCGCTCGGCGTGCGCCACATCCTTCGGCAGATGCGCCGCATCGGGCGAATCGGCCGCCAACCGCACCCCGATTCCCGCCTGGCCGATCGCGGCCGCCAGCGCCCGGGCCGCCTCATGCGTGTTCCCGGCCCCCACGATCACCAGCGGATGCGCCGCGGTGCCGCCCAGCGGCAACACGCCGTTCTCGTTCTGCAACAGCACGGCGCCCTCTCCCACCTCCTCGTCCAGCAACGGATCGCGCGGCGCCCGCGCGCCCCGTCCGGACGCAATGAAGGGCGGCGGCCGCTCGATCACCCCGGCCTGGTCCAGCGGCAGCAAGATATGGTTCGCCATCCGGTCCAGGCGCGCCGCCTGCACCGCGCCCGCGCCCACCGCCCGGCGCAACGGACCACCATAGGGATTGGCGGCGCCCTCCGGCGCGCCCACCAGATCGATCCCCTCGGCCAGCACCGCCCGCGCCGCCAGGTCCTGCCCCGCCTGCCCAGGCACCGCCGGCCCCGCACCCCGCCCGCCGGTCAGCGCGGCGACCAGACCGCCGAATCGCCATCCATCGCGAATCGCATGGAAATCCAGCCCACCGCACCCCGGCTCGCCGACGCCGGGCGACCGGCAGAGGATTCCCGCCCCCCGGGCCCGGGCCACCGCCAGATACAGGCCCAGCATCCGGTCCGCCGACATCCGGCCAACCTGGCCCCCTCCAGGGGCCGCCCCCGCCGTCACGTCCTGCCCGCCGAACAGCGGCACGACATGCCCGGCCAGCAGCCCGCTCGCGACCGCCCCCATCATCCATCCGCTCAGCAGCGGGTCCTCGCCGTCCCGCGCCCGCCCGGCCGAAACCGGCCCCACGCCCTCCAGCGGCGCCAGCGCATGGCCCGCCGCGCGGGCCGCGCGGGCATGGGCCAGCCCCACCCGCCGCGCCAGGCCGGTATCCCAGCCGGCCATCAACGCCAGCGGCGACGGCAGGTCCCGCCCGTCCGGCACCGCCATCCGCAGGGCCGGCAGGCCGACGCGCGGCACGCCCGGCAGGGTGACGATGTCCGTCTCCCCATCCGGCGCCCGCCCGACCACGGCCTGCACCAGCGCCAGCTTCTCCGCCGGGGTCAGCCGCGCGGCCAGCGCCGCGACGCGCGACGGGCGATCGATCTCCCGGACAATCCCCTGGGCAGTCTCCTGGCCACTCCCCTGGGCACCCTCCTGGGCAACATCGCGGCCCGCCCCCCAGGCCGCCGTGACCGCCAGCCCCGTCGCCAATCCCGCCGCCGTCGCCCACCGCCCGATCCAACCCATCCTCGCTCCCCCGGCCGTACCACCCCGGCCGCACACCCCGTCCGCTGTGGCGGAAACGTCGCGAAACGCCGCCGTTCGATCGGGCATCCGATAATCGCTCTTTTCAAGCCATGCGGAACCGGGAAGAAGCAATGGCGCATCGCCGTCGCGCGATTGCGATCAAACCCGGACCACACGCCGTGCCCCTGCCCCTGCTCGCCCTCGCGCTCGCCTCCTTCGGAATCGGCACGACCGAATTCGTCATCATGGGCCTGCTGCCCCAGTTGGCCACCACGCTGGACGTGTCGATTCCCGCCGCCGGCCAGCTTGTATCGGGCTATGCGCTGGGGGTGACGGTCGGCGCGCCGATCGTCGCCATCGCCACCGCGCCGCTGCGCCGCAAGACCGCCCTGCTGGTCCTGATGGCCTTGTTCATCGCCGGCAATTTCTGCTGCGCGATCGCGCCCAACTACGCGCTGCTGATGGCCGCGCGGGTGCTCACCGCCTTCTGCCACGGCGCTTTCTTCGGCACCGCCGCCGTCGTCGCGGCCGACCTGGTCCCGCGTGAAAAACGCGCCCAGGCCCTGTCGCTGGTCTTCGCCGGGCTGACCCTGGCCAACGTGTTCGGCGTCCCTTTCGGCACCGCGCTGGGCCAATGGGCGGGCTGGCGCGCCACCTTCTGGGCCGTCTGCGCGATCGGCGTCGTCGCGCTCGCGGCCATCGCCGCCCTGGTGCATGACGGCCGCGACTACGTGCCGCCGCGCATCCTGACCGAATTGCGGGTGCTCCGCCGCTTCCAGGTCCAGCTCACCATGCTGGTCTCGACCGTCTGCTCGGCCAGCCTGTTCAGCGTGTTCACCTACATCGCCCCGCTGCTGCAAACCCGCGCCGGATTGTCGCCGCACATGGTCACCGTGGCGCTGCTGCTGTTCGGGGCGGGCATCACCATCGGCAACCTGGCCGGCGGCCGCCTGGCGGACTGGAAATTGCTGCCGTCGGTCATCATGACCCTGGTCGCGTCGATCGCGGTGCTCCTGGCCTTCATCCCGGCCAGCCGGTTCCCCGCCGCGTCCATGATGACCCTCTTCCTGTGGGGGATCATCGTCTTCGCGCTGGTGCCCCCCCTGCAATATCGCGTGGTGCAGCAGGCCGCCGAGGCCCCAAACATGGCCTCCACCCTCAATCAGGGCGCGTTCAACCTGGGGAATGCGGCCGGCGCGTGGATCGGCGGCCTGGTCGTGCCCACCGCCTGGTCCTATGGCGGCCTGCCGGTCGTCGGCGCGGTCCTGGCGCTGGCCGCCCTACTGCTGACGGTCTGGGCGCATCTCGGCGAACGGCGCGCCGCCTGAAGCGGGGAAATCAAACAGAAAAAATCCCTGAATTGCGCGAAAATCAACGGGCGGCTTGGCGGGGCTGGCGGGCCGGGATATGAAGACGGCATCGAAAAACGGGACCAGGGCCATCATGACCGTCCGACTGCCATCCGCCGCCGCCTTCCATCTCGTCGCGACGCGGGGCCGCCCGCTGCTGGCGTTGGCGCTGGCTCCGCTCCTGGCCCTCGCCGCCTGCTCCTCGTCGCATCGTGACACCGGCGGCCTGGCCGCGCCGCGCAACCACCTGCTCAGCGAAGACCGCTCGGCCGGCGGCGGCGACGACCAGATCGGCAGCAGCGGCGTCAACGCCTATCTGTGGCGCGGCGCGATCGACACGCTGTCCTTCATGCCCTTCTCCTCGGCCGACGCCGTGGGCGGCGTGATCCTGACCGACTGGTACACCCCGCCGGCCACCCAGAACGAACGCTTCAAGATCACCGCCTATATCCTGTCGCGCAACCTGCGCTCGGACGCGATCCGCATCTCGGTGTTCCGCCAGGTCTTCGCCGACGGCCAATGGACCGACACGCCCGTCGCGCCCAACGTCGTCTCCGACATCACCTCCAGGATCCTGACGCGCGCGCGCCAGCTCCGCGCCGACGGCGGCAAGTAAGCCGCCTGTCCCGTTCGACCATAAGCCTCGACTATAAGATAAGGGGCCGCTCCGCCCCCGGACCGCAGACATGACCGAGAATACGCCCGCCTCCTACGATTTCCGCACGGCCGAGCCGCGATGGCAGGCGGAATGGGACCGAGCGGGCGCCTTCGACGTCCCCGACGTCCCCCCCGCCGACCGCCCGAAATATTACGTGCTCGAGATGTTCCCCTACCCGTCGGGGCAGCTCCACATGGGCCATGTCCGCAACTACACGCTGGGCGACGTGGTGGCGCGCTACAAGCGCGCCCGCGGCTATTCCGTGCTTCATCCCATGGGGTGGGACGCGTTCGGCCTGCCGGCGGAAAACGCGGCGCGCGAACGCGGCGTCCATCCCCAGACCTGGACGCTGGACAATATCGCCGCGATGCGCGGCACGCTGAAGCGGCTCGGCTTCTCCTTCAACTGGGACCGCGAGATCGCCACCTGCCTGCCCGACTATTACGGCAAGCAGCAGAAGCTGTTCCTGGACATGCTGCGCGCCGGCCTGGTCGAGCGCCGCGAAAGCTGGGTCAACTGGGACCCGGTGGACCATACCGTGCTGGCGAACGAACAGGTGGTCGACGGCCGCGGCTGGCGCTCGGGCGCGCTGATCGAAAAGAAGCAATTGTCGCAGTGGTTCCTGCGCATCACCAAATTCGCGCCCGAACTGCTCGACGGCCTGTCCCACCTGCCCCGCTGGCCCGAGCGCGTGCGCGCCATGCAGGAACGCTGGATCGGCCGCTCGGTCGGCGCACGGGTCCGCTTCGCGCTGCACGCCCCCCCGGCGGGCTTCGATACCGACCTGGATTCGGTCGAAATCTTCACCACCCGTCCCGACACGCTGTTCGGCATGTCCTTCCTGGCGGTCGCGGCCGACCATCCCCTGGCCGCCAAGGTGGCGCAGACCAATCCCGACGCCGCCGCCTTCATCGCCGAATGCCGCCGCCTGGGCACATCCGAGGAAGCGATCGAAACCGCCGAGAAGCGCGGCTTCGACACCGGGCTGCGCGTCGCGCACCCCTTCATGCCCGATCGCAGCTTCCCGGTCTGGATCGCCAATTTCGTGCTGATGGAATACGGCACCGGCGCAATCTTCGGCTGCCCCTCCGGCGACCAGCGCGATCTCGATTTCGCCAATAAATACAATCTATTAGTCACGCCGGTCATCCTTCCGCCGGGCGCGGAAAACACAACTTTCTCCACAACGGACAAAGCCTGGGACGGCGACGGCACCCTCATCAATTCCGGCTTCCTCGACGGCCTCGACAGCACCACCGCCAAAGCCGAAGCCATCGCCCGCCTCGAAGCCATGGGCGTCGGCCGCGGCGTGGTCAATTGGCGCCTGCGCGACTGGGGCATCTCCCGCCAGCGCTACTGGGGCTGCCCGATTCCCGTCATCCACTGCCCCGCCTGCGGCGCGGTCCCGGTCCCCGACGCGCACCTGCCCGTCGTCCTGCCGGAAGACGTCACGTTCGACCGCCCCGGCAACCCGCTGGACCATCACCCGACCTGGAAACACGTCGCCTGCCCGAACTGCGGCGCCGACGCGACGCGCGAGACGGACACGTTCGACACGTTCGTCGACAGTTCGTGGTATTTCGCGCGCTTCACCGCCCCGCACGCCGCAACCCCCACAGTGCGTGGCGCCGCCGATGGCTGGCTGCCGGTCGATCAATATATCGGCGGCATCGAGCACGCGATCCTGCACCTGCTCTACGCCCGCTTCTTCACCCGCGCGATGCATGAAACCGGCCATGTCGGCCTGAACGAGCCGTTCGACGGACTGTTCACCCAGGGCATGGTGAACCACGAAAGCTACCGCGACGCCGACGGCCAATGGCTGTATCCGAACGAGGTCGAACGCACCGCCGACGGCGCAAAACGCCGCGACACCGGCGCACCCGTCACGATCGGCCGCGTCGAAAAAATGTCCAAATCCAAGCGCAACACGGTGGCGCCGGTCGCCATCATCGAACGCTTCGGCGCCGACACCGCGCGCTGGTTCGTCCTGTCCGACAGCCCGCCGGACCGCGACATGGAATGGACCGAGGCCGGCGTGTCAGGGGCCGCACGCTTCCTGCAGCGTCTGTACCGCACCATCCGCCAGGTTGCCGAAACGGTCCCGGCGGCGGACGCCGTCATCCCCCCCTCGGCGGCAGCCGACGCATTGCGCCGCACCACCCACCGCACCATCGCCGCGGTAACCGAGGCGCTGGAAAGCTTTGCGATCAATGTCGCGGTGGCGCGCCTGCACGAGCTGACATCGGCTCTGGCCGATTCCGAACGCGCCCCGCAAGACGAAGGCATGGACCATGCCCGCCGGGAAGCCGCATGCGCGCTCTGCCTATTGACCGCGCCTATGGTCCCCCATCAGGCGGAAGAGATGCTGGCCCTGCTGGAACCCGGGCAAGCACCCGCGGTCAACCGCGCCTGGCCGATCGCCGAGCCTGAATTGCTGGTGGCACGCCAGGTCACGATCGCAGTACAGATCATGGGCAAGTTACGCGGAACCGTGGACGCCGCGCCGGACGCCCCAGCCGATGACGTCATCGCGCTGGCCGAGAACGAACCCAACGTCGCACGGCTTCTGGAAGGCAAGCGTATCGTCAAGCGTATCCATGTGCCGAACCGGATCATCAATTTCGTAGTCGCGGGCTGACCGAATGAATGGCTCCTTCCGCCTCCGCCCATCCTCCCCTTGCCGTGCAGCCCGCACGGGGGTTGTGGCTGCGGCCCTTCTCGGACTGGGCGGATGCGGGTTCCAGCCGCTTTACGGATCATCCGACACCCATCCGATGGCCGGAGGCACCATTCCTCAGAAGCTGCAGCAGGTTTATGTCGCCAGTATCCCCGAACGGTACGGGCAGGAATTGCGGCTGTTCCTGCAGCAGGACATGGCCGGTGCGGAGGCAGAGAATCCCAGTCTCTACACGCTTCGCGTCAGTTCCTACGTGATGAACGAGGCCATCGACATCCACCAGGACAATACGTCCGGCCGTACGCGGGCCACCGCCCATGCACACTGGGCACTCTACACGGTCGCCCCCAGCCCGGTGCTGCTGACGCAAGGCGATGCCCAGACGGTAGACGGCGAGAACGAGACGTTCGAACAATATTTCGCCCAAAACCTGAACCAGGCGACCCTGGGGCGGCGTGTTGCCAATACGATCGCCGATCGCATTACCCAACAGGTGGCGATCTGGTTCCGCACCCACGCCCAGCCGGCGCAGCGCGTGGCGGCGCCACGCCCCGTCTATATCGATCCGACGGTCATGCCGAATTCGAACAATGACTTCCCCGCGCAATCGGTAGGCGAGGACGGCATGCCCGCAGTCGCTATCGGCCGTTCTCAGCCCAACCCATCCGGCGCATCAGACGCCGAACCGCAAAACGGGACGATCAACAGCCAGTGAAGATCGACGCCCGCTCGGTCGCGCGTATCCTGCGTGAACCTGGTGCATTGCGTGCCATCCTGCTGCACGGCGACGACACCGGCCTGATCCGCGAACGCGCCCGCCAGGCGGCGACGGCTATCGCTCCACAGTTGGACGACCCGTTCCGTGTCGTTATTCTAGACCGCGATGCGCCAGAAAGGCTTGAAGAGGAAATCTTCGCCCTGTCTCTGACCGGCGGCCGCCGAGTCATCTGGATTCGCGAAGGCGGCGATTCCCTAGCCAACCCACTGAAAACCAGCCTGTCCCAGTCGTCGGATACGCTAGTCGTCATAGAAGCCCCCGGCCTGGCTGCACGCTCACGTCTGCGCAGCCTGATCGAAGCCCATGCGCAATGTGCCGCGATCGGCTGCTATCCCGAGGAAGGACGCGCACTGGAAGCGTCAGTCCGCCAGATGCTGGCCGAGGAAGATATCCGCATCAATCCCGACGCGCTTGCATGGTTTGCCAGTCAACTGGGCCCCGACCGCGCCGCCACACGGGGAGAGGTCGAGAAGTTGGTGCTCTATGCCGGCCGAGGCGGCCAGCTTTCACTGGACGATGTTCGGGCCTGCATCGGCGACGCAGCGGGAGTCTCACTTGAGGACGCAGCCTTCGCCGCCACTGTGGGCGATCGGGCCGGGGCCGATCTAGCGATCGAGCGTGCATTGGCCGAGGGAACGAGTCCGATTGCGATTGCACGTGCTTTACTATCGCACCTGCACCGACTGCGCCGCGCCCGCATTGCCATGGATGGCGGTCAAAGCCGCGCGGACGCCATGCGCGCTCTGCGTCCTCCCGTCTTTTTCAAGCGCACCGAAGCGTTTGGCCAGGCCCTATCATTGTGGACTACCGACCGGCTGATGGAGGCCGCCATGCAGACCCAAGCCCTTGAGCGAGACTGCAAGCAAACCGGCGCACCGGATCTGACTCTCTGCCGCCGCCATATCGCCCGTCTGGCGTCGACCGCCAGGCTGCCGCGCCGAGGACGCTAATGCTTCCTACGGTCGCACGACGCTTGCCCTCGCCTCATCGATCGGCTACAGAAAACCAAGTGTGTCCGCGTAGCTCAGCAGGATAGAGCACAGGATTCCTGGTTCAAATTGGGCGTCATGACGGGAAACCCCATGACGGATCCGCTCAAATTCGGGGAACGCTCTGACCGTGCGTCGTGCCAATCCCGAGCCAAGCCCGGCTTTGCCGGGACGGTGTAGAGACTGGACGGGCGGCGCCTGTCGGCCTTTGGGCCTATGGCGAAGGGACAGTCCAGACCACGAACGCCATCACCGATGGCGGCGGTGAAAGCCGAAGTGGGATGAATCCTGGGGCCGTGGGTTCGAATCCCGCCGCGGACACCACACTTTCTTCAAAGTGTTCTGCTGTTATTTGCTTTTTGATGCCGGCATCGCGCCTTAGTGTTACCGTTTCTCGGCGCAAAAAAGCCGGTGATCGAGGCGTTTCTCCGTGGACACACAGGACGGAAGCTGTTTTGGTCAAATCAAGTGTGACGACAGCAACGCCTCTGAGGTATTTATGGCGGTGAGTTGGAGAGTTGGCTGACGCCATGAACATTCAAAAAAAAAACAACGTCTGCTCGCCGGTCCGACTGTTTGACAATCCCTGGCTCGAACGACTGACTTTCATTTCGTTTACGACTTTCCTGGCCGTATGGTTGCCGATCGTGTTGACGGTCTGCATCGGCGCAATATGGCATGCACGCTCCATGTCGTCGTTTATCGCGCTCGGCCTTCTCGGGCTGATGACATGGTTTTTGTTCGAATATTGCGTGCATCGTTTTCTTTTTCATTTCAAAGCCAGAACTCCAAAAGGAAAAACGTTCATATTCCTAGTGCATGGCAACCACCACGCCCAACCGAACCACCCATTGCGAAGCCTGATGCCCTTCGGCGCCTCGCTTCCCCTGGCCGTGGTCCTTGGAGCGCTGGTCGTCGGAGTTGCCGGTCTGGAACACGGGCTCGATTTCCTGTCAGGTTTCCTGGCGGGCTATGTCTGTTATGACGTAACGCACTACGCGTGCCATCATTTCAAGGCTCAGAACAAGATCTTCATGATGATCAAGCGTCATCATTTGCTTCATCATTATCAAGACCCAGACATGAATCACGCGATTTCTCTGCCCATTCTGGATAAGATATTCCTCACGCTTCATAAAAATAAATAGAAACTACGACGCAACGCCATAAGCCCACACATTGATGACCACGCACGTCGACCCCGATTGTCTCATATGGCTCGACGGACGCAATTATGGCCGAAAAGGCGGAACCGGTGTTGCGACATACGCCACGGCGCTTGCCGACGCTCTTGTCGCGATGAACATGCCCCCGTCCATCCTGCTGGAACAGGAAGAACCTGCCCGCTCTTCCGGGCGTACGACGCCCCTGCCCCTTCTGCGGGCACTCCACGCACGACCGACCGTGCGGCGCCTCGGTCCCACGTCGCTGCTCAGCCGTGATCTATATCGAAGCGCCCATGTCCATTTCGGATTGCGCCGCCGTTTCATGCCACTGCGCACGCCACATCCACCGCGAATGATCCATTGGACCTATCCCCTTCCTCTGCATTTGGAGGGGACCCTGAACATAACCACCATCCACGACCTGATCCCTCTCACTCATCCGCACCTGACCGGCATCGACTCCAAGCGCTTCCGGCGGCTGATCAACGAAGCCGTCATACGGGCGGATGCGATCATTACGGTTTCGGAAACCGTCAGGCGGCAAATCATCGAACGGCTGGGCCCCCCTCCCGACAAGATCACAAATCTGTCCCAGCCCGTGGAATTTTCGACAGATCAATTGACCGAAATCGCCGGGGTCCCCCCGATCGCCGCGGACGGGGCGTTCATCTTTGTCGGACGCATTGAGGCGCGCAAGAATATCGACCGCCTGCTGAAGGCACATGCCCGGTCGAGAACACGCACGCCGCTCATCCTGATCGGGCCCGATGGGGATGACGCTCCGGACCTGTCATCCCGTGCTCCGACAAGCACCGTCATTCGTATTCCATGGATCGACCGGATCGGTCTGCTGCGCACGCTCATGGGGGCCAAGGCTCTTCTGTTCCCGTCCCTTGCGGAGGGCTTCGGCCTTCCTATCCTCGAAGCGATGGCGCTTGGCACGCCCGTCATGACGTCGCGGGGCGGAGCAACGGAGGAAATCGGAGGCGATGCCGCGCTGCTGGTCGATCCGTATGATATCGATGCCATGGCGGACGCAATCGCGCGGCTGGATACGCCCACGAAAGACGGCGACCTGCCGCGGTCCCTGATCGTCAAGGGACATGCACGCCGCAGAGCGTTCTCTCGAGAGAATTTCCGCAACGCGCTCGGCACATTTTATCGGCAAATCGGCTTCGATCGCGATGCAGGCCAATGAATTATTGATCAAACATGAGCCGTTTCGTCAGGCCATTCTACCCATCACCAAATCCAAGATCAGACGATGCAGTTCCGCCGGGGTCAGCGCCTGTTCGCAAGGCTGCGCGCGGCGGCAATCCCCTCCGGAGCGCAGGACGACATACGGGGTGCCGCGCTCTTCGCCCGGAGAGAGCATCCCCCGGATAGACGGCCGGTGATCCCCAAAGAAAACCAGCAGATAGCTGCGCCCCGTCTTGTCCAATGCCGTCCGCAGTTCGTCCAGCATCCGGTCGCTGTTCGCAAGATGGCCAAGATAGGACGCCAGCGATTCACGCGCGCTGCGTCCCGGCCACGGTCCATGATTTTCCATCGTGACGGCATAGAAGAAAGACGGTTCCGTGGCCTTCTCAACAAGATGGCTGAGATAAGCCGCCACCGCCCGATCCTCGGGATAGGGCATGGCCGGGGACGCCACGTGGGGAAACGCCTCTCGTCCGGCGACCTGAGAAAAGCCGATCCACGGCATGAGCCGGTCGCGGCGATAGAACGAGAGCGCGTGAGGGTGCACGAAAAACGTCCGATAGCCCGCTCTGCCCAATCTATAAGGGAGAGCATATACACGATCCCGCATTGCCGTCAGAAACGGATCATAACGGCGGAAACCCAATTCTTCTTCCGACCGCCCGAACAGCAATCCGTATTCGGTTCGCATCGTATAGGCGCCGAAGCCGCTGACCAGGAGGTCCCCCTGGAAATCCGCATCGCGCCGTGCCCGCTCAAGCCCCGGTAACCGCATCGCCCGGTCGACCGCCGGGATCGGCAACCTGGTTGGATCCGCAAAGGATTCACACTGCACGACCACCACGATCTCTGTCGATGGTCGCTGCCCATGGTCGGCATCGCCGTGTTTCCCGTCACCGGGCGGCGCCATGTCGGCCTGCCCCAGCCAGCGTCGCCAATAAAGAAACAGTGTCGCCGGCATTCCCATGCGCACGATATCGGCCCTGAGATCAGGGACCGGCGCAAGCTTCTCCTCGGGGATCAGGGTCAGAGCGGCCACGGAGAGCAAGAAGACCGCCAGCCCCTCCAGATGCGGCCGAAGCGCAAGGTTGACGGCACGGATCAGCAATGCCGCGCCGACCGGCAGGGCCAGCAGAAAACCCAGCTTTAAATAGCCGGGCAGAGCAAAGACGTAGAATTGGGGCGCCTTCAGCAGGTTCAATCCCGCAACGATATCGGAGAAGACCACGGGCTCGCCCAACAGCGCAACCTTGATCCTTGAACCGACCCGAACCGCGACGAGCAGCAGAATACTGACGGCGCTTCCGACCGAGGATGCCCCCGTTACCGCAAGTCCGGCCGACCAGAATACCGCGCAGATCAGGCAATCGATGATCAGCCGCCAAACCAAGAAGCGTCCCGCCCTCATGCGGGTCCCGAACAGCTCCACGAAACAGAATACGACGGCGGTACAAAAAAAAGCCAATGCCATCAGATCATATCCACGAATTCGACGTAACGAAATTCTTGCATTTTTATTTTTCTGCGATGACTGCCATACATAAAATTGTCCTATAATAATTCTGGTCGCAGGTCGACTGACGGGCCGGGGCTTGCATTCATGGCGGCTTGGGCCGATCCTGATTCGAATATGACCCGCACGGCGCAAAGCGAAAAACGATGATCCCCCTTCCGTCCGGGGCGAACATGGCGTTGTCAGTCCTCTATCCGCGCGAAGGCTTTCTCCGTGCGCCGCCTTTCACGACGAACGTGCCTCCGCTCTCAGTGCCCTGTCACACGGGCCCCGAAGCCGATTCGGTCGGCGTCGTCCCGCCGGAGCTTGCCACGACGATCTGCCAGGCCCGGATCGGCGGGAGTTTCTGGGCCCCTCGCCCTTCGTTCGGCCGCCCGATCATCTTGGCACTGTGTTCCCGCGTCTCGGCGCAAGCCGCAGAACGGTTCGTAAGCGGCCTTATGCGCCGCTTCCCGGCGCAGGCACTCCTGCTGGTGACCGCGGCGGCCAACCATGGCGCGCGCCGTCTTGCGCGACGGACCGGCATCGCCGAATTCCTGCTACCCGCCGACCCGCACGGCCTTCTGGATCACGCGGAAGAAATCCATCAACTGGGTCCGGGGGATATCGCCATCCTCGGCGCGCTGCGCGGGCTGCCCACCCGCTGGTATGCACGCCCCCAGGATACGGACGGGCATGTCCTGATCGACCAAGACATCCGAACGGGCCTTGCCCAAGCCTATCGCTATGTCGACCCCTTCACCGGCATGCCGGCGACTCTGGCGGCGACGATCGATCTTCTGCTGCTTTGGAAAGATATTCTGACCCAGAATCGGAAGATCGCCCTGTGCGGCGGCATGTCGCTATGGAAACGTCGGCGGATGGCCCGCTTCTTTTCGTCCGCGCCCGGGCATCCGCCATTCGGGAACCATGTTTCCGCCGCCGTCAGGGCGTCTCTCGCCCATGGTGGCACGCAAGCGATCGCGGCCTGGGCCACGCGTATTCCACATCGGCTGGAAACCACGATCCGCCGCGAGGAAGTGCCCCTTTGGCGCGTCGAGGACGGGTTTGTCCGTTCGGTGGGGCTGGGCAGCGATCTCAGAACGCCGGCATCGATCATCCTGGATAAGCGCGGCATCTATTACGACCCGCGTCAGCCCAGCGATCTCGAGCATATCCTGGCCACCACGCCGTTCGACGATCGGATCAGGCAACGCGCGCGAACGATCATCGACCGCCTGGTTCGTGACGGAATATCGAAATACGGGCGTAGCGCGGGTGGCGGCTCTCGCCCCGATTGGCCAGCGCAAACCAGCCGCACGGTGATTCTGGTACCGGGCCAGGTCGCGGACGACCTGTCGGTCCGCTGCGGCGGCGGCGAGATCCAAGGGAACCTCGCGCTGCTTCAAGCCGTTCGGGAACGCAATCCCGCCGCATTCGTCATTTACCGACCGCATCCGGATGTCGATGCCGGACATAGGGAGGGACGACTGGACGACGCCATCATTCGCCGATATGCCGACCATGTCAGCCGCGGGGGAGCGATCACCGCGACCGTGAGTCATGTCGATGAAGTCCATACGCTGACGTCGCTTGCCGGTTTCGAGGCTCTGCTGCGCGAGATCAAGGTCGTCACCTATGGCGTGCCCTTCTATGCCGGCTGGGGACTGACGATCGACAGGGGGATTATTCCCGCCCGGCGGAACAGGACTCTGACAATCGAGGAACTCGCCGCGGGCACCCTGCTGATCTACCCGCGCTACCTAGACCCGGTGACGGAACTACCGTGCCCCTTGGAGACGTTACTTTCTCGTCTCGGTGACGAAAAATTGTGGAGGCCGACCCCGCTGATGCGCGTACGCCGTTTGCAGGGACGCATGAAAACGCTGATCGCCGCGGGCCGACGGCGCCAGGCATATAAAAATCAAGGATCGGAACGGCCGGCATGATGATATCGCGATCGACATCGGGCAAAAGCACACCACGCCGCTTTTTGCTGCTTCAGGGTCTGATGGGGCCGCTGTTCCGCCGGATCGGCATTGCGCTACAGGCAGCGGGACACGAAGTCCATAAAATAAATTTCAATGGCGGGGACAAGCTGTTCTGGCGCCTCGGCGGCGATATCGATTATCGCGGCGATCTCGGCCGCTGGCCGGATTTCGTGGCACAGGTCATCCACCGCCACAACATTACCGACGTGCTGCTGTTCGGCGATTGCCGTCCCCTGCACCGCGCGGCCATCGCGGTCTGCGGCAGGCTGCATATTCCCGTCCATGTCTTTGAAGAAGGATATATCCGTCCGGACTGGGTTACCCTGGAACTCGGGGGGGTGAACGGGCATTCCACCCTGCCGCGCGATCCCGACTGGTATCGCACGCAGGCAGCCTTCCTGCCGTCGGCCCCCGTCAACAATCCGGTGCCGTCATCCTTCCGCCGCCGCGCATCCGAGGCGATTGCCTATAACGCGGCCGATATTCTGTCCCGCTGGTATTTCCGTCACTGGAACGACTATCGTCCCTGGCATCCCTGGCGCGAGGGAATCAGTTGGCTGCGCCGCCTGCGCCAGCGCGACGCCGCCCAGGCCCGCACGGCCGAAACGATCGCGGAAATCGATCGTTCGGGACGGCCCCATATGCTGTTTCCGCTTCAGTTGGACGCGGATGCGCAGGTGCGCCTGCATTCGCCGTTTCGCAACATGGAAGAGGCTATCCGAGAGGTCATCGGCAGCTTCGCGGCGCATGCGCCGGCGGATCTGTGGCTGCTGGTCAAGGAGCATCCGCTGGATAACGGGATGCGCGACTGGCGTGCGCTGGTAACCGACCTCGCGGCCCGTGCCGGGGTTGGCGACCGGGTACGCTATCTCGAAACGGGCGACATCGCGCTGCTGGTCCGGCCGGCCAAGGGCGTGGTCACGATCAACAGCACGACCGGCACCCTGGCCCTGGCGTCGAACGTTCCCGTCATCACCCTGGGTGAAGCGGTCTATGACATACGCGGCGTGACCCATCAGGGCAGTCTGGCGGAATTCTGGAACAATCCTGAACAGCCGGACGCGGCGACCTTCGCCGCGTTCTGCCGCGTTCTGATCGATCGATGCCTGATAGCCGGCGGATTCTTCTCGGAAAAGGCGTTGTCCACCGTGGTCGCGGGCGCCGTCGAGCGGATCGAGCGGGCCACATACCGCACGCGCACCGAAGGCCTCTCCAGCGCCGTCCCGCTGGAATCAGAAACGGCCCGCATCGAACGCGTCGTCATTCGCGGCGCCGGCTGAGCGTACCGGATCGTTGCACGCCATGCTTCCCATCTTTCTGGATGTCTCGCGCCTCCTGTCCCGCGCCGGGGCGTCCGTTCCCACGGGCATCGACCGGGTCGAAATCGAGTACGCCACCTTTCTGCTGGACGCCTATCCGCAGCAGACGCATTTCGTCGCCTATCATCCGATCGCCGGCCTTTCCCATCTTCCGTTCCAGCGCACCGCTTCATTCGTGCAGGACCTGGCGAATATCTGGCAGCATGGCGCGTCCCAGGCCGCTTCCATGATCTGGCGGGCCCGCCGCCTGCTGCATCGCGCGCCGCTGGAGCGGCGGCCGGGGCCGGCCGGCGGGGTCTATCTTTTACTGTCTCACCATCATTTGATACAGACTGGCGCCATCGAACGGTTCATCGTCCGGTCCGGACTGCGTTTCGTGCCGATGGTCCACGACCTGATCCCGATAGAATTTCCCGAATACGCGCGGCCCCGCGAACCGGCGCGCCACACAAGGCGCATCCGCACGGTCGCGCGCCTGGCCGACGGCGTCATCGTTCCGTCGGCCTATGTCCGGGACGGGCTGCGGCCCTTCATGACGGAACAAGGCAACGACCGGCCGATCGAGATCATCCCCCATGGCTTGCATATCCATGTCGCCGCACAACCGGCCGCCGCCACGGCGTCTCGAGACGATCCGCCTTATTTCGTCTGTCTCGGGACCATCGAGCCCAGGAAAAACCATCTTCTGCTGCTCAATATCTGGCGCCGCCTTGCCGAGACGCATGGAACGCGCGCGCCGAAACTGATCCTGATCGGCAAGCGCGGCTGGGAAAACGAAAATATCATCGACATGCTGGAACGCTGCCCCGCTCTGCAGAATCTGGTTGAAGAGCACGGTTCGGCGTCGGACCGCGACGTCGCAACATATCTTTCGCGCGCGCGCGCGCTCCTTCTCCCGTCCTTTACCGAGGGGTACGGTCTTCCGCTCGTCGAGGCCCTGGCACTGGGCGTGCCGTGCATCTGCTCGGACGTCCCTGTGTTCCGTGAAGTCGCCGGCGACAGCGCGACCTATATCGATCCTATCGACGGGCCAGGCTGGCAGGCCGAGATCGAACGCAGGAGTTTCGAACGTCCTGCCCTCGGATCGTCCCCTCCTCCGCCCGAACGCATCAGCCGCAAGTGGCATGATCAAGCGGCCCGGGGCGTCGCCTTCGCCCTCGACATCGCCGCGGGGCAGAGCGATCACCACGCCCGCGTCGCACTATCTCCTACACGATTTCTCCCGCTTATACGGGTTGCTGACCCGGTTTAACTTTGCGAAATTGATATGTGATGGTTAGCACCCCTATTCGCGTCGGTATCGACGGCTTCAACCTGGCCCTGCCGCGCGGCACGGGTGTCGCGACCTATGCCCGCACGCTCAGCCGCTGCCTCACGGGTATGGGGCATAAGGTCGATGTTCTGTACGGCATGAACATCACGCACCGTATGTCGACCGACTTGCGAGAGGTCATCTTCTTCGACTCGCTGGGCCAGGAGGTCCCAACCACGCGCACCAAGCTCTTCTCGTCTCGGTGGTGGCGGGAACGCCGGGGCGATCTGGCCGGCTATGACGCCGTGCCGATTCCGCTTTCCGGTCGGGTCGACGCGCGCGGCTTTACTGCGCGCATGCCGGCCCATGACCGCTTGCTTAACGTTCCCGAATTGTTCCACAGGGCTGCGCTACATTACCGGTACGCGCGCCGCTTCACGACGGTACGAATACCGGATCCGCCGGCCATCATGCATTGGACCTATCCGCTGCCCATTCGTGTCGCAGGCGCGCTCAATATCTACACGATGCATGATCTGGTTCCCTTGCGCCTGCCCCATACGACTCTCGACAACAAGAGCTATTACTTCCGGCTCATCAAAGATCTCTGTATCCAGGCGGACGGCATCTGCACCGTATCGGAGGCATCCAAATCCGATATTATCGATTTCTTCCCGCAGGCTGCGCCGAAAATTCACAATACCTACCAATCGATCGCCCCGGACCATAAGATCCTCGAAAAGGCCGAAACCGAGATCGCTCGGGAAATCCACGGTGCGTTCGGCCTGGAGATGGACTCCTATTTCCTCTTCTTCGGTTCGTTCGAGCCGAAGAAGAATATCGGCCGTATCATTGAAGGCTTCCTTGAATGCAAAAGCAGCCGCCGCCTGGTTCTAGTCGGGGCCATGGCATGGAAATCGGAGCAGGAACTGCGCTTTCTGGAACGCGGCATCCAGTTGGGCCGTATCGTCAAGATCGACTATCTGCCCGAAAGCCTGCTGGGCGCGCTGATCCGCGGCGCGCGGGCCGTCCTGTTTCCTTCCCTCAGCGAGGGATTCGGCCTGCCCGTCCTGGAAGCGATGGCTTTCGGCACAGCGGTCCTGACCTCGCGCGAAGGGGCGCCGCGCGAAGTCGCAGGCGAGGACGCGCTTCTGGTCGATCCGTACGATACGGCCGCCATAACCGACGGAATCGACCGGCTGGATCGCAACGATGCGCTGCGCACCAGGCTGGCGGCGGCCGGACCAAGCCGCGCGGCCCTATACGATATGGGCCACTATGCGCGCCGGCTGGGAACGATGTATGACACCGTCCTGAAGGCGGCCAAGCGGTGACTTTCCTCCCTGGAACCAAGCGGTTAGAAACAAACGCGATGAAACCCGATCGCCCCCCCGCCAAGGCCGTACGGCTGGCAACGTTGACCTGCGCCCTTGCCCTGCTGACTGGCTGCAGCGCCATGCCGTCCAGCGGCCCGGTCGAATCCGACATCCTGAACGATGCGAAATCGCCGGCGACCAATACGCTGGGCTATCGCATCGTCAACGTGACGCCATCGGTGATCGACGCGCTGGCCACGGACCAGCCCCCGCCGCTGAACACGCTGATCGAAACCGCCACGGCGGCGGATGCGGCCGAACGCATCGGTCCTGGGGATACGTTGCAGGTCTCGATCTTCGAACTGGGCAGCAGCCTGTTCGGCGGCGTCGGCGGAGGCACCGGTTCGGGGGCCGCCACGCAGAGCACCGGCAGCCAGTCCATGGGCAGCGTCGGGCCCCTGCCCGCCGTCAGCGCCGACAATCTGCCGCCGATCGTCGTTGACGCCACCGGTACCGTCGACATTCCATATGTCGGCCGTCTGCAAGCCGCGGGCCGCACGCCCGCGCAACTGGCCACAGCGATCCGGGGCGGGTTGCATGGCCTGTCGCAGAACCCCCAGGTCCTGGTCCGCATCGCGAATGATATCGCAAACCAAGTAGTCGTGGGCGGGGAAGTCCGCAAACCCGGCCGCCAGGAATTGACCCTGGCCCACGAACATCTGCTGGACATGATCGCCATCGCGGGCGGCGAGGCCCGCCTGCCGCAGGATCTGCAGGTTTACCTGACCCGTCACGAACGGACAGGCTCGGTCGCCCTGACGACGCTGGAAAACGACCCGCAACAGAATGTGGCCCTCGTGCCCGGCGATCGCATTCAGGTCACGTATCAGCCGAAGACCTATTCGGTATTCGGTGCGACATCGAAGGTTTCGGTCGTCCCCTTCCCAATTTCGCAGCTCAGCCTCGCCGAAGCGGTCGCGGGGACGGGCGGTCCATCGGACGATCGCGCGGACCCGAACGCCGTGTTCCTGTTCCGGTATGAAAAGCCGGAAGTCGCCACACGCCTGGGCCTGCCCGTGCGCCCGGGCGCGGCGGTCGCCCCTGTGCTCTACCAACTGGATATGATGAAGCCGACAAGCTATTTCATCGCCCAGCATTTCGCGATGCACGACAAGGATCTGATCTTTATCGCCAATGCAAAGCTTAATAAATTCTACAAGTTCTTCAATCTGTTAAGCACACTGGTTAGCCCGACCATGTCTGCGGCTTATCTCGCGAAATAGAAATATTCATTATTATTTGAATTACGTCGCGATCAGGCGATTCTGCCTGATCGCTTGACGACGCCCGGCAAAATAACAATTTGAAACACTTCCGCTGAATCGATGTTCAGTGGCGCCGTAACGTCAAATGGCCCTCAATGTTACAAATTATTGCATTTCCTCTGGGGGGTTTAAAATTGGGATAAATACTTCTTTGAATAATAAAGTGATTTTAATTTTTTAACACTCAAATCAAAAAATAATTACTTATTTTATTACTCCACGTGAGCACATACAAATTATTATTAATGAACATTCCACAAATTACTTCAATAAATCTTGTTGTTGCCTGACCGGATAAAATATGTGACAAATTTATTAAGATTTTGAGACATCCACATACGGAACGGATTAAGGAGTTATGAGAACGATCATCACATATGGAACATTCGACCTGTTTCATGTGGGTCACATTCGCCTGCTTCGCCGCGCCCGCGCTCTTGGTGATCGTCTTTTTGTCGGCATCTCGACCGATGAATTCAATGCCCAGAAAAATAAGCGCTCGATAAATGATTTCATGGCGCGCTGCGAAATAGTTTCGGCGTGTCGCTTTGTTGACGGCGTATTCGCGGAAGAACATTGGGATCAAAAATTATCGGACATTACCAGATTGTCGGCAGATATATTTGCAATGGGCGACGATTGGACAGGCCGCTTTGATGATCTTTCACGATATTGCTCAGTCGTGTACCTGCCGCGAACTGAGGGAGTTTCGACTACACAGATTCGAAATATTATCTCACAGAATTCTTTAATGGCCACCGAACCATGCCGTCCCCTAGATATGTATTGTGATTAGGCGAAAAAACCGCAAAATATTCCAGATACATATTTTTAGACATCATTTATATGATACCACAAAATCATACAAATATATCCTGTAAAAGAAAAATTTTACAATAGACATCGAGGTAAAGGCCTGTGAGCAAGCAACATGCGGAAATCTGCTTTGTCGCTTTCGAGGAAAAAGACTTGATGAGTCTTCTTCCGATTTATAATTCCGTCCGCATTCATCGGCCTGACGCGCGATTGTTCACCATAGGATTTGATCGCGGATACGCCGACAGTGCGCTTTCGTTTCTGTTCGGCGCGACGTTTCCAATAATCATCGCGGCTTCGCCTGGATCCGTAACAAATTGGCTAGAGATCATTCGCCCCAGATGGAGTTATCACCTCATCGGTATCGAACATGGAGTATCGCCATTCAAAAAATTTACCTATAGCGATGCTTTTCTTTGTTACGATGATTATTTCGCGCCCAGCATCCTATGGAAAGAACGATTGGAACGCCTGTATCCATCGAGAAGCACGCGTTTTCACCTGGGTGGGTATCCCAAAGCGAATCAATTCATTTGCCTCGTTCCCGACGAAGCGCGAAAAGACATTCTACCGCCGATACCGTATGACGTAGTCGTATTTTCATGGGGCCTCAAAGAAGAGGCTCTCTTTTCTCTTCCAGACAGGGATAATGTCATATATCTGCTTCATCCTGCTCAGGTCGAATTTTCACGGCCTTATCCTTTTAAAAGGTCTCGCGTCATAATATCGTCTCTCGAAAATACTACATCCATACTCTCCAATGCCGACAGGGTATTTGGAGACATATCTTCTATGACTTTCGAGATTTCTCAGTCAAAAAAGACTTATCTTATAATAGATAGATCACTTTATATCGAAGACTACGACATAGACGACAGTATAATGGATCCCGCATCAGATAGATTTGCATATGTACCCGAAACCGATTTTAAAATTGATTCGACTTTCATCCTGGACAAGACACTTCTGATTGCTGCCCTTCACGGAGATCCTCTGATAAACACCCGCCCACTCAATGATAATTTTCTGATCGAGACCATAATTTGCCCGATGCAAGAAGACCTTTGCACAAAGGGAATTCTGTCAATAGCGGAGGGGCGGGAGCGGATAATGGCCGAGGAAAAAGCACCCCATCATCAAGAAGCCGCGATCGAATTTATACAACACGCATATCGTCTGATTCTGGGCCGAGAGCCGGACCTGGACGGTCTTCGTCATTATTTAACCAAACTCAATACGTCTTCGTCATCAGCACTTTCTGGCGGGCTGGAAATTCTCTTGGAACTCGCTCAAAGTGACGAAGCTATGCAGCGGCCAGTTACGTTTCGCGATGCATGGCCGAAACTGATGATTGGTACCGATCCCCGCTATGAGACTCGATAACGAGTCGTTCGTGGAATGGACAATTGACGCAATGACATTGATAAGATGGTCGATTTTCGTTACTTCGATTCGAATCTTGGAACGGCTCGCATCAAGAGATCAAATAACTCGAAAATCAGCAACAGCTTCAGTTACTCCAGTGCATCGCCCTTGAAGAGCCTTGGGCGGGCTTCTTGCTCACCCGCTATGATACATGACCTTCTCAGCCTACCGTCATCCAGTTTTTCGCTATTGCTTCTACCAATCCGAAATATCCAACATCAAACCCAATGCCGTATGCGGTTCTTTGCAAAGGCGTCGGCATGTTCAAGCTTGTTATTCGTCACTGCTTCAAGGAAATCCAGCCTGTCACGGTGATCATGTTTGTTAGAAACACAGAAACCCAAGACGAAAACACCAGCGGAATAGCGCTTAGGGCTCCCTCCGTGATCCATTACGATAATCTCGGAATCAAGGGAGCAAATTTCAAAGCATGCGCAGCGTTTCGAATCAACATCAACGTCGAACACAGCCCACATTGCCTGTCCCGGTTTCAACATACCAGAGAAAACAATATCCGTTTCTGTATAGATTGAAAAAAAAGACTCCTTTGAATCCAACCCTCGTACATGCAGAAAGACTCGTGCAACCGGAAACGCAAGGTTTGGAACACAGAGTTCGGCAAGACCAGGTTTAATGCGGCAGCCTCTTGGATCGGGCCACAGCCATCCATTACCGACACGATACATTTCGCCACTAGCGATTCCATGCCAGATACTGCGATCACGATGCAGATTGACTGGGACATAACATCCCTCAAGCGCTTTAGGAAACCGATCATAAAGCGACTTCTTACCAGCCTGCACGCTATCAGAAAAAGTGACGATTTCGCCCATCATTTTCTGCCAAGTCGTCACGTTGTAGTACTTCGCGATCCGTTGTTCCAAATGGGTCCTAAACGCCGCATCGACAAGTAACTTCTCCGCTTTTTCAATGAAATCTGTGATATTACCGCTTTCAAACACCACGCCATACCCGGCCGCCGCCTCTACCAGAGAAGAATTATCAGCAACCAACGGTACCCGTCCATAAGAAAGAGATTCCGTAATCGGCAACCCCCAACCCTCGTAATGGCTTGGATAAACAGTAAAAAGACTCAAACTGTAAAGACTCTTGAGCTCGAGATCGCTCGCCCGGTTAATAAAGACGATCTTGCTACTGAGCGACGGGTCATCCGCGATCACGGACATCGCTCGGTCGTTCAACCAACCGAGTTTACCGACACAGACAAGTGGTGGAACGGCGGCGGCACCATTCTTCTTTACGAGAGCCTGCCAGACTAGAAACGCGGCTTCGTGGTTCTTACGCGCCTCAATCGTCGAAACGAATAAAACATAACTGCGAGCCCGCAGACCCCACTTTTCGATGAGCGCGGCATGCGGGAGCGTGCCCTCTGCATCATCACTGGAGAAGCTAGCGTTGAGCGGTATCGTTGCAACATCTCGCTCGATCAGCGGATGACCCATGACATGAGCCACATAGGCCAAATCACGCGTCGTCGAAGCCGAGTTAGTTATGAATGCATCGGCGTGAAAAAATACCCCTACAAGCCACGTATTATAGTCTATAGTGACTCCATCTACGCAATATTGGGGTTTGATCGCCGGTATGAGATCATGAACATATGAAATAAAAGTGATATTGCGTTCTCGTTTAAGATTGCGAATCGCAAGAAAATAATTATACATCCACCACGATGTGCCCAGGTTTATTACGATCGCACCGTACGGCGGCAGATAAGGTCGCGAGAAAGGAATACTCCCAAAAAATTCGTCTCGCGCCGCCACCCAGGCCTCATGATCATCGCTTTTGCACAATGTTGCCAGCAACATGAACGTTGAATGGTCGAGATAAATAAAATGCTCTATGCCATCAATAAAGAAGAAAATCTCAGTACGATTGGCGAAATTCGTAACAGCTTCCGCTATAACCTCGATCTGGACGCGCTGAATACCTGTCGGGAATTTATTGTGTCGAAAATGCGCAATTAAATCACTAACGTCAAAACTGAGCACGGTCTCAGTTGAAGTAAGCTGGGCATTTGTCTCTCTGTTCTGAAAATGGGTAACAGTCGCTCTAGACGTCTTACTCTGCTGCAAGAACACACCAAGCGACGGACGCACAGCAGCGATTTCATGCTCCACGTGAACCGACACGTCATTAAACCAAAAAGCAGATTTGTAAGCCTCGATCGCGTTTTCGAAATCACCATCATGGGCTAGCCAGCGACCAAGATGCAAGTAGCATTCGCCTTTTGAGGGATCAAGTGCAAGAGCGGTCCGGTACGCCGTAAGCCCATGCCTGCGATCGCCGATTTCATTGAGCGCGTGCCCGAGTTGAATCCAGACATGCGCGAGTGACCCATCGATTGCTACTGCATCCCTAAAATGCCGAGCCGCGGTACCCCAGTCGCCCGCATCCCGTGCGGCATTGCCCTGCTTCATTTTCTGATGAAGGGCTTTAGAGACCCAGACACCGCCCGACTTATAGAATTTCTGCGTCCGGAATCGTGTAATAGCACTCACGACCAATCTCATTTTTGGCCAATCTCGCGCCGATTCAACATCCATGTGTCCTCCGACATGTGTCCTCCGATAACGTTTCGATGGAGCTCATTTGACACAGAGTAAATTTTTTACCTTTTTGTATTTTAACGTATCGAAAAGGTTTGCTTCAATGAAGTCCGTGCGCGCATTCGCATTGTCTTTATCAAAGACGTATACGCCGCAAACACCGACCGAAATAGCGCGAGAATGGCGCGTTACCGGATCAGTCGTAGTTTCAATTTCACTCGAATAAATGTAAATTTCTAGTGGCTTCCCCGCGATATCTTCATCAAAATCTAAGAAACACCAAGCCACCTCATCAGGATTAAGGCGAAGCGTGACAGACGACCCCGCTATATTGGCTGAAACCGTCACTTCACATTGGGAAGATGGAATTCCTTTGAGCTGAACCGAAATCCGGTCGCATGGCTGCGCGGTGGTAAAGGCAAGCCTCGCCCCGGTGCCACGTGTCCAGCTACCGAAATCCTCAAGACGGTGCCAACCCGAACCTGCACGCAGCACCTCCGCCGAAGTGAGTTCGCTCGAAATCTGTAATTTCCTATTGCGATTGAATGCGTAGTAAGCTGGCTCGAGCACGGGCTCAATCTTTTTGGTCTTCTCAGCGCCCTTTTGAACAGATTCGGCAAACGCCAGAACTTCTTGGCCGATCGTTTTCCATGTACGAGATTGGAAATTTTCCGCAATGCGCTGTTCCAGCGCAGCTAATCGTCTTTTGTCCTTGAGCAGAGAGAGAAGTTTTTCCTCAAAATCATGGTTCGATCCTGTGCGATAAGTGACAGTCAATCCTTGCCCAGCTTCCGGCAAAGAGGAATTATCCGCCGTAACGCAAACCTTGCCATAGCCAAGCGACTCCGTAATCGGCAGCCCCCAGCCTTCATAATAACTTGGATAGATCGTAAATAGGCAGGATGAATAAAGTGCCTCAAGCTCCTCATCGCTAACACTCTCAATATAGGTAATATATTTTTCAGCCTCGATAAACGCATTTAACTTATCTAAGAAAAAATGACTTTCGAAGCCGCGCTTTCCGACAATTACAAGCTTAGGAATCTTTAGATAAGGATTGTTACGAATCAGGTTCTGCCAGACATCGAGCGCTCCGGCTTGATTTTTGCGGGCTTCGACCGTCGAGACGAAGAAAACGAATTTTCTGGGCTCAATCCCCGCTCGCCTGAAAAGACTCGCGGCCGCCGTCATAGACACAGGTGCAACCCGCTTTTCGGCAGCCAGATGCACGACACACACGTCAGCCGACGAGATACCACCGTTCAACTCCGCCGCAAGAGCGAGGAAATCTTTCTTGCTAGATTCCGAAACGGCAAAATATCGGTCCGCATGTTGCACAACGCCCATAAACCAATCAATGAATTCATGGACAAGTTCATGTGCGCAAAAGCGTGGCGTTACAGCGGGAATCACATCGTGGATGAACGGAATGTAATAGATATCGCTCTTTTTTTTCGCTTCCCGAATATGCATGAAATAATTAGGAAGCCACCAAGAGGTACCGATGTTGATCAAGACAGACCGCATCGGAAAAGCATCAATTTTTGCCGCCACTGCTTCTTGACGCAGCACTGATACCTCACGACGCCATGCTATATCCCGCGCGTCGGAACCGGTCAAACTGAGCGTGCACACCTGCATAAAGCGATCAGGATCTACCGAAAACCAGCCATTCTCCTCCTCCAGAAAGCGGCAAAGCCCAATTCCTGCTCTCTCGTCACCCGAGAGAAGTGACAGGATAACGCTGATCTGGACCCGCTGGATCCCCGTAGGAGTCCGGTTGTCAGGAAAGTAGCCAAGGAGATCAGATACATCGAACCAAACTGTTCTTTGAAACTCTTTCATGTCACTAGCCAATATGTCGCCTCGCGCTCATTTAACCTAAAAGAGAACGGCCTAAAAGAGAGGATATGTGATAACGCCCAAGATAAGCCCGTGTCATTTTCGCCCTTCTCACGCTACCGGAAGGACGCTGCAACACTATCTTGATGTCCCCTCGCCTGCCGCTCCTCCCCAGGCCGGGATGAAATGTACCTTTCTTTTCGCGTCACGTAGAACCAGACACCCGCTTGCGCCCGGCAACGAGCCGCATTGGGAAGTGTCGGCGGTCCAGATCAGCGGTAAGTCGACACGTCTAGCAAGGAACGTCGCCGCATCATCAGACAGAACATGCTCCTTCCCATGCATGGGGCCATTGTAATTGCCTTCAAAATCATCGCCAATCAGCATGATTTCAGATGCTGAGGACAACGCGTTGAAACCATAACCACCAGTTCCACCTCGTCCGTTCTGGCGGAATTGCGTGCCCGAATAAGTCTGTCGCATCATAGAGACATCATGCACGCCATCTCCCCTAGCATTGAAGATCGTCCCGCCCGAAAAAACAAGATGACCCCGCACCGCCTTGTCGAGCTGGAGATTAGAGGTGGCCGAGGACGCGATCCAACTGCCTGCAAATGAAATATAGAGGTCGCCTGCATTACCCTGCGTGTCGTTAACCTCAACACCTGCGCCTGACGCGGAACTGTCAATGAAGCAACCCGAGGCAAAGAATAGTTCGCGGTTTGTTACCCTAACGAGGGCGTTATCTATCAAAACATTTGTGCCGTTACCAATGATGTCCGTGCCGGGCCCACAGACGAACCCACCCAATCCACCACCGATATGCACACCAATTCTCGGTACAATACGGGAATCAGTAGGCCCGATCTTCCAACCCAACAGCGAAAAATCCGCCGAGCCGAGCCTTCCTCCATTAATACGGAAAGCGTCATTCTGACCGACGGCATAGCTTTGCCCCCAAGTCGCAATAAAATCCACCTCATCGAACCACACACCGTTCCAAAGTTTTCCATTGCCCTCCTGGCCATCAAGAACGATGTTTCCGACAGCCGAGCGCACCATCCCCCGCACATGCAATGCGGTTCCCGCACTCATCCTTGTATTCGACGCTATGCGGAAGTCGTGTAACGACCAGTTCTTCTGCGGGCTGACCCCATCTCCGATCGTCAAAAGATCAATCTGCGAGTCATGACCCATATAGAGAAAAGTCGTTGCATACGGCCCCGCTCCGTGCAGATCGACATGATTAGCCTGCACCCCACCCGGATTGGCTAGCGGAGCAGTAAACACACACACGCCTGCTGGCGCCTCGAGTTCGACATCCGCCGGCATCCCAGCCGCATTCGCCAGCCATTTGTTGATCGCTTTTGTATCGTCCGTCACTCCATCACATTTCGCACCATAAGACAGGAGCGAAATCTGACGATTCACGTTCAAGCCTGTCGCGGTACCGCCATTGATCATCGGTGCCGTAAGACGGCTGTGCGCTAGCACTTGACCAAGGCCCTCCTTGTCAGACATTGTCCCCTGCTGTGCATAAGCCGAGGTAATCAGCATACCGCCCAATAGTCCCAAAATGGAAAATCTGAGTGCCACTGAAAGTCTCCAGGAACACAGGCGGTCCCATTTGATCGTCCAGGTTGAGAGATAGTTACTGGCTTTCTAACTCATAGGGGAAGGCGGTAACAATCTTATTCCGTCAGTGGCATATGGTCGAGAACCGAGTATGGACGAAGCCATCCTTATCCCGACGAGATTTCTAAAAAAATCAGGACGATTCAGTTTTTTTGAGCGGACATTGTAGAATGGAGGCACATCCTGGTGAACGACGATCTTTCTATCAAAGGCGCCTCCTCCTCCACGCGGCCACCCCGGGCGTCCGGCGCAGGGCGCCGCGCACGGTCCCTTCACAAAAACCATGGCCCGATCCTCGCGCTTCTCGACAAACTTACGGGAGACGATGGCGAAGCGACGCTCGGCAGACTGATGCAGCAACCCGAATGCATCGATTCCCTGGCTGCTGAAATTGCCTCCGGCGCCTCCATTGAAAGAATTCGCAAGCGCGCCCTCACTCTCGACACGATGATTTCCGAATTGGTGGAAGCCGATTTCGCTTATGTCGGGCTGCCGAAAGAAGCACGCGACTGCGATTTTCGGACTGGCTTCGAGACCTATCTCCGTCCTGTTCTTGGCAAACGTGCGCAAGGCTTCGCGGCAATCTTTGAGAGATTGGACAGGCATACTCGCCCGTTCATCGTTGAAACTGGCAGTCTCCGCATCCCTGACAACTGGGAAGGGGACGGACAGAGCACATTTCAATTCGACTGGTATGCCCGCACACGCCATGGCTCCGTCTTCACGATAGATATCAACCCGGCCAGTATCGACAGCGCTCGCAGGGCGTGTAGCGGCACCACCAGCACGATACTCAATGATTCCGTCGCGGCACTCCATGCCCTTGGTTCGGTCGCCGGCCGGCCGGCGGCGCTGATCTATCTCGATTCATTCGATCTCGACCTTGAAAATCCGGTACCAAGCGCAGTGCATCATGCGATGGAGGTCATGGCGGCCCGGCGCCTGATCGGTGAAGGGACTATCATCTGCGTAGATGATTTCGACGTACCTCCCCTCGGTCAAGGGGGCAAGGGGCTGATCGTAGACCAATTCATGTCCTCCATCGGAGCCGAAGTGGTATATTCGGGATATCAGAAAGTATGGCAATTGTCCGGATAACAACCATAACGAACTCTCCGGTCTGCGGCGCAAGATTTTTTCATTTCCATGCCGGGATCAGAAGTGGCCTTTCCTCTTGGCCTAAAAATGCCGACTTAACTGCGACTTTTTGAAAGATATCCCGCCTTATGAAAATAGCCGAGTGGATGAAGCAATCCGGCGTCGCCTTTGGGACCAGTGGCGCTCGCGGTCTTGTTGCTGCCATGACAGATGCCGTGTGCTTTGCCTATACACAGGGATATCTGCGCCATCTTGCGGCACTTGGTGAATTTTCGCCCGGCACCCCGGTTGCGGTTGCGGGAGATCTGCGTCCCAGTACGCCACGTATCGTGCGGGCTTGCGTCGCCGCCATCCGCTATGCGGGGGGCAAGCCGATCTTCTGCGGTTTCGTCCCGACGCCCGCGCTGTGCCTGTATGCCTTCGCACGCGGATGGCCTTCGTTGATGGTCACCGGCAGCCATATCCCGGCAGATCGCAACGGCATCAAGTTCAACCGAACGCGCGGCGAATTCCTCAAATCCGATGAGGCCGCCATGCGTACCCAGGATGTCATGCTGCCCGACGGGTGGTTCGACGCGAACGGCGCATTGGTCGGGTCCGTCGATCTGCCCGCCATGACCGATGTCGTCCCTGATTACATAGCGCGCTATCGCGACTTTTTCGGCTCCGGTGCGCTGTCGGGCTTGACGTTAGGCGTCTATCAGCATTCCGCCGTTGGTCGCGACGTGTTAGTACAAATCGTCGAGGCCCTTGGCGGCGAGGCTGTTCCGCTGGGCCGGGCGGACGATTTCATCCCGGTCGATACCGAAGCCGTTCGTCCGGAAGATGGCATGCTGGCACGTGAATGGGCATGCGACGGCACGCTGGATGCCATCATGACCACGGATGGCGATTCCGATCGCCCCCTTCTGGCCGATCGCAATGGATATTGGCTCCGCGGCGATGTGCTCGGCATCCTTGCAGCACGTTTCCTTGGTGCGGCGGCTGTCACGACACCCGTCAGCAGCAATACGGCATTGGAAAAATCCGGCTTTGCCGTCAATGTCCGCCGCACCCGCATCGGCTCCCCCTTTGTCGTGGCGGCAATGGCCGACGCCGCCAAAGCCGGGCTGGTTCCTTCTATCGGTTACGAAGCCAATGGCGGCTTTCTACTGGCAACCGACATAAAGCAAGGCAATCAGATACTTCGCGCATTGCCGACACGCGACGCAGTACTGCCGATGCTTTGTGCCCTTATGGCCGCGCATCGGCACGGTCAGGATCTAGCCGCGCTCGTCAACACCCTTCCGCCGCGTTTTACGCTCAGCGACCGCCTTGTGGATATGCCAACCGCCCAAAGCCAGGCCGAAATCGAAAAGCTCAGCCGCCATCCGGCGCAGGGGGCAGCGGAACTGGGATTCGTTACCGTTTGTGGCGATCTTGCGCATACCGACGAAACGGATGGACTTCGCATGACTTTTGCAAGTGGCGAAATCATCCATTTGCGCCCGTCCGGCAATGCGCCGGAGCTACGCGTCTATGTCGAAGCCGATACTCCGGAACGTGCCGCGAAACTGTTAAAGGTAGGAATCCAGGCCGTCAGTATCTGGAAAAATCTCGCAAATTGATTTCTTGAAAAGATCGGGGTCAGCCCATGATAAGCTGGCCCCATTCTTATGCAACAGATTGATTTGACTATAGCGCCTCGTATCGCTCGACCGCATCAGCGACACTTGCGCACATGTTCAGATGGCGATCATGCAACAACGCCCCCGTATCGCAATGCTCCCGGATAAATCCCATGTCATGGGACACGATGATCAGCGACCGGTCAGACCGTTTTCCAAACAACTCGTCCTGACAACGTTGCAGAAAACGGGCATCCCCTACCATGATCACTTCATCGATCAGATAACAATCAAACTCGATGACAATCGAAAGCGCGAAGGCCAGGCGTGCACGCATGCCGGAAGAATAGGTCTTAACCGGTTCGGCCAGTTGTTTTCCCAACTGGGCGAAATCGTCGACGAAGGCACGGGTACTGACATAATCCAAGCCATATATCCGACAGATGAACCGCAGATTATCCAGCCCCGACAGGCTGCCCTGGAAAGCACCGCCGAACGCCAAGGGCCAAGATACGCTCATTGTTCGTTCGACACGGCCCGATGTCGCAATCTCAACACCGCCGATAATCTTGATCAGCGTCGATTTTCCCGCCCCGTTGCGCCCGACGATGCCGAGTTTGCGCCCTTTTTCGATCGTGAAATTGATGCGCTCCAACACCTGCCGCACGCCGCGATGAACGGGAAACGTCTTGCAGATGTCCACACATCGAACCATGGGGCGAGCGATATGCGCCATATCATTGAACCACGATATGGCGGCGCGCACGCAAGGTCAGGGACAAACCGATCAAAAGAAGAACGAACGTAATCCAGCTATCATAAAAAATATCGTAATGCGCATGGGCACTGTCACCGAACTGCCCTTCTCGAATCATCTCGATATTGTCAACGCTCGGTGACAGCAAAATGGCGCTCTGCCACCGAGGCGGCAACCAATCGACCATCATGAAGGCACCGGAGAAAGGAAGAGAAAGATAGGAAAAAATGTTAATACTTTTCTCAATCAGTTCAGACATTTCACTTAGGGCCGCGACGAGCAATGCCGTTGCAAGACTGAACAAACAATGGAAGCCCAATCCAAGATAGAGCATCCCGTAATTTTTTGGCGGTTCCATATAACCCAGAAACCATGCTCCCAGAAAAACCAGGAATCCCGCACCAAGCGCGCCCATGATTTCCAGAATTGTACGAGCCAATATGATATCAAGCGGCGTCACCTGCCGGTGGAACAGCAGGCTGCCATTCGATTGGAACGCAAAGACCGCCCGGCCAAGACAGTGCCGCCACATGGTCAGCGGTACATAACCCGTCAGGACGATCGCCGTCGTCGGCAGGTTATGTTCGTGCGAATTCCGTATCGCGGTCCAGGCGATCGCCACCCCCGCACAGAACAGGATCGGCTCTCCGATCACCCATAGAAAACCGATATTTTCTCGCCCATATCGCGTGTGCATCTCGCGAAACAGCAGGGCGCCGATCACCCGGCACTGAAGCATGAACAATCCGAGCAGCGACGACGATCGGCGATCATGCTGGGGCGAGGCCGAAACCTGATGCTGCGCCGCCATCACGTAATCTGGTGCTCGCGCGCGCCGCTGATCAGCAGCAGACCCATTGCATACACCCCTAATCCCGTCGCGAACACGATGAGTATATCCACAACCGAATGCGGATATTCCGGATAATCCGGCAGATCCGGCTTCGCGATTTCATCGAGATATAATTGCTGGCGGTCGGCCTGCGCCCTGGCAGTTTGCAGACTGACGGTCGCCGCCGCCAGTTCGCGTTCCGCGATCTCTCGCTGGACCGTCAGATCGTCATAGGCAGTGATCTTCGGCACCAGCGACGTATCGGGGCCGGTAATGCCCTTGTTGGCCCGCGCGATCTCGTCCTGCAGCGCCTCGACCCGATGCTGATACACCGGCAGCAGCGGGCTGTTCGGCGCCGTCCTGGTCACCTGTGCGATCTGCAACTTGGCCGCCACCAGCATGGCCTTGAGCTGATCGATGTCCTGCAACATGGGGACAGACTGCTTCAGCGGGTCCAGAAGTCCTTCCTTGTTGCGATAGGCCGCGAATGCCAGTTCGATACGCCGGATCTTGTCTTCCGCCTCGGTCACCTCTTTCTGGGACGACGCGATCATGTTTCGACGCTGCCGCTCGTTCATCTCATTCACCAAGCGTTCGCCGGCGTCGATCAGCGCACGGCCGATCCGCTGGGAATCCTGGGCCGAGAACGTGCGGACCGTAAGGTTCGAGATACCGGTTTCGGTGTCGAGTTCGGCAATCACATGATTCTGATAATATCTGAAAAAATGCTCGAACGTCCTGCCGCGGTAAAACGCGGGAAAACGTGCGATGAAATCCGCATCCGGACGGTCGAAGGCCGCGCGAAGGTTCTGCGTCTCGATCAACGTGCGCGCCGCGTCGCGCGACATCATGTAGGTCTGAACGGCGTACGTGTCCTCATTGCCGCCGCCACCACCTGACCCCACCTGCTGAAGCAGGCTGCCGAACATGCTCGGCGCCTGCACTCCCGGCCCCCGCACCACGAAATAGGCATGGGACACGTACTGAGGTGAGGCGATAAAGGCATAATAAACAGCCGCCAGGACCGTGGGCAGCACGACCACCAGATTGAGCCCGGGGCGCCTGCAAACCCAATCGGCCAGTTTGCCGACCGGTGATGCCTGACGTATCGCGCGTTGCGGTACCGCCTCACGCGCTGCAATATTGGCTTCGACCATACCCGCGTTCATGCCCCAAGCCCTTCCGAAAGGCAAACCATACCTCCAGTGCGGTCCGGGAGAAAAGGACGCGATCCGCTTGCCCTCACGTCGTTCATCCACCCCGGCCTTCATCTTCATGACATGAGTGCATGTGCCAGTGTCCAAATTATGAAATCCGGCCCGCCCCTGGTCGCGGAGTCATAAGCGGGACGGAAGCGCGCCCGTCCTTGCCGAACGGCCGTCCCTAACGCGACAGATCGATCTCCACCGTATCGTCTCCCGAGTGCAGCCGCCTGATCTCATCACATGCCGCGATCCAGTATCGGGCTTTGGCGGCATCGCCATCGACGCGCGCCTCATCCAGGTGCGTCTGGGCGATGGCCAACGCGGCATCGCCGTAGCGGGCGTACAAATCGCCCGCTGTTGCTTCAGGACGAGATTCCACGCATTCCTCCCGCACGATACCGATCGCCGATTCTTCAGATTTGGGATCGGCCTGTATCTACGCAAGAGGGGTTCCTCCCCCCGATGCGGCATGTCATTAAGAAGGCCCGTTTGCCGAGGACATCTCCATGATCGATGGGTTGCACCATGTCGCCATTATCTGTTCGGATTATGGCCGATCCAAGGATTTCTACACACGCATCCTCGGCCTGCCGATCATCCGCGAAACCTACCGTGCCGAACGCCAGTCCTGGAAATGCGACCTGGCGGTTGGCCAGGCCCAGATCGAATTGTTTTCCTTTCCCGACCCACCCCTACGCCCTTCGCGGCCCGAGGCCCAGGGCCTGCGCCACCTGGCCTTTGGGGTGCGCGACCTGCAGGCCGCGATGCGCAGACTGGAGGAAGCCGGGATCGAGGTCGAGCCGGTGCGCCGCGACACTTTGACCGGCCGCGATTTCACCTTCTTCGCCGACCCCGACGACCTGCCGCTGGAACTGTACGAACTCGCCCCCGGGGGCTAGAGCAGACCCCCGTTCAAACGGAATCGGTTGAACGGGCGCCGCTCTAAGCCGGCGTCGCCGCCAAGCCGACCCGGCGGCTGCGGAACAGGCCCGCGGCGATCTGTCGGGCCTCTTGCAGCGAGGACATGATCTGTCCGTTCAGCGGGCGCAGCCATTCATGGATGGCACGGAACACGCGTGCGCCGTCGCGGCGGGACTGAATGACGACCCCGACGAAGACGCCGTCGATCTCGACGATTTCGGATTTGAACATAGCCGAATTCCCTCGTGCTGAAGCACGCGATCAAGGGCCCGGAAGCGTGCCCTGTCCCGTCGGCCGGGCCGGCGGAGACACCGGCTGCTATGCACACTCTCCCGCGTCGAGACAATAACAGGACGGCGAAGACTTGATGACATCCCCATGACAGGGCCCGCCGGATTCACCCGCTCCAAAACGTGCGATGGCGGCGGAATTTACGCCAGCGCAGGTGCGCGTCCCGATGAACGGCGATCTGATGGCCACATAAAAAACCCGTGACCGCCCCCAGCATGTGCTGCAGCCGCGCATCGTCCTCCGCCCCTTCGCCGAGTCGCGCCAGCAGATAGCGCGTGGTCAGCACGTCGCTGTCCATTCCCAGGACGTCCTGCAATGCCGACAGCTTCTTGATGAAATCCTTTGTCTGGTCCGAATCCGCATACAGCCCGCGGAAGAACTCGGCAGTATAGCGCAGCTTCTTCAGGGCCACGCGCAGCCGATGCCTGTCCTGGGGCGGCAGCAGGGCGAAATCCCGTCCGGCACGCAATGCCTTGCGGTGCAGCCGCTCGAGATGACGCGCGGAAAAATCGATCGCCGGCTCCTGCAGCGAATCCTGCGCCATGGCCGCCAGCGGCGTGACCCACAGCTCGCCCTCGACCATCTGGTCCAGGATGGTCTGGAGTTGTGCAGCGTCCTGCCCCGTCAAAGCCTGCCGCGCCTGGGCATAGGCCGACCGGCGCATCGGTTCCGCGCGCGGCGCCAGCGTTTTCGTTGCATCCAGGTCCATCAGCCCGAGCGGCTGGAGGCAGGGCAGCGTCGTCATCAGGAAGACGTCCCAGTTGCGGGCGTCGCCCACCGCCTTCGCCAGGACCTTGGCGCGGGTCGAGGCGCCCTCGAGCACCACGTTGGGATTGTCGTGCCGCAGCAGGCGGGTCAGGACGCGGAAGCGCCGCAAGGCGACGCGCACCTGGTGCACGCCTTCGGCATTGCGGCCGTCGATCGCGACCGGGACGTTCGCCGCCAGATGGTCGCGGAGGATCGTGACGATCCGTCCGGTCGCGACGCGGATCGTATCGTCATGCGCGAGCAGGACCGGCGCGCTGCGGTGGCTTTCGGGCATGTCGGTCGGGACGTGGTCGGGCAGGCTCATGACGATGCCTCACTTCATCCGGCGCGATGACGGTGTATGGAATCGCAAAGCGCGGGATGCGCGAAAAAGTTGGGATTTCATGGATTCCAGGGCGATGGCCATCGAGGCTGTTGCCTTGCCGGGTCCGAGATAGTGGGATATTTTGTTTGGTTTCGCATGACGAAAGGCTTATTTCCCGATGGTCGAGACGCTGCAGCAGTTCGCCAGCGACAATTATGCCGGCATCTGTCCCGAGGCGCTGCGCGCGATGGAGGACGCCAATCGCGGGTCGGCCCAGGCCTATGGCGACGATCCGTGGACCCAGCGCGCGGCCGAGGCGTTCCGTGCGGCCTTCCAGGCCGATTGCGAGCTTTTTTTCGTCTTCAACGGCACGGCCGCCAACTCGCTGGCGCTGGCGTCGCTATGCCAGTCCTATGAAAGCATCATTGCCGCCGATATCGCCCATGTGGAAACCGACGAATGCGGCGCGCCGGAATTCTTTTCCAACGGCGCCAAGATCCTGGTCGCGCGGACCGAGAACGGAAAATTGACCCCGGAGGCCATTCGCGGCTTCGCGCTGGGCCGGACCGACATCCATTTCCCCCGCCCGCGGGCCGTGACCATCACCCAGCCGACCGAGACCGGGCAGGTCTACAGCCTGGAGGAAATCCGCGCCATCGCCGCGGCCTGCCGTGAACTGGGGCTGAAGCTGCACATGGACGGCGCGCGCTTTGCCAACGCGGTCGACAGCCTGGGCTGCGCCCCCGCCGAGATGACCTGGCGCGCCGGCGTCGACGTGCTGAGCTTCGGCGGCACCAAGAACGGCATGGCGGTCGGGGAGGCGGTGATCTTCTTCGATCGCAGGCTGGCCGAAGGGTTCGATTACCGCTGCAAGCAGGCCGGGCAACTGGCCTCGAAAATGCGTTTCCTGTCCGCGCCGTGGGCGGTGATGCTCGAAACCGGCGCCTGGCTGGCGCATGCCGCCCACGCCAACCGCAGCGCCCGGCATTTCGCCGACCAGGTTGCCGGGCTGCCCGGCATCGAGATCCTGTTCCCGGTCGAAGCCAATGCGGTGTTCCTGAAAATGCCGGCGGAGGTGACCGCCGGCCTGCGGGCGCGGGGCTGGAGCTTCTATACCTTCATCGGCGACAGCGCGCGGTTCATGTTCGCCTGGGATGCCGATCGCAGCCGCATCGACGCGCTGGCGGCCGATCTGCGGGCACTGACCCAGGATGCCGCCGGCTAGATCGTCACCCGTCCTGCGATGGTGGTGACGACGGTGCCTCCGACCCAGATTTCACCCGCGTCGCTGGTGATGGCGATGCGTCCCCGGCGCCCCAGCACCGTCCCCTGCCGCGCGACATAGGAGGGGGGCGCCAGGCCCGCGCCGATCATCCACATGGCCAGGCTGGCGTTCAGGCTGCCGGTGACGGGGTCCTCGACCCCGTCCGGACCGCCGGTGAAGGCTCGTACCTCAAACAGCGCGTCGTCGCGGTCGAGGGCGGTGTCGAACGGCGCGACCAGCCCGACCTTGAGGTCGCCCAGTGCCGCGTAATCGGGCCGCACCGACAGCAATTCCGCGCGGCTGCGCAGCATGACGGCGACCCAGCCCGGGCCGTTATCGGCCCAGTTCGAAGCCCGGATGGAATCGGGCGGCAGGTGCAATCCCCGCGCGATCGCCGCCAGCACATCGGCCTCGACCGCGCCGGCCCGGCGCAGGGGCGGGGCGGCGAAGGCCAGCACCGCGTCCTGCCGCCGAACGGGCACCAGTCCCGCCTGGCATTCCTGCACGACGTGCCTGCCGCGCGGCACGCCGCCCTGCTGCAGCCACACATGGCAGGTGCCCAAGGTGGGATGGCCGGCGAAGGGCAGTTCCTGCTGCGGCGTGAAGATTCGGACACGGTAATCCGCATCGGGATGGGTGGGCCTGAGCAGGAAGGTCGTCTCGCTGAGATTCGTCCAGTTCGCGAATGCGGCCATCTGCGCGTCCGTAAGCCCGTCGGCCCCGGTCACGACGGCCAGCGGATTGCCGCCGAACGGGCGGGTGGCGAAGACATCGACCTGATGAAAAGCAAATTCAGCCATGTTTTGATTTCCGATCCTCAATCGCCCGTTCGGGCATCCCACGCCGCGCCGTCTTCGGTCCATGCCCGCTCCAGCAGGGGGGAATGGACCTGCGCGACGGCACGCGCCACGCTCGCCCGCCGGCAGTCCGACCGTTCCACCGCCGCCCGGATATCTTCCAGGCTCGCCGTTTCATCGCCGCAGGCATGGAGCGCGGCGTGCTCCAGCACGCGCAGGAAGTGCCGCGCGTGCGGCAGGTCGCCGATATCCGCGGCGCGGTATGGAACACGCACCGCCGTGGACGCGGTCTCATCCTCCTGCCCATGAGCCGGCCGGCCATGAAGCGCCATCAGGACCATGAGCCCCAGAACGATGATCATCCCGATGCTGGCGGCCTCGACCTGCACGCCGATACGTCCGGCGAACGCCCCGTCGCGACGGGATTCAACACGGTTTTTCCGCACCATGAACATCATTGATCACCCTCCAAGGCGAAGAGTCCCTTTCTGGTGGCAGATTGTACTATTACAATTTGCGCGAACTCTTCATGGCTGTAATTTTTCCTTGATACATTTCTTCGTCAATATCTATATTGTCATAGTTCAATTTGCGGACCGAGACCGGCAATGACGCGATGGCGCCCCGAGATTCCTTCCGATGCCGCGCCGCTCTATCTGCGGCTGGCCGATGCGATGGAGCGCGACATCGGCGCCGGCACGCTGCCGGCCGGCATGCGGCTGCCGCCGCAGCGCGACCTGGCCCACCAGTTGGGGCTGAGCATCGGGACCGTTACCAGGGCCTATGCCGAGGCCGAGCGGCGCGGCCTGCTGGACGCGCATGTCGGGCGCGGCTCGTTCGTGCGGGGCAGCCTGCCGGACCTGACGGCGCCGTCGGTCCTGTTCCACGCGGCCCATCCGGCGGCCGATCCGGAGACGGTGATCGACCTGCGCTGCAATACGCCGCCCGCCATCGCATTGTCACGGTCGGTCGAGCTGGCCGTCACGCGACTGGCGGCGACGGCACAGCTTGAGCCATCGGTACAATATATCCAGGGGACCGGGCTGCGCCTGGTGCGCGAGGCCGGCGCGGCCTGGCTGGCACGGCGGCATGGGCTGGCGTGCGATCCGGACGACCTGATCCAGTGCAATGGCGGCCAGCATGCGATCGGGCTGGTCCTGTCGTCGCTGTGCCGGCCGGGCGATACCGTGCTGTGCGAATCCTCGACCTTTCACGGCGCCAAGGTCGCGGCCGAGCATCTGGGCCTGACCCTGCGCGGGGTGACGATGGACGAGGAGGGGCTGGACCCCGCCGCGCTGGACCGGACGCTGGCCGAAACGCGGGCCCGGCTGCTGTTCACCCTGCCGACCCTGCACAACCCAACGACGCGCAGCATGAGCCTTGCGCGGCGCGAGGCGATCGTGCGGATCGCCCGCCGGCATGACGTCACGATCTTCGAGGATGACGCCTATTGCGCCTATGCCGGCCCCGGGGAGCGGCCGCCGCCGATCGCCGCCCTGGCGCCCGAGCGCACCCTCTATCTGGCCAGCATTTCCAAGGGCGTCTGCCCGGGGCTGCGCCTGGCCTTCGTCGCCCTGCCGCCCGCGATGCCGCGCGAGCGGCTGATGCGGGGCATTCGCGCCTTCGGCTATTGCCCGCCGGCGCTGGGGGGATTGATTTTCGCCCATTGGGTGGCGGAGGGCACCGCCGACGCCGTGGCCGACGCGGTGCAGGCCGAAGCCGCCCATCGGCTGGAAATGGCCCGGCGGATCCTGGGCTGCGCGATGGACCAGCCCGGCGCCAGGCACGCCCCCCATGTCTGGCTGCCGCTTGCGCCGTTGCAGGCCGAGCGCGTCATGGGCCGCGCGGCCCGGGCGGGGGTCGAGCTGACGCCGCCCGAGGCGTCGATCGTCTCGCGCGACGCGGCGTCGGGCCTGCGCGTGTGCCTGGGCGCCGCCGGAGACCGCGCCACGCTGGAGCGTGCCCTGACCGTTCTGCACGGGGTGATCCGGAGCAGCGACGCGGTCCGGACCGACAGCGTCGTCTGAGAGCATCACCGAGGAGCATCACCGGGCAGCATCACCGGGGGGGCATCACCGGGGGCACGGAACGCGCCGCCCGTCACGGGCCGGGGTCGCGGGGCCAGAGCTGGATCGCGCCCGGGTCGATCCTGACGCGGCAGGCGTCGCCCGTGACGCCGTCGGAGGGGTCCGCCGGAATGTCCAATATCGCCGCGCCCAACCGCAGGCGCATCGGATGCTGCCCGTCGCGCAGCGCGCCGCGCCGCAGGATCGCGGCCGGATAGTCGCCGTCGGGCGCCAGGCGGACCTGATGAGGCCGGACCGCCCAGCGCATTGCGGTCCCCGCCGCCGGGGCGTCGCCGGCGATGCGCAGCGCCACCCCGCCGCCGATATCCATTCGGCCGCATGGCAGCATGAGTCCATCGCGAATCTGGTCGGCCCCCAGCAGCCGCGCCGCGATCTCGCTGCCCGGACGGCTGAAGACCGATGCGACCGGGCCGGCGCGGACGATGCGGCCGCCATCGAGCAGGATGATCTCCTCCGCCATGTCCATCGCTTCGGCCGGGTCATGGGTCACCAGGATGGTCATGGCGCGCATGGGCCCGAGCACGCGCAGGACGTCGCGACGCAGCCGGGCGCGCAGCGGCGCGTCGAGCGCCGAGAACGGTTCGTCCAGCAGCACCAGATCCACCGCGCGCCGGGACAGGGCGCGGGCCAGGGCCACGCGCTGCCGCTGTCCGGGAGACAGTTGATGCGGGTAGCGGGCCGACAATTCATCCAGCCCCATCAGCTTCATCCATGCCGCCGCCCGGTCGGGCGTGCTGTCGGCGGCGAACGAAACCTGCCGCGCCACCGTCAGGTGTGCCGGCAGGGCGTAGCCCTGGGGGACGTAGGCGATGCGCCGGCGCTGGGGCGGCACGTGGCCGAGATCGTCGCCATCGAGGCGGATTGTAGGGCGGATCGGGGGGCGGATCGGGGGGCCGATCGTGGCACCGGCCGCGTCGTCCAGGCCCGCGATCAGGCGGAGGGTCATCGACTTGCCGCTGCCCGACGCGCCGAGGATCGCCACCCGCCGCGCCCGGATGCGGCATGCCAGGCGAAGATGAAAACCGCCTGCCCTGTGGTCGAGCGCGAGGGACAGGATTCGTGGCGGGGCGTCGCTGTCCGCCATCTCGACCAGGGGGGCCGGCATGCCGCCCGGCAGCGGAGCGTTCGCCCGGCGGGGGCGTGTCAGCGCCTGCCCCGCTGCCAGGATCGTCGCGGCCAGGAGCAGGGTCGGCGCCAGGATCGGCAGCATCGCCGGCAATCCGCTTTCGCCGAACGCGACATAGGTGAAGACCGGAAGGGAATAGGGGTGATAGGCCACCATGACCGTCGCCCCGAATTCGCCGAACGCGCGCAGCCACGCCAGGAGCAACCCGGCCAGGATCGCCCGCCAGGCCAGCGGCAGGCTGACGCGCCACAGCACCGCGCCCGGGCCATGCCCCAATGTCGCCGCCACGTCCTCGATCGCTGGATCGACGGCCGAGAAGGCCGAACGGGCCGCGATAATGGCAAAGGGGGCGGCGACGAACGCCTGGGCCGCGACGATGCCGGCGAAGCTGTCGCCGAGCCCCAGCGCGCCGAGCGGGCCGCCATATCCCAGCAGGAACAGCAGCAGGATGCCGCTGGCGAGCGGCGGGAGCGCCAGCGGCAATTGCACGACGCCCCCCAGCACGGCCAGCCACCGGCCGCGGCCCCGCGCCAGCAGATAGCCCAGCGGGATGCCCAGCACCGCCACCGCCGCCGTCGCCACCGATGCACTGGCCAGCGACACCGCCGCCGCCCGGAGCAGCGCCGCGCGGTCCACGCCGTGCCAATCCGCGCCCCCCATGCGCGCCAGGCCGGCCGCGAACGGCGCCAGCAGGGAGGCGGCCAGGATGAGGGAGAGGATGCGAACGGCGACGGGCATGCGCCCCATGGGCACGATCCGATTCGTCAGGCGGGGCGCAGCAGCGGGCGCAGGGCGGGTGGAACGGCGGCGGGATCGCCCATGACGGCGGGTGCTTCGTGGGGGCCGGGCACCTGCAGGCCGTATTGCGCCAGGACCGCCCTGCCCCGCGCGCCCAGCAGGAACGCCACCAGCCGTTCCGCGCCTTCGGGGTTCGGCGCATCGCGCAGGATGGTCACCGTATAGCGGGCCGAAAGGGCCAGGGCGGGCGGCAGGGTCATGGCCGGGATGTGCAGCGCCGCGGTTTCGGTCGCGTAGAAGAAGCCCACATCGATCTGCCCGGACTGCAGCCGCCCGACCAGGTTTTCCTCGGGCCGGACCTGGCGGTCGCCATCGCCGGCGTGAAGGATCCGGTCGGCGAGGCCGGGCTGGCGATAATATGTTTCGGCCTGATGCAGCAGCTTGACGGTCAGCGCGCCCTTGGGATCCAGCAGGGGGTCGGTGCGGCCGATCCGGACGCCGGGCCGCTGCAGGGCCAGGTACCAGGGGTCGCTTTGCAGCGCGGCCGCGAACCGGCCGCGCGGGTCATAGCCGAGCACCAGCGGAGATTGGGCGAACAGCGCGTACCAGCGCACATGATCGCCATGTGCCGGACCCAGCCGCAGATTCAGGGCGGGATCGGCACTGATATAGATATCGGCGCGCCGGAGGCCGGCCGCGATCTGGTTGGCCAGCGCCCCCGATCCGCCGGCATAGCCGCGAAAGACGTCTGTGCCCGTCGCGTCGAAGGCCGGCCCGATGCCGCGTTCCATCGCGGTCAGCAGCGATCCGGCATAGAGCACGTCGACGGTGCGGCCGCCGCGCGCCCGGGCGGCCCAAGGCAGCAGGCCGGCCGCCATCACGAACACGCGCCGTCGCATCCTGCCCCCGCCCTTCACTCTATATGGTCAAATATAGACTAAGGCCGGGTTTCGCGGCCGTGCAAGTGGCGGGACTCATGAAGGCGGCGTGGCGCCGGGCAGGTGCCATCCGTAATGCAGGGCCAGGAGGCGCAGCCCGAAGCAGGTCGCGGCACCGGCGCAGGCGACCGGCCTGCCCGGCAGCGCCAGCCGACGCCCCGCCACGACGACGAGCGCGCCGGCCAGCGCGGCGGTGGCGTAGATGTCGGACACCAGGACCATCGGGACGCGATTGACCAGGATATCGCGCATCACGCCGCCGCCGATGGCGGTCACCATCCCCAGCAGGGCCGCCCCCAGCGGCACCAGGCCGCGCGACAGCGCCTTCTCGGCGCCGGTGACGGCGAACAGCGACAATCCCGCCGCATCCAGGACCGCGAGCGGGTACCAGGCCGGCACCGGACGCAGGGCATGCCGCGCGGCGAACAGCGCCAGGCCGGTCAGGCATGCCAGGGCGGGATAGCGCCAGTCGCGGATGGCGCTGGGCGGGGTGTCGCCGATCAGCACGTCGCGGATGATGCAGCCGCCCAGCGCCACGACGCATGCCACGACCACGACGCCGAACACGTCCAGCCCGCGACCGATCGCCGCCATCGCGCCCTCGGCGGCGAAGACCATGGTGCCCGCGAGGTCGCCGGCCAGGACGATCCTGTCCATCCGCATGCGCGCCGTTCCGGCCGGCCTGCGCTGCGATGGGTGCCGATCTGCGGTCCCCCGGTCTTCGGTCCCCTGGTCTCCTGTCCCCCGGTCTCCAGTCATTGTGACCTGGTCCCTCTTTTCGTGCCGGGCCCGGCTTCCCAGCCTATCATCACACCAGGAACAGGAGAGGCCCGATGACGAACGCACCGGCAGACATCGCCACCGACCTGATCGCCCGTTACGGCGCGCAGGCCGCGGCGCATGCGACCGACCGCATGGAGGAAGCCCGCGCGCAGAACGAGATCGACGATGTGCAATGGTGGACCGCCGTCCTGAGCGCCATCGAGAAGCGGCGGCCGCCGTCCGGGAAGGCATGACGGGGGCCGCGCGGACACGGCCCCCGACCGCCGTCAGTGCCGGGGCGCCAGGATTCCGGCCAGCAGGTCGGGCGTGCCGGGCAGGCGTTCGAGATGCGGGTAGCGCAGGCCGCCATGATAGGAGACCGCGATCGTCACGTAGCGGTCGCCTTCCTTGAGCAGCAGCGCGATCGGCGCCGCGTGCGGGTCCCGTGCTTCGGTGATCGCGTCCTTGAGCACCGCCGGATCGTAGGCTTCGCCATTCACCGCGACCAGTTGGGCGTCGCGCGTCACCCCCGCCTGCCAGGCCGGGCTGCCCCATTCGACATTGGACAGCGTGCCGCCCTTGCCGACGACGAAGCCGACCGAATAGCTGAAATCGGCGACGTGGCGCAGTGCCTCGTACGAGGTCATGAAATCGTTCGGCCGGTCGGTATAGGCCAGGCGATAGCCGGCGCGCGTGAAGCCGTCCAGCGGGGCATGGGTCGAGGTCCGGTCCAGGCGCCGGCGCAGGAACGACGCCCAGTCATAGGGCTGGATATCGTTCAGCGCCTGCACCAGATCGGCGAAGCCGTAGGTGCTGGTGACGAAGCTGCCGTCATGCGTGCCGAAGAAATGCCGGGCGAAATCGTCCAGCGAACGCTTGCCGCCCGAGAGCTGGCGGATCAGCGTATCGGCATCCAGCCAGACGAGCTGGCCTTCGGAATAATAATCCTCGCTGCACTGCCAACTGCGCCATGAGAGCGGCGCGCGCCGGGCGATGACGGGATCGTTGGTGGTGTCCTGCAGCGGCCGCCAGGTCCGTCCCCGCCGGGTGTCGTACAGCGCCGCGACCTCGGCCAGCGCGTCGATCACCTGGGCCTGGGTCATCAGGCCCGCGCGGGCGGCCAGGACATAGCCCCAATACTGGGTCTGTCCTTCATAGACCCAGAGGCCGGACCCGCGCTGCGGCGTGTTGAAATTGGGCGCCCACAGGTCGGCCGGACGGCGATATTTGCCGTTCCAGGAATGGGTGTATTCGTGCGCCAGCAGGTCGCGCGCCGCGAAGGTCTTGTCCCAGTCGGTGAAATAGCCGCGCGGGCCGCTGTTCTCGCTGGAGCGATGATGTTCGAGGCCGATCCCGCCCAGTTCGTCGGTCAGGGCCAGCAGGAAATCGTAATGGTCGTAATGGTGCGACCCGTAGAGCAGGCCGGCCTGCGCGACCAGCGCCCGATGCGCGCCGATCTGCGCGTCGGTCGCCGCCAGTTCGGCCGGCTTGTCCGCGACCAGGTTGAGCGTGACCGGCACCGCCGCGCCGGGGGCAAGGTCGATGCGCCGGAAATAGCGGCCGGCGAAGAGCGGCGAGTCGACCAGCGTATTGTACGGCACCGGGTCGAAGGCCACCGTGTCGCCCTGCGTCCCATGCGCGCGCAATGCCGTGCCGTATTGCCACCCGTGCGGCAGGCGCAGGTCGGCCTGCACGTCGATGCGGCGGGTGAAATAGCCGGCCGGGTAGAGCGACACCGCGTTCCACTGCACGTTCAGCATGGCGGGCGTCATGACGACGCGTCCTTCCGCCGGCGAGACGGGCGACAGAAGCTGGAACGAGACGTCGAGTTCGTGCGTGCCTTTCGGCACCGGCACGTGGAAGGCGCTGACCGTGACGCTGTCGCGCACCCAGTCGACCGGGACGCCGGCCGCCTTGACCACCAGGCCGCCGAACTGATCGAGCGTGCCGGTCGGGGAATGATCGCCCGGCACCCACATCGGATAGAGCAGGGTCAGGTCGCCGCCCGACGCCGCCAGGGAAGCAGGGACCGGCACGGTTTCATGCACCGACAGGATATGGCGCGCCAGGTCGGTGGCATCGACCGCAAGCCGGATCGTGCCGCCGAAGGCGACGTCGCGCGGTGGAGGAACGGAATCCGGCAACGGCAGCATCTGGGGCAGCATCTGGGGCGGCGTCTGCGGCAGGGGCTGGGGTTGGGGCTGGGGTTGGCTCGCCGCGTGAGCGGGAGCCGCCAGCGCCGCGCCGAGCAGCGCGGCCAGGAGCGAGGGGGACAACGGGCGCAAGAGGCACATCTCTCGAAATGCAAGGCGGTTGGAAAAAGCGGCCGGGCCGGCCGCCACGGTCGTCGTCCGGCATGGCACGAAATTCACCGCCCTGCCACTTGCGCCGGCCCCGCCCGCAACGCGCCGGCAGGGACGCCATGGGCCGCGCTGGCGAACCCTTGTGAAGTTTTCATGACAAGCGTTGTCCCGCCCCTTTGGGTCGTCAAATTATTAAATTATGACAATCTTCCGACAAGGCATGGTGAAACATTTTGCAATTTTTTCAGGAACCCAGTATTGACGGCTTCGGTGCCGGGGCAGCCCTGCCTCCTTGTCTTTCCGCCTTACGCGGTCGCCGGCCGTTTTTCTTCGCAATAGATGCATTATTTCGATGTGTTGTATTTTTGCGGAAGTTTTTCCAATGTCGTTTCGTCATTTACGGGCATGCAGACATTCCGTGCGGATGGCAGCGCCGCCACATGCGCGGCGAAGCCGGCAAAACCCGGCAGCGGCCGGCGCGAGCCGCGCGGGCTGCCCCCATGGACATTCGACATGATCGCCGCTACTGCCGTCGCGCGACGCGGGGGTCTGCGGCGGCCGGGACATGACCGGTTCCCGGGATATGCCGCCTAGCACCTCGTCACGCACCCTTTTTGTGCCTGCCGACCGGGGCGTCGGAGCATGGAGCCAGCCAGACGGACCAGAACAGACCCTGGCCCATACCCCACCATCCGGCAGGCCCGCCAGAATCCCCGCGCAGAACGGCGGAGGGACTGCCAGGACAGCCCCGCACCCGATCATCCTTATTCCTTCCCCCGGATCCTGCGTCAGCCCATGAAACAGTCCCGACTTATGACGATGCCCGCCCCGGACCGGCGGCGCGCGCCGGCTTTTCCCCTGGCTGCCGTCCTGGCCGCCGTGCTGGCGACGGCGGCCCCGCCGGCGGCCCATGCCGACGCGACGGTGCGCAACGACCATGGTACGCTGACCGTGCCCGCCAATTCGCCGATCGCCGGGCAATTGACCGTCCAGCCGGTCACGCTGTCCACCCCGTCGCGCGCCATTCCCATTCCCGGTGCGATCATGGCCGAGCCGTCGCGTTCGCTGGCCATCCTGCCGCCGCTGACCGGGCGTATCGTCAGCCTGGCGGCCGCGCCGGGCGACAGCGTCACGCGCGGCCAGGTGCTGGCGGAAATCGCGTCGGGCGACATGGCCCAGGCCACCGCCGACGCGTTGAAGGCGCGCGCGGCGCTGGACCAGGCGCACCGCGCCCTGGACCGCGCGCTGGGCGTCGCAAAGGCCGGCGGGGCCGCCGTGCGGGACGTGGAGGCGGCGCGCAGCACCTATCTGCAGGCCGCGGCGGAAGAAGAGCGCGCCGACGCGCGGCTGGCGGCCCTGGGCGGCCAGGGCGCGACCGGCGGCAGGATGGTTCTGCGCGCGCCGGTCGACGGCATCGTCTCGGCGGTCAGCAGCGCGGCCGGCGCCTATATCTCGGACGTCACGGCCGCGATCATGACCATTGCCGACATCCGGCAGGTCTGGGCCACCGCCAGCATTCCGGAAAACCAGGTGCCGCTGGTCCAGGTCGGCCAGCAGGCCGACATTGCCGTGCCCGCGCTGCCGAACCAGGTGCGCCACGGCGCGATCGCCGCGATCGAGCCGGTCATGCATGCCGACACGCGCACCCTGCAGGCGCGCATCGTGCTGGCCAACGACGACGGTGCGCTGAAGCCCAACATGTTCGCGACGGTGACCGTCCAGGCCCCGCAGCCCGCGCGCATCATGGTGCCGCAATCGGCGCTGCTGATGAACAACGACCAGGTGACCGTATTCGTCGAAACCGCGCCCCACACCTATGTCCGCCGGATCGTCGACATCGTCTATGACGACGGCGCGCTGTGCGAGGTGACCTCCGGCCTTGCGGCCGGCGAGCGGATCGTGACCCAGGGCGCGGTGCTGCTGAACGATGATTAATGATTTCATCGCGCTCTGCCTGCGGCAGCGGCGCATCGTCTTCGCGGTCATGATCGTGCTGGTCGCGCTGGGCAGCCTGGCGTGGCAGATGATCCCGGTGGAAGCCTATCCGGACCTGGGCGCCGTGAACGTGCAGATTTCCACCCAGGTGCCGGGCCTGGCGGCCGAGGAAATCGAGCAGCAGATCACCATTCCGCTGGAGCGCCAACTGGCGAACACGCCCGGCCTGGTCGACAGCCGGTCGAGTTCGACCTTCGGCCTGTCGCTGATCACGCTGATCTTCCGCGACGGGACGGATGTCTATTTCGCCCGCCAGCGCGTGACGGAACAGATGACCCAGGCGCCCCTGCCGCCGGGCATCACCCCGTCGCTGGGGCCGGTGACGGGGCCGGCGGGCGAGATCTATCGCTATACGCTGGAATCCGACCGTAAGAACCTGATGCAGTTGTCCGATATCCAGAAATGGATCGTCATTCCGGCGCTGATGCAGATTCCGGGGGTGGCCGCCATCAATAATTTCGGCGGCTTTACCAAGGAATACCAGATCGTCCTGGATCCGGCGGCGCTGTTCCGCTACGGCGTCGGGGTCAATGACGTCATCAGCGCCCTGCAGGCGAACAACGCCAACGCCGGCGGCGGGCGCATCACCCGTGGCGAGCAGTCCTATATCGTGCGCGGCGTGGGGATGGTGCATACGCTGGACGAGATGGGCGCCATCGCCGTCACCCAGCGCAACGGCGTGCCGATCCTGGTCCGCGACCTGGGCCAGTTGCAGCTTGGCCACCAGGTGCGCGAGGGCATCCTGGGCAAGAACGGCAATTCGGATACGATCGAGGGCATCGTCACGATGCTCAGCGGCCAGAATCCGTCGCTGGTGCTGCGGGACCTGCACGCCGCCGTCAGGCAGTTGCAGGCGCAGCTTGCCCCGATGGGCGTGCGCATCGTGCCCTATATCGACCGCGACAACCTGGTGCAGACCACGATCGACAAGGTCACCCATACGGTGATCGAGGGCGTGGGCCTGGTCTTCATCATCCTGGTGCTGTTCCTGGGCAGTCCGCGCAGCGCCATCGTCGCCGCCGTGACCATTCCGCTGGCGCTGGCCACGCTGTTCGTGCTGATGCACATGCTGGGCATGCCCGCCAACCTGTTCTCGCTCGGCGCGATCGATTTCGGCGTGATCGTGGACGGCGCCATCGTGGTGACGGAGGCGATCCTGCGCATCCGCGAGGAGCATCCGGACCATGTGATGGACGAGGACGACATCCTGGCCGTCACCAAGCATGTCGGCAAGGCGATCTTCTTCGCGACGCTGATCATCATCGTCGCGTACGGGCCGCTGTTCGCCTTCCAGGGGTCCGAGGGGCGGCTGTTCCGCCCGATGGCCTTCACCGTCAGCTTCGCGCTGCTGGGCGCGCTGATCTGCTCGGTCGCGCTGACCCCTGCCCTGGCCTATCTGGCCATGCGCAAGCCGCACCGGCTGTTCCACAACGCGCCGCTGGAGATGCTGCATCACGGCTATCGCCGCCTGCTGACGCATATCGTGGACCGGCCATGGACGGCCTATCTGGGCGGGCTGGCGGCCTTTGTCCTGGTCGGCTGGCTGGGCGCGCACACCGGCCGCGAGTTTCTGCCCGACATCGACGAGGGCGCGCTGTGGCTGCAGGTCCAGCTTCCGTCGGGCCTGTCGCTGGACAAGGCCAGCGCCATGGCGGACGAGGTCCGGGCTGCAATCCGGTCCTTTCCCGAGGCCAGCTATGTCGTCACCCAGATGGGGCGCAACGATTCCGGCACCGATCCGTGGACGCCGTCGCATATCGAGGCGCCGGTCGGCCTGACGCCCTATGCCACCTGGCCGCACGGCGAAACCCGGGTGCAGTTCATCCGGCGCCTGCATGACCGCCTGGCCCGGATTCCCGGCATCAGCTTCGGGATCAGTCAGCCGATCGCCGACAACATGAACGACCTGGTGGGCGGCGCGCACAGCCCGCTGGTGCTGCGCGTCTACGGCAAAGATTTCAAGGAACTGCGCCGGATCGGCACCCAGATCGTCGGGATCATGCGCCAGGTTCCGGGCACGGTCGACGCCTCGATCTTCCAGGAGCCCGAAATCCCGCAACTGAACATCACCGTCGACCGGGAAGCGGCCGCGCGCTATGGCGTCTCGGGCACCGACATCATGAACGTCGTGCAGAACATGATCGGCGATGCGGCGATCGGCCAAGTCTATGTCGCCGACCGGATGTACGCCATGACGGCCCACATGCAGCGGCGGCTGAACAACAACCTGCCGGCGATCGCGCAGATTCCGCTGACCGGGCTGAACGGCGCGCGGATCCCGCTGGGGCTGGTCGCCCATATCTCGCTGGAGACGGGCGAGGCCAATATCGCCCATGAGATGAATCACCGGCAGATCACCATCCGCCTGGATAACGGCCAGCGTCCGCTGTCGCAGTATCTGGCGGACGCGCAGGCCCGCATCGGCGCGCAGGTCCATTTCGACGCCGCGCAATACCGGCTGGAATGGGCCGGCACCTTCCAGCAGGAGCAGCGCGCCCAGGCGCGCCTGACGGTGGCGCTGGCGATCATGTTCGCGGTCATGCTGGTGCTGCTGTTCGGGCAGTTCGGGCGCATCCGCCAGGCCGTGCTGGTGCTGGCGGTGGTCCCGATGGCCACGCTGGGCGGGCTGATCGCGCTGGATCTGCGGGGCGAGACGCTGAACATCGCCACCGCCGTGGGCTTCATCGCCCTGTTCGGCGTCGCCGTGCAGAACGGCATCATCATGGTCTCGGCGATCAACCGGCTGCGCGGCGACGGCATGAAATTGCGCGACGCGGTGATCGAGGGGGCCAGCGAACGGTTCCGTCCGGTGCTGATGACCGCGACCGTCGCCAGCATGGGCATGCTGCCCGCGGCCCTGGCCACCGGCATCGGCACCGACGTGCAGCGCGGGCTGGCGACCGTCGTGGTCGGCGGGCTGGGCATTGCCACGCTGCTGACGCTGTTCATTTTGCCCACTTATTATTGCGAGATGGAAGAATGGTGCGCCCGCCGCGACGCCCGCAAGGGACGCCCGACATGATCGCCCGCGCGCGACGCCCGTGGCGCCGGGCCCTGTGCCGTGCGGCCCTGCTGAGCCCTATGCTGGGCGCCACGCTGGATTTGGGCGGCTGCGCGGTCGGGCCGGATTTCCGGCATCCGGCCGCGCCGGCCACCCGTTTCGCGCAGGGCGGACAGCCGGCCGGCACCGTGGGCACGGCCGATCCGGCCGGCGCGGTCCAGACATTCCACCCTGGGGCGGACATTCCGGCCCAATGGTGGATGCTGTTCCATTCACCGGCACTGGACCGGCTGATCCGCCATGCGCTGGCCAACAGCCCGACGCTGGACGCGGCCCGCCACGCCCTGCGCGTGGCCGACGAAAACCGCAAGGCGCAGATGGGGCCGCTGTACCCCAGCATCTCGGTGATGTACAACCCGGCGCGCTTCAAGACCTCGCGCACCTACTCGGCGGTGCCGGCCAACAATAGCTGGCTGTATACGGTGCATACCGCGCAGCTCAATATCGCCTATCAGCCCGATATCTGGGGCGGGGTCCGGCGCGGCATCGAAGTCACGACCGCGCAGCGCGATTCCGCGCGCTATCAGTTGGAGGCGACCTATCTGACGCTGACGGGCAACCTGGTGCAGGCCGTGATCGCCTATGCCGCGCTGCGGGCGCAGATCGACACGGTGCAGAGCCTGATCGCGAGCCAGCAGCGGATCCTCGATTCCAGCGTGCGCCAGCAGGCGCTGGGCCAGTTGGCGGATGCCGACATCGCCCAGCAGCGCGCGCAACTGGCGCAGGACCAGGCGATGCTGCCCCCGCTGCAACAGCAACTGGCGCAGCAGCATGACCAGATCGCGGCCCTGGCCGGCGACATGCCGGACGACCCGACGCCCGATTTCACCCTGGACGGGCTGACGCTGCCGCGGGACCTGCCGGTCAGCCTGCCGGCGCGCCTGATCGACCAGCGGCCGGACATCAAGGTGGCCGAGGCGGACTGGCACGCCGCGTGCGCGCAGATCGGCGTCGCCATCGCCAACCGGCTGCCGAACATCCAGTTGAACGCGCAGCCCGGCTTTGCCGCCGCGTCGGTGGGGCAGATGTTCGCCCCCGGCTATGGCCAGTGGATGATCGCCGGCACGCTGACCCAGCCGCTGTTCCAGGGGTTCCAGTTGCTGCACCAGGAGCGCGCGGCCCGCGCGGCCTATGAACAGGCCGCGGCGCAATATCGCGCCGCCGTGGTGTCCGCCGTGCAGGACGTGACCGACAGCCTGGTTGCCGTTAGGACCGACGCGTCCACGCTGGTCGCCGACGCCGATGCCGAGCGCGCGGCGGCGCGCAGCCTGGACATCACCCAGTCCCGGCTGGGGCTGGGCGACGCCAGCCAGGTCGCGCTGCTGGCGGCCGAGCAGGCCGAATTGCAGGCCCGGCTGACGCTGGTGCAGGCCCGCGCCGCCCGCCTGTCGGATACGGCCGGCCTGTTCCATGCGCTGGGCGGCGGCTGGTGGAACCGGGCCGGGGCGGACGGCGCGCCACAGGGTTAAGGGTCTGGGAGTTGGGCTATCCGCAATTTTGACGACGGTCTCAAGAAACGACTCCGCATCAGGGCGGCCATGCATGGTCGGTCCATGGAGGAGGAGGCGCGCGATATCCTGCGTACCGTCCTCTCCACCGAAAACCCGGCACCTTCGGACCTCGGCCGGGCTATTCGTCAACGTTTCGCCGAGCTGGGCGGGGTTGATCTGCCGGCTCTGCCGCGCGAGGCGATCCGGGACGTAGATTTCGGTATATGATCAGCGACGCCCCATGCTTATGCCGACATAGCCTCTGAACGCCGGCAGGCTGGGGAGCCCATCAGCCAATTCGATGCGCAGATCGCCGCGGTGACCCGCTCCCGGGGCGCCGCTTTGGGTCGCCATCGTTTAGGCAGGATTCGCGCGCGTTGCGTTCAGCAGATCAGGGCGGTACCGACTGCGCGGCAGGCGCCCTGGGGGGTGCCCTGCCCGTTCCGGATGGTCCAGGTGCCGGGACCGGTCGGCTGGGCGTGGTAGGTGCCGCGCATGGCCTGGTCCTGGCGGGCGATGTCGGCGTTGAGCCATTGCTCTTCGGGCGTCTGCGGCATGGATGGGCCTGGCGGTGCCGCCTGGTGCTGCTGCTGCAGGATGGTCAGCCGTGCCCGGTCGCGATCGATCGCTTCCTGCGCGCGTTGGCGGGCGGCGAACTGGCGCTGCTGGATTTCGGTCTGCAATTGCATGCGCAACTGCTCCCGTGCGGCGGGGTTGGGGGGACAGGCGCCCGGGTTCGCCCCGCAGCCGAACTGCGCCCGGGCGGGCGGCGCGCCGAGCGCCGCCAGCAGGATCGCGCCCCATAGCGCGTGGCGGCGGCCGATGCCTGTCGGGGCGCCGGTCATGAGACCGGTCAGGGCGCGCCGGGCGCGAAGCTGTTGGCCAGCCATTGCCGCATCAGGCTGTAGGAGCGTCGTGCCGCCGCCGGGTCGTAGCGGCACATGCCCGTGGGGGAGGTTGCCTCGGTCTCGGTGAAGCAATGGACGGCGTGGCCGATCACGACGAACTGCCAGGGCGCGGGGGCCTGGCGCATTTCGTCCATGAAGCCGGCGAAATCGGGGGCGGTCGTGGCGTCGTCCGCCCCGTTCATCGCCAGCACGGCGGCATGAATGGCGCGTGCCCGCGCCGGATCGTCGGTCGTCAGGTTGCCGTGGAACGACACGACGGCCCTGACGTCCGCCCCGCTGCGCGCCAGGTCCAGCACCGCGGCGCCACCGAAGCAGAATCCGATGGCCGCCAGCCGTGCCAAATCGATCGGCGCCGACCCGGCCTGCGCCTTGAGGACTGCCAGCGCGTGGCCGATCCGCCGCCGCATCAGGGCGCGGTCGGCCATCAGCGGCCGGATGGCGGCCATGGATTGTGCGTCGTCCCTGGGCCGGATCGCCGCGCCGTACATGTCGGTCAGCAGGATGACGTAATCCTGGCCGGCGATCATGCGCGCCTTATCGATGGCGATCGCATTCACGCCATGCCAGTTGGGCACCATCACCAGGCCGGGCCGGAGCGTGCGCACCGCGTCGTCATAGACCAGGACGCAGTCGAAGCGCGTGCCGTCCAGCACCCAACTGACGGGACGGGCGACCATATGGGCCTGCGCGATGGCCGGCAGCAGGCAGGCCAGCACGGCCAGCGCGCAGGCCCGGCCGAGCAGGCTCATGCTCCGCTTCGTCACCGCCCGCCTCCCTGGCGCGCGACCGCGTCGACCAGGCGGTCGACGACGGACGGATCGGCGAGGGTGGACAGATCGCCCAGCCCGTCCAGCTCATGCCCCGCGATCTTGCGCAGCAGCCGGCGCACGATCTTGCCGGAGCGGGTCTTGGGCAGGTCCGGCACGAGATAGATCGTCTCGGGCGCCGCGTAGCGGCCGACGACCCGGACGATGGCCTGCGTGGCATGTCCGGCCAGGCCGTCCGCCGCCCCGTCGCGCGGCACGGCGAAGACGACCAGTCCCTGCCCCTTGAGATCATGCGCGATTCCAACCGCCGCGCATTCGGCGAAGCGATGGTCGGTCGCCACCGCGTCCTCGATCTCGGCGGAGCCGATCCGGTGGCCGGAGACATTGATGACGTCGTCGACCCGGCCGGTGATCCAGTAATATCCGTCCGAATCGCGCCGCGCCCCGTCGCCCGAAAAATAATAGCCCGGCGCGAAACTGAAATAGGTCTGGCGAAAGCGCGCATGGTCGCCCCAGATCGTCCGTGCCTGCCCCGGCCAGGATTGGGCCATGCACAGGCATCCCTCGCCCTCGCCCGCGATCACGGCGCCCTTGTCCGTCAGCAGCACGCTGTGCACTCCCGGCAGCGGCAGCGTGGCGGAACCCGGCTTCTGCGGCACCGAAGCGGGGAGCGGCGCGATCATGATGCCGCCGGTTTCGGTCTGCCACCAGGTATCGACGACGGGACAACGCCCCTGCCCGACGACGTCATGGAACCATAGCCAGGCGTCCGGACTGATCGGTTCGCCGACGCTGCCGAGCAGGCGCAGGCTGGACAGGTCGTGCCGCGCCACGACATCGTCGCCTTCGCGCATTAGGGCCCGGATCGCCGTCGGCGCGGTATAGAAGGTCGTGACCCGGTGACGGGCGATCACCTGCCACCACCGCCCCGGCGCGGGATGGGAGGGCAGCCCCTCGAACAGCAGGATTGTGCCGCCATTGGCCAGCGGCCCGTACACCACGTAGCTGTGGCCGGTGATCCATGCGACGTCGGCCGTGCACCAGAACACGTCGCCCGGCCGATGATCGAAGACCAGGTCATGCGTGAAGGCGGCCCAGACCATGTAGCCCCCGGTCGCATGGACCATCCCCTTCGGCTTGCCGGTGCTGCCCGAGGTATAGAGCACGAAGAGCGGGTCCTCGGCGGACATCGTCTCGGCCGGACAATCCGCCGCGGCCTGCGCCAGCAGCGGCGCGAGGGCGTAATCGCGCCCGGGCTGCATCGCGATTTCGGCGCCCGTCACCCGCAGCACCAGCAGGGCGCGCACAGCGTGCGCATCGGTGCGCGCCAGGGCCTCGTCCATCATCGCCTTGAGGGGAACGCGTTTGGCGCCGCGCCGCGCCTCGTCCGCGGTGATCGCCACGATCGCGCCGCTGTCGGCCAGCCGGTCGGCCAGGGCCTCGGCCGAGAAGCCGCCGAACAGCACGACATGCACGGCGCCGATCCGCGCGCAGGCCAGCATCACCACCACGCTGTCGGCCACCAGCGGCAGATGCACCGCCACCCGGTCGCCACGCCCCACGCCCAGGGTGCGCAGGACGTTGGCCATGCGGCAGACCCGCTCATGCAGGGCCGCATAGGTCAGGCGTTCGGACTGTCCGTCCTGGCCTTCCCAGATCAATGCGGCCTGGTCGGGCCGTGTGGCCAGGTGGCGATCCAGGCATGAGATGCTGGCATTCAGCGTTCCGTCGGCGAACCAGCGTATCGCGACGTCCCCCGTGAAGTCCGATGCCGAGGCGATCGTGGGCGGGGACGCCCAGGCGATCCGCCCGGCCTGTTCGAGCCAGAATTGTTCGGGGCGTGCCGAGGCCGCCTGCTCCATCAGGCGCCGCCGGTCGGCATCGACGGCCGCCTGGGCGGCGAAGGCGGGAGGTGCGTGAAAAATCTCGTCTTGCATCGCGATGTCGTTCCCCGCCTGTCCTGCCCGATGGGGGCTCCTCTAACGAAGCCTCTCATAATCCACTCTATATGAATCCACTCTATATGACGCGCCGGGCCGGTGCGACGAGATATGGCAGGACACGGAAAAAAAGCCCCGGCGGAAGACCGCCGGGGCTGCTGGAGGACGCGACAGGGCCGAGGAACCAGCCCAGGATAAAGAAACTCGGGAAAAGGGATTACAGGCCGACCGGCACCGAAAGCGACAGGAAGATGCCGCGCCCGGCCTGGGTGTTGAACAGCGGCGTCTTGTCCGCCGCGTAGCCGAAGAAATAGACGACCTTGTGGCTGTTCAGCAGATTGGAGACGTTCATCCGCACCTTGACCGGGGGAACCCAGCCATTGGTCTTGGGGAACGTATAGGCCAGGGAGAAATCGAGCTGCGAGAACGGGTCCATGCCCTGCTGCTGGCTGGTGTCGCCGTAGCGGCTGCCGACCCATTTTTCGATCAGCGACGCGTAGACGCCGTCATGTTCGTAGATCAGGCCGCCGGCCATCGTCGCTTCCGGCGCGTTGGCGACCCACTGGTCGGTCTTCTTGACCTTGGCCTGGTTGATGCTGCCGTTGGCGAACAGGGTGAAGCCGCGCCCCAGGAAGACCGAGCCCTCGGCCTCGGCGCCGTAATAGTTCACGCCGCCCTGGTTGAAATATTCGGTATTCTGGCCGATCGTCCGGCTGGCCACCAGATTATCGAAATCGATATAATAAACGTCGCCGGACAGGGTGAAACGGCGGCTCTGCCAGGCGGTGCCGATCTGGTAGTTCATGGTGTTTTCGGGGCTGACCTGGTTCTTCGACGGATCGCCGACATAGAAATAGGCCAGGTCCGGCGCCAGGAAGCCCCGCGCGACCTGCAGATAGGCGGACCAGTTCGGGCTGGCCATGTAATGCACGTTGATCGACGGCATCGGGGCCGAATAGCTCTGGCTGTAGTTCAGCGGGGCGCCGGTCTTCTGGTTGACCGGCGCCTCGATGTCGCGGTTCAGGATGTTGTATTTGAACCCGGGGTTGATCGTCAGGTTCGGCAGGGCGTGGATCGCCAACTGAAGATAGGGCTGCATGCTGAGATTCTGGTCGTGCATGAAACGATCCAGCGCCGCGGGCTCGCCGTTCGCCTTGATGGTCGGCGGATTCAGCGCGCCGCCCTGCGTCCAGTCGACTTCATATTGCTGGCGGCCGTTGCTTTGATGCTCGATCCACAGGCCCAGATGGGCATTGACGATGCCGAATCCGCGCGAGAGGTCGAACGTATCGCCCCAGGCGCGGTAGTCGTTATGCATCCGCTGGCCCGGGATGTCGTCGCCCGCCGGGCTGTAATAGGTCTTGGAATAGGCGAGCGTGCCGGACAGGTTGCCGTTCACGTCGCTGGCATTGTCCCCGTGATGGACGTAGGCGTAGGTATAGACCTTGTTGTTCAGAAGCCAGCCGGCGCCCAGGTCGGAATTCAGGCCGATATATTCCATATCGGTCTGGATATGGTCGACATTGATGTTCTGGTAGTTCTGCGCGTGCGGATTGTTCGACAGGCCGTAATTCGGGCCGTATGTCGCGATCTCCTTCAGCGACACGCCGGGCGGCACGTCCTGCACGATGCGGTTGTGCATCGCCATGAAGGTCAGCGTCGTGGACCGGCCGACCGGCTGCACCCACTTGCCCATGAAATTGGCGCGGTGCTGGTCGGCGTAGGTCAGGTAGCCATTGCTGTCCAGCGCCTCCATGTCGACGAAGAAGGCGCCGCCGTTCAGGGATTTCAGGCGGCCGCTGTCGAATTCGCCGCCGTAATTGTTGGTGCTCCACGAGCCCACGCTGCCGTAGGCCTCGGCCGTCGCGCGGTCCAGCGGATTCTTGGTCGTGACGCTGATGGTGCCGCCGAAGGTGGCGTAGCCGATGGTCGAGGCGTCGCCCGGCCCGCGATCCACGCTCATGTCGCCCAGGTCGTGCGCCATGAAATAGTTGGTGGAGTGATGCGTGAAATTGTTGGTGTCGGCAAACGGGATGCCGTCCAGCAGGACGTTGTACTGGCCGTCCTGGAAGCCGCGGATCGACAGGCCCTGGCTTTCGGAGAGGCCGGGGCCGTTGGTCGAAATCGCGGTCACGCTGGGCGAGATCGCCGCGATCGTATCGTAGTTGGCGCTGGGCGGCGCGTTGTTCTGGATGAAATGCTGGCTGATGACCGAGGTCGGCTGGAAGGCGGCGAGCGGGGCCTTGCTCGGCGCCTGGTAGGCGGCCGAATTGACCAGTTGATGCCCGATCGATTCGATCTGCTCGGGCCGTTGTCCGGCCTGGATGGCGGTGCGCCGCGCCTGGCTCTTCTGCCGTGCGGCCGATCCCGCCTGCATCGGCTGGACCTGGCCGTCATCCTGCCCCGCCTGGGCGGCGAACGCCGTGGCGGCGTTGAAGATCATGCCGGCGCAGATCAGCGACGTCGACGCCAGGCCGCGTGCGCGGCGGCCGATCGTGCGGCTTGCCGCGCGGTGACCGGAAACAACAAGATGATTCATGAAAACCCTCGACAATTCATGTCAGCCAGACCGTAGCGATCACGACAGTCGAGGGGTCTCTTATCACGGGTCTGTGTGGAGACCCGTGAAGTTGTCATTCCAATTATATGAAGAAATTATGTATTTTCTGACGATTTTTTGAGAGAAAAATAATAGAATTGTTGTATTTTCACCACATATGCTGCGAACCGGCAGTACATGCGTCGCGCGGCGCGATTTGTAGCATACACAACGGAATCCGGCGCCATGTCGGGGACGCCATGCCGGGTCCGTGGACGGTTCAGAGACGCAGATGGTCGAGGCGCAGCCGGCCCCTTGGATCGCTGAGCCGTGCGGCGGTCAGGATCGACGACAGGGTGGCGCCGATCATGTTGCCGCAGACGATCAGGCTCATCAGCACGATCTGGTATTTCGACGCGTCCAGCGGGTTCATGCCCGCCAGGATCTGGCCGGTCATGATTCCCGGCAAGGTGATGATCCCGGCGGCGGCCATCTGGTTCAGGGTCGGGATCAGCGCCGTGCGGATCGCCTGGCGGATCAGGCTGTTCATCGCCTCGGCCCGGGTGGCGCCCAGGATGATGCGCGCCTCGATCGCCATGCGTTCGCGCCCCACGGACGACAGCAGCGTGTTCATCGCGAGGCTGGTTGCGTTCATCACGTTGCCGAGGAGCAGGCCGGTCATGGGGATGGCGGTCCGGGCGGCGTACCAGGGATGGGGCTGCAGCGCCGTGAGCAGGCCGACCAGCACGACGATGCCGGTGCCGACCACCGTGCTGGCGCCGCCGATGCCGAAATGCCAGGCCGGGGTCAGGCGCACCGCCTGGCGCGACCCGACCTCGTAGGACGCGGCGGCGAACATGACGAGCAGGACCGACAGGGTCAGCCATACCGAGGCGCGTCCGAAGACGAACAGCAGCACGCTGCCCGTCAGGACCAGTTGCGCCGCCATGCGCACCGCCGCGATCGTCAGCGTGCGCTGGATACCCAGCGACAGGACGATCGACAGGATCGCGCACAGCGCGATCAGGCCGCCCGCCAGCAGCAGGTCGCCGGTCGTCAGCAGAATGGGGGTCACGCGGCGCGCGCCCCGGCGAAGCGCCCCTGTTCCATGTGATGCCGGCGGTCGGCCATGCGGTCGGCCTGTGCGGGATCGTGCGAAACCAGGATGATGGCGGCGCCCTTGTCCTTCTCGGCGCGCAGCAGGGATTCGACCTTGGCGGTCGTGGCCTCGTCGAGGGCCGAGCAGGGTTCGTCGAGCAGCAGGACCTGCGGTTGCAGACGCAGGCCGCGCACCAGCGCCAGGCGTTGGCGCTCGCCGGTCGACAGGCGGTGCACCGGGTCCCGCAGCAGGCCGTCGCGCAGGCCGGTCCGGGCCATCAGCGCCCGCGTCGCGGCGTCGTCGGGCATGTGGTCGAGGACGGAGTCGGACCACCATCCGGGCTCGGCCGGCAGGTACTGCACCTGCCGCCGCCAGCGATGCGCCGGCATTGCCGCGCAGGACCGGCCGTCCAGCATCACGTCGCCCCCGTGCGGATCGAGGTCGGCGATCATGCGCAGCAGCACCGACTTGCCGGTGCCGGACATGCCGGTAATGACCAGGCATTCGCCGCGCGGCACGTCGAAATCGAACGGTCCGGCATGAGGATTGCCGAGATCGCGCACGGACAGGCCGTGGGAGAGTGCGGAAGGAGACGGGTCGGGCACGCTGCTGCAACCATTCCGATGTTCGGGGGAAGAGGATGTCGAAGAAGGGGGTTTGAATGGATGGCGTCAGGATTCCGGGTAGACGAAAAGATGCCTGGCGTCGAATTCCAGCAAGGCGTGCGCGGGCGGGATCTCGTGCTCGAGGCTGTGCACCGACCAGCCCAGATGCGGCAGGCGCCACAGGGTCCGCCATCGTCCGGCCTCGAACGTCACGTCGGTCCGGATCGCGACATGCCCGTCCGGGGCCACGCGCACGCCTTCGGGGCGCAGATAGGCGCGTGCCGGGCCTTCGCCGTCCAGTCCGATCGGCGTGACCGGCTGGAACCGGCCCGGCGCGTCGAACCCCCATTGCCGGGCGCGCCGCGCGAGCGTGACCGGGAACGCGCCCTCGGCCCCCGTCATGCGCGCGACCCGCGGCGAGAGCGGCCGGCCGTACAGCCCGTCCGGCGCCGCGTCCTGGGCGATGATGCCGCCGTCCAGCACCAGGACGCGATCGGCCAGGCGCCAGACATCCACCGGATCGTGCGTGACGAACAGGGCCGAGCAGCCGGACCCGCGCACCAGACGGCGGATCTGGTCGCGCATCCGGGCCCGTACCTCGACATCCAGGCCCGACAGCGGTTCGTCCAGCAGCAGCAGGTCGGGACGGGCGGCCAGCGCGCGGGCCAGTCCGATGCGCTGCTGCTGCCCGCCGGACAATTGCGCGGGGTAGCGGCCGCCCAGCCCGTCCATCGCCACGTCCCGCAGCAGCGCCTGCGCCCGGAGCGCGCGATCCGGCCCCCGCCCCGGCATCGCGGCCAGGATGTTGTCCAGGCAGGTCAGATGGGGCCAGAGGGCGTAATCCTGAAAGACCATGCCGAGGCCCCGGCGCTCGGGAGGCACGAAGCGGGCCGCCGCGCCGGCATCCACGATCGCGCCGCGCAGCGACACCGTTCCCGAATCGGGTCGTTCCAGCCCGGCGATGACGCGCACCAGGGTGGTCTTGCCCGAACCCGACCCGCCCATCAGCAGCACGAACTGGCCGCGCGGCACGTCCAGCGTGATGTCGCGCAGTACCTTTGTCCGGCCATGCGCCTTCGCGACCTGCCGCAGGGCCAGGATCGCCCCGGCGCCTGTCCCGCCGGCCGCGGCCGGATCGATCGGTGCCGTGCTCATCTCAATGCTCCGTGGCGGACAAGATAGGGGACGGGCCGCTGCGCAGCAGGCGCGGGCACAGGGCCATCACGCCGCCGGCCAGGGCCAGGCAGACCAGGATCGCGGCCAGGGCCAGCCGGGATTCGGCGCCGTAATGCAGCGTGTCGTCCAGCGACAGCAGCCGCACGCCCAGGGGCGCGCTGCCCGCGGGATATAGGATTTCCGACAGCGGCAATTCGAAGAACAGGGTCACGAAGACCATGCCCCAGGCCCAGACCAGGGGTTGGAGCAGCAGCGGCGCGTAGATCCGCTCCACCCGGCCGGGCGCCGGCATGCCGTGGACCCGCGCCGCCTCGCCCAGGCTGCGATGCAGGCGGGAGAACGGCACGTCGAGAAAGCGGATCGCGATCGGCAGATGGCTGGCGACATAGGCGATGATCAGCAGGGCGGGCGTGCCGTAGAGCGGCAGCATCGTGCCGTTGAACCCGATCACGTAGGCCGCCCCCAGGATCACGCCCGGGACGGCCATGTTGCCGACCGTCAGCCAGGCCATGAGCCGGGCCATCGCCCGCCCGCCGCGTTCGCCGTGCCAGCGTCCGCCCAGCAGGATGGCGGCCAGCAGGACGACGAACACCGCGGAGACGAAGCTGTAGCGCAGCGACAGGAGGATCGCGCGCCAGTCCTCGGCATCCAGGGCGTGCAGCATTTCCGTCGCCCCGCCCCCGCCGGTCTCGCCGATTCTCTGGCCGATTCCCTGGCCGATTCCCTGGCCGAGCCCCTGCATGCCGAGGGCCAGGACAGGCGCCACCACCCCGGCGGCCAGGATGACGCCGACGAGGAGCCACGCCGCGATCGCCAGCCCCGGGCCGCAGGGCCGTGGCGCCACGCGCCGCTGCCGTCCGTGCAGCGTCGTGTACGACCGCCGGCAGAACCATGCCTGCGCGCCCAGCGCCGCCAGCGCCAGGGCGACCAGGCTCCAGCTCAGCAGGGCGGCATGCACGAAATTGACCGGGACGCTCGAAAGGTCCTGATAGATCGCATAGATGACCAGCGGGAGATGCGCCTGCGCCCCCAGGGTTGCCGCGATTCCGAAATCCTGCGACGCGGCCAGCACCTGCACCAGGAAGATGCCGGCGGCGACCGGCAGCATCAGCCGCAGCACCAGCCTGCTGCGCCGCCATGGGGAGACGACATGGACGCGGAATGCCGCCTGCATGTCCTCGCCGATCGTCTGCCAGCCGGCCCGCGCCGTCAGGGCCGCGAACGGCAGGCCCTTGACGGTCAGCAGGAAGACGATGCCCGCTTCGCCGTAGAACAGCCGGTTGAGGACCCCGCCATCCAGCATGGGCGCGGCCATCAGGATCTGCCAGCCCATGGTCAGCAGATAGCTGGGCATCAGGAGCACGCCCCACAGCGCCAACGCCAGGACCCGCCGGCCCCGCCATAGCCGGCGTTCGATCAGGTAGCCGGCCGCGAGACCCGGGGGGATGACCAGAAGCGCGGCCTCGGTACTCATGCGGGCCGTGTTCCACATCGCGGTCAGGGACAGGCCGGAGGACCCCTGCATGGCACCCAGCGTGGCCAGCGGCGCCAGGGCGGGGTGGACCGGGAGCGCCAGGAAGCGCGCCAGAGGATAGACGAAGCAGACCAGCATGATCGCGCCGATCGTCAGCAGAGGCAGTCCCGGCCGCGGCAGGTGCCCGAGCCGTGGCAGGCGCATAAGGGCACGGCCGGGCTGCATGCGGCCCTGGTGCGCGCGATCGTGACCGCGTGTGCGCGTGTTGCCCGGCGGGCCGTTCACCGGACGACCGCCTGCTGGAACCAGCCGGTCACCTCGGCCTGGCGCGGCCCCCATATGGCCGGGTCGGGATGGAGCAGGCTGATGGTGCCGATGTCGGGCAGGTCGGGCTGTCGCGGCACCGTGGTCACGGGCCAGAAGAACCGGTCGCTCGAGGAGAGGTGCATGCGCAGTTCCTGAATGTCGGGCCGCATGATGTAGCGCAGGAAACGCCCCGCGATCGCGCGGGACGCGGCGGGGCGGTCGGCGGCGATCGCGGCGATCGCAGGGAGGATGATGGCGGGGCGCGGTACCGTGATGCGATAGCGGGAATCGCGCCGCGCCAGGCCGAAGGCAACGGTGCTCTGCACGAGACCTGCCGACACCCGGCCGGTGCGCAGCGCCAGCAGGACCGAGGGGTTGGACGGCGCGATGAGCAGTCCGCGAGCCGCCATGCGCAGGATCGCCGCCTGTCCCCCTGGCCAGCCGCCATTCATGTCCAGCATGCCGGCAAGCAGCGGATAGGCCGGACCCGACAGGGCGGGGTTGGCCATACCGAGCCTGGCGCCGTCGGTCAGGTCGCGCCACCCGCGCGGGGCCGGACCGGAACCGGTGCGGGAGAGGAAGATTCCGGCCAGGGTGAAGCTGGTGACTTCGTAGGCGCCGTCGGAAGGCAGGAGGGTGCGGCCCTGCGCCGTCCAGTCCAGCGTGGGCGCCACGCCGTGGGCCAGCAATCCCGCGCGGTCGAGCGCCAGCGCGCCGTCATCGCCTTCGAACCACAGCACGTCCCAGTGCGGATGGCGCGCTTCGGCCGACACGCGCGCCAGCAGGGCGCCGGCCGGCATGGTGACGACCGTGACCGGCATGCCCGCCTCTCGCGAAAACGCGGCGGCGACGGCGGCCGATGCGCCCACGGAACTGTAGACGACCAGTCGGCCCCGCGTGCCTGCCGAGAGGCCGGCCAGGCACCACAGGACCGCAATGCCCAGCGCGACCGCGGCTGCGCGCAAGCGCATCATGCCATCCCCTGCGATATCGGGCCCGTGTGGACCGTAGCCAATGCAACGGGTCCTCTATATCCATGTGGCATATGCTACAGAATGAAGCTTTTATGAACATGGTCACGCTGCGGACCGGGTCTGGTATGTTTTCTGAATTGCGTTTTAGAGCCGATCCCGTTCAACCGGACTCGTTTGAACGGGTGAAGATACTCGATAAAACAACAATATAGAGCATTTCTGCTGAACTGGTGTTCAGTGCAAATGCTCTGGTGCGAGGGGCTGGACATCTTGGAACGGGATCCGATCGTTGAGAGCCTGCATCCCGATTCGGGCCTGTCCGCGACCGCCCGCCGCATCGCGCAGTTCATTCATGCCAATCGCGCGCTGACCCTGGCCAGTTCGGCCGCCGACCTGGCGCAACGCTTGGATACGTCGGATGCCACGATCATCCGTTCGATCCAGGCCATGGGTTTCGAGAGCCTGGCGGAGATGCGCCAGACGCTGGTCGCCAGCCTGAGCCCGGCGAGCAACCCGGCCACGGCGCTGACCCGGACGATCCGGGATATCGGTTCGGACCTTCCCGATGCCGTCGGCGCGATCCTGGGCACCCATGCCGAGATGATCGCGGCCTTGCAGAATCCGGCGACGCAGGAGCGCATCGTCAACGCGGTGCGCTGCCTCTATCCTGCCCGGCGGGTGGCGATCTTCGGGATCGGTCCCTCGACCGGTCTGGCCGATTACATGTGCCGGGTGCTGAACCGAAACGGCCGCAGCAGCTTCGTCATCGGCACGACCGGGCGGGCCTTTGCCGATGACCTGGTCAGCCTGCGTGAGGGAGACGGGCTGGTGGTCATGGCCTATGGCACGCTCTACCGGGAAATCGCGGTCCTGTTTCAGGAAGCGTCGCGCCTGGGCCTGCCGATCGTTCTGGTGACCGACCGGATTCAGGCGGAGAATGTGCCCCCGGGCACGGCGATCGTTTCGGCCATGCGGGGCAGAGAGGAACATATCGCCCTGCACTCCGCCACCGTCGCGATCCTGGAGAGCATTGCGTTCGGCCTGTCGGTTGCCGATCGCGAGCAGACCATCGACGCGCTCGACCGGCTGAACCAGTTCCGCAGCCGGATCGAACATTTTTAGGATGACGAGGTATTTTCTACCCTGACGCCTGACCATACCCGGGGCGCAGGCGCGCCCGGGGTATGGTCATTCAGGACCGAGACCGTTCGGAATCTGGCCGTTCAGGACTCGCCGGATGGCCGGCCGGCGCCCGGCGCGCCCAATGGCACGGTCTCGAAACACAAGGAATCCGCGACCGGCGGATAGCCGCGGGACGAGACGGACTGGCCCTGATGCTGGACCGAAGGCGAGCGATCAGGCTTTACGCTTTCATCTGGCTGCATGGCTGGATCCTCCCGAGAGAACATCGGTGTCAACCCGAGTCAGCTATGGAAGTTCCATCGATCGTTACGATTCTTTTTCTTTTATTGCGCGCGACCGGCCTGGGCATCGTGCCCGCAAGGTGGCGGATCGCGGCGAACCATGTTCCGGCCCCTTGTTCCGACCTCTTGTTCCAGCCTGGGGGGGGACCATCAATGTTTCTTCATTTCTGGAGCACGGCGTCATGAGACCCCGGGAGTGTCCGGCACCCCCGGGGACGAGCGGTCAGTGGGCGCGAACGGCCGTGACTTCGATTTCAGCCAGCCATCCGGGATTGGCCAGGTGGGCCACTTCGAAAGCGGATCGCGTCGGCAGCTTGGGCTGCTGCGCCGTTCCGAAGAATTCGGTATAGGCCTTCATCATCCCGGGAAAGTCGATCTTGCCCAGCTTGGGATCGGCGACCATGTAGATATGCATCTGCACGACGTCGCCCATCGTCAGCTTCAGCTTCGCCAGCTCGGCCTGAATCCGGGTCAGGGCGCCGCGCACCTGCGTCTCGGTATCGCCATAGGCCGCCAGCGTCATCGGCTTCGCGGTCTTGTCGATCGCGGGCGCGCCGATGCCGCTGAGATAGATCGTGCTGGCACCCGGCGGCACCTCGATCGCCGTGGCGATCGGAAAATGGCTGGCCGGATCGGTATGGCGCACCACGTCCGCCGCCCGGGCCGCCGAAGCCGCGCCGCACGCCAGGGCGGCCGCCAGGGCCAGCCCTGCAAACTTGTTCATCGTCATCTGAATCAATCCTGTTCGGGAGTAATGACCGGGCGCTGGGACGCGACGTCGGCCGGCTTGACCATATCGGTGTAGTGATTGCCGAAATTGGTGCGGACATAGTTCACGACGTCGGCCACCTGCTTGTCGTTCAGCAGCCCGGAAAACCACGGCATGCCGCCGAAGCCGTTGAGCACGACATAGACGGGGTAGTCGCCGCTGGCGAGCTTGGGATTCCCGGCCAGGGCGGGGAACCGCGCGCCCGACCCTACGGCGCCCTTGCCGTCAGGCATGTGGCAGCCCTGGCACACATGCTGGTAGACCGCCGCGCCGTTATTCAGGGGCTGCATCTTCCCCACGACGGCGCTGGCGCTGTCGGCGCGGGCCTGGGTGGCGAGGCATGTCGCGGCCGCGAGACCGGCCATGAGGAAAAAGGTGGAACGCATCAGGCAGCTCCCAGCGCACGTTCGTGCAGGCGGGTAATGGCATCCAGCGACGACAGGATCGCACCCTCCTGCCAGCAGCCGATATACGAGGCGTGCTCGCCCGCCAGCACGATGCGGTTGTCCATCGCGCACAGCGTCTTGTAATGGGTCTTGCGCGATTGCTCGGACCACATGGAACAGCATCCCAGCGTCCAGGGCATGCGGCTCCAGGCCAGGGCGACGCCGCCTCGGAATTCCTTGCGGTAGTTGGGATGGATCACCTGTCCCTGCGCCAGGCCGTGCTCGATCCGCTCGGCCGGGCTCATGCCCGCGAAATCATAGGCCGCCGGGCCGAACATGTAGCCGCCGAGCAGGACCGCCGGTCCCTTGGAGAAATAGCCGTGGCTCGGGTACGAGATCTGGCTGATCGGCTGGTCGGTGAAGCTGATGCCGCCGTAGATCTGGTCGTCTTCCTCCCAGAACCGGCGGTTGAATTCCAGCCCCAGCTTGACCGACGACGCATAGGGAACCGCCGCGATCGCGGCCTTGAGCGGGCCGCTGACCTGCACGTCGAGCTGCGAGAGCACCGACAGCGGGATGGTGCAGACGCAGTAATCCGCCTGGGCCTGACGTACGGCGCCGCCATGCGCCATGTCATTATAGGTCACCGTCACGCCGCGATCGTCCTGATGGATCGACGACACCTTGCAGTTCAGCGTGATCAGGTCGTGCACCTGGCGGGTGAAGGCCTTGCCGATCTGGTCCATGCCGCCGACGGGCTGGAACATGGTCGTCTGCATGTCCAGCCGCTCATGAAAGGCCATCCACTGCCACAGGCCGGAGCGCATGACGTCGTCGCGCGCGAACAGGTCCGAGGGAATCGGCGCGCCGTTGACGCCGCCGCCCTGTGACTTGGCAAAGCCGCGGCGCAGGGAACTGATCGCGCCCTTGCGGTATGATCCGTCGGGCTCCAGCCCGCCCCAGCCGCGCAGCGCCGCCGCGACATGGGCGCGTTCGTCGCCGGACATCACGTCGTCCAGCTTGTGCTGGTCGATCGCCTTGGACAGCAATTCGGCGGTGAAGCCCGTGAAGTCGGAGGCATAGTCGCGATAGCGCACCGGCTTGCCGCCGAAGACCTGCGAGGAATGCAGCCAGGAATTGTGGTTCAGCTCGATGAACGGTTCCAGGTCGACGCCGAACGCCTTGCAATAATGCAGCAGGCCCTGATGATGATAGGGGATGCGCCACGGACCGGGATTGATGTAGTTGCCCGACGCGAACTGCACCTTCTGGGTTGCGCCGCCCAGTTCGGTCAGCGTGTCGCCGCCGCGGAGCGAGATGTTGCGGCCGCCGCTGCGGCTCTGGAATTCCAGGACCTGGACCTGATAGCCGGCCTTGCGCAGCTCATAGGCCGCGAGCATTCCGGCCAGACCGGCGCCCAGCACCAGCACCTTCGTGCCGTGCTTCGCCCCGCTCAGGGCCGGGGGGCCGGAAAAATCGGTGCCCGCCGCGTGTCCCAGGCTGGTCATGGCCTGGTAGAGGGCGGCGCTTCCCCCCAAGATCCCGATTCGGGTCAGCATCTGGCGGCGCGTGGCCGCCGGACGCCGAAAAGCATTTGTCATCAAGCTTCCCCAGAAAGACATCACAGAAACATGATCGGGCCCGGCGAACGAAGCCGCGCCACGGGGGAGCATAGTTACAGGTTTCCATTGCGCTTGGGCAATCGTCGGATTTTCCCATCGTAACGGTTTTTCTCCGGCCCATGTCGGGAGGGTGCCCGTCTTGAGCGAAAAAGCGGGCCGGGAAACCGCGATTCGGTCCGATCGCCCCGCATCGCACGGCGTATTGCACTGTTACCGATCCGCAACAGGCGGGCGGAAATATCTCGCTGGCGAATGAATCTGGCGCGATCAGGTCGCCCGGCTGCCGGGGGCCTCGTCACTGGTAATATAATGTTGCAACGAGGTTATCCTGGCCGCCGCCTCGTCGAGGCGGAACTTGACCAGGTCTCCGATACTGACCAGGCCGACGATTGCGCCGCCCTCGAGCACCGGGACATGCCGGGTGCGGCAATCGGTCATGCGGCGTGCCACGATGGCGATATCGTCGTCCAACGCCGCGACCGGCACGTTGCGCATCATGACGTCGCGGGCCAGAAGGTGGCCGAAATCGGCCTCCTGCCGTGTCAGAACGGTCACCAGCGTCCGTTCCGACACCAGCCCCTGCAGGGTGCCGGCCCGGTCCGTCACCGGGACGCCGCCGATGTGCCGCGTACTGAGCAGGCGGGCGATCTCGTCCACCGGGGTCTCTTCCGGCACGGTTACGACGTGATGGCCCTTGCGATCCAGCACCTGCAGAACGGACGTGGTCATTTCTGCGCCTCCTTCCCGCGCCGGGTGACAGGCCCGTCAGATTGGGCGTGCGGCCTAGCGGGGAAAGGGGGCCGGCGCGGGTGAGGCGCCAAGCGCATACAGAAAAGCGTGAGGCCGTGCGGTCATGCCGGCCACCAGGCCGCCGCTCCATCGCACCAGGGGGCCGGGCAGCAGGCCAAGCAGGATCACCACGACGGCCAGCAGCGCCGCCGGACCGGGGTACGACGGCGCCCCTTCCCTGCCGGTCGCGGCCGCGTCGGCGGGGGTGGGGGCCATCATCGTCCGCGCGACATTCAGGTAGTAGTAGAGCCCGATCACGCTTCCGACGATCACGGCCGCCGACAGGACGATGCGATCGGCCGACATGGCGGCCGTCAGGATATAGGCCTTGGCGAAGAATCCGGCGACCGGGGGGATTCCCGCCAGCGACAGCAGCATGACCGACAGGAGGCAGGCGACGGCGGGGCGGCGTTGGAACATGCCGCGCCAGGCGTCCAGTTCGGCCTCGCCGCCGGCCATGCCGAGCACGGCGAAGGCGCCCAGCGTGGCCGCAGAATAGACCGCCAGGTAGAAGGCCGCGCTGCCCGCCCCGAGGGTGCCGGCCGCCAGCAGCGGCACCAGCAGGTAGCCGATATGGGCGATGGACGAGCCGGCCAGCAGCCGTTTCAGATTCGTCTGGCGCAGCGCCAGGAGGTTGCCGCCCACCATGCTGAGCACCGCCAGAGTCGACAGTTCGGGAGACAATGCCCCCATCCCGCCCGCGACATAATGGGCCAGGGCGACGAACAGCGCGATCTTCGACAGGACCGCGACGAATGCCGCGACGGGCACGGCGGCGCCTTCGACCACGTCCGCCAGCCAGAGATGGAACGGCACGACCGACAATTTGAAGAACAGGCCGGTCAGGACCATGATCGCCGCCGCTGCGCCCAGCATGCCGCCAGTGCCAGCCGGGGCGGCGAATGTCAGCTTGCCCCCCAGCAGATAGGACAGCGCCAGCCCGAAAAGCAGGATCGCGGACGAGACGGCCGACAGGATGAGATATTTCATCGCGGCCTCGGCGGCCTCGGGCCGGGTCGCGCGGTAGGCCACAAGGCCGGGGAGCGACAGGCTGAGCGTTTCCAGCCCCAGGAAGAGCGCGATCGCGTGGGCGCTGGCGGCCACCGTGACCGCGCCGAGCGTGCCGAGCAGCAACAGCATGTGGCCTTCGGCCCCGCCGGCGCCGTCCAGGCGGCGCCATGCCATGGCCAGTACGGTGCCGGCCGCCAGCAGGATCAGCCCGCTTCCGTAGGTGAACCAGCCATCCGCCACGAACAGCACGGCGTCGTTCCCCGCCTGTCCGGCGCCGGCGATGGGGGAATGCGCCGCCAGGGCGATCAGCGCCAGCGCCAGCGTGACCGCGGCGACGATCGCACTGCCGGCGCGCAGCCACGCCAGGCAGGGCAGCATGACCAGGATCCCGGTCCCCAGTACCAGCAACGGCAGGGGAATGGGGGGAAAGAGGCTCATGACGCATGCGCCGCCGGCGCGACCGGGCGCGCGGTATCGGCCACGGGTTGCGGATACAGGCCCAGCGCGATCAGCAGGATGACCGCCCCGCCGAGCACCGCCATGTCCCGTGGCCCGAAATCGTCGATCCGGCGGGCCTCCTGCGTGGCCAGCGGCCCCATGAAGGCGCGCCCCAGCATCGTCAGGCCGTAGAGTGCCGAAAGGACCAGTCCGGCCGCCGCCAGGCCGGCCAGGAGAGGGCTGACCCGCCAGGTCGCCAGCAGCACCAGGAATTCGCCCACGAAATTGCCCAGCCCCGGCAGGCCCAGGGAGGCGACGGTAAAGACCAGCCCCATCGCCGAAAGCTGGGGGATGACGGCCCACAGCCCGCCCATGCTGCGCAGGTCGCGCGTATGGAGCCGGTCCTGCAGCGCGCCGGCGATGGCGAACAGGGCGCCGGTGCTCAGTCCGTGGGCCAGCATCTGTACTACCGCGCCTTGCAGGCCCAATGCCGAGCCGGAGAACAGGCCCAGCAGGACGAAGCCCATGTGGCTGACGCTGCTATAGGCGATCAGCCGTTTCATGTCGTCCTGGGCCAGCGCCAGCACCGCGCCGTACAGGATGCCCGCAACCCCGAGTGCCATGGCGACGGGCGCCAGTTGCGCCGAGGCGGCCGGGAACAGCAGCAGCACGAAGCGGATCAGGCCGTAGCCGCCGGTCTTGAGCAGCACGCCCGCCAGCAGGACGCTGCCGGCCGTCGGGGCCTGGGTATGGGTGTCGGGCAGCCAGACATGCAGCGGCACCACCGGCAGCTTGACTGCGAACGCCGCGAAGAAGCCCAGCGCCAGCAGCAGGCTCAGCCGCGGCGGCAGCGCGGTGCCCGCGAGCGCGAAATAATCGAAGGTGAGGACGCCGCTCTGCCGGAAATGGGCGATGACCAGCCCGAGGATGGACAGCAGCATCAGCAATCCGCTGCCCTGGGTGAACAGGAAGAACTTGATCGCCGCGCGGGCCCGGTCTTCGTGCCCCCAGAGGGTGACCAGGATGTAGAGCGGCACCAGCATCAGTTCCCAGAAGAAGAAGAACAGGAACAGGTCGGTGGCGATGAAGACCCCGTTCACCCCGGCGATGGCGAGCAGCAGGAGCAGGTGGAACAGTCCCGCCTTGTCGCGGACGTCGCGCGCCGCCATCACCACGCAGGGATAGGTCAGCACCGCGGTCAGCCACAGCAGGGTCAGCCCCAGCCCGTCCAGGTCGCAGCGCAGGGCGATGCCCAGCGCCGGCACCCAGGGGAGGGACAGATGCAGCAGCCACGGACCCTGTGTCCGCAGGCCGCCCCAGGTGATGACGGCCAGCAGCGCGGTCAGCAGGATGATCGTGCCGATGCTGACGAACCAGGCCGCGTGCGGCGCCGTGCCCCGCCGGTCGGCCAGCCAGGCGAGCAGGCCGCCGGCGAGCGGCAGCAGCACCAGGGCGGCCAAGGCGATCATGGGCGCACCGCCAGGCACAGGGCCACGATGGTCGCGGCGGCCACCCAGCCGGCGTAGCGCCGGACCTGGCCGTCCTGCATCCGGCCGAGCGCCTTGCCGCCCCAGGTCGCGGCGCCGGCCAGGATGGTGGGCAGGAGATCGCAGACGTCGTGGCGCAGCGATCGCGCCAGGGCCTGGAACGGGGCGACCAGCAGAGCGGCGTAGGACGTATCGAAGCCCCAGCCGTCGCGGGCGAAGCGGGCGACCGGCGTGGCGGAGGGGTGCGGGAGGGCGGCGGGGCGCCAGATCATCCAGGCGAGGGCGATTCCGGCGAGGGGCGCGAGGGAGCCGGCGAGCAGCAGGGGGATGGCGTGATGTTCGGCGGGCCAGCCGGGGACGGGCATGATCTTATGGGAAAAGATGTGTACCGGGGCGATGATGTCGGGCATTTCGATCATGCCGCCGACGATGGCGAGGAGGGAGAGGCAGGCCAGGGGGATGGCCATGGTCCAGCCGGTGCGGCCGGTGGCCCCGCCGTGGGGTTGGCCCGCGAAGACTATGAAAACACAGCGAAAACCGTAGAGGCCGGTCAGGAATGCGCCGGCCAGGGCGCCGGTCCAGAGCAGGGGGTCGCTGTCCCAGGCGGCCTGGAGGATGGCTTCCTTGCTGTAGAAGCCGGCCGAGAGCAGGGGCACGCCGGCCAGGGCGGCGGCGCCGGCGACGAAGGCGGCGCAGACCCAGGGCATGACCCGGGCGAGGCCGCCCATCTGGAAGATGTCCTGCCGGTGGTGCATGCGCAGGATGACCGCGCCCGCCGCCATGAACAGCAGGGCCTTGAAGAAGGCGTGGGTGACCAGGTGGAAGATCGCCGCCGACCATGCCCCGCAGCCCAGGGCCAGGAACATGTATCCGAGCTGGCTGATGGTCGAGTAGGCCAGCACCCGCTTGATGTCGGTCTGGGCCAGGGCGCTGCCGCCGGCCAGCAGCAGGGTCGCCAGCCCCACCCAGGCGGTGAGGTGCATCACCAGCGGCGCCGGCAGGAACAGCGCGTGCAGCCGGGCGATCAGGTAGACGCCGGCGGTGACCATGGTGGCGGCGTGGATCAGCGCCGAGACCGGCGTGGGGCCCGCCATGGCGTCGGGCAGCCAGACCTGGAAGGGGAGCTGCGCCGACTTGGCCACCGCGCCGCCCAGCAGCAGCAGGGCCGCCAGTTCGGCCTGGGGGCCCGCCAGGCCCTGGGCGCGGTCGAGCACCCGGGCGATGTCCAGGCTGCCGGTCCGCGTGGCCAGCAGCAGAAGGCCGGTCAGCATCAGCACGTCGCCGATCCGCGTGACGATGAACGCCTTGCGCGCCGCCGCGCCGTTTTCGGCCTGGCGGTACCAGAAGCCGATCAGCAGGTACGAGCACAGGCCCACGCCCTCCCACCCCACATAGAGGCAGAGCAGGTCGGCGGAGAGGACCAGCACCAGCATGGCGGCGACGAACAGGGTCATGCAGCCGAAGAACCGCGCCTGGTCGGGGTCGTCGTGCATATAGCCGCAGGCATAGAGCAGGATCAGGAACCCGACACCGGTGACCACCAGCATCATCACCAGGGAGAGCGGATCGACGACGAAGGCGATATGCGCCGCGAACCCGTCCAGGCGCATCCATTGCCACAGCGTGACCCGGCGGACATGGTCCGGGGTCGCGAACAGCAGGCGCGCCGTGCCGAGCGCCAGCAGGAACGCAGCACCCACCGAGAGCGTGGCCAGCGCGCCGGCGGCGGCGGGGCGCATCCGGCCGGCCGAGAGGAACAGGATGGCGGCGGCCAGCAGCGGGCAGAGGACGATGGCGGGCGGCAGCAGGGCGATCGGCATGGCCCTATCCCTTCAGCCGGTTGCCGGTGTCGGCATCCAGGGTCGGGCGCCCCGCCGCGTGCAGCCGCAGCAGGATCGCCAGTCCCACCGCGGCCTCGGCGGCCGCCAGGGAAAGGATCATCAGGAACATCACCTGCCCGTCGGCCGCGTGCCAGCGCGCGCCGGCCGCGACGAAGGCCAGCGCCGCCGCGTTGAGCATGATTTCCACCGACATCAGCATGAACAGCAGGTTGCGCCGGACCAGCACGCCCAGCAGCCCCAGGGCGAGCAAGGTGCAGGCCAGCAGCAGCGCCATGTCGGGGGCGGCCATGTCATGCCTCCCCTTCGTCCTGGCGGCCGATATGGAAGGCGCTGACCAGGCCGGCGAGCAGCAGGAAGGAGGCAAGCTCCACGGTCAGCACATAGGGGCCGTAGAGCGCGAGCCCGACCTGGCGCGGGCCGATGACGGAGACCGGGCCCCCCGGCGCGCCGTCGGCGCCGAGCAGCGCGCGCAGCGTCGCCGCCAGCAGCAGCCCGGCCAGGATCGCCGGCCCCAGCCAGACATGCGGGGCGATCCAGTGCCGTTCGCGCCGGCGGTCGGCGCGGCCGAGATTGAGCATCATCACCACGAAGACGAACAGCACCATGATCGCGCCGGCATAGAGGATGACCTCGAGCACCGCCGCGAAGGGCGCGCCCAGGCGGACGAACACGCCCGCCAGCGCCAGCAGCAGCACGACCAGGTAGAGCAGCGCATGCACCGCGACCGTGCGGGTGATGGTCATGAGCGACGCCAGGGCCGCAACCAGCGCCATCGCTGCCAGGGATATGTCCACCGGACCGGTCTTTCTTTTACCTATGGCATCAGGGCCTATGGCATCAGGGAATGCAGGTCGACCGGACGGGATTCGCGTTCGGCCAGGCCCTTGTCCTTGCCTGGAACGGCAACGCCGGACACGCGGTAGAAGTTGTAGCTGGGATATTTGCCGGGGCCGGAAATCAGCAGGTCGTCCTTTTCATAGACCAGGTTCGGGCGGACATATTCGCTCATCTCGAAATCGGGGGTGAGCTGGATGGCGTAGGTCGGGCAGGCTTCCTCGCAGAAGCCGCAGAAGATGCAGCGGGAGAAATTGATGCGGAAATGATCGGGATACCAGCGCCCGTCCTGTTCGGCCTTCTGCAGGCTGATGCAGTCCACCGGGCAGGCCACCGCGCACAGTCCGCAGGCGACGCAGCGTTCCTGTCCGTCGGGGTCGCGCGAGAGGATGATCCGCCCGCGATAGCGCGGCGGCAGGGGCGGCTTGTTTTCCGGATAGCCGACCGTGACCCGGCGGCGGCCGATATGCAGGAAGGTGAGCCACAAGGTGCGGAGCGTGTCGAACATCGGAGTTTCCCTAGCCGCCCGGCGCGCGCAGCAGCAGGACCGCGCCGGTCGCGACGATATTGAGCAGGGACAAAGGCAGCAGGATTTTCCAGCCCAGGGCCATCAACTGGTCGTAGCGCAGGCGCGGCAGGGCGGCGCGCAGCAGGACGAACAGCACCACCAGCGCCGCGACCTTGAGCGCGAACCACAGGCCGCCCGGCAGGAGCGGGCCCTGCCAGCCGCCCAGATAGAGCGTGGTGACGAGGGCCGAGACCAGCACGATGCCGGCATATTCGGCGAGGAAGAACATGCCGAACTTCATGCCCGAATATTCGGTGTGGAAGCCGGCGCCCAGTTCGTTCTCGCCTTCCGGCAGGTCGAAAGGCAAGCGGTGGGTCTCGGCGATGCCGGCCAGCATGAAGACCGCGCAGCCGAGGGCCTGGGGGATGACGAACCACAGGCCGGACTGCGCCAGCACGATGTCGCGGAGGCTGAAGGAGCGGGCCTGCATCACCACCCCCAGCAGGGAGAGGCCCATGAAGACTTCGTAGCTGATCATCTGCGCGGCCGCGCGCAGCCCGCCCAGCAGGGCGTATTTGCTATTGGAGGCCCAGCCGGCCAGCACGACCGAATAGACCCCCATGCCCATCGCGGCCAGCACGAACAGCAGCCCGACATTGAGCGCGGACGCGATGCTCCACCACGCGGTGACGGGGATGACCGCGAAGGACAGCAGCACGGTCATCATGCCGATGGCGGGCGCCAGCACGAACACGGCGCGGTCGGCGAAGGGGGGGATCCAGTCCTGCTTGAAGAGGATCTTGATCCCGTCGGCGACGGCCTGGAGCATGCCGCCCGGCCCCACGCGGTTGGGGCCGTAGCGGTCCTGCCAGACGCCCAGCAGCCGGCGTTCGACCCAGGTAAGCGCCGTGGCCAGCCCGAGCAGGGCGGCCAGGGTGACGGCGATCATAAGCGGCATCGGGACCGTCATTGCCCCTGCCCTGCCGGCGCGACGTCCACCCAGACCGGCAGGGAGAAGGAACGGTCCAGGTCGTGGGCGGGGTAGAGCGCGAGGCCGGCCGGGATGGCGGCGTCGCAGGTCACGGGCAGGCTGACCGGGCGGCCCATCAGGGTGATGGTGGCCCCCGTCACGGTTGTCTGGGTCACGGTTGTTTCGGTCGCGGTTGTCTCGGTGGTGGGCCAGCCGGGGGCGATGCGCAGGGTGGGCGGTTCGATGCGGGCGGCGATCGGGGGGGACAGGGTGCTGAGTTCCTCGGTCCCGAAGAGGCGGGCCTGGGGGAGCAGCAGCACCTGGCCGGGCCGGGGCGTGAAGCGGGGCGGGATATCGCTATGCCAGGCGCGGGCCGGCGGGGTGCCACCGGGTGGGGCGCTGGCGGGTGGGGCGTCGAGCAGGCGCACGCCGCCGTCGCCGCCGCGCATCGGGCCGCCGATTTCCTGCTGGAAGCGGTTGAGCGACTGGACGGAGTTCCAGCCGGGCTGCTGGTAATAGGGGATGAGCGCGCCGGGCAGGTCGGGGCCGTAGGCGCCCTCCATCGACGGGGCCAGGGGGCTGTCGGGGTTGGGGTGCGGCGGCTGGTCGCGCACGCTGATATTGGCGCGCATCGCCGTGCGGCCGTCGAAGCGGTCGGGTTCGGCGCGCACGCGCCGGCCGTCCAGCCGGTAGGCGGCGTCGGGCGCCGCCGCGCCGATGGCGGCCAGCCTGGGGGTGGCGGCGGCGATGGCGGCGATGACGGAATCGAGGTCGGTCCAGCCCGGATCGCGCCCCAGCGCGCGCGCCAGGTCGCGCGCCCAGCGCCAGGCCGCCTGGATCGGCCGGTCGGGGGTGAGGACGGGCAGGAAACGCTGGGCGCGGCCTTCGCTGCCGACCAGGGTGCCGCCGCATTCGGAAAAGGCGGCGGCCGGGAGGACGATGTCGGCCCGTGCCGCCAGCGGGGTGGCCGTGTGGTCGATGACCACCAAATGCCGCACCCCGGACAGAAGATGGTCGAGCGCGGGCGGGCCGAGATGGCGCGTCAGGTCGTTTTCCATCACCACCAGCGTGCCGATGCCTCCGCCGATGCCGCCTGGGCGAACCATGCCGGCCACGGCTTCGAGGCTGGTGCCGCCCAGCAGGGCCAGGCCCATCGTGTTGCAGGCGGGCTGCACCAGGCTGAGTGCCGGGTCGCGCCCCGGTCCCTCCCCCGTTCCCTGGCCCGTCCCCTGGCCCCTTCCCTGGCCCGCCAGCGCGGCGGCGATGTTGGCGGCGGCGTGCGGCAGCGCGGCCAGGCCGTACTGGGTGCCGGCGACGACCAGCGGCCGGGCGGCCCCGGCCAGGGCGCGGGCGATGCGCTCGGCGCAGGCGGATTCGGCCTCGGTCAGGTCGGCGGGCTCGGGCGATGCCGGGTCGATGCGGTGGGCGATGGCGAAGCCCAGCCGGGCGAGGTCGTCGGGCGCGGCGCGCCAGCATTCCTGCGCGATGTCGTCGAGCCCGGTCGCGTCGGGGGCCAGGACGAAGAAGGGGGCGCGCTGGCCGGCGCCCATCATCCGCGTCGCCGCGTCCATCCAGCGGGGCACGCCGGCGGCGGCCGCCGCCTGGTAGCCGGGCAGGCGCGCGGTCTGGCGCAGCGCCAGCGCCAGGCGCGGCGCGGTGGCCGAGACGTCTTCGCCCAGCACCAGGACGGCGTCGGCCTGTTCCATCTCGTGCAGGGTGGGGTTGCGGGCGGGGCTGGCCTGGAGCAGCGCCGGCAGCAGCATGGCCAGGTCGTGGCGCGGCCCGTTGAGGCCGGTGGAGAATCCGGCCGCGCCCGCCAGCGCGCGCAGGGCGAAATTGGCTTCGAGCGAGGCGCGTTCGGAGCCGATGCCGATGATCGGGCCGTCGGCCGCCAGCGCGGCGAAGCGGTCGAGCGCCTGGCGCACCGGCACCACCGTCTGCTGCCCGTCGACCCGGCAGGTCGGCACGGCCAGGCGGGTCGGCGCGGAGGCGAAGCCGTGCCCGAAGCGCCCGCGATCGCACAGGAAATAGCGGTTGACCGCCGCGTGGTAGCGATTCATCACCCGCCGCACCGTGCCCTGGCGGGCATTGACGATGATGTTGCAGCCGACCGCGCAATGGGTGCAGACCGACGGCGCGCCGTCCATGTTCCATTTGCGGGCATAGACCCGGGTGAAGGGTTTGTCGGTGAAGACGCCGGTCGGGCAGATTTCGACCAGGTTGCCGGCGAAGCCGCTTTCGAGCGCGCCGTCGGCCTGGCGGCCGAAATAGACGTCGTTATGCATGCCGAAGGCCGCGAGGTCGGTGCCGCCGGCATAGTCGCGATAGAAGCGCACGCAGCGATAGCAGGCGATGCAGCGATTCATCTCGTGCCGGACGAAGGGCCCCAGGTCCTGGTTGCGGTGGGTGCGCTTGTCGAAGCGGTAGCGCCGGACGGCGTGGCCGGTCATGACCGTCATGTCCTGGAGGTGGCATTCGCCGCCCTCGGCGCAGACCGGGCAGTCATGGGGGTGGTTGGTCATCAGCCATTCGATGATGCCGGCGCGGAACTGCCGGGCCTCGTCATCGGCGATCGACAGGATGGCGCCGTCGGTCACGGCCGTCATGCAGGCCATGACGATGCGGCCGCGCCGGTCGTCGGGGCCGGCATATTGGCGCACCGCGCATTGCCGGCACGCCCCCACCGAGCCCAGGTCGGGGTGCCAGCAGAAATAGGGCAGGTCGAACCCGTTTTCGAGGCATGCCTGCAGCAGGTTTTCGTCTGTCCGGGCGGGATAGGGGCGCCCGTCGATATGGATTGTGGCGATATGGGTCGTAGCCATGGCCTGCCCCCCCTATGCCGCCATGCGGCGCGGGCAGCCATGCTGCCGCAGATGGTCGAGGAATTCGTCGCGGAACAGGTCGAGCCCGCTGGCCAGCGGCGCCATCGCGCCCGGGGCGTGGGGGCAGAAGGTGCGGCCCGGCGGGCCGATCAGCCGGACATGGTCGGCCAGAAGGTCGAGGTCGCGGGGTTGTCCCGTGCCCTCCTCGATCGCGGCGAGCAGCCGTTCGACCCAGGGCAGGCCGTCGCGGCAGGGCGTGCACCAGCCGCAGGATTCCTGGGCGAAGAAATGTTCGAGATTGCGCAGCATGCCCACCGGGCAGGCCCGGTCGTCCAGCAGGATGGCCAGTCCGGTGCCGAGCCGGCTGCCGGCCTTTTCCACCGTGGCGTAATCGAGGGCGATGTCGAGCGATGCCGCGTCGAGGAAGGCGGTGGAGGCGCCGCCGGGCAGGAAGGCGCGCAGCCGGTAGCCGTCGCGCATGCCGCCGGCGCAGTCCTCGACCACCTGGCGCAGGGGCACGCCCATCGGCAGTTCCCATGCCCCCGGGCGGCGCACCCGGCCGCTGACGCCGAACAATTTGGTGCCGCCATCGGGGCTGCCCGGGGCCAGGTCGCGGAACCAGGCGGCGCCGTTGGCCAGGATATGCGGCACGTTGCACAGGGTTTCGACATTGTTGACCACGCTGGGCGCGCCCCACAGCCCGCCCACCTGCGGGAAGGGCGGCTTGCTGCGCGGCTGGGCGCGGTAGCCTTCGAGCGCGGTGAGCAGGGCCGTTTCCTCGCCGCAGATATAGCGGCCGGCGCTGGCATGGACGTGGATGTCGAAATCGAAGCCCGAGCCGAGAATGTCGCGCCCCAGCCAGCCGGTCTGCCGGGCCTGGGCGATCGCGCGTTCGAGCCGGTCGAGCGCCAGGTGATATTCGCCGCGCAGGAAGATCACGCCCTCGGACGCCTGGATGGCGTAGCCGGCGATCAGCATGCCCTCGACGAGCTGCATGGGGTTGCCTTCGAGCAGCAGCCGGTCCTTGAAGGTGCCGGGTTCCATTTCGTCGGCGTTGGCCACCAGGTATTTGCGGCGCGCGCGGGCCGGCTGCCTGGGCACGAAGCTCCATTTCTGGCCGGTGCCGAAGCCGGCGCCGCCGCGCCCGCGCAGGCGGGAATCGGTGACTTCGGTGATCACCGCGTCGGGCGTGAGGTCGCGCAGGGCGCGCCGGGCGCCGCGCCAGCCGCCGGCCAGGCCGTAGGCGGCGCAGTCCGGCGGGCCGCCGGGGCCGATCATCGCCGTCAGGGGGCGCTGGGCCATGTCGCGTTCGGCGGTGGTCATGGTTCCCTGCCCTGTTCCGTGCCGCGTTCCCTGCCCCGTTCCCTGGCCAGTTCCTTGGCCCGCACGCCGTCCGCGATCGCGTCGATCCGGGATTCGTCGAGGTCGCCGTGCAGGGTGCGGTCGACCAGCAGGGCCGGGGCGTGGTCGCAATGGCCGAGGCAGACGATGGGCAGCAGGGTGGCTGCGCCGTCCGGCGTCGTCTGGCCCGGCTGGATGCCCAGCCGGTCGCACAGCCGGGCGCGCAGTGCGTCGGCGCCCATCAGCCAGCAGGAGACGCTGTCGCACATCATGATGACGTGCCGGCCGACCGGGCGGCGGAAGATCAGGTTGAAATAGGTCGCCACCCCGTCGAGTTCGGCCGCCGATACGCCGATGAGGCGCGCCAGTTCGACCAGATGGGCGTCGCTGACCCAGCCGAAGCGCGCCTGCACTGCGGCGAGCGCGCCGACCGTGACGCCGTGCGGGTGGTCGGTCGCCGCCATCATCGCCGCGATTTCGTCGCGCAGGTCGGGCGGCAGATCGGACGGCAGATCGGACGGCAGATCGGGCGGGAGGGCGGGGTCAGCGGTCGACATCGGCCATCACGAAATCGATGCTGCCGATGATCGCGATCAGATCGGCGATCATGGCGCCGCGGCTGATCAGCGGGATCATCTGCAGATGGGCGAAGGAGGGGGTGCGGATGCGCGTGCGGTAGGACATGGTGCCGCCGTCGCTGAGCAGGTGATAGGCGTTGAGTCCCTTGGTGGCCTCGACGCTGGCCTGGGCCTCGCCGGGCGGGATGACCGGGCCCCAACTGACATTGAGGAAATGATGGATCAGGGTTTCGATGTCGTGCATCGTCCGCGCCCTGGCCGGCGGGGTGGTCAGCGGGTGGTCGGATTTGTACGGCCCCGCCGGCATCTGGTCGACGCATTGGCGGATGATGCGCAGGCTCTGGCGGATTTCCTCGATATGCACGCGGACGCGGTCGTAGCAATCGCCGTTCGACGCGGTGGGGATGTCGAATTCGAGCTGGTCGTAGCAGGCATAGGGGGCCTGGCGCCGCAGGTCCCATTCCAGGCCGCAGGCGCGCAGGCCGGGGCCGGTGACGCCCCAGGACACGGCCTCGGCCACGTCGTAGGCGCCGACGCCGACGGTGCGGGCGCGGAAGATCGGGTTGCGCATCACCAGTTTTTCGTATTCGTCCAGCCGGGGCGGCAGATAGGCGAGGAAGTCGCGGATCAGCCCGTCCCAGCCGCGCGGCAGGTCCATCGCCACCCCGCCGATGCGGAAGAAGGCGGGGTGCATGCGGAAGCCGCAGATGGCCTCGATGATCTCGAACACCCGCTCGCGGTCGCTGAACATGTAGAAGACCGGCGAGAGCTGGCCGACATCCTGCGACATGGTGCCGTAGAACACCAGGTGGCTGGCGATGCGGAACAGTTCGGCCAGCATGACGCGCATCATCTGCGCCCGTGGGGGGACATCGATGCCGGCCAGCCGTTCGACCGCCATGACGTAGGGGAAATTATTCATGACCCCGCCCAGGTAGTCGACCCGGTCGGTATAGGGGATGAAGCCGTGCCAGGTCTGGCGTTCGGCCATCTTCTCGGCCCCGCGATGGTGGAAGCCGATATCGGGCACCGCGTCGACGATGCGTTCGCCCGCGAGTTGCAGCACGATGCGGAAGACGCCGTGCACGCTGGGATGGTTGGGGCCGAGATTGAGGAACATGAAATCGGTGTTGTCGGCGTGGCGGGCCATGCCCCAGGCGCCGGGATCGAAGCGCAGGGCCTGCTGTTCGGCCATTTCGTGCTCTTCGGTCAGGCTGTAGGGCGGCATTTCCGTCGCGCGGGCATAATGGTCCTTGCGCAGCGGGTGGCCGGTCCAGGTGGGCGGGGTAAGGATGCGGCGCAGGAAGGGATGGCCGTCGAAGGCGATGCCGAACAGGTCCCAGACCTCGCGTTCGTACCAGTTGGCGTTGGGCCACAGATCGGCGATCGACGGGGCCGACGGCGCGCCCCCGGACAGCGCGCCCTGGGACAGCGCACCTTGGGACAGCGTACCCTGGGACAGCGGCACCTTGAGGCGCAGCGCGTCGCCCGCGCCGGCGAAGGCCATGAAATGATAGACCAGGGTGAAATCGGCATCGGGCAGGCCGGCGCGATGGGTGCGCTGGCGCTCGTCGATCGCCGTGAGGTCGAACAGCATGCGCAGCGCGGTGGGATGGCGCAGCAATGCTGCGATCGCGCGCAGGTCCTGGGGGGCGATCCAGAGCGTGGGGATGCCGTCGCGCGTCGTTTCGGCCAGGCGCGGCATGTGCGGCGGCAGGTCGGAGAGTTGCGCGAGCATGGTGACGGAATCGGCCGGTGCGGTGCGCTGTTCGAGGTCGGCGACGCCCATCGGACCGTTTCCCCGTCAGATCGTGTCGGGGCTGCGCAGGGTCTGCGCGGCGCGGCGTTCGGCGCGTTTGGCATCGCGCAGGCTGGGCGGGGTGACGCGTTCCACCCCCTGTGGGCCGACCATCCAACTGAGCGGCCGGCGCTGGGTGCCGATCGATTGCTGCAGCAGCATCAATCCTTCGAGCAGGGCGTCGGGGCGGGGTGGGCAGCCGGGGACGTAGACGTCGACCGGCAGGAAGCTGTCGACCCCCTGCACCACGCTGTAGATATCGTACATCCCGCCCGAATTGGCGCAGGAGCCCATGGAGATGACCCAGCGGGGTTCGAGCATCTGGTCGTAGAGATATTTGACGATGGGCGCCATCTTCACGAACACCGTGCCCGAGATGACGATCAGGTCGGCCTCGCGCGGGGTGGCGCGCAGGACCTCGGACCCGAAGCGGGCGATGTCGTATTTGCTGGTGAAGGCGGTGGCCATTTCGACATAGCAGCAGGACAGGCCGAAATTGAACGGCCAGACCGAGTGGGCCTGCCCCCAGGAGACGAAATCCTGCAGGCGGCCCATGACCAGGTTGCGCCGCACGGTTTCGGTCATTGTGGGGTTGGGCATGTCGGGGCCGGGCGGGGCGGGGTTGGACGGCGGGGCGTCGCCCGGCCGGGTGAGGGACCAGCGCATCAGACGCCCCCCGTGCCTGCCGCCTGCCCCACATGGCGCGGCGCGATGCGGCGGGGTTTGGGGCCCCAGTCCAGCCCGCCCCAGCGCCACAGATAGGCCAGGGCACCGAACAGGAAGAGGATGAAGACGAGCACGGCGCAATAGCCGCGCCAGCCGGCCGCCACCGAGACCGGCGCCCAGGCGAACAGGAAGACCGATTCCACGTCGAAGATGACGAAGACCATCGCGACCAGGTAATAATGGATGGGCACGCGCAGATGGGCCGAGCCCACCGGCAGCATGCCGGATTCGAACGGCACGTCCATCGACCGCCCGCGCGCCGCCCCGACCCGGCGCATGCCTGTCGCGGCGCCGAGCGCCAGCATGGCGGACAGCAGGATCACGATGGCGATCGTGTAGGACAGAAGCGGATGCTGCGTGCAGAATTCCGACATGGCCAGCACCGTTGGGGTTGACGTGACCAGAAAATGACGGACGTTCGACGGGTCAGACGTGAGATCGGACGTGGGGGGTGAACGTGGCCTGTCGCGGGCGGTTCATTAAAATCCTTCGCTTTTTCGCCGGATCACGCGTCCGTGTCGGTGGTAGCGGGGATGCTGTCGGGCAGCGTGCGAGACGGCCGGTGGTGCGTGGGGGTGAGATGTGCTGCCGGCACCTGGTGCCAACGCCGGGAGAACAGCGGCCTTCGTTCGTTATGGGAGACCGTGGAAGACCGGCATTTTTCCGGGAAGGGTGCATCCCCTGCCCCGCTGTCGTGGCCTGGCGGATCGGCGCGGAAACATGGCCGCGCGTTGCGGTCTTGGGTCCGCGCACGATGTCGTGCGCACGGCATGCGCACAAAGGCGTTGAATCATGGCCAACCTGACGGACCCCGGATTGCCTGTGATCGGAGCATACCCACGCTCGACGATGGACGCGTAGGGTTCTGGCGAGGTGGGATTGATAGTATGTCTTTATGCGATTGGTTTATTTAACTTTTGCGTACAAGAGGCAATCTCGGGGCTGGCTGCTGATGTTGGGATGAATAATCCATCGCCGCAGCACGCCTTCGCGGAGCAGCCCTGCTTTCTCCATGACGCGTGCCGACCCGATATTATCCACGTCGCAAACGCCGCTGATCCTGAAGCAGGTGTCCTGTGCCTGGAGTGCGTTTACCGCTTCTGTCAGGACTTCCGTCATAATGCCTTGCCGCCACCATCGACGTGCCAAAACATAGCCGAATTCAATATGATAAGGCTTTACATGACGCAGGCCGAAAAGGCCGCGAAAGCCTCCGGCCTGATCGCAAATCGCATAGGTGCGTGCCAGATCAGGAGATATGGCGAGGCAGCCATCAACAAATTTTTCGGTTTCGGTTAAATCCTTATGCGGAGTCCACATCGTATACCGAGAGACTTCAGGGTCCTGCGCATAGCCGTGAAATATTTCCTCCGCATCTCCCCTGGAGATCGGGCGCAGCGAATACCTTGTTGTATGAAGGCTCTCGGGCAACATGGAGAGAGTATGATTGATGGGCGATCGGCCGCCAAGCAATGAGTTATCAATCGACTGTCCCTGGCCGAACATGTCACTGACAAGCGTCCCTGCCTGACCGACGTCGCGCTCACCCATCGGCGTATTGTCACCAATATTGGCATCATCAACGCGCCCGGCCATGCCGAGCCGTGGATCATTGCGATGTCCGACATCCCCAGCTATCTGACAACACTGGATTACAGCGCATGATGGGGCATCGAGCCCATGTTTCCCGACTTCAAATCCAGCGCGGCTTTCGCCGCTTAGACTCCAACGCAGTGTCTCAATAACCGAGGCCGGTACAGGGGCTAGCACCGCCGCTTTCTAGTCCATCGACGGGCTCTTCACGTTTCGGGTGCCGAAAACGCTCGTCGCTCTATCGTGCGAAATGCCGCGTCAAATGCTTCGACGTGAATTTGGCCCCCCATGCGAACCGGAGCAGCGGGCCAAAACTGTTGGCCGCCGACGGTCCCACAAAATAGAGGCCGGGCACCGACGATTCGGTTGCGGGGGAAGACAACCAACGATACTTGCGATTGGTGGATCGCGAGATACTCCGACTCGCCGCATAACAGAATGACCGTGCCAGGGCGCGCGGGCGCATCCAATCAGAATACTTGTCGCAGGTATATTGCCGCATATATGATCCACAAACAGGGTCTATTTGTGAGGCAACCCGTCATGTCCGAGAGCACATTCCTCTCCGAAGCTTTCGATCCATCGGGGCTGATCGCGGCAGAACGCCTGAGCAACATGCTGACATCACACGAGGCGAACTGGCCGTAACACTGGGACTGTCGCGCGACGCCGTCTCCAAAAGCGCACGCCTCGGCCGCCCCGCCACCCAGGCGAGGCTACGCGACATGGTCGAGATCCTCAATCGGGTCCGGCCATGGGCGGCTTCAGCCCAACAGGCTTTTGCCTGGTACCGGGCGCAGCCCCTGCCCTCGTTCGGGGATCAGACTGCCGAGGCGCTCGTCCGGGAGGGCCTCGCCCCAGGCCATTGCCCGTTACATTGACGGTTTTTACAATCCCATCAGGCGACGTTCAGCGTTAAACTTCCAAAGCCCCATCCAGTTCGAGAAAATGGCGACTGACTGAACCAACGTCTCTCCACTTTTCCGGAGCAAGTCCAGACGCCGGTTTTACCGGACTCATCGATCTCCGCCCAAAATACCTTTAATCCCCATAAAGTTCGAAACCTTTCTCAAAACTGGCGTCACTTGGTCGCCGGCTTACAAGGGGCGACAAACGCAGTGCGGCGTGAAAGAACTACTGCGAGATTACCAAAGTACTAAGCCGTGGCGATCGACAAAGATGCCGGTCGGCCCATCCGGCGGAAGTGTCGCCAAACGGATGATCGCGTCCGTGCCTTCTTCGACCGTCTGTTGACCGCGATGTGCGTTCAAGTCGGTGGCCGTATAGCCAGGATCGGCCGCATTGATGTGGAAATTCGGGAGGGCACGCGCATATTGCAGCGTTAGCATAGTCAGTGCGCTTTTCGAGGCGCAGTACAGCGGCATGCGAACTTGCGACTCGAACCGTTGTGGGTCTTGAGTGATGGCGAACGAGCCGAGTCCACTGGATACATTCACAATGACGGGGTTCGTGGACGTTTCCATCAGCGGAATAAAGGCGTTCATGACGCGCACCGGCCCAACGACATTCGTGGCGAACACGGACTCGGCATCTTCCCCTGTCAATTCTGCGGCGGCCTTTCGGGTGCCTGCGATACCTGCGTTGTTGATGAGCACGTCCAGACGGTTTTCGCGCTTGCTCAATTGGGCGGCGGCATCGCGCACGCTCTCTTCATCGGTAACGTCCAATTGAAGCCACTCGGCATTGAGCCGCGATGCGGCCTCAATTCCCCGCTCGGATTCGCGTGCGCCGATATAGACGCGAAACCCCATGCTTTTCAGGCGACGTGCTGTCTCGAAGCCCAAGCCCTTGTTCCCGCCTGTGATAAGTGCAATGCGTTCAGTCACTTTCTTGCTCCATAGTTGCGCCGCGCGCCAAGTCAGTCTCTAGCACCTCGGCAACGGCATCGAGTTGCCGCGCCAGCTTTTCCAGCCTTTCCAACGGAAATGCATCCGCCGTTCGGCTGGCCCATGCCTCGAAATTTCGCTCCAACTGGGCAAGCACCTCGTTGCCTTTGTCGGTCAGCGAAACTCGCTGCGTGCGCTTGTCGGTTTCGTCTGGCGAAAAGATGAGGCAACCTTCTGTCGCCAATTCATCGGCGACACGCTGCACGGCCTGCCGCGTCAGTCGGCTTGACCGAGCAACAGTGGGAACGGTTCGGTCGCCCTCGCTGATCCTCAACAGCACCCGCCAGCGCGCAGAACTCTGTCCAAAGTGGCTGGTCATGGCGTCGCCATGCTTCAGCAGCGCGACATGAGCCGCGATCAGGCTGCGGGAAAATTGGCGAAACCGCTGTGCGCTGTCTGTATCCATAGACGAATTATTGACAATATATTGTCAAATGTCAAAGTTACCTGATACACCCGGCGCAGCAGGGAAAAAGTGCGACGCCCGTAAGGACGACGCACCGGGTGGTTGCAGTGCGATCAGTGTGCGACCGTCCGTCCGGTCGGATGATGCTCTAGTGTCCTGATTCCGAAATTCGCAAGCGAATTTTGGAATCGAAAGGACACTAGAATCAATATTTTAGTGGCCTGCTGATCCGAGAAATTCTCATAAGAATTTCTCGGGCAGGACACTAGCACCGCCGCTTTCTAGTCCATCGACGGGCTCTTCACGTTTCGGGTGCCGAAACGCTCGTCGCTCTATCCTGCGAAATGCCGCGTCAAATGCTTCGACGTGAATTTGGCCCCCCATGCGAACCGGAGCAGCGGGCCAAAACTGTTGGCCGCCGACGGTCCCACAAAATAGAGGCCAGGCACTGACGATTCGAAGAATCGTGTCAGCCGGGGCGTATTCTGTATCTCGGAGATCCGGGCGCGGATTGTCTCGTCCAGGAAGTCCAGGCGATTGATATCGACCCTGTAGCCGGTTCCCGCGACAACATGGTCCGCAACCATCTCCTCTTCGCCGCCATCAGGCTTGGCGAAGGTGACGGCGACCTTCTCCCCCCGCACCAGCGCATGCTTCAGGGCGAGGTTGATCCGGATAGGCACCTTGCCTTCCACCAGCGTGCGGCTGACCCATCCGGCGGCAGGTCCCAGATGCCCGCGCGTGACGCGCAGGCGGAAAGGCTCCGGCATCCGGTGAAAGACCGTCGGGAGATCCGACGCCATGCGGGACCGCCACCCAAGGCCAAGTCCCGAGCGCGGCTTGAGAAGCCTCGCATAGGCTAACTCTAGCCCACGCTTGTGATCCGGCGGGTGGTTGAACCAGATCTTGGGGCGCCGGGTCACGATCTCCACGTCGGCGCCTGCTTGATGCAGCAGCCCCGCCGAGTCTACGGCCGACGAGCCGCCGCCGAGGACCAGGATCTTGCGCCCGGCGGGATCCTTCATCCCTCGCGATTCAGACGTGTGGGAAACGAATTGCGGCGGCAGTCCCCGAAGCTGCGGCGGGAGATAGGCGTAATGCGTTATTCCGACGGCGATGACAACGCGCCGCGCCCGGATGATTTCGCCGTCATCCAGGCGAAGGAGGAAGCCCCCCTGGCTTGCCGTGATCCTGGCGACGTGCCGCGTGTCCAGATCCGGCAGCAGCCGCTGCTGAAACTCCCGCCCGTACGCATGGAATACTTCAACCGGGATGGGCACACCCACATCCGCATAGGCATGACCGTGGCGCCTGCAGAAGTCCCGAAGACGATTCAGCCTGAGCGGATCGAATATATCGGAGGCAAAACCCTCGGATTTGAGATGCATGCCGCTCGGCATATGGCTTCGCCAGACCGCCATCGGTGAGCCAAAGATCTGGAAGTCCACGCCGCGAACCGACAGGTGGGCTGCAAGCGACAATCCATACGGGCCGGCCCCCACTATAACGAAGTCTGTCCACTTAACCATTATGTCGATCATCCCCAATCCGGTCGCGTTCACGGCGGAGCCGTTCGCTTGACAACGAGATGCGGCGACCAGTGCGAGACGAAATGTCCATGACGCGCTCCGCCAGGAATCGCTTCAGCTTCGTATTCTCTCGTATTCTCTCTTTCCAGAGTCTTGAGCCGCTGCGCTTCCGATACCTCCATCCCGCTGTGTTTCGATCGCCACGTGCAGGAGGTCGCGTCGCCGATCCCGTGCTTGCGGCACAGATCCGCAACCGTGGAATCCGCCCTGCGCCCTTCTAAACCCGGCGGCCGTCATGTTACAAATGTTGTCACGATCCCCTGCTTACGCAAAGCGCCTTTCATAACGAACGCTTCGGACCATTCTTCGGAGGCTTGCACCAGCGGAAATGGCTGAATTCAGGGTCCTTATAGTTACCACGACCTGGTGGCCGTCGACGGCCTATCTCGCCATGGCATTCGGACGCGCCGGGGCGGCCGTATATAGTCTCAGTCCGGCCGGCAATCCGCTTCGCAGGCTCAAATTCGTAAGAGGGAGCCTGACTTATTCCGCATGGGACCCGCTTGGATCACTGGTGGCGTCCATAGGATCTTTCGAGCCGTTTCTGCTTGTACCAATGGATGACCGCGCCATAGGCCATATCCATTCGCTCCATGCAAAATCGCGATCATTTGATGTTGCTACTGGTCAAAAGATACGTGATGTGATCGAACGGTCACTTGGCTCGCCCCTTGGCTATGGCATAAGCGGGACCCGTTATCCCTTCCTGGAAGCCATGCGAAGCAGGGGCGTCTTCACGCCTTCGGGAGCGGAGCTGCTCTCGGTGCGCGATGTGCGGAACTGGTGCGCGACGCAGGCACCTCCCTGGGTCATCAAGGCCGAAGAGAGCTGGGGCGGCTCGGGGGTTCTGATCGCCGATACCGTCGCCGAGGCCGAAGAAGCGTACCGGGAATTGTCCGCCCCGCTCGCCTTTCACAAGGCTCTCCGCCTCCTGCTTGTCGACCGCGATCCCTTCACGCTTGCGCGATTTCTTCGGCGGAAGACGCGCAACGTCATGGCGCAAGCGCATATTCGCGGAAGCCAGGTGACGTGCATGGCTGCGGCCTGGCAAGGGCGGCTGTGCGGGGTCGTTACGGCCGAGGTTCTTTCGACGCAAGGCCGCGTGGGAGCGTCCACGTTCCTGCGGTTGATCGGCAATCCGCACATCGAGGCCGCCGCTTCCATAGCCGCGGAACATCTGGGCCTGTCCGGGTTCTTCGGACTCGATTTCATCATGGAAGACGGTACGGGGCGCTGCCTGCTGATCGAGATGAACCCACGGTCGACGCAACTGGGTCATATCCGGGCGCATGGCGCCGACCTCGCAACGCGGCTGTGCGCTGCCGCCGGCCTGGATGTGCTTGCACCTGACAATCGCCCGGACCATTCCGAGAGGATTGCGTTCTTCCCGCAATGCCTCCGCTTCGCCGGGAGCGACGTGGATAAGTGGGAGCTTGCGGCCGAGGACATTCCGTGGAGCGAACCCGATCTTGTCGAGGAGCTGCTTCGTCTTCCCTGGACCAGGCGCGGCATCCTGGCGCGGCTTGAATCGCTCGTGCGTCAGAACGACGCATTCGGCTCGGCGATTGATCCGCAGAGCATCCGCGAGATTCGCGCGGAGCTGGAGCGTCGCCGCCCGCGGGCAGCATCTCCGGAGCGACCGGATTCGACGGTGCCAGGACGCGTGGCTGTCGACGTCAATCGGTAGGCGCGTCGCATGGCCCCGCTCGGCCGGGAGCCGGATGGGCGCAGCGGGCTGGCCAGGGCGAACGCCGGTGCGTCGCGTCCTGGTTCTCCGTCAGTCGCTGCCTGGCACTGCCTGGATTTTCGCTTGGAATGAGATTGGCCTGCAAGGTCAGTGCGGCGATCATGCCCGACCGGGTTTCGTGCCCGGCCTTCGCCAGTGCGTCCAGCCGCTTTAGAACCCCGCGCGGCAGGGAGATGTTGGCCCGTTCCACGCGGTCATCCAGCATGGCCGGGTCAATGGTCACGAACCCCACCGCCCATCCGGCATATTCGGGAAGCCTGCGGACCATATCCAGCGTGCGCGGAGACGGGACCGCGTCGCCTGCGTCCAGCGTGGCGTCGATCCAGCCCGCCGCCGCATCCGCCGCGTTCGCCAGGGCTTCATTTAGCGTGTCGCCCGCCGAGACGCAGCCGGGCAGATCGGGAAACATGACACCGAACGCCGTGGTCTCCCCCCCTCTTCGATCATTACCGGGTAGCGCATCATCATCTCTCCTGCAGGGCCGCCTGCTTGCGGATCGCGGCCACGAGGCCGCCGCCCAGGTCTTTCTTCGGATGCGGCACGACCACGATGCCCGGACGATCGGGAATATACGGGGAATTGTCTCAGCATATTCAAGAAAACGGAATCGTTTTCCGGGATATTTGTGGAAACCACGACATAGAAAAAAGTCGGATCATCATTTTTTCGTTTCGCTCTCTGGCCATTGCCTGGCCGCGTGCAGGACACGCAATATCGTCACGGTTTCGACATCCACGCGCTTGGGCGCCATTCAAGCGCCCGCACGGCCGCGACGCTTCCGGTCGATCAGGGCCTGCGCATCGTCCATCACCTGCCGGTGCGGAACAGACGGGCGCGTATCCGCCAGCGCCTCATGGACCTTGGTACGAAACCATGCGTCATAAGCCTCGGGATCGGCGGTCAGGCCCGGCGGTAGGCCGCCGTCTTTTACAACCCGCGTCAGCAGGATACGCACGGCGTCGGAGACGGTCAGGCCGAGATCGGCCAGTTTTTCCGTCGCTTCCGCCTTGAGGCGGTCGTCTATGCGAACATGCAGCATCGAGGTTTGCGTGGCCATGATCGGTCCTCCCTGGTGACCCGGATCGTAGCATGTATGTCAAATGAGATACAGATCTATCATACTCCCGGCCTTTCGCCGGGTCTGGCTCGTCAACATCTCCCCGACTGGCAACCCGTATGGCCGTTCCCCTTATCCCGCCCCCTGATGCGTCGCCGCCGATCAGCGTGTTGAATCCGGTGCTTGAGATATAGGGACGTGCCGCATGTCCTGCTGACGCAGGCATCGACCAGCATTCCGGTCAGGTCCTGAGACGCTGACCGGCCGGGGCGGTTGGATCGCGTCTTATGCGTAAAACCGGACGGAGCCCCTCCGACTAGCTGGATCGGGGTGCCTGCGCGCCAGTCTGCTATCGGTTCGGACCTCCCCTAAAGCGAGAAGCCCTTCGTCATTTCGTAGCGATTGCAACGGCAGCACCGGTCATCATTCCAGCGCTTGTGCGATTTGCGGCCCGCATTGCCTTGGGATTCGCCAAAAGGCGACGTGCACGGACGGCTATAAAGGACCAAGCGAGGTCGATCGCGGCCAGAACGGTGACGAGGGTGCCTGTCAGGGCAGCCCATCCACCAGTCGTCACATGGCCGACATCAATAATGGTCGGAAGAAGGGCAACGTAGAACACCATAATTTTCGGATTACCTAACGTCACGACCATTCCAACGCCGAACATTTTGAGGGGTTGGTGCCGTCTTGGTGCTTCGTCTTCCTTGATTTCAACTGGCGCGTTCCACATGCTCCACGCAAGATACAGGAGGTAAGCCACACCGGCATATTTCAGGGCAATAAAAACGGTGCCGAAAGATTGGGCGAGAGCGGAAAGGCCCGTAACGGCGATTCCCCGCTTCATTTCCGTAAGAAGGAGCAACAACGGTGAAGAAAAATCCTATCGTTCTCCCCTCTGATCCGGGCGACCCGGAAGACGGGGCCGTTACCCAAGAGGGCATGGAGCGTGGCCAGCGCGCCCGTCTGATCCGCATGACGCGAACCGGCCTGGGTCTGACGCAGGCCGAATTCGCCGAGCGCTTCCGTGTGCCGGTGGGAACCCTGCGCGATTGGGAGCAAGCCCGCGCCACCCCTCCCGACTTCGCCATCGCCTATGTGCGGGTGATCAGGCAGTTTCCCGATATCGTCGCGAAGGCGGTGGCCTGATCCCAGTCGGGTGGCCTGCGGCTTCCGCTGTCCCGGCTCAGGCAGTTCGGGTGTGAGTCGGGCCAAGGTTCACCCGGAGGAGTGGGAATTGTGCGTGCTGCCTGATCGGGAAGCCGGAGACCTTGCGTTTCACGCTGCATGGGTATGCGACGGAAGCTGTCTCTACACTTCGGCCACGCGACGGTACTGAATCCGTCTATGTGATAGCGCTTATTATCAATGCCGCCATTTCTGAAGAGATTATGTTCCGAGGGGCTTTTCCATCTTTGTTATTCCATATCAATCATAATGCGATGTTCGCAATTATTGCCTCGGCAATCGTCTTTGGCTGCATGCACTGGTATCAGGGGGCACGCGGCGTATTATCGACCTTCTGCCTGGCCGTCATATTTAGCCTTATCCTTGGTGGCGGATTCAGCCTCTATCTGGTCATTGCCTTGTATTTTGTGCTCAATATGTTTGCGCTGTTTGTGTTGCCAAAGCGATCTCTGGCTGAACCTGGGTGACGGAAGCAAAGTCGGTGAGACTCGCTTGGCCGATCAGGCCGTAAAGAATGCGCGCAATTGGGCGTGCATCCAGGGATAGAAGTCCTCCGCTTTTGTGTTCAGCCTGGATTTCAGATCGCGCGTCAGATCGTCGGCCAGCACCTCGAGCGCGCCTGTGGCGACGCCCTCATAAGCCTGGCTGACCACGCTTGCCGGGCTGCTTTTCGGCACGTCGTAGCCGGCCGCCATGGGCGTGTCGATCATACCGACCAGCAGGCCCACTACCTGCGTGCCTTGCCCTTCCAGCTCAAACCTGAGTGCGTTGGTCGCTGACCAGAAGGCAGCCTTCGACGCCGCATAGGCGGTCGGCATGCTGATCCACGCCGCAGCGGACAGAATGTTTAGCAGCGTTCCACCACCGTTGGCGGCCAGGACGGGCGCAAACGCGTTCGCGACGCGCAGCGAGCCGAAGAAATTGGTCTCGAATATGCGGCGGAGTTCGTCTTCCGGCCCTGAAATGGAGTCGGATGACGGCGCGATGGCGGCGTTGTTGACCAGCAGATCAACATCCGGGGCCATCGCGACAGCGCGGGTAACCGCATCGGTGCTGGTAATATCCAGGGGCAGCGGCTGCACACGGGTATCGGGCCAGCTTCGGGGCGTACGTGCCGCCGCATAGACCTTCCTGGCCCCACGTTCGAGGGCCTGCGTGACGAACTCTTGGCCAAGGCCGCCAGTCGCGCCGGTCACAAGCACAGTGCGCCCGCTGAGAGGCAATCCAGACTTGTCAGACGATGCAGTCATGTCCTACTCCAAACTATATGGGGACTATCCCCATATATCCGGGGATAGTCCCCACTTTGTCAAGACGGGGTTCGATGGCTGCTGAACGACGGCCGATGCGCGCAGATGCCCGGCGTAACCGCGATGCAATTCTGGCGGCGGCGCGTGAGGTCTTCGAAACTGAAGGCGTACTCGCCTCGCTCGACGCCATTGCTCTTCGCGCGGGGGTTGGAAACGCGACCCTCTACCGGAATTTCTCCACCAGGGAGGATCTTCTTGCGGCGGTTATGGGGGCCAGCATCGACGCTGCACGGGCGGAGGCAGAAGCGCTCGGTCGCGAGCGTTCGCCCCGCGATGCGCTTGCTGAATGGCTGGTATGGCTGACGTGGCGACTACGTATCTGGCATGACCTACCTCAGTGTATCGCTACCGCTCGCGGCATGTCAGGCGCCTCGATGAATCCAGCGATTTCCTCTCTCGTGGATCAAACGAAAAACCTGCTTGGCCGGGCGCAAGAAGCGGGTAATGCCATCGATGCGATCAACGCCAGCGACGTTTTTGAGTTGGTGACAGCATTGTCCTGGGCAGTAGACAGATTCGGAGATGATGAGCCTGCCGCTCGCAGGCGCGTGGAGATCGCCACCGCAGGGCTTTTCACACCGCTATCGGAAAGTCGCTCTTCCGTTACTTATCCAGGCTGATTGTGACCTGAACGTCCGGTGCCCCTCTTTCCCGCCCAGGACAAGATCGTCCATTTCCCTTATCTCCCCCGCAAATAATGGGTTTACGGCCTAAATTTCACTTGAATTCACGGGTCTCCATGGCGTGAATGACGGGAGAACGGAACGCGTCCCGAGGTCGTGAATGTTACGTGGCACCCTTTGGCTCTGGATGTTTGGTGGTGAACCCTGGTTTAGAATAAGGGTCGGCAACGGTATATCGAGGCCGTTGAACCTGAAAGGGTGGCTCTTTACCGTAACGTCGATTTCCGCCGTCATCCTTCTTTCGCTGGTTTTTCCCGAGCCTTATTCTTTATGGGCGGGTTGGGCGTGGTGTTCGGGCTTATGTATCTGAAGTCCGGCGTTCCGTAGTCCTTGCAGGTCAGGCTTTCAAAAGAGATCATGCATGACATCCTGGCGGCGCGGCGCGGCGCCGCGCCTGACGCAATTCTGGGATCATCGTGATGCAGCAGCTTGCCAAACCTGTCCGTGTCGGCCTGATCGGCTATGGTTTTGCCGGCAGGACTTTTCATGCGCCGTTGATCGGTGCCGTGGAGGGGCTGTCGCTGGATGCGGTCGTTTCGCGCCATCCCGATGCCGTGCGTGCCGATCTGCCGGGGGTTGGCGTCCGTTCGACGGCCGAGGCGCTGCTGGCCGATGGGGCGATCGACCTTGTCGTGATCGCCACGCCGAACGAGACCCATGCCCCGCTGGCGCGTGCCGCGCTGCGGGCCGGCAAGCATGTGGTCGTCGACAAGCCGTTCGCGCTCGATCTCGGCGAAGCGCGGGCGCTGGTCGACCTGGCCGGCCGCACGGAGCGCCTGCTGTGCGTGTTCCACAACAGGCGCTGGGACAGCGATTTTCTGAGTGTGCGCGCGGCGATCGCGGACGGCGTGATCGGCCGGGTGACGCATTTCGAATCCAGGATCGACCGGTTTCGTCCGCAGGTCCGCGATCGCTGGCGCGAGCGCGACGTGCCGGGCGGCGGCATCTGGTTCGATCTCGGTCCGCATCTGATCGACCAGGCGCTGCTGCTGTTCGGCCTGCCCGACCGGGTCGTCGCCTCGCTGGCGCGCCAGCGCGACGGGGCGCTGACGGATGACTGGGCGCATGTCGTGCTGCTGTACGGCGAGCGGAGGGTGATCCTGCATGCCGGGATGCTGGTCGCCGGCGGTTCGGCCCGGTTCGTCGTGCATGGCACGGGGGGAAGCCTGGTGAAGCAGGCGGCCGACCGGCAGGAAGCGCAGTTGCTGGCCGGGATGCGGCCGGGCGATGCCGGGTGGGGCGAGGATGCCGATCCGCTGGTCGTGTATGCCGGCGACGGCACGGCGCGACACCTGCCGGCCCATGCCGGCGACCAGCGGCGGCTCTATGCCGAGATCGCGGCGGCGCTGGGCGGCGCGGGCGCCAATCCGGTGCGCCCGGTGGAGGCTTTGGCGGTGATGGCCGTGCTGGACGCGGCGGTGGTGTCGGCCCGGGACGGGATCGCGGCCGAACTGTCCCTGACGAACGCCGAGCGCGGCCAATGGGGGACAGGGGCGGCCCGGATCCTGGTGTGAATAGGGACCGGTCCGCCTCAAGCCCGCCTGGAAATGCGGGCCGGCGAGCCAGAGCGGAACGCAATGGGGCGCCCAGCGTGGGTTTGTGAGATAGCCATGGATACGGTCCGCCCGAAGCCTGCCCGGAAACGTGGGCTGGTGAGCGAGAGTGCCGCGCAGCGGCACGGCCGGCGTGGGTTTGTGAGCATCGCAGCGCAGCGGCCTGGATGGCCGTGAGCAGCGAAGCGCATCAAACCCGCGTCGGATCGCCATGGATACGGTCCGCCCGAAGCCTGCCCGGAAACGTGGGCTGGTGAGCGAGAGTGCCGCGCAGCGGCACGGCCGGCGTGGGTTTGTGAGCATCGCAGCGCAGCGGCCTTGTGGGCCGTGAGCAGCGAAGCGCAGCAAACCCGCGTCGGATCGCCGCCAGCGCGCGTTTACGGGCAGGCTTGGATGGGGGGGTGGGTGTCTGGGGGCATGGGACTGACATAAGGCTGGCGGCGCAGCCGGTCCGCGTGGTCGCGTTTGGCGCGGTCCAGCAGGGCGGGGTCGGAGAGGATGTCGGTGGCGGTGGCGGCCATGACCTTGGCGACGTGGACCATGCCCTTGTGCGCGACGGAGGATTTGCCCTGGGCGGTCATCTGCCAGGAATGCAGGGTGGTGCCGATGGCGCAGGTGGCGCCCAGGGCCTGGACGGTGGGCACCACCCAACTGACGTCGCCGACATCGGTCGAGCCCAGCAGGATCGGGCCGGCCGGCGACGGATAGGGCAGGATGGCGTCGCAGAGCGGGCGGTCGGTGTCCGCCGGCAGGCCGACCTGGCGCAGGGCGGCGGCGATGTCCTCGGGGTTGAAGGTGGCCTGCATGTCGCGCGCGAAGGCGCGGTCGGATTCGTCGAAGGGCGGCGGGCCGAGGCGTTCGAGATTGGCCTGCATGGCGGCTTCGAGCGGGGGATTGCCCAGCAGGTTGGCCATGCCGCTGACGACCTGGCAGGTCACGGTGGTTTCGGTCATCAGCGCCGCGCCCTCGGCGACGCGGCGCACGCGCTGGGCCAGGGCCAGCATGTCGTCGAGTTCGGCCGCGCGGACGGTGTAGCGGATCACGGTCCGGGACTGCACGACATTGGGCGCGGCCCCGCCGGCATCCTGATAGGCGTAGTGGATGCGCGAGCTGGGCAGCATATGTTCGCGCAGGTAATTGACCCCGACATTCATCAGTTCGGCCGCGTCCAATGCCGAGCGGCCGAGATGCGGCGCGGCGGCGGCGTGGGCGGCGCGGCCGGTGAAGGTGAAATCGAGGCGGATATTCGCCAGCGCGGCGGGCGGGAAGACCGTGGCGAAGGCGTAGGGGTGCCAGGAGATCGCGGCGTCGACGTCATCGAACACACCCGCGCGGACCATGAAGCCCTTGCCGGCGCCGCCTTCCTCCGCCGGGCAGCCGTAATAGCGCACGCGCCCGGGCGTGCCGGTGGCGGCCAGCCAGTCCTTGACGGCGGTCGCCGCCAGCAGGGAGGCCGAGCCGAGCAGGTTATGCCCGCAGGCATGGCCGTTGCCGTCGCCGGGGACGGGCTGGTGCCGGGTCAGGCCGGCTTCCTGGCTGAGGCCCGGCAGGGCGTCATATTCGCCGAGGAAGGCGATGACCGGGCCGCCCTCGCCGGCCTCACCCATCACGGCGGTCGGCAGGCCGCCGACGGCGGGCGTGACGCGGAACCCCTCGGCCCGCAAGGCGTCGGCGTGCAGCGCGACCGAGCGGAATTCGGTGAAATTCAGTTCCGGCACCGCCCAGACCGCATCGCTGAGCGCGATCAGCGGTGCCTTGCGGGCCTCGACGAGGTCCCAGACCGGTGCAGCATTGCGCATGTTTCCCCCTGTCGGTCGCGATCAGCGCGGCAGCATAGACCAGGAATCGCGGGCAGGTCACGTTTGCGCTGGCGCCTGCCGTTCGGCGGGAGGACGCCGCGCGCTTCGGTCGGCCGATCCGGCGGCGGGATCGACCATGCCGGAGTCCCGCCATGCCGGAGGTCCCCCCGGCCGCCATTGACGGCATTGGGCTGCGTGGCGGATAGTCCGCCACCGGCGTGGTCGTGTCCGCCGCCATGTCCGCCCCCCCACCGGCCCATCGGAGCGTTCAGACCCCCATGCGTCCATTGCTTGCGTGCGCCCTTCTGACCGGGCTGTTCCTGGTTCCGCCTGCCGCGCGGGCCGACGATGCCGCCTTGCGCCGCGCGGTCGCCGATCCGGCGCGCACGCCGAAATTCGTGGCGCGCGATGCCGTGCGCCATCCGGTGGAGGAACTGGAATTCTTCGGCATCACGCCGCGTTCCACGGTGGTGGAAATCTGGCCCGGCGGTGGATATTGGACCGAGATCCTGGCGCCCTATCTGCATGACCGGGGCGTTTATTACGTTGCGATGGGCGCCGGCGACGGCACGCACGTGGAAAGCGCGTTCTCACGCTTTCCACAGGCCGAGCAGGAGCGGTTCGACGCCGACCCGGCCCGTTTCGGCCGGATCCGGCGGACCGTGCTGTCGCAGGGGCATGACGATATCGCCCCGGCCGGCAGCGTGGACATGGTGCTGACATTCCGCAACCTGCATAACTGGATGAAGCAGGGCGATGCGGAAGAGATGATCGCGGCGGTGCACAAGGCATTGAAACCGGGCGGAATTTTCTGTGTCGAGGACCATCGCGCCCGGCCCGACGCGCCGCAGGACCCGCGCGCGCTGAGCGGATATGTGCGGCAGGATTACGCGATCGCGCTGATCGAGAAGGCGGGCTTCGCGCTTGTTTCGCATTCCGAGATCGATGCCAACCCGAAGGACACGACCCATTGGGCGAAGGGCGTCTGGACGCTGCCGCCGACGCTGGCCCTGGGCGAGCAGGACCGCGCCCGGTACCAGGCGATCGGCGAGGCGGATAATTTCGTGCTGAAATTCCGCAAGGTCCCGTGAGGCGGCGGACGCGCCGCGTCGTGTGACGCCGTTCGGGCCGCCGGTAAAACGCGCGCGGCGGGAATGGCCCGGCCGGCCTGATACCCATATGACCGGGCACCCATATGGCGGAGGCCATCATGCCGCCGGGAAGGGGAGCAGCCATGCCGTATGCGTCCGTCGAGGCGTTGCCGGATTCGGTCCACGCGCATCTGCCGCGCCATGCGCAGGAAATCTATCGCGCCGCGTTCAATCGCGCCTGGTCCGATTATGCCGACCGGGGGGCGTTGCGCGAGGAGACCGCCCACAAGGTGGCCTGGGCGGCGGTCAAGCATCGCTATCGCAAGGACGAGGATCGCTGGATCGAACGGTAGGGAGAATCGGGCCTTTCCGGGCGATCAGGACGACCAGTTTTCCTGAAAATCGCCGTACAGGGTCAGGCCGCCATCGACGAACAGGGTCTGGCCGGTGATGTAGGCCGCCTGCGCCGAGGCCAGGAAGAGGATGGCGTCCGCGATCTCGTCCGGTTCGCCCGGGCGGTGCATCGGGATATGGCGCGATACGGCCGCGCGCTGCGCCGGGTCGTCGGTCCATGAGGCGTTCATCGGGGTCACGATGGCGCCGGGGGCCACCGCATTGATGCGAATGCCCCGGGCGGCATATTCCAGCGCCAGGGTCCGCACGATATTCGTCACCGCCCCTTTGCTGGCGGAATAGCCCAGATAGCCGGGCTTGGGTATCGTCTGGTGGACCGAACCGACGACGACGATCGTGCCGGCCGTGCCGGTCCTGGTCCAGTGGGCCAGGGCTTCACGCGCGTAGAGCATGACGCCGCCGACATTCACCGCCATCACGTCGTTGAAATCCTGCAGCCGGAGCGCGTGCGACGGCGAGGGGATCTGGAATCCGGCATTGCATACCAGGACGTCGATCGTGCCCATCGCCGCGATCATGTCGCGCATCGTGGCGCTGACATTCCGTTCATCCGCGACATTGCCCGGAAAGGCCAGGTGGGGGCCGGCGGCGACCGGGGGCAGCGCGTTCATGGTGCGCAGGGCCGTGTCGGGATGCAGGTCGTTGACCGCGACGCGCGCGCCTGCCTCGGCAAAGCGGCGGGCGGCGGTCGCGCCGATCCCCTGCCCCGCGCCCGTCACCAATATCGCGCGCCCTTCGAACCGGCCATTGCCGCACCGATCGTCGCCGGACATGGGTCCCCCATCACCGGCCGGGCGCGGTTCGTCGAAACCTGTCATGTTTCCCCCATCCCGTTATGTTTCCCCGTCATGTTTCCCCTGTCAAGTTTCCCCTGTCATGTTCCCTTGGGGGCCCCTTCACGATGTCCTCATGTCCAGATTAAGGAATTCTTCAGACTTCAAGGCCACTATACTTGGCCGATTTTTCTGACGGCCTGCCGATCGTGTGCGCTGGTGGAATTTTTGGACGGATCATGTGGCGGCCGTTCCGGAAGATCCCTGTTTTGTCTTGAAAATCCGGAACCCGCAGGGGAATACGGGGTTAAAGCCGGCGGGTTTGCCGAGAAGGGGATGGCAATGCGCGGGTTTCGTCCTGCTTGTATCATGCCGGTCGTGCGGGCGCTGACGGTCGGGGCGTCCATCATCTGGGCGGCCGGCCTGTCATGGATGACGCGCCCGGCCGATGCGGCGGCCTCTCCGATACGGCTCTGTGGCAAAATGCCGGTCTTCAACGACGAATTCAACGACCTGCGCCTCGGGGCGTGGAAGCTGAACGGCGCCCGGTGGATCGCGCATACGCCGTGGGGCGGCGATTTCGGCGATGCGCGTTTTACCGATCCGGGCCCGGGATCGGCCTTTTCGGTCCATGACGGTGTCCTGTCGATCGCGGCGCGCAAGGATGCGGCGGGGCACTGGTCGTCGGGCATGCTGGCGTCGGCGGATACGGACCATAACGGCTTCATGACGATGTACGGGTATTTCGAAACCCGCATGAAGCTGCCGCCCGGCCCGGGAACATGGGTCGGCAGTTGGCTGAACGAGGACGTGCCGACGGGCTGGATGCTGCCGACGGTGGAAATCGATACGATCGAGTATTACGGCCAGTTTCCCGACAAGTTCCACACCACGATCCATGTCTGGCACGGGCATTCGGCCGGGCGGGACAAGGGGGCGGCGATCCTCAGCACCGTGCCGGCCAATTCGCTGGTCGATGCGTTTCATACCTATGGCACTCTGGTGACGCCGCAATGGGTGGTGTTCTACCTGGACCGCAAGGAAATCTGGCGCAGTCCGACGCCGCCGGAGCATAAGCGGCCCTTCATGTTCCTGATCAACCTGGCGCTGGGGTCGGGCTGGCCGATCGACAAGACCCTGAACCCGGCGGTGATGCAGATCGACTACGCCCGGGTATACCGGCCCACCGACCCGCAGGCGTTCGCGCGCTGCCTGGTGGAGCATTCCGCCCATTCCTGATGGGCTTTTCCTGATTTCGTTTTTTTTATCCTGTTAGCTGGTTAGCCGGCCCAGAGAGTTCGAGGTGACGTTTTGACACGATCCCATCTGTTTCGAAAACAAAACAAAAAGCGAGGAGATCATGTCGCGGATAATGGGAGTGATCGAGGCGATCCCGGCGCTGTACAAGCGTCCCAAAGACGGGATGGCCTATAATCCGCAGATCGACGGGTTGCGCTGTCTGGCGATCCTGTCCGTCCTGGTGTGGCATGGCGGCCTGCGCATCGTGCGCCATGGCGAGCTGCTCGATCCTGGGGGAGGAAGGCTGGAGGGGCTCTATGCCGTGCTGCCGCATGGCGAGATCGGGGTGGTTCTGTTCTTCATGATCAGCGGGCTGATCATTGCCCGGCCGTTCCTGGGCGATCCGTCGCGGCCCGTGGCGCCGGGCAAGTTCTATTATCGCCGCTTCCACAGGCTCTATCCGCCCTATCTGATCGCGCTGGGGCTGTGCAGCATACCGGTCTTCCTCGACGTCCTGCATCACAACCACACGTGGCGGATCACCCCGACCGAGAGTTTCCTGGCCAGCATGGCCTATGTCCACGGCGTGGTGTGGAATGCGCCGTCGATGTTCATTCCGCCGCTATGGTCTCTGGAGGTCGAGGTCCAGTTCTATCTGCTGTTTCCAATGCTGATCGTGATCTACCGGAAGATGGGCGCGTCGCGGATCGCATCGACGCTTGCCGTGCTGGCCCTGTATGTCGTGACGCTGGGCTATATCCACGGGCTGTATGGGTTCGACGGACGATTCCGCTTCGGGCTGGTGACCCACCTGCCCTATTTCATCATGGGGATCATCGTCGCGGACCTGGCCGAGCGCCATGGCGCGGCGGCGCGGCGGCGCGCCGGAGAGTGCGACCTGCTGCTGTGCGCCGGTCTCGTGCTGTTCCTGCTGGCCGGGCTGGCGCTGACCCGGGTCAATGCCGAGGCCCGGCCGCCGGTGCTGTACAGCGCGTTGCAGGCGCTGTCGATGCTGTCCTGCCTCTGCGTCATGGTCGGGGCGATGTATGGGCGGCGCGGCGGGGCGCTGTTCGGCAATGCGTGGATCTGCCTGACCGGGACCATGTGCTATTCGATCTATCTGGTGCATGTGCCGCTGATGGAGGCCATCGAGACCGTGGTGCTGCACAGGCTGCCCGCGACCTCGCCCGTGCTGTTGGGGATGACGGACGCCGCGGTGCTGCTGCCCAGCGTCTGGCTGGCCGGGCTGGGATTCTATATCTTTGTCGAACGGCCCTTCATGAACCGGCAGGCGCGGCCCGTGCCGTCCGCCTCTCTGGTCACGGAGGCGGCGCTGGCTGCGGGTACGGCCCTGACGGACGGCGCGCAGGCCGTCGTCGGATCGGCGACGCAACCATCATCCGCGCCCGGATCGTGACCTCATCCGGCCGTGAATTTCGCCAGGATCCGGTTGGCGGCGCGGCCTTCCGGCGTCCTTGTCTTGCCGGGCGTCCGGAAGCGGCCGACCTGGCCGGTCAGTTTTTCGGCCTCGCCCGTCAGGCGGCGGGAGGCCGCACGGAATTGTTCGGCGACCGCGGCGTTTTTCTGCGTCGTCTGGTCCATGGCGCCGACCGCGATATTGATTTCCGCCAGGCTGGCCGATTGTTCCGTGGCCGCCACCAGGATGCCGTTCAGGCCGTCGCTGATCCGGGCGATGAAGCCGGAAATGTCGTGCAGGGCCTTTTCGGTGTCGCCGACGCGCCTTGAGCCGGCCTGCACGTCCTGGGTGGTCTTCCTGACCAGCGCGTTGATGTCCCTGGCCGCCTGGGCGCAGCGCAGCGCCAGGGCCCGGACCTCACCCGCGACGACGGCGAAGCCCTTGCCCGCGTCGCCGGCCCTGGCGGCCTCGACCCCGGCATTGAGCGCCAGGATATTGGTCTGGAACGCGATGCCGTCGATGGCTTCGACGATGGAGACGATCTGTTTCGCGCTGTCCTCGATCCGCCGCATGGCCTCCTTGGTCTGATGCATGATCTCGGAGGAGGCGGTCGCGGAGTCGCGCGCCTGCAGGCCGATTTTCTGTGCGTCGCCGATCTGCCGGGCCGAGCTGCCGACGCTTTCCGTGATCTCGTTGACGGCGGCGGCCGTTTCCTCGAGCGATGCGGCCTGCTGCTCGGTGCGGCGGGCGAGGTTTTCCGCCCCGGCAGCGACATCCGCGGTGCCCTGGCCGATGCCCCGGCCGGACTCGGCGATTTCGGACAGGGCATCGGCGAGCCGGCGGATCGACATGTTGAAATTCCGCCGGAGCGGCTCGAACTCGGAGGACAGGCCGTCATTCAGTTGAAACGACAGATCGCCGCCGGCGAGCCTGTCCAGCCCGGCCCCCATCGCCGTGATGGCCGCGTCGATATTCCGGATCCTGACGATTTCTTCTTCCCGGGTCTTCTTTTCGAGCCGTTCGTGCCGGCGCCGGGCTTCGGCCGCTTCGGCCTCGACATGCCGGGCCTTGAGGAGCGAGGCGCGGAATCCGTCCAGCGCGCGGGCGACCAGGCCGATTTCATCGTGCCGTCCGGTTCCCGAAACGGCCGCGTCATAGTCGCCCCGGCCGAGTTCGGCCACCGATGCGAGCAGGCTGCGGAACGGTGTCTTGATCAATCGTCCCGAAATGAGCGCGATGACGGCGATCGAGACCATCATGAGGACGGCGCCCGAGACCACGAGGGCCACGACATTGTCGCGCACCGGGGCGGTCAGGGCGGTTTCGGGGATGTCGACGACGAGGGTCCAGACCGTGTCGAAGCCGGGGATTACGAAAGGGACCAGGACCCTGTCCTGCGTGCCGTCGTGAAAGCCGCGGATGATCCGGGCCTTGCGGGACGACAGGGCCTGCGACACGGCGCCCCTGCCCTCGTCCCGGTAGGGTTTCATCAGCTTTGCGCGGTCCGGATTGGCGATCCAGGTCATCTTGTCGGACAGGAGCGAGAGGGTCCTGCTGCCGATGACGTCGGAATTCCCCAGCAGCGTCACGATCCAGTCGAGCGGGGTATCGATGCCGGTGACGCCGATTTTCCGGCCGTCGAAGACCAGGGGATAGGCGAACGACACCATTTCGATGCCGCTGCCCTCGTCGACATAGGGGTCGGTCAGGACGCCGGTGCCCGCCGCCATCGGAAGCGTGAACCAGGCCTGGCCGTAATGCTCCTCGAGTGCATTGAAATCGATCGTGCCGTCGGGCTTGCGCATGAAATAGGGATTGAGGATACCGTGCGCGTTGCTGCCGGGCGCATGGGGATCCTTGCGGCCGTCGAAGCCGGAGGGGATTTCCTCCATCCAGACGCCGTAGATGTTGGGAAAACGGGCCTCGGTTTCGCCGAGCAGGCTGACGATTTCGGCCCGGCTGCCGGTCCCGGCCTTGTGCGCGGCCTCGATCGCGCCGGCATTGTCGCGTGCGACGGTGTTTTGCTCGGATAGTCGCTGGGCGATCCGGTCGGCCAGGATCTGGCTTTGGGAGACGGCTTCGGCCAGCACGGTCTTCTCGACCTGGGACTTCATCATCCCTGCCGATATCGTGACGGCCAGGGCCTGGATGATGATGAAGGAGAGGCCGCACATCAGGACGATGCGTGCGGACAAACTGTTCCAGAGCCGATGATCTGAATGACCGGACATCAAAGGCCGTATCCTTTCCATTCTCGCGAACGTCCGTGCGGGGGCAACAGTATTATGCCTCTTCCGTTTCGTTGCCAATGAGATACGATGCCGGGTGATGGAAGACGAAATGACACGCAATTCGTGTCATGACGCTGTTCCCCATTTCGGCCGCGCGTGCGGCCAGGCTCATGAAAATCTCTATAACGAAGGACGGCGGGGGATTTTCAGCGCGGTGGCCGGTGGCTACAGCACCGGATTGTGGCCGTCCGTCATGAGGCGGCCGAGCAGGAAAGGCCCGTGACATGTCCGCCATTACCCGTTTGCAGCCCGAGACGCGCCTGACGGGCGCGGTGATCCATAACGGGCTGGTCTATCTGGCCGGCCAGGTTGCCGACGATGCGACGCTGGATGCCGAAGGGCAGACGGCCGACATTCTGGGCCAGGTCGATGCGCTGCTGGCCGAGGCCGGCACGGACAAGAGCCGGCTGATCAGCATGCAGATCTTTCTGGCCGACATGAACGACATGGCCGGCATGAACCGGGCCTGGGACGCGTGGCTGGACCAGGCGAACAAGCCGGCGCGCGCCACCGTGGAGGCGCGGCTGGCCGACCCGCATTGGCGGGTGGAGCTGACCGGCATCGCCGCCCTTCCTTGAGAGTCCGTCCGGGACTGCGCGCTGGCGGCGGTCCGACGCGGGAATCAGCCGACGCGCTGTACCCAGCCGTGCGGGTCGGGTGCCTTGCCGCGCTGGATGCCGATCAGGGCGGTGCGCAGGGTTTCGGTCACCGGATCGGCGCCGTTGCCGCTGCCGATCACGATTTCGCCCCGGCGGCCGCGCAGCCGCCCGATCGGGGTGACCACGGCGGCGGTGCCGCAGGCGAAGACTTCCCTGAGCCGGCCGGCGGCGGCGTCCTGGTAGCATTGGTCGATGCTGTACGCGTCCTCGCGCACCGTGAGGCCGCGGTCGCGCGCCAGGGTGAGGATGGTGTCGCGGGTGATGCCGGGCAGGATGGTCCCCAGCGGCGGCGTGACCAGCGTGTTGTCGTCCATGACGAAGAAGACGTTCATTCCGCCCATCTCTTCGATCCAGCGATGCTCGGCGGCGTCGAGGAACAGGACCTGGTCGCAGCCATGCGCCTTGGCCTCGCGCTGGGCCAGCAGGCTGGCCGCGTAATTGCCGCCGCATTTGGCGGCCCCCGTTCCGCCCGGGGCGGCGCGGGTATAGTCCTCGGACACCCAGACGGTCACGGCGCCGGCGCTGAAATAGGCGCCGACGGGCGAGGCGATGACGATGAACAGATATTCCGACGAGGGCTTGACGCCCAGGAACGCCTCGGAGGCGATCATGAACGGGCGCAGGTACAGGCTGGCGTTCTCGCCCTCGGGGATCCAGTCGCGATCGGTGCGCACCAGTTCGCGCACCGCCTGGAGGAACAGCGCGTCGGGCACCGGCGCCATCGCCATGCGTTCGGCCGATTCGCGGAAGCGGCGCGCGTTGGCGTCGGGGCGGAACATCACCACCGCGCCGTCGGCCGCGCGATAGGCCTTCATGCCCTCGAAGATTTCCTGGGCGTAGTGCAGCACGGCAGCGGCCGGGTCGAGGGAGATGGGCGCCCGGGCCTCGATGGTCGGGTTGTGCCAGCCCTGCCCTTCCTTGTAGCGGACGACCGCCATGTGATCGGTGAAGACGCGGCCGAAGCCCGGATCGGCCAGCAATTCCGCGCGGCGCGCGGCCGGGGTCGGCGCGGCATGCGGCAGATGCGTGAAGCGAAACTGATCGGCGCTGTCCATTGTCCTGCTCTCTTACCACCGGGACGGGGCGCGGCGGGGCCTGTCCCGCCGCGTGGCCCCGACCTTTACATCACGTGCCGGGCCGGCACGGTTCCGATCGGCCAGACTGCGCAGATCGCGCGCGGCGTCAAGCCCGGGCCGCGTCCCGCGTCCTGGCGCGTCATGCCGGAGGGCCGTACGCGCATCATGCCGACGGGCTGTACTCACGCATCGTGAAGAAGCGCGTGTCCAGGTAGGCTTCGAGCGCCTCGGTCCCGCCTTCGGACCCGTAGCCCGAATCGCCGATGCCGCCGAAGGGGACCTCGGGCAGGGCCAGGCCGAGGTGATTGACCGTCAGCATGCCGGCGCGGATTTCGTCGCGCAGGCGGGCGGCGGTGCGGCCCGAGCCGGTGAAGGCGTAGGCGGCGAGGCCGTAGGGGAGACGATTCGCCTCGGCTACCGCCTGGTCCAGCGTGTCGAAGGGCGACATCAGCGCCACGGGGCCGAACGGTTCCTCGTTCATGATGCGCATGTCGGCGGTGAGGTTGATCAGCACCGTCGGCGCGAAGAAATAGCCCGCGTTGCCGACGCGCTGGCCGCCGGTCACGATTTCGGCGCCCCGGGCGGTGGCGTCGCCGATCAGGGTTTCCATCGCCTCCACGCGGCGGACATTGGCCAGCGGGCCCATCGTGGTGTCGGGGCGCAATCCGTCGCCGACCTTGCGCGCCTGGGCCTGGGCGGCGAAGCGTTCGACGAAGCGGCCGAATGCCGGCCGTTCGACCAGGAAGCGCGTGGGGGAGACGCAGACCTGGCCGGCATTGCGGAATTTCGCCGCCGCCAGCGTGTCGGCCGCCTGGTCGATATCGGCGTCGGCGGAGATGATCGCGGGCCCGTGGCCGCCCAGTTCCATCGTCGCGCGCTTCATGTGCGTGCCGGCCAGGGCCGCCAGCATCTTGCCCACGGCGGTCGAGCCGGTGAACGTGACCTTGCGGATCGCCGGGTGGGCGATCAGGGTCTCGGAAATTTCGGACGGGGTGCCGTAGAGCAGGCCGATCACCCCGGGCGGCACGCCGGCATCGGCGAAGGCGCGGATCAGCGCCGCCGGCGAGGCGGGGGTTTCCTCGGCCGCCTTGACGATGATCGAGCAGCCGGTGGCCAGCGCGGCGCCGACCTTGCGCACCACCTGGTTGACCGGGAAGTTCCACGGCGAGAAGGCCGCCACCGGACCGACCGGGGTGCGGATCACCGCCTGGGTGACGCCGGCAGCGCGGGCCGGGATCAGGCGGCCATAGGCGCGGCGTCCTTCCTCGGCCAGCCAGTCGATCGTGTCGGCAGCGGCCAGCAATTCGGTCCGGGCCTCGGCCACCGGCTTGCCCTGCTCCATCGTCATGATCGGGGCGATGGCCTCGGCCCGCTCGCGCAGCAGGGTCGCGGCCCGGCGCATGATCGTGTAGCGGTCGAAGACGGACATACGGCTCCAGACCGCGAAGCCGCGTTCGGCGGCGGCCGCGGCGGCGGCGAGTTCCGGCTGGCCGGCATGGGCGACGCGGCCGATCACCTGTTCGGTCGCCGGGTTCAGCACGTCGATGAACCGGCCGTCGGCCGCCGGGGTCCATCGCCCGTCGATGAACAGCAGCGTGTCGGGATAGTGGGGCATGGCGGGGCGACTCCGAAGTGCCGGGACGATCGGCCCAGCGGGGGGGGCGGGGGGCCGGGTGCAATTCCGCCCGACCCTGCCCGAAGCGGCCGCGCGGGTCAAAGCCCGTGCGTGTCCGATGCATATCCCCCGATGCATATCCGATGCACCGTGCGCGCGGTTGCCGCGTTCTTGCGGATCGGGTGGGATGATGCCGGGGGCGGGAACAGGGACGGAGGCGGATGATGTTCAGGGCCATCGTGATCGACAAGGACGCGAACGGGTACCATGCGGGCCTGCGCGCGCTGGAGCCGGTGCGGCTGCCGGACGGCGACGTGACGGTGCGGGTGGAATATTCGTCGCTGAACTATAAGGACGCGCTGGCGATCACCGGGCGCGCGCCCGTCGTGCGGAATTTTCCCATGGTGCCGGGCATCGACCTGGCCGGCGTCGTGACCGAATCCGACCATCCGGATTACCGCCCGGGCGACCGGGTCGTGCTGAACGGCTATGGCATCGGCGAAAGCCATTGGGGCGGGCTGTCGCAACTGGCGCGCGTGCGGGGCGACTGGCTGGTCCCCCTGCCCCGGGCGTTCAGCACCCGGCAGGCCATGGCGATCGGCACCGCGGGCTATACCGCCATGCTGTGCGTGCTGGCGCTGGAGCGCCAGGGGCTGACGCCGGGGTCGGGCGACGTGGTGGTGACGGGGGCGTCGGGCGGGGTCGGCGGGGTTGCCGTGGCGCTGCTGACCCGGCTGGGCTATCGCGTCGTCGCGGTGACGGGGCGGCCGGAGGAGGATGCCTATCTGCGCGGCCTGGGCGCGCGCGACATCCTGGACCGCGCCAGCCTGTCGCATCCCTGCCGGCCGCTGGAGAAGGCGCGTTGGGCCGGGGCGGTGGACGTGGCCGGCGGCCAGGTGCTGGCGAGCATCTGCGCGGGGATGCAATATCGCGGCGTGGTCACGGCCTGCGGGCTGGCGGGGGGCATGGCCTTTCCGACCACGGTCGCGCCCTTCATCCTGCGCGGCGTCACCCTGGTGGGGATCGACAGCGTGATGTGTCCGCGCCCCGACCGTATCGCGGCCTGGCGGCGCCTGGCGCAGGACCTGGACCCGGCCGAGCTGGAGACCATGACGCAGGACATCGCGCTGTCCGACGCGATTCCGGCCGCGACGGACCTGCTGGAAGGGCGGATCCGCGGCCGGGTCGTCGTCGCGCTGTAGGCGGGACGCCGTAAGCGAGGCGCTGTGGGGGGGCGGCGCGGTTACTCCGCCTGGTGGTTCGGCCCGGGACGGCCGGCGGCGCGGTCGGGCGCGATCGGGGCGGGGCCCGTCGCGCCGCGCTGCATTTCGCGGGGCGTGACGCCGTAGAATTTGCGGAACATGCGGTTGAAGGTGCGGATGTCGCTGACCCCGCAGCGTGCGGCGACGCTGGCCACCGTCATGCCCGGCACCTCGATGAGCAATTGCCGGGCCCGCTGCAGGCGCGCCCGGCGGATCGTATCGGCCACCGCGCCGTCATGGTCGGCGAAGGCGCGATAGATGGTGGCGCGCGAACAGCCCAGCACGCGGGCGATATGCATCACGTCCAGATGCGGCATGGCGATGTTCTGGTCGATGTAGCGCAGGGTCGATTGCCGCAGCATGTCCAGGCGCGGCCTGGTTTCGGCCGCGCCGTCCGTGCTGGGGATCTGTCCCAATATGGTCAGGATCAGGTCGAACAGGGAATGCAGCACGGCCGATTGCTCGCTGACCGACATGCGCCCCGACTGGCGGGCCAGCAGCAGCATCTGTCCGCGCAGGAGCGGCGCCAGGCGGCTGCCGTTCAGGGCCTGGGCCATCGCTTGCGACGAGGGCCATTCATGGCCCAGCACCGCGGTGGGCCGCTCGGTGCTCATCGTCACGCTGACGGCCTTGTGGTCGGTCCAGCGGAACCGCACGACCTCGCGCCGGTCATAGACGAAGAAATTGCCCGCCTGGGTCACCGTCTCGGTGCCGTCGATGTGAATGTCGCGGCGTTCGCCCTTGAGGATCAGGCCGAAGGAGATATCGCCGTCGCGCGACACGCCGGGCCGCGCGCGCCCCGCGCAGGCCGTGGCGCGATAGGCGAAGAAGGCGCCACCCGGATCGAAGATGCTGCGGGAGCGGGCCGAGAACGTGTCCGCCCCGGCGCCGGTCCGGACCGCGCCCAGGTTGCTGCCTTGGGGGGTGCTGCCTTGGGCTTCATCCACCACGTCGCGGCCGAGGAAGGCGTAATTGCTCCAGAACGCCAGGCGGTCGGCGGGCGGATGGAACGCCGTGCTGACATCCAGCCTGACCGTCTCTTTGGGAAAGCCGAAATCAGGCTGCCATTTCCCGCGATCCGGCCGCCATGACCACGTATGCTGATTCCAGTTCCACGACAGGTCAGCGTGACCCTTCCCTGAAAATATCATCTGTTTGCCTTAAATTCGTTCCACGTAACGCTTGATACGAAATGACTGTCTGAATCCGCGGCAAAAACTGCCGGGTAATATCGTTCTTTGAAAAATCAACACATTTCCGGCACAATTAAGGCGAAATAAACGATTTCATATCCCTGCTTCAGAAACGAAGTCAATCATCAATATTTTCTACGAAACGGGAACTTCCGAGATATTCTGAAGTTCCCGGAACCTTTGCGTTTTATCTCAAAATATCCGGATTGTTCCTGGTTAGAATATTTTTAACTATAGAAAATCAGTATCTTTGCTTTGTGCAAACGGAACGGATCGTCCGGGAATCGTCCGCGCGCGCGGCGGCTCAGGCCGGTTGGATCAGGTCGGGATGCGGGCGGCAGAGCAGCGGTCCCACCGCGATATGGGAGATCCGTTCCACCTGCTGTTCCACGGCCGCATGATGGCCGTGGAACACGGCGACGACGCACAGGACGACCGCCAGGACGCCCAGAGTCGGCCCGGCCGTGAACCGTGGCGGCGACCCCGCCAGGCGATAGAGGAACGCCGTCGCCATCGTGCCCAGGATGCCGGCCACCAGGACCTCGGCCACCGTGTGGCAGCCGCAGGCGATGCGCGATACGCCCAGCAGGCCCGCGATGCCGGCGGTGGCCAGCATCAGGACCGACCGCCGGATGTCCAGCAGGCCCAGCAATCCCCCATAGACGACGGTGCCGGCCATGGTGTGGCCGCTGGGGCTGTAGAGCACGCGGTGCGCGCCCGGCCCGCAGGCCTCGAACCCCAGTTTCAGGACCAGGATCAGGGCCGAGCCGCCGCCCGTCACGAGGCACCAGGCCAGCGCGAAGCGCCAGCGCCGCAGCAGAAGCAGGGTCAGGAGCACCGCGACCTGGAGGGGAATGATGACGTCCTGGTCGGCGAAATCGGTTATGAAATGCATCATTCTGAGACAGTCACGATCGAGGCCGTCATTTCGACATGTTGGGTGCCTGCGGCACCGCGATCACCGGCGTGCGGCGCGGCGCGCGTGCCAGCCGGCGGCCCAGGGCGATGGATGGTTCCTCGATCCAGCGATAGCCGAGCGCGGCCACGGCCAGGGCCAGGGGGATGACGAGCCCGAGAATGGCCGGCAGCGGCAGATAGGCGTGGAGCGCGTGGACCGCCGCCATCAGCACGACCATGTGCGTCAGATACAGGCTGTAGGAGACGGTGCCCAGCCATTGCAGCGGCCTGGCCGCCAGCACGCGCCGGCAGATATCGCTGTACAGGGCCATGAAGATGATCGCGGCCGCCGCGCCGCCCACCATGACCTGCCAGAACATGAGGGAGACCAGGCCGGCGAGTACCTGCGGCCTGACGAACGGCACGGACGGCAGCGCCGCGGTCAGCCATAATGCCGCGCGATGGGCCAGCGCGAAGCCCAGGATTGCGAACAGGGCCGCGGCGCAGCGCCGCGCGACCGACATGGACTGGTACAGGCCGTGCAGCATCTCGCGCTTTTCATACAGCATGATGCCGGCGGCGAAGACCGGGAGATAGGCCAGCGTGCCGCAGATGCTGCTGCTGAAGGATTGCGGCATGGTCTCGCCGCGCTGGCTGAGGATCAGGCAGGCCGGGAGATAGAGCGCCGCCACCACGGCGAGGCCGGCGGCCCGATGGCGGGTCACGGCGAAATACAGCAGCGGAAAGATGAGGGAAATCCGCATTTCGACGACCAGGGACCACATGGGCGGGTCGAGGCTTTGCAGCGGCGGCGTGCCGACCATCGCCAGATGGCCGAGCAGCAGCATCGCCGACGGGAATTCGGACCATTGCTCGGCATTGAACCAGGCACTGACGTCGGGGAGCGAAGTGGGCTGGACGATCCGCCAGGCCAGGGCGGACAGCATGATGACCACGGCGAAGGGGATGTAGATGCGGCAGATCCGCCGGATCACGAAGCGCCCGTACCCGCCGAAGCGTCCGCCCGAGAGCGACAGCGCGAGGACATAGCCGCTGAGGACGAAGAACAGGAGGACGCAGGCCGGCCCCAGCACGAGCAGATGCAGCGGCGTGTAATGCAGCAGGAAGCCGGGACGGAGATAGCGGGGAAGTGAGGCGGGCTGGTCGGCGCTCTGCCAACTGGCCGGCATCGTCAGCGAGCAATGGTAGATGAGCACGATGAAGGCCGCCACGCCGCGGACGGAGTCGAGCTGTATGCTGCGTCGTATGTCGGGCTTTCCTGCCATCGTCGTGATACCTCGTGCCAATTTCGTAACGCCGGCTCATGCCCTCTTGATGTCGATGCCGTAGCGGTGGAAGGCGACCGCGCCGCCCAGGCCGGGCCCCATCTCCGGCGGCGGCGTCCGCGCGCCCTGCATCGCGAAGGCCCGCGCGTCCGCCGCGCCGATCCGGGCCCTGAAGACCGTGATCCGCGCGGTTGCCGCGATCACCATGGCCATCAGCAGGTAGAAATCCGCCGTGCCGATGGTCGGGCCGGAGAACAGGGCGGCGATCATGCGGCCGCTCAATGCCGGCAGGCAGCCGTCGATCACCAGCCGCTCGGGGCATGGCGGCACCACGCGGCGCGCCGCCATGGCGCCGCGCAGCAGGCACCAGTCGAAGACCAGCAGGCCGACCACGCCCACCACGCCCACGGTCGAGAGCAGGCTGGGCACCAGGCTGGAGGCCCGCACGCTGCCCCATCCGGCGCCGAGGCCGTAGGTCTGCGCGGCCACCGTCAGCGCGTCGGTGTCGGCCATGGAGCGTTCCTTGTAGGATTGGGAATCGCCCTTGTTCTCGGTCGACTCGATGACGATCTGCGCCGCGGGGACGACGTTGGGCGCCACCGCGGCGACGATCAGCACGCCGAAGCAGGCGACGGCGGTGCCGATGATGGCCAGCCGCACGACCCGCCCCGCCAGGCGCAGCGATCCCGTCGCCATCGCGGCCAGGGGCAGTAGGCACAGCCCCACCGCCACGGTGGCGAAGCCCGTGGTGGAGGTGGTGAAGAGCAGCCCGATGGCGGAGGCGGGCAGCAGCAGCCGCGCCATCGGCAGCCGGTAGCCCTGCAGCACCACCCAGGTCGTCGAATACAATATGCCCGACAGGAAGCTGGCGCAGGCCGCGGGTTCGGAAAACGAGGCGTTGATGCGCGGCACCGGTCCGGCCATCTGGCCGCTGAGGATCGACCAGCCGGGATTGGAGTAGAGCACGTCGTCCGGAAAGGGGACGCCGGCCAGGCGGTGCGCCATCTGCCAGACGCAGAGCCCGAACACCACCCAGCCGGTCCACAGATAGGCGCGATAGAGCCGGTCGATCCGGATGTCGGGGCGGGTCAGGTAGCCCGCCGCCAGAACCATCAGCGCGACGTCGAGCACCAGGTACAGGTCCTGGCTGATATTGCCGAAATTGGGCGCGAGCAGCACCTGCGCGGCCACGCCGTCATTCTTCTGCGGCCAGACCCAGACCCTGTCCATGAACAGGCGCGGCATGACCAGCGAGCCCACCACGGCCCATGCGGTCGTCAGCACGAACGGCGTGTACAAGGCGCGCGCGGCCGTGTCGCCGGGATAGCGCGCCCCCAGCAGGCGCTGCATCCCCGCATAGGTCATGAAGGCGAGCGCCGGCACCAGCGCCGGCTGCACCCCCAGCCCGCCGAAGATCACCGCGGCCCCCGCGGGAAAGGCGCCCGCCAGCAGGAGAAGCGCGAGGAGGCCGGCCGGCCGCCTGAGCAGGAGGAGGCAGAGCGGCATCAACACCAGACCGATGACAGGGACAGACACGACAATCGCCCTCCGGGACAGCCATCAACACGCCGACGCGCCAAGCGCGCGGTCAGGAATAAGCGGCGTCATACGGTGCGGGTTGCACGGAATTCGCCATGTCGGACATCGATCGGCCGACCAGCGCGCGGAAGGCGTCGCGAAACGATTCCTCGGAAAAGCGCAGGGCATTGGCCCGGCAGAGTTCCGGCGTCATCAACGGTTCCAGGGCCACGAAGCGCGCGACGGCATCGGCGATGGAGTCCGGCGTCTGCCGGTCGAACAGCAGGCCGGTGGGGCCGCCCGGGTCGTCGGCGCCGCGCACGATGTCGAGCGCGCCACCGCGGCCGAAGGCGATCACCGGCGTTCCGCAAGCCTGGGCCTCGACCGTCGCGATGCCGAAATCCTCCTCGGCCGCGAAGACGCAGGCGCGCGCGGACTGCATCTGCTGCAGCAATTCCTCACGCGGGAGCTTGCCGCGCAGGACGATGTTCGCGGCCCCCTGCGCGAGGGCCGATACGGCATCCCATTCCGGCCCGTCGCCCACCACCACCAGCTTGTGCTGCGGCATGAGCCGGAAGGCCTGGATCACGAGATCGACCCGCTTGTAGGGCACCAGGCGCGAGACGACCACGAAGGAGTCGCGCGGGCCGTCCTTGGGCTGGAAGCGCGCGACGTCGACCGGCGGGTAGATGACCAGGGCGTCGCGCCGGTAGACCTTGCGGATCCGGCGCTTGATATAGCTGGAATTGGCGACGAACACGTCGACGCCGGCGGCCGAGCGCACGTCCCAGTTGCGCAGCCGGTGCAGCAGCCAGCGCGCGAAGAGGCCCTTGGGGCCGCGATCCAGGCCGGTCTGCCGGAGATATTGCGCCTGCATGTCCCAGGCGTAGCGCAGCGGGGAATGGACATAGGAGATATGGAGCTGGTCCGGGCCGGTGATCACCCCCTTGGCCACCGCGTGGTTGCTGGAAATGACCAGGTCGAACCCCGACAGATCGAGCTGTTCGACCGCAAGCGGCATCAGGCCGATATAATTCCTGAACCGCTTGCGGGCGAAGGGCAGGCGCTGGATGAACGTGGTCGTGACCTTGCGGCCCTGCAGCATGCCGCGTTCGCCGGGCGGCAGGAAATCGACCACGGCGAACAGTTCGGCCTGCGGAAAGAGCAGCAGCAATTGCTGGACGACACGCTCGGAGCCCGCGACCGTGTCCAGCCATTCATGGACGATCGCGACCTTCGGCGCGGGGTTCGGCACGGATGCGACGGATGGTTCAGGCTGCACGACGGTCATAATATCCTCCAGCACCCGAGGCGGGCCGCGCCGGCGACGGAACCGGCGACGGAATCTGAAATGGCGTCATTGAAAATATCGTTATAAAAAAACGTCAAAAAAATAGCGCAATCAGGCCGTCATCAGAAATGGCGTTCGAAAATCTTGATGACGTCGCCCGGCTTTACGTAATCCTGCGGCGAGATGCGGCCGACCACGGTATGGTCGCCGACCTGGCGCACCACGTAGGCGCGCCCCTGTACCGCGCGATAGGTGAACCCGCCCGCGGCCGCGACGGCCGTCAGCATGGTCATGAAGGGCTGGTACGGGTACTGGCCGGGCCGCGCGACCTCGCCCAGGATCGAGACCATGCGGTAGGACGTGATCTCGACCGACACGTTGGGGTTGCGCACCATCTGGGCCTTTTCCAGCGCGGCGCCGACTTCCTTGGCGAATTCCGACGTCGTCAGCCCCTGGGCCTGGAGGGGCCCGGCCAGCGGGAAGGCCACCTTGCCGTTGCTGTCGACCCTGAAATCCGAGGTGAGCTGGTCATGCCCGTAGGTGATGACACGGATTTCGTCATCCACGCCCATGCGGTACTGGTTCGGGTCGTAGGACGGAACCGGCGTCAGGTCCGACCCGGGCGCGCAACTGCTCAGCATGACCGCCAATCCGAGAAGGACGATCGGACCGGCGGACCGGCTGCGGTTGAAACTGGTCGTCAGCATTCCTTGTATGCTCCCGTATCTTGGACCCGGTGCCCGCGGGTCCGATCATTGTCCATATGCATCTACGCACCATGCATCCACGCACCGCCGCCGGAGGCCCGTTCCGACCGAAAAACGACCTGGTGTCCCCGTCCCGAAATGCGCGTGCGGATTTCGGGGCGGGGACACTAGAGCGCGAAACTGAGACCGATCATGAAATTATGATCGGACACGACGGCGTAGTCGGAAGAGTTCTGGCTGGTGAAGTTATAGTTGAACGTCATGGAGACATGACGGTTCAGCAACCATTGCGCGCCGGCGCCCGCATCGAAGATGAGCTGCTGCGACTGGATCGTCCGCAGGATCGTATTGTCCAGCGCCTCGGGCGTGCGGGCATAATCCGCCCGCTGGATGCCCCCGTGCGCCGTCAGCACCAGGTTGCGGTTGTAATAATGCCGCACCGTGAGTTCGGCGGTGGTGTAGGTGAACCCGACCACGTTTTCGTAGCCGCCATCCTCGATCCCGTTGCGGACGGCCAGGGACAGCATCGTCAGCCGCGTCGGGTTCCAGCCCAGTTCGAGTTCGGCGATCGGCGAGCTGATCGTGCCGTAGAAGCCGGAGTGATAGAGGCGCGTCTGATAGCCGACCAGCGCCCGGGCCCGGAATGGCCCGGTCAGGCCGAAATCCAGGCCCGTCATGGCGATCAGGCCACTGGAATCGCGCGACGGCAGGCCGGCGACCATATTGTTGACGTAATGGATTTCGGTCCCCTGGAGCACCACCAGGACCTGCCGTTCGGGCGTCAGCTCGTACCGGGCGGTCACGCCCTCATTGACCATGACGCGGTTGCGGTAGCTCTGGTCCGTGAAGAGGTTGCCGTTGTTGATCGGCTGGCCGAAATCGTACAATCCGATCTGGGCCTGCGGGATGAAGCTGAAGCGGCCGTGGGTGAGCAGCGTGTAGCTGAGCCCCGCATTGTCGAATTCATACTGAATCGGCACGCTGAAGAGCTGGGCGCCGAGATCCATCGGGGTCTGGACCAGGGAGAGATGCGTGTAGGTGAAGCCGAGCTGGTCATGGCCGAAATTATGGACGCCGCCCAGCGTCGCCGTCCAGTTCGTCCGGTTCTGGATCGATTGGGACGGGAAACGGTAATCGGAGACGTTCATCTCGGCATGGAGCTGGTCGTTCGTCCATTGCGCGACGGCCGCGACGTCGCCGCTGGACATGATGACCGGGCTGCCCTTGCCATTGAGCAGGCGATCGACGTTGTTGTCATAGCCGAAGGATTCGGCCGCGGTGGCGTCGATGCGGACCGGGCCGTACACCACGCCCAGCGGCGCGTATCGTTCGAGCGCCTGGACCTGGGCCGGTTCGGTTTCGATGGTTCCCAGGCCGGCGCCGAGGGGCGGGAGGTACGTGTCCAGGACCTGCGCAGACGCGACGTCCGGCAGAAGCAGGGGGGCGATGACAATCAAACCCAAACCGAAAGTTAAGGGTGTGCGCACCGGAGACCTTACTTATAAGAGTATGACGGGAATATTTCGGATAAAGCGAGTTCGTTAAAATAATCTTCCTGATCATTGTCAACAGCTATCTTGATACGGCGTATTGCTTTTTCGCCAGACAATTCCCGCCTTCCGCGCTTGGGCGAGGCTTCACATATTGGTGACACGATCGGGCCGCGCCGTGGAATGTTTTTTTGCACTTTTTTTCTCATGAAAACGGGAACTCTGATACATTTCCTGCGTAACGCCCGTGATCGACCGGGCGTCGATTGGTTTTTCCACACATTTTACGCCATATTTCCGCCAATCATTTCCTCTATATTGACTTCTTATTCCATTTTTCTCTATTCGCATCGTATATTTTCATTGACAGGGTGGGCCCGGCGCATGTCGGCATGGACATTCAGTATCGATATCGGACCGCCGACCACGCCCGGCGCCCCGGAATGCGGCCATGCGCCGTCGGCGCGCGCGGGTGGCCCTGCGGACTATTTGTCGCGGGAGGATGGAACCCGGTGCCCGTTCATTCGTCGAGAGCGCAGGCGATAAGGACGGCGGATGCCGCGTGACCTTCGTCGTCATGATCCGGGCGTCGTCATGATCCGGGCGGCGTCATGATCCGGGCCTTCGTCTCGATTTGGGCCGGTGACACGCGGGTACATGGCGCGCAGGCCACCGGGTTTTCGGTCCTGTTTTTGTAATGAAACGAATTTTCGGTTTGAGCGGCGCACTGCCGACACCCATTTCAGCCTGACGCGAGGATCGCGCCATGAACCAGTTGCAACTGCCCCCCCTCAATGGTCCGCTGCATGGCGGTGCGCTCGGCGGGATGCCGTCGGGCGCCACCGAAGCGCAGCCGTCTGCGGCGCGGATCTTCAGCATGATCGGTCGCCATCGCCTGGCGGTGGCGCTGGTCACGCTGGGCCTCGGCGCCCCCGCCATCACCGGTATCGCGCTGCTGAAACCGTACTACACGGCGACGACGATGCTGATGATCGGCACGCGCGGTTCGTCGTTCCGCGACCTGCAGGCCACGGTGTCGGCGCCCGACATCGACACGATCGCGGTCAATACGCAGGTCGACGTCCTGCGCAGCCCGGCGATCGCGCGGACCGTGGTGGACCGTCTGGACCTGCTGCACGATCCGGAATTCACCAGCCTGCTCGATACCGTTCCCCTGAAGCAACGGGTCATGGACGAGATCTATACGCTGCTGGGCAGTCCGCCCAAGGCGATGCCGCCCCTGACGCCGGAACAGCGCGCGCAGGCCCTGGCGCTGATCCTGGCCGGCAAGGTGACCATCCTGAACGATGGCCGCTCTTACATGATCAAGATCACGGCGAAGACGGGCAATCCGGTGACGAGTGCGCGGATCGCCAACGCCTATGCGGATTCGTATCTCGATTTCCGCCGGCACCTGAAGGTTGCCGCGACCTGGCAGGCGAACGCGCTGCTGGACGAGCAGATCGTTCCCCTGCGCGAGCGCCTGCGCAAGGCGGAACAGGCGGTCGAGCAGTTCCGCGAACGCAACGGGCTGATCACCGCGCGGCTGGATCACCAGCCCGGCACCGCCGAGGCCGAGGCGCCGACCGTCGCCGACGAGCAATTGCAGCGCATGAACCAGGAACTGGTCACCGCGCAGGCCGACCTGGAGATGAAGCGGGCACGCTATTCGGAAGTGCAGAACGCGATCCGCACCGGGACGGTGGGCAGCCTGCCCGACGTGGTGTCCGCGCCGCTGATCCAGCAATTGCAGGGCCAGGAAGCGCAGTTGAGCAGCCGCGTGTCCAGCCTGAGCCAGACCGCGCTGGGGGCCAACCCCGACCTGCAGGCGGCCGAGGCGGGCGCGGCGCAGGTACGGCGCGAGATCGGCGCGGTGACGGGGCGCATCGCCGCCAGCGTGACGAAGGACCTGAGCGGGGCGGAGGCGCGCGTGGCGGCGCTGTCCCGCGCGGTGGCCAACCTGCAGCGCCAGGTCAGCAGCGAAAACCAGGCGGACGTCACCCTGCAGCAATTGGAGAGCGAGGCCAATGCGGCGCGCGTCGTCTACCAGGATTATCTGGGCCGGTTCGCCCAGACCTCGACGCAGGCGCAATTGCAGGAACCGGAAGCGGAACTGATTTCGCGTGCCGCGGTGCCGCTGGGCGTTTCCGGGCCGCCGCGCACGCAGTACGGGGCGATCGCGGTGGTCTTCTCGGTGCTGGCCGGCATCGGGAGCGCCCTGCTGATCGATCGCGCCCGCGGCGGAATCCGCAGCACGTCGCAGCTCGATTCGGTTCCGGGCCTGTTCACGCTGGGCATGGTGCCGACCTTCAGCGGCGCCCTGGCGCAGCATTACCGGTCCGTCCCGACATCGTCGATCTATGTCGAGACGGTCGAGGCCATTCGCAGCATCCTGAGCTTCGGGCATAGCCGTTTCCGTGCCAAGGTGGTGCTGGTGACGTCGGCCAGGCCCGGCGAGGGCAAGACGACCTTTGCCGTCTCGCTGGCCGCCAATGCGGGCCGCGCCATGCAGCGCGCGCTGGTCATCGACTGCGACACGCGCAATCCGTCGGCCGCCGCCATCGTGAGCCGGACGGACCGGACGGACCGGACCGCCAACAGCCGCCTTCCGGCCCATATCGGCAAGGACGGCCTGCTGCGCGAAGTCCTGCCGGGGGTCGATATCCTGACGGTCCGGCCGGCCTCGGGCCGCAACAACGCGATGGTGTCGCCGCTGGAACTCAACCGGATCCTGGCGCAGTTTTCCGGACATTACGACATGATCGTGGTCGATACGCCGCCGGTGCTGGCATTCCCCGACGCCCCCGTCCTGGCGCAGCAGACCGACGGCGTGGTGATGGTGGTCAAATGGGGGCTGACCGACCAGGGCGAGGTGAACGAGGCGATGCGGATCCTGCATGCCTATGACGCGCGCGTGCTGGGCGGCGTGCTGACGCAGGTCGTGCCGCGCGACCTGGATGTCGCGGAGCGGCGGCAAATGGCAACCTATCGTCAATATTATCTTGCTACGTCATGATGAAACCCGATCGCCACGGACATCATCCGGCCACGGACCACGGACGACATATTTGCCCCGAAACGATCACAGGGCCTGCCGGGAACGGTGAGCGGGCGGGCAGCCCCCTGCCCCCGCATCATCATCCACGGCACGCCGAACAGGTTACCGAACAGGTTCTTGTCCCATGCAGTCTGCGTTTGTTTTCCATGATTCCGTTCCCCGCCGCGGCGGATGCCGCGGGCGCGAGGCCGCCAGAGAAACCGCCGGAGAAATCGCCAGGGAAATCACCGGAGTCCGCGTCGATAATTTCCATATCGATCCGGCAGCGATCCTGATTTATCAGGCGGAAGAGGCGGTCTGACATGGCGTGGCGTTTCAAGACCGGCGTCCGTAGCCTGACGATGACGGTGCTGTGCGGCCTGATTGCCGTGGTTCCGGGCGCGTTCGCCCAGGACATCCCCCCGGCGGACATGCCCCCTGCCGGCGCGCCGGACGAGCAGGCCGCCCCGACGGCCGTGCTGTGGTGCAGCGTCGCCGATGGCGCGAACCAGCGGCTGCTGGTCAGTAGCGTGACCACGCTGACCAATCCGTCCTATATCACGATCAACACCTATAGCGGCCGGTTCGGCCGCACGGTCAATGCGCGCTATGGGCTGCATCTGGGCCTGGAAGGCAATTATTGCCACCGGGCGGGCACCGTGACCGCCGCCTCGGCGGCGCGGGCCGCGCTGGTCGCGCGCATGGCGGCGCAGAATATGCGGATTGTCAGCGTGGGTATCTTTTGAGTCACTGGAGAAGGACCTGCGACATGCCGGTGAACAATACCCCGCGACCGATCCGCGCGTTCGTGCAGCTTTCCCACGGCTATGGCGCCGCGACGTGGCACGATCGCTGGAAACAGGGCCGCATCCTGGGCCTGAATGAAGAATATGCCTATGGCTATCTGCGCGGTTCGACGCCCGGCTTCGTCATCACCCAGTCCGAGGACGCGCGGGAGGGGCTGATCGGGCGGGCGGTCCGCTATGCGGCGCGGCTGATCCTGGGATTCGATTTCGTCCATGTGTGGCGGAACCGCCGGTCCATTTTCGAGAGCGACGTGGTCTGGACCCATACCGAATCGCAATCGATGGCGGTCCAGTTGCTGCTGCGGCTGTATCCGGGGCGGCGCAGGCCCGGGACGATCGGGCAGAGCGTCTGGCTGATCGACCGGTGGGGGCGCGAATCCTGGAAAAACCGCCTGGTCTTCCGCTGGCTGCTGTCGGGCGTGGACATCCTGACCTTTCTGTCGCCCTGCAATGCGGCGGATGCGGCCAAGCTGTTTCCGGGCAAGCGCGTGGAGCTGGTCGAATTCGGCATCAGGGCCGACGAGATGGTCACCCGGCCGGCGGCGCCCGCCCACGAGCCGGTCAATGTGCTGTCGCTGGGCAATGACCGCCATCGGGACTGGGATACGTTGCTGAAGGCGACGGCCGATATGCCGTGCCGGCTGACGATCGGCACCACCGATCCGGCGGCGCGGCGGAAGATCGCCGCCTGGCCGCATGCCCGGCTGGCGACCCTGTCCAACAATACCGAATTGTTCGCGCTGTACGACCAGGCGGACGTGGTCGTCGTGCCGGTGGGGCCCAATCGGCACGCGTCGGGCATTACCGCGATCGAGGAGGCGGTGGCGCGCGGCGTCGCGGTGATTACGACCGATGCCGGCGGGTTGCGCCATTATTTCGCCGACGACGCCGTCTGCTATGTGCCGGTCGGCGACGCGGCCGCCATGGGCCGCGCCATCCAGGAACTGGCAGCCGATGCGGACCGGCGCGCCGCCATGCTGGCCCGGGCCCAGGCGCGCATGCGCGACTGCCTGAATTCGCGCGCCTATGTCGCCCGGCACGTCGCGCTGTCGTACGAGATCCTGCCCGCGCCGGCGCGCAGCGCCGCCCCCTTCCCCGCCGCGGTCGCGCGTGGACCGCAGCACCCCGCACATCCCGAAGCCGGAGCCATATGATGAAGAATTCCGCGGCCGTCGTGGTCGGCATCATCAGCAGCGGGCGCCCCGCCATCCTGCCCGAGACGATCGCGGAACTGCGCAGGCAGACCTATCCGTTCCAGCGCATCATCATCTGCACCCCGCGCCCGTCCGACGCGGCGCAGGTCGCGGAGGCCGAGGACATCGTGCGGCTGATCGGCCCGACGGGCGCGCCCCACCAGCGCAACGTGGTGCTGGACCATGCCCGCGATGCCGACATCGTCGTGTTCTTCGACGATGATTTCCTGCCCGATCCCGATTACCTGCGGCGTTGCGTCGAGGCGTTCCAGTCCGATCCGGCGATCGTCGCGGCGACCGGCCGCGTGCTGGCGGACGGCGCGAAGGGGCCGGGGCTGACGGTCGCGGACGGGCGGGCGATCCTGGCCGACCCGGCGATCAACGACAATCCGGCGATGCCCCCCGTCGAGGCGGCCTGGAGCAGCTATGGCTGCAACATGGCCTATCGGATGTCGGTGATCACCGAGCACGACATGCGTTTCGACGAGCGGCTGCCGCTTTATGCCTGGTACGAGGACATCGATTTTTCGCGGCGGATGGGCGCGTATGGCCGGCTGGTGCGGGTGAACGGCGCGAAGGGCGTGCATCTGGGCACGAAGAAGGGACGCACCCCCGGCCGGCACCTGGGATATTCGCAGGTCGCGAACCCGATCTATCTGTCGCGCAAGGGCAGTTTCCCCTGGGATCATTCGCTGCGCAGCATAGGCCGCAATATCGCGATGAACATGCTGCGCAGCCTGCGGCCGGAGCCCTATATCGACCGGAGGGGCCGGCTGATCGGCAACGGGATGGCGCTGCTGGACTGGATGCGCGGCCGCGTCGCCCCCGAACGAATCCTGACCTTCTGAACGATTTGCGACCTGTTGCAGCCGGATACACCACCATGCGCTTTTCCCTTGTCGTCGCCACCGTCGGACGCGCCGCGGAAGTCCGCGCGCTGCTGCTGTCGCTGCAGCGCCAGGCCGTGCAGTCGTTCGAGGTCATTATCGTGGACCAGAACGCCGATGACCGGCTGGAGCCGATCGTCGCCGAGTTTTCGGCGACGATGACGATCCTGCACCTGCGCACATCATTGCGCTTGTGCAACAGGGCGCGCAACCTGGGCGCGCGGCACGCCACGGGCGAGATCGTCACCTTTCCCGATGACGACTGCGAATATACCCAGGACGTGCTGGAGCAGGCGGACCGGTTTTTCCGCGCGCATCCCGGCCATGGCTTCCTGACGGGGACCGTGCTGCTGCCGGATGGCAGCTTCGGCCGGTCGGGGCGCTGGCTGAAGCAGGACAGCGCGGTCGATACGCAGACCGTGTGGACGTCGCTGATCGAATTCAACCTGTTCGTTCGGCGCGAGATCTTCGAGGAGCTGGGCGGATTCGACGAGATGATCGGGCCGGGCACCCGTTTCGGGTCCAGCGAGGGGCAGGACCTGGCGCTGCGCATGCTGGCGCGGAACGTGCCGGGATACTATCTGTACCATCTGCGGATCATGCATCCGGACAAGCCGGTGTCGCTGAACATCGCGCGCGCGTTCAGCTATGGCCTGGGGGCCGGCCGGGTGATGCGCAAGAATCGCTGCGACATGCGGACCGTATCGCAATTCCTGATCCGGCCGGCCGGCGGTTTTGTGGTCAATCTGGTCCGGTTGGACATGCCGATCGCCCGTTATTATTTCCTGACATTCCTCGGCCGCCTGGCCGGGTACCGGGCGCAGGTCGCGAAGGCGGCCTGAGCCATGCCCCCGGCGTCCATGCCCCCGGCGTCCATGCCCCCGGGCGGCGCCCCCCGAGCGGCGCCGGCGCCGCCGGGTTTTCGCCATGTCCACGCGCGGCAAGCAGGCCGCCAGAAACCGGATTGAACGTTGATGGCCACCGCGAAACCAGCCTCTGCGAAACCAGCCCCTGCGAAACCAGCCTCTGCCCTGTTGCGCATGCCCACCTGGCACATCGTGTCCAACAGCGGCTGGAACATCCTGGGGCGGGTCGGCCCGATCGGGGTCGCGCTGCTGGTGACGCCCCGGCTGATCACGCATCTGGGCCTGGCGCGCTGGGGGGTGATGACGATCGCGCTGACCCTGGTCGGCACGTTCGGGATCTTCGATTTCGGCCTGGGACGGGCGCTGACGCGGGCGGTCGCCGAGCGCGTGACCGAGGGGCGGCACCAGGAAAGCGCCGACCTGACCATGACCGGCATCCTGACGCTGAGCGTGCTGGGGATCATCGGCGGGCTGGTTGCCGCGCTGGGCGTGGTGGCCTGGGTGCAGCACGGCCTGAAGATCCCGGATTCGCTGCGGCCCGAGACGACGTGGGCGATGTGGGTGCTGTGCGCCACCGCGCCGCTGGTCATGGCGAATGCGGCCATGTGGGGGGTCATTTCCGCCTATCAGGCGTTCCGCGCGGCCAACCTGATCAATATCCCCATCTCGATCGGGTATTATGTCGCGCCGCTGCTGATCCTGCTGGTCTGGAACAGCCTGGTCGGCGTGATGATAACCCTGGCGCTGTGCCGCGTCGCGATGACGATCGCCTATGCCTGGCTGTGCCTGCGGGTGATGCCGCAACTGCGCACCGCCAGGCCCGCCATCAGCCTGCTGCGGCCGCTGTTTCGGATCGGCGGGTGGATGACGGTGTCCAACCTGATGTTTCCGATCCTGTCCTATATGGACCGGTTCATGATCGCGTCGGTCATTTCCAGCGCCGCCACCAGCTATTACACCACGCCGTTCGACGTGGTCGCGCGCCTGTCGCTGATTACCAATGCGGTGACGGGCACGGCCTTTCCGGCCATGGCGTCGCTGTGGCGGCACGACAGCGCCGGGACCATTCAGCTCTATCGTACCAGCGTGCTGACGGTGGCGGCGCTGCTGTTTCCGTTCTGCCTGGTCAGCACGCTGTTCGGCCGCGAGATCCTGGCGATGTGGGTCGGGGGCGATTTTCCGGAACACAGCACGATGATCATGAAATTTCTGAGCATCGGGGTGTTCTTCTTCGGCGTCGACGGCGTGGCGGCGGGGTTTCTGGACGGGATCGGCCGGCCGGATTTTAACGCCGTCCTGTCCGTCATCGAATTCGCCGTCTACGCGCCGCTGCTGCTGCTGCTGCTGCATCTGTTCGGTGTGGACGGGGCCGCCATCGCCTGGGCCGGCCGCAGCCTGCTGGATTGCGTCATCCGCATCCGCCTGGGCATTCGCTTCTATCCGCCGCTGGCCGATGCCGTGCGCCATATCCTGCCGATGAGCGCCGTGGCGCTGGTGACGCTGGGCGCCGCGGTTTTCCAGGATGGGATCGTCATCACGGGCGTGTCGTTCGTGCTGTCGTCGATCCTGTTCTATGCGATCCTGTGGACGCGCGGCCTGAGCGCCGCCGAGCGCGCATCCGCCCTGTCGCTGCTGAAGCGGGCGGGCATGTCGCGCAGCAGGCCGGCCTGACGCATGACCAGGGCGCCGCCCTGGACCCGGCAGGGCCTGAGGCCCTGCACCCCAATCATTTGATAACGAATGGGTTTCCAAAGGGCGACTGCCCTTTGGTGGGTCAAGGGCAACGCCCTTGTCGGGCAGATCCCATGCATCAGTCTTGCGGCCAGTCGGTATTACGTTCCCCTTCTTACGTTCCTCTGGCCGGCGACCCCACGAGAGCGTCATCCCGGCCGGCGTGATTTGCGCGGAACCATCCCGGGCCGCCCGCTTTTGTTACAACGCCGCATTGACGGTCCAAGGCGTGGTGCGGATTGCCGATTATCGTTGAAGCCTCATGTATCGTTAAAACTTCTTGGAAACTTCCGGGAAACATCTGGGCGACGAGGAGCGCATGAAGCGGCTGACCCTGTTTGTCAAAGGCAATGTCGATATCCATGATTCGCTGCATTCCTGCCGCATCGGCGGCGTGGTGCAGTGGAACGGCATGAACGACGTCCTGCGCGGCGCCTATCCGGACGTGACGGCACGCATCCGCCACGAGACGCTGACGCGGTCCGACGCGCTGCTGGCCGCGACCGGAGAGGTGCCGGCCCTGTTCGGCGCGCGCGACCTGCAATTGGGAAATTATCCGCTGCGCAGCCAGTTCAGCACCGCCGTGTTCACCACGCCGGCGGATGCCGTGTTTCTGTCCATCCTGCCGGACGTGGCCACGCCGCTGATGCGGCACCGGCGCGAGGACGTGCTGTTCTATCCCGCCGACGAGGCGGAGTGGCGCGACGACGACCGGGCATGGCTGCGGGCGGAGTTCGCGCCCGCGGGCTATCTGAGCGTGGCGCAGTCCATGGCCAATCTGGCGGCGATCGTCGAGCGGATCCGCCGGGAACGGGACGTGCCGGTGCTGGTCTATAACCTGTCGCCGGTCATTCCGGGCGACCGGGTCCATTGCCATATGGGGCTGGACGAGACCTTTGCGACAAGAATAAGGCGATTCAACCTCGGGCTGATCGAACTTTCGCACGAGATCGGCATTTCAATCATTGACGTTGATACCGTCATTGCCCGCAACGGCGCGGACAGGCTGAAGATCGACAATTTCCACCTGCGGCCCGAAGGGCATCGGTACGTCGCGGAGGAGGTCGTTCGGGTGCTGGAGGATCTGGGCGTTCTGGAGAGCTAGAGCCCCCGTCCGCGCGTCCGGCGGGTCGATACGGGATCGATTTCAGAGATAGATTTTTCATTGTTCCTTTTTACGACAAATAAAAAAGTCTCCGGTCCGAGCATGATCTTTGCCGGGAGAAGGATTTGAGATGAAAGCCACAGTCGTTATCCGCTCGCGCAATGAGGCGGACCGTCTGCGCCTGACGCTGGCGTCGCTGTCCTGCCAGACCGAGGCCGCGCAAATCGTCGTCGTCGATGACGGATCGACGGACCATACCGCCGCCGTGGTCGCCGAGGCCGCGCGCACGGGCGACGTGGTCGCGATCCGGCACGAGACCGCGCTGGGCCGGTCCGCGGCGGCCAATGCCGGGGCGCGGCAGGCCGACGGCGACGTGCTGATCTTCCTGGACGGCGACACGCTGGCCGGCCCCGACCTGGTGGCCGATCACATGGCGCGCCACCGCGCCAGCCCGGGCCTGGTGGTCCGGGGCGAAACCTATCATATCCGCTGCACCCGTCCCTTCCTGGACCCCGAGGCGGGGACGCCCCGGCGCGGCGAGGAGGAGCGGGTCGCACGGATGTCCGCCGAGGAACGGGCGCGGTCGGTGGTGACGCGGGAGCAGATCCGCCACGATTTCGCCGCGGTCGCCCGGCGGGGGCAGCCTGGGGTCTATCCGGGCTATGGGCCGCGCAAATTGTTCGAGCTGGAGATGGCGGCGCTGCGGGACGATGCGGATTGCGGCGTCCTGTGGGCCGCGGCGTCGGGGTCCAACCAGTCGGTCGGGCGGGCGGCCTTTCTGGAATCGGGCGGGTTCCATCCCGACCTGACGATCAACGAACATCGCGAATTGTCGCTGCGCCTGTGCCAGGCGGGCCTGCGGATGGCGGCCTCGGCGGCGCGCACCTATCACCTGATCCACCGGAGCGGCTGGCGCGACCCGCTGGACGACAAGGATTGGGAAGGGATCTTCTATGCCGCGCATCCGCGCGCGGACGTGGCCCTGCTGCCGCTGCTGTGGCAGAGCCTGAGCGACGAGAAGGCGCTGGCCGAGCCGTTGCGCATCTCGTCCCTGGCGCAACTGGCGGCGATTGCCGCGGATTATCCGAGCCTGCCGCGGCCGGAAGCCGTGCGTGCGGCCTATATGGCGGCGCCGAGGCCGTCCTTTGCCCGCAAGCCCGTCCATCCGTAAGCCCGCCCCGCCGTCCACAAGCCCCGCCGTCCATAACAATTCCCTCCGTCCACACACATCGAGTCGGAGTTCCTCTCATGAAAAAGATAGAGGCCGTCTTCTTCGGCGACGCGCATGAGCGGCAGGTGATCGCCCGTGCGGCGTCGCTGCTGTCCGACGCGCTGGAAAGCCAGGGCGCGAGCCTGTCGCACATGATGGTGCATGATTTCGACAGCGCCGTGAACGCGGCCCCCGGAACGATCCGGGTGATGTCGCTGGCGCCGGCGCTGCGCGCGCTGGATACGCCATGGCCGGAGGTGGAGCGGGACCTGCTGGCCCGGTACGAGGCGTTGTGCGCCGCGGGCGATCCGGTCCTGGTGCCGACCCTGTTCCGCCATGTCGAGCGCAGCGGCCAGCCGGACGGTGCGCGCATCCTGCTGCGCATCCGGCGGCTGGACCTGCTGGCCGCGGAATTGTCGCGGCTGTACGGCGCCTTCGTCGTCGATGTGGACCGGGTGTTCGCCGATACCGGCGCCATGCGGCTGAAGACCGATTACCGCGCCGAGGGCGACGCCGCGACCGAACTGGCCGGCTATACCCTGGCGCTGGGCATTACGGACAACGCGCTGGATGCCGCCCTGCCCTTCGAGGTGCAGGAGCGCGTCAAGGCGCGGATCGTCGCCCAGGCGCCCGCCAGCCGGCCCGTGCCGGAAATCACGCCGCGGGAATTGATGGTCATGGGCAAGGGGCGACGGCGGCAGGTCGTGTCCACGATCACCGACGCGGTGCAGGACAACCATGTGGGCTGGCTGCTCCGCCAGGTCGTGAAGGGCCAGATCCCGCCCGGGCAGGCGATCGAGAAGCTGGTACATGCCGTGCGGCGGCGGGGCGTGCAGGAGAGTTTCAGCATCGTTACGGCGGGCCTGTTCAAGATGATCCGTGCGACGCCGCAATGAGCAGGATCGACCCCATCCAGGCCCTGCGGGCCATGCTGGCGATCCGCGCGTTCGAAGACGCGCTGGCGCAGCGGAAGAATCACGGGTTCCAATTGCTGTCGACGGGCGAGGAGGCGGTTGCCGTCGGGCTGACGTCGGCGCTGGGGCCGGCGGACCAGTTGCTGACCGGCGGGCGGTCCATCGGGCCGGCCCTGGCGCGCGGCGTGCCCGCCGGGGCGCTGATGGCCGAATTGCTGGGCAAGGTGGACGGCATGAATCGCGGCCGGGCCGGGCGCGGCCATATGTCGGCGCCGGATTACGGCTTTTTCGGCGCGCATGCCGTGGTCGGCGGGAATATCAGCGTCGCGGCCGGGGTGGCGCTGGCCAAGCAGATGGACCGCGACGGCGGCATCGTCGCCATTATGTTCGGCGACGGGGCGTGCGGCGCCGGGGCGCTGCATGAGACGATGAATTTCGCCGCACTGTGGACGTTGCCGATCCTGTTCGTGTGCAACAACAACCAATTGTCGGTTTCCACCGCGCGCGAGGCGAGCATGGCGCCGGCGGCGCTGTCGGACCTGGGCGTCGCGTTCGGGATGTGGACGCGCACGATCGACGGGCTGGATGTCGCGCATGTGGCGGAGGTGGCCGCCGAGGCGGTCGGGCATGTGCGCGCGGGCCGCGGCCCGGCATTCCTGGAATGCCAGTCCATCCGCCTGCGGTCGCATTCCACCACGGCGCGGGAGACGCGCAGCCGGGCCGAGCTGGCCGAATTGCGCGCCCGCTGTCCGATCCAGCGCCATGCGGCGTCGCTGATCGAGGCCGGGCTGCTGGATGCGGCGCAATTCGCCACGCTGCAACTGGAGGCGACGGCGGCGGCCGCGCAGGCCGTGGCCCATGCCGAGGCGTCCCCTTATCCGAGCGCCCAGGAGGTGCTGCAGCATGTTGTATGACCAGAAGCCCGTCACGGCGCGGATGTTCTTCCGCGAGGCGATCAAGCGCGCCATGCACGAGGAAATGGCCCGCGATCCGCGCATCTTCATCATGGGGCAGGATGTCGGCGCCTTCGGCGGGTCGTATCGCGAGTTCGACGGGCTGTTCGCGCTGTTCGGGCCCGAGCGGGTGCGCGACACGCCGGTGGCCGAGGCCGCGACGATCGGCATCGCGGCCGGGGCCGCCGCCGCCGGCTATCGCCCCGTCGTCAGCATCACCTATATGGATTTCCTGATGCTGGGCTTCGACGCGCTGATCAATTACGGGGCGAAGCTGCGCTATAAGAGCGCGGGGGGGCTGAATGCCCCGCTGGTGGTCAAGACCACCGCCGGCGCCGCGGGCCAGGGGGTCGCGCACTCGCAATGCATCGAAGCCTGGCTGATGAGCGTGCCCGGGCTGCGGGTCGTCGCGGCCTCGACGCCCGAGGATGCCTATGGCCTGATGAAGACGGCGCTGCGATGCGACGGGCCGGTGGTCTATATCGACCATAAGCGGCTGTTTCCCATTCCGGGCGACGTGCCGGTGAGCGAGACCGCCATTCCGTTCGGCGTGGCGTGCGTGCGTCGCGCGGGCACCGACCTGACCCTGGTCAGCCACGGCTACATGATGCGTCCCGCGCTGGAAGCGGCCGAGATCGTCGCCGCGGAGGGCATAAGCTGCGAGGTGATCGATTTGCGCAGCCTGGCGCCGATGGACGTCGACACCCTGGCGGCGTCGGTCGCGCGCACCGGCCGGCTGCTGACCCTGGAGGAGGGGCAGACCGTATGCGGGGTCGGCACCGAAGTGGCCTATCGGACATTCGAGCGGACGGGCCCCATGCCGTGGATCCGGCTGGGCGCCCTGCCCGCCCCGGTTTCATCCAATCCGGTGCTGGAAGCCGCCTGCATTCCGGATGCGGCCCGCGTGGCCGATGCCATGCGGGCGCTGTCGGCCCGCTAGAGCCATGTCCGTTCACCACTGGTTCAGGGATATGGCTCTAGCGCGTTGTCTTATAGAGCATCTTTATCCGACCGAACGAGTCCGTCCGGTCGGATGATGCTCTGGTCCAGTGTCCTGCCTTTGAAATTCATCATGCGAATTTCAAGGGCAGGACACCAAATTGTTGATTTGACTATTTTCCTGCATAACAATTCCATTACTTTCAAGAAACAGCCGAAGGTGCAGAAAGCATGTTTTACCAGTTGACCGTTCCCGCCGCCGTGGCCGGTGTCGAAGAAATTCGCGTCCTGGAATGGCATGGCGACACCGGCAGCGCATTTGCGCCGGGCGACCTGATCGTGGAGCTGGAGACCCACAAGGCCGTCGTGGAGGTGCGCGCGGGACAGGCCGGAATCCTGCGGGAGATCACGGCGGAGCCGGGCGCGTGGATGCAGATCGGCGTGCGTCTGGCGCTGTTCAGCGACGGTGCGGACGAAGCCGTGCCCGACGGGGCCATCGCATCGGACATTCCCGTCGAGTTCGAAATCACCTGACCATATCAGGGCATGATCCGATCGGCCGGAAGCGGCCGATCGGACAGGCGTTTATCGGACAGCGTTTAAACGAAAAGCCGGGACAGGCCGGTCAGGGCACCAGTTCCGGCGTCGCCGCGCCGTGGCGCATGGCCAGGACGTTGGTGATTTCCTGACGCAGGGCGACCTGCATCGGCCCGCTTTGATGAATGCCGTCGGGCAGGTGCAGGGCGCCGCCCAACTGCGCCCCCAGCGCGTCCACGTCGATGATCGCCATGTCGCGCGATGCCGCGACGTCGTGCAGCATCAGATTCTGTTCCTTGGCCGCGATGCTGGAGAGCGTGTCGCTCATGGGCGCATCGAAGCCGGCATAGGACGAGATGTCTTCGTACCCCGCGGTGGACATGCGGTTCAGGACCATGATCCGGCCCCCCGTGGTGCGGGCCAGCGTGTCGATGAGGCTTTCGTAATCGCGGCGGATGGTGTCGGTCGACCGCCTGACGGGTTCGAAGGCGCTGGACAGCCAGGCGCGGATGGCCGGACCGGCGGCCGCCTGGTGGTGGCGCATGATATGCACATGATAGCCGAGGGTGCGGTGCCGCAGGATGGCCTGCGGTTCGGCGCTGAGCGACAGCAGGATGTCCTCGGGCGGGCCCAGCCGCTTCGTGCCGCTGCCGGTGATGATGCCGTAGCCGTCCTTGAGCGGCGTGTTGCGCAGGACCGAGAGCAGGGCGCCGGCGAATATCCAGTCGTCGGACGTGGGGGCCGACGGCGCGCTGCCGAGGGCGCGGCGCAGGTCGTCGGCCAGGGCATCGAACTGGGCCGGGGTGCGCGCGAGCTGGTCGAGCAGCACGGGCGCGCAGGGTGCCACCGGATGATCGGGGATGAAGACCGCCTGCAGCGGATCCCTGGTCGATTCGAACATTTCCAGGAAGGCGCAATGATCGCCGAGTATGACCCCCGTGGCGTCGCACAACCCCATGCTGAGCAGGGTGGTGGGTTTTTCCCCGTCATCGCACCACCAGCCGCGGCTGCGGCCGTACCAGCCGGGCAGCAGGCCCGAATGCACGTCGGCCAGGGCCGTCATGCGCCGGCCGGTCACCACCATCAGCCGCAGGCGGCCGGCATCGGGCTCGTCCGCGAGCTGGGCGGGGTCGTCCGGATCGATATGGGCCACGACGGTATCCGGCTTCCAGCTTTCGACGGCGCGGACGCTGAGATAGCCGCCGCGCGCCATTTCCGGCCGGACGGTCAGGCGCCCCCCGACGCGGGGCGCGAACACCACCTGCAATTCCGTCTCGTCGGCCAGGGCGGGCGGGCCGGAGACCCGGACGCCGGTCGGTTCCAGGCTGATGTTGCAATAGCCGATCGGTTCGTCGGCGCGGCAATATTGGCCGCTTTCGCGCAGCCAGCGCACGCCCGAGCGCACGATGGCGTAGCCGTCGGCCTTGAGCGGGCCGAAACGCAGATCGAGCGTGCTCATGGCCGGCCTGCCGCGTTCATGCCGTCATGGCGGAGGATGCCGGCGACGGTGCAGCGGACCTGGCGCGCCACGTCCTGGTCGAGCGGCTCTTCCGGATCGGTGCTGAAGAGGGCGATCCGGTCGGAGGAGGCGCTGTACTGGCCCGGGCCGACATCGAGCTGCCGGAGATAGACGGGTTCGCGCAGCACAAGCCGGTAATAGGAGACCGGCGGGCATTCCTGGGCGAAGGCGCTGCTGAGATCGACGCTGAGATCCAGCAGCTTGCCGCCCATGCGGAGGGAGTCGCCCGCGCCCGCGTACACGCATTCGACGGTCGCGCCGGACATCTGTGGCACGATGACCGGAAGTCTGAATTCATAAATCATTTCGGTTTCCCATTAAAATGCGTTTAAAATCAATTATCGAATTCAGATAAACCGCTCCTCTTGCATCACGCCTCATTCGGAAAAAAACGAGCGCTTCGGGGACGCGGTTGCATCGGGGAGAGTGCATTCCGTTGCGTGAATCGCCCGATTACTTTTTTTTGATGTAATGATATGCGTCGTTGTTTGGATTGCAGGAACAGGATGCCGGCGCGCGGGCGGCGCATGCGGAACGTCAACCGGCCCCGCAGGGCTACGGTTCATCAATAAAAAAATCTTTATTGTTCGTAAAGAATTCTTCCGCCGGCACCATGCGCCGGCAAGAGGCGCCATGTTTAATATCCGATGGAAGATTTACCTGAGGGATCATCCTGTCGAAGATGTGCTTTTAAAAAAGAACCGGAACATTAAAAAAAACTGGACAGGTCGAGATAAAACCTCAAAATAATCAAATAAAACCATGTGGTTGTGTTAAACAAAACATCATTCGGCGAGAATCGGAAGCACGGCCCGAGCGGCCTGCGCGTGACGGGTGCGTCGCCGGGTTCAACGGGTGATGGGCAAAGAGGCGGCTACCGCAGAATCGCGAAGCAGAATCGCGAAAAGGAAAGGTCATGAGACGTAGCATCGAACTCGACTCCTTGCGTGGCGTCGCGGCGCTGATCGTCCTTCTGTATCATTCGTGGGCCACGTTTCCGGACGCGGTGCATGCTGTTCCGCCGCTGCGAACGGCGGCGCAGTTTTTCAACCCGGCCTTTCTGCTTCGTGACACGCCGCTGCACCTGATGGTGTCGGGACCGGGTTGCGTGGCGCTGTTTTTCGTCCTGAGCGGCTTCGTGCTGTCCATCTCGCTGTCGAAATTCCAGAAAGGGTCCTATGGCCGGTATATCACGCGCCGGTTCTGCCGGATCTACCTGCCCTTCGCCGCCGCCGTGCTGATCTCGGCGATCGCGTACGGCTTCGTCCTGCCGCATCCGGTGCCGGAGGCCGTGGCCAGTTACTGGTTCTCTCACGATCAATGGTCGGAGAAGCCGACATGGGGGCTGATCCTGCAGCATCTGCTGATGGTGGGTACGCCGCGGGCCAACACGCTCGACCCGCCGATGTGGTCCCTGGTGGCGGAAATGCGGGTCTCGCTGATCTTTCCCTTGCTGTACCTGCTGATTTCCAGGTACCGCGTCATGGGCATGGCCGCCGTCATGCTGGCCTATTTCGCGGCGAGCGGCGTCATGACCGCGATCGGCGAGGGCGAGCCGAAATCCTTCGTCGCCAGCCTGTTCTTCACGATCGAATACCTGCCGCTGTTCGCGCTGGGCATCCTGCTTTACGAAACACGCGATACGCTCAGATCCATTTACGACCGCGTGCCGGCCGCCGTCCGGTGGGCCGTCCTGCTGCCGTGCGTGCTGTTGCTGGGCGTTCCGCATGTCGGGCCGGAGACGACCTTGACGATGGGCACGAAACTGTTCTGGCTCGTCTCGGTGGGCGCGGGGTCGGCGGCGGCCATGCTGATCGCGCTGCACAGCCGCGCCGCGTCGCGCATATTGTGCCTGAAGCCGCTGCAATGGCTGGGGCATATCTCATACAGTCTCTATCTGTTTCATATGCTGGTCCTGATGGCCATGGTGCATCTGTTCCATGAGAGTCTGCCGCTGACGACGATCCTGGCCTGTGTCATTCCGCTGAGCCTGCTGGCCGCCGGCCTGTCCTATTGGCTGATCGAGCGGCCGGCCATGACGCTGGGCTATTGGCTGACGCGGCGCCCGGTGGCGAAGGCGGCGCGGGACTGGCAGCAGGTGGGCACCGGGGAGACGGTCGGCGTTTCGCAGTGAGGCTGGGGAGAGGTTGAGGGCCCGGTAGACTGGAGCCCGGTAGACTGAGGGCATAGTAGACTGGGGGGCGCGGCCGGAGCCGTAGGCTTTCCTGCGCGGATATGGCTGCGGATATGGCTCCGGACAGGGCGTTACGCCACGGCGACGTGGTCCTTGTAGACCGACAGTCCGTCCTGATCGATCATGTCGATCTCGACGCCGTCGTCCTGGGTGGTTTGCAGGATACGCCAGACGGGCGGGATGGTAATGCCGATCGCGCCGGTGAAGGCGAGCGGCAGGCATTGGGTGATCATCCGCGTGTCGATCCGCGCGAAGAAATGGTCGCGCCAGGCGGAGTCCTGCCCGCCTTTCGAGAGGTCCCAGCTCATGAAATCGAAGGACGCCCAGCCCTGGCCGTCGAGCCAGATCTCGGCCCAGTAATGCAGGGTCGGCGAGCGACGATAGAGGAAATAGCCGCTGACCAGCCGGGCGGGAATGCCGCGCGCGCGGCACAGGCCGACGAGCAGCGCCGCGCCGAGCTGGCAATCGCAGCAGCGGACATCCAGCACCCAGTCGAGCGGGGCGTCGGCCGGGATCTGGTCGTAATGGACCGGGCCCGACAGGAACTGGTCGATCATATAGTCCCAGAACGCCTTGACCGCGACCGGCGGCGGCGCGTCGCCCGCCAGGTGCCGGGCCAGCGCCGCGACGGGATCGGTCAGCCTGATCAGCCCCTCGCCGGGGCGCAGATAGAGTTCGGGATCCGGCAATGCGGCATCGGCGGCGCGCGGCCGGAAGCGGATCCGCGCGCCGATATCGATTTCGGCCGCGTCCGATGGCGGCACCTGGACCTCGAGCCGGCCGTCGCGCAGGGAATGGGTGGCGCCGTCGGGCACCAGCGGGTCGAGCGCGAGGATCTCGCACCGGTCCTGCAGCGGCAGGGACAGCCTGAGCCGCCGGGTCCGGCCGGTCGGCGGCGTGTGGCGCAGGTTGAAGGTACGGCGCAGGGTGACGGTGATGTCGGGCCCGGGTTCCTCGGCAAGCGCGCCGACCAGCCGGCGGCTGGTGGCGACGTAGTGATCGTCCCAGAACGGGTCGTGCCCGTGCCAGCCGGCCGATTTCAGGTGGTGCACGACCTCGACCGGATCGAACAGGCGGCGGCCCGCGTCGTCGCGGCGCACGCCCAGGCCCGATGCCGCCCAGCGATCGAGCGCCTGCCGCGCCGTGGCCCGTGCCGCGTCCTGGTCGTCGACGAAGGCCGCGCCCAGCAGCACCAGCGCGTCCAGGACGCGATCTTCATCGACCGTCCTGTACCGGTCCTCGAAACGCAGGCGGGTTTGCATGCCTTGTCTCCAACGGGCCCCGGCGGCGGGGCGTTGCCTGGTGTCCGTGCCGGACCAGGGGATGCAACGGCCGAAATCCGGGCGGGTTCGCCGAGGCGGTTCGCCAAGGCAATTCGCAGGATGGGGCGCGGGTTCAGGTCCTGGTCGGGAGCGCGGCGCCGGCGGATGACGCGGGCAGGATGGGGTGGACCGGGCGTGCCGCCAGCACGCGGCTGCCGCCCCACAGGATGGCCGCGTTGGCGATGAGGCCGACCAGGCCGGGATTGATCCCGCCGAGATCGGCGCCGCCCATATAGAGCCCGACCGCCAGGCCGTCGCCCGCCACCAGGCCGGCGATCAGCGCGGCCGGGCTGATGGCGCGGGCGCGCAGGATGGCGAAAATTCCGGGCGCGGCCTGGGTGACCCCGAAATAATACATGGTGTTCAGCTTGACCATGACGCCCGAGGCATGGGCCGCGCTGACGATCGAGAACAGCAGATAGAGCGCGATCACCAGTTGCGCGCCGTAGCGCTGCTGCCGGTCGGACAGGCCGTGCAGGAGGTTATGCGAGACCAGCGGGCCGATCGCCAGGCACATCCCGGCGAGGACGACCAGCGCCGACAGCGCGCAGGCCGCCGCCACCAGCCCCTGGAGCCAGGCCGGCAGCAGGGCGTGCGAGACCGCCATGAAGGCGTCGTTGGGCGTGGACAGCGCCATGCCCGACCGGCGCGCATAGTCGGCGACCAGGTAGAGGAACGGGAACATCAGCATGTAGAGCGGCATGACGACCTGGTTGCGCCGGACGATGCGCCGCGAACGGCCGGTGAAGAGGAAGGCCACCGTCTGCGGCGCGACGCAGAAGCCGATCGCCTGCAACAGGATCGTGGACATGGCGAAGGCTTCGTCACGCGCGCCGGGGCGGATGTGGGCGATGTCGCCGGCCGCCGCGCCCCCTTGGAGCGTTACCTCCTGGAGCGGGACCTTGGGCAGGTGGCCCGAGGCCAGGAGTGCCGCCAGGCCCACCGCCAGCACCGCGACGATCATCATCACATCCTTGAGGATCGAGACATAGGCCGGGGCGCGGATGCCCGACAGCGCGACCCAGAAGAACGCGATGATCGCCGCCAGCGTGGTGAGCGCGATGGCCGGCACGTGCCAGCCGAACCCCTGCAGGACGGAGAGCAGGCCGATGAACTGGATGTCGCCGAACGGCAGCAGGAACAGGATCGCGTTCAGGGTCATCGCGATCTCGACGGCGCGGCTGCCGACATGGTGGCGGAACAGGTCGGCGATGGTGAGCGCGTTGTAGGTGCGCCCCGCCTGCCAGATCCAGGGATTGAGGAAATAGCCGACCGGGAAGGCCAGGACGATATAGCCGAGGAACCAGATGACGAAGGCGGTGCCGTGGCTGAAGGTTCCGGCGGGAAAGCCGAGCACGCTGCCGATGCTGTAGGTCTCGCCCACCGAGAGGAAGAACAGCAGGAGCCCGCCGAACTGCCCCGATGCGACGAAGAAATCCCGCGCGCCCTGGTGATGATGGCCGCGCCGGGAGAAGAGCGCGAGACAGACCGAGAGCAGGATCACGAGGCCGAAGGTCAGGGTTGCCATGCGGGGGCGTGTCTCCTGGAAAAATGGGACCCGGTCCCGTGGCGCGGCGTCAGTCCCGGTCGTCGATGTACCGGTCGTGGAGCAGCCAGACCAGCGCCATGCAGATCGTTGTGAGAACGAACCAACCATAGAGCCAGAACGTGACCACCGGGAAGCCCAGGATGGTGCCCGGGATCCGGTCCAGCAGCGGCAGGGCCAGGTCGACGGCGCAGAATGGAATTCCGAGCCCGATCGCGAGCCGCCAGCGTGGCGGAGCGGATGACGGGGGGTGGGTCATGGCGTGTCGTCCCCTTGTGGCGCCGAATCGGTGGCGGCGAACGGAGGCGGGTGCGTTGCCGCGAATCGCGATAATGTCTGCGATGAGCGCATCTGTCCGACCCTGTCCCCCAGTTTCTCCCACAGGATTGTCCCCATTTCTGTGGATAAATCCAGTTCGGGATGGAACCGGGGCGGGCTTCGATTCGCGCCCCGCGTTTCAGATATCGTACCAGTCGCGATACCATTCGACGAAGGCGTCGACGCCGGATTGCAGCGTCGTGGCGGGGCGAAAGCCCGTCAGGTGCTCCAGCATGGCGCAGTCGGCCCAGGTCGTGGGCACGTCGCCCGGCTGCATGGGCAGGTTGTTGCACAGGGCCGCGCGGCCGGTCGCCCGTTCGATGGCGCCGATGAAGTCGCGCAGCCCGACGGGCTGGCCGTTGCCGACATTCACCACCCGATAGGGCGCGACGGGGCTGGCGCCGCGCGCCGGCGCCGCGCCGCCATTGCCCGGCGGCCGCGGCAGCAGCCGGACCAGGGCTTCGACGATGTCGTCGATATAGGTGAAGTCGCGCGCCATGTCGCCGCCGTTATAGACGTCGATCGGCAGGCCCCCGAGGATGTTGCGGGTGAAGCGGAACAGCGCCATGTCCGGCCGCCCCCAGGGGCCGTAGACGGTGAAGAAGCGGCAGGCCGTCATCGGCAGATCGTGGAGATGGGCGTAGGAGTGCCCGATGTCCTCGCATGCTTTCTTGGTGGCGGCGTACAGGCTGAGCGGATGGTTGCAGGGCTGGTCCTCGGTGAAGGGGCAATCGGTGCCGGCGCCATAGACCGATGAGGTCGAGGCCAGGATGACATGCCGCACCGGCAGGGCCTTGACCGCGTTCAGCAGATTATGGGTGCCCACGACGTTGGCGCTGACATAGGCGGACGGGTTGTCCAGGCTGTAGCGCACCCCCGCCTGGGCGGCGAGATGGACGACGATGTCGGGCCGGGCCGCGCGGCATGCCGCATCCAGCCGGGCGTGATCTTCCAGCATGAATTCGTGGGCGGAAAATTCCGGATGGGCGGCGAGCCGGGCGTGGCGTGCGCGCTTCAGCGCCACGTCGTAATAGGGGGTCATGCCGTCGATGCCGGTGACCGCATGCCCGTCCGCCAGCAGGCGGCGTGCCAGGTGATAGCCGATGAAGCCCGCCGAGCCGGTCATGAGAATGTGCAACAAATCCCCCCTGCCGCCCGTCGCGGCCATCCGGCATCAGCCCGTAACCGGCGCCCCATACAGACCGCCCCATTACAGACCGGAGACGGCGATGAGAAGCCCCGCCGCGCGGGCGTGCGTCCCTGCCCGGTTCGGCGCGCGCGTTTACGATTGAGCGCGCGGCAAACTTTACTTGCGCGATCCGCTATCGGATGGCCGGCAAGGCGGGCCTATGATACCCGGCATTCGGGTTCGAGCCACCCGGGCACCTTCGGACGAGGAAAGCAGGAGCATGGACGCCACACGCTGGTTCATCGACAGCGAAACCGGATATCTGGAGGATGTCCTGCTGTGCCCGCCGACCTATTATAGCTGGATCCCCAGCAACGATATCGCGATCCTGAGCCTGGAGGACGGCCGCGGGGCCGACGCCGGCGCGGTGCAGGCGCAGTTCGGCGAACTGGTGGACGCGCTGCGCGGCGCGGACGTGGCGTGCCATTTCCTGACGCCGCAGCCCGGCCTGCCCTATCAAGTCTATACCCGCGACAGTTCGCAGACCACGCCGTTCGGCACCGTCGCCACCAACATGTACCGCGCGGAACGCAAGGGCGAGACGGCGGCGATCGAGGCGTTTTACGGCCCCGGGGGGATCTGGCGGACCGCCACGCGGGGGCATCTCGAGGGCGGCGACATCCATGTCATCAGCCCCGGCCTGCTGGCCGTGGGCGTGACCACCACCCGGACCGACCGGGCCGGCGCCGAGGAATTCACCGGCTGGTTCGACGCGGCGGGATGGCAGACGCGGATGATCCGGTTTTCGGATCATTTCCTGCATCTGGACGTCGTGTTTTCCATGGTCGCCGAGAAGCTGGCGCTGGTCGCCCCCGATGCGCTGGCCGATGCGGACCTGGACTGGTTCCGCGCGCAGGGCATCCGGCTGCTGCCGGTGAGCTACAAGGAGGCGATGCGCGACATGGCGTGCAACGTGCTGGCCCTGGGCGACGGGCGGGTGGTCAGCCCGCGCCATTCCACCCGGGTGAATGCGATGCTGCGCGCCGAGGGGCTGGTCGTCCTGGACCCGGAACTGGACCAGTTCTCGCAGGGGGGCGGCAGCGTCCATTGCATGACGATGCCGCTGCGGCGCCGGTCGCCGGCCGCCTGAAGGGCGGATGGCGCGCCCGTCCGCGAGGGGCGGGTCAGCCGCTTTCGCGGTCGGGGTGGCTTTCCACTTCGCGCAGCAGGTGGATATAGCGGCCGGTATCGAAGCGGGGCTTGACGAACATGCGCCGCACCGCGCGGATCCCGTTGGCGGTGAAATAGGCGCGTGGCGGCAAATCTCCCTCGACGACGCGCAGCAGGCCGCGGGCGACCAGGTCGCGGATCGAGGCCGGGATGCGCGGCTGGCCGCGGCGGGTGCCGCTTTTCCACACCGGCAGGATGATGCCGTCGGACAGCGACGGGTTATGTCCGGAATCGGTACCGAAGGACCAGCGGATGAACCGCTCCTCGGACCGGGTAAGTCCTGTATCACCCATAATGACTGGCTCGCGTTCTTGTTTTCTTAATTTTTTTCGCGTCAATCGGGCCGGGTGGCGGCCCAATCCTTACTTTACAGGACGGACCGGCGTCGGTTGCAAGTCATTCCGCACCGTCCGTCATCATTTCTTTGCGGATGTGAAGGCCGAGCCATGCGGAAATCGGTTGCGGCCGGGCTTGTGCCGCCCCCGTCCGGCGCGCGACGATCCCGCCCGGCCGATGAGCGGCCAGCGGGAGGAACCTGCCATGAAGATCAATGCCTATCTGTTCGGCTTCAACGGCAAGTGCCGTGAGGCGTTCACCTTTTACGCGGCCGCGCTGGGCGGCGAGATCACCCGGATGATCACCTTCGCCGACACGCCGATGGCCGAGACCATGCCGGCCGAAGCGCGCGACGCGATCTGCCATGCCGCGCTGGCGGTCGGCGAGCAGGTGCTGATGGGGTCGGATGGCATGCCGGGCAAGGACGTCGCCCCGGCCGGGTTCTCGATATCGGTCAGCGCCGACACGACGGAGGAGGCCGAGCGGATCTTCACCGCCCTGTCCGACGGGGCGACGGTGACGATGCCGCTGCAGAAGACGTTCTGGGCGCCGATCTTCGGCACGCTGACCGACCGGTACGGCGTGGCCTGGATGGTCGGGTGCGAGCCGTGACCCGTACGGACCCGTGACCGTGCGGGGCGGGGCGTGTATGGTCCCTGCCCCCTTCGCCCCGCACGGATGTCCGATCATGCATGTCGTTTCCGCCCCGCCCGCCGGCCGCCTGAGCTGGCGCGACGTCCGCACCCTGGCCCTGGCGGCCCTGGGCGGGGCGCTGGAATTCTATGATTTCGTGATCTTCGCCTATTTCGCGAAGATCATCGCCCAGCATTTCTTCCCCGTCGCCCAGCCCGACTGGCTGCGGCAGACCGAGACGTTCGGCCTGTTCGGCGCCGGCTATCTGGCCCGGCCGCTGGGCGGGGTGGTAATGGCGCATTTCGGCGACCGGCACGGGCGCAAGAAGATGTTCGCCTTCAGCGTGCTGCTGATGGCCGCGCCGACCCTGCTGATGGGCCTGCTGCCGGGTTTCGGCACGCTGGGCCTGGCCGCGCCGCTGGCGCTGCTGCTGCTGCGCATGGCGCAGGGGGCGGCGATCGGCGGCGAGGCGCCGGGGGGCTGGGTGTTCGTCGCCGAGCATGCCGGGGCGGGACGGACCGGGCTGGCCTGCGGCCTGCTGACCGGCGGGCTGACGGCGGGGATGCTGATCGGGTCGCTGGTGGCGCTGGGGCTGCATATGGCGCTGGCGCCGGCCGCCATCGCCGCCTGGGGCTGGCGCCTGCCCTTCATCCTGGGCGGGGTGTTCGGCCTGATCGCGATGATGCTGCGCCGCTGGCTGGAGGAGACGCCGGTCTTCGCCGAGATGCATGCGCGCGGCGCGCTGGCGCGGCAGACCCCGCTGGTCGTCGTGCTGCGCACCTGCCGGCGCGCCCTCATCCTGTCGGTGGTGGGGACCTGGGCGCTGACGGCGGCGATCGTGGTGCTGCTGCTGATGATGCCGTCGCTGCTGCAGAGCCTGCATGGATTTTCCGCCGCCAGCACCATGGATGCCAGCCTGGTCGCGACCCTGTCGATCACGCTGGCCGCCGTGGCGATCGGGGCGGCGACCGACCGCTGGGGCCTGCGGCCGGTCATCGTGCCGGTGGTCGGGCTGCTGATCGCGGGGGCGTGGGGGGTGTACTGCGTGGCGCCCGCGCATCCGGCCGGCTTTCTGCCGCTGGCCGCGCTGGCGGGAATCGGCGCCGGCTATGTCAGCCTGGTGCCGATCGCCATGGTGCGGGCCTTTCCGGCCGCGGTGCGGTTTTCGGGCCTGTCCTTCTCGTACAACGTGTCCTATGCCGTGTTCGGCGGGCTGACGCCGGCCTGTGTTTCGGCCCTGGTGGTGCATGACGCGCGCGCGCCGGCGCTGTATGTCGTGCTGGCCGCGCTGGCCGGCGGGGCCGCGCTGTGGGCCATGCCGGGAGAGGCGCGCCAGGCCGGACGCAACATGCTGATGTGGCGGCAGAAAGCCGGCTGACGCAATCGGTCGTGGACGGACGGCGCGCGGCTGTGGTTAAGAACGGCATGAACGCTGAATCGACCGACCCGATCGCCCGCCGGATCCGCCAGGGAAGCGGCCAGGAGCCGCCCGACCTGGTGATACGCGACGTGCGCCTGTTCGACCTGGTGACCGGGGCGCTGCTGCCGACCGACATCGCCATCTGCGGCGACACGATCGTGGGCACGCTGGACCGCTATGACGGCCCGGCCGTGATCGAGGGGCGCGGGCGGGTCGTGGTGCCCGGCTTCATCGACACGCATCTGCATATCGAATCCTCGCTGGTCACGCCGTTCGAGTTCGAGCGCTGCGTGCTGCCGCACGGGGTGACGACCGCCATCTGCGACCCGCACGAGATGGCCAATGTGCTGGGTGCCGCGGCGCTGCGCTATTTCCTGGAGGCCGCGACGCGCATGGTCATGGATTTGCGCGTCAACCTGTCGAGCTGCGTGCCGTCATCGGCGGTCGAGACGTCGGGCGCGGTGCTGGGCGCCGACGCGCTGGCCCCGTTCATGGACCATCCGAAGGTGATCGGCCTGGCGGAATTTATGAACATGCCGGGGGTGCTGAATTGCGAGGCGGACTGCCTGGACAAGCTGCGCGCCTTTGCCGGGCGGCATATCGACGGGCATGCGCCGCTGATGGGCGGCAAGGCGCTGAACGGCTATCTGTCCGCCGGCATTTCGACCGACCATGAGGCGACGCGTGCCGAGGAGGCCCTGGAGAAGATCCGCAAGGGCATGACGATCCTGATCCGCGAGGGGTCGGTGTGCAAGGACCTGGCGGCGCTGGCGCCGCTGCTGACCGTGGAGACTTCGCCGTTCCTGGCGTTCTGCACCGACGACCGCAATCCGCTGGAGATCGCGCATGAAGGGCATATCGATTTCCTGATCCGCAGCGCCATCGCCCGGGGCGTGGCGCCGCTGGCCGCCTATCGCGCCGCCAGCCTGACGGCGGCGCGGGCCTTCGGCCTGACGGATCGCGGCCTGCTGGCGCCGGGCAAGCGGGCCGACATCGTGTTTCTGGACGATCTGGAGGGCTGCCGCGTGTCGGAGGTGCTGGCCGGCGGCCGGCCTGTCGGGCCGGCGCTGGCGGGGCGGCGGACGATCGAGCCGCCCGGATACGGCAGCGTGCGGTTGCAGCGCCCCGTGACGGCGGAGGATTTCGTCGTGCCGGGCGCCGGCGCGGGACGGCCGGTGATGGGCATCGTGCCGGGCCAGATCATCACCGAATTCCTGACCATGGATTTGCCGGAGCGGGACGGCCAGGTGACGGCCGATCCGGCGCGGGACGTGGCCAAGGTGGCCGTGGTGGCGCGGCATGGGCTGAACGGCAATATCGGCCGGGGATTCGTGCGCGGGTTCGGGTTGCGGCGGGGGGCCCTGGCGTCGTCGGTCGGGCATGACGCGCATAATCTGTGCGTGGTCGGCACGGATGACGCGGACATGGCCGTCGCGATCAACCGCCTGGCCGCGATCGGCGGCGGGTTCGTCGTCGTGGTGGACGGCGCGGTCCAGGCGGAGCTGCAATTGCCGATCGCCGGGCTGATGAGCGATGCGCCGTTCGAGACGGTGCGTGCCGGGCTGGAAGCGTTGCGGGGCGCCACCCGCGCGATCGGGGTGACGCTGGAGGAGCCGTTCCTGCAACTGGCCTTTCTGCCGCTGCCGGTCGTGCCGCACCTGAAGATCACCGACCATGGGCTGGTCGATGTCCGGCGCATGGCGGTGATCGGGTAGCATCCCGGCCGCCGGGCGAACGTTTAGAGCGCCAGGGTCAGCGCACCGGGGTTCAGCGGGCGGTGGCCATGGCGCGCGATGCGGACGAGGCCGACGCGGGGCGCGGCCGGGGGGAGAGAAGGCGGAACATCGGGCCGGTCAGGGTGGTCGAGATGACCGCCAGCACCATCAGCGAGGCGAAGGCGAATTCGGAGATCATGCCCCGGCCGTGCAGGATGGTCGCGGCGACGATTTCCATCAGCCCCTTGCATTGCAGCAGCGCGCCGATGCCGAGCGCCTGGCGGCGGCTGAGCCCCGCCGCCGGCGGGAACAGATAGACGGCGCCGATCTTGGTCACGATGGAAATCGCCACCAGCGAGAGCGACGCGACGACCGACGGCCAGGTCAGGGCGTCGCCGTCGATATGCAGTCCGCTATGGCCGAAGAACATCGGGGCCAGCCAGATCAGCGAGAACGTGCCGACCCGTTCGACCGGCAGGCGGCGCACCCAGCTTGGCGGCATGATCGCCCCGGCGAAATAGGCGCCGATCAGTTCGTGCAGGCCCAGTTGCATGCTGGCCCAGGAGCCTGCGGCCAGATAGAGCGGCACCGCCAGCCAGATCAGCCACAAGGGCGGGTGCGCCAGGTTGCGGGTGGCCCAGCGCCCGGCCAGCGCCAGGCCGGCCAGCAGGGCGATCGCGACGAATTCCAGCCCGGTCCAGCCATGCAGGGCGGCCGCTCCCCGGGCGGCGAATTGCAGCGCGGCCAGGCCGATCCACAGCGCCGCGTCGTCGACCACCGCCAGCTTGAGCGCCAACTGGCCCAGCGGACGCTGGGCGGGGTGCAGTTCGCGGACGATGCCGATCAGGACCGGCAGGGCGCTGACGGCGATGCACAGCCCGATCGACATGGCGCCGACCCAGCCATTGCCGCGCGGCGCCTGCCAGCCATGCAGCGGCAGGAAGAATTGATGGACCAGCACGGCGCCCACCAGGAACGGCCCGCCCAGCGCGACCGCCGCCCCGCCCAGCAGGCGGCCGATCGAGGGTTGCGGCACGGCGATGCCCGCATGGCCCTCGCCGGGGTGCTGCCACATCTCGAGCCCGGCGGTGAAGGCCAGAACCAGCACGGCCACCCAGCCGATATCGTTGCCGTAGACCGACGGGATGCCCAGCCGCCCGACGGGGGCATGCAGCACCGCCAGGCAGATGCCGAGCAATATCGGCAGCACCGCGATTGGCACGGTTCTTTGCGTCAGGCGCCACAACAGCCACGGCGCAAGAACAAAAATCCCCGCATCAAGAATAAGCGCCGAAATGTTCGACATGATACACCCTTTATCGCTTATCGTGACGGTTCATCATATTGTAAAAAATCATATATGCAATTTTTTAAAAAATCACGTCGTCGATTCCGTCGGCGGACTGTCGGAAGAACGGGAAAGATGATGCATTTTGTATTTGATATTACTCTGTTTCGTACGTGATGGCCCGCGACGCCGCAGGCTGCCGCCCATTCCCCGGATCGCCGCATTCCCGCCTTCCTGCGGCCGGAAATATGCTAGAGGTTGGACATTCCGCCTCGGCGGATCTGTATCAATCCGGGTGCGGCGTGCGGCAGGATTTCAGCGACATCTTGGCCCTGGCGATCGAGGGCAGCGGCACCGGCGTCTGGGACCGCGACGTGGTGACCGGCGCGATCCGCTATTGCGACGGGTGGGTCGGCCTTCTGGGCTATCGCAGGGAGGAGATTTCGGACCGGATCGAGGATGCCTATGCCCGCGTGCATCCGGACGACCTGGCCTATGTCCAGGCGACGATGCGCGACCATTTCGCCGGGCTGACCCCGTCCTATGAGGTCGAGCATCGGCTGCGGTGCAGGGACGGCAGCTATAAATGGGTGCTGAGCCGCGGCCGGGTCATCAGCCGGGACGGCGACGGCCGGGCGTTGCGGATGGTGGGGACCACGACCGACATCACCGCCATGCGCGTCCTGGCCGAGCGGCTGCGGGCGAGCATGACCCTGTTGTCCAGCCTGACGGACCAGGTGCCGGGCCTGGTGTTCCAGTGCCGGCGGGCGCCGGACGGCACGGCCTGCGTCCCCTATGCCAGCGCGCGGATCACCGAGATCTATGAACTGACGCCCCAGCAGGTGGCGGAGAGCTGCCAGCCGGTGCATGCGCGCATCCATCCGGACGACCTGGACCTCTATCGCGCCACGCTGGCCGAAGCAGCCGAGCGGCTGACCCCGTGGCAATGCGTCTTTCGCGTGCTGCTGCCGCGCCAGGGGCTGCGCTGGCGGCAGGTGGATGCCCGGGCGACCCGGCTGCCCGACGGGGGCACGCTGTGGCACGGGCTGGTCGTCGACGTGACCGAGCGCAAGCGCGTCGAGCAGGAACTGCACGACCTGGCGCGGGTCGACCACCTGACCTGCCTGCCGAACCGCCGGGCCTTTACCGAGCGGATGGAGCGCGCCTGGCACGCGCTGGTCCGCGGCCGTGCCGGCGACGTCGCGGTATTGATGCTGGATATCGACCATTTCAAGTCGATCAACGACCGGCATGGCCATACGGCGGGCGATGCGGTGCTGCGACGCGTCGCAGCGACCATGCTGGCCGAACTGCGCCCCGGCGACCATGCCGGCCGCCTGGGCGGCGAGGAATTCGCGGTCGTGCTGCCCGACACCGGCCTGGCCCAGGCCCGCCAGGTCGCCGAGCGCCTGCGGCGCGCGCTGGCGGAGTGCCGGATCCCGGTGGCGGACGGCACGATGCGCCTGACCGTCAGCATCGGCCTGTCGGACATGCGGGCGACCGACTGCCGTTACGACGATGCCCTGGCGCGCGCCGACATGGCGCTGTACGCCGCCAAGGAGGCCGGGCGCAACAGGACCGGCGTTTCCGGCGAGCGGGTCGGATGAGGCGACGCATGACCAGGGCTCCGCCCTGGACCCGGCAGGGCCTGAGGCCCTGCACCCCAATCATTTGAAAAATTGGGTTTCCAAAGGGCGACTGCCCTTTGGTGGGTCAAGGGCAACGCCCTTGTCGGGCAGAACCCATGCGTCAGTCTTGCAGCCAGTCGGTATTAATCTATTGGGCGTAGGCGAGGCGGCCGGCGTCGCTTTCCGTCGCGCGGTCGCTTTCCGGCCCGCGCAGGCGGGCCGCGTCGCGGGCGGGCGGGATGCCGAACATGCGCCGATATTCCCGGCTGAACTGCGACGGGCTGTCATAGCCCACGACGAACCCGACGCCGGCGGCGTCCTGCCCGTCGGCGAGCAGCATGTGCCTGGCCGCCTGCAGCCGGATCCGGGTGCGGAACTGCAGCGGGCTCATCATCGTCACCGCCTTGAAATGCCGGTGGAAGGACGAGGGGCTCATGCCCGTTTCGGCGGCCAGGTCGCCGATGCTGAACGGTTCGGCGTAATGGTCGCGGATCCAGGCGATGGCGCGGCTGACCTGCGAGAGGCGGCTGTCGGCGCGGGCGGCCTGGCGCAGGGTGGCGCCCTGTTCGCCCTGGAGCAGGCGGTAGAGGATCTCGCGCTCGATCAGCGGGGCGAGGACGGGGATGTCGTCCGGGCGGTCCAGCAGCCCGACCAGCCGCGCCACCGGATCGAGCAGCGCATCGGTCACCGTGCTGACCGCCAGGCCGGGCATCGTGCCCGGATCCCGCAGGGCGTCGGGACTGTCCAGCAGCAGGGCGGCGATGCGCGTGGGGTCCAGCGCCAGGGTGAGCGCCAGGTAGGGGCGGTCGGCGCTGGCCTGGGTGACGCCGCCGGTGATCGGCAGTTCGACCGTCGTGATCAGGTAATGCCGCGCGTCATAGGCGAAGAGCCGCGGGCCCAGCACCACCTGCTTGCTGCCTTGCGCGATCAGGCAGAACGTAGGCTGATGCACGGATTGCACCGGCATGGTCGGCGCGTCCGCCCGCATCAGGCTGAGCCCCGGCACGGCGGTTTCGGTCCGGCTGTTCAGGCAATGCGCGGTGATGCGCCGGCGCAGATACTCGATCGATGGCCGCATGCGGATCCTCCCGGCCCCGAGATGTGGCGGCTGGCGGACGGTCTGGCAAGAGCGCCCGCGCCGTGAGGCGCCCGGCAGGATCGTGCAAGAACGTGACAGCATTCCCCATTCCGGCGGGACCGGCCCAAATGACATGATGCGCGCGGCATCTCGGCATCGGGGAGATAAGCATGCGCTATAATCCGCTGGGGCGAACCGGGCTGTTCGTTTCCGAATTATGCCTGGGCACCATGACGTTCGGCGGCGACCAGGGAATGTGGGGCCGGATCGGCGACCTGAGCCAGGCGCAGGCGGACGCGATGGTGGGATCGGCGATCGAGGCGGGGATCAATTTCATCGACACGGCGAATGTCTATTCGGCCGGGTTGTCGGAACGGATCACCGGCCAGGCGCTGCGCAATGTCGGCGTGCCGCGCGAGGAGATCGTGCTGGCGACCAAGGTCTATGGCCGGATCGGCACGGGACCGAACGGAGTGGGCGCGTCGCGGTCGCACATCCTGGACCAGGCGCGCGCCAGCCTGAAACGCCTGCAGACCGACCATATCGACCTGTACCAACTGCACGGCTTCGATCCGGCCACGCCGATCGAGGAGACGCTGGAAGCGATGGACGTGCTGGTCCGGGCAGGCGACGTCCGTTATGTCGGCGTGTCGAACTGGGCGGCGTGGCACATCGCCCGGGCGCTGGGGATCGCCGAACGGCGCAACCTGGCGCCGATCCGCTCGCTGCAAGCCTATTATACCCTCGCCGGGCGCGACCTGGAGCGCGAGATCGTGCCGATGCTGGCCGCCGAGCAGGTCGGGCTGCTGGTCTGGAGCCCGCTGGCCGGCGGGTTGCTGTCGGGCAAATATGACCGGGACGGCAATGCCCTGTCGGGCGAGGGACGGCGGGCCGGCTTCGATTTCCCGCCGGTGGACCGGCCGCGCGCCTTTGCGGTGATCGATGCGATGCGGCCCATCGCCGCGCGGCTGGAATGCAGCGTCGCCCAGGTGGCGATCGCGTGGCTGCTGCACCAGAAGGTGGTGACGAGCGTGATCATCGGCGCCCGCACGGAAGCGCAACTGGCGGACAATATCGGCGCGGCGGCGGTGACGCTGGACGCGGCGGACCTGCGGAGCCTGGATGCGGTCAGCGCGCTGCCGGCCGAATATCCGGGCTGGATGCTGGAGCGGCAAGGGGCCTATCGACAGGGTGACGGCCCCCCTGCCCGGTCCTGAAAGCCCGCATGGACGTCATGGACATCATGGACGTCCGTTCATTTCCATCAGACACTCTCAATCAACAGACGAGGACCGTTCCGATGTTCGCATGTACCGGCTATGCCGCCACTGCCGCCGAGGCGCGCCTGGCGCCGTTTTCCTTCACCCGCCGCGACGTCAGGCCCGACGACGTGCAAATCGAGATCCTGTATTGCGGGGTCTGTCATTCGGACCTGCATCAGGCGCGCAACGAGTGGCACAATACGGTCTATCCCTGCGTGCCGGGCCACGAGATCGTCGGCCGGGTGGTCGAGACGGGCGGCAACGTCACCCGTTTTCGCGCCGGCGATCTGGTGGGGGTGGGCTGCCTGGTCGATTCCTGCCGCGAATGCCGGAATTGCCGCGACGGGCTGGAACAATATTGCGAGGTCGGGTTTGTCGGCACCTATAACGGCCGCGACCGGCAGGATGGCAGCATCACCTATGGCGGCTATTCGTCGGCCGTCGTCGTCGACCAGTCCTTCGTGCTGAAGGTGCCCGGGAACCTGGATCCGGCGGCGGTGGCGCCGCTGCTGTGCGCGGGGATTACCACCTATTCGCCGCTGCGCCACTGGAAGGTGGGGCCCGGGCAGCGCGTGGGCATCGTCGGGCTGGGCGGGCTGGGCCATATGGGGGTGAAGTTCGCCCGGGCCTTCGGCGCCGAGGTCGTGCTGTTCACCACCTCGGCCAGCAAGGTCGAGGACGGGCTGCGCCTGGGGGCGCACGAGGTCGTGCTGTCGCGCGATGCCGACGCCATGGCGCGCGAGGCGGGACGGTTCGATTTCATCCTGGATGCCGTGGCGGCGGATCACGACATCAATGCCTATCTGAACCTGCTGAAGCGCGACGGCACGCTGGTGCAGGTGGGCGCACCGGAAGAGAAGCTGCCGATCGCGGCCTTCAGCCTGATCCTGAAGCGGCGCAGTTTCGCGGGCTCGCTGATCGGCGGCATTCCCGAGACGCAGGAGATGCTGGATTTCTGCGGCACGCATGGAATCACCGCCGATATCGAGATGATCCGCATGGATGAGATCGAGGATGCCTATGCGCGGATGCTGCGCTCGGACGTGAAATATCGCTTCGTCATCGACATGGCGACATTGCAGCCCACGGCCGGCTGATCGGGCGGACGCGATCCGCCCGCCCCGGAGCGGATCGCGACGCGCGACGCGCCCGTTACCGGGCGGGGAAAGGACGGTCATCCGGCGCCGTGCCGCCGGATGATCCCCCCCCCTGCCCCGCCCAATCCTGACCTGCCCTGTCCTGGCCTGCCCTGTCCTGCCGGGTGAATAGGCAAAAATCCGTTATCCGCGCCGTTTCGTTGCGGAGCGCATTCACGCGACGAGCGTGGATCCGCCTTGTCGCGGGCCGCGCCGGCATGGGCCGGGAGCCGAAAAAGCGAGGCGGCGTCGTGGGACGACGACAAAAAAACATGGACACGGCCCGCCGGCCATCGTTACGGTTCTGTCCAAATCCGGACATGGTGGGATATGCGCGCATGCCGTCAAGCATAAGGCGAGACCGCAAGGTCATAATGTCCCTTCAATACCTCCGTGCGCTTGCGGCCGTGGGGGTCGTGCTGTTTCACCAGTTCCAGAGCGTATCGCCGATCTTTACCGTAGGAAGATACGGGGTCGGCCTGTTCTTCGTCATCAGCGGTATCATCATGGTGTCGCTGACCGAAGGACGATCGATCAGGCCGTTGAATTTTTTCGTCGACCGCCTGACGCGCGTGGCGCCGATGTATTGGCTTGCGACGTTCGTCACGTCGGTCCTGGCCGCCGTCGGGATCTATATGCCGTCCACCTATTCCCACGGGGTGGTGCATCTTATCCTGTCGTGCCTGTTCATTCCCGCGCTTAACGAACACGGCGTCATGATGCCGACGCTATTTATCGGCTGGACGCTGAATTACGAGATGTTTTTCTATCTCGTCTTCGGCATCCTGCTGGCGGTCCGCAGCAGTTACCGGTTGGTCCTGCTGTCGGCCGTCTTTCTGGCATTGGCGTCACTTGGGGCGTCATTTGGGGCGATGCTGCCGCAGGGCGTCGATGCCGTTCATTTCTATACCAGCCCCTATCTGCTGGAATTTCTGGCGGGGTGCTGTCTCGGATCGATATTCGGGATCAGCCTGACGAAATTTCGGCCCTGGCCGGCGCTTGGCCTGGTCATGGCCGTTATCGGCGTCATGGGCTGCCTGGGATTCGTCTTTCCCCTTCTTGTCAGCGGCACGGCGACGGTTCTGCTGGTTGCCGCGCTGATGTGGGCCGAACGCTGCGGTTATATGCCGACCCTGCCATTCGTGCTGATGCTTGGGAATGCGTCGTATTCCATCTATCTTTTCCAGCAGGTCGCATTCGACACGGTCCAGGCGGTTCTGCGGCTGCTGCATTATCGGCCGGGCCTCCATACCGTTCCCACCAAATGCCTTGCCGTTTTCCTGGCGATTGCCCTGGGTGTCGCGATCTATCGGTTTGTCGAAGTTCCCCTTACGAAGAGGATCCGCAAGGCGATCGATTCCTGGCAGGGCATGGCGGAGTCCTCGCGCAAGGCTGCGGCAACCGCGCGGGTATGAAGACCGTTTGGGGGTAGAGAATCATTCGACCCCGGATACGTATCGGTGATGCGTCGATGATGCATCGGGGGTGCCCGGAAGCCCGTCCGGAAAGCGCAGGTGAGACGAAGTGTGAAAAATGCTTGTCTTGTGAGACATTTTATTGCAAACCTTTGTGAGATGTCAATATAATGTCTCATACGATCCGAGTGGACAAGCAGAGGCGAGACGCGTCCGTGTCGACGTGACTGGTCCCGATCACCCGCTGTTCGGGTGCAACGATTGAAGGCCTGGCCGGCTTGGATGTCATCGCGTCAGCGTATTTCAGGCATGGCCGCTTCTTTTTCAAATGGTGAATGGCGGCATGGAGTTTACGAAAGAGAATACGCGGCTCTCCCCGGCACTTCCCTCCGTTGCGCTTTCAGTCCCAAGTCTGGCATTGGGTGCGCCTGTCGAACAATTGAGGGCGCGTTATCTCGCGGCCCGTCCGTTTCCGCACCTGGTCATCGACCAGTTATTTCCCGCGGAATGGCTGCACGCGATATTGGAAGAATATCGCACATGCGATGACCTGACATGGAAATCCTATGATACGGCGCTGCAGAAGAAGAAGGGGACGGCCCCCGATTCCGACCTGCCGCCCGTCATGCGGGCTTATTTCGACTTTCTGCAATCGGCTCCGTTTCTGCGGCTGCTGAGCGAGGTGACGGGCATTGCGAATCTTCTGCCTGATCCCAGCCTGTATGGCGGCGGGCTGCATGTCGTCTCGGGGGGCGGGCATTTCGACCTGCATGTCGATTTTCAGAAACATCCCACGACGGGGTTATGCAACCGGCTGGTCGTGATTACGTATCTGAACGAGGGATGGGAAGCCGCCTATGGCGGGAATCTGGAATTATGGGCCATGAAGCCCTCGGTTCGCCAGGTCGAGATCGTGCCCTGTTTCGGACGGACGGTCCTGATGAGCCAGTCCGCGATCGCGGCGCACGGGCACCCGAGTCCGATCAGGGCCGGCATGGAACGCAAATCGGTCATCGCGTATTTCTACACCGGCGGCAAGTCGGGCGGCACGCTGGCCCGATCGTCCAGAAGCACGACGGTTTATGTGCGGCGCCCCGGCCGGACATTGAGCGCACGCCTGCAGGTGCTGCTGCATGACGCGCTGCCGTCGCCGGGTGTGCGGGCCCTGCAGAAAATCCGTCATGTGGTGCGCAATCGGTGGAAATCCGCCATGGCCAGGCAATCGCAATAACCGGCAGGTTGCCGAAATACCGGTTCCGGGTCAGGCCCCGTTCAAACTGAACCGTTTGAACGGGGGGAGTGACCGGCCGTCCCGCGGTTTCTTTTTCGGGGCTCTGCCCCGAACCCCGCCAAAGGCGGTGCCTTTGGAAACCGCTTATTTATCAATGGGGTGGGGCGAGGTCGTCCTTTATCCGTTCGATGCCGCGGCGACCCTGAGGCGCGGGAATTTCCCCAACATGCCGCCGAATCGCTGGGCAAGCTGGTCGAAGACATCGCGGCAGAGCAGGAAAAGAAGAACCGGATAGAGGCAGCACCCCACGCCCCCGATCACGATGATCCGCGACAGGTCATAGGCGCGGATGACCGGGAGAAAGGATGCGAGATAGCCGCCGCCTATGGCCACCGCCGACAGGACGAACGGCATGATGTAGAGTTCCAGCACCCGTGGGACGGCGACGCCGCAGCGCCGCAGGATCAACAGCGAGCACAGCGGCGGATAGGTGAAATAATACAGCCCCACCGCGATGGCGACGCCGAAGGCGCTGTCGGCCAGACCGCCGACGATCGCCATGCCGAAGAAAAGCGGGAGCGAAATGGCGGCGAACATCAGGCCCAGGCGGAATTCGCGCCGGGCGCTGAGCAGCGATCCGGTGATCCATGACACTGCGTCGAAGGGCAGGCCCATGCTGAGGATCTGGATATAGGGCACGGCGGCACTCCATCTGGTGCCGAACAGGAAATGCAGCCCGGGCCCCGCGAGCGCGGCCTGGAGGAAGCAGAACGGCACCACGATATAGGCGAGCAGGCGGCAGGCCTTCAGCGCGGCTTCGGTCTGGCGGGCGGGATCGCCGCGCAACTGGGCAAATGCCGGCAGGAGGACATTGATGAAATTTCCGGCCAGCATGCGGACCGGCTGCGCGGAGAAGCGAAAGGCGAAGAAATACAGCCCCACCACCGAATGCGACGCGATTAGCCCGAGAACGATATAATCGCCCTGATTGACGATTTCGATGATCGTGCGGGTTGCGAATACGGTCGTGCTGCTGCCGAGGATATAGCGCACCTGCACCTTGCGGAAGGTGCGGGCGATGCGCGGCGGCGCCTTCCACCAGAACAGACCGGCCTTGATGACCGCGAGGACCGGGATCGGGATTGCGAAACTGTAGGCGCCGCATCCCAGCCAGGCCAGAAAGATCGTTCCGAGCTGGAGGGCGAAGATTTCGAACGTGTTATAGGCGGCGAGGAAGCGGAAATTCATGTCCGCGCGGATCCGTACCGACGGAACGGTCGCCAGCGTCTTGATCGGCGTCGCGATCGCCAGCGCCGAGATCAGCCCGACCAGTTCGGGCGAATGGTACCAGGCGGCGGCGAACGGGGCGGCGACCAGCATGCCCGCCATCCCCAGCGTTCCCAGCGACAGGCAGATCCAGAATGCCGGCGCGGACCACAGGGTCATGGCCTTCTGACGCTGCAGCAGGACGTCGTCGACGCCGAAACTGACCAGGGCGTTCGCGATGCCGAAGACCGTGTAGGCCAGGCCGATCACGCCGAAATCGGCGGGGGTCAGCAGCCAGGCGAGCGCCAATTGCGAGACGAAGCCGATGCCCCGCGCCGCGAGGCTTTGAATCATCAGCCATAGGACGCCGCTGGTTGCGGCCCGGCCCAACCCGCCGGCCCGGATCGTCCGCCCGTGCTCCTGCCCCGCCATTGCCGTGCCTCCCCCCTTCATGCGCGCTTGCGCGATATGTCCGTCCGTCAGGCCGGCTGAGCGCGGCCCGCCGCTTTCTTGACCCGGTTGCGCAATGAATCGGGCAGCGCCAGCCGGAAGGAGATCCGTCCGAGCAATGCCGGATAGCGCCCGGGCGAAACCAGTTTCAACGCATCCCCGACGCGGCCGCGGATGGCCAGCCGGGTTGCCGTTCCCAGCAGGTGATCGGCGATTTCCGCACGGTTTTCCGCCGGAAGACCCGCTGCCGCCGCGCGCAGGGCATCGCGGATGAAAAGACAATCCGCGGCCTCGAGCTCATAGGGGCGGTAGAAGGCCAGCGTCACCAGCTTCATGCCCATTGCCAGGGCCAGCCAGGTGCTCTCGTGGTCCGTCAGCGCCGGAGCGGCCGCCCTGTGGAAATCCTGGAGCGAGACGGCCGAGGCATATCGGTGGGCGTCGGCGATGATGCCGTCGAGATCGGGCTGCCCCGCGCGGCGGCGGCGGGCCGAAAGCGCCGCGATCTGCGACCAGAAGGCCAGAGACCGTCCGTTGCGGATCGAGGCGCTGGAAATGCTGGCGGCGTGGACGCGGTAATTCCCGAAATTTTCGTCGATATTGCGCAGGGTCCCGATTTCGGACAGACGCCAGTAGAGGTCGCTGTCCTCGGCGACGACCAGCGGACGATAGCCGCCGACCCGATCGAACGCGGCGCGGCGGATCAGCAGAAAAGGCGCCGGCAGGTAGGGTTCGCGCGCCGGGACCCAGGCCGGGTCGGCCCGATCCACCCGCGCCAGGCGCACGCGCCCCCCCGTCGGCCGCCCCTGGGCGTCCATATGGCCGCCCGAGCCCGACAGCGCCACGCAGTCCGGCTGTTCCGCCATGTGGCGGAGCTGGCGTTCGAGCCGGTCGGGGGCGGCCATGTCGTCCGCGTCGAGCCGGGCGAGGAAAGGCGCCGAACAGGCCGCCATGCCGCGCGTCAACGCAGCGACGATCCCGCCGTTCGGCTGGGTGAGGACGACGACCCGCGGATCCTCGGCCGCCAGTTCCGCCAGAATGCGGCCCGTTCCGTCGCGCGAGCCGTCATCGACCACCACGATCCGGATATCGGAGCGCGTCTGGTTGCGCAGGCTGTCGACCGCCTGGCGGATGGTGGCCTCGGCATTGTAGGCGGGCATCAGGATATCGACGATCGGTTCGGACATGACTTTGCCCCCCAGATTTTAGCCTCAAGAGTTTGGGTCCATGATTTCGAGTCCATGATTTCGGGCCCGGTGTCCGCTACCGTATCGTCCGGTCCTGGCCCCGCGGCAGGTAGGCGTCGAGCACCGTCATCTGGGGGCGATCCTGCCCGGTCTTGGTCGGTTCCAGCGTGTACATGTACTCCCCCCACAGGGGACCGGCCGCCCAATAGGTCCAGCCCAGCCATACGGAGCGGTTGTCGCGCAGATAGGCGGCGATCCGGTCGAGGTCCTGCAGGCACTGATCGTTCCGTCCGACCCCGAACTCGCCGAGGAATCCCTTGTGGTGCGTGGCCTTGAGCCAATCGGTGAAGGAGGCCAGGCGGCCGACCGCCTGATCGGCGGGGATGCAGTCCGGACTGCGGCCCGAGCTGTCCTGGTCGAAATATTCATGGACCTCGAAGAGCATGTTGTGCGCGGGATCGCGCAGCCTTTCGGCGACCGGCCCGAACAGGCCGGCGAAGCCATGCGCGGCGTCCCAATTGACGGACGATACCAGGACGGGATTCCTGGCGCCCGACTGCCGGGCGCCCAGGATCGCCTGCTGGGCGATGTCCCCCCAATCCTGCGCCGAACTCTGCTGCGGTTCATTCATCAGGCCGAACCAGACATAGGGCCGGTCGCGGAACGCGGCGCCCAGGCGGGTCCATAAATCCCGGAAATCGGCGGCGGATACGCTGTCGCCGCCGATCAGCGTGCCCCGGTAGCGGCCATAATCATGGATATCGAGAATGACCGTCCCGCCGACCGCGTGCACCTGGCTTATGAAATTATCGATCCGCCCCAGATAGGCGGCGTCCAGGGGCGTGCGCAATGCGGGTTGCAGCCGTTCCCACAGCACCGACAGGCGGAAGATGTTCATGCCCTTGTCGTGGAAATAGGTGATCTCGGCCGGTTTCGGGAAAAGATAATCATACCCGTAGCGGCCGGGAATCTTGTTGGACGAATAGGCCGCCCCCGCCAGATTGACCCCCCTGTAATCCTGGGCCCGGGCGGAAGCCGGCATTTCGGCGATAACCAGGGTTGGGACCAGGGTTGGAACCAGGGTTGGGACCAGTGTCGAGGCCAGGGTAAGGGCCAGGGCGGCGGAACGCGTCAACATGCCAAGAAACATCGATATTTTCCCCGCAATGGATCAGATCGCGGCGCCCGGCAGGGGACCGGCGCGGCCGGCCCATGCCATTTTGGGGGCGGGGCGCCATGTTTTTGCCGGCCGGATCGTCTCGGTCACCCCGTAGAGGAACCACAGGAGTGCCGCGGTCTTGATCGTGAACACCGAGGCGCCGATGCAGAGCGACGTGGCGAAATAGACCGAGATCATGGATTTCATGATCGCGCCCTCATGCGTCAGGGGCCGGCGGAAGGAGAATAATCCGAGATAGAACAAAGTCAGGATGGCGCCGAGATTGTTCAGCACATAGGCATAGCCCGTGTCGGCCGTATAGACCTGGGACGGCGCCAGCGCGAACCATTGCCCGACATTCCAGTAATCCAGCAATCGCCCCGAGAAAACCAGGCGCCCGGAAAAATCGTCGTTGATGATCGCGGGCAGCACGCCGGGCAGTTCGTGCATCGAGCCGACCAATGTCAGCGCCGTGGCGACGAGAATCGGCAGGATGAAGGACACCATGGGCATCTTGCAGAACGGGCTGAGGCGGAGCATGAGCATGGCGGCGCAGCAGCCCGACGCGAAGCGGGAATCGGCCAGGATGAAGCACAGCACCGAAAGCCCGTAGAGCGCCACATAGCGGCGTCCCGGCTGGTTGCGCGACACGCTGAGGCACCAGGCGAACACGATGGCGGAGAAATTCCCCAGCGAATCCGGTTCGAGAAAAATCGAGGACACGCGATGCGAGCCGAATATCGACTGAAAGAACGTCCGGCTGGCGGCGGCGCCGCGATTGCCGCTGAGGAAGAGATTGGTGTTGCTGTAGTTCACCGTATCGCTGGCGATGACGCCTTTCTGCACGTAGTAATCCCATATATTGAACATCTGGGAATAAAGGTCGGTCAGAACCAGTTCCATGAACCCGACCAGCAGGACCAGGACCATGATGATCCAGATCGTGGACCGGGCCGTGCGTTCGGTCGCCATGCGGCCCAGGCCGTAGAAGATGTACATGATGCCGACATCATGGACGATCTTGAAGCTGATGGCCGGGTTCACGAGCTTGGCCCCGAGCAGGAAACCGACCGTGACCGCGATGATCCAGAACGTCGGACGATCGATCCGGTTGCGGATCATATAGAAGCCCGTCCCCATGATCATGATTTCGACCAGGGCGATCAGAGGATTTCCGACATGCACCCAGTGGCGGGTGGAGATGAAGCAAAGCGCGAGATTGAACGACGCCCCGGCGATGACGAGGTATTTTCCGCCCTTGCGAAGATCGGCCGGGGATGCGGCCCGTTCGGCCACCGCGAGAGACATGCTCATCCTTCCAGTTCACGGGCCAGTTCAGGGGCCGTCGGAAGCGCGGGGTTCAGCCTGGCATTCTCCCACGCGGGTCGCGGATCGGACGACAGGCGGCGCGCCAGGGACCGCCCGAGATTATGCAGCGGCAATTCGACCCAGCGATATGTCACGCTGGAAACGGCCAGCGTGACGGCGATCGTCAGGACCGCAAGCATCGCCTGCGTCAGATCGGGCGCGGCGAGCAGAAGCCGCGTGCCCATGCGATGTTGTAAAAAATCAAACAATGCCAGCAAAATAGGCAAATGCAGCAAATAGACACTGTATGAGAGTTCGCCCACCCATACCATGCGCCGATGGGTGAGCACGGCGAAAGAACGGCCCGAGGCGTACAGATCGCGGACGATCACGAACGCCGCCAGCGATTCGATGATATTATAGACCTGTTCCGGCACGGCGTGGCCGCCGAGCGCCAGCCGGTCATAGAGCAGGATCACCGTCGCGGCGGCCGGGATTGCCGGCGATGCCGCCCACGCCACGGACGGGAGCAGGGGGATCAGGGCGCCGATCGCAAAGGACAGGCCGAAATTCAAGCCGATTTCCGAGGGCATCGGCACCAGCGCCAGCACGAAGAACCCGGCCAGCGCCCACGGGCGCAGGCGCGCATGACGCATCAGCACCAGGATGAGCGGGAAAACGACCGAAAAGATCAGTTCCACCCGAAGGGACCACATCGGCCCGTTATAGCGCGTATATGCGCCGAGCAGCGCCAGGGCGACATGGGATGGGGACACCGGCGCCCCCAGATTGCGTGCGAGCCAATCCACGAAGACGCCGACATTCATGCTGTCGCGCACATAGACCGTCACGGCGATGGAAAAGACGACGGAAACCCACAGGAGGGGAAAAATGCGGAACACGCGCTTCAGATAGAAGCCGAGAACGGTGTCGCGATCGAATCGGCGGACGCGGCGGAGGGACAGCGACAAGACGCAGCCGCTCAATACGAAGAAAAGCAGGACGGCCGCCTGCGCATTGAAGGCGTACGTCACCAGGTCATGAATGAGGCGCCCCCCCGGCGTCCGCGGCACCGGATCGTAACGGATGACCTGGATGACGTGCCCCGCCAGGACGACCAGGCAGGCGACCCCGCGCAGCGACGTCAGTTGCTGCAAATAGGCTTTTTCGGAACGCGCCTCGAACAGATGGTCCGACATTCATCGTCTCTCCGCCAGAAGAAACCCCCCGGCACAGGCCGGGATCAGACAGACATAAATACAAAACATATCGCGACACTATCGCCCGACGGCGCATGAAGTTCGCCGACCAGCCCGACCAACGGGTGTGAAAAACGTTTTAAAGGCTGGAATGCCGCACGCAGCCGCTGACATGGCGTGACCACGTATTTTTGTATCACCTACCCCTTCCCGCCCGCGCATTGCAAGCTCAAGGTTCCGTGATGCGATATCTTTTTTTCCAACAGGCGAAATAGTTTCTTGATTCCGGAGTGCGGATGGTCAACAAATTGCCTTATTCAGGGTGCAAGTGCAGATACGCTTTGTTAACTCGCTGAGTTTAAACGTTCCTGAGTTTCATATAAGCGTCACTTCAAGATTTCCGGCCGTCCGCCGCCGTGTGAGACGGTTTGCCTGAATCGATTACGTCCAGACACAATTACGTCCTGACCTTTCATTGCAATCTTCCCTGCGTTCTTTGCAACGAAGTAGAGGCGGAATGTTCGTATGACCGTTTCACTGGTTATATCGGTGCATGATTATCGCTCTCGCCGGAAGGCGAGCGTGCATTTCATCACCGCCGAAATGGCGAAGCGGGGAAAGACGCGTTTCTTCTCGGTCGGGCTAAGCCGGCTGTCGGAGCACAGGGGCGACACGCGGGCCGACCTGGCCCCGCGGGCCAACCGCGTGGAATATGTCGACGGCGTGGAATGTTTCTTGTGGAGAACGAGCTGGCATCCGTTCAACATGCGGCGGCCGGCGCTGGCGCCCGTGGAAGAATCGCTGTTCTGGCTTTATCGGCGGCTGATTCCGCGTATTCCCAGGCAATGGCTGCGCGAAGCGGACACGGTCTTCATCGAGTCCGGCATGGCCCCGGTTTTCATCGAGGATGTGCGGAAGCTGAACCCTGCGGCGCGCATTATCTACCTGGCGTCGGACGACCTGGATGTCATCGATGCGGCCGGGACGATCAAGCGGCGGTTCCGCGCCAATTTCGACAGCATCGATACCGTCCGCCTGCCGTCGCGCCTTTTGCAGGACGGCATGCCGCATAATCGGACATCGTACTTCATTCCGCACGGGATCGACCGTACGATCGCCCAGAGCGACTATCCGACGCCGTATGGGAATCGGCGAAGCTGCGTCTCGGTCGGGTCCATGCTGTTCGATGCGAGTTTCTTCACGATCGCGTCCTCGCTGTTCCCGGACATCGATTTTCACGTCATCGGCGCGGGCAAGGCCGCGAACGGGCTGTCGGCCGGCAATATCATCGTGCATGAGGAGATGCCGTTCGCGCAGACCCTGCCCTATGTCCAGCATGCGGCCTTTGGCGTGGCACCGTATCTGGACCGGCAGACGCCGCGGTATCTGATCGATACATCCTTGAAATTGCGCCAGTTCGGCATATTCGGGATACCGGCGGTGTGCCCCGAATTCGCCCTGGGGGATCAGGAGGGGCGCTATGGCTACCGTCCCGGCGTACCGGAGACGATCCGCGACGCCATAGACAAGGCACTGGCGCATCGCGCGCCGATACGGCCGCACATGCTGGGCTGGGACGAGGTCGTGGACCGGATCATCACGCCGAAAGCCTATGCGGACACCAGTCTTTGACGCCAACGCAGCCCGCCAGGGGCATGTCGACGGGGCCAGTCGACGGGAGGAGGAACGGATGCTTCAGCAGGTCGGCGACCAGGATTGCCCGATAGTGGGGATCTATCGCACCGAAATTCTGCCCTTGTCCGAGACCTTCGTACGGGACCAGTCCCTGGCGCTGACGCGCTGGAAGCCCGTCATGATCGGTGAAAGGCTGATCGACAAGCTGCCTCTGGAGGGATTGCCGGCCCGGGCCCGCTATCGGGGGCCCGCCACCCTGCCCCAGCGGGCGCGCAGCATGCTGGCCCGCAGCCTGAACCGTGCCCCGCCGGGCCTGGCGCGGATCGCGCAGCATGTGCGGCCGGCCCTGATCCATGCGCATTTCGGCTTTGACGGGGTCGAGATCTGGCACCTGGCGCGCCGCCTGTCGATTCCGCTGCTGGTCACGCTGCACGGGTCGGACATCACGACCGACATGGCGTGGTTCGCCGCCGGCCGATCCGGGCGACGATGGAAAAACTATCCGAGCCGCCTGCGGCGTCTGGCCGCCAGTCCCGACGTGACCTTCGTTGCCGTATCGGGACATATCCGCGACGCGGCGATCGCGGTCGGACTGCCGGCGGAGCGGATCCATGTCCGCCATATCGGCATCAATCCCGACCGTTTCATTCCGGGCCCGGTCTCTCCGGGCGCGCGGCCGCCGATCATCCTGTTTCTGGGCCGGCTGGTGGAAAAGAAGGGATGCCGGTTTCTGATCGACGCCTTTCACCAGGTGCGCGCGGCCTTGCCCGAGGCGCGGCTGATCGTCGCGGGAGACGGCCCCGAGCGGGCCCTTCTGGAAGAGCGGGCGGCGCTGATCGGCAATGTGACCTTTACCGGCGCGGTGCCGCGCGAGCGCGTCATAGCGCTGATGGGCGAGGCGCGGGTCTTTTGCCTGCCGAGCGTCACGGCGCGCAGCGGGGACGCCGAAGGGCTGCCGCTGGTGCTGCTGGAGGCCCAGGCCAGCGGCGTGCCGGTGGTGACGTCGGCCCGAGGCGGCGTCACGGAGGGGATCGCGGACGGGGAAACGGGCTTCGCCTTCGCCGAGGGCGACGTCGCGACGCTGCGGGACCGGCTGCTGGACGTTCTGACGGACGACGCGCTGGCGGACCGGATGGGTGCGGCCGGACGGCGCTTCGTGCAGAAGAATCACGATATCCGCATATGCACCAACGCATTGGAGGATCTGTACGACCGCCTGGCCCGGGTGCACGCATGACCGACAGCTTCAGCGTTTCCGTCATCATCCCCGTCTATAACGCCGTGTCCTTCGTCGAGCGGGCGATCGGGTCGGTCCTGGAGCAGAGTCTGCCGGCCGTGGAGATCCTGGTCGTCGATGATTGCTCGACCGATGCGACGGCCCAGGTCGTGGCGACGCTGGCGCAGCGTCATCCGTCCATCCGCCCGATGCGGACGGCGGTGAACGGCGGACCGGCCGCCGCGCGCAACCTGGGCATCGCGCAGGCCACGGGGGACTGGATCGCGATCCTGGACGCGGACGACGCCTATGCGCCCGACCGGCTGGAGGCGATGGCGCGCATGGCGGCCGCCGACCCGGACAGCGATATCCTGGCGGATGACCTGCTCTATTACGACGCGGGCGCCGGGATGGTGACCGGGCGGGCCATCGGCGCCGCGCACATGCAGGACCGGACGGTCACGCCGGCCGATTATCTTGCGCATAACCTGGCCGACGGGCGCGGCGCCGACTGGGGATTGCTGAAGCCGGTCATCCGGCGCGCGTTCCTGATGAAGACGGGGCTGCGCTATCCGGTCGGGCAGCGTCATGGGGAGGATTTCACCTTCATGATGCATCTTCTGCTGGAGGGGGCGCGGTTCAGGATCCTGGACACCGCGCATTACCTCTACACGCAGCGGGAGGGCGCCGTCAGCCGGCGGGAATCGACCATGACGCGGACGACGATCGCCTATGCCGCGCTGGCGCAGTCGGCGCTGGAACTGACGAGTCATCCCGCGATCAAGGCGCAGCCCGGCCTTGACGCGCTGTTGCGCAGGCGTGCCGAAGGATTGCTGCGGCTCGACGATGCGCATTTCTTTTCACAGGCCATCCGCAAGGGCGCCCTGGCCGCGCTTCTTACGAGGGCCCTGCATCGCCCTTCTTTCGTTCCGCGCGTGGGGCGGCAGATCGGACGGGCGATGCAGCGCCGGGTGGCGCGGCGGCGCTCGGCGTGAGCGGAATGAAATTGCCGGCCCATGCGGGACCACATGCGGGCCCGCACCACAAAGCTGAGGAGTGAACCATGCAGATTGCGATGATCGGTGGCGGTTATGTCGGGCTGGTGTCCGGCGCCTGCTTCGCCGAGTTCGGCACGAACGTGACCATCGTCGAGGCCGATCCGGGACGGCTGAATGCGCTGCGCGAGGGGCGCATCCCGATCTATGAGCCCGGGCTGGACAAGCTGGTGGCCGACAATGTGGCGGCCGGGCGCCTGACCTTCAGCGAGGATATCGAGACGGGCATACAGGGGGCCGAGGCGATCTTCATCGCCGTGGGCACGCCGACCCGGCGCGGCGACGGCCATGCCGACCTGCGCTATGTCTTCGCCGCGGCGGAACAGATCGCCAAGAGCATGAAGAATTACGCCGTGGTGGTGACGAAATCGACCGTGCCGGTCGGCACCGGGCGCCAGGTCGCCGAGCTGATCCGCCGCGTGCGGCCGGACCTGGATTTCGACGTGGCGTCGAATCCGGAATTCCTGCGGGAGGGCAACGCGATCGGGGATTTCATGCGGCCGGATCGCGTCATCATCGGCACCGACACGACCAAGCCCGGAGGGTCGGAGCGGGCGATGGAGATCATGCGCAGGCTGTACCGGCCGCTTTACCTGATCGAGGCGCCGATCCTGTTCACGGGCCTGGAAACCGCGGAACTGGCCAAATACGCCGCGAATTCCTTTCTGGCGATGAAGGTCACGTTCATCAACGAGATCGCCGATCTGTGCGAAAAGGTCGGAGCCGAGGTCCACGACATTGCCCGGGGAATCGGGCTGGACAACCGTATCGGCCGGAAATTCCTGCATCCGGGCCCGGGCTTCGGCGGATCGTGCTTTCCCAAGGATACGCTGGCGCTGGTCCATATCGCCCGCGACGCGGATTCTCCGATGCGCCTGATCGAGACGACCGTCAGCATCAACGATGCGCGCAAGGCCAGGATGGCGGAGCGGATTATCGCGGCCTGCGGCGGATCGGTGTCCAACCTGACGATCGGTGTCCTGGGGCTGACATTCAAGCCCGAGACCGACGACATGCGCGAGGCCTCGTCCATTCCCATCCTGCACCGGCTGAGCGAGGCGGGGGCCAAGCTGCGCGCGTTCGATCCGGCGGGCATGGATAGCGCGCGCCCCCTCTTGCCGGATGGCGTGCAATATTGCCGCGACGCACTGGATGCGGCCGCCCAGGCCGATGCGCTGGTGGTGCTGACGGAATGGAACGAGTTCAGGGCCCTATCGCCCAGCCGGCTGAGCGAACTGATGCGGGGCAAGGTTGTCGTCGATCTGCGCAATATCTGGGATCCGAAAACCATGCGCGAGCACGGCTTTCAATACGAATCGATCGGTCGTCCCTGACGCCGGGATGCGGCGGTGCCACGGATATGTGTCTGCGCCGCCCTTTCGGACCATGCGCGATCGGGCGGCTGTTTCGGTCCGGAACATGAGGAACATGTCACAAATAGACTCGACAAGATCGTGTCCAAATCTTTAATCTGGGAGATGGCGATTTCGTTTCTCATGTCTCGGGATATGGTCTCCGTCATGATGGGTGGCGGAGATTTCGCGAGCCGCGTCGCGTCATGCAGGGCGGCCTTCGGGTTACGGAGACGGGTCGGTTTCCGGATTTTTCCAGAGAGAAGACCGGCTGGGACGAAATTCGATCGACCCGAACGAAAGAATTGAACCGATCCGGAAAGATCACGTTTCATAATTGCGTGTTTTCATTGGATGTTCACGGACTTTGATAAAAAATCCTTTATCGGATTCCATGATTCGCAGTTGGAACCGTCGGAGACGCATGTGTATCCGTTGGAGGTCTTCACATGAGTGAGTCCTATAGCTCGTTGCAGAGCACGATCGACTTTCCGGATGACCCGCTCCGGCAGGTTCAGTCCGTAACGAAACCGGCGGAATCCGGCGTCTATCCTTATTATCATCCTGTGCTGAGCGGGATGATAACCAGCATAGACGGCCTGACCGTGATGGGCGCGACGCTTCTGACGGCCTATGCCGGCCCGGAGGTCGTCCACCAGCATTGGGTCATGTCCCAGTCCGTCGCGAACCTGATGTCGGTCCTGGGTTTTCTGATGGCGCCGAAGAAGCGGTCGCTGATTTACGTGCCGACATTGCTGCAGGCTTCGGCCCAACTGCGCTATCTGGCGCCGCCGCTGCTGATCGGCGCGCTGCTGCATGCGGTGGTGCTGTCCATGCTGCGCCACCCGATCGCCCCGTCCGCGGAACTGGCCGCGGTGTGGCTGTTCTGCTCGGCGCTCGCCCTGGGCGCGGTTCGCGGGACGGAGATCGCCCTGCTGGGAAGCAGCGCGATCTCGGGACAATTGGCGCGGAACGTCGCGATCGTCGGCAGCGACGAGACGGCGATCAAGTTCGCCGCGCGCATCGCCGGGGAGGCCGGCCCGACCTATCGGATGATCGGCGTATTCGACGACCACGACACGGCGCTGAACCCGAATGCCGTGGACGGCACCCTGGAAGATCTGATCGTGCGCAGCCGGGAGACGCCGCTGCATGCCATCATCCTGGCCATCCCCTCGCACTATGACCCGCACGACCATGTCGCCGAAATCAGTTGGCGGCTGAGAAGCGTGCTGTCCGACGTCTATGTGCTGCCGAACGTGGTGCACGGCATCGACGTGGTGCTGCCGATCGAGCAACTGGGTCCCTTCGCCCTGCTGGTGCTGCAGCGCCGTCCGCTGTCGGACTGGCAGGCCGTCAAGAAGACGATGCTGGACATGGTCCTGGGCGCGATCGCGCTGGTGATCCTGGCGCCGGTGCTGGCGATCGTCGCGATCGCGATCAAGGCGACGTCTCCGGGTCCGGTCTTCTTCAAGCAGCCGCGCCTGGGTTTCAACAACCGCACCTTCATGGTGTATAAATTCCGCAGCATGTATACCAACATGTCGGACATGATGGCCGCCAGGCAGACGTCGCGGGACGACCCCCGCGTGACGCCGGTCGGGCGGTGGCTGCGCAAGCTGAGCATCGACGAACTGCCGCAATTGCTGAACGTCCTGCGGGGGGAAATGTCGCTGGTCGGCCCGCGCCCGCATGCGCCGCACACGCGTGCGGGCGGCATGCTGCTGGACGATGCGCTGGCGGAATATGTCATCCGGCATCAGGTGAAGCCGGGCATTACCGGCTGGGCGCAGGTCAACGGCGCGCGCGGCGAGCTGGTGACGATCGACGATCTGCGCCGCCGCGTCACGTACGATTTGGAATATATCCAGAAATGGTCGCTGCGCTTCGACATCAAGATCATGGCGCTGACCGTGCTTCGAGAGGTTTTCAGCCGACATGCCTTCTGAAGCTCTTTCCCCGGATATGGAAGTCCCGGATTCGATGAGCCCGGATTCGGCGGGCCCGGCCGCCTTCGCGCCCTCGCCTGCCCGCGATGCGGTGCCGTTCGACGCGCTGGACATCATGGGATTGCGCCTGATGGACATACCGCGCCAGGACCTGGCGGAACTGGTGGTCCGGGCGGCGCGCGCGCATGCCAAGATGCTGGTGGTGAACGCGAACGCGCATTGCATGGTCCTGTCGCAACATGAACACTGGCTGCGCGCACTGTTCGCGGAGGCGGACGTCACCTTCTGCGACGGGGCCGGGGTGCAGCTTGCCTCGCTATTCCTGACCGGACGGCGGCTGCATCGCACGACGCCGCCGGAATGGATCGGGCCGGTGCTGGAACAACTGGGCGGGGATGCGTCCCTGTTCTGGCTGGGCGGCGAGCAGGCGGTCGCCGAGGAGGCGGCGCGGGCCTATGAACAACGCTATGGCGTGCGGACCGCCGGGGTGCATCATGGTTTTTTCGACGCGCGCGCGGGTTCGGCGGATTCGGAGGCGATCATCCGGCAGATCAACGAGACGCGGCCCAACCTGCTGCTGGTGAACATGGGCATGCCGCGCCAGGAACGCTGGCTGCACGACCATTGGCACCGCATCGCGCCGACGATCGCGATCACGGCCGGGGCGCTGGTCGATCATGCCGCGGGGCGCGTCCACCGGCCGCCGCGCTGGGTCGCGAACATGGGCCTTGAATGGGCGGTCCGGCTGTCGCGGGAGCCGCGCCGCCTGTGGCGCCGCTATCTGATCGGCCTTCCCGTCTTTGGATTTCACGTTCTTCGCTGGAAATTCGCCCCCGAACGGAGCAGATCGCAATGAACAACAGGACCGATGCCTGGCCGAACGGACTTTCGGTCCCGGATATGGCTGATTTCAGCATGGCCGAGCATATGCCGGCGGCGCCCCAGAGAGACGGACGGGCGGTCATCCTGCACGGATTGCAGCTTGTGCGGCGCTATCGCCGGCTGTTCCTGGCCGTGGGCGTCGGCACGTTCGTCGTGGGGAGCGGCGTGACGATGATGCTCAAACGCTCCTATATGGCCACCGCGACGGTCGTCGTCTCATCGACCAGCGTCGATCCGGTCAATCTTCAGAATGCCCAGCCCGCCGACCGGCTGCAGGATGACGAACTGGCCACGCAAGCCGGGCTGCTGCAATCGCGCGACGTCGCCGCGGCGGTGCTGCGGGCCCTGCCGCCGCCGCCGGCGCCGGCGGGATTCAACCTGCGCGCCGCGTTGTGCGCCCATGTCCATCTGCTGTGCCCCAAGGCCGCCGCCAGCAATCCCGAGGCGGAGCGGCAGGCGAAGATCGACCGTCTGCTGGCGTCGGTGACCGTGGAGCCCGAGCCGCATTCGCGCATCATCAATATCAGCATCAAGGACAATGACGGGCAGCGCGCCGCCGACCTGGCCAACAGCTTCGTGACGCAGTACCAGCTTCAGGCCCTGGACCGCCAGCGCGGCGACATCAACCGCACGGCGGCCTGGATCGATGCGCGCACGGCGCAATTGCGCGAACGCTGGCTGGAGGCCTCGACCAAGGCCAGCAGCTTCAACGCCGCGCATCATCTGTCCAATACGGGCAACGGGTCGGATACCGGCCCGCTGATCGATCGGCAGATGTCCGAGACCGCGGTCAGCCTGACCCAGGCGCAGAGCCGCCTGGCGGCCGCCGAGGCGCGGGCGGACGCGTTGTCCCGGGCGAGCGCCCAGGGGGAGGGCCGCGCGCTGGTCGAGCTGACGCAGCAGCCGATCCTGGTCGCGACGGCGAATACGCTGTCGCAACTGGAAGCGAGCCGCATGCAGAAGGCGGAGGCCCTGGGGCCGCATCATCCCGACCTGGCCGGCCTGGACATGCAGATCGCCGCGACCCGCGCCAGCCTGGCGAGCGAATTGCGGGCCGCCCTGTCGTCGATCAACGAGGAGGTCGTCTCGGCCCGGGCGGAGGTCGCGCAACTGACGCAGGATCTGGATCAGTTGCGCCAGCAGGCCAGCGTTCAGAGTTCGCCGCAGGCCGAGTACCTGATGCTGGAGCAGGAGGCGCAGAGCGCGCGCGAGGTCTATGAGGCGTTTCTGGGACGGTCGAAGGAGATGGTCGATCGGGTGGCGCTGCTGCAGCCGCCCGTCAGCTTCGTTTCGCATGCCTCGCCGCCCGATGCGCCGACCTTTCCCAATCGCAAGAAACTGCTGATGGGCGTCGTGGTCCTGTCGCTGGTCGCCGCCGGGGCCGCGGTCTTCCTGCGCGACCTGCTGTCGCCGGGCTTCGGCGAGATCGAGCAGTTGCGCGCCCTGATCGGCCTGCCGCTTCTGACGGCCATTCCCAGGATCGCGGCACGCGACAAGCATGCGGTGCGCCGGCATGTGCTGGACGCGCCGTTTTCCACCGCCAGCGAAGCGGTACGCAGCCTGCTTGCGCAATTGTCGCTGTCCGCCGTCCAGACCGGGCGCGGGCGGGTCATCGCCGTGACGTCGGCCGCGGGCGGGGAAGGAAAGACGTCGCTGACCTATTGGCTGTCGGCCCTGGCCCGGACCGGCGGCCAGCCGGTGCTGGTCATCGACGGCGATCACCGCCAGAGCACCGGGCGCCGCGCCGACGTGCCGGCGCAGCGCGGCCTGACGGAACTGCTGACCGGAACGGCCTCGATTTCGGATGTCGTCCAGCGGGACGGAGAGACGGGGGTGGATTTCATCTCGGCCGGCGCGCCCGGCATGTTTGCGTTCGATCCGGCGGAGATCGCGCGGCTGCGCGAGCTTTTGAAGACGATCAGCCAGTCCTACAGCCTGATCATCATCGACAGCCCGCCCCTGCAATGCATGCCGGACGGGCTGGTTTACGGCGCCGTCGCGGACCAGACCGTGTTCGTATGCCGGTGGCTGGAGACGTCGCGCGCCGCCGTGACGTCGTCGATCGAACGGCTTAAATCCTATGGCGCGAATGTCACGGGCGTCGTCGTGTCGATGGCGGAGGAATCGGCCGGCGCCTTTCCGGGGGCGCCCTATAGCGGCCAGCCGCGACGCCTTGCATTACCGTATCAGTCCTGAGGATCGTCCCATTGAAGACCATCCATATCGTACGGCAGTTCAGCCCCTCGGTCGGGGGCCTTGAGGACTCGGTCCTGAATCTCTGCAGGGTGCAGCGCGACAATCTGGGCATCGACGCGCGGGTCGTGACGCTGAACCGCGTGTTCGGCGATCCGGCGGTCCTGCCGCCCACGGATGTCGTGCAGGGGGTGCCGGTGCGGCGGATCGGCTGGTCCGGGTCGACGCGCTATCCGATCGCGCCCCAGATCCTGTCGCATCTTGACGGGGCGGATATCGTCCATGTTCACGCCATCGATTTTTTCTTCGACTACCTGGCGGCGACGCGCTGGCTGCATGGGCGGACGCTGGTCGCGTCGACGCATGGCGGGTTCTTTCATACGAAGGCGCTGCGGCAGGTCAAGGCGCTCTGGTTCCAGACCCTGACCCGTGCGTCGCTGCATGCCTATAAGCGCATCGTCGCCTGCAGCGTGAGCGATGCGCAGATGTTCGCCCCGATCGCGGGGAAGCGGCTGCTGACCATCGAGAACGGGATCGACCAGCGGAAATTCCGCGCCGCGTCGTCCGCCGCGCCGACGCGCACGATGATCAGTTTCGGCCGCTTCGCGCGGCACAAGCAGATCGACCTGCTTTTTCCTCTTCTCGCGCGGCTGCGCGCGCAAGGGGAGGATTGGCGCCTGATCGTGGCGGGGCGCCCCGCCGACCAGACGGAGGCCGATCTGGCCGAGGCCGCGCGGGCGTCGGGGGTCGCTGAGGCCACGCGCTTCGTGATCGCGCCGTCCGACGACATGTTGCGGAGCCTTTTCGGAGAAGCCAGTTATTATTGCTGCCTTTCGCAGCATGAAGGATTCGGCCTGGCGGCGGTCGAGGCCCTGTCGGCGGGGCTGATTCCCGTGCTGAGCGATATCGTGCCCTTTCGACGCCTGGTCGAGCAGACGCAGGTGGGGATCGTGCGCCAGGCGCAGGACCTGGACGGGCTGGCGCGGGACATGCGCGACCTGCATCGGCAGGGCGAGGCGCACGTGTCCGCCGCCAGGGCCCGTGCGATCGCGGAATCGTCCCGTTATGACTGGGACGATGTGGCGCGCCGCTATGCCGAGCTGTACAGGTCGGTCCTGCCGGACGGCAGCGCCGCGGTGCCCCAGCCCCTTGCAATGGACGCGGCCCGGGGAGGCACGCTGACCTGATGGCGGCGGAACATGCCGGGCGCATCCGGCATCACCTGGCGACTCTGGCGGCGCTTACGGTCGCGGCCTGGAGTGTGCCGGCTCATGCGCAGTTGATTTCGCAATATTTTCCGTCCGACCTGCCGGGCTATTCGTCTCCGGACCAGGCGGATTCCGTCGTCATGCGTCAATTGCTGAGCAACCGGCCCGCCGGCATTCCGGTCGGCAGCTTCATCCTGCGCCCTTCGGCCGCGGTGGCGGGCGGGTACAACACCAACACGCTGGCGGCGCCGCATACCGCGAGCCCGGAATTCGAATTCGACGGCGGGCTGAAGCTGAATTCCAACTGGACGCGCAACGCGCTGGGGGTTTTCGCATCCGTCAGCGACAGGCGCTTTCCGTCGATTCCATTCGCCGATTACACGAACTGGAGCGCGGGGACCGGCGGGTCGGTGGCCCTGGGCAACGACACGCTGGCGCTTGGCTATACCCATTATCAACTGCATCTGTCGTCGATGGATCTGGGCAATTTCGGCGTGTCGCGTCCGGTGCCCTATGACGCCAACGACGTCCGGCTGACCTATACGAAGCTGTTCGGCCGTTTCAGCCTGATTCCGGCGGCGATCTATGAGGATTACACGTTCGGCAGCGCCTTGGGCGGGGGGATCGATACCAGTTATGCCAGCCTCAGCCACCGCCTGGAGACGGGTTCGCTGACGTCGCGCTTCGAACTGTCGACCGGCAATGCGGCGGTGATGATCCTTCGCGGCTCGACCGCGCAATTCACCAACGGGGGCGAGGGGAACGACTATGCCGACGGGGCGGGATTCCTGGGGCTGGACCTGAATGCGGATTCGGTCATCCGCTATCGCCTGCTGGCGGGGGGCGAGACGCGCCATTTCACCCACGGCCCGGCGCCCGCGGTCACCACCCCGACCTTCGAGATCGACACGATCTGGACGCCGCGGCGGCGGGATACGATCAGCATCTATTTCTATCGGCGCATCCTGGACCCGGCCTCGCCCTTTGCGCGGAACCAGACCGTGACCGACGGGCGCGTGCAATGGGACCACGAACTGCGCCGCACGGTCGTCCTGCGCGGCTATGCGGAAGGCGGGATGAGCCAGACCGGGCGCACGGTCGCCGGCACCGCGTCGCGCACGCAGACCCTGTTCAAATTCGGCGTGTCGGCGAACTGGGTGATCAACCGCTATGTCACCGCATCGCTGTCCTATAGCCATGTGAACGATTTTTCCCATGGCGGCCTGCCCCCCGACCCGCTCTTCCCGACGCGGAAGTCGACCTTCGCCAGCAATTATGTCTCACTCGGGTTCAGTTTCGCCGAATGACGCCCACCGCAAGACCGGAGGACCTTGATGACTGCTTATTTTCCGCGCCGCATGCCTGCGCCTGTTCGCATTGTCTGCCTGGCGGCGCTGGCGGCGCTGGCCGGCTGCGCCCCCGGGAGCAGCCTGCCGCCGATGCCGCCGCCGGCCAATGTGGCCTACCGGCTGGGGGCGGGCGATCAATTGCGGGTGCTGACCTATAACGATCTGCAACTGACCAACAGTTTTACCGTCGGCGACAACGGGCGGATCGCCTTTCCGCTGATCGGGTCGATCCAGGCGTCCGGCCTGACGACGCATGAGCTTGAGAGTGCCATCACCTCCCGCCTGGTGGCGGAGGGCGTTCTGAACCATCCCAGCGTGTCCGTCGAGGTCACGCAGTACCGGCCGATCTTCGTCCTGGGCGAAGTCGCCCATCCGGGGCAATACCCCTATATGCCGGGCATGACGACGTTGAGCGCGGTGGCGTTGGCGGGTGGCTATACCTATCGCGCGATCACCGATTATGCCGGCGCGGTCCGCTCCGGCCCGGACGGCCAGGCCGCCGAAGGACGGGTGAAGCGCAATTCCCTGCTGCAGCCCGGCGATGTCATAACCGTCTATGAGCGATATTTCTGAATTCCGGTGCGGCGGGCGCGTCGGCGGCGGTGGCCGGGGCGGGCGGGGAATCGTCCTCCATCACGGACAGGTCGGGCACGGCGCGGGCGCTGCGCACGCCCCAGGCGCAGAACAGCAGCGAGATCGCCGCCACCGCCGCCAGGTCCCAGCCGTAGGGAATCCAGCCCCGCCCGCCGAACTGCCGGCTGCCGGCATAGGACAGGGCGGCGATGGACGGCAGGTAGGCCATGAACCACGCGGCATGGCGGATGGCGGCGCGGTGGCGTGCCCAGCCATCGTCGCGGCGGAACCAGGCATAGACCGGCAGCAGCATCACCATCAGCAGGATGATGTCGCCGCTGAGCGGCCAGCGGGCCCAGTAGAGCAGCAGCGAGGAGAACATGAAGGCCAGCGCGCCCACCACGCGCATGGCCGGCACGCGGACCGGGCGCGGCCGTTCGGGCAGGGTGCGCCGCAGCGCCAGGGCGGCGATCGGCAGCATCATGTAGGAGATGATGGTGCAGACCGAGATCACCGACGCCAGGATGCCCCAGCCGCGAAAGAAGAACAGGAACACGAACGCCACGGCGAGATTGAACCACAGCGCCGGGCGCGGCACGCCTGAAGAGGGATCGATCCGGCCCAGCAGGGCGGGCATGGTGCCGTTGCGCTGCATCCCCAGGGTCATGCGGGTGCTGCTGGCCAGGTGGGTGGCGCCGGCGCCGCTGGGGGCGAGGAAGGCGTCGAAATAGAGCAGCATCGCCAGCCAGTTGAGGTTGAAGGCGATGGCCAGTTGGGCGAAGGGCGACGAGAAGGACAGCGCCGCCCAGCCCCCTGCCCCGGGCCGCACCGCGCCCAGGAAGGCGCATTGCAGCAGCAGGTAGATCACGGTCGCCAGCCCGACCGCGCCCAGCACGGCGATCGGGATGCTGCGCCCGGGGTTGCGGGCCTCGCCGGCCAGGTTGAGCGGGCTTTGGAACCCGTTGAAGGCGAAGACGATGCCCGAGGTGGACACCGCCGTCAGGATGCCCGACAGGCCGTAGGGCATGAAGCCGCCCAAGGACGCGCCCGGGGGCGTGCCCGAGGGGTCGGCGCCCACCAGGTTGCCGGGGTGGAAGGCGCTGGCGAACAGGGCCAGGGCGGCGCCGGCCGGCACCACCAGCTTGAACACCGTGATCATGGCGTTGAAGCGGGCGAAGAAGCGCACGCCCCAGAAATTGAGCTGGAAATAGACCACCACCAGCAGGGCGGCCACGATCAGGCCGGGGGGTGTCAGGGTGCCGGCCTGGTAGAGGTGATGGGCCCAGGGGAAGGACCAGGAACTCATGTATTGTACCGAGGCCTCGGCTTCGACCGGGACGACGCTGACGATCGACAGCCAGTTGGCGCCGGCCGCCATGAAGCCGACCAGGGGGCCGTGGGTGAGGTTGGCATAGCGCACCATGCCGCCCGCCACCGGGAACATGCCGCCCAGCTCGGTGGCGACGGCGGCGATGACCAGCGCGATGAAGGCCCCCAGCAGCCAGGCCAGGGTGGCCGCCGGACCGGCGGTCGAGGCCGCGCGTTCCGCCCCGAACAGCCATCCCGACCCGATCATGGCGCTGAGCCCGGTGAACATCAATTGCCAGGGGCCGAGCGCGCGATTGAGGTGGGATGACACGTTGGGGGTTCTCCGGCGGCTGGATGCGAGTCGCGACTGTTTCATCCAGCCAACCCGGTCTCGCGCCCCGGCGCAAGGCGCGGGGCGCTTCAGGCGGCGCGCATCCGACGCGCGGCGTCCACCATGGCGGCTATGGCGGTGCGGACCTCGGGCCATTTGCGGGTCTTGAGCCCGCAATCGGGGTTGACCCAGAGCCGGTCGGGGTCGATCCGGCCCGCGGCGGCGCGCAGCAGGTCAAGCATCTCGCCGGCGGCAGGGGCGCGGGGCGAGTGGATGTCGTAGACGCCCGGACCGATTTCCGCCGGGTAGCGGCGCCCGGTGAAAGCGTCAAGCAGGTCCATCCTGGAGCGTGCGGTCTCGATCGAGATGACGTCGGCGTCCATCGCGGCGATGGCGTCGATGATGTCGTTGAATTCCGAGTAGCACATGTGGGTGTGGATCTGGGTCGCGTCGGCCACGCCCGAGGCGGCGATGCCGAAGCAGGCCACCGCCCAGTCCAGGTAAGCCTGCCAGTCGGCGCGGCGCAGGGGCAGGCCCTCGCGCAGTGCGGCCTCGTCGATCTGGATGATGGCGGCGCCGGCCGCTTCGACGTCCGTGACCTCGTCGCGGATGGCGAGGGCGATCTGGCGGCAGGTCCGTTCGCGCGGCTGGTCGTCGCGGACGAAGGACCAGTTGAGGATGGTGACCGGGCCGGTCAGCATGCCCTTCATCGGCCGGTCGGTCAGGGACTGGGCATAGCGCCACCAGGCGACCGTCATCGGTTCGGGGCGCCGGACGTCGCCGTAGATGATCGGCGGGCGGACATAGCGCGAGCCGTAGGACTGGACCCAGGCATGGCGGGTGAAGGCGAAGCCGGACAGGCGTTCGCCGAAATATTGCACCATGTCGTTGCGTTCGAATTCGCCGTGGACCAGCACGTCGAGCCCGGCTTCTTCCTGCCATTGCACGGCGCGGACGATTTCGGCGCGCAGGAACGAATCATAGGCCGCGTCCGACAGGGTGCCGCGGGCATGGGCGGCGCGGGCCTGGCGCACGTCGCCGGTCTGGGGGAAGGAGCCGATGGTGGTGGTGGGAAAGGCGGGCAGGCCGAGCCGGGCGCGCTGCGCCGCCTGGCGGACGGCGAAGGGCGAGGCGCGGCGTGCCTGGGCGGGGTCGATCGCCGCCATCCGCTGCTGGACCGACGGGTCGTGAATGCGCGGCGAGGTGCCGCGCGACGCGGCGGCCGCCGATGCCGCGTCCAGCTCGGCCCGCACCGCGGCCGGTCCGTCATTCAGCGCCCGGGCCAGGGTGGCGAGTTCGGTGATCTTCTGCACCGCGAAGGCCAGCCAGGAGCGGATTTCGCCGTCCAGCGCGGTTTCGCGGTCGAGGTCCAGCGGGGTGTGCAGCAGGGAGCAGGACGGGGCGAGCTGGATGGTCCGCCCGGCGCGCACGGCCGGGGCGATGCGGTCCAGCAGCGCCTGGAGGTCGGCGCGCCAGACATTGCGGCCGTCGATGACGCCCAGGGACAGGACCAGGTCGGGGCGCGCCGCCGCCAGGACGGGGCCGAGCTGGTCCGGTGCGCGCACCAGGTCGATATGCAGCCCGTCGACCGGCAGGGCGAGCGCGGTGTCGAGATTGTCGCCCAGCGCGCCGAAATAGGTCGCCAGCATCAGGCGCACCCCGGCGCCGGCCGCGAGCTGCGCATAGGCGCGGTCATAGGCGGCGCGGGCCGCGTCGGTCAGGTCGGTGACCAGGCAGGGTTCGTCGATCTGCACCCAGCCGGCGCCGGCATCGGCCAGGGCGCGCAGGATGGCGACATAGACCGGCAGCAGGCGCGGCAGCAGCGACAGCGGGTCGAAGGCGCCGCCGCGGGCCTTGCCCAGCAGCAGGTAGCTGATCGGCCCCAGCAGGACGGGGCGGGTTTCGATGCCGAGCGCGCGGGCCTGGAGATACTCATCCACCGGCTTGGCCGAGGACAGGCGGAAGACCTGATCGGCGGAGAATTCCGGCACCAGGTAGTGATAGTTGGTGTCGAACCATTTGGTCATTTCCGCGGCGGGCAGGCCCCCGGCGGTATCGGTACCGGAGGCATCGGCACCGGCGGCATCGGCGTGGCCGTGCGCGCAGCCTTCCGCCGCGTCGCCGCGGGCCATGGCGAAATAGGTCGCGCTGTCGACCGGGCCGCCGGACCAACCATAGCGGGACGGGATGGCCCCGACCATGACCGACATGTCCAGCACATGGTCGTACAGCGAGAAATCATTGGACGGGATGATGTCGGCGCCGCGATCGCGCTGCCAGATCCAGTTGTCCGCGCGCAGGCGTGCGGCCGCGGCCTGGAGCGCGGCCTCGTCGCCGTTTCCGGCCCAGTGTTCTTCCAGCGCCTGTTTCAGTTCTCGCCTGGGGCCGATGCGGGGAAAGCCCAGTGTGGCGACGGTGACGGTCATGACAGCCTCGACAGTTGGGGCGGGCCGGCGGACAGGCGCGCGGGGCCGGCCGCGCCGGCAGGTCGCCGGCGCGGTGGGGCGCGACCCGTCCGGACACCCCGCCGGAGGATTTCTTCGGCCATGGCAGGTCTCCTGGCTTGCGGGTCACAGCAGCCGGTCCGGCCTTCCCGGGGTCTCTCTCGGTAGAGATTCCCAGTGGCGCGGATGGACCGGTGCTCGCCGCCTACAGTTGCGGGGGCAGCGCCGGATTCGCACCGGCTTCCCTCTTCGCCGCGACGCCGGAAGACCGGGTGCGGAACCATGGCGGTCGGATTAGGACAGGAATGGAAAAAATGAGTCAATAGGAATTGCACATATAAGGATATCGTTATATGTGATGTTCATGAGCCGATCGCTTGTCATTTTCCAGGCCCTGGCCGATCCGACGCGGCTGCGGATCCTGGCGTTGCTGCGCACGATGGAACTGTCCGTCGGCGAGATCGCGCAGGTGCTGGGGCAGAGCCAGCCGCGCGTGTCGCGCCATGTGAAGATCCTGGTGGCGGCCGGGCTGGCGGAGCGCCGCAAGGAAGGGAGCTGGGTGTTCCTGACGTTGGGGACGGAGGAGGATTTCGGGCCGCTGCTGGCCGCCATGGACCGGTGGGACCGGCATGACGACGCCGAGCGCGCGGCCGACATCGCCCGGCTGAAGGCTGTGCGCACGGTGCGGGCGATGGCGGCGGAGGATTATTTCGAGACCCATGCGGCGAACTGGGACGCGATCCGCTCGCTGCATGTCGCGGAGGGCGATGTCGAGGCCGCGATCCTGCGCGTTCTGGCGCCGGAGCCGATCGGGCGGCTGGTGGATATCGGCACCGGGACGGGGCGGATGCTGGAATTGCTGGCCCCCCGGGCGGACAGCGCGGTCGGGTTCGACCGCAGCCCGGCGATGCTGCGCCTGGCGCGGACAAAACTGGCCCAGGTGGGGTTGGCCCAGGCGGGGTTGGAAAATGCGGAATTGCGGCAGGGCGACATGTATGCGCTGCCGCTGGCGGCCGGCGGCGCGGACGTGGCGGTGATGCACCAGGTGCTGCATTACGCGCAGCACCCGGCCGCCGCGATCGCCGAGGCGGCGCGGCTGCTGGCGCCGGGCGGGCGGCTGCTGGTCGTGGATTTCGCCCCGCATGAGCGCGAGGATTTGCGCGAGCGCGACGCGCATGTGCGGCTGGGATTTTCCGACGCGCACATGGCCGAATGGTTCGCCGCCGCCGGATTGCACGCCGAAGAGCCGGTGCGCCTGGATGGCGAGCTGACCGTCAAGCTGTGGCTGGGCCGCCGCGCGGCCGATGGCCGCTGAGCGCTCGCCGCCTGCTTCTTTCGTTTCCTGATCGTTTGTTTCCCGATGATGATTGCCGAGGAGCCGGCCCGCATGTCTTTTCTTTCCCTTCCCGGCCTATCTCAGCCTGGACATGCCGCCGGCCCGTTTCCGTGGCTTGCCCCGGCCGCGGCGCCGGACGCGGGGATCGGGGTGTCGTTCGAATTCTTTCCGCCCAAGACCGAGAAGATGGCGGACGGGCTGCGTCAGGCGGTGGCCGGCCTGGCGCCGCTGGGACCGCGCTTCGTGTCCGTGACCTATGGCGCGGGCGGGTCGACGCGCGACCGGACGCTGGCGGTGCTGCGCGAGATGGTGCGCGACCATGCCGTGCCGGTGGCGGGCCACCTGACCTGCGTCGGGGCGTCGCGCGCCGAGGTGGACGCGGTGGCGCGGGACTATTGGCAGGCGGGAGTGCGGCATATCGTCGCGCTGCGCGGCGATGCGGCCGAGCCTGGCGGGCGGTTCGTGCCGCATCCGGAGGGATATGAGAACGCGGCGGCGCTGGTCGCGGGCCTGCGGCGGGTGGCGCCGTTCGAGATTTCGGTCGCGGCCTATCCGGAGACCCATCCCGAGGCGCGGAGCCCGCAGGCGGACCTGGACAACCTGAAGGCCAAGATCGATGCCGGGGCGTGCCGGGCGATCACGCAATTCTTCTTCGAGGCCGAGAGTTTCCTGCGGTTTCGCGACCGCGCGGCGGCGGCGGGGATCGATGCCGAGATCGTGCCGGGGATCCTGCCGGTGGGGAACGTGGCGCAGGCCTATCGCTTTGCCGAGATGTGCGGCGCGCGCGTGCCCGACTGGATGCGGCGCCTGTTCGACGGGCTGGACGCGCAGCCGGGGGCGCGGGCGATGGTCACCACGGCGGTTGCCGCCGCGCTGTGCGCCCAGTTGCGCGCGGCGGGCGTGTCGCAATTTCATTTCTATACGCTGAACCGGGCGGACGCGTCGCTGGCGCTGTGCCGGCTGCTGGGACGGCGCGGCGGGGAATCATGACGGTGCAGGAACCGGTGCGTGGGCAATACGTTTGATTATATGCTTGTTCATGCACCCTTTTGCGGAAGGTCTTCCGATATGTCGGCCGCTTTCTCCCTGCGCCGTCCCTGCCTGCTTGCCGTCCTGGGCTTGAGCCTGCTGCCGCTGGCCGCGTGCAGTTCTTTCAGCGGCGATGGCGACGACCATCCGCCCCGTGCGCATAATGTGATCGTCGTGCCGCGCGGCACCGACGTGGTGTGTCCGGACGGCACCCAGCCGCCCTGCCCCTGAATGAACCGCCCGAACGGATCGCGCGCGTTCATCGCGCGCCGTCCGGCGGCGGGGGTGGAAGCGGGCAGAGCCGGCGGGCGGCCTGCCGGCCCTTGCGCATGACCTGTCCGGCGAAGATCGCCCGGCCGTCGGGTATGGGCAGCCCGGCCTGCCGCAGGGCCTGCTCCACCCATCCGTTGCAGGTGTGGAACAGGGTGTAGCGGCTGCGCGCCGCGTAGAACAGGCTTTCGGGCAGGTGCCCGACCGCCACCAGGCGCGGCCGTTCCTCTCGCCCCGGCGTTTCCTGCCTCAATGTCCCCTGGCCCAACGTCCCCTGGCCCGATGTTCCTTGCCCCATTGTTCTTTGCCCTGGCACCAGATCATCGCCGATGAAGGCGGAGAGGCGCGCCATCCCGGCGGGCGGGAGCGGCAGGGTGACGACGGTGCCGGGGGCATAGGCCTGCGGCGGCGCGACGGTCAGGGCGAAGACCTGGATGACGGCCGGGCCGGGGAACGGGCCGATCAGATATTCTTCCGGGCTGGAAGCCGGGGCGGTGAAGAATGTCTTCTTGCCGTAGCCGAACAGGATGGTGCGCGCGCCGGGGAAGACCTGGCGGAAATAGGCCAGCGGCCCCGTGAGGTCGGCCGCCGGGATGCCGATTTCGGTGTGCCAGCCCCGGTCGACCAGGTAGAGCGGCAGCGTGTCGGGCGGCAGGGGGTCGCAGGAGGGCGCCGGCCCCGGCGGCGCCGCGCAGCCGGCCAGGAGCGCCAGCAGGCAGAGCCGTGCCGGGGCGCGGGCCGGGCGTGCTTGCCGGATAGGCGTCCGTCGTGAAAATACCCGCATGATGCCTGCCCCGTCCGAACCGATCGCCCGAGGATCATATGCCATCGTTTCGCGCGCGTCCCGTGCCGCCGGGGTGGGCGCGTGACGCGCCGCGCCGTGTCCTCGACCGACGTCGCGCGGCTGGCCGGGGTGTCGCAATCGGCGGTGTCGCGGACATTTTCCGCCGCGGGCGGCGTGTCGGCGCCGACGCGCCGGAAGGTGCTGGACGCGGCGGCGGCGCTGGGATACCGGCCCAACCGGATTCCGGCCATCATGCAGTCCGGCCGGTCGCACATGGTCGGGGTGGTGGTGGGCGGGCTGGATAATCCGTTCTATGCCGCCGTGCTGGACCATTTCGCGGTGGCCCTGCGGGCGATGACAGCCATGCCGGCGGGTATGACGCCATGCGGCGGCTGCTGCGGGCCCGGCGGCCGCCGGAGGGGTTGTTGCCGGAGGGGCTGTTCTGCGGCAACGACCTGATGGCGTGCGGGGCGATCGACGCGCTGCGCGATGCGGGGTTGTCGGTGCCGGGCGACGTGCTGGTGATCGGCTATGACAATATTCCGCAGGCGGGGTGGCGGGCCTATGATTTGACGTCGTTCGACCAGCAGGTGGAACGGATGGCCGGCGCCGCGCTGGAGATGCTGACGGCGGCGCTGGCCGATCCGTCGGACGCGGCCATGGGGCGGACCCGCGCAGTGGCCGCGCGGCTGGTGGAGCGCGGCAGCACCGGTGCGGCGGCCAGAGATGCGGGCAGCGATGATGCGGGCGGCAGGGATGCGGGCGCCACCGGGGACGACGCGGGGGCGGACCGGGCCGGAAAGGCGCGGCGGGCGCAGGAGGTGGGTGACAGGCCTGCATAGCTATGCAACCCTGTCGGGCCGAACACGCCGCGGGCCGCCCCGGAAGGCGGACCCCAGACGAGAGCATGTCGAGGAGGCCCCAATGACGTCCCATAATTTTCTTGCCGCGCTGACCGGATCCTTTTCCACCCCGTGCGCGGACAATCCGACCGTCGCGATGATCGAGGCGGCGTATCGCCATCACGGGATGAATGCCCGCTATATCAATTGCGACGTGAAGCCCGAGGGGCTGGCGGATGCCGTGCGGGGTGCCAAGGCCATGGGGTGGGCCGGGTTCAACTGTTCGATCCCGCACAAGATCGCGATCCTGTCGCACCTGGACCGGCTGGCGGAATCGGCGGCGATCATCGGCGCGGTGAATTGCGTGGTCATCCGTGACGGCGCGCTGATCGGCGAGAATACGGACGGCAAGGGCTTCCTGACCTCGCTGACGCAGGTCATGGATCCGGCGGGGAAGACGGTCTGCCTGCTGGGGGCGGGCGGCGCGGCGCGGGCCATTGCCGTGGAACTGGCGCTGGCCGGGGCGCGGCACCTGACGATCGTCAACCGCGATGCGCGGCGGGGCCAGGATATCGCGGCGCTGATCACCGAATCGACGCCGGCCGACGCGCGTTTCGTGGCATGGGACGGGGCGTTCGCGGTGCCCGAGGACACGCAGATCTTGATCAACGCCACGTCGGTGGGGCTGGGCGACGCGGAGGCGATGCCCGCGATCGATTGCGACAGCCTGCGCCCGGGCCTGGTGGTGGCCGACGTGATCCCCAACCCGCCGAAGACCGCGCTGCTGCGCGAGGCGGAGAAGCGGGGCTGCGTGACGCTGGACGGGCTGGGCATGCTGGTCAACCAGGGGGTGATCAGCGTGCGGCTGTGGTTCGGCACCTCGCCGGAGCCGTCGGTGATGGCGCGCACGCTGGAGGATATTTTCGGCGTCAAGTAGTTCCCTCCCCCCACGGGTGGCGCCACGGGCCGGGCCCTCGCTTGGGCGTTGACAGGGGGGTGCCGGGTCTGCTGCCCTCGGTCCGCTGCCCCGGAGTCTATTGCCTGGGGTCTGCTGCCTTCGGGTCTGCTACCCTGGGGTCCGCTGTCCTGGGGCCGGCGCCCGCGGGGATGGTCCGGGGCGCGTCGCCGACAGGGAGGGAATGCGGCATGGATTATGTGCGACTGGGCCGGACGGGCCTGCAGGTTTCGCGTATCTGCCTGGGCTGCATGACCTATGGCGTGCCGGAGCGCGGGCGGCACCCCTGGACGCTGGACGAGGATCGCAGCCGGCCGCTGATCCGTCAGGCGCTGGAGGCCGGGATCAATTTCCTGGACACGGCCAACAGCTACTCCGACGGCACGTCGGAGGAGATCGTCGGGCGGGCGATCCGCGATTTCGCGCGGCGCGACGAGATCGTGCTGGCCACCAAGGTGTTCTTTCCGACGCGGTCCGGGCCGAACGGGTCGGGCCTGTCGCGGCGGGCCATCCTGACGGAGATCGACAACAGCCTGCGCCGGCTGGGGACGGATCATGTCGACCTCTACCAGATCCATCGCTGGGACCCGCATACCCCGATCGAGGAGACGATGGAGGCGCTGCACGACGTGGTGAAGGCGGGCAAGGCGCGCTATATCGGCGCGTCGTCGATGTATGCGTGGCAGTTCGCCAAGGCGGTCTATACCGCGCGGCAGCATGGCTGGACCGAGTTCGTCAGCATGCAGGACCATCTGAACCTGCTGAACCGCGAGGAAGAGCGCGAGATGCTGCCCTTCTGCCGGGACCAGGGGATCGGGGTGCTGCCGTGGAGCCCTCTGGCGCGGGGGCTGCTGGCCCGCGACTGGCGCGAGAGCACGGCGCGGCAGGAGAGCGACGACATGACCCGGGCGCTGTATTCGGGCACCGTGGCGGCGGATCGCGCGGTGATCGACGCGGTGGGGCGCATCGCGGCGGAGCGGGGCATTGCGCGCGCGCAGGTGGCGATGGCGTGGGTGCTGCAGCAGCCGGGCGTGACGGCGCCGATCGTCGGCGCGTCGAAGCCGGGGCATCTGGACGATGCGCTGGGTGCACTGTCGGTGACGCTGGAGGCGCACGAGATCGAGGCGCTGGAGGCGCCGTACGTGCCGCATCCGGTCGTTGGGTTCTGAGCCGCCGCCCGGGACCGGGTGCCGGCGGTGGTCCGATGCGCGTTTGCCGTGCGCCGATGCCGATGGCCGTCATGGTCGCTCCGCTTCGGTGCGTGGACACCCACGTTGGACGGGCCCTGACGGGTTGCCTCCGCTGACCGGCCCGCAGTTTCGGGCCGGCGCCGCGGCGGAGCCGGCGCGTGGCCGGGGCCGGGGTCGGGGCCGCGATTGACCGGGGGCGTGCCGGTCCGCCATCATGGGGCGAGGAAGGGGTTCCATGACGCTGAACATCGCTTTGCAGGTCGGCGATCCGGCCCCGTGGTTCATCGAAGCCAGTTCGGACCGGCAGGGGCCATATCATTTCGACAAGGCGGCGGGGCGTTATGCGCTGCTGTTCTTCTTCGGGTCGTCCATGCGGCCGGAGGTGCAAGAGAGCCTGGCTGTCGTGGAGCGGCACAAGGCGATGCTGGACCAGGCCAATCTGCTGTTCTTCGGGATCAGTTCCGATCCGGCGGATGCGGCGCGCCTGACGGCCGATCCGGCGGCGCCGGGGCTGCATTACATATACGACGGCGCGGGCAAGGTCGGGCCGCTGTATGGATTTCGCCCCGAAGGGCCGCCCGCCTGGCTGCTGGTGGACCCGATGTTGCGGGTGATCGCGGTGTTCGGCCATCAGCCGGGGGTGGCGCAGGGCATTTTCGAATTGCTGGCGCGCATTCCGCCCGCCGCCGCGCGGGCCCAGGCCGAGGCGACGCCCGTGCTGATGCTGAGCGACGTGTTCGAGCCGGCATTCTGTGCGCATCTGATCGACCATTACGGGCGGGTCGGCGGCGCATTGTCCGGGGTGTTTACCGAATATGATGCCGGGCAGTCGGTGCGGGCGATGGATATGCGCTTCAAGCGCCGGCGGGATTGCCGGATCGAGCAGCCGGAGCTGGTGGCGCAGATCGAGCAGCGGATTTCGCGCCGTATCGTGCCGGAGATCCGGAAAATCTTTCAGTTCCACGCGACCTATCTGGAGCGGATTTTGGTGGCCTGTTACGACGCGGCCGAACAGGGGCGGTTCGGCGCGCATCGCGACAATACGCTGGCGGCGGTCGCGCATCGGCGCTTTGCCATCTCGATCAATTTGAATGACGGATTTAGCGGCGGGGGTGTCTGTTTTCCGGAATTCGGCCCCCGCGCCTTCTCGCCGCCGGCGGGCGGGGCGGTGGTGTTTTCCTGCGGGCTGATGCACCGGGTGGAGACGGTGACAGAGGGGCGGCGCTTTGCCTGCCTGACCTTTGCCTATGACGAGGCGGCGGCCGAGATCCGTCGGGCGCATTGGAAGGACAGGCGTGGGGGGGATGGGGGGAAGTGAGAGTTTTCTTGTTTTTTTGAAGAATTCTGTTTTTGGGAGTTGTGGGAATGTGCGCGATTCGTATGTCGGCATTCGTCTCGCATTGGTCGATCAACCGTCGCTTGCGGTTCTTGGAAAGCGACATCGGATTTCCCAAACCCGTAATCGCTTCGCGTCCGGAATCTGTGCCACATTACTTGAATTCGTAACTCTCCATCATATCCAGTTCGTAATGATGGTGCGCGATAGGTCCGCAGACCCAGTGCCGTTGGTCAAGTGTTATGCTTGTCAATTGCTTGCCTCTGCTGCTGCTAGAGAGCAAGATGAAATCAGATTGTAACGCGCTGATCCGGTTGTCTGATGTCCGCTCTCACCACTCTACTCGACACGTTCCGTAATGCTGCCGTCACCGAGCGCGAAAAGGGCACCTATTTCGAGGAGTTGACGGTCTGCTATCTGCGGACCGAGCCTAGCTATGCCGACCTCTATGACGGCGTCTGGACCTACGGCGAATGGGCCGCCGACCTGGGTCTGACCAGCAAGGACACGGGGATCGACCTCGTCGCTCGGACACGCGACACAGGCGAATTCCACGCCATCCAGTGCAAGCTCTATGCCGCCGATCACGTCATCGCCAAGAAGGATATCGACAGCTTCTTCACGGCCTCGGGCAAGACACACTTCACCCGTCGCCTCATCATCGCCAGCACGAATCACTGGACAGAGAACGCCGAAGCCTCACTCGACAACCAGAATCCTCCGGTCAACAAGATCGACCTGTTCGATCTCGAAAGCAGCCTGATCGACTGGACGCGCTACCAGCCGAAGACGCCTCCCGCGCTCCGCCCGCGCAAGACGCCGCGCCCGCATCAGAAAACCGCCATCGAGCGCGTTCTACGCGGGTTAGAAACGCAGGAACGCGGCAAGCTCATCATGGCCTGCGGCACCGGCAAGACCTTCACCAGCCTGAAGATCGCCGAAGCACATGCCGGACACGGCGGGCGCGTGCTGTTCCTCGTCCCCAGCCTGTCGTTGTTGTCTCAGACCCTGACGGAATGGACGCAGGAAAGCCGGATCCAGCTGCATAGTTTCGCCGTCTGCTCGGACAGCGACGTCGGCAAGAAAAGCGCGAACGACGACGAGATCAAGATCAAGACGCATGAGTTGCGCTATCCGGCGACGACCAGCGCCGCGCGGCTAGCAGAGGAATTCGGTAACCGCCACGACGACAGCCACATGAGTGTCGTCTTCTCCACCTACCACTCGATTGACGTCATCGCCCGTGCCCAGAGCGAGCATGGGATGCCAGACTTTGATCTCGTAATCTGCGACGAAGCGCACCGGACGACCGGCGCGACGTTCCCCGGTGATGGCGACGGCAGCGCATTCGTCCGCGTTCACGATCAGGATTATCTCCACGCCCGCCGCCGCCTCTACATGACTGCCACGCCGCGCATCTATGGCGACGTGGCGAAAGAGAAGGCTGGAAAGGAAGGCGCGCTCGTCTGCTCCATGAATGACGAAGCGATCTACGGCCACGATCTTCACGTTATCACTTTCTCCGAAGCCGTGCGGCGCAAGCTACTCGTCGATTACAAGGTCATTGTCCTCGCGGTTGAGGAAAAGGCCATCAGCGCGACACTCCAGAAACTGCTTGATGATTCAGGCAACGGGCTGAAGGTCGACGATGCAGCAAAGATCGTCGGCTGCTGGAAGGCGCTGGCCAAGATCGGACTCTCGCAGGATGGTGTAAACGATCCTGCCCCGATGAAGCGTGCAGTCGCCTTCTGTCAGGTCATTGCGCCCGAATATCGCGGAAAGAAGCACAAGGTCAGCTCCATCCGCATCGCCGAGATGTTCCAGCGGGTCGTGGAGGAATACCAGAAACAGGAGGATATCGAGCCCCAAGCCCGCCTCACCTGCGAGGCCGAGCATGTAGATGGCGGCATGAACGCCTCCGAGAAGGAAGCAAAGCTCGCCTGGCTCAAGGAAGAGGCTCCCGAGCAGATCTGCCGCATCCTCTCCAATGTTCGCTGCCTATCTGAGGGCGTGGACGTGCCCGCCCTCGACGCAGTCCTCTTCCTGACCCCGCGCAATTCTCAGGTGGATGTCGTGCAGTCAGTCGGTCGCGTGATGCGCGTGGCCCCCGGCAAGACGCGCGGCTATGTCGTGCTGCCAGTCGTCATCCCCGCCGGAAAGGAACCGCACGAGGCACTGGACGACAACCAGACCTACCGCGTTGTCTGGGAGGTACTTCAGGCCCTGCGCTCGCATGATGACCGCTTCGACACGATGATCAACAAGATGGACCTTCAGGAACGGCCAGATACGTCGCGCATGGAAGTCATCGCGATCACGCACAAGATCACGCAACGTACGATCGCCTCCTCGACCGGTCTCGCCTCCCGTGCCCGCAAGACGTACGGGATCGGCACGGTACGGGGGCCGGACGGCGATGACGGCCAAGAGGAGCTGCAGCTCCAGATCGGCGAGATCGAACGCGCGATCTACGCCCGTATCGTTAAAAAGGTCGGCAACCGCCATCACTGGGAAGACTGGGCGAACGACATAGCCAAGATCGCGGGTACCCATATCGCCCGCATCGAAACCATCCTCGACAACCCCGAAAACACGAGATCCCGCGAGGCGTTCTCCCGTTTCGCCGCTGAATTGCGCGCCGATCTGAACGACAGCGTCACGGACGGCGAGATCATCGAAATGCTGGCCCAGCATCTCATCACCCGCCCGGTCTTCGAGGCGCTGTTCGCAGGCCACAGCTTCGCCGCCGACAACCCGATCTCCAAAGCACTCAGCCGCGTGCTGGACGTGTTGGACGAGCACAGCCTCGGCAAGGAGACCGACACGCTGGACGCCTTCTATCGCAGCGTCCGCGAGAGGGCCGAGGGGATCGACACCGCCTATGGCCGCCAGAAGATCATGGTGGAGCTTTACGACCGCTTCTTCCGCTCCGCCTTCCCGAAAATGACCGAGCGGCTCGGCATCGTCTATACGCCCGTGGAGGTGGTCGATTTCATCATCGCTTCGGTCAATGACGTGCTGGAGGACGAATTCGGCCAGACGCTCGGCAGTCCCGGCGTGCATATCCTCGACCCGTTCACGGGCACCGGAACTTTCATCACGCGATTGCTCCAGAGCGGCCTCATCACGAAAGACGAACTGACGCATAAATACCGTCATGAGATTCACGCCAACGAAATTGTTCTGCTCGCCTATTACATCGCCGCCATCAATATCGAGGCCGCGTATCATAACCTGATGCATGGCGATTACGTGCCGTTCGAGGGTATCTGCCTGACCGATACCTTCCGCCTCAACGAGGATCACGACCTCGCCTCACGGCTTCTGGCGGATAACAACGCCCGCGTGCGGTATCAGCAGACGCTCGATATCCGCGTCATCATGGGTAATCCACCCTATTCAGTCGGACAAAAGAGCGAAAACGACAATAACGACAACGTCGAATATCCAGCATTGGACCAGCGTATCAGGAACACTTACGCGGCAAGGTCCAATGCGATGCTCGCAAAAGGGCTTTATGACAGTTATGTTCGCTCCATCCGCTGGGCAAGCGACCGGATTCGCGATCGCGGCGTGATCGGCTTCGTCACCAATGCCGGGTTTCTGGACGCGAATACGGCGGACGGATTGCGGAAATGCCTTGCGGAAGAGTTCTCCTCCCTTCACATCTTCCACCTGCGAGGCAATCAGCGCACGGCAGGCGAAACTTCTCGCCGTGAGGGTGGTAAGATTTTCGGCGCAGGCAGCCGCGCGCCGATCGCTATCTCCATCCTCGTCAAAAACCCGGAAAGCACAAAACAGGGCGAAATCCTGTTCCACGATATCGGCGACTATCTCACGCGGGAGCAAAAGCTGGCGCGCGTAATGGAATTCGGGAGCATCCGGGGCATCCGCGACGCCGGTCTTTGGACCAAAATCACGCCGGACGCGCATGGCGACTGGCTCCGCCAGCGCGACGATAGCTTTGCCAATTTCATTCCACTGGGTGCGAAAAAGGGCGAAAGCACACCACTATTCGAGAATTTCTCTCTTGGCGTTGTGACCAATCGCGATGTCTGGTGCTGGGATCCGTCCCGCGATACGCTAGCTCGGAACATGCAAGAGATGATCGGCTTTTATGAACATGAACGAGCGCGGTTCAATGCGGTTTTTCCCGATCTTCCCAGGAAGGCGCGCGAGGCGGCGATTGACAAATTTATCGACACCGATCCAACAAAAATCAGTTGGACGCACAATCTCAAACAGGAATTAGCCCGAGACAGAGAGCTGCAATTCGAGGACTGCCTCGTTCCGGCGATTTACCGTCCGTTTTCGCGACAATGGCTGTATTTTAGCCGCCGCCTAAACGAGCGCGTCTATCAGATGCCCCGAATTTTTCCGATAGATAAGACCGAGACAGAAAATCAAGTCATCATGATCAAGCAACGGCCGCATAGGAACAGTCAGTTTGCGCTGATGAGCAAATGCGTCCCCGAACTGCAAAGCGATGGCGGAACGCAGTGCTTTCCAGAGTATCTTTATGAGATTGACTCAGCAGAGCAGAGCAGAGCAGAGCAGAGCAGAGCAGAGCAGAGCAGAGCAGAGCAGAGCAGAGCAGAGCAGAGCAGAGCAGAGCAGAGCAGAGCAGAGCAGAGCAGAGCAGAGCAGAGCAGAGCAGAGCAGAGCAGAGCAGAGCAGAGCAGAGCAGAGCAGAGCAGAGCAGAGCAGAGCAGAGCAGAGCAGAGCAGAGCAGAATTGTACACGCCCACTAACAGAGGAGCAAGAGAAAAATCTGGTAATTTGCACGTCAGGCGGGGGGCAGAAAGCCGCCTTCAGTGTGCTGATGAGCAGCGTTCTTCCGAGCCTCCACATGGTGGATATCGACGGCAGCCAATGCTTCCCGATGTTTCTCTACGAAACGGAGGATGGACAATGAGCGATCCGCAAGGCAGCCTCTTTGAGGAGAAACCTTCTCAATCGCGGATCGTTCGCCGCGACGGCATCACGGATGCAGGACTGGCCCATTTTCAGGCCGCCTATCCCGACCAAGCAATTACCAAGAAAGACCTATTCTACTATATTTATGGCTTGCTTCATTCAGAGGATTATCGCGCCCGTTTCGCCGACAACCTCTCCAAGCAGTTGCCGCGCATTCCTCGCGTGAAAACCGCGTCCGATTTCTGGGCCTTCTCCAAGGCGGGACGTACCTTGGCCGCGCTGCATGTGAACTATGAGCAGGTGGCACCTTACCCCGTGACCTTCGCGCATGGCGACCCTTCGCTCGGGTCGCCTTCCGATCCCGAACGCTTCTACCGGGTGGAGCAGATGAAATTCGCGGGCAAGCGCCCGACGCTCGACAAATCCACCGTGATCTACAACGCCAACATCACCATCACCGGCATTCCGCTCGAAGCCTATGAATATGTGGTGAACGGCAAGCCCGCGCTCGAATGGGTCATGGAACGCCAGAGCGTGAAGACGGACACGAAAAGCCAACTCGTCAAGGACGCCAATGCCTGGGCCATCGATACCATGCACGACCCGCGCTACCCACTGGATCTCTTCCTGCGCGTCATCACCGTGAGCCTGGAGACGCTGCGGATCGTGCGCAACCTCCCGCAGCTGGAGATATGACCTGATGCCTCCCAATCGACAGACCGCCGTCGACATGCTCCGCGCCGAACCCTTACGGATCGGTATCTCGACCCGGGCTCTGTTCAATCTCGAAGAGGAGCACAACGTCTTCCGCGAACAAGGCGTTCACGCCTACGCCGCCATGCAGCTTGACCGGGAAGACGTCATCATCGGCAAAGGCGCCGGCTTCGATGTGGTGGAACGGCTTCTGGCTTTGAATGAGGCTGGAGCGAAACCGTGTGTGGAGGTCGTGCTTCTCTCGCGGAACTCGCCTGACCTGTCACTCAGAGCATTCAAATCCATCAGAAGCTACGGGCTAGACATCAAGACCGGAAGCTTCACCAGCGGGAGGTCATTGTCTCCCTATATCCCGGCGTGGAAGGTCGATCTGTTCCTCTCGAACGAGGATATCGACGTCAGGGGAGCAGTGAACGGTGGAGCAGCCGCTGCGCGTCTGGGCATCGCGCCGCCAGGCGTTGAAGGTGCCGCAGTCGACGAGGTTCGTATCGCCTTCGATGGCGACGCCGTCGTCTTCGGGCCGGAATCCGATGAGATTTATCAACAGCATGGCCTTGAAGCTTTTCTGGCACATGAGACCGCGAACGCGGCCAATCCAATGAAACGTGGACCGTTCGGCAAGTTCCTCCACAAACTGTCAGCGCTGCGCAAGGTCTATCTCAATGACGGAAATATCAGCAAGGTTCGTATTGCCTTGGTAACGGCGCGGAACGTACCAGCCCATGAACGTGTCGTCCGTACATTACGGGCCTGGGACACGCCGGCCGACGAAGCCCATTTCGTAGGAATTTGGAATAAAGCACCTATATTACATGCTTTCGGCGCGCACATCTTCTTCGATGATCAAGAGAAACACGTCCTGAGCGCTTCGGCCGTAGTGCCATCCGGCCACGTTCCTGGTCCACATGACCCGAACACGCCTATTATTCCTGCCTCCTAAACGAGGGCGTATATTCTGTTTATATCATTATAAACTATTTTTCTATTTTAAAATCTATATTTATTAATTTAATTAGTACTTATGTTGCCGCACTCCCGCGTGACCGTCTTTCTACATATCAACCAGAATCTTATTGTTCAGAGACGTTCGGAGCCGACAATTCGCAGCCAGGCAAGCCATCAAAGGATGCCCGTTATTTTCTACCTTTACCCGAGACCGGACATTCCATTCACCCCGTATCCCGGACATTACAAGCAGGCGGAAAATCGCTGGGATAGACGCGGGGCGCTACTCGATATGGTTTTGCCAAATCTTCCCCGATCATCGTATCCTCCTGTCCCGCCTTGCCACTGTGTCGATGGGGTATCGAAGCCATAGTCCTGGCGGCGTGTCCACTCGTGAGGCCGTTTTCTTCAGAAAACGATGCGCCTCCCCTCCCCGCCCCCGGTTGGACCGGCGAGGCCGGCTATTTGCGGAATGTGGTGAGGCCCAGTTCCTGCCACATCCAGCCGAAATCGTAGCCGGCCATGTCGCCGGCGGCGCGGCCGTGGGCGGATGCGTTTTCCAGATATTTGAGCCATTCCACCGTTTTCCGGCGGCCGGCGGCCGTGCGGACGGCTTGTCTGGGGGACTGGTTATCCAGGGTGGAAAGCGGCTGATCCAGGGTTTGGTGGTAGTGTCGATCCATCCATTCGCGGAGAATCCGTTCCTTCTCGCCTGGCCGAAGAGACAGGGCGTCTTTCGGGCCGGCGGCGGCGGCGCCGGATTGGGCGTGGTCCCTATGGGTGTGGTCCATGAGCGCCTGTTCGGGGAGGGCGTGATCCGGGTCAGCGGCGGGCCGACGAGCGGGCCGAGCGCGTGGCCGAGCATTGCCGTTGCCCGTTCGGCCCGCCGTGCCGAGTTGACGTCCAGGTGCAATTGGCGGCCCTTGAGTTGCAGGGTCCCCAGCACGGTGGCCCCGTCATCCATGGAACTGATCAAGGTCAGTGCACACCCCTGGGCGGCCTGGGTTGCGGGACCTTGGCCGGGTGGAGCGATGGGGGGAGCGGCCGGCCTTTCGTGACCCAATTCTAGAATGTGCGGCTCTCGGAGCGCAGGCCGGAGACGGTATCCAGCCGAGCCGCGACCGTCTTCTGGGTGACGCCCTTGGCGAGGGGGAAGCGGATGTCGTGCAGCGCGATCTCATCCCCGTCGCTGTTGCGCAGGGGTGGAGGCCATGGCGTGGTCCCTGTTGCGATCGAGGGCGCGCAGCCTATCAAGCTTCGCGTGCCGTTCAAAACCGTCCTGGGCGGCCGTCCGCGCGTTTGGCCCGCGGGTCTGCCGGGCGGGGTGAGTGTTGCCATTTGGTGTGAATATTTCGGGATGAAGAATAGAAATCAGCGATATAAATTAAAAATAAATTCAAAGCGTTGCTGGATTTTCGATGAAAAACAGGATCGAAAACAGGCATCTGATCACGGGAAAGATGGTCGATCATTCGTTTTTTTGATCATGCGCGCGTTATAGGCGCGATTTCACTTGCATTCGGGACGGGGCCATGCGCATGGTGGCGGCGGTGGATGCTCCTGTGGGGGGTTGGCGCGCGTTGTGTCAGCTTCAGCCCATTGGAAGTTACGATTATGTACGTGTTCTGTACGTGACCACCATGTTAAAAAGGAGCCTCGTTATGACGACAGGCACCGTAAAATGGTTCAATGCAACCAAGGGTTTCGGTTTTATTCAGCCCGGTGACGGGACTGCGGACGTGTTCGTTCATGTTTCCGCCGTCGAGCGCGCGGGGCTCGCCACCTTGAGCGAGGGGCAGCAGATTTCTTATGAAATCGAAGCCGGACGCAACGGCAAGAAGTCCGCTGTGAGCCTCAAGGTCGCATAAGCCGCCTGGCATGCAGCGATGCATCTGGAAAAGCCGCCTGAAAGGGCGGCTTTTTTGCGTTCTGCTTGATGGGTCCGGCATGTTTCCGTGCCACATGCCGGGACGGTGCGAGGGTGATGGAAAGGGTACATGAAAAAAGGGTAGGAGGCTGTCCCCTACCCTTTCGTCGTTTCGGCGTGGCCGTCGGGCCGGGCCGGCGGGGTCAGAAGCCGGCGGTGACGGTGAACATGGCGGCGAAGTTGGGGGCGATCAGATAGGTCGGCGCGCCGGCCGAGTCGATCAGGTTGCCGTAGACGCCCGTCACCGGGTTGGTGTTGTTCGACAGGCTCTGGACCGACGAGCGGTAGTGCCAACTGGCCAGGTTATACATGTTCAACTGGATCTGCGGGTGTTTCAGGCGCCAGACGTTGGGCAGGCGATAGCCCAGGGTCATGTCGATCTGGCCGTGCGCGGGCAGCGATTCCTGATCCATGAAATCGGAATATTGCTTGTCGATCCAGCGATACATGAAATTGCCGAAGAACGTGCTGTCGTCGTAGCTGAGCGCGGCGCTGGTGGTGAATTCCGGCGCCTGCGGCGCGCGCTTGCCCGTGGTGGGCAGGTAGTCGACTACGCCGTTCTCGGCCACCGCCGGCAGGTTGTTGTCGGTGCGGGCATAGAGATATTCGGCCGAGACGTACGGGCTGATATGGTGCCACGGGCGCAGGCCGAATTCGATGTCGGCGCCGCGCACGGTCTGGCCGCCGGCATTGACCCCGACGCCACCGAACGAACTGCCGTTGATGACGACGCTGGTGGTGATGTTGCGGTTGGTGAAATTGTAGTTGAACAGGCTGACCGTCAGGTTGAAGAGTCCGTAATGGCGGTAGCCCAGTTCCTCGGAAATCGCGAATTCGGGCTTGATCGACCCGCCGATGCCCGGGCTGTTGCCCGGGATGCCCGAGAAATAGGACGAGGCCAGCGGCATGCGGAAATTGGCCGCCGCGTCGAAATAGACCTGGTTATGATCGTCGATCTTGTAGCTGGCGGCCACGCGCGGCAGCGGCGCCGTGTAGTTCACGCCGACATTGTAGGGCTGCGCGTTGTCGTAATTATTGGTACCCTGGCGATTCATCATGACATATTTGAAGCCGGCCTCGACCTTGAGCCGGTCGTCGAGCCACGACGAGGAATCGCTGACATAAAGCCCGGTCGACTGGGTGATCAGGTGATAGTTCAGGAACAGGTTGAATTCATACCCGTTCTGGAACTTCAAGCCGTAGGAGCCCCAGGTGTTCGGCGGATCGCCGTTCGGGCCGAGCTGGCTGATATTGGTCCATTCCGCGTCGTCGTAATAATCGTGGAAGGCGCCGAGGGTCAGCTTGTTGTGGTGGTCGAGCTGATATTCGAGATGCGCGTTGATGCCGGGGTGGAACTCCTTGATCATGTAATAGCCCTCGCCATGGAAGGAGGGCGTGCCGGCATCGTTGTAGGCCAGGCCGGGATAAGGCAGGACCAGGTTTTCGTTCTGTCCGGTCGAGGGGTTGTAATTGTTGATCGGCATGTCCCACTGGCCCATGCCGCCGCCGCCGCTGCCCCAGTAGAAATAGGGCTCGACCAGCAAGGAAAGTTTCCGAGCCAGGGTGAAATGCATCGGCGCGACCAGGATCATGTTGCGCCAGTCGCCGACCTCGGTCACCCAGTAGCTGCCGGCGGCGGTGGATTGGAACGGGTACGGGCTGTAATTGTAGCTGTCGCCGTATTGCTTCCATTGCTGCGCGGTGACGGGCGCATAATTGGGCTGGTTGTTTTCGTTATAGGTCTCGACGAACGAGATCGAATTGCCCTCGCCCCATTCCTTGACGAACTTGGAATCCACATGGCGCCGCATGCCGCGCCCGGGACCGCGCCAGGTGCCGTAGGTGGCGTTGGAATAGGAGACGAAGCCCCGCACGCCGGTATTGAGGATGTCGCCGGTATTGATGCGGATGAAGCCGCGATTGGTCTTGTGCGAGCCGTAGGAATAATCCATCAGGCCGCCGAAGGTGTGCGACGGGTCGATCGTCGTGACGTTCATCTGGCCGCCCGTGGCGTTGACCAGCGGGGCGTTGACGTCCGACGTGCCCTGGGAGAGCTGCACTTCCTCGTAATTCTCGGTGTCGCCCCATTCAGACGTGTACGGGTCATAGGTCGCGACGTCGGCGACCGGCGCGCCCTCGAACAGATAGCCGATTTCCGACTGGTTCATGCCGCGGACATTGATCGATGTCTGGTCCGACAGGCCGAACGGATCGGACGAGCCGATATTGGTGCCCGGGGCGAACTGGATCATCTGCGCCGCCGAGGTGGCGGGGGCCAGCTTGGCGATGAAGTCGCGGCTGACGGTGGTGACGGCCTTGGCCTCGGTCTCGACGCTCATCATGCCGCCGCCGGGGGCCAGGCCGGTCACGCCGTTGGCGCTGGCCACGGGGTTATGGCTGGTGACGACGATATCTTCGGGCCGGGGCGCCGGCGCGGCCGCGGCGGCGTGGCGTGCCGCGGGGGTTGAAGCGGCGACGGGAGCGCCGGCGGGGGCGGCGACGGGCGCGGCCGTCTTCCTGACCGGGCCGGCCGGCGCGTGGCGGTGACGCGGATGGTGCTGCGTGACCGGCGCCGCGGTCTGCGCCTGTGCGCCGGCCGCGAGAATGCTGCTGGACAAGGCCGTGCTGGCGACCAGCAGCCCGAAGATAAATCGTGACGACAACGTAACCCCCGTCTGCGTTGAAAATAAAAATACGGCGCCTTTCCACCCCCGGAACGGGCGCCGATATCCGCTGGAATTCCTGATTCCATAACGGATCCGTAATATATATCGCGCGCGGCCCGGTTGCCAGTGCAAAGTCACCCCGGCATGAGGTACAGACCGATTCGACACATGGAATGCGGCTGGAATACCACATCCCCGCCCGGCAGGTAACAGGGGCCGGGCGACGGTCAGGATTCGGCCGCCCGCCCTGCCCCGTTCGGTGCCCCATCCAGTGCCCCGGCCAGCGCCTCGAAACTGCGCATCTTGCCGGGATTGAGCAGGCCGGCCGGGTCGAATCGCCGCTTGTCGGCGGCGAGATCCGGCGAGAGGCCGCGATGGGCGCCGCCGTCCTCGATCGTGTAGACATGCGGGTTGGCCACCGAGATTCCGGCCGCGTCGTGCGCGGCCATGATCTTGTCCAGGCGGGCCGAATCGGTGAAGCGGATCACCGGCAGGCCGGCGCAGGACATGCCGCCCTCCATGGGCAGGAACTCCAGGTGGGTCAGCAATTCGTCGGGGAACTGCGCCGCGAGCGCCGCGACCCGGGCCAGTGCGTCGGCGGGCGGAAAGCCGGTTTGCAGATAGGTGTAGGACCGGTCCGTCTTGAGCACCTGCAGGGTGGTGTGGTTCCAGGTCAGTTCGTAGAGCGGGACGTGCCCGGGATCGTCCTCGGCCTCGGCCGTGTTGCAGGAATAACACAGTTCGCCATGTTCCCGCGCGATCAGGGCGCGGGTGGGTTCGATGGCGGCGGGCGCCATCATCAGGATGACCAGGGCCCGGCCGGCCGGCACCCGGTTGCGCAGCGGGGCGAAATAGGGCAGCAGGCGGCAATCCATGACCGAGACCAGCTTCTTTTGCAGGCCGGTCTGGGTGGCGAGCAGGTGGGCGAAGCGTGCCGCCTGCGGCAGGTCGGGGAAGGCGACCGCCATGTCGCACCAATCGACGGCGGGTTCGACCGGCAGTTCCAGTTCGGTCACGAAACCGGTGGTGCCGTAGGCGTGGTTCACGATTCTGGTGTCGGGGCCGCGCAGTTCCACGGCGCGGGGTTCGTCCTCCATCGTCACCACGCGGGTCGCCAGCAGGTTGCCCGGCGCGCGCAGCCCGCCCCACGTGACCGAGCCGATCCCGCCCGATCCGCCGCAGACGAAGCCGCCGATCGTCGCCGTGCGCTTGGTCGAGGGGAATATGCGCAATTCGCGCCCCTGGGCGCGCAGCGCGCGATCCAGCGCCAGCATGTTGGTGCCGGCGCGCACGCGCGCCACGTCGCCACGCAGCCAGACGAGCCCGTCCAGCCCGGTCATGTCGACGATCGCGCCGCCGCGCAGGGGCACGGCCTGGCCGTAATTGCCGGTGCCGCCGCCGCGCGCGGTCAGGAAGATGCCGCTCTGCCGTGCCGCGCGGGCGATGGCCAGCAGATCGTGCTCGGTGCGCGGGGTGACGACGCAATCGGCCTGGAGCCCGTCGAGCTGTTCGCGCAGGATGGGGCTGTACCAATAGAAATCGCGGCTTTTGCGCCGGATCGTCGCGGGATCGGTGCTGGCCGGCACGTCGCCGACCAGCGCGAGGAATCGGTCCGTCGCCTGGTTCATCGCGCTATGGTTCATCGCGCCATGCTTCATCGCGTCAGGTCCCCAGATCGTCGCTGGGCGGGCGGATGCGGTCGAGCGGATAGCGCGCGATTTCGGCCAGCAATTCCAGGAATCCCGCCACCTGGCGTTCGGCGATCAGGCGGCCCTTTTCCGCCGTGGCGTTCGCCGCGTTTCCGGCCGCGCCGGAGGGGTGCAGATCCTGGGTGTGCCAGCCGAAGCCGACCCTGCCCTCGGCCTCGAGCCAGTGGAAATCCTTTGCCATTTCCTGCGGCCAGGGCACGAAATTTCCGGCGCGCGCCATGTCCACCAGGTCGGGGCGCAGATGGAGCATCAGCGAGGTTTCGACATCGCCGCCATGGATGCCGAAGCGCAGCTCGTCGGCGTCGAACAGGCCGTCGGGCACGCCGAAGCGGCCCCAGCCGACGGTGACGACGAACATCCGGTGCGTCCGCCGCAATTCGCGCGCGACGATGTCGAGGATCTGCGGCTGGCCGCCATGGGAGTTCAGCAGCACCAGGCGGCGCACGCCGGCGCGGGCCACGCTGGCGCCCAGGTCGAGCAGCACCGATGTCAGGGTCTGCGCCGACAGGGTCAGGGTGCCGGGATAGGCGATATGTTCGTCGCTCTTGCCGACCGCCTGCATGGGCAGGGCGGTGACGGGCAGGTCGTCCGGCGCGCGCGCCAGCGCCAGGTCGAGCAGCCCGCGATTGATGCAGGCATCGACATAGACCGGCAGATGCGGCCCGTGCTGTTCGATGGCCGCCACCGGCAGGATCGCCACCGTGTGCGGCGACAGCGCGCGGAATTCGCGCGATTTCATATCCTGCCAGAGGCGGCGCGGCATCATGTCCGGCATGCGGTCAAACCCTTCCGTGGTTCCTGCCCCGTTTTCGCGCGCGTCATGGCGCGGCGCGGGGCGCGACGAGCTGCAGATAGGCCCATAGGGCGGCGATTCCGTCGTCGCCGATGAGATCGGGGGGAAAGCCCGCCATGGCCTGGGCGGGCCAGTGCCGGACCGCGCGCGGGTCGCGGACCAGGGCATGGAAGCCGGCCGGGGTCAGATAGGCGGTGACGTTCATCGGTCGGCCCAGGTCCGGGCCCTTGGTGCCCCGGCCGATGCCGTCCAGCCGGTGGCAGGGCAGGCAGTCGACCGCGAAGAGCGCGCGGCCGCGCGCCGCCTGCGTACCGGCGGGCGCCGCCGGCAGCGGGTCGGGGTCGCCCTGCCCGATCGCCACCAGTTGCTCGACCCAGTCCTCACGCGGGATGGCGGCGGCATCGGCGCCGGTCCAGACCAGCGCGAACGGCCCCAGATCGGCCAGGCTGTTGCCGGGCCAGGGGCCTTCGGCGATCGCGATCCAGGCGGTGACGCCGCGGCGGCGCGCGGCGCTCAGGGCGGCGCAGGGGACGCCGGCCACGAACCTGTCGCGCGCGGTGAAGATGAGGGCCTGCCCGCCGCACGGCGCGACATGCGACAGGGGAATGGCGGCCACCCCGGCGCCCAGCTTTACGGTGGTGCGCGACAGGTCCAGCCGGACCAGATCGGCGCGGTGCAGGAGGGCGGCGGCCGGCAGGCGGCGCACCGAGGCGCCGTCGGTGACGGTGAGGTCGGCCCCCCGGCCGCCGGCCGGGCACAGGAGCAGCCACGCCGCCATGGCCGCCGCCATCGGGGCCGCCAGCCGGGCCGTGATCGGGGCCGTCGGCGCCGGGGCGCGCCGTGCCATGCCTGCCGCCATGCCTAGAGGTCCAGCACCAGGCAGGCGCCGCGCGCCCGCGAGCAGCAGGCCATGATATGCGTGCCCCGGGCCTTGTCGGCTTCGGACAGGAACAGGTCGCGATGGTCGGGCTCGCCCTCTAGCACGCGGGTGACGCAGGTGCCGCACAGGCCCTGTTCGCACGAGACCGGGATGCTGATCCCCGCCGCGCCCAGCGCCTGGGCGATGCTGCGGTCGGCGGGGATTTCGACCGTCACGTTGCTGCGTTCGGCGCGCACCATGAACGGACGGCCCTGGATATCGACGTCGGCGGTGAAGCGTTCGGCATGCACGCGGCCGCCGTCCCAGCCCAGCGCGCGCGCGGCGGCGGCCACCGCGTCCTGCAGGCCCAGCGGGCCGCAGACCTGGACATGCGCGCCCTCGGGCGCGGCGGCCAGCACGCCGGGCACGTCGAGGCGTCCGCCCTCGGCCGCCAGGTGGGGCGTGACGCGGGCGGCATAGGGGGCGGCCAGGGCCTCGTCGAGGAAGGGGGCGGTCCGGCGGGAATGGGCGCAGACATGCAGCGCGAAGGGACGGCCGGCGCGGTGCAGCTCCAGCGCCATGGGCAGGAGCGGCGTGATGCCGATGCCGCCGGCGATCAGCACCACGAAGGGTGCGTCGGCCAGGGGGAAATGATTGCGCGGCAGCCCCACCCGGACTTGCCGGCCGGGACGGAAGGCGCCGTGCACGGTGGCCGAGCCGCCGCGGGACGCGGCCTCGAGCAGCACGGCGATGCGCCAGGCGGCGCGGTCTTGCGGGTCGGAGCACAGCGAGTAGTGCCGCACCAGGCCGGGGGCGACATGCAGCGCGACATGCGCGCCCGGCGCGAAGGGCGGCAGTTCGGCGCCGTCGGCCGGGCGCAGGCGCAGCGACAGCACGCGCTCGGCCTGGTTGCGCACGTCGTCGACGATCATGGGGATCGTGTCCTCGCGATCGGGGCCCGGCATGGCGGGCGGCGTTGCCGAGGGTGGCGGGGGGCGGGTGATTTCGTCCTCGCCATGGCGGCGCAGCAGGTCGAGCAGGCGGCGGCGCATGATCAGGCCGGGGCGGTCGGAGGGCATGTGGCTTTCGACCTGGCGGGTGATGTCCAGGGTCGCGTCGCAATCGGTGGCTTCGAGGATCTCGCGGTCCTCGTCGGTGATCTTGCGGTCCCAGGCGATCAGGCGTTCGGCGGGGCAGTCTTCCTCGCGGTCGTTGCGGTAGAGGAGCTGGACGAGCTGGATCCGGTCGTCCTCGATCGGGGTGGCGCAATTGATGATGATGTGGCGGATGCCGCTGGGATAGGCCATGTCCATCCGGCGGCAGAATGGCATGTACCAGTGGTTGTGCATGGTGCGCGTGGTGGTGGGCGACGGATCGCCGGTGATCGCCACCGCGTCGGGCGGGTTGAGGATGTCGACCACCGTGGTGGCGTAGAAGCCGTAATCGGTCTCGGCGATGTCGTAGAATTTGGGCCTGGGCTGGGTGATGTCGCCGAACGTGCCGCGATGCACGTAGGAAAAATGCGCGTTGTCGAAGGAGTTTTCCATCAGCCGCAGCGGCGCGGTCCGCCAGGTGTCGTAGAACTGGAAGATGCGGCGGAAGGCGGGATCGCGGTCCTCGGGGATGTCGAAGATGTCCGCGATGGGATCGTCCAGCGCCACCCAGGCATAGCCGTAGCGCGCCTGGCAGCGGAAGGACGGCACCCGGCAGGCGGGCAGCGGCGCGTCGCGGCCCAATTGGGGGATTTCGGTCAGGCGGCCCTGCCCGTCATAGCGCCAGCCGTGATAGCCGCAGACGATCTCGCCATGCGCGCACCAGCCCTTGGAGAGTTTCGCGGTGCGGTGGCAGCAGCGGTCGCGCAGCGCGCGGGGCGCGCCGCCGGCATCGAGGAACAGGACCAGGTCCTCGCCCATCAGGCGGAAGGGCCTGGGGCCGTCGGCCAGGTGATGCACCGGCATGACCGCGTACCAGAAGCGGCGCAGCACCGCCTGTTTGGTGGTCAGCATACCAGGTCCTCCTGCCGGGCGATGCGGGTGACGACGGCGCGGGCATGGCGCAGCAGCGCCGGCAGGTCCAGGCCGGGAATCGCGCCGTCCACCACCACGGGACGGCCGGCCGACAGGACGTGCCGCACGCTGCCGGCCCCCGAGGCCACCGGGGCGATCAGCGGGTCGAACAGGCCGGCATGGCGCGGCTGGTCCAGCCCGTGGACGACCAGGTCGGCGACCTGGCCCTCGGCCACCGTGCCGAGGTCGGGCAGGCCGAGCACCCGCGCGCCCCCGGCGGTGGACCAGCGCAACACGTCCTCGCACCGGATGGCGGCGGCGCCGTGGGTGGCGCGGTGGACCATCCAGGCGCAATGCATTTCGGCCGCCATGTCGCAGGCCTCGTTCGAGGCGGCGCCGTCGACGGCCAGCGACACGCGGCCGCCCAGCCGGTCCAGATCCGGCGCCGGGGCGATGCCCGAGCCGAGGCGGCAATTGCTTTGCGGGCAATGGGCCATGCCGGTGCCGGTTTCCGCCAGGATGGCGATTTCGCTGTGATCGAGATGGACCAGATGCGCGAACCAGACGTCGGGCCCGGTCCAGCCATGTTCGGCCACGAACTGGACGGGGCGCATATTGTGGATTTCGCGGCAATAGCGGACGTAATTGCCGGTTTCGGACAGGTGGCTGTGCAGCCCGATGCCCATCGCACGCGCGGCATGGGCCAGTTCGCGCAGCTCGTCGGGGGTGACGCCCCAGGTCGGGGTGTTGGGGGCGATTACGATGCGCCGGCGGCTGTCGGGCGACGGATCGTGGTAGCGCGACACCAGGTCGCCGACCCGCCGCAGCATGACATCGAGCGGTTCGGTGGGCGTGGGCAGAATGTCGTCGGTGTCGAAGGCGCGGGTGCGGGTGGTGCCGCCGCGCGCCAGCACCAGGCGCAGCCCCAGCCGGTCGGCGGTTTCGAACAGCACGGCGGCCGGGTCGTAGCGGTAGCTGTCGGCGAACAGATAGTGATGGTCGGCGACGGTGGTGCAGCCGGACAGCAGCAATTCGGCCATGCCGACCAGGGCGGCGGTCTGGAGCGCGTCCTCGTCCAGGCGGTTCCAGTAGCTGGTGGGGACCAGGCGCAGCCAGGTTTCGAGCGGCGCGTCGATCGCGCTGGGCACGCCCTTGAGCATGCTCTGGAACAGATGGTGGTGGGTCGAGATCAGGCCCGGCGTGACGACGCCGCCGCGCGCGTCCAGCACCCGGTCGCCCGGCAGGGCCGGGACGTCGCCGATCTGCGCGATGCGGCCGTCGCGGATGCGCAGGTCTCCGGTGCGGCGTTCGGCCGCCCCGCGCAGGCCGGTCAGGATGCCGCGCGCATTGCGGACGACCAGGTCGTGGGTGGGGGCGTGCGCCGTCATAGCGGCATGACTTTGGCGCGCGCGACATAGCGGGTGGTGAAGGCGGCGCGCCAGTCGGCGGTGGCCGGCAGCAGCGCGTTGCCGACCATGAAATCGCGGGTGGCCTGCCAGCGGGCCTCGGTCATCGCGCCGATGCCCAGCCGCGCCGCGTCGCCGCCGTCCACGGCGCGGGTGGCGGCGAGCCCGCGCACGCCGAAGGCGAGCTGTCCGTCGGTCATGCGGGGATTGTCCTTCTTGATCAGGGCGTTGCCGATTTCCGGCGCGCGCAGATAGTCGCGCCATCCCGCGAGGGAGGCCGCCACGAAATCCGCCGTCAGCGAATCGTTCGCCGCCGCGAAGGCGCGCGTGGTCAGCAGCGGGGTGCCGTAGGGCGGATAGCCGATGGCGGCGAAGGGGAAGAAGTGGACGGGGACGCCGTGCAGCGCGGCCTGGTACGGCTCGGAGGAGGCATAGGCCTGCACCGCCATCGCCGGGTCGTGGAAGAAGGGCTGGAGATTGAAGGTATAGGCGCCGAGCTGGGCGTCGCTGAACCCGTAGCGGGCGCGCAGCCAGGGCCAGAAGGTGGCGTGGGCGGTGCCGGCGATCAGGATCGGGTGGCCGCGCAGCATGGCCAGGCCGGTGACGGATTCATGCGTCATCAGCCCCTGCTGGTCGTGCTGGAAGGAGGCGGCGACCGTGAGCAGCGGCATGCCGGCGGCGATGCCGCGCAGGGTCTGGAAATCGTACCCGGTGGCGAAGTCGGCCTGGCCGGCCAGCAGAAGCTGCATGGCGTTGACCTGCGGGCCGCCCATGGCGATGCGCACGTCCAGCCCGCGATCGGCGTAATAGCCGCGGGCCAGGGCCTGGTAGAAGCCGCCGACCTCGGCCTGCGCGAACCAGGACAGCACCAGCCGGACCGGCGTGCCCGCCCGCGCGCGCCGCGCCGCCGGCGCGGCGGCCCCGGCGATGGTCATGGCGGCGGAGAGGGCGGCGCGGCGGGTGAGCGTCATGAACGGGGCATCGATCGTGGGTGTCGCGTGCGTGTCGGGCCATTGGAGGGGGACATGAGATCGTGTTCCCCGGCCATTTTGAAGCATCAAATAACGTGCCGGGTGCTGCTTTTTTGCGCGCGCGGAACGTTGCGGCCGGCATGGCCCGAACCGGGCTTGACCGGCGGGCGCGGGCGGCATGCTATGACGGAAACGCAATGACTGTTCCGAGGGCCGGCAATGCAGGATGGTTCGTTCATGCCTGATTCGTTCACCCTGGCCTCGCGCCTGGCCAAGCTGGCGATGGTCGCGTCGCTGGCGGCGTTCGGGCTGCTGGTCGCCTTCAACAACCTGACCGATTACCGGTCGAACTTCCTGTTCGTACGGCACGTGCTGAGCATGGACACGACCTTTCCGGGCAATGCGCTGACCTGGCGCGCGATTCATGCGCGCTGGGCGTGGCATGGGTTCTATCTGCTGATCATCCTGGGGGAAGCGGCGACCGGGATGCTGTTCCTGATGGCGGCCGGGGCGATGCTGCGCGCGCTGCGGGCGGACCGCGCGGCATTCCGCCGGGCGGCGCGGCTGGTGCCGCTGGGCACCGCGCTGGGATTCCTGATCTGGTTCTTCGGCTTTTCGGTCGTGGGGGCGGAATGGTTCGCGATGTGGCAGTCCCGTGACTGGAACGGCCAGCAGCCGGCCTTTCGCTTCTTCCTGACGATGCTGGGGGTGTGCATCTATGTCAGCCTGCCCGAGGACGGGTGACGGGTCACAAGGTCCGTTCGATGACGGCGCCGATCTTCTCGGCCATCAGGCTGACCAGCGGATTGACGTGGTTGAGGCGGGCGATCACGCTGAGGGTCTGCGGCCAGGTGCCGGCATGGCGCAGGGGGACGAGGGCGAGTTCGCCGCGCTCGCGTTCCTCGATGATGTCGAAGGGGGTCAGGAAGGTGATGGAATCCCCGGCGCGGGCCAGGCGGCGCAGGACCTCGACGGAGTTGCTTTCGACCCGCGCGACCAGGGAGGCGCCGCTGCGCGCGCACAGCGCGTCGAGATGCGGGCGGATCGAGGTCGTGGGGTCGGCCACCACCAGCGGATAGGCCAGGCAATCGGCGATCGACAGGCTTTCGCGCCGCGCCAGGGCGTGGTCGGCGCGCATGACGGCGCCGAGATGGGCGGTCCGGGCCACCAGGACGGTCGATCCGGCCTCTCGCGGGAGGTCGAAGCCCACGCCCAGATCGGCCTCGCCGTCGCGCACGGCGGCCAGCAGTTCGGTGCGGCCATGGACCCGCAGGGCGACGCGCACATTGGCGTGCGAGACCTGAAAATCGGCCAGCACCTGGGGCATGATGTTGGCGGCCGGGCCGCTCATGACCGCCAGCACGATCTCGCCGCGATGCAGGCCCTTCATTTCCTCGATCAGGGCGCGGGTGCGGTCCATGTCCTTGAGCGTCTGGCGGACATGGGCGATCATCAGTTCGCCCGCCGCGGTCAGGACCAGCTTGCGCGGCAGGCGCTGGAACAATTTGGTCCCGAGCTGGCGCTCCAGCTCGATGATCTGGCGGTTGATCGCCGAGGAGGCGACGTTGAGGCGCTCGCCGGCCTTGCGGATCGAGCCCAGCCGCGCCACGACGTCCAGATAGACCAGCATCCGCCCGTGCAGCATGCGCTGCGCCCCCCCCTTTTCACTTGCCCGCAACTGGTGGGGCGCCGGGGCGCCGCGGTCAAGATCCGTGCTGCCTTTCAGGCAGCGCCGCGCGCGTGAAATGTCTCTTTCCATTCCCGGAACGGGGACGTTACGCTGCCCGTCCGTTGCAATCATGAGACGGTGCCTGATGCCTGACCGCGCCATCGGACGACGCGCCGCCCTGCTGGGCATGACGATGACGGGCGTGGGTGCCCGCGCCCTGGGTGCCCATGCCTCGGGTGCCCATGCCTCGGATGCCCATGCCTCGGATACCAGCGCGCCCGGGCGCCTGACGCTGGTGACCAACTGGTATGCCCAGCCCGAGCTGGGCGGGTTCTATCAGGCGCGGGAAAGCGGCCTGTATCGCGCGGCCGGGCTGGATGTGACGATCCGGTCGGGCGGGCCGCAGGTCAATACCATGCAGTTGCTGCTGGCCGGCGCGTGCGACGTGATCGTGGGCCAGCCGGACGCGGCCATGGTGGCGGCGCTGCGCGGCATTCCGGTGGTGACGATCGGCGCCTGTTTCCAGAAATGCATGACCGGATTCCTGACCCATCCGGATATCGGCGGCCTGTCGGACCTGAAGGGGCATCCGCTGCTGATCAGCACCGAGGGGCGGTCGACCTATTGGCCGTGGCTGAAGCGGACCTATGGTTTCACGGACGCGCAGGCGGGGGTCTATACCTACAACCTGCAGCCGTTCGTCCATGATCCGGCGCTGGCGATCCAGTCCTTTCTGTCCTCGGAGCCCTATGCGGTGCGGCAGATGGGGGTGGCGTTCAAATATTTCCTGTTCGCGGACGCGGGTTATCCGACCTATACCAACGCGCTGCTGGTCTCGCGCCGGACATTGGAGACGCGGGCGGACGCGTTGCGGCGGTTTCTGGCCGCCAGCGCGCGGGGCTGGCTGGATTACCTGTATCATGACCCCGCCGCCGGCGATGCCGCCATATTGCGCGACAATCCGGCCAATACGGCCGACCACATGGCCTGGTCGCGCCGGACGCTGCGCGACGTCCATGCGATGGGCGCCCCGGGGCAGGTGCTGCTGGGCATGAGTGCGGCGCGGTGGGCACGGATCCACGAGGTGGTGGCGCTGTCCGGAGGGGCGGCCGATGGGGCGGCGTGGCGCGATGCCTATACGACGGCGCTGTCGGACGCGCTGACCGACACGGTGCCGGCGTGAATGCGATGCCGGGCCCCGGGCCGCATGCGGGAGATGTCGCGACGCCGGTGGTCAGCCTGCGCGGGGTGGAGAAGGTCTTTGCCAACGGGGTGCGGGGGCTGGCGCCGCTGGACCTGGAGATCCGTCCCGGCGAGCTGGTCAGCCTGATCGGGCCGTCGGGCTGCGGCAAGAGCACGCTGCTGAAGCTGGTGGCCAACCTGCATGCGCCCACGGACGGGCAGGTCGCGTGGTGGGGCGGGGATTTCCGCACGGTGGGAACGGACGGACGGCGGCTGGCCTTCGTCTTCCAGGATCCGACATTGATGCCCTGGGCCAATGTGGCGGCCAATGTGCGCCTGCCGCTGGACCTGGACGGCGTGCCGCGCGCGGCGGCCGAGCGGCGCGTGCCGCCGGCGCTGGAGCAGGTGGGGCTGGCCCATGCGGCCGCGCGCTTTCCGGCGCAATTGTCGGGCGGGATGCGCATGCGGGTGTCGATCGCCCGCGCGCTGGTCACGAATCCCGACCTGCTGCTGATGGACGAGCCGTTCGGCGCGCTGGACGAATGCACGCGCAACCGGCTGGACGAGGACATGGCGGGGCTGTGCGCGCAGCAGGGGCTGACGACGCTGTTCGTGACCCATTCGCTGTACGAGGCGGCGTTCCTGTCGTCGCGGGTGATCGTGATGGCGGCCAATCCGGGCCGGGTCTTCGCCGAATATGTCATCGAACCCGGGATCGCGCGGGATGGCGCGTTTCGGCTGAGCGCGCGCTTCGCCACCATCTGCCGCGACCTGACGGCGCTGCTGGCCGAGGCATCCGCGTCCAGCCGGCTGGACGAGGAGTCCTGACGATGGGGGAAACGACGAGGGCGCGCCTCGCCGCGGTCGCGGCGCCGACGCTGGTGGGGGTGGCCGTCCTGCTGGCGTGGCAGGCGGGATGCCGGCTGTGGCACATCCCGCCCTATCTGATGCCCGCGCCCGGCGATATCGGCGCGGCGCTGATGCAGAACGGGTGGGCGCTGCTGCATGCGCTGCGCAGCACGCTGCTGGTCACCATGATCGCGCTGGGCCTGTCGGCGGTCCTGGGGGTGCTGGTGGCGTTTCTGCTGGTGCAGAGCCGGATGATCGAGCGCAGCCTGATGCCGTACGTGATCGTCATGCAGGTCACGCCGATCGTGGCGGTGGCGCCGCTGATCATCATCCTGGTCAAGACGACGCTGCCTGCGCTGGTCATCTGCGCCACCCTGATCGCGATCTTTCCGATCATCTCGAACACGCTGCAGGGGCTGCGCAGCGTGGACCCGGGGCTGGCGGCGTTCTTTCGGATGCACAAGGCCACGCGGGTCCAGACCTTGCTGCGGCTGCAGGTCCCCAGCGCGGTGCCGATGTTCATGGCGGGGTTGCGGATTTCCAGCGGCCTGGCGCTGGTGGGGGCGGTGGTGGCCGAGTTCGTCGCCGGCACGGGCGGCAACAGCGCCGGACTGGCCTACGAAATCCTGCAATCGGGCTTTCAGATGGACATTCCGCGCATGTTCGCCGCCCTGGCCCTGATCACGCTGGCCGGGCTGGTGCTGTACGGGGTGATGGCGGGGTTGCAGCAATGGGTGCTGCGGCGCTGGCACGAGCATGGCTGAGACGGACATGGTTGAGACCGCCCTGCGCGAAGCCCGCCATGTTTGAGATGTCCGGATCGCGCCACGTGCTGCGCCGCGCCCGGATTCCGGCGGCGCTGACGCCCTGGCGCGCCCCCGGCGACGGGGGCGGCGAGTGGGTGGAATGCGACATCGTGATCGCGGACGGCCGGATCGCGGCGCTGGAGCGCCTGCCGCCCGAGAGCGGGATGCCCGAGACGGACCTGGCGGGCGGGATGGTCTGGCCGGCTTTCGCCGATATCCATACCCATCTGGACAAGGCCTTCATCTGGGACCGCGCACCCAATCCGGACGGCACGTTCGCCGGCGCCGTCCAGGCGGTGACCGCGGACCGCGAGCGGCACTGGACGGAGCAGGACGTGCGCCGGCGGATGGAATTCGCGCTGGCCAGCGCCCATGCGCACGGCACGCGAGCGATCCGCACCCATCTGGACATCGCGGGCGCGCATGGGCGAAGGGTATGGCCGCTGATCCGTGCGCTGCAGGCCGAATGGGCCGGACGGGTGGCGTTGCAGGCCGTGGCCCTGGTGATGCCCGAAGCCTATGACGGGGCGCAGGGAGCAGAGATCGCCCGCGCCGCCGCCGGCACGCCGGGCGGGATGCTGGGCGCGGTGCTGATGGGGCACAATACCGGCGAGGCCGTGCTGGACCGGCTGTTCGGGCTGGCGCGGGACCATGGGCTGGACCTGGACCTGCACGTGGATGAGAACGGCGAGGCCGGGGAGACGGCGCTGGAGCAGGTCGCCGCCGCTTCGGCGCGGCACCGGTTCGCCGGGCGGGTGGTGTGCGGCCATTGCTGCAGCCTGTCGGTGCAGCAGGCGGCGCGCGCCCGCGACATCGCCGCGCGGGTCGCCGATGCCGGGATCGGCGTCGTCAGCCTGCCGCAATGCAACCTGTATCTGCAGGACCGCGCGGCGGGCGCCACGCCGCGCTGGCGCGGGATCACGCTGGTGCATGAACTGGCCGACGCTGGCGCGGATGTGATGTTCGCGTCGGACAATGTGCGCGATCCGTTCCATGCCTATGGCGATTTCGACATGATGACGGTGTTCGGCGCGGCGGTGCGGATCGCGCATCTGGACCATCCGTTCGGCGCGTGGCCCGCCGCGGTGACCGGCACGCCGATGCGGCGGATGGGCCTGGGGGACGGCATGATCCGCCCGGGGGCGCCGGCCGACCTGGTGCTGTTCGAGGCGCGGACGATGAACGAATTGCTGAGCCGGCCGGACCGGCGCGCGGTGGTGCGGGGCGGGCGGGCGATCGCCGAGCGGCCGCCATCCTATCGGGAGCTGCCGTGATGACCCCCCTGCCCGTCCGGCCGAAGCGGACCGAAGCGATGGCGACGCGGGACGGCACGCGCCTGGTCGCCGATATCTGGCAGCCCGAGGGGCCGGGCCCCTGGCCGGTGCTGATGATGCGCCAGGCCTATGGGCGACGGATCGGCACGTCGCTGTGCTATGCGCCGCCGGAATGGTACGCGGCGCGCGGCTATATCGTCGTGATGCAGGACGTGCGCGGGCGGGGCGAGTCCGGCGGCGGGTTCGCGCTGTTCGAACATGAGGCCGCGGACGGGGCCGACAGCATCGCCTGGGCCGCCGCCCTGCCCGGGAGCAACGGGCGGGTGGGGATGTTCGGCTTCTCGTTCCAGGGCAGCAACCAGCTTCTGGCCGCGGGCGAGCCCTGTCCGGCGCTGAAGGCCATCGCCCCGGCCATGATCGGCTGGGACATCAGGCGCGACTGGGCGTATGAGAACGGGGCGTTCGCGCTGCGCGCCAATATCGGCTGGGCGACGCAGCTTGCGGCCGAGACCGCGCGGCTGGCGGGCGACCGCGAGGCCCAGGCCCGGCTGTATGCGGCCAGCCGGACCGCGTCCTTCGCCGATGCGATGCCGGCCTGGCCGGAGCATGACGCGCTGTTGCAGCGTTACAGCCATTATGCCGTGTGGCGTGACACGCCGCTGGACGATCCGTACTGGGACGCGATTTCGCCCGCCACGCGGCAGGCGCGGATCGTGGCCAACGGGCCGGCGACGCTGCTGATCGGCGGTTGGTACGACAGCCACCTGCCGGGCACGCTGGCCGCGTTCCGCGCGCTGGCGCCGCATCTGCCGGCGCGGCTGATCGTCGGGCCGTGGGCGCATTTTCCCTGGGACCGGCGGGTCGGGGCGCTGGATTTCGGCGAGGATGCCATTACCGATATCGACCAGCAGCAGGTCGCCTGGTTCGATCGCTGGCTGAAGGACGACGCCCCAGGGGATGGATCGGGGGATGGATCGGGGGATGGGCCGGCCGTGCGGCTGTTCGACATGGGCGCGCGGTGCTGGCGCGATTTCGCGGCCTGGCCGGAAGGCGATGCGGCACCAGGCGCGACGCCGGAACAGGCGCGGCTGGGGCTGGACGGATCGGGACGGGCGGCCATCGACATGCGCGACGGGCGCCTGCTGGAGGGGGGCGCCGGTGCGCCGGGATGGGAATCCCTGACCCTGGATCCCTGGCGGCCGGCGGCGCCCTGCGGCGGCAGCTTCGGCTGGCCGCCCGGGCCGGTGGACCGGGCGGGGGCGGATGCGCGGGCGGATACGCTGACCTTTACCGGCGCGCCGGCCACGGAGCGCGTGCTGATCGCGGGCGACGTGCGGCTGAGCGCGCGGATCGAGAGCGCGCATGCGTCGTTCGACCTGCATGCCGTGCTGTCGCGCGTGGCGGCGGACGGGCGCAGCTTTCCGCTGGCCGAGGGCTATGCCACGCTGGAGCCCGGGGCGGTTTCGGTGCCGATGCGCGCGACCTGCTGCACCCTGCAACCCGGCGAGCGGCTGCGGCTGTCGCTGGCGCTGGCCTGTTTTCCGTCCTTTCCGGTCAATCCCGGCACCGGCCGCCCGCCCTGGGAGGCCGGGATCTTCGACCACCAGGTCGTCACCGTGCGGCTGCGGCGCGACAAATCGATCCTGCATGTGCCGCTGCGCGCGGCGGAGGAACAGGCATGAGCTTTCTCAAGCGGTCGATCGGCCAGATCGAGGCCTTTCGCATATCGCCGGCCGACAGCAATTATTTCGCGATCCTGTTCGACGCGCATGCCGGGGGGACGCGATCGGTCGCCGTCGTCGAGATCTTTGCCGTCGGCGGGCGCACGCCGCCCAACACGCATCGCGCGGCGGACGAGATGTTCGTCGTGCTGAGCGGGGAAGGACGGGCGATCTGCGACGGGCAGAGTACCACCCTGCGCAAGGGCGACGCGCTGCTGGTGCGGCCCGGTTCGGAGCATGTCGTCGAGAATACCGGGACGTCGAAGCTCTATACGCTGACGGTCATGATTCCGGATGAGGAATTCGGCGCGCTGATCCGCAATGGCGAGCGGGTCGCGCTGGACGAGGAGGACCTGCGGGTGTTGTGCGGATGAAGCAGATCGGATCGTCCTCGGCCAATCGGTGGCGGGTTTCGCGCGACGCGGTCAGCCTGCTGCGGCCGCCGCGGCCGGCGCGGCCCGTCACGATCGACGCCCTGCCGCAGCAGGTGACGCTGGACCTGGCCCGCACGGCGATGATCGTCATCGACATGCAGAACGATTTCTGCCACCCCGATGGCTGGCTGGCCAGCATCGGCGTGGATATCGCCCCGGCACGGACGCCGATCGCGCCGCTGGCGGCGATTTTGCCGGTGCTGCGCGGCCGGGACGTGCCGGTGATCTGGGTCAATTGGGGCAACCGGCCCGACCGGCTGAATCTGAGCCCGTCTCTGCTGCATGTCTATGACCCGGACGGCGAGGGAGTGGGCCTGGGCGGCCGCCTGCCCGGCCAGGGGGACGGCGTGCTGGAGCTGGGGAGCTGGAACGCCGCCATCGTCGATGAGCTGGCGCCCGAGACGGGTGACATCCATGTCGCCAAATACCGGATGAGCGGGTTCTGGGACACGCCGCTGGACGCCATCCTGCGCAATCTGCGGGTCGATACGCTGCTGTTCGGCGGGGTCAATCTGGACCAGTGCGTGATGACGACGCTGCAGGATGCCGGCTGCCTGGGTTATGACTGCATCCTGCTGGAGGATTGCGCGGCCACGACCTCGCCCGGCTTCTGCACCGACGCCACGCTGTACAATGTCCGCCAGTGCTTCGGCTTTACGGCCGTGGGCGGCGTTCTGCGGGCGGCGCTGGGCGAGATTCCGGAGACAACCGCGCCATCGCCGTGATCGCGCGGAACGGGTTGAGGAGGATGGCAAAGGCTTGCCATGACACCTTGTTTGTTGCACACTGGCATCGTTACGCAATCGCGGGCCAGGGGAAAACATGTCCAGCGGGATCGACCCCGGCGCGACGACGCGCCAGATCGCCATGCCCGGCGACGGTCCGGGCTTTCTTGAAAACCTGGCCTATGGGGCGGGTGATCTTTCTTCCAACCTGTTGTGGGGTATTTCGGGATCTTTCCTGATGTACTACTACACGGACGTCTACCGGCTGCCCGTGGGCGCCGTTGCGACATTGCTGCTGGCGGTGCGCGTGCTGGACGCACTGGTCGATCCGCTGGTGGGCTATGCGATCGACGCGTCCCATGGACGACTGGTCCGCCCGCTGATCCGCTGGCTGGCAATTCCGTTCGGAGGCGTGGCCTTTCTTGCCTTTCTGCCCCTGCCCGGCAGTGATGCGGTGAAACTGGGCTGGGCGGCGGCGACCTATCTGGTCTTTGGCTGGGTCTATGCCGGGATCAACACGTCCTATGGCGCCCTGGGCAATATGACGGCGACGACGCCGCAGGACCGGGTGGTTCAGGGGGCATTCCGGATGATCGGCTGCCAGAGCGGGCAATTGCTGATCGCGGTCCTGACCATACCGCTGGTACACCGGCTGGGCCATGGCGACACGCCGAACGCCGAACTGGCGGGATTTCCACGTTATATGGCGCTGGTGGGGGCTGTCGGGGCCGGCCTGTGGCTGCTGACCTGCCGCCTCTGCCGGATCCGGATCCCGCCGCCGCCCTCACCGCGCTCGCCGGGCACGATCCTGGCGGCGCTGATCCGCAATCGTCCGTGGGTCGTCTGCAACCTGGGCAATGCCCTGAATTTCACCAATATCTGCGCCTATGCGTCCTTTGCCATCTATTACGCGCGCGACGTCCTGCATCGCGGTACGGCATTTGGCGGCACCTTGCTGGGCATCACCACCGTCACGGGCATCGTGGGCGCGATGCTGACATCGCCGGTGGCGGCGCGATACGGCCGCAAACGCACGCTGATCCTGTCACTGGGCGTCGAGGCCTGCGCCCTGTGCGTCGTGGCGAGCCGTCCGGGAAGCCTGCCGGTCGCATTGACCGGCCTGGCAGTCGCGGGGCTGGCGTCGGGGCTGCGCTCGCCCTTCTATTTTTCCATGATCTCGGACGCCATCGATTACGGGACAGCGCGAACCGGGGTGCGCTGCGCCGAAATGGCCTATGCGATCAACAGCATGGTCACCAAAATCGCCTTTGCCGCCACAGGCACGCTGCTGGCGCTGTTTCTGGCCTGGGGGCAGTACGATCCGGCACGGCATACGCAATCGGCGGCGCTGGGGTGGTGGGTGAATGCGGGGTATGTCTTGCTGCCTGCCCTGTCATCAAGCCTGGCGATCGCCGTGATGCTGTTCTATCCCCCGGACCGCGCAATCGAGATAGCCCGCCATTGATGACGGGGTTGGAACGGGCCGGTCAGGCCGATTCTCGTTCGGCCAGCATCGTGCCGAGCGCCACGAGTTGCGGCGGCGCGGCCTGGTGCTGCTGGCAGCGGTCGATCAGCAGGCGGGTCGCCAGCCGGCCGATTTCGGCCGATGGCTGGATGAGGGTCGTGAGCGTGGGCGTGGAATATTCGCCCTGTTCCAGCCCGTCATAACCACTGACCGCGACATCCTGGGGAATCCGCAGCCCGGCCTTGAGCGCCCCCCGGATGAAGCCGAGGGCCAGGGCGTCGCTGCAGCAGATCACCGCGGTGGGACGATTTTCGAGGGACAGGAAATGCGGCACCGCCTTCAGGCCGGATTCCATGTCGAAGGCCCCGCCCGGCAACAGGTCGCAGGCATCGGCCATTCCCTCTTCGGCCAGGCGCTGCATGACGCCTTCGAAGCGCAGCTTTTCATGCGTGGTGTCCGCCAGCCCGCTGAGAAAGGCGAAACGGCGATGGCCCTTGCGCAGCAGATAGTCGGTGAGGCCGTAGAACCCGGCCTGCTCGAGCGCCACCACGCTGGAGATCCCGCCCGCGACCATGTCGTGCATCACCGAGACGACCGGAATATGCGCCGGCGGCCGGATGCGGCGCGCCGTGCGCGCGCTGCGCGCCGGAGCGAGCATCAATACGCCGTCCACGATGCCGTTCAGCGCCAGATCCATCAGTTCCTCGACCGCGAGTTCCGCATATTCGACGCGCTTGATGATGACGCCGTATCCCCGTTGCGCGGCCTCGTCGAAGACGCCCCGCAGGGCTTCGGTCAGGATGGGTGAAATGGGTTGGCCCGGAAAGTTGGACAGAACGACCATGAACATATCCGCCCGGCCGCGACTGAGGCTGCGGGCGGCTAGATTGGTCGCATAGCCCAGTTGCTCGGCCGCGCGCCGAACCAGCTTGCGTGTCTCGGCGCTGACCCGTTCGGGCTTCGACAATGCCCGGCTGACGGTCGAGATGTTCAAGCCGGTGCGCGCGGCGAGATCAGCCAGGGTGATCTTGCCCCCGGTGGTCGCCGCGTCTGCCGGGCGGAACACGGTGCTCATGCCTCCGCTCCCTTTTCAACAGACTGTTTTCCTTTCCCCTCTCTGTCACGGGACGGAAGGGGCGTCAAAGTCGCAGCCCCGGAAGGATATCGATTGCCGTCGCAAAATCACCTATTCAGGCCTCTTGAAACGGAGCGCGTGGGAATATTCTCAATATAACATATTGTTATAATTCATTATATTTTTCAAACGATAGATTCCGCATCCCGAAATGAAGAATCCATTTCCTAACATATTCGGAATGATATATGAATTTATGGCAATCGATTGCCAAAACCTTGTCCCACTCCCCCGCATCCAAGGAATTCCCCATGCGCCCTACCCAATGTCTGCGTCACCAGGCGATCCATCGGCCCGCATCGGCCATGCGCCCCTGGACGCGTCCGACCTATCGAACCATGCTGCTGCTTGGCATTTCCTTGCTGGCTGCATGTCCGGATCGCGCGGTTCACGCGGCCACCGACGCCACGAAGGGCCACCCCAAGTCCCATGCCGGCGCGACGCATCGCAAGACGGCCGCAGGAGCGACACCCGGGTCGCCGGCCGCCGCGATGACTCGGCAGGCAGGAGCGCCCGGCGGCGGGATCGAGCAGATTACCGTCACGTCACAGAAACGCGTGTCCACGGCGCAAAAGACGCCGATTTCCATGAGCGTATGGACCGGCAAGGCACTACAGAGCTATGGGATCAACTCGATCAGCGGGTTGTCCGCCATAGCGCCGGATGTCAATTTCCTGGAGACCGAAGGGGAGGCCGTGATCACCATCCGCGGCATTTCCAGCCATGACACCAGCGAGATCGGCGACCCCGCGGTGGCGATTTCGACCGATGGCGTCTATACGAATCGCGGCTACTCGTTCAATTCGACTTTCTATGACCTGGACCGTGTCGAGGTAGAGCGCGGCCCCCAGGGCACGTTGAGCGGGCGCAATGCCGTCGGCGGGGCAATCAATGTCATTACCGCCAAACCGACCATGGAACGCGCGGCGAGCGCGAAGCTGGAATTCGGGAATTATGATGCCGTCAGTTCCTGGGCCATGATCAATCAGCCGATCAGCGACAAGGTCCAGGTGCGCCTGGCCTTCAATTCCGGCTACCATGACGGGTACCGCGACCTTGGCGCATCGGGCCGCGGCGACGGCGCCAATTCGATTTCGGGCCGGGCGACGGTCGCGTTCCAGCCGTTCAGCCATTTCAAGGGACTGTTGACCTATCAGGGCACGCATATGGGCGGGGCGGGACAGGCTGTCTATAACGTGCCATACCAGTTCGACGCTGGCGGGAACCTGATCCACGACATGCCGGTCCTGCCCGAAGGCAATCCATCGCATCTTGCCATTCCGACGACACCCCGGCAGAACATGTCCGAGCAGGCGGTGCGCTGGAATTTCGACTATGAACTGCCCTATGTCACCCTGACCTATCTGGGGGGTTATGATTCCAACCATTTCGTCGAGGTCAACGATTCCAGCACGGATGTTTCGTATTCGCACCAGATCGAATCCTGGAACGCCCATGAGAATCCCAAGACGCAGAACCAGGAATTCCGCATCTCGTCCGACAGCCGCTACCGGTTCTTCTGGACGACGGGTTTCTACTATTTCCGCGAGGATAACGGCCTGCAGAGCTTCGATTCGATCCCGCTGCCCCAAAACCCTGCCGCGCGCCCCCTGATCTTCAACTATACGACACTGGCCCGGTCGATGGCCTGGTATGCACACGGCACGTTCAAGATCCTGCCGACGCTGCGCCTGACGGGCGGCATCCGCTATAACTGGGACCACAAGGTCCGGGCGGGGAATATCATGTTCCCCGCCAATCCGGTCAGCTATCCCTATGAATACGTCACCATACCGAATTACGGCCAGGGATCGTGGGACCAGCCGACCTGGCATGCCGGGATCGAATACGACATCACGCCGCGCAACATGGCCTATTTCAAGGTCGATACCGGCTACAAGCCGGGTGGCTTTACGGACCTGAACCAGTACAATCCCGAAAACGTCCGGGCCTATGAACTGGGTCTGAAGAACCGATTCTGGCATAACCATGTGCAGTTCAACATTTCGGGATTCTATGAGAATTACACAGGCCAGCAAGTGGCGCAGATCATCAAGAACTATGGCGGCGGGGGGCAGATCATCGACAATGCGGGATCGAGCACCATTTACGGCGTGGATCCGAATCTGATCCTGTCGGTGCCACGGATCGGGCAGTTCGACGTGGATTTCGAGTGGCTGCATGCGCGCTTCGACAATTTCGACGTCGCAGTGGACAATCCCCTGGCGGATGGGTCCTCAACCACGGTCATGCAGCAATTCGCGGGCAATACGCTGCCGCAGGCCCCTGCCCTGTCGATCGGTGCCGGATTCAGCCGGTACTGGACGGTACCGACCGGGCGAGTCCGCACGAACATCCGGACCAAATTCCAGAGCAGCAGCTATTTCTACTTTACCAATTCCGCCGATACGAAGCAGAAGAGCTATACGAACACGACGGCGTTTGCGGAATATGTTCCGGACCGGGGCCACTGGCACGCGCAGGTCTTCATCCGCAACATCGAGAATGCGCGGATTTTCGTGAACGCCGCCGAAAACGGCTATGCCGACGCCTACAGCTATTCCTTCGCGCCGCCGCGCACCTTCGGCGGGTCGGTTTCCGTCGATTTCTGAAGAGGACCAGATCGTGGACCATGCCGATCCGGGCAACCGGCCGCCCATGCCATTCAGCCCCGACAAGGACTATGACGTGCTAATCGTCGGTTCGGGCGCGGCCGGAAGCTTTGCCGCCAAGGAACTGACAGAACGTGGGCTGAGCGTCGTACTGCTGGAAGCAGGCCCGGAGATCACCACGGCGCATTTTCCGCCCATGGGCGAAACGGCGCCGCGAAAGGACATCAATATATGGGAACGGGCCAGGGCGACGCTGAAGGGACAGTCGGTCCAGGCGCGCGCCGCATTTTTTAGCGAACAATTCGCATCCTTCTTCGTCAATGACAGGATGAATCCCTATACGACGCCGCGCGACGCCCCCTTTCTGTGGATTCGCGGCCGCCAGAGCGGCGGCCGGCTGCACAGTTTCGGGCGCGTCCTGCTGCGCTGGACAGACGACGATTTCAAAGGGGCCAGCCGGACCGGCGTGGGCGAGGATTGGCCGCTATCTTATGCCGACCTGGAGCCTTATTACGATTTTGTCGAGACTTATCTGGGCGTTTACGGCAATGCAGACCACGTGCCGAACCTGCCTGACGGAAAGTTCGCGGCCCCGGCCGCCCTGACCCCGGCGGAAGAGGCGTTCAGGCATCGGCTGGAGCACGACTGGCCGGGCTGGCGCGCGACGTCATGGCGCTACGTGGCGCCGGATATCCTGCGGGTGCCGAAGCCGCTGCGCGCGGCGCTGGCGACCGGCCGCCTGGCACTGCGCGCCGATGCGATCGTCCGCCGAGTGATGACCGATCCGGTCTCGGGCCTGGCGACGGGGGCGGTTTTCACGGATCGGCTGACCCGCCAGGACGTCGTCGTGCGTGCCGGCGCCGTGATGCTGTGCGCCTCGCCGATCGAGAGCATCCGGCTGCTGCTGAATTCGGCCTGCGCGCGCCATCCACAGGGTGTCGGCAATGCCTCGGGGATACTGGGCCGGTATTTCATGGACCAGCTTCCGTGCCTGGCCTTCGGCGCCTACCCGGCGGCGCGCGGCTGGGTACTGGACCGCTCGGCGCCCGCCGATCCGTTCTATGCGCCGTCGGGCGGACTCTATATCCCGCGGGCGGAGGAACGCACCGGCGCCGCCCGGCCTTTTTCCGGAGGCTTCACATATCAGGGGACGATCGGCCGTTCGCAAGTCGCGGACGACGTGGCTAGCCGCCTGTCCTTCTTCGGTTTCGGGCAGATGCAGCCCTATGCGGATAATCGCGTGACGCTGGATGTGCGCCGCAAGGACGCCTGGGGCATTCCGGTGCCACATATTCGCTGCGTACCGCATGCCAACGAGATCGCATTGCTGCAGGCGCAGGAGGACACGATGCTGGAGATGATCCGGGCGATGGGCGGCGAGACGGAATTCATCGGCTCGCCCCTGGGGTTGCGGGAATTCGGGCGCGGCGCGTTTCCCGATGCCGACCCGCTCAGCCGGTTCATGTTCCGCCGGTGGTTCGGCCGTACGATGTGCATGGGGGCAGCCATCCATGAAAGCGGCGGCGCCCGCATGGGCACCGCCCCCGGGCGTTCCGTGCTGAACGCCCATAACCAGTGCTGGGACGTGCCGAATCTGTATGTAACGGACGCCAGCGCGTTTCCGACCGGGGGCAGCGTGGGCACCACCTTGACCGTCATGGCGCTGACCGTCCGCGCCTGTGCCCATCTGGCCGACGGCCATCCCTTCCGCGCGCAGCGCGCCTGATCCACGCAGGAGCATCCAGCCATGGCATTCGGTGTCGACCTGGTGACATTCTACCATCCGTCGTTCTGGGGTGTTTCGGATTATGCCCAGATCGCCGCACTGGCAGGCCGGGACCTGCCGGCCTTTTGGAACAAGCTTTTCGATGCAGTCCGCGACTCGGGGGTACGCGGTGTGGAGACAACCTTTTCCCCGTTTCACTGGCGCGACGCGGTCGCCGCGTTCGGTTCGGCCGAGGCGGTCGCGACGGCGCTGACGGCGCGCGGACTGACCCTGGCCAGCGGCTTCCTGGTCGATCTGGATCGCGAAGCCGACCTGGCATCGGCGGCTGCCCAGGCACGCATTCTGGCCGAGGCGCGCGACTATGCCCGGTTTATCCGTGCGTGCGGCGGCGGCGTGATGGTCGTCGGCATGCCCTGCCGCCGCACCTTCCTGTTGGAACCGGTCAGGGTCGTGGACCTGGCCATGGCGGCGTCCCTGGCGGATTTCATCAATCGCCTGGGCATCGAGACCGCACGCGAAGGCGTACGGCTGGCGCTGCATACCGAAGCGCACAGCGTGTTCTGCGCGCCGCGCGACATAGACCTGTTCATGCTGCTAACCGATCCGCGCTATGTCCATTTCTGCCCCGATTCCGCACATATCGCCCTGGAGGGCGGCGATCCGGTTGCCGTCGCGGCGCGGCATCAGGAGCGGATCTGCATCGCGCACTGGAAGGACGCGACGGCCGGCATGCCGATCGATACCGTGATTGACGCCGGTATTCATGATCGCCACAAACCGTTTTTTTGCCCGATGGGAGAGGGTATAGTCGCCTGGGATCGCTGGGCCGACCTGATCCGGGCGCGCGGTGACGCGATGTGGTCGATCCTGGAACTGGACGCAGCGCCCGATCCGGTCGCGGCGATCCGTGCCGGCCACGCTTATGCCGGTTCACTGACCTGCTAACCCGCGCCGTTGCGCGGGGTCCGGCGCGTGGTGACGGATATCATGCCGATTTGTTTGACAGCATGATCGTTATTGATCGTTTTAACATATTTTTTGCTTGCGAACGATTTCTTTCCCAGGGCATGTCGTCTGCCGTCATGATGGGCGTGCTGGTGCGGCCGCGATGGGAGGGATGGCATGAAGATCATGGTGCGGGCGGATGACGGGCAGGTCGCGTCGGTCGCGGCGCGGCTGATCGCCGAGCAGGTCAAGGCGCGGCCCGGCAGCGTGCTGGGGCTGGCCACCGGGCGGACGATGGAGCGGGTCTATGCCGAGCTGGTCGCCATCGCGCGGGCCGAGGCGATCGATTTTTCCCGCTGCCGCAGCTTCAACCTGGATGAATATGTGGGCCTGCCGGCCGGCAGCGTGCATTCCTATCGCGCCTATATGGAGGCGCATCTGTTCCGCCACATCGATATCCGGCCGGAGAACACCATGCTGCCGGACGGGATGGCCGCCGACCTGGAGAGCGAGGCGGCGCGGTACGACGCGGCGATCCGGGAGGCCGGCGGGATCGACCTGCAACTGGCCGGGATCGGCGAGACCGGCCATATCGGCTTCAACGAGCCGCTGTCGCCGCTGGCGTCGCGCACGCGGGCGATCACCCTGGCGCCGGGCACGCGGCGGCAGAATGCCGGCCTGTTCGGCGGCGACGTCGATGCCGTGCCCCGCCGCGCGCTGACCATGGGGGTGGGGGTGATCCTGGAAGCGCGGCAGGTGGTGCTGGTGGCGACCGGCGCGGCCAAGGCCGCCATCCTGGCCCGGGCGGTCGAGGGGCCGGTCACGTCGATGATCAGCGCCAGCGCCCTGCAATTCCATGCCAACTGCCTGGTGATCGCCGACGAACCGGCCGCCGCCCAACTGCAGCACCGCGATTACTACGACAGCATGGTCGCGACCGATCCGGAATTCGCGCCCTTTCGCTGAGCGGCGCGGCCGTCAGTCCTGCCGCGCGTCGAAGGTGCGCTGCGCGACCTCGATCGTATCGGTGTGGGCCAGTGCCCAGTCGCCCAGCGCCTGCACCGGCGCGCGCAGGGAATGACCCAGTTCGGTCAAGTTATATTCCACGCGCGGCGGGATGGTCGGGTAGATGGTGCGCGTCACCAGACCGTCGCGTTCGAGCCCGCGCAGGGTCAGGGTGAGCATGCGCTGGGAAATTCCGCCGACCATGCGCCGGATTTCGTTGAAGCGCCGTGGCCCGCCGCCCAGCATCATGACGATCAGGACGCTCCATTTGTCGCCCACCCGGGCCAGCACGCGGCTGACCTTGCGGCAATCGCCGCCCATCGGGTCGTGGAGCGGCGCCGCGTCCGGGGACGCCACGTCCGGGGATGGGGTAGTCACATCGCTGTTCCCGCGTATCAAAAATGTGCCTCCTTGCGCGTCCGGCGGACAGTAGCAAACATAGCCCCGGTTACAAACCTATACCGGAACATGCCGAGGAGATATCATGACGAACCTGCTTCATCTCGATGCGAGCATCCTGCCGGCGGACAGTTCGGTCAGCCGTACGATCTCGGCCGCCGTGGTGGCGCGGCTGTCGGGGCTTAACCCCGCGCTGAAAATCGTGCGGCGCGACCTGGTCGCCGATCCGCTGGCCCATATGACGCTGGCCAGCCTGCCGCCCGCCCATCCGGCGTCCGTTCCCGGCGATGAGGCCGCGCGTGCCGCCAGCGCCGCGGTGCTGGAGGAATTCCTGGCGGCGGACATCGTGGTGATCGGCGCGCCGATGTATAATTTCACCATTCCGACCCAGTTGAAGGCGTGGATCGACCGGATCCTGGTGCCGGGGCAGACCTTTCGCTACGGGCCGGACGGGGTGGCCGGGCTGGCCGCCGGCAAGCGGGTGATCGCCGTTCTGTCGCATGGCGGTTTCTACGGCGAGGACACGCCCTATGCCGCGGCGGAACATACCGGCAGCTATCTGCGCGCCGTGCTGGGCTTTATCGGCATCGCCGCCCCCGAATTCATCCTTGCCGAGGGGATCGCCCGGGGCGAGGCGCAGCGGGCCGCGTCGCTGGAAGCCGCGCAGGGGGCGGTCGCGGCGCTGACGCTGTAAGCGCCGGCCGCGGGCGTCATAGCGCACGACGGAAGGCCGTCGGCGTCACGCCAATCTGCTTGCGAAAACGCGTGGCAAAGGCTGAGGGCGTTTCATAACCCACCGCCAGCGCCACGTCGGTGATGGACAATTCCGGGCCAGCGAGCAACTGGCACGCACGTTCGATCCGTAGCGTGACAAGCCATTCGTGTGGCGTTCTGCCCGTCGCCTGCCGAAACGCGGTGCAGAAATGAAACCGGCTGAGGCCCACCAGACCGGCGAGACGATCGAGGCCGATCGACTCGTCGAGGTGCGCGCGCATGTAATCCGTGACCTTGCGCACCTGCCAGTCGGCCAGGCCACGGCGGTCGACCGCGGGTTCGAGGGCCTTGAACGAGGAATGCCCCCGCATAAGCTGGGTACACAGCAAATCGGTGGCCTGCTCCACGAACAGCCGCGCCGAGGGATCGGCTGCCGCGGCTTCGCGGCCCAGCATCTCCATCACGCGGGCCGCCACAGGATCGTCGAAACTCACTCGAGCCAGCAATTCGACCGATTTTCCACCAGCCAGTTGGTCGGCACAATCCTGCAATCGCGCGCGGGTCAGGAAAACGTGACTGACATTGATCGGCCCAGCGATGTCCCATCGCCCGTCATGTCCCTCGGGGATGATGGTGATCGTGCCCGCCCGTGTCGCTCCCGCCAGGCGCTGCTGCCCGACGCGCCACACGATGTCCTGCGGATCACCGTAGTACGTGATGACGACATGACCTTCCATGCCGGGCAGACGGTCGTGCAAGGCCCCATGGCCCCACCGGCCGGTCAGCCGGGTTTCCCCCCGCAACGCATCACCCATTATCGGCGGTGCCCGGTCGAGGATGCGGGCCAGTTCCTCCGGTGCCTTTCCGAACCGCATCGCGGCATCCGTCATGTCACGCATTCCCCGCCGGCGATCCCGACCGGCGATCACCATGTTGACGGGGTCTTAGCGTGAAACGGCATCGCACACCATCTGTCCGGACCGGCAGGCTTTGCCTGGCAGATCGGTTCGGCGTGACGAGGAACGGTCAGGCGACGGCGAAATCGGTGGACACGGATATCGACCGCCATTCGGCCAGGATGGCCGCATCGGAGACATGCTTGGCCTCGATCGCCGCGACGGTATCGCTGCCGAGCGGCAGGCGAACCGGCGGATTCGGCGCATCGGCGAATGCGACCAGCACCCTGGCAAGCTTGTCGGGATCGCCCGGCTGGCCATGATTGAGGCCGGCCGCGTGCGTGCGCACCGCACCTGCCGTATCGTTATAATCGTCGATCCGGGACGGGCTGACCGACAACGAGGACGAGTCAAGGAAATCGGTCCGGAAATAGCCGGGCTCGACGACAGTCACGTGGATACCCAGCGGCGTCAGTTCATGATGAAGCGCCTCCGAAAGTCCTTCGACCGCGAATTTGGTCGAGGAATAGACGCCGAAGCCGGGCCCGGCACGATAGCCGCCAATCGACGAAATATTCAGAATGCGACCGGAGCGCCGCGCACGCATGGACGGCAACACCGCCCGCGTGACCGCCAGCAGACCGAAGACATTGGTGCGGTAGAGACGCTCCACTTCTTCCGCACTGGCTTCCTCCACCGCGCCCAGCAGCCCGAAGCCGGCATTATTGACCAGCACGTCGATTTGGCCGAAGCGCTCGATCGCAGCGGCCACGGCCGCGCGCACCTGTGCCTCGTGCGTTACGTCCACGGGCAGGGCCAGCAGATTGGCGCGATCGCCCAGCTTTTCCATGATCGACATGGCGTTGCGCGCCGTGGCGACGACATTGTCGCCCTGCGCCAGCGCCAGGGCCGCGATCCGCGCGCCAAAACCGCGTGAGGCGCCGGTGATGAACCATGTTTTCATAGCAAGTCTCCATTATCTGTCGGTTTCGACAAATACAGGAGATAGCCTCGACGCCTTCTGGCCGCTTTCGTGCGATTGCGGCGATTGTCGCGATCTTGCGATGCCGGTCTGGCGATCATCGGCCGGGCCACTATATTTTCTCAGGAGCCACCATGAACGGGTCACCATGAACGGGTACTGGGCGTCTCTCTGCGGCGGCATGCTGATCGGCTTGTCGGCCGCGGCGTTCCTGCTTCTGGATGGCAGGATAGCAGGGATCAGCGGCATTGTCGGGCGATTGCTGCTGGGGCAGGACCGTAGTCTCAACGGTGCGTTCGTTCTGGGACTTCTGCTCGGGCCCGTGGCCTATCTGGGAGCATTTGGCGACTGGCCCGTCGTCAGAATCGCGGTTCCCTTACCGCTGGTCATTCTGGCCGGGTTCCTCGTCGGGTTTGGGACACGCATGGGTTCGGGCTGCACGAGCGGGCATGGCGTCATGGGACTCGCACGTCTGTCGCCGCGCTCGATGGCTGCGGTCGCTACCTTCATGGCGACCGGCATCCTGACCGTAACGCTCATGAGGATTGCCGGATTATGAACAACCGAGCCGCCCGGGTCGCCTTGGCATTGATATGCGGGGCCGTATTTGGCTTCGGCCTGTCGTTGTCAGGCATGATGAACCCGATCCGCGTCAGGGGGTTTCTGGATATCTTTGGCGCCTGGGATCCGAGCTTGGCGTTTGTCATGGCCGGTGCGGTCGGGGTTGCGACGGTCGGTGTCCGCATCATGCGGCATCTGTCCCGCCCCGTTCTGGACACGGAATTCCACCTGCCGGCCGCAAGGCGGATTGACGGTCGCCTGATCGGAGGGACGGCCCTGTTCGGGATCGGTTGGGGAATGGCGGGCTTCTGTCCCGGACCGGCTCTCGCCTCTCTCCCGCTCGGCCTGCCGGCCGTGGCCGCCTTTGTTGTGACCATGGCGCTCGGCATGACCGTGCATGATCGCCTTGTCGTCCGATCCAAGTGAACGAGGGGATCGCCCGGAGGTGGCGCAGCGGGCCGCGTCGCTGGAAGCCGCGCAGGGGGCGGTCGCGGCGCTGACGCTGTAAGCGCCGGCCGCGGGCGGCCGGACCGTGGGTATGAATGATTGCCTGACGCAGGCGGCTCTGCTAGTTGAACGGCGTCGGAAAAGGCAGCCTTGGTTTGGTAAGCCCAAGGCCTTTCGGTAACGAAAGCTCTGGTCTTTGGCCTCGTGCTTGAGATCCCCGCGACGGACATCGGCCACCATGCAGGTGGTCATATGTTCGTCGGTGCGGGTCTCGACAACGGGAAACGCTCCGGTCGAACATCGGCAATGGAGCTGTTTCCTATGCAAGTCCCTCACCCGAATACTGCGCTTGTCCCCGGAGCAAGTCGCCCTCATCTCGATGTGCGGACCGCCACGCCGGGCCCCGATGGCACATCGGGCGATTTCTTCCGGGATGGCGAACCGTTGCCGGGGCCGGCGCTGTGACGCGGCCGCTTCTCGTCATCTTCGCCGCGATCGCCCTCGATGCGATGGGTATCGGCCTGATCTTTCCGATCCTTCCGCGTCTGATCGAGGACGTGACGCGCGCCCGGGACGTGGCATCGACCATCGGAATCCTCACGGCACTCTATGCGGCCATGCAGTTTGTCTTCGCGCCCGTGCTCGGCGCGCTGAGCGACCGGCTCGGCCGGCGCCCCGTCCTGGTGATCTCGCTCGGCGGCGCGGCGCTCGACTATGTGCTGATGGCGCTTGCGCCATCGCTGGCGCTGCTGGTGATCGGGCGGGCTGTCGCCGGATTGACCAGCGCCAACATCCCGGTCGCGACCGCCTACATCACCGACATTTCCCCGGAAGAGACCCGGGCAAGGCGGTTCGGCATTTTCAATGCCATGTTCGGCATCGGGTTCGTCCTTGGTCCGGTATCAGGCGGCGTCCTTGGCGATTATTGGCTCCGACTGCCCTTCTTCGCCGCCGCCAAGCTGAACGCCGCCAACCTGCTGCTCGCTTGGTTCGTTCTTCCGGAATCGCGCACGCCAGGGCACCAGACGATCGACCGCGCGGCGCTCAACCCGCTGCGGCCGCTACGCTGGGCGCTTTCGATGCGGTCCCTGTTGCCCGTTATCGCGATCTTCTTCGTATTGAGCGCGACGGGCGAGGTCTATGGCGTCTGCTGGGCTCTGTGGGGTCATGACGTGTTCGGATGGAATGGGCTCTGGATCGGTCTTTCGCTCGGGACCTTCGGCGTGTGCCAATCGCTGGCGCAGGCCATCCTGCCCGGCCCGGCCGTGCGGCTGCTGGGCGAGCGCGGAACGGTCTTGACGGGGATCGCGGGGGCGTGTGTGGCACTGACCGTGATGGCCTTCGCCACGCGCCCCTGGATCGTGTTCGCGATCATGCCGGTGGTCGCCCTTGCCGGGATCGGCACGCCGGCGTTGCAGGCGCTGGCCACCCGCCTGGTCGATGATGAGCGACAGGGCCGGTTCCAGGGGGTGTTGGCATCCGCCATGAGCCTGGCGTCCATCGTCGGGCCGCTGCTCTTTTCGACAATCTATTTCGCCGTTCGCGATCACTGGCCGGGTGCCATCTGGCTGTCGGCTCTGGCGGTCAATGCAATGGCCGTACCCCTGGTGATAGGTCTGCGGTTTCAGTCAGCGGCCTTCGCCGACGCGCGGCAATGACGTCGTGACGCAAGCCGGCCGCAAACCTTGATGGGAATCGTGCGGCTTGATGGGAGTCAGCGTTGCAACTTCAATGAAGTAGCCCCCTTTTGCTCTGAAATAGAATGTCCAGGCACCGTGGAAATCTCGCGGGGCCTGGACCTCCCACCCGTCAGCAATCAGGCGGGCGTGGACGTCATCAACAGCCTCTCGGGAATCCTGGATGAAGCCGATATGCAGAATATCCAGCTCTCTGGGATATTCGAAGCCATCGAGCTTGCTATCGAAATGGTTGACGATCAGTACGAGGCCGTCATCGTCCTGCATCACCGCCATCTTTTCTCCGCGGACGACCAGGGTTCGTAGACCGAAATAGCGCGCGAACATGGCCCGATCGGCCGATACGTCGTGGCTATAAAGATTGACGTGGTTGAGTTTCATAATCGTGCCTTTCCGCCGTATGTGAAACGGACATGGATCGGCAGCGGAGACGTGTAGCCACCCACAACCGACCACACGCGAAGGAGAAAACCCTCACGGTGTCCGGCCATGGCCAAGAGCGGGCTTCCCCGCTCAAGCGTGACTGTCTCGCAGACGTGACTGTCTCGCAGAGACCGCAGGTTATCACCATACCTGCATCGCTGTCTTTTTAGGCAATCGTGACTTTGCTGGCAGCGGGGGTACCTGGTCAAGCTTCATCTCATGCATGTCCGCTTCCGGGACAAGCGGCCCTTTTCCACGGCGAGGGCACGGCCCGTGATGACGATTTCGAACCCGTAATATAATGCCGGTCCGCGCGAAACGCGGGGCGGGCCCGGCCGTTATGACGATACTGCGTGCGTGACGCGGAGTATCGGCCATGCCCCATGCCAGTCCCCTGATCACCATCCTGGTCATCGGCCTGACGCTGGCCTTTCTGCTGGGGGTGGTGGCCGGCCGGCTGGGGATTTCGGTGCTGGTCGGGTATCTGCTGGCCGGGGTGGCGGTGGGGCCGCTGGTGCCGGATGCCGATCATGGCGTGGCCCTGCAATTGGCCGATATCGGCGTGATCCTGCTGATGTTCGGGGTAGGGCTGCATTTTTCCGTCAGGGACCTGATGGCGGTGCGGGCGATCGCGCTGCCCGGCACGCTGGCGCAGGTCGTGCTGTCGGGCGCGCTGGGCATGGTCCTGGCGCTGCTGCTGGGCTGGAGCGGGCGGGCGGCCCTGGTGTTCGGCCTGGCGCTGAGCGTGGCCAGTACCGTGGTGCTGACGCGCGCGCTGGACGAGCAGCGCCTGACCGATACGCGGCGCGGGCATCTGGCGATGGGCTGGCTGGTGATCCAGGACCTGGTGACCGTGCTGGCGCTGGTGCTGCTGCCGGCGGTAGCGCCGCTGTTGCGGGACGGCGCAAGCCATGCGCCGCACTGGCCCCTGCTGGCGGGCACCCTGGCGGTGACGCTGGGCAAGGTCGCGGCCTTTGTCGGGCTGATGCTGGTGGTAGGGCGGCGCGTCATTCCCGCCGCCCTGCATGCGGTGGCGCGGATGGGGTCGCGCGAATTGTTCCGCCTGGCGCTGCTGGCGGTGGCGCTGGGCGTGGCCTATGTGGCGTCGGAACTGTTCGGCGTGTCGCTGGCGCTGGGGGCGTTCGTGGCGGGAATGGTGCTGAGCGAATCCGAACTGAGCCAGCATGCCGCCGAGGAGACGCTGCCGTTGCGCGACGCGTTCGCGGTGCTGTTCTTCATCTCGGTCGGGATGCTGTTCGAGCCGGCGACCGTGGCGCGGCATCCGGCCGGGCTGGCCGGGGCGCTGCTGGCCGTGTTCGTCGGCACGCCGATGATCGTCTTTTCCGTCCTGCTGCTGCTGCGCCAGGGGATGCAGACCGCCCTGACCATGGCGGCCGGCCTGTCGCAGATCGGCGAATTTTCGTTCATCCTGGCGACGCTGGGCGTCGATCTGGGCCTGCTGGACGCCCCGGCGCGCAGCCTGATCCTGGCGGTGTCGATCCTGACGATCCTGCTGAACCCGCTGGCCTTTCTGATCGCCGGACGGCTGTCGCCCTGGGCGGCGCGCCGTGACGCGCGGCGTGCCGCGCCGCCCGGGGCGGCAGGCGCGGGCGGTCCCGTCCGGCAGGGCCATGCGGTGGTCGTCGGCTATGGCCGGGTCGGCGCGCTGGTGGTGGAGGGATTGCTGCGCCAGGGCTGGCCGCTGATGGTCGTCGAAACCGGGGACGCGCTGGTCCGGCCGCTGCGCGAGCGCGGGATCGAGGTCGTGGTGGGCAATGCCGCCGATCCGTCGGTGCTGGCCGAAGCCCATGTCCAGACCGCGCGGCTGCTGGTCGTGGCCATTCCCGAGCCGTTCGAGGCCGGGCAGGCCGTGGAGCAGGCCCGTGCCGTCAATCCGGCCATCACCATCATCGCGCGGGCGCATTTCGATAGCGCGGTCATCCATCTGCGGCAGTTGGGCGCGGATATCGTGATCATGGGCGAGCGCGAGATCGCCCGCGCCATGCTGGATGATGCGGCGCATGGCGCACCGCGAGGGAGCGCCCCCGGAGGAGGAGGAGGAGTGGCGGCCAGGATGGCCGAGCACGCCCTGCCCCATCGCCCGCGCCCGTCCGGCCCGGCCGCGCCGAACGGGCGCAGAACCGAGCGGCACCAAGCCTGACGCGGGTCCGGGGAGCCCCGCCTCGGCCCACGGTGGATCGGCGTGTCGACGGTCAATTGCGCATGGTCATTTTCGATTGCGACGGTGCCCTCGTGGGGGGCGAGCGTATGTCCTCGGCACCGATGGCTCGGGAAGCGCGGAAATATGGCTGGGCCATTACGTGTGGAAGTTTGCACTTGGTCTGACGGACGGCTTGGAATGGCCGGTCTGGATGCTACGCGTTCATGTGGTGTTTGATGTGGTGCGCATCGTTCCTATAGAGGTGCCCGCCGCCCCAACCGGCATCGTGCATCAGGTGCCTTGATCTGCCTCGTTTTCGGGCGAGCTATCAAGTGTGACGGAAATCGTCAGGATTGCACTCCATACTGCCTTTGCGTCTTGGCCGCGTTCCGTCAGTTTTTGAGGCACTCCTCAACGAACGACACAAATGCCCGGGCTTTCGTGCTCGCCATGCGGCCTGTGGGATAGACGGCAGACAGGCTGATCGGCGGCAACGTCCAGTCGTCCAGCGCGGTTATCACCTCTCCCGTCTTCAATTCAGGCGAAAAGGCGAACTCGGAGGCAACCGTCAGGCCGACGCCGGCGAACACGGCCGCGCGCAGTCCTTCCGTCGCGCTGATGCGTACACGACCGGACAGACCGATTGAGGTCTGCTCGGTGTTGCGCGTGAAGGTAAAATCCTCGCCGCCATTGTCCCGCGTATAAATCACCGCTTGGTGCCCGATCAGTTCACCGGGGGTTTCCGGCTTCCCGTTGCGTTCAAAATATTCGGGCGTCGCAATGACGAGCCGTCGCCGTTCCGCGATCTTGCGGATGGTCATGTTGGGGTCCGTGAGCGGCCCCATACGCAAGGCGACGTCGACTCCCTCTGCTACAAGGTCGACGTTGCGATCCTCAAGCAGGAGTTCGACCTCGACGTTGGGATGGGTCTCTAGGAAGGCCGGCAGCTTGGGCACGATGTGCAGGCGGGCAAAACAAACCGCGGCCGAGACCCGCACCCGCCCGGAGAGGCCAGCGGCCGTCCCGCGGGCGGCGAGCACAGCTTCGTCGGCCTCCTCGATCGTGCGTCGCGCCCGCTCGTAAAAGCTCATTCCAGCCTCGGTCGGCGCCAAGCCGCGAGTCGAGCGCAAAAGCAGGCGGACGCCGAGCCAATCCTCCAGTTGCGCAATCGCTTTGGAAACGGCGGGCTGGCCGATGTTCTGGATGCGCGCGGCCGCTGAAAAGGATCCGGTGTCCATCACCCGCACGAAGGTTTCGATCGCTTGCAGTCTGTCCAAGGCCTTCATTCCTCTTTGGAATGAAGCATATCCGATAGGCGGGCTTCTGCCAATGATCCGGAATAGACACTCTGCATTGTAGCGCAGCGTGGACTGCCGGAAACCAGGACGTTCCCGTGGATGTGCCACGGTAGTTCCAAAGAAAGAGCTCCATTATGTCAAATACAGCGAAGCTGTTCACCCCGATCAAAGTCGGCGCTTATGACCTGTCGCATCGGGTCGTGCTTGCGCCGATGACGCGGCTGCGGACTATTCAGCCGGGCGACATCCCGAGCCCGATGATGGCCGACTTCTATGGTCAGCGCGCTTCGCGCGGCGGCCTCGAGATCATCGAAGGCGTCAGCATTTCCATCCCCGCGCGCTCTTATCTGGGCTCGGCAAGTTTCTATCACGACGGTCAGGTCGAGGGCTGGAAGGCGATTGCCGATGCGGTTCACGCGAAAGGCGGTCGCGCCGTCATGCAACTCATCCATGGCGGCCGCCAGAGCCATGTCGAGATGACCGGCGGCGTCGCGCCGCTCGCTCCCTCGGTCGTGCCGTTCAGTGGCGTTGCCTTAACCAAGGACGGCTTCGTGCCGGCTTCGCCGCACCGGGCGCTCGAGATTGAGGAGATCCCGGGCATCGTCGAGGAATTCCGGGTCGCCGCCCAGCGCGCCCTCGATGCCGGCTTCGATGGGGTCGAGTTGCACGGCGCCAACGGCTATCTGGTCGACCAGTTCATCCAGGACGGCACCAACAAGCGTACGGATGCCTATGGTGGCCCGATCGAGAACCGAGCTCGCTTCCTGCGCGAATGCATCGAAGCGCTCATCTCGGTCTGGGGTGCTGACCGGGTCGGCGTCCGCATCTCGCCTTCGGGCGAATGGGGCGGCATCTCGGACAGCGATCCGGAAGCGACCTTCACCTATGTGGCAAAGTTCCTGGACCAGTACGGCCTGGCCTATCTCCATGTGATCGAGCCGCGCATCAAGGGTGACTCGACCCTCCACGAAGACCACCCGCCGGTCGCGGTCAGGTTTCTTCGCCCGCATTTCTCCGGCCCGATCATCGCCGCCGGCGGCTTCGATCGTGAGAGCGCGATCCACATCGTCGAGGCCGGTGACGCCGATTTGGTCGCCTTCGGCCGGCACTTCACCTCGAACCCGGACCTGCCGTATCGCCTGAAGCACAATGTGCCGCTGGCGCCCTATGTCCGCGACGCTTTCTGGGGCGGCAACGAGAAGGGCTACACAGACTTTCCCGCCGTCGAACCCGCCGCCGGACTCGCCGCGACGGCCTGAGCCCAAGCGCCAAGACTCACCCATCCCAAACGGAGATTCGCATGTCACGCATCGTCAAATTCGCCAAGGCCGGCGGTCCGGAGGTCCTCGAGTTCGTCGAAACGGAGATCCCCGCGCCCGGCCCAGACGAAGTCCGCATCAAGGTCAAGGCGATCGGTATCAACCGCGCCGAGTCCATGTGGCGCCACGACGACTATATCGAGCCGGTCCAGTTCCCGGCCGGCCTGGGCTACGAGGCCTCCGGCATCGTCGACGCTGTGGGGTCTAACGTCACGGACGTCGCGGTCGGCGACGAAGTCAACGTGATGCCGTCCTTCTCGATGAACCGGTACCACACCTACGGCGAGGTCATCCTCGTACCGGCTTATGCCGTAGTGCCGCACCCGAAGTCGCTGTCCTTCACCGACGCCGCGTCAATCTGGATGATGTTCGTCACGGCCTACAGCGCACTCATCGAAGACGCGAAGGTCACCAAGGGTGATTTTGTCCTCATCCCCGCGGCCTCGAGCAGCGTCGGACTGGCGGCGATCCAGATCGCCAACTACGCCGGTGCGACGCCGATCGCGCTTACCCGCACCTCGGCAAAGCGGCAGCAACTGCTTGACGCCGGCGCTGCGCATGTGATCGCCACAGGGGAGGTCGATCTCGTCACCGAAGTGATGCGGATCACCGATGGGAAGGGTGCCCGCGTCGCTTTCGATCCCGTCGGCGGGCCGGCTTTCCCGACTCTGATCTCGGCGCTGTCTTTCCAGGGTATCGTCTATCTCTACGGCGCACTTGCCGAGGGCCCGACCACACTGCCGGTCCTGGAGATGATCGCGAAGATGCCGACCATCAAGGCGCACAACATCTGGCTGACGAGCGGCGACGAGACCCGCCGAAAGGCTGCGATCGCCTATGTTCTCAAGGGCCTCGAGGTTGGTGCGCTCAAGCCGATCGTCGATCGCACGTTCAAGTTCGACGATATGGTCGAGGTGCACCGCTACCTGGAGCAGAACGGCCAGTTCGGCAAGATCGTCGTAACTCTCTGACAGCACCACCGCTGTAGGTCCCGAGAGGGAAAGCACGGCCCGCTCATCATCGTGCGGGCAGATCGGAGGGGCGGTGCCGTCGCGGGCGCCGCCGCCAACCCAGGGACCCATCCGAACAAGGAAAACGATCATGTCCAAACTGTTTTCGGCCGCCAAGGTCGGTCCTTACGAGATTGCCCATCGCGTGGTGTTGGCGCCCTTGACCCGTATGCGGGCCGAAGCCGGCGCTGTTCCAGGGCCGTTGATGACGGAGTATTACGCCCAGCGCGCCTCCAAAGGCGGCTTCATGATTTCCGAAGCGACAATTGCCGTCGATGGCGGCAACGGCTATCTGGGCGCGCCGGGCCTGTATGACGACAGCCAGATTGCCGGTTGGAAGGCGGTGACGGATGCCGTCCACGCCAAGGGCGCCAGGATATTCCTGCAGCTCTATCACGCTGGCCGACAGTCGAACGCGCAGTTGCAGCCCGACGGAGGCGCGCCGGTCGGCCCATCCGAAGTGCTGCATGGCGGCGTGGCCTATACCGAGGCTGGCTGGGTCCCGAATACGCCGAACCGGGCGCTGGCCATCGCTGAGATTTCCGGTCTGGTGGAAGGCTTCCGATCCGCGGCCAGACGCGCAGTCGCGGCCGGGTTCGACGGCGTAGAGCTGCATGCGGCCAACGGCTACCTGTTCGACCAGTTCCTGCAGGACGGCAGCAACAAGCGCACGGATGCCTATGGCGGCTCGTTCGAGAACCGTTTCCGCTTCCTCAGGGAAGCAACCGAGGCGGTGATCTCCGTCTGGGGCAGCGACAAGGTTGCGTTACGCCTGGCGCCGAGCGGCAGCTTTGGCGACATGTCGGACAGCGATCCGGAAGGCCTGTTCACCTTCGTCGTTCAGGAGCTCTCGAAGCTGAAACTGGCATATCTGCACCTGATCGAGCCGCGCGTCGTCGGTAACGAGGATGACGCCGGCAAGAACCAACATTCCGTCGCATCCGAGACGCTGCGCCCGCACTTCGCGGGTACAATCATCGCGGCCGGTGGGTTCACGGCCCAGTCGGCGGAAGCGATCATCGAGGCAGGCGACGCCGATCTCGTCGCATTCGGCCGCCATTTCGTGTCGAACCCTGACCTGCCCGAGCGTATGCGCAACGGCTGGCCTCTCAACCCTTACGACCGCGCCGCCTTCTTTGGCGGCACGGACGTGGGCTACACCGACTATCCGCTTTACGGAGCCGGCAGCAAGGCGGCCTGACAAGGCGCCGCTCGCTTGCTCGACCTTCTGTCGGCAGCCCGGACATGGCCATCGCCCCGGCGGCCAGATCCGCCGCCCCGGGGACGCTCAGACAATGAAGGAAGATTGGATCGTGACCGCACTCTCCGGAGGAAAGACTGCCCTCGTCACCGGCGCCTCGCGCGGTATCGGCCGCGCCAGCGCGCTGGCGCTGGCGGAAGCGGACGCCAGAGTCATCGTCCATTACGGTCGCAACGCAAGGGAAGCAAGCGCGGTCGTCAAGAAGATTCGCGAACATGGGGGTCGGGCTGACGCGATCGGGGTCGATCTCGCGGCGCCCGACGGGCCGCACAAACTGGCCACCGAAGTACGACGGATCATCGGCGATCGTCTCGACATCCTTGTCGCCAACGCAGGCATGGGCAAGGAGGCGACCCCTATCGAAGACACGACCGTCGAAGACTTCGATAGCCTTTACACGATCAACCTGCGCGCGCCCTTCTTCCTTGTGCAGCAGTTGCTCCCGGTCTTGGGTCAGGGAGGAAGCGTGATCTTTTTGTCCTCGCTTGCTGCCCGCGCCGCAGTTGGCACGCTGCCGGCTTATGCGGCCACGAAAGGCGCGATCGATACGTTGGTGAGGCACTTCGCTCTTGCACTGGGAGAGCGCGGTATTCGCGTCAACGCCGTGGCCCCAGGCGTCGTAGTAACCGACATGACCGACGTTATCGTCAAGACGGATGTCGGGCGTCGCACAGTGCTCGGTATGCAGGCGTTGAAGCGTATCGCCGAACCCGACGACGTCGGCGATGTCATCGCCTTCCTCGCTTCCGACGAAGCGCGCTGGATCACAGGTGAAACGATCCACGTCGACGGCGGCTCGAAGCTGTGAGCCAGGCGGCCGGGAAGCGCATACTTCCGGTCGCGCGCGGCGTCGCACCCGGCGCGATAGCAAACGTGCACCTCGGCAGATTCTGGAGTTCCCATGCCCCTTGTGTCGTTCGACGCCCATGAAGCAGTCGTGGCGGCATTCCAAGTCCCCTACGCAGACCGTTATCAGATCATTCGAGAGCATGAAGCTTCTCATCTGGTAGCGCGGGACACGGGCCTTGGCATCTCCCGAACTTCGCACTTGGCGCTTATCCAGGTTGTCACTCGTCCGCGGTCACGTGAGGCCAAGCAGACATTCTATCGCTTGTTGACCGAAAAGCTTGAGGCCGCTTGCGGTATCGCACCGAGCGGCGTGATCGTCTCACTGGTCGTCAATAGCGACGAGGACTGGAGTTTTGGCCTGGGTCGAGCCCGGTTCTTGACTGGAGAGCTGTAGAAATCGCCCGGTTAAAAGGTGGACGACCATTCTTCAGTGGGCCGCCAGTTCTTCGGCTTGCTCTCTACGATGAAGCGTGTCCGAGCTTTCGCACCCGATAAAGCGCCGAAGCATCGATTGCTCGACGTTCCGCATGGGACCGGTGGGGATATCTTGTAAACTTCCCGCCCATTCATTCCTGGAATGAGGCTCATCCGATCGGCAATCTTCTGCCAACGCCCGTAGGTGCGCATGTGACAGGGACAACGCAAAGCCGCTGGCGAGTCATCCGGGTGCAGTTGACCGCCGCGGCAGGCTGTCCGGAGTTAGACACATGCCATTGGCTCTTCTTGCCCTTACCATCGGTGCATTTGCGATCGGTACGACCGAATTCGTCATCGTCGGTCTGATCCCGACGATAGCGAATGACCTTGCGATAGACTTGCCATCGGCCGGGTTGTTGGTGAGCTTTTACGCGCTTGGCGTAGCAGTCGGCGCGCCCGTTCTTACAGTGCTCACTGGCGGCGTGCCACGGAAGGCGCTGCTGGTCATGCTGATGGGGCTTTTCACGGCCGCCAATCTCCTCGCCTGGTGGGCACCGAGCTATGGCCTGTTGATTGTCGCCCGTATCCTCAGCGGGCTCGCGCACGGGGTCTTTTTCTCTGTCGGCTCGGTTATCGCGACCAACCTTGTATCGAAAGAAAGGTCCGCGAGCGCCATTGCGACGATGTTCAGCGGGTTGACGGTCGCCTTTGTGACGGGAGCCCCACTTGGTACGATCGTGGGGCAGGATTTCGGGTGGCGGACCACGTTCCTCATCGTCGCCAGCCTCGGTCTGGTTGCAATGGTTGGTGCTCTTGTTTTCGTCCCGAAGGGCATTCCACGTACAGCACCCGCATCGTTTCGGCTGCAAGCCGGCTTGTTCCTCCAGCCGAGGCTGTTGCTTGTCTTGGCAATGACCGCGGTAGGGTATGGGGGATCGCTGATCGCGTTCACCTATCTTGCGCCGATACTGGAGAACGTCTCGGGGTTTACTCCTCCGATCGTTGGCGCTGTGCTGCTCGGCTATGGCGCCTCGGTGGCTGTCGGAAATTTTTGGGGCGGCCGGCTGGCCGACACGCACAGCCCTGTGTTCACGCTGAAGATCATCTTCGGCATACTGGCAGGCGTACTCGTGCTCCTGGACATCACGGCTGCCAACAAGGTGCTCGTCCTGATAACGGTTCTCCTGTGGGGCGCCGTGGCGTTTGGCAATGTTCCTGCCCTTCAGGTCTACATCGTCCAGCAGGCGAGACGGCTTGCCCCATATTCGGTAGACGTGGCCTCCGGCATGAATATCGCCGCGTTCAATCTCGGCGTCGCGGGTGGATCGTCTGCTGGCGGATTGATCGTTACTCACCTCGGCCTGATGAATACGCCCTGGATCGCCGCGCTGGCGGTTCTCGCGGCACTCGGACTTACGGCATTGAGCGGAGAACTTGATCGACGGGAGATCGCGAGCTCTGCGGAGAAGCGATGCGTCATGCCCGAGCTCAAGAACTGTCCGGACCCCGTCGTTTGAGACTTACGCACGGGTGCCAGGCAACGGCGCAGATCGCCGTGGCCGGGTCTCGGAACCGATACATTCCAGTCCGGAATGAGGCTCAGTCGACAACGCCGCCTACTGCGGCGCCGCGAAGCCCGTACCTTTCGAACAGATCGCCACCGAATCAAGCGGGGCGGATTTCAGCCGAGTCCGTCGAAGAATTCCGACGGAAGCAGGCGGCGCCTGAGTGTCGCTCGGCGTCTTACCGGAGATGTTAGCCATGTCTGTTGCCAACTGTGCCACTGCGCCGGGTCAAATCGTCGAGCGCGACCGCCTGCCCATCTCGGGCTTGCTTGCGCTTGCCCTCCTTGGCTTCGTCGCCATCCTGACCGAAACTCTACCGGCGGGTCTCCTCCCCGATATTGGGCGGAGCTTGAATCTCAGCGACGCATTTACGGGGCAGCTCGTGACGAGCTACGCGCTCGGCTCTGTCGCTGCCGCCATTCCCGGCGCCGTGCTGACCCGCCGTTGGCGCCGCCGCAGCGTGTTGTTGCTCGCCGTCGGCGGTTTCCTTATCTTCAATACAGTGACCGCCGTCTCATCAAGCTATCCCGTGACCCTCGTGGCAAGGTTCATGGCGGGCGCCGCTGCCGGCATCACGTGGGGGCTCGTGCCAGTCTATGCACGCCAGATGGTCGCGTCTGCCCAACAGGGTCGAGCGATGGCGATCGCGCTGGTTGGAACCCCGCTTGCCCTCTCGCTGGGGGTGCCGGTCGGTACATGGATTGGAACGGTGGTGGGTTGGCGTGTGCCGTTCGCGGCCATGTCCGCCATCGCGCTGGGGCTCGTCGGCTGGGTTCTGATCGCAGTGCCGGACTTTCCCGGGCAGCGACGATCCGAGCAGCGGAAGTCGGTGAGCCAGGTTTTCCTCATGCCGGGGATCAGGCCGATCCTTGCCGTCGTGCTCGCGTGGATGCTCGGTCACAACATTCTCTACACCTACGTAGCCCCTTATCTGCGGATCGCGGGATTGGAAGATCACGTAGCCAACGTTCTGCTTGCTTTCGGAGTCGGTGCGCTGGCCGGCATCTGGCTGGTCGGCCTGCTCGTGGATCGGCGTTTGCGGCAACTTGTGATCGCAAGCCTTGTGATCTTCGCACTGGTCGCAGCGGTTCTCATATTTGGCGCAACAATCACATGGGCAATCCTCCCGGCGGCTCTGGTGTGGGGCCTTACATTCGGTGGCGCTGCAACGCTGCTCCAAACGGCGTCCGCGGATACGGCGGGACTGGACGCCGACCTCGCTCAGTCGATGATCGTTACCGTCTGGAACGCCGCGATCGCCGGCGGGGGGCTCGCAGGGGGCGCTCTTCTTCAAATCTTCGGAGCGGCATCCTTCTCGCCGACCGTCTTGCTCTTGGCAGCCATCGCAGCCCTCGTCGCGTGGGCCGCCAGGCAACACGGGTTCCCGGTGGGACCGCGCTCGGTTCGCGCATGAAGCGAGTCTCCTCCACCCGCTGGGCTCATTCCGGTCTGGAATGGGCCTCATCCCAAACCGCATCTTGTGGGCTGAGCCGGCTGTAAGCATTTCCAATGCGAATGGTGGCTCTTATCAGATGGAAAATGCGCCATGTCCGTTAATTCAGGATCTCATCTCGTGGCCGACAGACTTGCGGCCGATGAAGATTCGGGTGTCGCGCCCAGCACGGAATTGCTGTTGCGCACCACCGAGGCGGCGAAGCGCGCCATTCGTGCCGGCCAGTTTGCACCGACATTCCGGCTGCAGGACCTCCACGGCGGGAGCGTGTCTCTACTCGATCTGATCGAGCGGGGTCCCCTGGTTGTCAGCTTCTATCGCGGTCTATGGTGCAGCTTCTGCGACACAGCGATTGAGGCCCTGGCCGGGATTGGGGACAAGATTCACGCGCTGGGCGCTGCGCATGTCGCGATCGGCCCTCCCCCCGGCGATAGTCGTCAACAGGACCGGCTCGACATCTTTCCAATGCCCATTCTGATCGACCGCGGCCTACGCGTGTCTTCAGCTTACGGCCTGACGATCGAACTGCCGGACGATCTGCGGGAGCAATACGCAACGGCGGGTTATGTCCCGCCGAATACGACCGAGAGCGGCAAATGGCTGGTGCCGATCCCCGCAACGTATCTCATCGATCGGACCGGTCGCATCGTCATGGCGGCGATTGATATTGACTACCGCAATCGCATCGCGCCCTCGCAGATCCTTTCGGCGCTTCGGAGCCTCCAGCGGCGTGCTGTGGCATGAAGCCCTACAACCAAATAAGGGACTGCATTCAATGAGCAAGACGGTCGAAGAAAATAACAAAACACTGGTTCTCGACGCCTTCGATACGCTGTTCAACAAGCGCGACTACGAAGCTGCAGAACGGTTCTGGTCGTCAAAGCACGGCGCGCATATCCCGCCAGGCAGGGACGGCCTTTTCACCTTGGTCAGGGGCATCCCCGAGACGCTGCGCCATGAGCCCGGGGTCATTTTGGCCAACGAAGAATTTGTCATGATCCACGGACGGTTTTCAGGAACCGGACGGGATCGTCACTGGATCGCCGCCGATATCGTCCGCATCGCCGATGGCATCCGCGCGGAACATTGGGATGTGCTGCAGGACGAGGCAACGCAAGAAGAATCGCAAAGTGGGCGGCCCATGTTCGGCGGCGATATGTTTGCCGCCTGACATTACGAATGCCGAGGTGCACAGGATCTTCACCGGCGGCGAACTCGCGAAGATCAGGGACATGATCGCCCGGGAGTCCGGAGAGGATCTTCCGGAAGAGTGGGATATGATGATGCGGGATCGCATTGTCAGGATGATGAGGACCGATGCGGAAACCGTCGACGGCGCGGAGGACATACTGAAGTCGGTCACCGACCTTGGCCTGCGGCGGCTGCTGGTCGTGGCCATTCCCGAACCGTTCGAGGCCGGGCAGGCCGTGGAGCAGGCCCGTGCCGTCAATCCGGCCATCACCATCATCGCGCGGGCGCATTTCGATAGCGCGGTCATCCATCTGCGGCAGTTGGGCGCGGATATCGTGATCATGGGCGAGCGCGAGATCGCCCGCGCCATGCTGGATGATGCGGCGCATGGCGCACCGCGAGGGAGCACCCCGGGAGGAGGAGTCCTGGCGGCCAGGATGGCCGAGCGCGCCCTGCCCCACCGCCCGCGCCCGTCCGGCCCGGCCGCGCCGGACGGGCGCAGAACCGAGCGGCACCAAGCCTGACGCGGGTCCGGGGAGCCGCCCACGGTGGAAGCGGCGCCGGCACCGATGCGGCAATCCATGGATGCACCCCACGGATATATCGAGAGTCATGTCCGTGAAATCCGGACGATATTTCTTTATTATGCGGAAAATAATAAAAATTCAACCCTTGAACGAGAAAAAATAATTCGTATGTATATATTAAAGATACCGCATGGAAATTACGACATTTTCGCGGAAATTGATCTATTTTTGCAAAAGAGGATGGATATTTTTGTCTGTTTTAAAAAACTATACTGAAATTGCACCTTCCGCCATTCGTGTCGACGGTCAATTGCGCATGGTCATTTTCGATTGCGACGGTGTCCTTGTGGATGGAGAGCGTATGTCCACGGCGCTGATGGCCCAGGAGGCGCGGAAATATGGCTGGGCCATTACGGACGCCGAGGCGCACAGGATCTTCACCGGCGGCGAACTCGCGAAGATCAGGGACATGATCGCCCGGGAGTCCGGAGAGGATCTTCCGGAAGAGTGGGATATGATGATGCAGGATCGCATCGTCAGGATGATGAGGACCGATGCGGAAACCGTCGACGGCGCGGAGGACATGCTGAAGTCGGTCACCGACCTTGGCCTGCCGATCCGGGTCGGGTCGAATTCCTCGATCGCCGAGATGGATGCCAAGTTCCAGAGCACGGGCCTGAACAGGATTCTGGAAAAGGACCGGATTCATTCCGGCCGCGATCTCGACATGCCCAAGCCGCGGCCGGACATTTATCTCCATGCCGCCGGGGAGGAGGGCATTCCTCCGGAAAATTGCATCGTTCTGGAGGATTCCGATCCCGGTGTGGAAGCAGCCCGCCGCGCGGGGATGGCATGCGTCCTGCTGCGCGACCGGGATGAGCCCTCGGCGGAATGGCCCGGCCTGGTGCGGATTTCCCATCTGTCGGAATTTGCGCCGCTTCTGATGCATATCATGGAAAGCCAGAAGGCAGCCTGATTCTTCCGTCCTCGGCCCCCATCCGCCGCATGGGTCCGGGACGTTAAAATGCCCCAGGATATTAAAATGTGAAGAGGGTCGCCGTCGCGTCGGCCAGGCTGTTCAGGCCCATTCGGCCGGTCCAGGCCAGATGGGCCAGCCAGCATGCGGCGGCAAGGCAGGCGGCGATGCCTGCCCGGTCCATCCAGCGGATGGGAGAAAGGACGGCCGTCCGCCGGCCGGTCCAAGCCGGCGGACGCACGGCCGCCGCGCGCGCCGGGAGGCAGTGCGCCCGGGGGCAATGTGCCTGGGGGCAATGTTCGGTCATGGCGCTGCCCGATCCGCGCGGCTGCCATGGAACTGCCGGGCCACAAGATGCGTCAGCGCGGTCAGGTCCGGCAGGATTTCGTTATGCAGCGACCGCACGCTGTCATGCGCGGCGTAGAAACGCCGGGCGCCGGGTCCGTCCAGCAGGATGGCCGCGCCGAGAAAGATGCCGTCGATTTCGATGATCGTGGAATTGAGCATGATGATCCACCCTGGGGGAGCTGTACCGGGATGTCCGGCGCCAGGAGGCACCGTCGTCAGGAGGTGGCGTCTGGCCCGCCATGCTGGCCGCAGCGCCGCGCGCTACATCGTTGCCAGGTCCACATTCGCGTCATCATCATGGCCTTTACGGTCGCAATCGTGCATGGCCGGGCGCACGTATCCCATACCCCGATCAATCGGGGGGCAATGCGCATCATACGAGCGGATTTTATAAGGTCAATCATAAATAACTTAGAAAATATGTTATTTTGCGCCGCAAACGATAATTATCATATATAATATTGTTTTAATTGGGTTTTTTTGAATTTTCGCGCGGATTTTCGATGCTGTCCGGCGTGGCTTGCCGGGATCTCCCGCGTTATATTCACTATAAAAATTCGTGTTTATCGTGGATGGATTTTTACGCGCGCCGCGCCCATCCTGGCGGGATGACCGCAGAAGGATGGACCATGACCCGCACCCTTTGGCTTCGGACACTTGCCGCGACCTGCCTGACGGGGTGGGCTTGCCTGTCCGGGGCGACCCCGCCGGCCCATGCCGCGGGGGCCAGCGCCGCCGGCAACCCGTTTCTGACGGCCAGCACGCTGCCGTTTCAGGCCCCGCGTTTCGACCTGATCCATGACGGGGACTATCGGCCGGCCTTCGAGCAGGGCATGGCGCAGCAACTGGCGGAGATCCGGGCCATTGCGGACAATCCCGCGCCCCCGACCTTCGACAACACGATCGTGGCGATGGAGCGGTCGGGCCGGGTGTTGGACCGGGTGTCGGAGACGTTCGACGGGGTGTACCAGGCCAATACCGACCCGGCCCTGGATGCGGTGCAGACCGCCGTCTCGCCCGAACTGGCGCAGCACCAGGATGCGATCTATCTGGACCCTGCCCTGTTCGCCCGGGTGCGCACGCTGTACGAGGCGCGGGCCGGGCTGCATCTGACAGGCGAGCAGATGCAGTTGCTGACGGTCTATTACCAGCAGTTCATCCATGCCGGGGCGCAGCTTTCGGACCCGGACAAGGCGGCGTTGCGGCAGTTGAATACGCGCCTGTCGCAGTTGGAGACCGATTTCCAGCAGACATTGCTGGCGGCGACCAAGCAGGGGGCGCTGGTCGTGCCGCACGCGGCGGCGCTGGCCGGGCTGGACCCGGCGGCGCTGCAGCAGGCGGCGCTGAGCGGACATGAGCGCGGCCTGGCCGGGCAATGGGTGCTGCCGCTGCAGAACACGACGCAGCAGCCGGACCTGTCGGCCCTGACCGATCGCGACACGCGCCAGGCGCTGTTCACCAGGAGCTGGACGCGCGCCGAGCGCGGCGATACGGGCGACACGCGGGCCGCGATCGCGGAACTGGCGCAGTTGCGCGCGCGCAAGGCGGCGCTGCTGGGCTATCCGGATTATGCGTCCTATGTCCTGTATGACCAGATGGCCCGCACGCCCCAGGCGGTGCAGCATTTCATCGCGCAACTGGTGCCCGCGACGCTGGCGGAGCAGAAGCGCGAGGTCGCGGACATCGCCGCCGCCATCAGTCAGGACGGGCAACATTTCCAGCCGCGTCCGTGGGACTGGGCCCATTATGCCGAGCAGGTGCGCAAGGCGCGGTACGACCTGGACGCGGCCCAGGTCCGGCCCTATTTCGAGCTGGACCGGGTGCTGCGCGACGGCGTGTTCTTTGCCGCCAACCGGCTGTACGGCATCAGCTTCAAGGAACGCAGGGACATCCCGGTCTATAACCCCGACGTGCGGGTGTTCGAGGTGACGGACAGGGACGGGTCGCCGCTGGCGCTGGTCTATTTCGATTATTTCAAGCGCGACAATAAGAATGGCGGCGCCTGGATGTCGAACTTCGTCGGGCAGTCGCATCTGCTGGGAACGAAGCCGGTGATCTACAACGTCGCCAATTTCGCCAAGCCCGCGCCGGGCCAGCCGGCGCTGATCAGTTTCGAGGACGTGACCACGATGTTCCACGAATTCGGTCACGCGCTGCACGGCATGTTTGCCGACCAGGTCTATCCCACCCTGTCGGGCACCGCGGTGGCGCGCGATTTCGTGGAATTTCCATCGCAGTTCAACGAACATTGGGCGCTGGACCCGATCGTGTTCGCCCATTACGCGCGGCACTACCAGACCGGTGCCGCGATGCCGCAGGCCCTGGTGGACAAGATCAAGAAGGCCGCGCGCTTCGACCAGGGTTATGCGCTGGGCGAGCTGATCGCCGCGGCGAAGCTGGACATGGACTGGCACATGCTGCCGGCGCGCGCGCCGCGCCAGGATGTCGACCGGTTCGAGGCGGCATCGCTGGCGCGTTCGGGCCTGGATACGCGCGACGTGCCGCCGCGCTATCGGTCCAGCTATTTCCTGCATATCTGGTCGAACGGCTATGCCGCCGGCTATTATGCCTATCTGTGGACCGAGATGCTGGACGATGCCGCCTATTCCTGGTTCCGCGCCCATGGCGGGCTGACCCGCGCGAACGGGCAGCGTTTCCGCGACATGATCCTGTCGCGCGGCCATACGATGGATTACGGCCCGATGTTCCGCGCCTTCTACGGACGGGACCCGGACATCGTGCCGATGCTGCGCCATCGCGGCCTGGTGCCGGGCGAGGAATGATGGCGGCGCCCCCCGCCCCCGTTCGGGCCCCTGACCCTGCCCAAGACCCTGCCCAAGTCCGGGGCCCCGCCCGCGGCCATGCCTATGCCGCCCTGCTGCGGGCCGTGAATGTCGGGGGGAGCGGCGCGCTGCCGATGGCCGAGCTGGCGGCGATCTGCAGCCAGGCCGGGCTGGACGCTGTACGGACCTAGAGCATTTCCACCGAACACCGGTTCAGTGGAAATGCTCTATGTTGTTATTTTATCGAGCATCTTCACCCGTTCAAACGAGTCCGTTTGAACGGGATCTGCTCTATATCGCCAGCGGCAACGTGGTCTTTCGCTCGGCGCAGCCGCGGGCGGCAATCCGCGCCGCGCTGGAAGGAAGGCTGGCGGAGCGGATGGGCGCGCTATGCCCGTCATGCTGCGCGATGCCGCCGAAATGCGGCGGATCGTCGCGCGCAACCCCTTCGCCGGCCGGCCGGGGAATCGGGTCGGCGTCCATTTCCTGGACCGTCCCGTGACGGAAGCGATGCTGGCCGAATGCCCCGGCAAGGCCGGAGACGAGGAGATATCGCCGGGGGAATGCGAATTCTACGTTCATTACGGCCGTGGCATGGGGCGCACGAAGCTGCGCTTTCCCGCCGTCCGCGCCTGCACCGTGCGCAACATGAACACGGTGGAGACGCTGGCGGACATGCTGGAATCCTGACCGCCGCGAACGGGTCGGCGGGCGGTGCGCCAAGGCGCGCCGCCCGCCTGCCGCGAGGCCCCGTTTCGGAAACGCGTCAGAACTTCGCGTTGAGGCCGAACAGGTAGGACGAGCCGTAATATTGCAGCTCGACCATGTTCTTCGAACTGCTGCCCTGGGTGGCGTTCTGCATCGTGTTGGTGATGTTCCGCCCCTGGAAATAGAGCTGAAAATTCCGGGTGATGGCGTAGCGCGCGCCGACGTCGAAATTCAGGTAGGGCTGCACGAAGCTGTCCTGGTTGGGGACCGAGCCCAGCCCCGTCATGGTCAGGCCCTGATAGTTGCCGTCGAACTGCAGGGTCAGCGGGCCGTGGATGTAGAAGACCTCGAAATTATAGATATGCGAGGCGGTGTTGGGCAGCGTTTCGAACACGCCGTTGCGGCTGCGGCCGCGCGAGTCGACGAAGGTCATGTTGCCGCCGATGCCGAAGCCCTTCCAGAAGCCGGGCAGGAAAGTGAATTGCTGGCGGTAGTTCAGTTCGAACCCGCGGGCCGAGGCGAACGGGATGTTGGCGTAGGTCGAGACCGTGGCCAGGCCGGGAATGCCGGGATAGCCCGAGACGTAATTCGTGTAGTTGACGACGTAGTTCTTGAATTCCTTGTCGAAGGCGCCGGCCGACAGGATGCCGCCCCTGGGCAGGTAATATTCGAGGTCGACGTCGAAATTGGTGCCCGTCGTCGGCTTGAGGTTCGGGTTGCCCTGGCTGATCGAGGCGTTCTGGTAATTGATCGTCTGCGAGGCGGTGACGGCGTTGAAGCCGGGACGGCCGATGGCCGTCGACCAGTTGGCGCGGGCGATCAGGTTGTCGGTAAAATTGTAGCGCAACTGGATGCTGGGGAACAGATTGGCATATTCCTGGCCCACGGCGCGCGGCGCGAGCTGGGTCTGGCCGTTGACGACCGAGGTGGCGATGCCGCGATAGACGCCGTCGGTCTTCTCGTAGCGCACGCCGGCCAGGACGCCGAAACGCCGCCAGGTGGCCTGGTACTGCAGGTAGAGGTTATAGATGTTCTCGTTGTCGTCGATGAAGGATTGCCGCGTGGTGATGGCGTCGGCCGCGACGTTTTCCCTGAGGCCCGGATAGGGATTGCTGAGGATCTGGCGGACATATTGGGTGCCCGGCGGGGTGCCCAGATTATACATGCCGTTGAAGAGGGTGTAGGTCTGGTTGCCCGCCCACGCGCCGGCATTGGCCGACGGCACGCCGCCATAGGTATATTGCGGGTCGTTGTGGGTGACATGTTCCATGCGCAGGCCGCCGCCGAAGCTGAGCAGGCCCTTGACGTCGAGGACATCCAGCCTGGTCGACGCGCCGACATGGCCGGCCCACTCGCCGTCGAAATCGTTCTGGTGCGCGTTGGACAGGCTGGAGAGCGTGTAGCTGTTATAGTTCGCCAGGTTGGTCATCGCGGATGCGGTCGGACGCAGCGCGTTGGTGATGTTGTTGTAATAGACGGGGACCGTGTTGGCGTTGTTGAACGAGGCGCTGTAGGAATAGGGCGTGTAGAGGAAATTGCTGGCCCACGCGCCCCAGTAATCGAGCTTGAAGCGGCCGACGTCGCTGAGGCCGCCGAACTTGTAGACGCGTTCCTCGTTATGGACCCATACGTCGTTCATGCTGAGGCTGGTCGACGAGTTGGACGTATAGGCGCCGGGCAGCGTGGGGTCCATCGTGATCGTCTTGCCGGGCTTGAAGGTCAGGTCATACTTGATGACCGGGGCCTCGATGCCGGAATCGAACATCTTCAGATAAATCCTGGTATGTCTGTCGACGTCCCAGCCCAGTGTGCCGCCGTAGCCCCAGCGGACCTTGTGGCCCGAATACATGAGCTGGTCGGCCTGCTTGACGGGAACGCCCTGCCCCGGGGTCCCGGCCCATTTCTGCTGCAGATCGTCCAGCATCAGCCAGTCCGACAGGGCGGTGGCGAAGAAGCTGACGCTGAAGGGCCTGTCGCCGCCGCCGTGCTTGTCGAACGGGTTGCCGTCCAGGCCGAAGCGCATGCCGCCCGCGATCGTGCCGTCGAAGAGGCGCGTGGGGTGCGGGTCACGGATGCCGCCGGCGGCCGAGATGTTCAGGAACGGCTGGTCGTTCGGCCCGATATCGCGCGAGAGGATATTGAGCTGGCCGCCCAGGGCGAACGCGTCCTGGTCGGGACGGTTGGTCTTGATCAGTTCCAGGCCGCCGGCCAGCGGGGCGGGGATCGCATCCAGCGGCACCGCGCGGCCGCTGCCGTTGATCGAGCCGGCGGGCAGGATGACGTCCTCGAACGTGACGCCGTTCAGGTTGGGGTCGAGGCCGCGGATCTGGATCGAGCGGGATTCGCCGCTCTTGTTGATGACGGAGGCACCGGGCAGGCGGCGCGCCGCGTCACCCAGCACATAGTTGGGGACCTTCTCGATTTCGGATTGCGGCATCACGTTGATGAGGTTGGGCGCGTTCATCTGCAGCACGCGCGCCTGCTCGATCGATCCGATGCCGCTGGCCTGCGCGCTGCTGCGCGCGCCCACGACTTCCAGATTTTCCGGGACCGAGGCATGCTCGGCCTTCTTCTTGTGCCTGGGGCGCGGCGCGGCTTGCGCGACCTGGGCACCGGGCGTGGCCGTCGCCGCGTCGCCCTTGGCATGGGCGGCATGCTTGCCGTGATGGCGCGGCTTATGCTGGTGCCGGCCGGGGGCGGGCTGCAGGTCCTGCGCGTGCAGGAGCGGCGCGCCGATCGGGGCAAGGGCGGTGGCGAGACACAGAACGGCACGACGGTAAACAGGCGTGCAGGCGCGCGTGCGCATTTACGTCAACTCCATACGAGAGATAAAATGAGGCCGTATTACTTTATTTCGCCTGATTTTTATTTCGGGCGTCGTATCTTGTTTTGCGACGCACCGACCGACTTCGCAGGATCGGGAGCGGTGGCCTGAACGTCATGTCTTCAGGACCACACTGTCACGCCGGACAGGCAGGCCGGACACGGCAGGCCGAACGCAGGCAGGCGAGCACAGGCAAGCGGGGCGATTTCACCCCGGGGCGGCAGGCAGGCGTCAGGCGACATGGCAGTCCTTCCGTGCTCCGCGCCCCTCCACGCAACATGCGTTATTTGGGTCACAGATACGTGACAGTCATGTAATCCCGACACACCGGCTTGTGCGTGAAAATTCGGCAGCAGATGTATGGTAGTTTTTTTACATCCTTGACGGCGTTTTATGTTTTTGGGAACCGGGGCGCGCACGCCGCCGCCGCGCATGCGGGAACATGCGGAATTTCAATAAAATAGCCGGATTGCGGCGGCAAACGATGTTGCGCGACCGCGGTTCGTGCCGCCGCCGGTCGGCAGGTCATGGCGCGGGGCGGCGCGGGGGATCCCGGTCCTGATGACTGTGACCATTATGCATCAGCAGTGTAGAAACATGTCAATCATCCCCTATGCGGGAACTTTTCCTATTGATTAGCCATAATCAATGCGTGTGCTGCTTTTCATACGTCATTGGCCGTGCGTCCATTGAGACGATCGATGGCCGGATTATCGCGATGCATGTTGTGGTCACTAAAACGTGCGGAGATATTTGGAAGGCCCCTCCGCCAATAGCGAAACCAGTTCCTTGATCGGGGGTTATTTTTGTCGTAAGCGTAGAGTGTAAGAACAAATCTTACGTCTTCTATAAGCAAGAAAAATATGATGAAGACAATTTTTCCCGGTTCCGGGCCGGAGGGCCGATCAGGATTCCGGCCAGCGTCCGAAAAATCCGTCCTTCGCGGATGTCCGCCTCGAAGACGCGGAGCGGGCTCCGCCGTTCGTTCCGATGGGGTAGCGTATCGACCCTGACCTTCGTCGTGCAAAACCCGGCGCGCCGGCTGGCACGTCCAGTCCGGACGGCGTGCTTTAACAAAAAGAACAAAAACAACGATGAAAAAGCAAATTTCCCCGGCCGAGACTTTTATGGCCCGTGCGGTGTCGCGCGGCACCTTGCTTTGCGCCTGCACCGGCATTGCGCTGTGCGTCGCCGGCGGCGCGGTCGCGCAGACCTCCCTCAACCCCAGCATCCGGGTCGCGACGCCGTTGAACCAGACCCCGTTCGCCCCCGGATCGTCGGTGCCGCCCCTGCCGCAGCCCGAGGCGCTGTGGCCCGACCCGTTCGGGTGGAATAGCTGGCTGCGCGACCGCGGCGTTGCCATCCTGCTGGACAATACCAACGAATTTACGGGCAATATCGGATCGGTCACCCCCGGGTACGGGCTGCGCATGGGCAGTTCCAACGCCGGCCAGTACGGGCTGGAAAACGATATCGACTGGGAGAAGCTGGCGGGCTGGACCGGGTTTTCCACCCATGCCGTGGCCGTCGGCCGCTACGGCATTCCGGCCAGCCGCATGTTCGGCGACAACATGGACCCGAGTTCGGAAATCTATGGCGGCGGCGGCAACGTGTTCTTCCACTTCGTCTATGGCTATGGCGAGGAGACGCTGTGGAAGGGCCGGTTCGACGTGGCGGCCGGGCGCATACCGTTCCTGAACGATTTTTCGTCCAACCCGCTCTACTGCAACTTCATGAACAATGCGTTCTGCGGCAACCCCAAGGCGTCTTCGGACAATACCGCGCATTCGTCCTATCCCGATTCGAACTGGGCGCTGCGGCTGCGGTTCCGGCCGACGACGACGACCTATATCCAGACCGGCGTCTATTTCGACCAGGCCGGCATCTATGGCGTGCAGCAATATCGCACCGGCCTGAAATTCAACGGCGCCGACATCAACGGCGAGACGGTGCCGGTCGAAATCGGCTGGGAGCCGACTTTCGGCCACGGGACGCTGCCGGGCCACTACAAGTTCGGCTATGCGCGGGACACCGTGGACCACAAGGATGTCTATTACGACGGTTTCGGCAATGCCTGGGCGCTGACGGGCCTGCCGCCGCGCCAGGACCATGGCGCGAATGCGGCGTGGTTCCTGGTCGACCAGATGCTGCATCATTTCAAGGGAGGTGCTTCGGATGCCGGCGTGACCTTCCTGGGCGGCTTCTACTACAACACCGAGAAAATCTCGATGCGTTCGGAACAGTACGAGGCGGGCTTCCTGGCGCGGGGATTCTGGGCCGCGCGGCCGCATGATGCGATCGGCGTCAATTTCTCCTATATCCGTGTCTCGCCGCTGGCGTCGAAGACCCAGACCCTGCAGCTTCTGGAAGGCGTGGCCCCCGGATCGCTGCTGAACGGGGCCTATGGCCCGCAGAGCTATGGCATGAACCTGGAAGCCAATTACCAGATCCATGTCTATCGGGGCATCACCTTCGCCCCGGATTTCCAGTATTATTTCAACCCCGGCGGTCAACGCGTGCTGCACGACACCGCGATGCTGGGCTTCAAGAGCCATATCGAACTGTTCTGAACGATCTGTCCCGGACGTTTCGACCTGATCGATCGGGGGGCCGGTTTCCGGCCCCCCTTTTTTTCGTCAGGGGGCCGTTCCGTCCGCCGTCAGGGCGGCGGTCGCGTAGAGCCGGGCGGCGCGGCGCAATTCCGCCAGGAGCGGCGCGCCGGTCCGCCGCTCTTCCTCCGCCAGGACGGGAACCGCCTTGAGGAATTGCAGCATCATCGTCGCCACCGCCGCCCCGCGCTCGGGCGGCAAAGCGGGGGCGATGCGGTGCAGCAGCGCGCCGATCCGTCCGCGCATCATGTCCCGCAGCGTCGCGCGCTGGTAGGGGCCGTCCCGGCGCGCATCGATCAGGATCACGGCCGCCGCCCGCTCGTCCCGCAAGTCGAACGCCATGTCGAGCAGGGCGTCGGCGAAGGCGGCGGGCCCCAGCGTCGCAGGGCGCGTGGCGATGTCGTCCAGCCTGGCCTGCAGACAGGCCAGGTAATGGCCCAGCAGGGCGTCGGCCAGGCTCTCCTTGGTCGGGAAGAAGCGGTAGAGAGACCCGATGGCGGTGTCCGAGCGCGCCGCGATTTCGGTCATCGTCGCGCCATCGAAGCCCTTTTCGAAAAACAGGTCGGATGCCGCCGCCAGGATCGCCGCCACGCGCTGGCGCCCGCGCTGGCGCTTGGGCGCGACGGGGGCCGATCCAGGGGCATGCGCGGTGGGAGTTGATTTTTGCGAAGGCATCCTCAATTATCCGTTTTGCGAGGGATTCCTCGCCTATCATATTCCGATCAACCTGCCATGGACATACGCCAATGACCGTACTCGATCCGCGTCATACCGCCCTTGTTCTGATCGATCTACAGAACGGCATCGTCGGCATGGAGCTGGCCCCGCGCACCGGGCCGGCGGTGCTGGAGACCGGACGGCGCCTGGCCGAAACATTCCGCGCCGCCGGGGCGCCGGTGGTTCTGGTCCGTGTTTCGTTTTCCGCCGATGGGGGCGACCTGCCGCCGACCAACGTGGACGCGCCGACCCGGATACCGCCGGGGGGCTTTCCGCCGGGATGGGACCAACTGGCCGAAGGGCTGGAGCAGCCGGGGGACATCATCGTCACCAAACGCCAATGGGGCGCGTTCCACGGCACCGAGCTGGACCTGCAATTGCGCCGGCGCGGCGTCAGGACCATCGTTCTGGCCGGAATCTCGACCAATATCGGGGTCGAATCCACGCTGCGCCATGCCTGGGAACTGGGGTACGACGTCGTCGTGGCGCAAGACGGGTGCAGTGCCGGGGCCGCCGAGCAGCACGATTTCGCGCTGCGCCACATCTTTCCGCGCCTGTCGCGCGTGACCGATGCCGCGTCCATCGCGCTGGCCCCCGTCTGACCCCAGTTTCCCGATCCTGGTTTCCCGATCCTGCTCCGGGCTGTCCGCCATGACGCATCGTCCGCCGTTCTTCCCTGGTTCATACGCCGCTCGGCCGGCATGGATGCAGTGGACAATGCTGGGCGTGCTGACGGTGGCGGTGGTTTGTCCGCTGACGATGCTGCATCTGCCCGCGGCGCTGCTGATGGGGGCCATCGGCGCGGGGATCCTGCAGGCGCTGCTGGAGGGGTCGGTCCGCGTCGCCCCCCTGCCCTTCGCCCTGGCCCAGGGGATCGTGGGCTGCATGATCGGGCGCGGCCTGCGGCCGTCGATCCTGGATGAGGTGGCGCGGAACTGGCCGCTGTTCCTGGGCGGCGTCCTGTTCGCCATCGTGGCCGGCATCGTGCTGGGCTGGATGCTGATGCGCCTGCGGGTGCTGCCGGGCACGACCGCCCTGTGGGGGATCTCGCCCGGGGCGGCCACCGCCATGGTCCTGATGGCCGATGCGTTCGGCGCGGACAGCCGGCTGGTCGGCTTCATGCAATATATGCGCGTGCTGTGCGTCGCGCTGACGGCGTCGCTCGTGGCGCGATGGTGGGGGGTGGATATGGGGCACCGCCCGCCCGTGATCTGGTTTCCGCCGCTGCCGGTCCCGCAATTCGCCGCAACGCTGGGCCTGATCGGCGGCGGCGTGGTCCTGGCGCGCCGGCTGGCGGTGCCGGCCGGGGCGCTGCTGCTGCCGCTGGCCCTGGGGGTGGCGGCACAGGATGGCGGGGGGCTTGCGATCATCCTGCCGCCCTGGCTGCTGGCGGCGGCCTATGTGCTGGTGGGATGGAGCATAGGGCTGCGGTTCACGCGTCCGATCCTGCGCCATGCGGCGCGCGCGGCCCCCCGGGTCCTGGCCGCGATCGCGGCGTTGATCGTGCTGTGCGGGGGCATGGGATGGGTGCTGGCGCGACTGGCGGGGATCGATCCGCTGACGGCCTATCTGGCCACGTCGCCCGGCGGCGCGGATTCGGTGGCCATCATCGCGGCGTCCAGCCCTGTCGACCTGGCATTCGTCATGGCGATGCAACTGGTGCGTTTCGTCGTCGTGGTGGCGGTCACCCCCGCGCTGACCCGTTTCCTGGCGCGGCGCGCGGCGGCCTGACGGGGGCACGTTCCTATTCCGGAGAAAAAGGGGAGCGAAACGGAGAGTCTCAACGATTATCCGGCCAGTATTCGAGCGAATCGCCCTCGCGCCCGACGAAGGTGAAGGTGCGCGGCGCCCCCTGGGCGTCGGTCGCCATGTCCGACAGCACGCCGAACTTGCCGCTATCGGGATATTCGGCGATTTCCGGACTGATCCTGGTGCTGACGGCCAGGTAACGCAGTTCCTCGGTGCCGGTATTGATGATCTGATGCGCGGTGGCCGGGCCGCCCGGCGGGCAGGCGATGACGTCGTTCGGCCCGACCGGATAGCGGGCGTCACCGATGCGGATTTCACCGTGGCCCGACAGGATCAGGAACATTTCCTCATTCGCCTGGTGGCTGTGGAAGGGAAAGGCGCGCTTGCCGGGCGGCACGGCGGTCAGGTTGTAGCCGAGCTTGCGCGCGCCCAGCCGGGCCGAGATCATGCCCATCCGGGCATCGAACAAGGCGGCCTCGGGGCCCTGGGGCGCGAATTTCGCGGGGCGGGGCCGCAATTCGACGTCGGCGAGGTTGACGATGGGTCCTGTCATGATGTGTCCCTTCGGAATGGCGCCCCCGCGCGGACACCCTGTCGCGACAATGCGGGCTTCCGGCCTTTGAAAACGGAAATTGGCGGGAATGCCGGCCAATATGAAATAAAATTTACAGCAGATCGCCGTCGCGTGTTCCGCGAATCGCACCGGCCCTCTATGATGAGGTTAGACAATTTTCACGCCTGGCTGCTACCGTTGCGCCGTCGATAACTATTGGGACACGCTCCTCCATGAGCAAGGCTTTTATCGCCGCCGTACTTCAGGATTCTCTTTCCTGCACGGGCGTTGCCGCCGGCAAGGCGGCTGACGACCTGATCCACGCCATCGTGGAGACGCTGAAGGACGAAGGCGGCTTTACCCTGCCGTCCTTTGGGACCTTCACGGTGCACAAGACCAAGGCGCGCAAGGCGCTGAACCCCCGCACGGGCGAGCCCGTGAAGGTCAAGGCCGGCAAGACCGTCCGGTTCAAGGCCAGTCCCAACCTGAAAAAGACCGTCTGACGGTCGGTCGCGCCAGGTAGCTGGGCCAGGTAGCCGGGCACTGGCACATTTCGAGCCCAGGCACTTTTTGGTCGATGTGTGCCTGCCCGGGCGCCCGGCGGAAGACGGTCCAGCGGAAGGATGACGGATCATGGTCGGTTCCGGCCCGCGCGTTGCCATCCGTTATTGCACCGCCTGCAACTGGCTGCTGCGCGCGGCCTGGATGGCGCAGGAGATCCTTGCGACGTTCGGCGACGCGATCGGCGAGGTGGCGCTGGTTCCGGATACCGGCGGGCGGTTCGAGATCACGGTGGGCGACACGGTGATCTGGGAGCGCAAGCGGGATGGCGGCTTTCCCGGTCCCAAGGCATTGAAGCAACGGGTGCGGGACGTCATCGCCCCCGAGCATGATCTGGGGCATGTCGATCGCTGAGGGCACTGACGCCGAGGGCACTGAACGGTCCCACGGCGGCTTGTCCCGACCTAGTGTCCTGCCCGAGAAATTCTTATGAGAATTTCTCGGGCAGGACACTAAAATATTGATTCTAGTGTCCTTTCGATTCCAAAATTCGCTTGCGAATTTCGGAATCAGGACACTAGGGAAGCGGGCATGACGGAGCGGGCATGATACGGGCCGCCGTCCGCGATCGCCGCACCCGGCGCGGCGCGTCCTCATACCCCGGAGGCTGTCATCCATGAATACTCTTTCCGCCGCGCGCATCACGCCGGACGACCTGTTGTCCAGCATTGCCGGCGTCCTGGCCGGCGAGCATGACCTGGTGGCGAATTGCGCGAACGTCGCGGCCCTGATCTTCGAGGCGCTGCCGCGCGTCAACTGGGCCGGCTTCTATCTGCTGCGCGGGGATGAGCTGGTACTGGGGCCGTTCCAGGGCCGCGTCGCCTGCACCCGCATCGCGCTGGGCGCGGGGGTCTGCGGCACGGCGGCGGCGCGGCGCGAGACGGTCGTCGTGCCGGACGTGCATGCATTTCCCGGCCATATCGCCTGCGACGCAGCGTCGGAATCGGAAATCGTCATTCCCGTGCTGTCCGGCGACAGGTTGATCGGGGTCCTGGACATCGACAGCCCGGTCAAGGATCGTTTCACCCCGCAGGATCGACGCATGCTGGAAGAGGCGGTGGCGCTGCTGGTGCGTGCCCTGCCCGCCCCGCCCTCTGCCCCGTCGTCCGCCTCTCCGTCCGCGTGACCGCTGGTCCGCTTGACTTGAGCGGCGGCCGATGACGCTGGAGCAGTTGCGGATCTTCGTCGCGGTGGCCGAGCGCCAGCATGTGACGGCGGCGGCGCGGGCGCTGAACCTGGCGCAATCGGCCGTCAGCCATGCCGTCGCGGTGCTGGAGGCCGAATTCGGGGCCCAATTGTTCGACCGGGTCGGGCGCCGCATCGAATTGACCGGGACGGGCCGGCTGTTCCTGGACGAAGCGCGTGCGGTGCTGAACCGTGCCGAGGCGGCGCGCCTGCTGATGGCCGATCTGGGCGCGCTGCGGCGCGGCGTGCTGCCGATCCATGCCAGCCAGACGATCGCAGGCTATTGGCTGCCCGCCCGCCTGGTGGCGTTCCATGCCCGTTACCCGTCGATCGACATCCGGCTGTCGATCGGCAACACCGCCCAGGTGGCGCGGGCCGTGCGCGACGGCGACGCCGCGCTGGGCTTTGTCGAGGGCGCGATCGAGGATGAGAGCCTGACGAGCCGCGTCGTCGCGCGCGACCAACTGGTCCTGGTCGTCCCGCCCGGGCATCCCTGGAGCGAAACCCCGCCCCGCACGGCGTCGGACCTGGCGGCGGGCACCTGGGTGCTGCGCGAGGCCGGATCGGGCACGCGCTCGGAATTCGCGTCCTTCCTGCTGGGGATGGGCCTGGCGCCGGAGGCGCTGGATATCGGGCTGGAACTGCCGTCGAACGAGGCGGTACGGGCCGCTGCCGAGGCCGGCGCGGGGGCCACCGTGCTGTCGGCCTCGGTCGTCGCGGCCAGCCTGGAGGCGGGATTGCTGCGGCAGGTGCCCTTTGCCCTGCCCGAGCGGCGTTTCCTGATGATCCGCCACCGGGCCCGCGATCCGGGCCGCAGCGCCGCGTCCTTCGCCGCGATGCTGGACCCGGCTGGCACGGAGGCGGGCTGATCCGCGGGGATCGGCTCTTAGAGCATCATCCGACCGGATGGACTCATCCGGTCGGATAAAGATGCTCGTTAAAACAATGAGCTAGAGCCATATCCGTGAACCAGTGTGAATGGATATGGCTCTAGACCGACGTCAGGACGTGGACCACCAGATAGAGGAACAGCGCGCCCCCCAGCAGGAGCAGCAGGCCCACCAGCACCAGGTCGCCCCGGCCGTCCTGCCCCGCCTGGAGGTCCGGCGAGTCGATCAGGGCCCGGTTGCGGCGATAGCGCAGCGTCGCCACCACCATCATGACGCCGCCCAGCACCAGAAGAAGCAGGCCGATCAGGTCGCCGAACAACTGGCGGCGGACCGAGATGGGATGTCCGCCCAGGGACGCGGCCGCGACCTGCAGGAACAGGTCGAACCGTTCGACCAAAAAGCCGAAGGCCATGACGGCCAGCGCGGTGCGGATCCAGGCCAGGAAGGTCCGTTCGTTGGCCGCGTGATCGGTGAAATGCGCCAGCATCGTGCCATGCCCCCTGTGGACCGCGAGGAAAAGAGTCTTCCTATTTTCAAGACGTAAGGACAAGATAGGTTCGGCAGCCGTCACGCCGCGCCCCTATGCATCGCCGCCCGAGTCGGTTAGGCTGGCCGTCCGAAGAAGACTCTTCTTTTTCTGAAGAAAAAGAAGCAAAAAGACTTTTATTGTTTTTGGATTCATTTGATCCGAATTATCGCAGCCTGAAAATTCAAGAATTTTTTGGCTCTGTATTTCAAAAAAACAAGAAGCCACGCGCCGAGGCACGGCATGCCTCGGGGCCTGCTCCGGGCGATGAGCCCGGCCCTGCGGCATGCGTGGCGTGATGGTTGAAGCCGGCACGGCTTGTGCCGATTTCGGGATTGAATGGACATATTTTGTCCATTCGAAGGACATATTTGGTCTGTTTCGTCTCATTTATGCAGAGAAACGGGAAATGGGAGGAAGTGTCGATGGTCGGCCTGTTTTCCCGCCATGCGGGCGATCCGGCATCGGCCCGGCAGGTCAGGGGCCAGCCCGGGGATCCGCAACTGGCGGCGATCCTGGGCTTCGACTGGGCGGCGACGCCGGCGGGCGCCGTCGAGACCTGGCCGGACTGCCTGCGCTATGCGGTCCGGCTGGCCGTCGCGTCGTCCTCGCCCATGGCGGTGCTGATCGGGCGGCAGGGGCTGCTGGTTCCGAACCGGGTCATGTGCGACATCGTCGGCCCGGATTACGCGGACGCGCTGGGCAGGCCGATGGCGGGCGTGTTTCCCCAGGCCGCCGATTTCTATCGCGAGGCGGTGGCGCGCACCTTCCTGGGCCAGCCATCCCATTTCCAGGACGTGCGGATGCGCATGCATCAGGACGGGGAACTGGTCTCGCGCTGGTTCGACATCGATTTCACCCCGATCTTCGACCAGGACGGCGCCGTGCGGGGGGCGTTGCTGTCGGGTGGAGAGACCACCGAGCGGGTGCGGACGCGGCTGGACCTGCAGCACGCGAAGCACCGGCTGGACCTGGCGCTGCAGGCCGGCGGGCTGGTCGGCACGTGGGAGGTCGATTTCAACACCGAAATCGTCACCACCGACGAACGTTTCGCACTGCTGCACGGGGTGGACCCGGCCGTCGCGGCCCGGGGCGCCGATCGTGCGCTCTTTATTGCCGGGATCCATCCCGATGACCGCGAACGGGTCGTAAGCACGCTGAGCCGGGCCAGGGAGCGCGGGGAAAATTATCGCTGCGAGCATCGGGTGATCGGCGGCAGCCGGACCCGATGGGTGGTGACGTCGGCCCGGATGCTGCCGGGCCCGGACGGCAGGCCGGCGCGCTGTTCGGGCGTCGCGGTCGACGTGACGCAGCAGGTCGAGACGTCGATGGCGCTGGCCGCCAGCGAACGGCAGTTCCGGACCTATACCGACACGTTGCCGCATATCGTCTTCGGCTGGGACGCGGACGGCAGGAACGATTACTGCAACCGGCGCTGGCAGGATTTCACCGGCCATGCGAACGCGCCGGGCGAACCCTGCCCGTGGCAGGATTTCCTGCATCCCGACGATCGCGACCGCGTCATGGCCGCCTGGCGCGACGCGGTCGCGACCGGGCAGCGGATGGATGTCCAGGGCCGGCTGCGCCATCATTCGGGCGAATATCGCTGGGGGCAGGTGATTGCCCTGCCGATCGCCGGCGAGGCGGGCGCAACACCGCGCTGGATCGGCACGATGACCGACATTCACGAGGCCAAGTGCCTGGAAACCGAGCGCGCCCTGGTGGAGCGGGAACTGGATCACCGGATCAAGAACCTGTTCGCCATCGTCTATGCCCTGATCAACCTGACGCTGGAGGATGGCCAGGACGCGGACGCGTTTGCCGAAAAGCTGCGCGCGCGGCTGCGCGCGCTGGCGCATACGCATGATTTCATCAGGGCGCGGACGGGCAACGAAACCGCCCAGCAGGCCGGATATTCGCTGCAGGAATTGCTGCGCCGCATCCTGTCCCCGTATGGGGAGACGGCTCCTGCCGGGCGGCTGACGATCGACGGAGACGATGCCGCGATCGACGCCCGGACGGCGACGCCGCTGGCCCTGATCTTTCATGAACTGGCCACCAATGCCGCGAAACACGGCACATTGGGCAGGCCGCCGGGCCGGCTGGCCATCACGTGCCGGCGGTCGGACGCGCGGATCGGCATCCTCTGGCACGAATGGGACGAGCTGGCGCCGCCGGCCCCCGCCGATCCGGCCGCCGGCCAGGCCGCCGAGCCGGGTTTCGGCTCGCGCCTGCTGACGATGGTGATCGAGCGGCAATTGCGCGGCAGCTTTCGGCGGGAGCGGACGGAACGCGGCATCGCGATCCGGATCGACCTGCCGCTGGCCAGCCTGCGCGCCGCGACGGGCGCGCAGGGCGACGAGTGATCCGGGGTTACGCGAGTCCCGTGCGGCCGTTCAGGCGACCAGGTCGAGGAACACCACGTTCGACGCGCCGCCTTCGACCATCGTCCGGATCGCGGCGTTGAAGCGCCTGCCATGGTCCATGCCGATATGCGCCTCGAACGCCGCCTGGTCGCGATAGGTCTCCTCGACATGGAAGGCGGCCGGGTCGGACGCGAGGCGATAGACGACGAAGCGCAGGCATCCGGGTTCGGCCCGCACGTCGCGCGCCAGGTCGCGCAGCATGGCGGCCAGGGTTTCCTCGTGCCCGGGCAGCGCGCGCATCGTGGCGTATAGTGTCTTTTCCCGTCCTGTCTGTTCCATGGGCGTCTCCCTGTTCGATCGATGATTTTCGCGGGCGGCCGTCGGCGGCCGGGCCCCCGGGACAGTAGCAGCGCCCCCGAAAACCGCCAGCCGCCCCGCCGCCGCGCGCGACGGGGCGGGCCACACGATTTCGTCACGGAGGCCGGTGGCGCCTACTGGACTCGAGCGGTCGATGATGCCTAAAACCGCCGCGCCGGCCGGTGCGGCCGGCATTGTTCCGCGCGTCGTTCCGTTCATGCGTGCATGCGCCCGACAGAGATGGCGCGGCCGGGAGACCGTTCATGTTCGACCTGCCTGCCTTTCTGCATACGGCGGTCGCGCTGTCGGTTTCGTTCGTCCTGGGGGCCGTCATCGGCCTGGAGCGGCAATATCGCCAGCGCACCGCCGGGCTGCGCACCAACACGCTGGTGGCGGTGGGGGCCGCCGCATTCGTCGATCTGGGCGTACGGCTGTCGGGCCCCGACGGGTCGGTGCGGGTGATCGCCTATGTCGTCTCGGGCATCGGGTTTCTGGGCGCGGGCGTCATCATGAAGGATGGCGGCCAGGTGCGGGGGCTGAACACGGCGGCGACCTTGTGGTCCACCGCGGCGGTGGGGGCGTTTTCCGGCGCCGGGCTGCCGGGCGAGGCGATCCTGGTCGCGCTGTTCGTGCTGGCGGGCAATACGCTGCTGCGCCCGCTGGTGGAATTCGTCGATCGCCGCCCGCTGAATCCGGACACGACCGAGGCGCTGTACCGGATGCACGTGATCTGCCGGCCCGAGCATGTCTCGGCCGCGCGCGACCTGCTGGCGGACGAGTTGGAGCACCATCATTACCCGATCCGCGACATCGAGACCCTGTCCGAGAGCGACGAGCATGTGGAACTGGCCGCCCTGCTGGTGCCGACCTCGGCCGATCCGCAGGAGCTGGACATGATCAGCGACCATATCGCCCGCAGCCCCGACGTGATCAGCGCGACCTGGAGCGTCAGCACCACCAACTGAACGGGCCAAGTGAACAGGGCCAACTGGAACAGCGTATGTGGGTTCAGGATATGTGACGGAAGCAGGCGGGGTCGTGGTCGTCGACCATGCCGACGGCCTGCATCCAGGCATGGACGATCACCGGCCCGACGAATTTGAACCCCCTTGCCTTGAGCGCCCGGGACATGGCCTGCGACAGCGGTGATTGCGCCAGGATTTCACCGGTACGGTTGCGGACCGGCGCATCCGGCACCATGCCCCAGGCGAAGGCCGCGAAATCCTCGCCCCGGTCGCGCATGGCCAGACAGGCGCGCGCATTGCCGATCGTCGCCACGATCTTGGCGCGGGCGCGGATGATGCCGGGATCGCCCATCAGGCGTTCGACGTCCGCGTCGTCGAAACGGGCGACGATGTCCGGATCGAAACCGCGAAAGGCACGGCGGAAGCCGTCGCGCCGGCGCAGGACGGTCAGCCAGGACAATCCGGCCTGGAAGCCTTCGAGCATCAGCATTTCCCACAGGGCGCGGCTGTCATGCACCGGCATGCCCCATTCCTGGTCGTGATAGAGGCGCAGCAGCGGATCGGTCCGGGCCCAGGAGCAACGAGGGGGTTCGGCCGGCATGTCGCTGTCTCGGTCCGTCATTCTCGTTGCCTCCATTTCCTGTCGACCGAGCAGGTCGCGCGCAGAGTTCGTCGACCGGCAGGTTGCACGTAGAGTTCGTCGACCGCAGGTCGCACGCAGAGTTCATTGTCCAAGCAGGCCGGGACTGGCAAGAGTGATCGTCATGGAATACCGCCCTCGCCTCGCCGTCGATATGGACGAAGTCATCGCCGACGCCTTTAGCGCGCAATGGAACTGGTATCGGACCCGGCACGGCTATGATTGGACGGCCGACATGCTGCACGGCAGGCATTTCGCCGACCTGGCCGATCCCGCGCATGTGGTGATGATGGAAGACCTGCTGCATCAGGGCGAATTTTTCCGCACGCTGGACGTCATGCCCGGCGCCAGGGACGCGCTGCGGCATCTGGGCGCCCGCTTCGACGTGTTCATCACCACGGCGGCGATGGAATATCCGGCGTCGTGCGCCGCCAAGTTCGCGTGGCTGCGGGAGCATTTTCCCTTCATTTCGCCGCTGAACATCGTGTTCTGCGGCGACAAGAGCATCCTGGCCGCGGATTTCCTGGTCGATGACAATGTCCGGCATTTCCGCCGCTTCAAGGGCCAGGGCGTCTTGTTCGACGCACCGCACAACAGGACCGTCGACTGGACACCGCGCGTCCGGGGCTGGGACGAGGCCGTCACGTTTCTCGAACGGCAGGGCGAAAGGCCTATCCCACCAGGTTGATCGGGTTGCCTTCCGCGAAGGCCCGGATATTGGCGATCGTCGTCTCGACGATCCGGCGGAAGGCTTCTTGCGTGTTGTAGGCGTTGTGGGGGGTCACGATGACGTTGGGCATGCTGGCCAAGGCGCGCGCGGCCAGGGCCGCGCGCAGTTGCGTGGCCGACGGGGCCTGGTCCGGGGCGAAGAATTTGTCGGGATGACGCAGCAGGGTCTCGTCGGGCAGCACGTCGAGCCCTGCCGCCGCCAGGTGGCCGCGTTCCAGCGCGCCGACCAGGGCGGCGTGATCGACGACCTGCCCCCGCGCCGTGTTGATCAGCACCGCGCCGCGTTTCATCCGGGCCAGTTCGGCAGCGCCGATCATGCCGTCGGTCTGCGGGGTGGCGGGGACGTGAAGGCTGACGATGTCGGCTTCGGCCAGCAGGGCGTTGAACGTGACATAACGGATGTCGGGCCGGGCCTGCAGGTCCGGTGACGGCATGGCGTCATAGGCCAGCACGGTCATGCCGAACCCCAATGCCATCTCGATGGCCCGGCGGCCGATATGGCCGGTCCCGACCACGCCGAACGCCTTGCCGCGCAGTTCGAACCCCCGGTCCGGGCAGAAGGTGAAATCGCCGCGCCGCGTGGCCTCGGCGCAGGGTACGGTCCGGCGCGACAAGGCGAGCAGCAGGCCGAACGCATGTTCCGCCACCGTGCTGTCGCCGTAGGCCGGCACGTTGGACACCAGGATGCCGCGGGCACGGCAATAGGCGAGATCGACATTGTCGAAGCCGGTCGCGCGGACCGCAATGAAGCGCAGCCTGGGCAGGCGGGACAGGGTGGCGGCGCTGAAATCGCAGCCGGCGAAGCCGCTGACGATGTCGGCGTCTTCATGGGCGTCCACATTGCCGGCATCGAGCGGCGCCGTGACCGGCAGAACGGCCAGGTCGCCGCCGAGCGCGGAAAATGCCGCTTCGTCCGCCGCTTCGCCGGCCGAAAACAGGACGATCTTCATGAAGCCTCCACCCGGGCCGAGACGGCCCTGTCACGGAGCGGGTCGATAGTCCCGTTGCCCGGGGGCGTCCTTGATCTCGATCTAATGGCCCGGTTTTTTCGGCCCGGCCGGGCGGTGTTTCAGAGCCCGGCGCGCATGGCCGCCAGCGTGGAGTCGTGCGTGCGTTCGAAGCGGAGCGGCGTCGCGGTGACGTGGAAGGCGGCGACGCCGGCCGCTTCGCTGCCGGCGTCATCCGCGAGGCGTGCGCGGGTCAGCGTCAGCCAGTGGTACGGCAGGCCCCTGGGGTCGGTCCCGGTGACGACGTCCACGCCGTCCATCAATCCCAGACCCTGGCTGGTCAGGAGCATCTTTCGTGCCTCGGACGGCGGGCAGGCCGGGAAATTGACGTTGAGGCAGGCCTCGGCCGCCCAGTCCATGGCGGCCAGTTGCCGGATGACGCCCGGGGCCAGGGTGCGCGCCGTGTCCCACGGCACGTCCTGCCCCGCCACGAAGACCTGGCTGAGCGCGATGGAGGGAATGCCCAGCAGCATGCCGGTCATGGCCGCGCCCACCGTGCCGGAAAACACGGTCTCGACACCGAGATTGCCGCCGCGATTGACGCCCGAAAGGATCATGTCGGGGCGCCGTCCGGCCATCAGATGGCGCACACCCATGACGACGCAATCGCCCGGCGTGCCGGGCACGGCGAAGCGGCGCGCCCCGGATGCCGCGCCTGATGCCGCGCCTTGCACCTCGCCTTGGGGGCTGACGCGCAGCGGGTCGTGCAGGCTGATGGAATGGGACGTGCCGCTCTGGTCATGCCGGGGCGCGACCACCCAGATTTCGGGTGCCAGTTGGGCCGCGACCTGTTCCAGCACCCGCAGACCCGGCGCGTCGATTCCGTCATCGTTCGTCAGCAGGATACGTTCGCAGATGTAGTCGCGTGGGGTGGTCATGCTGCCCTCCAGGCCGGTGAAGCCATTGCGCCGATCAGACCCCGAGATGCCGGCGGCGGGAAATCGCAAACGCGCGATTTGTTATTGAACCGATCGGATTAATAATGTAGCCAGGCGCCATGTCCAGACCGATCGATCCCGCGCTGCGCCCGCGCCTGCTGGACAAGATCATCGACTATGTCCGGCGGAATGGGGTGGCCGAATTCTCGCTGCGTCCGCTGGCGGCGTCCATCGGCACCAGCCACCGCACGATCCTGTATCATTTCGAATCGCGCGAGCAGTTGCTGTGCACCGTCTTCGACACGCTGCGCGAGGCGGGACGCCGGGAGATGGATGACTGCCTGGCACGAGCGGCCGGGCCGCCGCGCGCCGTGTTCCGCGCGCTGTGGCTGTGGCTGGCCCGGCCGGAGATGCGACCGACGCTGTGCCTGTTTTACGAGATGTACGGCATTGCCACCCGCGATCCGGCCCGTTTCGGCGATTATCCGCGCCGGGTCGCGCAATTCTGGCTGGACGGCATCGGCCGGCGGCTGCGTGACGAGGGGATCGCGCCCGCGCGGGCCGACCTGCTGGCCGGGATGATCGTCGCCATGTTTCGCGGCGCGACGCTGGAACTGGCCGCGACCGGCGACGCGCCGCGCCTGACCCGGACGATCGAGGCGTTTCTGGATTTGTTGCCGTTCGGGGAGGCCGCGCCATGAGCCGGGCGGCGGAACGGTTGGACGGGCTGGACGCGACGCGCGGCGCCATCATGCTGCTGATGGCGCTGGACCATGTCGGGGCGCTGGTGGTCCGGCGCCATTCGGTGGAATTCTGGGGCGGGGCCTGGACGCGTTATGCCGATACGGGACGCGATGTCACGCAACTGCTCCTGCGCCTGGCCAGCGATTTGTGCGCGCCCGGATTCTTCTTCTGGATGGGGGCCGGGGCCGCGCTGCTGGCGCAGCGCCGTCCGGACTGGGGGGCCGCGCAGTTCCGGCGCCACTGGCTGGCGCGCGGGGTGCTGGTGCTGGCGGTCAGCCAGGTGATCGAGGTGCCGGCCTGGATCGTGGGCATTGCCGGCGACGGGACGGGCCAGCCGCCCCCCGCCTGGCCCGGGCACGGCACGCCGGTCCATCTGGCCTGGACCGTCCTGTCCTGCCTGGGCGGCTGCATGCTGGTACTGGGGGCGCTCCATCCCCTGTTGCGGCGGCCGGGCGCCGCGTTCTTGCTGGCCCTGCCCTGCCTGGCGGCCACGCCGCTGTTTCTGCCGCCGCCGGATGCCGCCATGCGGGCGGAGAGCATCGCGGCACGGCTGCTGCTGGTCCCCGGTCAGACCGGGGGCGTGTATGTCGAATATCCGCTGCTGCCCTGGCTGGCGTTCGTGCTTCTGGGCTTTGCCGCGGGGCGCCGGCTGGCCGTCGCGCCGGCGCGGGCCATACGGGCCGCGCTGATCGCCGGGATGGCCGGCATCGGGGTTGCGATGGCGCTGCGCTGGAGCGGCATCGGGTCGATCCGTCCGCCGCGCGACGCGTCGTGGCGGGAATTCGTCAACCTGATCAAATATCCGCCGTCCCTGGTCTATGTCCTGTCGATGCTTGGCGGAAATTTGTGTCTGTTTCACCTGTTTTCCCGACTGTCGACGAAGCGGGATGCCGTTCTGCCGCGTGTGCTGCGCGTGTTCGGCCGGGCGCCGCTGGTCTTCTATGTCATGCATCTGTGGCTGTTTGCGGTGATCGGGGCGCTGTTTTTCCGCCATGGCACGCATTACGCCGTGGGTCTGGGCGTCTGGCTGGCGGCGCTGCCGGTACTGTACCGGATCTGCGCCCGGTTCGGCGCGTGGCGGCGCGCGGCGCCTGCCGCATCCTGGCTGCAACTGGTCTGACCCCCGGTCGGGCGGCCTGTCGAACGGCCCGTCAGAAGGCCCATCAGAAGGATCATCGTGATGACGCCGCGCCATCTCTATCTTGCCCTGTGCATCGTGGGCCTGGTCCTGCCTTATGCGGCCTTCGTGCCGTGGCTGGGCGCGCATGGCCTGGCGCCGGCCCTGTTCGTCCGCGACATGGCAGCCAATCCGATCAGCCGGTTCTTCGTGCGCGACGTGGTGGTGTCCGCCGTCGCGTTTCTGCTGTTCGCGCGGCTGGAGGCCCGGCGGCTGGGAATGCGCGGGTGGTGGATCGTGCTGCCGGCCACGCTGGGGGTGGGTGTGTCGCTGGGGCTGCCGCTGTTTCTGTATCTGCGCCAGCGGATTCTGGACCGGCGGGTTCTGGACCGGCATGTGCTTGAATCGCGCGCCTGACCGGCGAACGCGCCTGGGGGAGCGGCGTTCCGGCCCTGGGAGGGTGAGCGATGTCGGAGGATGCGCCGCGTTCGGGCTGGCATGCCGTTCCGCGCAGGGTCTGGATGCTGGGGATCGTGTCGATGCTGATGGATGTCTCGTCCGAGATGATCCATGCGCTGTTGCCCGTCTATATGCTGAACGTCCTGGGCCTGTCCGGGCTGACGATCGGGCTGATCGAAGGGGCCGGCGAGGCGACGGCGTCGCTGACCCGGATCGCCTCGGGCGTGTTGAGCGACCGGCTGGGACGGCGCAAGCTGCCGGCCGCGATCGGCTATGGGCTGGCCGCGTGCAGCAAGCCGATCTTTCCGCTGGCCGGATCGGCCGGGTGGCTGGCGGTGGCGCGCTGCATCGACCGGGTCGGCAAGGGGATTCGCGGCGCGCCGCGTGACGCGATGATCGCCGATATCGCCCCGCCGGCGGTGCGCGGCGCCAGTTTCGGGCTGCGGCAATCGCTGGACACGGTGGGCGCCTTTCTGGGGCCGGCGCTGGCGATCGGGCTGATGTGGGCGACGGCGGACCGGTTCCGCACGGTCTTCTGGTGCGCGGTCGTGCCGGCGTTCCTGTCGCTTGGCGTAATGATCGTGGGAGTGCGGGAGGTGGCGCGCCCTGCCCTGCCCCGCGTCGCGCCTGTCGGTGAGGGCAAGGGCCGGTTGATCTGGCGCGAACTGCGCGGCCTGGAGCGCCCCTATTGGCGGGTGGTGATGATCGCGGCGCTGTTTACGCTGGCCCAGTTCAGCGACGCCTTTCTGGTGCTGCGCGCGCGCAGCGCGGGCTTGGGGCCCGCGCTGGTGCCGCTGGTCCTGGTCGTGATGAACGTCGTGTATGCGCTGGCGGCCTATCCGGCCGGAATCCTGTCGGACCGGGTCCGGCGGCCGACAGTCCTGGCCGTCGGGCTGGGGCTGCTGATCGTCGCCGATCTGTGGCTGGCCCTGTCGCGCACGCTGGCCGGTGCCGCGCTGGGCGTCGCGCTGTGGGGCCTGCATCTGGGCTTTACCGAGGGCGTGATGACCGCGCTGGTTGCCGATACCGCGCCGCCCGAGCGGCGCGGCACGGCCTTCGGCCTGTTCGACATGGTGACGGGGCTGGCCTTGCTGGGGGCCAGCCTGATGGCGGGTGCCCTGTGGGACCGGACGGGATTTCGCGGCACCTTCATCGCCGGGGCGCTGGTCGCGGCGCTGACGCTGCTTGGCCTGCTGATGACGGGCCCCCTGATGACGGACCCTTTGGCGCGGGATCGGCGGATATCGTGACGGAAACGGAGCTGCCATGGCAGGTTACGGGATTATTATTCCACATCGGGGAGAATCCGGTCTAAAGCCTGAAAACCCTTTGGCGGATGATGGAAATTCCGAATGGCGTCGTACAGGCTGGGCATATTGGCGGGGATCCTGCTGTGGGGCGGGCTGGGGATGGCCCCCGCGCGGGCCGCGCCGTTGAGCGACATGGTCGGCACGCTGAATCGGGCCGGCGCGCACTTCGCCCTGCAGGCCGCGATGGACAGCGCCACCCGCCTGCATGCGCCCTGCGCCATCGCGATCGTCGATCGTGGGGGCAGCCTGATGGCGTTCGACCGTTTCGACCATGTGCGGCCCGGCAGTCCGGACCTGGCGCTGGGCAAGGCGCGCACCGCTGCGTTGCTGCAACGCCCGTCGGAGGAAACCGAGGAGAATACCGACAACGGACGCGTGGCCTTCGTGACCGCGGGCTTCATGGTATTGCGCGGCGGCGTGCCGCTGAAGGTCGGCGAAGAGGTCGTCGGCGCGATCGGGGTGGCGGGGATGAAGAAGGAGAACGACGTGCGGATCGCGACCGAGGCGGCCGAGGCGTTCGCCAAGGAAGCCGCGGCGCATTAGGAGCAGGTCCCGTTCATTTTAGTGGCCTGCTGATCCGAGAAATTCTCATAAGAATTTCTCGGGCAGGACACTAGAGCATTTCCACCGAATACCGGTTCAGTGGAAATGCTCTAGGTTGTTATTTTATCGAGCATCTTCACCCGTTCAAACGAGTCCGTTTGAACGGGATCTGCTCTAGGGTCTGTGGGGATTTAACGTGAGTTGATGACACCTGCGGCGAGATATATCATCGCCTCGAAGCTCCGGTCGGTTTTGCAGGCTCGCATGGCGATGCGCTTGAACTCCTTGAGTTTGCAGAAGAAGTTCTCGATCAGGTGACGCCATTTGTATATCTCTTCGTCAATGGCGCGCGGGTTCTTGCGCTGTGACCGTTGTGAGATGACGACTTTCGCTCCTCGCTGGTCGAGTTCTTCGATGATCCAGTTGGCATCAAAGGCCTTGTCGCCCAGCAGGGCTTCGAAGTTGATGCCATCGATCAAAGGGGCGACGCCGATCGTGTCGTAGCGGTTCCCCGGTAGCAGTTTGAAGCGAACAAGGTTGCCCAAGGCATCGGTCAGGGCCAGGATCTTGGTCGTTATCCCGCCTTTGGAACGACCAATGGCCTGGCTCTGAGTCCCCCTTTTGCGCCTTGGCCGTGCCGGTGGACCTTGACGATAGTGGCATCAACCATGGCGTATTCCATGTCGGGGTCTCCCGACAAGGCATCAAAAATCCGCTTGAAAACATCGGCTTCGCGCCAATCACGAAACCGACGGAATGCCGTATTCCAGTTGCCGAATGTGGCAGGAAGGTCCCGCCATGGGCTGCCTGTTCGGACAATCCAAAGAACCGCCTCAATGAATAGCCGGTTGTCGCGGCCACTGCGTCCGGGATCAGACAGCTTACCCAGGCAATGCGGTTCTATCTTCGCCCATTGGGCATCGGTCAGTACTAAGCGATCCATCCAGAGGGTGAATCACATCTCCGCTAAAATGGGAATCCCAAATCCCCACAGACCCTAGCTCAGGCGGCTTCTTCCCGGCCGAAGGATTCGATGATGGATTGCTGGATGTTTTCGAGGTCGGCCAGGGTGGTGGCGATGGCGGCGTTCATTTCGTGCAATGTCCTGATGCGCTTCTGGATTTCCTTCAGCAGGGCGACCTTCTGCACCCGGTGCTGCGGATCGGCGTCGTAGAGGTCCAGCAGGTCCTTGATCTGTTTCAAGGTGAAGCCGAGCTGCTTGCCGCGGACCACCAGCTTGGCGCGCGCGCGGTCGCGCATCGAATAGATGCGCCGGGTTCCGGCCCTGGCCGGGGCGATCAGGCCCTTGTCTTCGTAAAAGCGCAGCGATCGGGGCGTGATGCCGAGTTCCCGGCACAATTCGGCCAGCGAGAAGCAGCGTTGCCTGTTCATGGCCTCTACGGGGGCCTCTACGGGGGCCTCTACGGGGGCCTCTACGGGGGCCTCCACGGGGGCCTCCACGGGATCGGTCATGTCGCCCCCTGTCCAATGTCGTTGCCGTTCAATTCATCGTTCAAATCGTCATGCGATTCCGGACGTTAGACCAATTCATCCTATGATGGAAACGGCGGATCCTTGCTGGCCGTCCGTCTTGTGGATCAGAAGGCGGTTTCGGGCATGGCCATCATCGATGCCTTGCCGGACCTGATCTTGAGATAGCAGGCGGTGGCATCGGGCAGGATGCGATCGAAGAAGAATTCGGCCGAGATGCGCTTGGCCGCGTAGAAAGTCTGGTCCGGTCCGCCCGCGCCGTGCCGCGCGATGGCGATTTGGGCCGCGCGGGCCCAGAGATAGGCCAGCGCGACCAGCCCCGTCAGCCGCAGATAGTCGCCGGCCGCCGCCCCGGCTTCCTCGGGGTCGGCCAGGCCCCGGGTCGCGACGTGGCGGGTGGCCAGTTGCAGGGTGCCGAAGGCGCGTTCGAGCCCGGCCGCGAATTTTTCCATGTCCGGATCGGCCCTGATATTTTCGATGAAATCCGCGATCGGGTGGAACAGGCCGCGCAGGCTGCGCCCGGCATGGGCGGGCAGTTTGCGGCCGACCAGGTCCAGGGCCTGGATCCCGTTCGTGCCCTCATAGATCTGGGTGATGCGAGCGTCGCGCGCATATTGTTCGATCCCGTGGTCGCGGATATAGCCGTGGCCGCCATGGACCTGCATCGCCAGATTGGCGGATTCGACCGCGAAATCGGTGAACATGGCCTTGACCACCGGGGTCATCAGCGCCACGAAATCCTCGGCATCGCGGCGGGCGCGGGCGTCCGCCGCGTGTTCGGCGGCGTCGAGCCGGTTGGCAACCCAGACGCCCAGCGCGCGGCAGCCCTCGGCATGGACGCGCATCGTCATCAGCATGCGCCGCACGTCGGGATGCACGATGATCGGGTCGGCGGGCAGGTCCGGCCGCCGGGGGCCCGGCAGCGCGCGGCCCTGGAGCCGGTCGCGGGCGTAGCGGACGGCGCTTTGATAGGCGGCTTCGATCAGGCCCAGCCCCTGGATACCCACGCCGAGCCGTTCGCTGTTCATCATGGTGAACATGCCGTGCATGCCCTTGTGCGGCGCGCCGACGAGCCAGCCCTGGGCATCGTCGAAGCTGAGCTGGCAGGTGGCCGAGCCCTTGATGCCCATCTTGTGCTCGAGGGCCGTGCAGGTGACGCCGTTGCGCGCGCCGACACCGCCATCGGGGCCGCTATCGGTGCCGGGGAGGTATTTCGGCACCAGGAACAGGCTGACCCCCTTGATGCCCGGCGGCGCGCCGGGCAGCCGGGCGAGGACCATGTGGACGATGTTTTCCGTCAGATCGTGCTCGCCGGCCGAGACGAAGATCTTCGATCCGGTCAGGCGGTAGCTGCCGTCGCCGGCCGGCACCGCGCGGGTGCGCAGCAGGCCGAGATCGGTGCCGCAATGGGCCTCGGTCAGGCACATCGTGCCGGCCCAGATGCCCTGGGTCAGCTTGGGCAGGTAGAGCGCGCGAAGCGCGTCGGAGGCGAATCTGCCAACCGCGATCGTGGCCCCCGCCGTGAGGCCGGGATAGAGCGAGAAGGACAGATTGGCGGCGCAGATCATTTCGGACACCAGCATGCCCACCGTCTGGGGCAGGCCCTGGCCGCCATAGGCCGGGTCGCCGGTGACCGCATTCCAGCCGCCGGCGCGAAACGCGGCATAGGCCGCGCGAAAGCCGGGCGGGGTGCGCACCACCCCGTTTTCCAGCGTGCAGCCATGGGCGTCGCCGGGGGCGTTGAGCGGCAGCAGCACTTCGGTGGCGAGCTTGCCGGCCGCTTCCAGGATGGGGGCGATGGCGTCGGCATCCAGGTCGGAGAAGGCCGGAAGCGCCGTCAGGGCCGCGACATCATGCAGTTCGGTCAGGGCGAAGCGCATGTCGCGCAGGGGGGCGGCATAGGTCTGCATGGTCCGTGCCCTTTGGTCAGTTCCTGAGCGGTTTGCCGGTTTCCAGCATGTGTTCGATCCGGTCGAGCGCGGGCGTGGCGCGGATCAGGCCGAGGAAGGCGTCGCGTTCGAGGTCCAGCAAGGCGGTCTCGGACAGGGTTTCGGCCGGGTCGTGGGCGCCGCCGGTCAGAATGCGCGCCAGCGCCGCCGAGACCGTGACGTCGTGGGGCGTGGCCGCGCCCTGGCGGCGCAGCGCCGCGACCGCCATCGCGAAGCCGAGCTGCCCGGACGGGCCGGCCAGGTGAAATTCGGGCGGCGCCGGGGGGACGTAGTCCTGGACCAGGGCCAGCGCGCGGGCCTTGGCGTCGGCCAGGAGCCGGTCGCGGTTCATGGTGATGCGGTCGCCCGGGCGCAGGATATGCATCGCCCTGGCATCGGCGGCGGAAGTCGAGACGCGGGCGGTGCCGACCATTTCGAACACCGCGCGGGCGGCGGGGACCGGCCCGTGGGGCGTGAGGGGGTCGCGGGCCAGCCGGTCCAGCATCTGGCCGCAGCCGCCCCAGCCCGGCACCAGCCCCACCCCGCATTCGACCAGCCCGGCATAGAGTTCCGCATGGGCCTGGATCGCATCGCAATGCAGCAGGATTTCGCAGCCGCCGCCCAGCGCCAGGCCGGCCGGGGCGGCGACGACGGGGAACGGGGCGTATTTCAGCTTCTGGAAAACGGCCTGGCCCGCGCGGATGAGTTTTTCGATCTGATCCCACGCGGCGATGTTGGCCGCGAACAGGGCCAGGCCCAGATCGGCGCCCGCCGAGAAATTCGGTGCATCGGAATACAGCACCAGGCCGCGGAACGTTTCCCCGACGCTGTCCAGCGCCCGGTCGAGGGTGGCGATCACGCCGTCATCGAAGACATTCATCTTGGTGGTGATTTCGAAACACGCGATGCCGTCGCCGATGTCCCACAGGCTGGCCGAACCGGTGCGGAACACCGGGCGGGCACGGCGGCGGAGATCGTCCAGCAGCAGCACGCCCTCGGGCCGGACCAGGGGGTGGTACTGCCCGTCGAGGCCGAAGACGCGGCGCCCGTCCGCGGTGTCGCGATAGAAGCCGCCGGAGCCGACCCGTTCGACCAGAGCGGGCACGGGGATGGCCTCGCGGCGCAGCAAGGCCGCGAAGGCCGGGGCGCCGATCCGATCGATCAGCGCGAAAGGACCCTGGGCCCAGCCGAAGCCCCGTTCCATGGCCAGGTCGACGGCCGCGACGTCGTCGCAGATTTCGGGCAGCAGGCCGGCGGCATAGGCCAGGGTTTCGCCCATGACGCGGCGGGCGAACGCGCCCAGCCGGTCCGGCACGGCCAGCAGGGCGGCGGGATCGGCGCGCAGGGCGGCGGGCAGCGTGACCCGTTCGGACGGGGCATAGGCGCCGGTGCGGAGATTGATCGATTGCTTGACCGGCGCGGCCCGGCTTCCGCCGGTCCGGTCAAGCCGGTAGAAGCCGCCCTTGCCCTTGCGGCCGGTATAGCCGCCGGCGACCATGGTTTCGATCAGTGCCACAGGCGCCAGTTCGGTGACGAACCGGTCGGAGGGCGGCAGGCGGGCCCGCAGGCTGCGGTCGATCTGCGGCATCAGATCCAGCCCGACCAGGTCGGACAGGCCGAAGATCCCGGTCTTGGGGATGCCGAACGGCGCCGAGAGGACGGCATCGGCTTCCTCGACCGTCAGGCCAAGGGCGATCGCCGCCTGGATGCCGCATTGCACCCAGAAGGCGCCGATCCGGTTGGCGATGAAGCCCGGGCGGTCCTTGGCCATGACCACCGTCTTGCCCAGCACGCGATCCGCGAAGCCGGCGATGCGCGCGACGTGCGCGGGGTCGGTCCGCGGCCCATGGACAAGTTCCATCAGGCGCATATGGCGCGGCGGGTTGAAGAAATGGGTGATGAGGACATCGCGCTGAATATGTTCGGGCAGGTCCTGAAGCAGCGCGTCCAGCGGGATGGTCGAGGTATTCGAGCTGACCGGCGTGCCGGGGCGGCGTTCGGCGTCCAGGCGGCGATACAGGTCGCGCTTGGCCGCCGGGTCCTCGACGATCGCCTCGATGATCCAGTCGCAGGTTTCGATTGCGGCCAGGTCGTCCTCGATATTGCCGGTCGCGACCAGCCGGGCGGCGCCGGGCGACATGAAGGGCGGGGGATCGGATGCGCGCATCCGTTCGACCGCGCCGCGCGCCAGCGCGTCGCGGTCCGGACCCGCCACGCGGTCCAGCAGCAGGACCGGCACGCCGCCATTGGCCACCTGCGCGGCGATCCCCGACCCCATCACCCCCGCGCCGACGACGCAGACGCGGCGGATCGCGGTTTTGCCGTTCGGCGGGGCGCCGGTGGGTGCGTCGTGCCGCATCACGCCCGCTCCAGCACCGTGGCGATGCCCTGGCCGCCGCCGATACATTGGGTGGCCAGCCCGTAGCGGCCGCCGGTGCGCGCCAGCAGGGACGCGGCCTTGCCCACGATCCGCGTGCCGGTGGCGCCCAGCGGATGGCCCAGCGCGATGGCGCCGCCGTCGATATTGACCGTTTCCTCCCGCAGGCCGAGGTCGCGGATGCAGGCCAGGGACTGGCTGGCGAACGCCTCGTTCAGTTCCACCACGTCCAGGGCCTCGACGCCGATGCCGGCGCGCCGCAACGCCTTGCGCGTGGCCTGGACCGGGCCGATGCCCATGATTTCGGGCGCGCAGCCGGACACGGCCAGGGCGACGACGCGCGCCAGCACCCGCAGGCCGTGCGCGTCGGCATAATCCCGGGTGCAGACCAGCACGGCGGCGGCGCCGTCGGTCAGGGGCGAGGACGTGCCGGCCGTCACGCTGCCCTGGGCGTCGAAGGCCGGCTTCAGCGCCGCCAGCCCTTCGGCCGTGCTGTCGGGGCGCGGGCAGCCGTCATCGGCCACGACCTGGCCCTTGGGCGTGGTGACGGGGATGATCTCGTCGGCCAGATGCCCCGCCTGGATCGCGGCGCGGGCGCGGGCCTGGCTGCGCAGGGCGAACGCCTCCTGCTCGGCGCGGGAGATTTCGTATTTGCGGGCCAGGGTTTCGGCCGTCGTTCCCATGTCGGCATAGGCGCCGGGATAAAGCCTGGCGAGCGCCGGATTGGGCAGCGGATTGAAGCCGCCGATGGGCACGCGGCTCATGCTCTCGACCCCGCCGCAGAGGAAGAGATCGCCCGCGCCCGCCAGGATGGCGCCGGCCGCCATGTGGATCGCCGACATGGATGAGCCACAGAACCGGTTGATCGTCGCGCCCGCCACCGACAGGGGCAGGCCGGCCAGCAGGGCGGCGAGGCGGCCGAGATTCAACCCCTGCTCGCCCTCGGGCATGGCGCAGCCGACCAGGACGTCCTCGATGTCGGCCGCGTCGATGCCACTCCGTTCGACCAGCCCGCGAAAGACCTGCGCCAGCAGGTCGTCCGGCCGCATCCCGGCCAGCGCGCCCCGGCGGGCGGGGTGGAAGGGCGAGCGCGCGAACCCGGCGACAACGACATTCTTCATCGGCCGGACCTCCATCGCGATCGGAGCGGATCGACGCGATTTTGCGCAATATTTTGACGCTTACGTCATGTGGAACGCCATCACCCGCGAACAATGCGCGGCCTGCTTCCTTGTCTCGTAACTTTTTCTTGTGTCCTGAAAAAGCTTCCATACAATAATTCTTGATCTCCATGCCCCCGTGGGGTCCTCCCTTGTGATGCACTGCCACCCGCGCCAACTGATGTGACGTAATCGTCACTTGGTAAGGCCAGGGTGCCCCCCGCCTGCCGATGCGCTTCCGGGACGCGTCGCGGGTGGGAAAGGAAAAAACAAACATGACGATGAAACCGCCGAAAGCCGGCACATTTCTGCTCGCCCCCGCCTTGACTGCCCTGCGTCCCGTCATTCTGTCGCCCATCGCCTTGTCCATGCTGGCGCCCGGGGCGCATGCGGCGGGGCTGGCGCTGCGGGACGGCGATGCGACATCGACCGCCAATGCCTATGTCGGCGGCGTCAGCCGCGCCGGCGACGCCGCGACGGTCAGCCTGAATCCGGCCGGCCTGTCGCTGCTGCCGTCCAGCGAATTCTATGGCAATGTCTTCTATATCGACCCCACCGCGCGTTTTTCGGGCCGGAACCGGGGGGCGGATGGCCGGCCGACCCCGGGTTCGACCGGCGGCGGCAATATCGACCCCAGCGGCAGCGGCGGATCGTTCGGCGCATGGAAGGTCACGGACCGGCTGGCGATCGGGCTCGGCGTGACCGTGCCCTATGGGGTGCGGATGAATTATCCCACCGACTGGGTGGGCCGTTACCAGAGCCTGGTGACGCATGTCAGCGACTATGACCTGACGCTGGCCGCGTCCTATCGCCTGACGCCGAAATTGTCGATCGGGCTGGGCCCGCGCATGGATTTCCTGACCGGGCGCTTTACCAGGGCCCTGAACCTGGTGTCGGTGCCGATCCCGGGCAACAGCGTGGCCGATATCAGCGGCAACGGCTTCGCCTTCGGCTATGTCGCGGGCATGCTCTATATGCCGGATTCCCGCACGCGGATCGGCGTTGCCTATCATTCGCGCATGGGAATTGCGCTGTCGGGCCGCACGCAACTGGCCGCGGCGCCCGTCCTGGCGCAGATCCCTTTCGTGCGCGCGGCATTCGCCGAAGCGGGCGGGCATGTTTCCGGCCAGATCACCCTGCCCGACAGCGTCGATTTCGGCGTGACCCGCGCCCTGACCGACCGGCTGTCGGTCAGCCTGCAGGGGGAATGGACGCATTGGTCGCTGCTGTCCGAACTGAATTTCACCACCGACCATCCGGGCGGGGCATCGACGTCCTTTGCCGTCAACTGGCGCGACACCTGGTTCGGCGGCATTGCCGGAACCTATCGCCTGACCCCGGCCGTGACCCTGCGCGGCGGCTTCAGCTACGACCAGTCCGCCAGCGCCGACGCGGCGACGCGGATCACGCAGGCGCCGGACAGCGACCGCTATACCCTGTCGGGCGGCGTGGAGTACACGCCGCTGCCGCGCCTGTCGCTGGAACTGTCCTATGCCCATCTGTTCACGCCGGCGGCGCCGATCGACGCAACGTCGGCCCCTGAAGCCGGCACGCTGACCGGAACCTATCACGACAGCGCCAATGTCGTCGCCCTGGGCAGCCATCTGAGGTTCTGAGACACGCCTTTAAAGACAAATACAGGAGGTTTTCCAAAAGTACGAAGATCCGCTGCGCTTCGACTTCTGTTCTGGAAAGGTCTCGGCCATGCAGAACGATCCCGTCCCCGCCGAACAGGACATGACGGTGTGGGACATCCTGGAGCGGTCCGCCCGGCGCGCCCCGGACGCGCCGGCGATCGATTTCCTGGGTGCGCGCCTGACCTATCGCGCAGTGTGGCGGCAGGCGGAGCGCGCGGCGGCGGGATTGCTGGACCAGGGCGTGCGCAAGGGCGACCGGGTGGCGCTGTGCCTGCCCAACACGCCTTATTCCGTCATCATGTTTTTCGCGATCCTGCGGATCGGCGCCATCGTGGTCAATGTCAATCCGCTTTATGCAGATGACGAGATGCGCCGGATCTTCGCCAATTCGGGCGCACGGATGGTGGTCACCGCCGATGTCAGGTTGATCTTCGACCATGTGCGGCACGGCGCCGGGGATACGGGGGTGGAGAAGATCGTCATCTGCCCGATCGACCAGGCGCTGCCGAAGCTGAAGGCCGCGTTGTACCGCGTCGCGAAGCGGCACGACATCGTGCCGCGCTGTGCCGGGCCGCGCCATGTCTATTACGGGACGCTGATCGAATCCCGCACGGTATTACCCCGGGTGCCGATCGATCCGGCGCGGGACGTCGCGGTGCTGCAATATACCGGGGGCACCACCGGCCTGCCCAAGGGGGCGATGCTGTCGCACCGCAACATCGTGGCCAACGCGATCCAGATCGACCATCATCTGGGCGGGCAACTGCCCGCGCCGCAGCGTTTCCTGGGCGTGCTGCCGCTGTTTCACGTCTTTGCGCTGCAGGCGGTCATGATGCTGCCGATCCTGCGGGGCGAGGCGATCTATCTGCAGCCGCGCTTCGATGCCGGGGTGGTGCTGAAATGCCTGCGCCGCGCGCGGATTACCGCCCTGCCCGCGGTGCCGAGCATCCTGACCGCGCTGTTGAAGGAAAACACCGTCCGGCGCGAGGATTTCGCCAGCCTGCGCCTGGTCTGCTCGGGCGGGGCGCCGCTGCCGCCGGCGCTGCGCGCGCGGTTCGAGCATTTTACCGGCAGTTCCGTGATCGAGGGGTACGGGCTGAGCGAGACGTCGCCCGTGCTGACCCTGACGCCGATCGGCGCGCCGCGCGACGGTTCGTGCGGCACGGTCCTGGAGGGCACCACGTTGCAGATCCGCGACCCGGAGGACAGCAGCAGAGTCCTGCCGCAAGGCATGGCGGGCGAGGTCTGCGTGCGCGGACCGCAGGTCATGCTGGGCTATTGGCCCAGCGAGGAGACGGCCGATCCGCTGACTGGCGACGGGTTTTTGCGCACCGGCGACGTCGGATACCTGGATCGGGACGGGTACCTGTTCCTGGTCGACCGGCTGAAGGACATGATCATCTGCGGCGGCTACAAGATCTATCCACGCACGGTCGAGGACGTGCTGTATCTGCATCCGGCGGTGTCGGAGGTCATCGTGATCGGCGTTCCGGACGCCTATTGGGGACAGGTGCCGGTGGCCTATGTGGCGCTGAAGCCGGGGGCGCAGGTCGATGAAGGGGCATTGTTTGCGCATCTGGAACGCCATCTGTCGAAGATCGAGCGCCCGCGGGAGATCCTGTTCCGCCCCACCCTGCCCAGGACGATGATCGGCAAATTGTCGAAGAAGGACCTGATCCGCCAGGAAGGGCTGGAGGCGGGCCTGTCGGCGCCGCGCGGCCCGGCCTGAGAGCCCGTCCGACATCATCTCGAATCAGTGGACTCCGAGTTCAAAAACAAGATGAGTACCGGCGCCCCACCCCAATTTCCGGACCAGTTCATCCGACAGAACGATCGAGCCGTCTTCCGCGACCATCACAACCCAGCGTCTTTTCTCTTTCATGCTCTGTCCTGCGTCATGCCCGCTGCCCGATGCATGGCGAACAAAGAAAGAACGGTGATCCGGACCGTCCGGCCATCGGCATCATGACGACTGGCCCGATCATCCGCCGCAGCTTCACCACGGTTTCGGTGTTATCCTCTTCCGACGCTCCCTTGCCATCCGTCTTCCCTGCGAATCGGCCTGCGCCTGAGGCTCCTGCTCCAACCGTTCTGTGTACAGCATGATCTTAGCTGCGGCTCCGGCGGTTGTCACACTCGTTCTTATTGCCCTCACCATGACCGGTGATCTCTTTGACCGCACAGGGTGGCAGACTTGGTTGGCCTGCGCCATAATAGCTATATGTGATTTCCATCGCCACAACATGAGGTCCTGTCATGCGCCAGTTCTGAATACGCAACCCGGATGATTTCTTGTGTCAATATTAAGTATTAATTTGGAAAAATGAGCAAAAAACGAAATAACTCTCTAGCCTCTGTCAACGACATCATTGAAATGAAGGGCGATCACCCTGCATCTCCGCTTACCGTGTCTCGTCCCGAACTCATGGTGAATGGTTCGGATCGCATTTTTCGTGAGATGTTACATCGTTTTCTGGCATTTTCGGCCCTTATTCAGTCGAACAGAGATCAACTGGGGCGTCATATCGGCCTCAGCGGCACGCAATACACGGCTTTGATCTCGATCGCCCATATGGAAAGCGACGCGATAGGGATAGCCCAATTGGCTGAACATCTGAACCTCAGCGGTGCCTTCGTGACGATCGCCGTCAACAAGCTCGCAGCCGCTGGACTGGTCAAAAAGCTGCCAAACAAAAACGACCGGCGACGCGTGATCCTTTCAGTGACCCCAAAGGCCAGGGATCTACTCGCGCAGCTTGCCGAGGTACAGGTCCCGGTCAATGATACGATATTCCGAAGCCTCTCCCGCGATCAGATGATGGAACTTACACGAGTAATGGCCCAGTTGATCTCTGGAGCACAGGCTTCGTTAATGCTCATGGATTTTTTGAACGAGTGAGCCGTCGCGGTCGATCGATCAAGGCGCGAACGAAGCATTCCCGCCCACTTCAAGTCAGATAACGAGCTCATGCTCGATCCCGGCCGCGATATGCAACAACGCCTGGTCGTCTCCATGGCGCCCCATGAGCGTCAGCCCTACGGGTGCTTCTCCCGGAGTGTGGCATGGAATGCTGACGGCACACCGGTCGAGGAAATTTACGACCGTCGGATTGCGCAGCAGCAGCATATTGATCGCCGCGTAGTGACCATCGTCAGTCAATTCGTCCTGACGGGGAGCCACAATCGGAACTGTCGGCATAATGACAGCATCATAGCAGTCCAGGCAATCCGCAGCACGCCGCATAATACGCTGCCGGCTCTCATGAAGAGCTATGTAATCGATGGCGCTCTGTTCCTGCCCACGCAGTATGCGACGCAGGACGAAGGGATCATAGTCGGCACGCCGTGTTTGCAGGAGTGGTGCATGCCAGGCCAACGATTCGGGAGCCGGGAATCCCCCCTTGCTATTGGCCACTGGAATATCATTCAACGCTGGGCAGCTTACGTCGATGAGAGATGCTCCGCGAACCGCAAGACGGCTCAGACAAGCCTCCCATGTACGCCCGACCGTCTCGTCCATATCATTCAAGACATAGTTAGTCAGCACGCCCAGTCTCAGCTGCACTCCTCCCATACCTGCCGGCGCATCCCGCAGGCTTGCGCCGCCCCCGGCCATCAGGCTGTCGGCCGCCCAACAACAGGCCACGCTGCGAGCAATGCTTCCAATCGAATCGAGCGTTGATGAGAGCGGGACCGTCCCGGCCCGAGGGACACGCGATGCCGTGGGCTTAAAACCGACCAGGCCCGTCAGCGCCGCCGGAATACGGCAGGATCCTCCCGTATCGCTGCCAATACCAACCAACGCCATTCCATCAGTAACCGATATGGCAGCTCCGGACGAAGACCCACCCGGCACCCGGCTCTCCGTACGCCGCCACGGATTGGCCGGGGTCCCGTAATGCGGGTTGATACCGACGCCGGAGAACGCAAATTCCGTCATCGTCGTCCGGCCAACGGAGATCATGCCGGCCGAGTTCAGCCGCGCGATCGCGGGCGCGTCGCCGATGGCAGGGGCGCTGTCCTCCAGCACGCGCGAACCTGCGCGCGTGACGACACCGGCCTCGTCGAACAGATCCTTGACGGACATCGGTAAGCCGGCGAATGCGGACGGAGCCCGCCCATCCTTCCGCAGGGCATCCATGTGATCGGCCCGCAGGCGCGCCGCATGCGCATGCACCGCCATGAACGTCCGCGCGCCTTCACCATCGGGGTGGGCAATTCGGGCCAGCGCGTCCTCGACCAAGTCGCGGCTGGTTGTACGCCCTTCCGCGAGGTCGCGCGCCGCAGACAGAAGGGTATGCCGGGGTATTTGCGTCACGACGCGATGATCCTCTCTCTACAGATCTTCAATTCCCGCCTATAATCGGTCCTACGTAACATTTATTGCGTCACCGGCCATCGCTTGCGTGCGGGAAAACCGCAAGCAATATGTTCTGATCCTGTCTTACAAATGTAGAAACTCTTATGCATGCGAGCGGCACGAGGCGATAAGATCCACTATCCCCAACGACGACCCACCGACTGAAGATTCAATTGCGCAACACGAAGGCCGCCTCGAAGCCCCCCCCCGGCGTAACGCGATCAGTCGCGCCCCGCCTCGATAAATGCGCGTGCGGTCCGCTTGGGATGCGTGAGGAGAACCCCATGACTGCCACGGATGCCTGTCAAGCGGAAGACTCCCAACCTGTTTGAGAGACGCGGGTGACGTCCCCATTCCCCTTGAGAAAGGTCATTGTCTTCTGATGGTGCCAGAAAACTGAATTTTTGAGGCACATTTTCCCAACCGGTCATATCCGCCCTATCGGTAAACGTAAGCCACGGCTGGGGTCTAAGTGCGGTGTAGATTTCCCTTGCATGCTCGATGGTTCCATCACCAAAGAAGCCGTCGCGCCATACAGAAAATGGCAGAACGATCGAACCGTCGCCCCTCTCCGACGCGTTCAGTTCAAGAGCATTCCGCAGATATGGTGGAATTTCGTCCACAAGCGCTTGACCATGCTTCGGAACGAATGCCGCGAAATAGACGAGCCTGCGAAGACGCTCAGGCATTTCAATTGCAATACGCGAAATGAGATAGCCTCCCCAGCTATGGCCGACAAGCACATAATCCTTGAGGTCCGTCTCTTGGATATACCTGATAATCGGAGCAGCGGCACCGCGTAAATCGACATCCGGCCTGTCTCCAACGCCCAAGCCGCCTGCTGTCGGCGTATGCACTTCGTGGCCAGCAGCTTCAAGGGCATCGCGGACCGGCTTCCATAACTCTCCATAATGCCAAGCACCATGAACAAGAACGAATCTCATCAGACTCACTCCATCTGCGTTTGCTTAGGTCAATGCCCTGATGCCGCCCTAGCGATAAAAGAGCGCCTTATGGGCGCACCGAGCAGGTAAAAGTCGGTTTCGTACCATGAGCCGCAAGATGCGCGGGGTAAGGGCACCAAAAGCGGTCCCCTTCCTCCCCATCAAGGGTCGAGACATCAATGGCATCTGGCGCGACTCCAGCCTCGGTCCATTTCTCCAGGATCGGAAGAATTGCATAATTGATGCCAAATCCATCATTCGCATTCCCGCCAGGCACAGGAGGATGGAGACCGGAGGCGCCACTGCGTCCATGTCCCAATCCGGGCGCCAGAAAAAAACGATACCAGCTCTTTATATTGTCGAAACCTCCGAAGGCATCCGATACGCGTTCATAATAATTGACCGACCCCCCGACGGGAATCTGATTGTCGGCAAGACCATGCCAATGAATAATCTTGCCGCCTGCTTTATGGAACTCTCTCAGATCGACGCTATCTGTGCCGTTCATCGAACCGAATTGCTGCAACGAGCGGATAAAAACACTGACGAAAGACCTATCTCCCGTGTAATCCAATTGCTTCCAGCCGTCACGGGCAAGAGTTGAGCCGTTCTTCAGCGACTTGTCCGCGAGTGCCGGATCGTCGGCGGCGATCGCCAACCAATGCGCGCCGATAGTGAATGGCGTCATACCCGCCGGTCCGACTCCATAGGTCAACGGCGAGTTGAACAAGATCGCACCACGATTATATCCATACCAGAGGTGACCGAGGCGCAGCGACGGCTCGAATCCATTCGCAGAACCGGGAGAGATGGGCTTTCCGTCGATCGTCGGTCCATACCAGATCTTGTTGACGGCCACCGCCTCTTTCTGAGTCAGGCAGGAGTCACTGTGAGCGGCCGCTTCCGGGCAAAGAAGCTTTGTATCGCTCGTGGGATCATAGTGGCACGACGCCAAATCGCTGATGAAGCCGTCATGCTTTCCCGCAACAAGAGTATCGCATGCTGCAATCGCACGTCGCGTCACCAGATCGAGTTTTCCCGGCGATATCGGATGACCGAGATCGCGCTGCATTACGACCTGGGGCCACATGATGGACGGCACGAAACTCGGCCAGTTTATTGCCGGATAGGCGCTGATGATACCATTGTAATCACGAGGATATCGTTGCGCCAGCATGAGACCCTCGCGACCACCGGTCGAGCCTCCGCTCCAATAGGAGAATTTCGGCTCGCGTCCATAGAAGCTGCGCGAGATGTCGCGGGCGGTCAGGACCATCATATGGAGGTTTCGATACGCCCAATCCTCGAGAAGCGGCCAGTTCAGCTTGCCATTGGGGCGAAACGCAAAACTTCCATCAGCCCCGCCGCCAACCGAATGGCCGTCGTCCGAATCGACAGTCAAGAAGCCGTCTTCCCCGGCACGGAGCGCCGAAATGCCGAGCGCACTCAGCTCGCCTGTATCCTGCACGCTGGGAATGCCGGCATAACCGCCTTCGCCAACGCCCAAATATCGCGCGTTCCAATTATCGGGCGCCGGGACCCATACTTCCAGCCCTATGCCCCTGGAGGTAGACGGTTGATTCGGCCCATTATCCGCCCCAGGACCGACCATGACCTTCAGCAGGCACATGGGGCGGTTCACAGAGACGTCGAAACTGGCAGTCGCAGACGCATTTTCCTGAGCCGGCCGGATCTTGATGGGCGCGTTCCGGTTACCAAAATACGCCTTGGTCACGGTGTACGCATTGCCGTTCGCACTGTGGTTCCCCACAAAGGATAAACACATGCCCGCGAATGAGGGCGTTGCCGCACCTGCCGTCGAGCCCGCCACGAGGGAGACACCAGCCAATCCCAGGAAGATGACAGCGTTCGATAGAAACCTGACCATACTTACCATCCGATATATTTCAGAGATCAAAAGGATGACGATATTGTACCCGTAATATTGAATCGCGGATATAAATAATAGGTCGCGCCACCGGACGATGCAATCGCGTTTCCATAGACTCCAAGTGTCTCGCGAGCGTTATTGACGACGCTTGCGACGCCCGTGCGGAGAAACGCACCGGTGAGATTATTCGCATTCAGCTTGAACACGGGATTTTTGAAGAATCCGACCCCCTTGAAACGCACACCAATTCCAAGTGAATTTGTGAAGTAATCAGGCATTTTTTCATCGTTCATGAACGACGCCCACTGAGAACTTGTGTAGTGAAGGCCAAAATCACCGAAGAACATCCCACGATCGTAGTTAATTCCGAAATTCGCCGTGTAGTGAGGAGCCTGAACCGCCTCTTTTCCGTTCGTGCGCAGATAATCCGTTCGACCGTTTTCCGCGGTCGTCTGAAGATTAGTGTCCTCTGTCGCGTGTAAATATTCGAAAGACACATACGGAGTGAAACCATATGTCCGTCGCCCGGACAACATTACGTCCACGCCGCGAGAGGTTTGATTGCCTGCGTTGAGGGTCTCCGCAACTGCAGTGCCATTCAGACTGACGTTGGTGGAAAGAAGGCGGTTAGTGATCGCATAATTAAATAACTCTACACTTGCGTACAGGTATTTACCGCTATGCCTGAATCCAAGCTCTTCGGAAATGACGTATTCCGGCTTCAGATTCGATTGCGAACCGACATAATGGCCCGTCGAGGCATCATAATACGTCGCAAGGCTCCCGGGATCCGGTAAACGGAAGTTTCCGGATCCGTTAATGTAGATCTGGTTTTCGCTGTCCAGCTTATACGACATCAAAAGTTGCGGAAGCGGCGATGTCACGCTCTGGGTAGTCATTGTCCCGTTCGACACTTGCGCGTTGCTCAGAATCTCGTGGACGACCTTCACGCCTCCTTCGATATCCAGCCGATCATTCAATCCTGTCCATTTTCCCTGGACGAAGCCGGCATTGATGATGCTGGAGGCATGGTTGACGTCGAACGTGTAACGATATGCCCCGCTTCCATCCCGAACGTAAAGCAGACGCCCGACATTGTCAGGCTTTGCGACGTCTCCATCGGTATTCAGAGCGGATTCCACCCAGTGTACGTTGTCGTGATACTGCTCATACCAGTATCCGGCGTTGATGTTCAGTTTCTTTCCGAGATGCCAGGTCGTCTCCGCCACGACACCCCCTTTGGGACCACTATTGTTCCAAGTGGCTGCGCCAGGAATCGCCGAGGCCAGCAAGGATCCGCTCTCGCCGACGCTCAAGGGTACCACCTTCCCGCCGACTGCCGCCGTGGGTCCGATGAGCGCGCCGCCCCCCGGATTCCAGTGGCCGCTCTGATACGCAAGATAGGGTTTTATATCAATATCCAGAAACGACGCCATCTTAAGATGGGTCGGCATATCCGCCTGAAGCTGGTTATATCGATATTGATTTGTTGCGAAGTAAAGATTTGGATCCTGAGGATTGTATGTCGATACCAGATGATAGCTGTCGGTCAGCAGGAGGTTATTCTTGTCTTCATGAAACTGAGCGGCCGTGGGAAACCTGAGCACCGCGACCGGGCTCTGATAATTCCAGGATACCAACGGGCGTACGAATGACGACTGCCCAATGGGAGCATATGCGCCAAAATCCATATGGATACGATTTCCTGTCCCGGCTCCCTGCCAGTTACGGGCATGCGCATGCGACATGGAGTAAAAGGCTTTGATCCCCGAATTGCCGATTTCGCCAGATTCGAGGCGAATATATTCGCGACTCAGATTATTTGTTCCGTAGGAGAAGTCCGTGAATCCGCCGCGCTTCGACGACGGCATTATGGGAGATTGCTCGAGACCGCCGATGGCAGCGCTCGTGATCGGCAATGCCAAGTCGACCGGCCCCGGTGTGTATTGGACGCTCTCTGTATCCTCGGTCTCGAAATTCTGGGTGGCATGTCCTGCGCCGGAGTTCGGCGCAATCCCGTCGACCGTGATGGCCATATCGGAGTCCGTAAGGCCTCGACTGATCAATTGGCCGCCGATCATCCCGGACGAGTCCGTCGTCGATGCGTTGATGCTTGGCTGATACTTGATGAGGTCAACCGCCGTCGAGGCGCCGCTCTGTCTCGAAATATAGTCCCTGGACACGCCTTCGATATTTTTTGGGGCGCTCGTAATGAGAACGGCCCCGCCACCTTTCACGGCATGCACTGAACCAGACACCTGCAATTCTTCCGGACGAGACACCTGCCGCCCCGATAAAGGATGGCTGGCCGCCTTTGGACCCGCCGTGAATCTTTGAACAGACTTTTTCGCATGCGCCGCTGCAGCCATATCGCAGTGAAAAGCGACTAGAGCCGTTGAGGACACTAAAAAGAAACGACCGAGATATCGATAGCTCCACATCATTTCTACCCCATCCACGCATTATATTCAAAATTACCCGAAATAAGTATTTTACGCCGTCGAGCGTCGCCGAAGTGCCGAGACGTTCCAAAGAGACCGTCATAAGCCACGCGTCGCTCGCAGGTCGTAACAAGCACCATGCGTCCGCCAACGGGAGAGGCGTGCGAGGCCGGTCGTCGCTTAGTCATAGAAAGAAAGATGGTCGGCCGCATAGATCGCTCATATACCTTTCATTGAAAGCTATTACGTCGCGATTTGGATATCGGATCGTTCCGTATGTCAATCTAAATTTTATAGCGAGGGCGGCGCAATTCCTCATTAATTTTGCGTCTTGAGCGGAAGGATCCCAGCTCCACAAAGCGATTCCGGGCTCAAAAAGAAACCTTGACACAACGATATTACCTTTCTTACAAAGCTATCAGAACGTTAGAGTATGGTGCTTCCATGGATGCTAGAGAGCTTAGAAGAGCGTTCGGGCAGTTTGCGACCGGCGTTACACTTATCGTCGGCACCAGCGGTTCCGGCGAGCGAGCTGCTCTCACAGCAACATCGTTCAATACGGTGTCGCTCGACCCACCTCTTGTTATCTTTAGTGTCAAGAAAAGCACCCATCCAGGGAGGGTTTTTTCCGAGAGCGATAGCTTTCTGATCAATGTTCTTGGAGACACTCACCAATCCCTCTCGGACCTCTTCGGGCGGCCGGCGCCAATTTCCCAACGGGAAGCAATGCTTGATGCCATGACGCGCAACGGTTCAATCGGCGTAGCGGATGCTCTCGCCGTTCTTCGATGCGAACGGTTTCTTGTTCAGGATATTGGAGAGCATTTTCTATTTGTAGCTCGAGTCGTTGACGTACAAACGAGAGAGGGGTGTCAACCTCTTCTTTTTTTCTCGAGTATGTATCATGGAATAAGAAGTATAAACGAACAATAATTTGCTATTTATATTAACTTTGCATTTTTTATGCAAGCTCTCGCTCTTATGAGTCCGCGATGAAAGGATATCGATGAAAACCGGCGAGCAACATAGGGAGAGTCTGCGCGATGGCCGCGCAGTCTATATAAACGGCGGACGCGTGCCCGATGTTACGGTTCATCCGGCATTTCGACGCTCAATAGATACAGTTTGTGCGCTTTATGATATCGCATCGGACGAGCAGAACCGCGATCTAATGACGTGCAAAAACGAAGCCGGAGTGACCATCAATCGGATCTGGCAACTGCCTCATACCCATTCGGACCTTGTCAAGCGACGAGAAGCCCTTGAATTCTGGAGCATGCAGCATGCGGGCTTTTTCGGCCGCTCTCCAGATCACGTAGCGTCGTGTATTTCCGGCCTCTATATGGGGCGGGATATTTTTGAGGCGGCTGATCCGGCACGCGCCGCGGCGCTCGTGGATTATTATCGCTATGCCAGTGAAAGTGATCTCTTTCTGACATACGTGATTATTAACCCGCAGGGAGACGTCCGGAATCCGGGCGATCCGCCCTCTACACGACGAATCGCGGCATCGGTTGTGGACCAAGGGCCATCAGGCATCGTCATCGACGGTGCGAAGATGCTCGCTAGCGGGGGCGTCATGGCAAACGAGGTCTTCGTAACCTGTATCCAGCCTTTGGCGCCCGGTGAGGAGGCTTTGGCGTTTTCTGCTGTTCTTCCAATGAATACGCCCGGATTGCGCATTCTATCCCGAAAGTCCTACGAAGAGGGCGCGTCGTCCGTTTTTGACAATCCGATGGCTAGCCGCTTTGACGAAAACGATGCCATTCTGGTTTTTGAGAATGTCACTGTCCCCTGGGAGCGGGTCTTCGTCCATAATGACCGAGATCTATGCGCGAAACAGTTTTTCGCGACTCCGGCCCATGTTTACCAGAACTATCAGGCGATGATCCGGCTCAAGACGAAGTTGACCTTTCTCGTCGGGATTGCACGCAAAATCGCACAGGTTAACGGAACAGAGCGTTTTCCCTCGGTTCGAGAGACGCTGGGACAACTTGCCGCGGACGTAGGAATGCTGGATGCCATGGTGGCCGGGATGGAAGCAAAAGGCACGTCCTATGGTTCTTATTTCATTCCAGATCATCACAGCTTGTACTCTGCCCAGACAATTACCCAGAAACTTTATCCCCGGTTCATTGAGCAATTGCGCGATCTCGCCGGCGGAGGCGTCATCATGCTTCCTTCTTCATCTAAGGATATGGAAAATCCCGAGATGATGGAGTGGATTCGCAAAACGCAGGCTTCGCCGGTTCTTGATGCAGCCGATCGTGTCAAGTTCTTCAAATTGGCGTGGGACTGCATCGGATCAGAATTCGCTTCGCGCCATACGCAGTACGAAATGTTCTACGCGGGCGCAAGCTTCGTTCCCAAAAACCACTCCTTTCGAACGTTCGATTGGGATCGTTCGACCACTCTCGTCGATCAGATGCTGTCGTCTTACTGATCATTATTTCAATACACAGGGATATACATCATGGCGGTTACGAAAGAACATAAAGAATTCCATACGCTTGATATGAGCGAAGGCTGGGTTCAACCTCCGGCATACAAGGAAAACGTACAGGAGAAGATCCTTTCCGGCAGTCTTGATGAGGTCGCAAAGAAGGGTAGCCGTACGCGGCTTCTACGTTTTGCGCCCGGCGAATACACGAAGAAGCCCTTCGTTCATGATTATTGGGAGGAGGTCTATCTCCTCTCAGGCGATCTGACAGTAGGCAACGATGAGAACGGCAACGGTGGAATACCATTCCTGCCTAACACCTATGCCTGTCGGCCGCCAGGCGCTGTCCATGGACCTTTCAAATCTGAAGGCGGCTGTCTTCTGCTCGAAATTCATTATTACGATCCAGCCTGAAGGGAAAATTACGCCAGATGTTGAAATTTTCCCGAATCCGTGACAGTCGGTCCGATGTGATCTGGACTGAAATCGATCAACTTGTCGTTGCTGGCTGGGCCGGTCGTGACTCTGCGGCCATTGAGCATCACATTCAAGAACTTGAGGCGATTGGGGTTCCTCGCCCGTCATCCGTGCCAGTGTATTACAGGGTGGGCAGTACGCTACTCTGTCAAAGCGAGCATGTTGACGTTCTGGGAACCGATACGTCGGGTGAAGTTGAACCGTTGCTCGTCGCGCTGGCCGACGGGCTATGGATCGGGCTGGCGTCCGATCATACGGACCGCAAAGCTGAGACGATAGGGATCGCTCTGTCGAAGCAGCTCTGTATCAAGCCGGTAGCGCGGGAATTGTGGCACTGGGATGATGTCAAGTCACATTGGGACGAAGTCATTCTCCGCGCGTGGATCGAAGAAGATGGGCAGCAGGTCCTCTATCAGGAAGGGAATGTGTCCCTGCTGAGAACGCCCACGGACTTACTATCGGAATTGTCCAATACGACGCGCTTCATACCTGGCTCGGCAATGCTGTGCGGTACCGTGCCTGTTCATGGCGGGATCCGACCTTCGGCGTTCTTTGCGATGGAACTGGACGACCCGGTTCTCGGCCGCACAATCTCTCATTCCTACAAGGTTAATCAACTCCCAGTAGTTTCCTGACACTGATTCTTGGTGGAATTATTTGCATAAGGAGAACTTTTAACGGCGTCTTCTTTCGCTAGAATTTGGAATCATTCGTGATTCTGCGTTGGCGGCCCCGCTTCAGAGCGTTGCTGACGTGAACCGTCGAGAGCCGCGCCCGGTATGGCCGGAGCCAGCTTTGCTGTCAGAGCGACCTGACGGAGGAAGACTGGTCTCTGATCGAGCCGCTGATCCCGGCTGCACGGCGCGGCGGCAACAAGCGGACGTGCGCGTTTCCAAACGGGGCGGCGGCGCGTATAAGGGGGCGTCGAGCATCGCACCATGAGGGTAGAGCGTGAGTTCCGGGATATATTCCGTTCTCGTTACATATAATCCTGATCTTTCGCGCCTTCGCCAGGTGGTCGCGGCGCTGGTCCCGCAGGTCGGGCGGGTCGTCATCGTGGATAACGGATCGCGCGGCGCCGCCGAGATCGGTGCCCTGGCGTCGGAGCATGGTCTGCGCTTCCTGCCCTTGCCGGAGAACCGGGGCATTGCCTTTGCCCAGAATGCCGGCATCGCGCAGGCCGAGGCGGACGAGGCGCAGTTCGTGCTGCTGATGGACCAGGACACCGTGCTGCAGGACGGGGCGATCGCCAACCTGGTCGCACTCTATCGGTCGCTGGAAGCCGACGGGGTACGGGTGGGCTCGGTCGGCAATGCCTATCGCGACGGGCACGACCAGAAGCTGAACACGATCTGGCGGGCCGAAGGGCGGCGGCTGGCCCGGCGCCTGCCCGAACCGGGCCGCGAGAGCCATGCCGAGGTCGATACCCTGATCGCGTCGGGCTCGCTTATCCCCCTGTCGGTCCTGCGGGAGGTCGGCGCGATGGACGCCGCCCTGTTCATCGACCTGGTGGACCTGGAATGGTGCTTTCGTGCCACGGCGCACGGATATCGTCATTTCATGAGCCTGCGGAACATCATGGACCATACGATCGGATCGGGGCGGCTCAACCTGGGATTCCGCACGGTCACGCTGCATGCCCCGATCCGGAATTACTACCTTGTCCGGAACTCGGCCGTCCTTGCGGCGCGGGACTACATCAAGCCCGCCTGGCGGCGCTTCTTCGCGCGGCAGCTCTTCTTCTACATCCTGGTCTACGGCACCGTGGCGGACCGCAACCTGATCCGCCTGCGCCTGATGCTGCGCGGCCTGTGGGACGGGGTGCGCAAGCGGGGCGGCGCCTGTCCGATTTCCGCGTAGGCGGCTCAACGGGTCGCGATGCGCCCCAGGACCGGGTGATCGCGCCAGGCGCCGGACGCCAGATAGGTGAGCAAGGGCCTGGCCATGTCCGCCGCGTCCGGCCCGCCGCGCGGCCCGGGCCGCTGGGCGAAGGCGTGCGCGAACTGCGCCATCCCCTGGTGCAGCGGCGCCATCCCGGGACTGTCGGACGCGCCGAGCAGCGCGTCGATCACGTGCCGGTGCCGGCCGGCGTGCCGCAGCAGGCGTGACGGCACGGTGCGGCGATCCAGCATGGCCGTCATCTGCCCGCCCGGGCGCCTGGCCGAGCCCCTGTTCGGGCCGTCGGGCAGGCAGAAATAATAGCCCGAGACGTCGAGCCTCATCAGGTCCTGCGCCGCCCAGGCCAGGGCCTGCTGCAGCGCGCCGCCGGGCCGGATATCGACCAGCGCCACCCGGTCGTCCGGGCCCAGCCCGATCCCCTGGAGCGTCCGCAGCAGCGCGCGGCGGTTCCGGCGGCACGTCTTGAGGATTTCCCTTTGCCACGCGCAGAGAAACCCGACCAGCCGCCCCTGATCGGCCGCCGCCGGCGCGTCCAGCCCCAGATCCCGCATGACGGATTCCGCCGGCAGGGGGATGCCCAGGCGCCCGAGTGCGGATAAGGACGCGGATAAGGGCCCGATCCGGGGCCCGACCTGGGGCAACGCGGCGCCGCACAGGGCGAGCAGACCGGGAAGGGAACGGATGAAATTCCGCTCATCGATGCCGGCCAGCACGAGCTGCGCCGGGGGGCCGATCCAATGGAGATCCGGCGTGCCGATTTGCGTGTGGCGGCCTTTGAGGCCGGGGGCGGCGATCAGGACATGCGCGATGCCGTCCTGGATCCGCCGCCGCTCCACCCAGTTCAGGAACCCGGCCAGCGCCGGGCCGCCGATCGAGAATCCGATCTGCCGGAGGCTGTCCGCCCCCCCTGCCCCGTCCGGCGCAGGCGGGCATGTGGTTGGTCCGGTCATCATCCCGCCTACGCCACGATCGCGAAAGGCGCGCCGTGCTGGCGCAGATTGGGATTGTACCAGGGATCATGCATCAGAAAACCGGGATGCCGCCGATAGAGGCGATGCCGTTCCCGATCGAGGCGCGCGCGGCGTTCGGCGCTGGCGGCATCCTGCCCGCGCGAGAGGGATTCATGGTGCAGATAGATCGCGGCGGGACAGGACACATTGTACAATCCCTGTTCCAGCAAGCGGAAACAAAGATCGATATCATTATAGGCGACCGGGAAATCTTCGTCGAATCCCTGCACGGCGTCGAATTTCGGCCGTTCGATCATCAGGCAGGCGCCGGTGACCGCCGACCAGTTATAATCGGCGATGTTGCGCAGGACATAGCCGGGATCATCGGCGGCGTGGCGCAGGAATGCATGGCCGGGCCCGTCATCGAGATTGACGACGCCGACATGCTGGACCTGCATCAGTGCGGGATAGAGCAGCTTCGCCCCGACCGCGCCGATATGCGGCAACTGGGCGTATCCCGCCATCCGATCGAGCGCGTCGGCCGTGTGCAATTCGGTATCGTCGTTCAGGAACAGCAGGATGTCGCCACGCGCCTGCCGCGCGCCGATATTGTTGAGTTCCGAAAAATTGAACGGCGCGTCGTGGCGGATGACGCGGATATCGGTCCGTTCGTCAAGATCGGACAGGATGCGCAGCGTTTCGGGATCGGCCGACCCGTTATCGAGAATGACGATTTCGACATGGCGCCAGGACGCGGGCGCCAGGGACGCGATGCAGCGGGCGAGGACCGGGCCGTTGTCGCGCGTGGGGATGACGATCGAAATCAGCGGCGTGCCGCGCACGGCGTATCGAACCCGATCGTGGCAGGGGGCCTGGGCGATCGGTTCGAGCATGGCCGCCAGGCCGCGGCGGCGGAACGCGTCCTGGCGGGTTTTGCGGCCGGCGTTGCGGCATGGAGGCCGGTCGGGCGGGTGCCGGTCATGGAACAATATCTGGGAAACATGGCCGATATGCCGGGTCTGTTCGGTCACGCGAAGCGCCAGGTCCCAATGTTCGGCCCCTTCATGTTCCTCGCGCAGCGGCCCGATGCGATGCAGCAGGCTGCGGCGGATGCAACTGACCCGGCCGGTATAAGGCAGGCTGAGCAGCGTGTCCGGCGACCAGTCCGGTTTGAAAAATGGCTGCGTGTAGCCGCCGTCCGGGTCGATCCTGTCTTCGTCGGCATACAGGAACTCCGCGTCGCCGGCGGCGATGCGGGTCGCGAAGGCGTAGAGACAATCCGGCGTCAGTTCCTGGTCGGGGTCGAGGAGCACGACGAAATCACCCTCCGCCCGGCGGATCGCCGCGTTGATCGCCGCGATCCGGTGGCCGGCCGGCACATGCAGGATCGTGATCTGCGGATGCGCGGTCGGGGGCATGGTTTCGGCGGGTCCGGCCAGGATCAGCGTCCAATGGGGAAACCATTGCGCCGTGACCGATGCGATCATCCTTGCCGTCGCCTCGGGCGCCGCCCAGCCGGCCGGCGCGACGATGGAAAAGGAAATCCCGGCCAGCGCCGCCAGGCGTTCGGCGAAGTCGGGCGGCCAGTCATGGGGCACGTAGACATAGCCGGCCGGCGCGGCCTGCAACACATAATGACCGCCCTGTGCAGGATGGCAGGATGCGGGGTGGCGGGCCAGGTGGCGCAGGGGGGCGATTCGACGGACGGCCCGGTCGGCCAGCACCTCGTCCAGCCGGCGGCGCATGGCCGCGAGACGGGCCCCGGTCAGCCGGGGTGTCGCGACCCAGTAGGCGAAACGCAGGCCGTGCCGCGCCAGGGCGCGCCCGGGAGCCGGCAGTGACGCCGGTATTCTTTCCGCCAGATGCCGTGCCCGTTGCAGCAGGCGGTGACGAAAGGAGGCGGCGATCCGTTCGGTCCGTGCGGTCGGTTTCGCCCCCAGCATGTCGCCCCCCGCGCGCAGGATTCGGACCATGCTTTAGGCAGGATGGCGGGCGGGCGTCAAATTCCGCCCCCGGTCGCCCCCAAGCGAGTAGGAGGGCGACGCGGAAGGCCGCGTTTCAGAACCGGAACACGAAATTGGACTGGTAATAGGTTCCGTCGGACGCGCCGGCCGCCTTCAGCCCGTTCGACGTGACGAAGCGGGCGACATATTGCGTCCAGTTCAGATGGCGGTTCAACTGCAGCGAAAGCGCCGCCTGCGGCACCACCCCGATGAAGCCGCCATTATAGGGCCGGGGGAAAGTATAGCGCGCCGACGAGGTGAAGATCGGCGCGTTGGTGTCCTCGCGCCACATGAAGGGGGCCTTGAGCTGGAAGCTGACATAATCGCGCGGCGTGATTCGCAGCACCGGCGAGAGGCTGACCAGATTGGAGGGCGCGATATAGGTCGTGGTGTCCAGATAGTTGGTCTGTGGGCTGTAGGGGGCGATGTAGGTCCCGACCGTGCCCCTGGTCGGGGCGGCGTCGCCGCCTGAATAGATGTCGGCCTGCACGCCCATGAACGGATGCAGCGGCGACGGCGTGTGGCGATAGCCGATGATGGAATTCACCGCGAACGCGCTGACGTCGCGGGCGCGATTGGTGGTGGCGTAGTTGAACGTGCCCCCCTGCCACACGCCGCCGACCGAGAATTCGAAGGAGGGCGCCGAGCCGTGCCAGCGGAAGCCGAAATTATTGCGCGTGGTCGAACCGGATGCGGATTTGGTCGCCGTCGGGATCGCGGCGGCACTGCCGGCCAGCTTGTAGCCGATATAGAACAGGTCCAGGAAGCTCTGCATCCGTTCGCGGCCGACCGCGATCGGGCCCGGCGCCCAGGTCGTGTTGAAACCGTAAAGCCGGTTCTGGTAATTTTCGGTATCGCGGAACATGGACGTGTAGGAATCGTTCGTCTGCACGAAATCATAGGCGTCGATGCGGATGCGCGGCCAGAAGGCGTACGTCCGGAACCCGTTCCATGAGAGGGGCACCGAAGGCGTCTCGCGCGCATAGAGGATATAGGATGGCGCATCGAGGAATTGCTGGCGCCCGAAGATGAACCCGGCATGCGCCCCGGCGACGCGCCCCGTCAGTTCCAGGAATGCCTGCTGCACGTCCAGGCGCTTGCGATAGGTCGTATTGTAGCCATAGGCGGACCAGCCGGCGGAATCGGCGTTGATCAACTGCGTGAACAGCCGCACATGCGCGCCGAGGTGCAAATCGGCGCCATAGAGGTTGCGAATGGACATCCGACCGGAATCATTGGGGCTGCGGGTGCCGAGATTGGGGCGCTGTTCGAACCAGTTGCGCACCCGGGTCTCGCCCGAGAAGGTGAGCCAGATGGTCCCCGAGCGGTTGAGGGGAATGAATTTCAACGCGTCGAACGGGTCGTCATGCAGGCGGGGGTTGCGCAGATATTGCCAGTTTTCGGCGGCCGGATTGACGCCGTAGCGCCCGATCGGGCCGAAGCCCGCGGATTCGCCGTTGCCGGCATTGAACACGCCCCACGGCCCATGAGTCGAGGTCGGGGCGGCGAGCTGCGCCGGGGTGAGGCGACGAGGCTGGCCGACCGGGCCGGCATGGGGAAAGGTCTGGATGGGCGGGCGGGCTACGGGGCCGGTGGCCTGCTTGCCGTCATGCTGAATCGCGACCGGCGCGGTTGTCGGCACGGTTGTCGGCACGGTTGTCGGCACGGTTGTCTGGGCGGCCTCGGCAGACGGTGCCGGGGCCGCCCCAGCCGGAATAGCCAGGGCGGGAGCGCCCATGCAGAGCAGGATCGTGGCCGAAGGAAGAAGAGCCGGATGAATGCGTCGGATATGCGCCACGGTCGGTACGATGCTCGGATAGATTGTCGATAATGATCGTAGAGCACCGCTGTTGATCCAAATCAACACGAATTATCGTTGTTTATTAATTCACTGTATTGAATCGTTAAATATGGTGCGACAGGTTCGCCAATGCGCCCGCGATCGGATCGGGGCGGATCGGGCTGGACTGGATCGGGTTGGAGTGGATCGGCCTGGAGTGGATTCTGGCCGATATGCAGGCGCATGGATGGCTGGAGAGACCGACATCGCACGCCTGGACATGCTGGGCCGGCGGGAGAACGCAGTGACGTAATCTCGGATCGGCCCCCCCCCCCCGCGTCAGGCGGGCTGCGCGACGTCCGGCAGGGCCCAGTCGATCGGCGCCAGCCCGTTGCGGGCCAGGAAGGCGTTGGCCTGGGAAAAATGGCGACAGCCGAAGAAGCCGCTATGCGCCGACAGGGGCGACGGGTGCCGGGCCTTCAGCACCAGGTGCCGCGACTGATCGACGAAGGCGGCCTTTTTCTGGGCGTAGGCGCCCCACAGCATGAAGACGACCGGCGCGGGGCCGTCATTGACGCGGGCGATCACCGCGTCGGTGAAGCGTTCCCAGCCCCTGCCCTGGTGCGAGGCGGCGCTGGCGCGTTCGACGGTCAGCACGCTGTTCAGCAACAGCACCCCCTGCTTCGCCCAGGATTCGAGATAGCCGTGGCGGGCGGGGGGAATCCCCAGGTCGCTGTGGATTTCCTTGTAGATATTGACCAGCGAGGGCGGGATGCGGATGTCGGGCCGCACGCTGAAGCACAGGCCGTGGGCCTGGCCGTCACCATGGTACGGGTCCTGGCCCAGGATGACGACCCGGACCGCGTCCGGCGGGGTCAGGTCCAGCGCGCGGAAATATTCCGAGCCCCTGGGGAAGATCACCTTGCCGCGGCTCTTCTCCGCCAGCAGGAAATCCTTCAGCGCCCGCATGTACGGCGCATCGAATTCCGATTCCAGCGCCGCCTTCCAGCTTTCGTCCAGTTTGACCGTCATAGAACAGCGGCCCCCGGCGGGAGCCTGGTTTCCCTTGTCGTTTTCGAAATTCGATCAGCATGTTCGTGCATGAACCGGCCGCCATTCAGCGACGCCGCGCGGAAAAGATCAAGCCGCAATCCGTCCCGCCGGCGGTCCGCCGGCCGGCCGCCTGCTCGAGCATTTCCACTGAACACCGGTTCAGTGGAAATGCTCTATGTTGTTATTTTGTCGAGCATCTTCACGGGATCTGCTCTCGTCAGTTGCCGGGGCAGTATCTCCAACCCCATAAAAACGGGCCGGGACTGCCCAGATAGGGGCCGGAGAGGCCCGTGACGCAATTCGCCAGGCGCCGCGCCACGTCGTCCTGGTGGTCTTCGATCAGCCTGGAGCGCGCCTGGTTGGTCGCGGCCAGCAGCATGGCGCTTGCGTCGCCGTCGCTGATCCGCCCGGCGTCGCGCAGCAGGCCGGCCTTCTGCCGGGCGCTTGTCAGATAGGCGACCGCGGCCGGGTCGAGGCCGGTGGCCGTTCCGAAGGCGGTGTCCGCCTTATTTTCGCATCCGGCCAATTGCGCATAATGGCCGATCGCGGGCGGGTACTGGGCCGCGCAGCGGGCATATCGGTCCTGGACCAGCCGCACCTGTTGCTTCTGAGCGTCGGTCATGTCGAGCGGCGGCGTCAGCGGCGTGCCGCTGCATCCCGCAAGGAGAAGGGCCGTCAGGACAAGCCCGCATGGTTTCATGAGCGCGTTTTCCTTCTCTTGCGGCCTGCCGTTGCGACACGGAAATCGGACCAGACAATTTATTTATTACAAAATATGTCCAAAGAAGGAGAAAGCGAATATTTCCTCGTGCAATGGCGGGAAAGTGAACAGGCCGGCGCGGGGGGCCGCGTCCCGGCGCTGCGCGCGGGACGCGGCCTGGGGCCTTACGATTCCGGCAGCTTGAACAGGTCGCGGTGAATGGCCGGCTGGCAGCGCAGATACTGGCTGGCCGCCGTGACGTGGCCGCCCAGATGCGCCGCCGCGTGCCAGGGCCAGCGCGGATCATACAGGATGGTGCGCGCCAGGGCGATCATGTCGGCCTCGCCGTTGGCGACGATTGCCTCGGCCTGTTCGTAGCCGGTGATCAGGCCGACCGCCACGACGGGCATCTTCGTTTCGGCCTTGACGGCGCGGGCCAGCGGCACCTGGTAGCCCGGATGCACCGGAATGCGCTGAAGCGGGCTGAGGCCGCCGCTGGAGACATGGATGGCGCTGCACCCCCGGGATTCGAGCGCCCGAGCCAGCGCGATGGTCTGTTCGATGTCCCAGCCGCCCTCGACCCAGTCGGTGCCGGAGACGCGTACCGTCACCGGCCCGCCGGTGAAGGAATCCCGCACCGCGTCGAAGACTTCCAGCGGGAAGCGGAGCCGGTTTTCCAGGCTGCCGCCATAGGAATCGTCGCGGCGATTGACCAGCGGGGAAAGGAACTGATGCAGCAGGTAGCCGTGCGCGGCATGGATCTGCACCGCGTCGATGCCCAGCGCCGCCGACCGTTTCGCCGCCGCCGCGAAGGCGTCGCGCACCCGCCGCATGCCGTCGCGGTCCAGCGCCATGGGGGCGTTGTCGCCGTCGGTATAGGGCACCGCGGATGGCGCCACGGTCTGCCAGCTTTGCGGGGTGCCGGGCGGGATGTGCCGCCCGCCCTTCCACGGAACTTGGGTCGATGCCTTGCGCCCGGCATGGGCAAGCTGAATCGCGACCGGCATGCCGGACCATTGGCGGATCCCCGCCAGCGTGCGGCGCATCGCGGCCTCGGTCGCATCGTCCCACAGCCCGACATCGCCATAGGTGATCCGCCCTTCGGGCAGGACCGCCGTCGCCTCGATCGTCAGCAGGCCGGCGCCCGACTGGGCCAGGCCGCCCAGATGGATCAGGTGCCAGTCGTTCATGCGGCCGTCAGTGGCCGAATATTGACACATCGGCGCGATGACGATCCGGTTGGGCAGGGTCAGCCCGTCGATCGTCACCGGTTCGAATAATTTGGGAGTCGGCATGAGAATTCTCCAATCCAGATATACGGTTGGGGGAAACGATGCGTCAGGCCAGCGGAAAGCCCAGCGCGTGCAGGGCCTGGCGCAGCCGGTCGCGGCCGCTGAGCGCCTCGGGCCCGCGCATGCGGCGAACGGCCCCGTGTGACCAGGGCCGCGCCCCCCGCGCCCGCGCGCTGTCCGAACCGGTGAAGATCGCGTCATAGGCCGCGATGATGTCCGCTTCCGCGCCGCTGTCGTAGCGTTCGCGATGAAGGACGGCGGCCTGCGGCAGGCGCGGCTTGACCGGCGGCAGTTCGGCGGGCTCGGGGTAGCCCACGCACATGCCGAACAGCACCATGGCGGCGGGCGGCAGGCCCAGCAATTCGGCCACCGCCTCGGGGTGGTTGCGCATGCCGCCGATATAGACCAGGCCCAGCCCGTTTCTCTCGAACGAAACGGCCGCGTTCTGGGCCGCCAGGCTGACATCCACCGCGCCCAGGACGAAGCCTTCGAGATAATCCAGCCCGTCGGTGGGCACGCCCTGCGCCCGGCCGAGCCGGCGCAGGCGCGACAGGTCCAGCACCCAGGCCAGAAACAGCGGCGCCTGCGCCACATGTGCCTGCCCGCCCGCCAGTTCGGCCAGGCGCGCCCGGGTGCCCGCGTCGCGAACGGCGATCACGCTCCATAATTGCAGGTTCGAGGAGGTCGAGGCCGACTGCGCCGCGGCGACGGCGCCTTCCAGCAGCCGGTCATCGACCGCCTGGTCGCGATAGGCGCGCACCGAGCGGTGCGCCAGCATCTGGCGCAGCGGCGCGTCCAGCGCGGCGAGCCCCTCGGCGGGGCCAAGGTCGGTGCCGTAGCGCGCGCGCCAGGCGGCGGCCGTTTCGGCGACCGTTTCGGTTGAAGATGACGGGTGATCCATCATGCGGCCAGAGTTCCCTTGAATGCGACGATTGATCCCTCGGCGATCTTGGCGTCAGTCATGTTACGAAACCGCCGCATTGTTCGCCCGGGGTTCAGCGCCCAGGTTCAGCAGCCTCTGCGTCGTCGTCATCGCGTCGTCGAACGGGCGGCGGTCGCGGGTGAACTTGGCCAGCAGCGTGGCACCAAGCCAGAGCTGGTAGAGGGACATGGCCAGCACGGCCCCCGGATCGACGGTCCCCGGATCGGCGCCCTTCCGCTCGGCAAGCACCAGCGAGCCGTCCCGCCGCCCGTCATCGATGCAGCGTGCCAGGCGGTCGACGATCCGCCCGGTGCCGTCCTGCAGGATGGCCCGCATGCCCTCGGACAGGTCGCAGACTTCGGCCCCCAGCTTGACCGCCAGGCACTGGCTGAAGATGTCGCCGCTGACATAGCCCTCGCGCCAGCCCTGCCAGTAGGACATCAGCCGATCGGCGGCCGGCAGGCCGGGCGTGCCCAGCACGACGTCCAGCCGCGCGAGGTATTGGGTGAAATAGCGCTCCAGCAGCGCCTCGCCGAATGCCTCCTTGGACGCGAAATAATGATAGAACGATCCCTTGGGGACCTGGGCGGCACCCAGGATCTCGTTCAGGCCGACAGCGGAAAATCCCCGCCCGCCGATGATCGGACGGGCGGTGTCCAGTATGTGCCGCCGCGTGTCGCCATGGGCCGGGTTGAGGACCTGGCCACGGGTCGGGCCATGGGCTGGGGAGGCGTTCATGCCCCGATCCATAGCGCGGATTAGACCGGTCGTCTAGACGGCCGTCGCGGTTCGCCGACCATACGTTCCAATGCGTGGAGCCGATCGACCGTTTCCGCCGGAACGCCGGTCTGTTGCCGCTCTCGACGGGCGTTCGCCCGTCCGGTTCAGATCCAGACGCACCCCGGGCGAGAACGTCAGCAGAAATGGTCTCCATCAATTCCAAGGCGGCCCATCGTTCAGAATATAAAGGAAGCATCACCAAAAAGTGTAGCCATCATAAAAACGCAAAAATAGCGCGTAAGGTGCGTAACTTTCATCACGAATGACTGCCCGCTTCTGCAATAAAAACATTTTATTCTTGACAGAAACGTATGTACATTTTCTATAATTTCCCTTGATAGGAATGAAACAACTGCCTGAAGCAACGCCCGATACGATGTCTGGAGGGTTAATGCGTGCAGTAACGCGCATTCTTGCACGACAAAAGTTATATGCGGCGATCAACATCGCGGGGCTCGCGTTGGGTATCTCCGTATTCGTGACGATGAGCCTCATCGTACGATACGAGTTTGGTTATGACGCCTACCTCCCCAATACGGACTCGATCTATCGCGCGGACATCGTATGGCGTTTGCCCGGCAGCGCGCCCGAGGAGTGGCCGGTTGCGAGCTTCTTCGCCACATCATTCCTTAAACAGGATTTTGCAGGAATCAGCGATACGCTGCGTGTCTGGCCGAGAACGACAGCGATTCGGATCCGGAATGGAGCGAGCCGCGAACCTCTGACACAAGCCGACGCTAATTTCTTCTCGTTTTTTCATCTCGCGGTTGTCAGCGGCAACGAGACGCAGGCGCTAACGCGACCCGACTGGATTGCGATTCCCGCCAGCCTGGCTCTGAAGTATTTTGGGACCACGCAGGCGGTCGGAAAAACAATGACGCTTTTGGATGACGGGCGGACGCATATCGTCTCGCTCGTCTATGCCGACCCACCTGCCAACACGAGCTTTTCCTTCGGCATCATAGAGTTGGTTCCGCCTGATTTCATCAGACGCCAAATGTCCACGCCTGAGTCCGGGCTTACCTACTGGGGATCGACGCCGGGTACACTCTGGGTGCGGATTCCAAACGAACGGGATGTCGATACCATCGAGACCGGGATCGCCCGCTACGTGACGCGTCATCCCTCTGCGCCGAGCGTTGCGCAAGCGCGCGCCTACTGGGGCGATAGCGGACTGCATCTCGTTGGACTGCGCGAACTCCATTTTCACGACGCAGCGATCGGCTGGGGCGGGATGCATCGGCAGCTTGTCGTCATCCTCGGACTGGTGGGTTTGTCTGCCCTGGCGACGGCGGCTGTCAACTACGTCAATATGGCCACCGCCCGTGCCGGGATTCGCGCTCGCGAGGTCGCGATGCGCAAGGTACTGGGTGGCACACGTTGGAATTTGGTTGCTCAGTTCCTTTACGAAGCCATCTGCCTTGTCGCATCCGCTGCCTTCATTGGTCTCTCCCTGGTCGAATTGTCCCTCCGTTCAATCAATGCCCTTGGTGGCTGGCACGTCACATTGGCGCCTTCCTTTACGTTACCATTGTTGGTGATCATCTCGTTGGGCGTAGGAACGTTGGCTGGTCTTTACCCGGCATTTGTCCTGTCATCGTTCCGTCCTGCGGCCGTGCTGGCAACCGGCCGGATGCCGGCCGGCGGACGGATGGCATCAATGTTGCGCAACGTCCTGGTGACAAGTCAGTTTACGTTCGCCATCGCCTTGGCGGTCTGCACCCTGGTCATGAAGGAGCAGGCGTATTTCGTGCAACATCTTGCGCGCGGCATCCGAACAGACGGGATAATAATTCTGGATGCAGATGGCTCTGCAGGTCGCGAGAGTGCGATTTTGCAGCGGCTTCGTGCAGTGCCTGGCGTTCTTATGGTAGAACGCTCCAATCTCTATCCGCATCACCTCCAGAGTGGCGGCGTGTTTATCCGGGAGGGTACTGGGGCAACCCGTTCGGAACTTGCCGTGGGGCATGTGTCGTCCGGTTTCCTCGATTTATATGGTCTCCAGCTTGTCGCCGGACGGTGGTTCGATCCGGCCCGTTCAGATGACTTCGAAGACCCCGCCTCTTCTTCCGACAGGCGAAGCGACGTTCCATTCGTCCAGGGCGTGGTTATCAGTGCGCTGGCGGCGCAACGATTAGGCTTTCCACGGGTCGAGGATGCTTATGGACAGATTATCAGAGAGGCTTCCGATCCGACGCCCTTGAGGATTATCGGAATCGTCCGCGATGTTCGACTATCGGGCCCGCATGATTCACTTCGGCCCGTGATCTTCTACGGCATCCGTGCGACTGGCCATACGACTGCGGACGTCGCGTGGCAGGTCCGATATTCCGGCGTGAATGAAGGGCTGGAGATGGCGCGCCTTCGCGCCGCGTGGGAAGATATTCTTCCCGATACGCCCATACAGGCGCAGAGCGTGCCGGACATCTTAAGTACAGACTACCGAACGGATCGCAACCACAGCCTGTTGTTTGGAATAGGGTCGGCTATCGCCATTGGTATTGCCTGTCTTGGTCTTTACGGTCTGTCCATTTTTCACGTCTCTCACCGGATGCACGAAATCGGCATTCGCAAGGTTCTCGGAGCCCGCACGCGCGATATCCTGTTTCTGCTCTCAACACAATTCATTCGCCCGATCATCATCGCCAACTTGATCGCATGGCCCCTTGCGTGGGGGATCATGCGGCACTGGCTGGATACGTTCGACCAGCGCATCACGCTTACGCCGATACCGTTTGTCCTTGTGACCGCCGCAGCAACGCTGATTGCCGCCCTTACTATTGCTGTACAGACGTGGCGGGCCGCAAGGAGGCCGCCTGGCGCCACATTACGTCAAATTTGAATGGGAATATGGAATCGGCCCCACGCGATCGAGACTGGTTGTGCTGCCACCAAAGGCTGATCCAGAACCCATTCCGCTCGATCCCGGCGATGCCGTTATTACACTTCTCACTTTTTGTTTTCATCCTTCAGGTATTTAATGCACGAAACGGATAGGCTCCTGATAGAAGACATTTCCCCTGCTCATGCAGGGGAAATGTTCAATGGCTTACAAGATTCTCGCGCGTATAAATTTATACCGGATGATCCGCCCAGGCATTTCACCGCCCTGAGAGAACGTTACAGAAAATTATCTGCCAACAAAATATCGCCGGATGGCCGTGAAGAATGGTTGAATTGGGTCCTACGCCTGAAGGAGGGGGGATCGCTCATTGGATTCATTCAAGCGACTATAAATGTTGGCGATAGGGAATCGTTGGTCGCCTATCAGCTATTTCCTGCCTTTTGGGGAAAAGGATACGCTCAGGAATCCTTGGAATGGTTGGTACAAGAACTGTTTCACAACCGCGGCGTGAACGTTTTGGTTGCACTGATTGATACGCGCAACACGAATTCCATTCGGCTTGTGGAAAAAATAGGCTTTACTATGGAAAAAATCACAAAAGATGCCGATTACTTCAAAGGGCGCACAAGTGATGAATTCCGGTTTATTTTGCGTCGAGAAAAATTCAGTCTGTAGGTAGGGGCCCGATGTAATGCCGCGCCAACCGATATAACGCCCGGCGCCGAACTTGTGAATCATTGAGCGCTTTGCCAGACGGATACGGAGCGGGCGTATGTTTCGCTTTATCGAACGCTCGTCTCCACCCTCTATGGCCGGCATCGTATTGTCTAAATTCGCAAATGCGTCTCTTATTCGCCCATGGCGAGTGATCGGACATGGCCCTGGCGCGTGGCGCCATTTTTGCTGCTGGGTGGCTGCGCGGTGCGTGGCGCGCCTGCCTTTCCTCTGGTCGGGGCTTATTTCCCGGACTGGATGCTGTGCGCCATGATCGGGATCGGCGCGTCGCTGCTGTTGCGCGCGCTGTTCCTGCCCGTCGGTATCGACGCGGTCCTCGGTTTCAGGCTGTTCACCTATGTCGCGCTGGGGGTCGTGTCCGGCCTGGTTGCCTGGCTGGCCTGGTTCGGACCGTAAGAGACGAGGATGCGGGAGATCCGGATGCCGGGCAGAAGGCCCCTGGGTGTGGCGATCGCCGTGCTGTGCGTCGCGGCGGCGGTCGGGCTGGGCGTGCATGTCGCGCGCGAGGACAGCGCGCACCCGTCCTCGGACAGCGGCACGATCGACGCCGAGCTGGTCCATGTGGCCAGCACCGTCGGCGGGCGGCTGGTCGCGTTGCCAGTGCGCGTCAACCAGGCGGTGCGCAAGGGCGATCTGCTCTATCGCCTGGACCCCGAGCCCTATGAGCTGGCCGTGCGCCAGGCCGAGGCCAATCTGGCGCTGGCCGAGGCCGAGGTCGAGAACCAGCGCCGGCTGGTCGCGGTGAAAACGGCCACCGCCGAGCAGGCGCGGGACCAGGTGGCGCGCGCCCAGGCCGACCGCGACCTGGCGTCCCGCACCGTCGCGCGATTGGGGCCGCTGGCCGGCCATGCCTATATCCCCCGGCAGCAATATGACCAGGCGCTTGTGACGCTGCACGATTCCGAAATCACGCTGGCGCAGGCACGCCAGCAGCAGCAGGCGGCCCAGGTGGCGATCGGCGACCTGAACAGCACGCTGGCCGCCGCCGCCGCCAGCCGGGCGGCGCTGGACCATGCGCGCTATGAACTGCGCCAGACGGTGGTGGTGGCGCCGGCCGACGGCTATGTGACCAGCCTGCGCGTCCGACCCGGGGAGATTCTGGCGCCGTCGCAGGTGCTGTTCACCCTGATCCTGAACGATGCGTGGTATGCGACCGCCAATATCCGCGAGGTCGACATGGCGTCGATCCGCCCGGGCGATTGCGCCACGGTCTATTCGATGATCGACCGCCACGCGGCCATGCGCGGCCATGTGGATTCGATCGGCTGGGGCGTGCTGTCGGCGGATTCGGCCGGCGCGCCTTTCGCGCCGCCGCTGGTGCCGCGCGAAATGGACTGGGTGCATGTCGCCCAGCGCTTTCCGGTGCGGGTGAAGCTGGACCTGAAGCCGAATGGGGCCGACCTGAACCTGCTGCGCCTGGGGGCGACCGCCACCGTCGAGATCCGGCATGGCGCCGCCTGCCCCTGATCCCGACCCTGATCTCGACTATGATCCCGACCCTGGCCTCGGCGACGGGCCCGATCGGGGGCGGATGACGCCGGCGCGGGTCTGGTCGCTGGTCCGCGACCCGGTTCCGGGGCGGCTGGGCTATGCCGTGCGCATGGCGGCCGCCTGCACGGTCACGGTGCTGCTGGGGGAAATCTGGCAGGTGCCGGACCTGGCGGTGGCGGCGCTGGTCACGATGGCGCTGTGGCAGAAGGACCGGGTGAGCAACCTGATCGTCGCCGTGGTGGTCAACCTGATCATGCTGGTCGTGCTGGCGCTGATCTATGCGACGATGCGGCTGACGCTGGATCATCCGGCCGGGATCGTCGCCGGTGTCGCGGTGCTGAGCTTCGGCTTCTTCTTCCTGGGATCGGCCAGCAAGCTGAAGCCCGTTTCCTACGTGCTGGGCCTGATGACCGTCTATGGGCTGATTTCCATCGACCAGTTGCCCGTGGGCGAAATCATCACGCGGGCGCTGCTCTATACCGACCTGTTCATCGCCCTGCCGGGCCTGGTGATGGTCGTGCTGGGGCTGCTGATCTGCCCGTCGCCCAAGACGGTGCTGACGGACGCCATCGCGGCGCGCCTGCGCATGGCGGCCGCCTTGCTGCGGCCCGGTGCCCAGCCCGGTGCCCAGCCCGGTGCGCGATCCGATGCCGCGACGCGCGAACGCGCGCGCGACATGCTGCGCGAGGGCGCGCGCGGCATGATGGGCAGTCTGGGCATGGCGGCGAAGGAGCGGATCTGGTCCCGGACCGACCTGGCCTGCCTGAAGGCGGCGGCCAATGCGGCGGTCGGGGTGCTGGCACTGGCGTTGGCGGAGGCGGAAGCGGCGGCCCGCGCGGATACGGCCCCGGCGGCGCCGCAAACGCTGATCGCGACCATCGAGGAGATGGCCGCGATCTTCGGGCGCGGCCATTATCCGGTGGAGATCGCCCGGCCGCCGGTGCCGCCGGACATGCCTGTCCTGGCCCGGATGGCGGACCTGCTGGCGGTGTTCGCCACGCCCGCGCCAGAACCGGTGCCAGAGCGGGCGCCAGGACCGGGGCAAGAGCCGGCTCCCGGAAGGGCACGCAAGACGAAGGGGGGCGGGTTCTTCCTGCCCGACGCCTTCGGCAATCCCGAGCATGTGCGCTATGCCGTCAAGGGCACCGCGTCGGTGATGGTCTGCTATTTCCTGTTCAAGATCCTGGACTGGCCGGGCATCCATACCTGCATCATGACCTGCTTCATCGTGGCGCAGCCGACGATGGGCGAGATGATCGCCAAGCTGCGCCTGCGCATCGGCGGGGCCGTGATCGGCGGCGCGCTGGGCATCGCGTCCATCATCGTGATGATGCCGCACCTGAACGACGTCGCGTCCTTCCTGGCGCTGATCTTCGCGGGCGCGCTGGCGGCGGCATGGGTCAAGACCGGGGATGCCCGCATCGCCTATGCCGGGTTCCAGATCGGGCTGGCGTTCTTTCTGTCGGACATCAAGGGATACGGCCCGACGACGGACATGACCACGGCGCGCGACCGGATCGTGGGCATCATGCTGGGCAATATCGTCAGCTATGTGGTGTTCACCGCCATCTGGCCGGCCAGCGCCCGTGACCGGATCGCCGGCGCGCTGGGCCGCGTGCGGCGCGCGCTGGCCGCCCAGCGGGAGGACGCCCCGATCCAGGCGCGGCTGGCACACGCGGCCGAGGCGCAGGCGGCGATTTCGGCCGGCGAGCGCATGCTGGAATTCGCGGCCGCCGAACCGGCGCACGTCCGCGCCGCGACGGCGGCGATCGCGCGCTATCGCGGCGCCCTGGACGACGCGGCGGCGCTGAGCGGGGACATGCTGGCCGGCACGACGGACGCGCGGGCCGACGCCCGCCTGGAGAGACTGGAGCGCATCGCCTCATGACCCGTCCGCTTCTTCCTGTTTTCCGTGCTGTATTCCACGTTGTTTTCCGGGCGCTCGTTCTTCCCGGATTCATGGTCCTGCCGGCGGGGTGCGCCACCCAGGCGCTGCGATCGGCGCCGCAGCGACCCGACGCGCCCTGGCGGCCGGAGGTGGCGGCGAACGGCGAGATCCTGCCGGGCCGCGCGTCCGCGCACGGGCTGGCCCTGCCGCCCGGCTATGTCCTGCCGTCGAACCGGGCCATCCGCCTGCGCCCTGCCCCGGCGGATTTGCAGCCCGCGCATCGCTATGCGCTGGCCGAACTGATCGACATCGCGCAATCCAGCAATCCCGTCACGCGCCGGGCGTGGAACGCGGCGCGCGACGCCGCCCTGGCGGTGGGGATCGCGCGCGCGACCTATCTGCCGCAACTGACGGTCAGCGTGGTCGGCGGATATAACGAGACGCAGGATGGCGAGGGCCTGCCCGGCATCAGCGGCGGCGGCGCGGCCGGGCAGGCCGCCAACGGCGTGCTGCGCACCGCGGGCGGCCTGGCGCCCAGGGGCAGCCAAGCCACGGGCAGCGGCGAGGTGCAGGCGCTGGGCCTGGAATGGCTGCTGTTCGATTTCGGCAAGCGCGACGCGATCATCGACGCCACCCGGCAGGACCAGGTCGCCAGCAACGTGCTGTTCACCGGGGCGCACCAGAAGCTGATCTATGACGTCGCGCTGGCCTTCTACGCCCATGCGGCGGCCGATGCCCGGCTGGTGCTGGTGCGCCAGGCGCTGGACAATGCGAAGCAGGTCGAGGCCGCCGCCGAGGCCAGGCTGCGCCAGGGCCAGGGCACGGTGGTGGACACGTCCCAGGCCCGGCAGGCCACCGCCCAGGCGGCGCTGCGGCTGGTCCAGGCCGAAGGCGGGGCGGAGACGGCCTATCTGGACCTGCTGACCGCGATGGGGATCTCGCCCGCGACGCATCTGCAGACGCAGGACCCGGCGGGCCGGGCGCTGGAGCTGTCGGACATCCGCCTGAGCGACGACATGGTCCAGCGCGCCGTGGCCCGGCGGCCGGACGTGCTGGCGGCGTATGCGGCCGCCAAGGCGTCGCGCAGCCGGGTCGCCGCGGCGCGGGCCGAGTTTCTGCCGAAGGTCTTCGTCACCGGCAATGTCGCCTATGCGACCGGCGCGCTGGCCCTGTCGTCGGTGCCCGGGGTGGGGGGCAACGCGCCGCCGACCCTGAACCTGTCCACCAATCATTTCAGCAGCCTGATCCTGGGCGGCATCGCGGTGCCGATCTTCGACGGCGGCATGCGGGCCGCCGCCCTGAAACAGGCCGGGGACCGGGCCGACAGCGCGGATGCGACGCTGCGCCAGACGCTGGACGAAGCCGCCAGGCAGGTCGTCGTCGCCCAGAACGGGCTGCGCACCGCGCTGCACGCCTATGACGCCGCGGGCCGGCTGCGGGATGCGGCGCAGACCAGTTTCGACGCGTCCCTGGCCGCCTATCGCAGCGGGGCGGGCGCGGTCACCCCGGCGATCATGGCGCAAAGCGGCCTGCTGGATGCCCGGCTGGGGCGGTCCGATGCCTATTACGGCGCGCTGATCGCCGCCGCCGGCCTGGCGTTCGCGACCGGCGCGCTGGGCGACGCGCCGGGCCGTGCGACGGCCAGCGCGATGGAGGCCGACGGGCCGTAGGCGCGGCCCTGCGCCGGCGGCGTCACGGGCGGGCCGGGCGCAGCCGCCGGGCGAGCGCGCGGAATGCGGGCGGCAGGACGCGCCGCCCCCAGGCCCCGAGCCGGTCGAGATAGAGATAGACCACCGGCGTGGTGTAGAGCGTCAGCGCCTGGCTGACGAGCAGGCCGCCCACGATCGCGATCCCCAGCGGGCGGCGCAGTTCCGCGCCGTAGCCGCTGCCCACGATCAGCGGCGTCGCCCCCATCGCGGCGGCGAGCGTGGTCATCATGATCGGCCGGAAGCGCAGCAGGCAGGCGGCATGAATCGCATCCTGGGGCGTACGATGGTTCCGGCGCTGCTCGGTGATGGCGAAATCGACCAGCATGATCGCGTTCTTTTTCACGATGCCGACCAGCAGGATCATGCCGATCAGGGCGATGAGGTCGAATTCCTGCCCGTACAGATCCAGCGCCAGCAGAGCGCCAACCCCCGCCGAGGGCAGGGTCGAGAGAATGGTCAGCGGGTGGACGTAGCTTTCATACAGGATGCCCAGCACCATGTAGACCGCCGCCAGCGCCGCCAGGATCAGCAGCGGCTCGTCGCGCGTCGCGCTTTGCACCTGGGCGGCGGTGCCGGCGAAATTGCCATGCACCGCGGCGGGCATGTTCAGGCGGATCTCTTCCTGCCGGATGATGCGCGCCGCGTCGGCGATCGACGCCCCCGGCGCGAGATTGAAGGCGACCGTCGCCGCCAGCGCCTGCCCCTGGTGATTGACGCTGAGGGACGCGCTGCCTGGATGCGTGTCCGCGACGACCGGCAGCGGCACCTGGGTTTCGACGCGGCCCGACACCGCCGAACCGCTGGAGGCGTTATTGCCGCCCGCCAGGCCGTTTTTGATCTGGTTGGCGAAGGACTGGCTGTCTTGCGCGGCGGCGCCCGAGGATGAAGACGGGGGCGATGACGACAGGGGAGCGGATGCCAGGGGGGCGGATGACCGGGGAGCGGATGACCGGGGGGCGGATGACAGCCGGATCGTGTTGCTTTGCGTGCCGCCGCCGGCGGTGCCGCCCGCAAGACTGACCCAGACCTGCCGCAGCATGGCCGGGTCGGCCCAGTATTCGGGGCGGACATTCATCACCACACGATACTGGTTGAGAGGATTATAGATGATCGAGGCCGCGCGCTGGCCGAATGCGTCATAGAGCGTGTTGGCGATCAGTTGCGGCGTGACGCCGGTCCGGGCGGCCATATCGCGGTCGATGGCGACATTGACGGCCAGCCCGCCCTGCTGCACGTCCGACGAGAGGTCGCGGATCTGCGGATCGTGCTGCAGGGCCGCCAGGAGGCGCGGCATCCAGGTATAGAGCAGCGCGGCGTCATCGCTTTCCAGCGTGTATTGATAGGCGGCGTTGCCCTGGCGCGCGCCGACCGTCAGCATCCCCGGGGCCAGCGCGATGAACTGGCTGCCGACCAGGCCGCTGGTGCGGCGGTCGAGCCGATCCAGCGTCTGCCGCAACGTCCCGTGACGCCGGCCCTTGTCGGTCAGTTGCAGAAAGATGCTGGCCTGGTTTGCGGTGTTTCGTCCGCCGATGAAGCCGGTGACGCCCGTCACGTCGGGGTCTTCCAGCAGCAGGCGCTGCACCGCGTCCATCTTGGCGCGCATCGCGGTGAAGGACGTCGCCTGGTCGGCCAGCAGGTGGGCCATCAGCATGCCGGTATCCGCCGTGGGGAACAATCCCTTGGGCATGACCGCGAACATGCCGCCCATCGCCGCGATCGTCACCGGCAGCGACAGCAGCACCAGGCGGCGGTGACGCAGCGCCACCACGAGCGTGCGGGCATAGAATTCATGCAGCCGCGCGAAGGCGCGCGCGAGCGCGCGGGCGGGCGGGCCGTTTTCTGATGGCTCGGCACGCAGCAGCCGCGCGCACATCATGGGCGTGAGCGTCAGCGACAGGCCCATCGAGACCAGAACGGTGGTCGAGATCGTGACCGCGAATTCGTGCAGCAGGCGCCCCATCAGCCCGCCCAGCAGCAGGATCGGCAGGAAGACGGCGACCAGCGAGACCGAGATCGAGAATACGGTGAACGCGACCTCGCCGGCGCCGCGCAGCACGGCCTGGCGCCTGGGCATGCCGGCCTCCATGTAGCGGCTGATATTCTCGATGACGACGATGGCGTCGTCGACCACGAAACCGGTGGCGATCGTCAGCGCCATCAGCGACAGGCTGTCCAGCGAATAATGCAGTAATTCCATGACCCCGAACGTCGCGACCAGCGAAGCCGGGATGACCACCGCCGGCACGATCGTCGTGCGCGGCGAGCGCAGGAACAGCAGCACCACGACCACCACCAGCACGACCGCCAGGATCAGCGTCCGCCTGGTGTCCGCCAGTGCCGAACGGATGGTCACCGAGCGGTCGATCCCGACATGCACGGCGACGTCCGCCGGCAGTACCGCGGTCAGGACCGGAAACCGGGCCCGGATCTGGTCGATGGTATGGACGACATTGGCGCCGGCTTCGGGGAAGATGATGGCCAGGACGGCGGGCTGGCGGTTGTAATAGCCCGCATTGAGAACGTCCTCGACCCCGTCGGTGACGGATGCGACGTCGGTGAGCCGGACGGGCCGGTCGTTGCGATAGGCGATGATCAGGCCCTGCAGATCCTTCGCGCGGCGGACCTGGTCGTTGGTGCGCAGCACCAGCCGTCGCGCGCCGCGGGTGATATAGCCCTTGGGCGTGTCGGCGTTGGCCGAGGCCAGGGCGGCGCGCACGTCCTCGAAGCCGATGCCGTATTTGAACAGGGCCAGGGGATTCATCTCGACCCGCACCGCCGGCAGCGCGCTGCCCCCCAGCAGGACCTGGCCCACCCCCGACACCTGCGAGAGATGCTGCTGCAGGATGTTCGTGGCCGCGTCGTAAAGCTGCGCCGTCGTGCGGGTGGGCGAGGTCAGCGTCAGCACCATGATCGGCGCGCCGGCCGAATTCGCCTTCACGTAGGTCGGGTTCTGCCGCAGCGTGGCGGGCAGGTCGGCGCGCGCGGCCTGGATGGCCGCCTGCACGTCGCGGGCGGCGCCATTGACGTCGCGCGACAGATCGAATTGCAGCGAGATCGTGACCTGCGCATTGACGGATTGCGACGTCATCTGGTTCAACCCGGCGATCACGCCCAGATGGCGTTCCAGCGGTTCGGCGATCGTGCTGGCCATTTCCTCGGGCGTGCCGCCGGGCTGCTGGGCGCGCACCTGGATGACGGGAAAATCGACATTGGGCAGGTCGGCGATGGGCAGCAGCCAGTAGCCGATGCCGCCGCCGATCATCAGCCCGACCACGATCAGGATCGTGCCGATCGGACGCCGGACGCACAGGGCGATGAGCGACATGTCACCCTTCTTCGTTATTCGGGTCCCGACCGTTCCGGTCTTGACCATTCAGGGGGCCGTCCGGCGCGCCGCCGGCCGCGATGCCCAAACGGCGCGCCAGCCGGTCCATGAACAGATAGATGACCGGGGTCGTGAACAGGGTCAGCAACTGGCTGAGCAGCAGGCCGCCGACGATGGCGTAGCCCAGCGGCCGCCGCAGTTCGGAACCGGTGCCGGTGCCGATCATCATCGGCAGGGCGCCCAGCATGGCCGACAAGGTCGTCATGAGGATGGGCCGAAAGCGCAGGCGCGCGGCCTGGAGGATGGACTCGACGGCCGGCAGGCCCTGCGCGCGCTCGGCCGCCAGGGCGAAGTCGATCATCATGATCGCGTTCTTCTTGACGATGCCGATCAGCAGCACGATGCCGATCACCCCCATCACGTCCAGCCCCGACCCGGTGACCCACAGCACCAGCAGCGCGCCGATCGCCGCCGACGGCAGGGTGGACAGGATGGTCAGCGGGTGGATGAAACTTTCATAGAGCACGCCCAGCACGATATAAACCGCGACCAGCGCCGCCAGCACCAGCCAGCCCTCGTTGCCCAGGCCGCTTTCGAACGCCGCCGCCGTGCCACGAAAGGCGGTCTGGACGGTGGGGGGCAGGTGCAGCCGGGCTTCGGCGCGCCTGATGGATGCCACCGCCGCGCCCAGCGACCAGCCGGGGGTCACGTCGAAGGAGATCGTGGTGGCGGGGAACTGCGCGACATGGGTGATCAGCAGCGGCGCCGTCGATTCCGTGACGCGGGCGACCGCGGCCAGCGGCACCAGCCCGGATGTCGGGCCCCGGGTGGGGCCGGACGAGCTGGTCCCCTGCCCGCCGCCCCCCGGAAGATAGAGCTGGCCCAGCGCGGCCGGGTCGTTCTGCAGCGACGGTTCGGCCTCGAGGATCACGCGATACTGGTTGGACTGGGTATAGATCGTCGAAATCTGCCGCTGCCCGAAGGAATCGTACAACGCGTTGTCCACCGTCTGCGGCGTGATCGTGTAGCGCGCGCCGGTGGTCCGGTCGAGGATGACGTCGGCCACCAGGCCCTGCGCCTGGAGGTCGGAGGTTACGTCGGCCAGCGCGGGCTGGCGGGAGAGTTCGGCCAGCATCTTCGGCACCCACTGGGCAAGCCGGGCATAGTCGGGATCTTCCAGCAGGAACTGATATTGCGTGGCGGAGACGCTGGTGTTCAGCGTCAGGTCCTGGACGGGCTGGAGATAGAGCCGCGTGCCGACGATGCCGGCGGTTTCGGCCGCCAGGCGCCGGGCGATGGCGGCGGCATCAAGCGCGCGCCGGTCGTGGGGACGGAGGTTGATTTCGAACCGTCCCCGATTCAGCGTGGTATTGTCGCCGTCGACGCCGATATAGGACGACAGGCCGACCACGTCCGAATCCCGCAGGATCGCGGCCCCCAGGCGTGATTGCAGGTCGCGCATGGCGTCGAAGGAAATCGACGGATCCATCTCCGACACGCCCTGGATCACGCCGGCATCCTGTTCGGGGAAGAAGCCCTTGGGGATCGTCACGGCCAGGATGCCGGTCAGCGCCAGCGTGCCGGCGAACAGGGCCAGCATCGCCCCCTGATGGCGCAGCACGCGATCGAGCCCGCGCCCATAGGCGGCGATGACCGCGGCGATGACGCGATCGGTCGCCCGCGACCAGGCGCCGCGGACGGGAGCGTGCTGCCGGTCCTTGAGCACCCGGGCGCACATCATCGGCACCAGGGTCAGCGAGACGATCGCCGAAATGATGATCGTCGCCGCCAGGGTCACGGCGAATTCGTAGAACAGGCGGCCCACCACGTCGGTCATGAACAGCAGCGGGATCAGCACCGCGATCAGCGAGACGGTCAGCGAGATGATGGTGAAGCCGATCTCGCCCGCGCCGGCCAGCGCCGCGGCCATGCGATCGTCGCCCCGTTCGATGTAGCGGGCGATGTTCTCGATCATGACGATCGCGTCGTCGACCACGAAGCCGGTGGAGATCGTCAGCGCCATCAGCGACAGGTTGTCCAGCGAGAAGCCCATCAGGTCCATCACCGCCAGCGTGCCGACGATCGACAGCGGCACCGACAGGGCCGGCACGATCGTCGCGGGAAGATCGTGCAGGAACAGGAAGATGACCGAGACGACCAGTACCAGCGCCAGGGCCAGCTCGAACTCGACGTCGGCGACCGAGGCGCGGATGGTGATCGTGCGGTCGGTCAGCGGCGTGACGGTGATGCCCGACGGCAGGCCCTGCTGCAGGCGCGGCAGCGCGGCCTTGATGGCGTCCACCACGCCGATGATATTGGCCGAGGGCTGGCGGCGGATATTCATGATGATGGCCGGCGTCAGGTTGGACCAGCCGGCCAGTTGCGTGTCCTCGGCCCCTTCGACGACCGTGGCGACGTCGCGCAGGCGCACGGGGCCGTTGCTGGCCGCCGAGTAGGCGATCACCTGGTTCAGCAACTGGCCGGCGTCCGAAATCTGGCTGTTCAGCCGGATGGTGCGCGCCTGCCGCGCGCCGTTGAAGCTGCCGGTGGGCGAATTGACGTTGACGGTGCCGATCGTGGTGCGCAGCGTGTCCAGATCGACCCCGTAGGAGGTCAGTTTCGGGATGTTGACGCGGATCCGATAGGCTTTGCGGTTGCCGCCCGACAGCGAGACCAGGCCCACGCCGGGGATCTGGCTGATCTTCTGCTGCAGGCGGGTGGTGACGTAGTCCTGGATGTCCGGCAGGGGCATGGTGTCCGATGTGATGCCCAGGATCATGATCGGGCTGTCGGCCGGATTGACCTTGGCATAGATCGGCGGCGCCGGCAGGGCGGCGGGCAGCAGGGCGCTGGCGGCGTTGATCGCGGCCTGGACTTCCTGTTCCGCCACGTCCATCGGCGTGCTGAGCGCGAAGCGCAGGGTGATGACCGATGCGCCGCCCGAGGATTGCGACGTCATCTGGTCCAGCCCGGCCATCTGGCCCATCTGGCCCTCGAGCGGGGCGGTGACCGACGTCATCATCACGTCCGCGCCGGCGCCGGGATAGAAGGTCTGCACGACGATGGTGGGGTAGTCGACCTGGGGCAGGGCCGAGACCGGCAGGAAGCGGTAGCCGATCAGCCCGCCCAGCAGGATCGCCAGCATCAGCAGGGTGGTGGCGACAGGGCGGCCGATAAACAGCCGGGAGGGGTTCATGCACCCCCCCTGCGTTCCGGAGGGGACCTGTCTGAAGGCAGCCTCATCGGACGGCCCCCTCCTGTCCTGCATGTATCCTGCATGTGGCCCGCATCCGGACATGCGTCCGGCGAGGTCCGGGTGACGTAGTCATCCGCCGCCTGCCCGACAAGCCGGACGGAACATGTCGCCCGATTTCCCGGCACACGGATCCCCATGGGCGGATCAGGCCGCTGCGCCGCGCCCTTTTGTCACCGCCGACACATTATGGGAGCGCCGAAACAAGGCCGACATCACGGCGGGAATGGCCGCTGGTAGTGTCCGCACCGCAACAACGGCCCCGTTGCCGGCACCAGGAGTCCCACGATGCGGCTTTCCCCACGTACCGCCTGCCAGACCACGATCATCGCCCTGCTGTCGCTGGGCGCGCTTGGCGGCTGCGCAAGCCGCGGCGAACAGGATGGCGAGAACGATCCTTTCCGGCCGACCAACCGGACGATCTTCTCGGGCAACCTGTTCCTGGACCGGCATGCGCTGCGCCCCGTCGCGCGGGCCTATGCCGACGACGTGCCGCACGGGGTGCGCGGCGGCATTCACAATTTCCTGTCCAACCTCGATGCGCCGGTCATCCTGATCAACGACCTGGCGCAGGGCAACGTGTCGCGCGGCTGGAACACCACCGAGCGGTTCGTCATCAACACCACCGTGGGCGGACTGGGCGTGTTCGAGGTCGCGGACGGTTGGGGCATGCCGTACCACAATGCCGATTTCGGGCAGACGCTCGGCGTCTGGGGCGTTTCTCCGGGCCCGGACGTCCAGTTGCCGCTCTTCGGCTTCTCGAACCTGCGCGATGCGGGCGGCCGCGTCGTCGACGCATTCCTGAACCCGCTTTCGGTGGCGTCCGCCGGGACCAGCAATGCGGCGATCGTAGCCCTGAACGTGACGAAATCCGGGCTGGGCATGGTCGACGGACGCGCCCGGATGCTGCCGGTCACCGACCAGGTCGAGCGGAATTCGCTGGATGAATATGCCACCCTGACCAGCCTGTACAGCCAGAACCGCACCGCGTTCGTCAAGGACGGCAAGGCGGGGTTCGTTCAGCCCGAGGCGGCGCGCATCATGGCGCGAAATGCCGCGATCGGGCAAACCGGCAATGGCGCGGACTGACCATGGACGCGCGCCCGGCATGATAGGGTGATCCGGACAGGATGAACCGGGCACGGGCATGCGACGCGCCCGCGGGAAGGCCAGGAGAGAATGAAAAGATGACGCTCGGCCATCGTCTCGATACGATTACGGGCCGGATCGCGATGACGATCGTCGTCGCGATCCTGGCGGCCATGACGCTCTATATGGTCATCGTCGACAATGTTCCCGACTGGTCGCGCCCGGCGCTGGTCGATACCGGCGTCCTGGATCAGGCGGCGACGGTGGTCCGCCTGATCGCCGCGATGCCCGACAGCCAGAAACCGGCGCTGGCCGCCGCCGCCGCGACCGCGTCCTATACGGTCGCCTGGAAGGCCGCCCCTTGCTCGCCCGGGCCGCTGCGGCGCGCGCCCGAGATCGAACGGAGGATGCGGCGCCTGGCGGGAGGCGACCTGGCGGCGGTCGGTTTCTACGTCGCGGAGCCTTCCGCCGCGTCGCCGGCCGCCGATGCGCGCTTCAACCGCGCGCCGTTCGGCATGGCGGTCACGCTGCGGAACGGGGCCTGCCTGATCTTCACGGTGCCCCATCGCATTTGGGGCCTGTCCTGGTGGAAGCGCGACGCGCTGATGTCCGTCTTCGTCATCCTTGCGACCGTCTGCGTCTCGACGATCGCCAGCCGCACGCTGATCCGGCCGATCGAGGAATTCTCGCGGGCCGCGCGGCGCTTCGGCAGGGATACGTCCGCGCCGCCCATGGTCGAATACGGCCCGCGCGAATTGCGGCTGGCCATGCGGGCCTTCAACGCCATGCAGGACCGGATCTCGAAATTCGTCGCCGACAGGACGACCATGCTGGCCGCGATCTCGCACGATTTGCGGACACCGCTGACCCGTATCCGGCTGAGGGGGGAATTCATCGCGGACCGTGAACAGCAGAAACGATTGTTCCAGGACGTGGCCGAGATGCAGGCCATGATCTCCTCGGCGCTCGTCCTGTTCCGGGACGACGTCACGGACGAACAGGGGACGTCCTTCGACCTGTCGGAGCTGGTCCGCGACGTGGTGGACGATGCCGTCGACCAGGGAAAGCCGGCCCTGTTTTCGGGGCCCGACCATGTCATTTTCCATGGCAGGCCCATGGCCCTGAAACGGGCGCTGGAAAATATCATCGGCAATGCCTGCATCTATGGCGCCTCGGCGGATGTGCGCCTGCACGAACGGGGGGATTGCCTGGCGATTTCCGTCGCGGATGACGGCCCCGGCATTCCCGAGGAATTCCTGGAGGCCGTCTTTACCCCGTTCTTTCGCCTGGAGCGATCGCGCAACCGCAGGACCGGGGGCACGGGTCTGGGCCTGACGTCGTGCCGCGCCATCCTGCAGGCGCATGGGGGATCCATTTCCCTGAGCAACCGCGCGGACGGCGGATTGCTGGCGCAGATCATCCTGCCCCGGAACGCCGCCGCATGACGTGATCGGGCCCGAAGGCCCCGACGATCATCCGCGCCTGACGCTGGGGGTGAACATATACCCGCCGCTGCGGATCGTGCGGATGATCGTCGGGTTCTTGGGATCCGGTTCCAGCTTGCGGCGCAGCCTGCTGATCTGCGTGTCGATGCTGCGGTCATAGACGTCGTAGGCCACGCCATGCGCGAAATCGAGCAGATGTTCGCGCCCCAGAACCTGCTGCGGACGCTCGGCGAAGGCCAGCAGCAGGTCGAACTCGCGCCCCGACAGAGGGACGAGCGTGTTGCGGGACGATCGGAGTTCCCGCCTGGCGATATCGAGTTTCCATCCGTCGAAATACAGGCTCGGCCTGACCGCGTCGCGGGCCGGCTCGGCCCTGATTTCGCCGCGACGCAGCACGGCGCGGACCCGCGCCAGAAGTTCCCTGGGGTCGAACGGCTTGGTGATGTAGTCGTCCGCCCCCAGTTCCAGCCCGACGACGCGGTCGGTCGTCGTCACGGCCGCGGTCAGCATGATGACCGGTATGCCCGATGCCGTCCGCAGGCGCCGGCAAAGGTCGAGCCCGCCCTCTCCGGGCAGCATCAGATCCAGTATGACCAGGTCGATGTCCTCGGCATCCAGGATCTCGAACATGGCGCGGCCATCCCGGGCGACACGCGTGTGATGGCCGTACGAGCGGAAGAAATGATCGAGCAGAGACAGGATCTCTTCGTCATCATCCACGATCAGGAGTTTCAGCATGGCCGTCATTGCCCCACGGTAGCCGACCGAAGCCGCGATCCAATGTCAGTCGATGCCGTTTTTATGGCCCGGATGTCGCATTTTGTCCAAGCCGACACGCGTCCGGCGTCGCTGTCGATGGTCTGGACGACGGTCCGGGACGCCGGTTTGGGGCGGCGGTCTTGAATCGCGCCCCGCGCGGCGAACATTCAGCACATGCTGCGCATGCTGCGCAGCCCATGAGACCGGAAGAGCGCGCCATGCCGCGGCCACGCAGACAGCAGGCACCAAAGGCGGGATCACGCTGGTCGGCGGACGTGACCCGGCACAGCGATGCCCTGGACCTGGAGCCGGCGATCTTCGCCAGCGACGATCCGCGCCGCATCGCCGAATCGCTGAAACATTCGGCGGAGGCCAGCACCCGCCGCAAGGCGGAGCCGTTCCGTTCGGCCATGTCCATGCTGGTCTTCTATATCAACCGCGCCGGGCGCAACCTGCCCGCTGCCCGCCGGGCGGTGCTGGAGCGGGCCAAGGCGGAGTTGCGCCGCGTCTTCGGCCGCCCGCTATGACCGCAGCCGCACGACATGCACCATGTCGGACAGCGCGGCGCCGGCATGCGTCCCCGGGGTCAGCAGGATGACGGCCCGGCGGGTGGCCTGGCCGCCCTGGCCGTCCCGGACGGTGACATCGACGACGACGCTGCCCGGCCGGTTCTCGCCGGCCGACGGCGGGGGCACCGGCGGGCCGCCCGCCCTGCGCAGCGCCTGCCGCACCACGGGATCGGCCTGCCTGGCATCCGGGTCGTTGGGCTGCGTGACCGACAGATGCGGCCGGACGGCCTGCAGCAGGCCCGGCGTCATGCCCAGGACCAGCCCGACCTCGCCGACGCTCTGGAAGGGCCCGCCCGGCGGACGGTAGTTCAGCCCCGCGGCGAGGTAGCGCGCCTGCGACGCGGCGCGGTCGGCCTGGGCGGTGCTGCGCCAGTCGACCATGTTCGCCGCGATCGACGCGGCCTGTTCCCTGGTCGCGCCGCATTCCTGCAGCAAGGCGGCCAGCAGCGGCCGCGGCGCGGAATTGGGATTGATCAGCCCGGCCTCGCTGCGTACCCGCAGCGTCGCCTCCATGCCGCCCACCCGCGTGACATAGGCGCGCCCGTCGGTGCTCCAGCGCGCGGCGGAACGGTCCATGACGTGGAAGACCGCGTCCCAGACCTCGCCGTCCGCCGCGTCCTGCAACTGTGCCGCGCTGCGCAGCGCATAGACGCCGCGCAGCCCGGCGTCGGCCGTCGCGATGACGATGGACACCAGCAGCGACAGCCCGGCCAGGGTCCATAGCACGATCAGCAGGGCAAAGCCGCCCTGCCCCGCTGACGCGCCCCGACGCGTCACCGATCGAGCCCGACCTTCTGGCGCAGGCGCTGCTGGGGATCGGCGCTGCCGGTCACGTGCATGGGCGTCAGTTCGTCCGGCACGTTCGCGGCGTTCGGGTGCGTGTCGCGCAGATCCTCCATCAGGCTGACCGCGTCGCGCTGGTCATGGATGACGTGCGGGGTGATCAGGATCAGCAATTCGGTGCGCTGGCGGCTGTTGTTCTGGGTCCCGGCCAGAAAGCCCAGGACCGGGATGTTCTTCAACCAGGGGATGCCGCTGTTGGCGCGGCTGGAATTCTCGGTGATCAGCCCGGCCAGGCCGACGGTCTGCCCGTCCTGCACGACGACCCGCGAACTGACCGACCGGTCGTTGAAGGTGGGATTGGCGTTGCTGCTGGTCGTGGCCTGCACGGGCGAGGTGTTGCTGACCGAGCTGACTTCCTGCGCGATGTCCAGCGTGACCAGCCCGTCCTGGCTGACATGCGGCGTGACCTCCATGATCACGCCGGTCGGCTGGTAGGTGAACTGGTTGTAGATCGAGGTCCCGATGGTGCTGGATTGCGAGCCGATCTGCACCGGCACCAATTGCCCGACCTGCAGCCGTGCCGCGCGATTGTCCTGGACCATCAATTGCGGCGAGGACAGGACATGCACGGTGGTGACGTTCTGCAGCGCGTCGATCGCGAACGGCGCGCCGCCGCCGCTGGCCCCGCCGATGATGAAGCCCGGCAAGGTGTGGCTGAAGGCCGCGGTCGCCAGCGTGCCGGTGGTGATCGTCTGGCTGTTGTTGCTGAGCACGCCGTTGATGCCGCCGGACTTGAAGAAGAACTGCGTGCCGTATTGCAGCGCGTCGTTCAACTGGACTTCGGCGACCACGGCATCGATCCGGACCTGCAGCGGCATGACGTCGATCCGCCGCAGCATCTGTTCGACATTGTCGCTTTCCTGGTCGGTCGCATAGACCAGCACGGCGTTGTGCTGGGCGTTGGAGAGGATCCGCATGCCCTGGGCATGGGATTCGCCGCCCGCCGAACTGTCCAGCCCGCCCAGCAGGGGGTTGTTGAGGGACGCCGCCTGCTGGCCCGCCCCACCCTGGCCCGCCCCACCCTGGCCCACACCGCCTTGGCCCACGCCACCTTGGGCCATGCCGGTATTGCCGCCCAATCCGCCGGCCATGCCCGTATTGCCCCCCAGGCCGCCGCCCCCGAGGCCACCGCCCGCGCCGCCCGTGGCGCCGCCCCCCATGGCACTGGCCATCCCGCCGGTAAAGCCGGCCTGGCCCAGTTGCGACGCGGCACCCGGCGCCCCCCCGGGCGGCAGCGCCGTCACGTTGTCCGGGGTGAAGGCCTGCTGCAGCGTGTAGGTGACGTCGTTCACGCTGGAATTCTGCACGTAGAAGATATGCCATGACCGGATCGTGGCGCGGCGGTTGCGTTCGATCAGCGCGAAAAGGCGCCGCGCATCGTCGACATAGCGCGTGTTGCGCGCGACGATCAGCACCGCGTTGACGCGGCTGAGCGGCAGGACCTGCACGATCTGCGCCAGCGCGCCGCCGCTGCCGTGCAGCGCGGTCTGCAAGGCTGTCGCCATGTCCTTGGCATTTCCGGATTCGACCGGAAGCAGGGCATAGGACTGGCTGCTGAGCCAATCCACGTCGAAGGCGCGAATCACCTCGACCAGCGCGTTGCGCGCCGCGGGATCGCCGCTGACGATCACCGCGTTGGCGCTGTCGACCGGCGTCACGCGCGCGCCGTTCTGCACGAAGGGTTGCAGCGCGCGGGCCAGGTTGGCGGCCCCGGCATAGCGCAGCGGGACCATGATATTGCCGCCCAGCGACGGGTTTTCGGTCATTCCGGCGGCACCGGACTGGGCGCCCGATTGGGGATTTCCGGCCTCGGCCTGGCTGGGGACGATGCGGTACAGCCCGTCGCTGTGCAGCAGCACGGCGTGGACCTGGGCCAGGATGATCTGCAAGGCCGGCAGCACCTGCGCCGCCGTCAGCGGCGAGGACGTATGCAGCGTCACCTGCCCGCGCACCGCCGGATCGATCGAATAATTCACGTGCAGGATGTCCGTCAGGACCTGCGAGACGGCGTCACGGACGTCGGTATCGGCGAAATTCAGCGAGATTCCGCCCACGCCGCCCGCGATGCCCGAGGACGGAAGCGCGGGGACGGCATTGCGGCCATAGCTGTACTGCACCCGCCCGAGCTGATCGCCTGCCCCGATCCGCCCCTCGGCCGTATCGGGTGCCGGGCCGGAAAGCGGCAGCGCGCCCGACAGGGGCCTGACCCGCGCCGGTCCGCTGCTGCACCCCGCCACGGACAGGCAGAGGGCCAGGCCCGTCCAGACGGGGTACGTGCGGCGGATCGTCGTCATGCCGTCGAGGGAACGGATCAGAATATTCATTGCATATGGCCTGGAAGCTGGTCGTCTGTCTGGTTGTCGGGCTGGCTGGCGGGCGACGCGCCGGAGGATGGGCCAGAGAATAGGCCGGAGGATGGGCCTCCTGGCCGGGGGTCGGCGCCGCGGTCGCGGTCGGGGCGCAGGGATTGCTCGCCCCCCGCACCCCGCACGCGCACCGCGCCGCCTTCGATCGCGACGACCCGCCATGGGCCGACCGTCGCGCCGATATCGGCCACCTGGCCGCGATCCTGCCCGGGAATCATGAAGATGGCATGACGCCGTCCGCCGCTGACGACGATGGCCGCCAGGCGCGGCGTGCCGGCGGCCGCGCCTTGTGTCGTGGCCGGACGCCGCGAGGGGCTGAACAGCGGGCGGGCCAGGACGGTCTGCCGCCACGCATCGATCCGCGCGGCATCCGGCAGGCCCTGCGCGCCGGGCGCGGGCGGGGATTCGGCGCGGGCCGGCGCCGAAGCGGCGCAGAGCATCATCGCAGCCAGACGGAAGGCGCCGGTCCGCCACGGGGCCCGGCGGGCGGAGGGATATCCGGTACGGGTCATGGCGTTTCCTGCGGCGGCGTGCCGTCGGCGCGGCGAAAGGCGTAGACCACCATGTCGCATTCCATCGTCGCGGACGATGCGCCGTCATCCTCGGACTTGCGCAGATGCAGCCCGTCGATGACGATCGCCGGGGTAGCGTGTTCCAGCCTGGCGATGAACTGGACCAGGGTCGCGAACGGCGCGCTGACATCGACATGCAGGCCGATCCGCCGATAGCGGCCGGCCGCCGCCGCGGACACGTTTTCGGCGCTGGCGATATTGGCCCCCATCGCCGTGGCGGTCTGCTGCAGCATGTCCTGCAGGTTGGCGCTGGCGACGGCGTCGGTGGCGCCGCCGATCAACTGCGACGGTCCGGGAGACGCGGCGGCGGCGGCGCGCCGCAGGGCCGGCAGGGACGCGGCCAGGCGGTCCATGCGGCTGACGGTGGCGCGCTGGAGGTCCAGCGCCTGGGCACGGACGGCGTACCAGTCCCAGAGCGGGCCCAGCACCAGCAGCCAGGCCAGCATCAGCCCGATCGCCAGCATGCCCAGGGCGAGCAGCCGTCCCTCTCGCCCCTCGGGCAGGGTGCGCACCATTGTCCGCAGTGATTTCATCCTCTGGTCCATGATCTGCGTGGCCTCGCATCCCGCCTCCGAAATCCACAGGATGAATTCCGGATGGCAATGGGACACCAAGCCATTGATTTAACTAGCGCCCGACATCGGCGCGAATCGAAAACAGGCTGGCATTCTGTCCCGACACGCGCGTCACCGGGGCGACGAAGGACGGATTGCGGAAGGCCGGGTCCCTGCTGAGCGCCTGGATCAGCCCGGTAGCCTCGGAGGACTGGCCGCTGATGATCAACTGGCCCTGGCGCAGAATCAGGTCGGTCAGGAAACTGTCGTCGGGCAGGACCTGGGTCGTGACCGCCAGGACCGCCAGCGGATCGCCCCATTGCCGGCGCGCCCCGGCGATGACGGTCACGCCCGCCTGGCGGTCTTCGACCTGCCGGCGCAGCAGGGCCGCCTGCTGCGCCGCCGGGCGCAGCGCCGCGATCCGTGCCGACAGCGCCGCCCGTTCGGCGGACTGGCGCCAGAACAGCGCCGCCACCAGCAGGGCCGGCAGAAGGGCGATTCCGGCGGCCGCGGCGACCCTGGCGTCCTTCAGTCCCGACGCGCGCCGGGCCTTCAGCGGAATCCGCACCGCGCGGGCCGCGTCTTCCAGACGGTCGGGCTGGAGCCCGATCCGTTCGAGCATTTGCACGGCCGGGGCGACGGATGCCCGGGGGACGACCGACAGCATGATCCGCAACTGGTTCAGTTCGGCATCGCGACGGATGATGTCGTGGCTGTAGAGGATCGCGCCAGCGGGAAAAGGCGTCAGCCGGTCCATTTCATAGGCCAGCACGCTGTCCAGGCCGGATTCGGTCGCCGCGGGCAGGGTCACCTCGCGCTGCATCACCATGCCGGGGGGCAGTCGCAGGACCGTTTCGGCCGGCCGGTCCCGCCCCGCCAGGGCGTCCAGAGCCGCCCGGCAGGCGGCGCGCGCGTCGGCATCGCCGGTCTCGTCGGTGTCGCCGGCATCGGACGGACCGTACGCGCCCAGCGGCGCGAGGCCGCCATTGCGGTCCAGGAACAGGGCCAGCGACGCGCCGTCCCAGGCCGCGACCAGGACCGGCCGCGACGACAGCCGCGCCAGGCGGGCCCGGCCCGGGACCAGGTCGCGGACCTGTCTCCACCACCAGGCGAACATGTCCCTGACGGCCATTCCGATCGCGGTCATCGGAGACGCATGCCGGGATGCGGCGGCATGGCGGAGGCGTCTATTGCGGCATCGGGTCCAGCATCGGCGCGGCGACGATGTCCGGCCAATGACGGCGATCGCCGTCGGGAAAGCGGATGTGAATGCGCACCAATGCCGGCAGGCCGTTGCCGTACCATGTCTTTTCCCAGTTCCCGTTCGAAAGATAGTCGCAGTCTATGTCGGCAATGCCCGTCAGCAGAACCCGCTGCTGTTGCTGGGGCGTCGCGGATTCGATCACGTGGCGGTAGGGCTGCCATATAAACACCAGACGGTGCCGGCCATCGACCGACAAACGGATATCCGCCTGCATGTCCTGGCTGCCGTCCAGAGCCATCGGCAGCGTGCCGCGCAGCACCAGCCCATGGGGCCGGCCGACGAAAAGCGGCCCCTGCCGCCCGGCGCCGGGGTCGGCGTGCGCGACCAGGCCGCGCAGCAGGTGATCGACCGCGCCCAGTTCGGCCTGCGCCGCCAGCATGCCGCGCTGGCGGTCGAAGATCATCGTCGCGGCCTGGAACGCCCGCTGCAGCACCAGCAGCACCAGCGAGAACACGACCAGCGCGATCAGGATTTCCACCAGGGTGAAGCCGGCGGGGCCCTTGAAACGGTCTTTCACGGTCCGGGTCATGGTCCGGGCGCCCGTATGCCCAGCCGGCGGGTGCGCAGCATCACCGACCGCTGCCCCGATTCCGCCGCCGGATCGGGCCATGATTCGGTGACCTGCACCTGGTACAGCACCAGGCCGGGCGCGGCGGAGGACGCCGCCGCCTGTTCGGGCGCGATCCGGACATGCCAGTGAAAATCGCTGCCGTCATCGCCGTCCTGTTCCAGCGGACCGATCTGCATGCCGTGGCCGACCGCCGCCAGGTGGGACTGGGCGCGGGAGGCCGCCTCTTGCATACGGTTGGACAATTGCGTGGCCGCGATGCCGTCCAGCATCCCCCGATAGGCGACGCCGAGGGCCAGCATCGCGATGACGAAGGCGACCAGGACCTCGATCAACGTGAAACCGTCCTGCCGGCCGGTGGGGCACGTCGCGGTCATGGCCCCTCGACCACGATGGCGCCGGTCAGCCAGTTCAGCCGCAGCGTGACCAGCCGTCCCCGTTCGACCAGCGCGGCCCCCCCGCCCGCGGCGCTGCCGTCGGGGTAGAAGACGAAGCGCCCCGCCCCCGGTCCAGCTCCTGGCCCGGCCGCGACCCCCACCCCGGTCGGCAGGGCATGGCGCGCGCCGTGCCAGAGCCCGTAATCCAGGCGGGCCGGGTCGATGGTGAAGACCAGCACGGTGCCCGAGCGTATCGCCTGCAACCGGGTCTGGCGCATGGAGGCCGCGACCTGCTGCCCTGCCCCGCGCAGATCCAGCATGACCGAGCGGAACGGCCCGCGCGCGACCACGATCGCCCCGATCAGCCCGAGGATCAGGACGACCACGAGCATCTCGATCAGGGTGAAGCCGTGCTGAACGCCCTTTCGGGCGCGGCTGTCGGGTGCCGGGCTATTTCGCAAGGTCGTTCAGGCTCAGCATGGCCAGCAGCAGGGAGGACACGATCCCGGCCACCAGCAGGCCCATGACGATGGTGATCGCGGGCACCAGAAGCGCCACCAGGCGCTGGGTGGCGACGCGCACCTGTTCCTCATGGATATCGGCGGCGCGCAGGGCCATCGGCCCGAGCTGCGCCGTTTCCTCGCCCAGGCGCAGCAGATGCACCATGCGCCGCGGGAAGACCGACGCGCCGTCCAGCGCGGCGGCCAGCCCGCGCCCCGACTTGGCGCTTTGCGTCGCCGCGTCGATCGCCGCGATCGCGGCCCGGTTGGCGATCGCCCCGCGCACGATCGCCAGCGACGCCAGGATCGGCACGCCGTTTTCCAACAGGGTGCCCAGGATGCGGGCGAAGCGGGCGGCCAGGATTTCGCCGGCCAGCCCGCCCGCGACCGGCAGCGCCAGCAACCAGCGATCCGCCCGCAGCCTGACGGCCGGCCGGCGCAGCATGACCCGGCCCAGCGCGACCAGCACCAGCATGACCGGCGGAATGGCGGGTCCGTAGCGGCCGAGCCAGTCACCGGCCTGGATCATCAGTTGCGTCGAAGCCGGCAGGGTGGCCCCGTTCTGCGCGAAGAGGGGCGTGAATTGCGGCAGCACCTGGGTCAGCAGCAGATAGATCGATCCGGTCGCGGCCAGGGTCAGGATGGCGGGATAGATCATCGCCGATTGCACGGTCGCGGCCAGGGCGCGCTCCCGCTCCAGCAGCAGCGCCAGCCGTTCCATGGTCGGCGCCAGGTCGCCGCTGGCTTCGGCCGCGCGGACCATGCCGATATACAGGCGCGGAAAGCTGCCGGGATAGCGCCCCATCGCCACATGCAGCGCCCGGCCGTCGCGCACCATCGTGCGCACGCCGTCCAGCACGGCGCGCACCCGCGCCCGCGGCATGGTCTCCACCAGGAAGCGCAGGGCCCGGTCGATATCCTGCCCCGCGCCCAGCATGACCGCCAGTTCGCGCGTGATCGCCGCCAGTTCGGGGCGGCGCAGGTCCTTGCGCCGCAGCGCGCCGGCCCCGATCGCCCCCAGGATGGTGGTAGTCCCCAGGCCGGCCGACAGGGCGAAGCGCGCCGGCGCGCCGACCCGCATCGGAATATGGCCCTGGCGGCGCAGGGTGGCCAGGACCGCGTCCTCGGTCTCGGCCTCCAGCGTGCCGCGGACCAGGGCACCCTGCGCATCGACGGCGGTATAGCTGAATTCAGCCATGCGGCCGCACCCCCATCAGGCGCCCGCCCGGACGCTGCGCGTCACTTCCTCGATCGTCGTCTCGCCCCGCAGGGCGGCGACCAGGCCGGCGGTGAACATCGGGACCATGCCGGCCTCGACCGCCGCCCGTTCGATCGCCAGATGGTCGCTGCGCGCGAAGATCAACTGTTCGATCGCCTCGTCCGGTTCCAGCAATTCGGCGATCGCCTGGCGGCCGCTATAGCCGGTATGGCGGCATTTGGCGCAGCCCACGGCGTGGAACAGCGTGACGGGGGCGTCCTGGTCCGGCGCGCCCCGGCTCAACGCGCTTTGGGCCGCCGCACCTTGCGCCAGCGTGCGCAGGTCGAAGCGCTCCACCAGTTCGCGGGGCGCGGCATAGGGCGTCTTGCACGCATCGCACAGCCGCCGGACCAGCCGCTGCGCCAGCACGCCGCGCAGCACCGCCGTCAGCAGATAGTCCTCGACCCCCATGTCGCGCAGGCGGATGATCGCGGCCGACGCCGAGTTGGTATGCAGGGTGGACAGAACCAGATGCCCGGTCAGCGCGGCCTGCACGGCGATCTGCGCGGTTTCGATATCGCGGATTTCGCCCACCATGATCACGTCGGGGTCCTGGCGCAGGATCGAGCGCAGCAAGGTGGCGAAGGTCAGTCCGATCTGCGGCTTGACCTGCACCTGGTTGATGCCGGCCAACTGGTATTCGATCGGGTCCTCGATCGTCACGACCTTGCGCGTGATGCCGTTCAGGTCCGACAGGCCGGTATAGAGCGTCGTCGTCTTGCCCGAACCGGTCGGACCGGTCACCAGGACGATTCCGTTGGGCTGCGCCAGCAGGGTGCGCATGCGCGCGACGATGTCGGCCGGCAGGCCCAGCGTGGCGTAGTCGAAGCGGACGCTGGACCGGTCCAGCACGCGCAGCACCACCGTTTCGCCGTACAGCGACGGGATGGTGGAGACGCGGAAATCGATTTCATGCCCGCGCACCGCCAGCTTGATCCGCCCGTCCTGCGGCAGGCGGCGTTCGGCGATGTCCAACCGGGCCATGATCTTGATGCGCGAGATGATCGCCGGGATCAACTGGGCCGGCGGGTTGTCGACCTCGTGCAGCACGCCGTCATAACGATAACGCACGCGCAGCCGGTCCTCGAACGGCTCGATATGGATGTCCGACGCCTGGGTTTCCACCGCGCGGCTGACGATCTGGTTGACCAGGCGGATCACCGGCGCCTCGGACGCCAGGTCCTTCAGCCGCTCGGCATCGTCTTCCAGCGGGGCGTCGTGATCCTCGGGCACGACCGTGTCGTCCTCGGCGCGGGGATAGAGCCGATCGAGCGCGGCCTCGAGTTCGATCGGCACGCCGACCAGGCAGGCCACGCGCAGGCCGGTGGCGGCCGCGACCGAAGCCGGCGTGAATCCGTCCAGCGGATCGTGCAGCGCCAGCGACAGCACGCCGTCCCGCACCGCCAGGGGCACCGCATGGACGTCGCGCAGGAATCGCGCGCCCAGCCTGTCCGCCAGCACCGGTTCCTCGGGGTAGCGTTCGGGCGGCACCAAAGGAATGCCCAGCAATTCCGCGTAGCTCTGCGCCATTTCCCGTTCGGACACCAGGCCCAGTTGCAGCAGGATCCGGTCCAGCCGCCCGCCGCCCTGCTCGGCGGCGCGGCGCGCGCGCTCGATGGCGCGCGGATCGCAGCGGCCGCGTTCGACCAGCAACCCGGCCAGCGCCTCGACCGGCGCGGCATCGGCGCCGTATGTCACGACGTTACTGTCCATGGATGTCCCAACCGTTCTTCGCGCTCATCCCCATGGCTGAAAGGCGGTCTGCCATAGCCAGGTTCCCCACATTGCCGCGGCCAGGCCCGGGCCGAAGGGAATCATCATGCCCCGGCCCGGCCTGCCGCGCGCGGCGATCATGGCGCCGCACAATGTCAGGAGTGCGGCCACGAACACGATCGACGGCAGCGCGGCCGGCCCCAGCCAGGCGCCGCCGGCCGCCAGCAATTTCGCATCGCCCAGTCCCAGCCCGTCCCGGCCCCGCAGCCGCCGATACCCCAGGGCGATCCCGGCGAAGGCGCCATAGCCCAGCAGGGCGGCGGCGCCGTGCGCCAGCAATGCCTGCGCCCCGCCGGCCGCGGCCAGCGCCAGCCCCGCCGCCGCCAGCGGCAGCGTCAGCCCATCCGGCAGGCGGAAGATTTTCAGGTCGATCGCCGCCAGGACCAGCAGCCACCATCCGAACAGGCAGCCGCGCCAGACCAGCGGTGCCGGGACCGGCGCCCCCGCCCCGCCCCGCCAGGCCGCGAGCAGGACGAGGGCGGCGACCGCCAGGGCCGCCAGTTCCATGGCCGGATGGTGCGGATCGATCGGTGCGCGACAGGTCCGGCACCGGCCCTTCTGCGCCAGGTAGCTGACCAGCGGCACCAGGTCCCGCGGCGCCAGCGCCGTCTTGCAGCACGGGCAGGCCGAACGCGCCAGCACCACCGGCTCGCCCCGGGGCAGGCGCCAGGCCAGCACGCCCAGGAACGACCCGACGAAGGGCGCCAGCAACAGAGGCAGCCAGGGGGCGCACAACATCGGCGGACACGGCATCGGCGGGCAGGTCAGGGGTTGCAGATCTGCGTCGCCGTGTTGGCGGTATTGCCGCTGGAGCCGGCCGAACAGAGGTCGTAATCATGGCCGGGCCGCTCGGACGGGTTGCGGTAGATATAGGGATGGTGCCAGGGGTCCAGCGGATCGCCCCCTTCCTTGACGTACGGGCCGTTCCAGTTGTCGGCCCCGGCCGGGCGGGCGACCAGCGCGTGCAGTCCGTCCTCGGAACTGGGATAATTGCCCATGTCCAGCCGGTACAGGTCCAGCACCTGGCCCAGGCGCTGGATCGATTCGCGCGCCACCGAATTCTTGGCGCCGCCCAACTGGCGCAGCGCGGCGGGCGCCACCAGGCCGATCAGCAGGCCGAGGATGGCGATCACGACCAGCAGTTCCAGCAGCGTGAACCCGTCGTCACGGCCGCGCGCCGGGCGTAAGCGGGATGTCGGGCCCGACAAGGAGAACTGCGCGGATTTCGGCATATTGAACCTGCTTTCCTGTGATATGGGACGAGGTGCGTGCATCAGGGCAGGCATCGAACAAAGGAAGGGCCCGGCCCCGTCATGGCAATCGCGTACCTCGGCTGCATGGCGCTCGCCGCTTCGATTTATCATCTGCCCCCGCGTGTCCTGCCATCGATCCAGGCCGTGGAAGGGGGGTGGAACGGCTTCGTGCATCACAACGCGAACGGCACGGATGACCTCGGCGTCATGCAGGTCAATACACGCTGGATCGATCCGATTGCAAGGTTCACCCATGTCGCGCCGCTGGTCGTCTATCGCAATCTTCTGGAGCAACCGTGCTATAATATCAGCGCGGCCGGGGCGATCATGCGCCTGTACCTGAACGAGACGCATGGCGACCTGATGCGCGCGGTCGGCGATTATCATTCCCACACCGCCCTGCTGAACCAATCCTATCAGGCGCTGGTGCTGGCCTGGGCGCGGCGGCTGTTCCGCCCGGCGCGCCAACCCGTGACGCGCCGGCCATAGGGGGCGCCCCTGTCACCGAGCCGGCGTCGCCACGCGTATCGCGCTGAATCGGGTGCTGCCGCCGTCGGAAAACAGCGAGACCCGGTCGCTGCCTGCCGGGGGGAAGATCAGGTCGGTCATGCGCAGCACGCCGCCATTGGCGAAGAGTTCGACCGAACTGCGATCGACCACCAGATGCAGCGACACCACCCCGCCCGGCGCGGCCAGATGGGCGATGTGGACCAGGCTGAATTTGGGGGAAAACCCGACATTGCCGGAATGGCCGCGATCGAGGGTGAGATTTCCCTTGGCGAAATCATAACTGATCACGGTGCCGGTCCTGCCGTCCGGCGTCTGCCGCACGACGATCCCGGCGCGTGCGGCGCCGCCCCGCCGCAAGGTCAGACGGATATCCATCACGTCGCCGCGGACGGGCGCGCGCCATGACTGTCCGCCGCCCACGACCCGGTCGCGATAGGTGGCGACACCCTGCCGGCGCACCCAGTCTTCATACGAGGGCGCGGGGGTCTGGACCAGCGCCGGCCGGCCCTCGACCGTCTTCAGCGCGAGTGCGACGGGCAGCGTCATCTGCCCGCGCCAGGGCGCGGTCGGCACCGCGTCGGCGTAATCCCAATTATTCATCCAGCCGATCAGCAGGGGCGCGCCGGGTCCGGTATTGGCGAAGCGGGTCGTCGCATAGTGATCGGCGCCGTGGTCCAGCCAGTCATAGGCGGCCGGATCCGACCCCGCCGGCGGCAGCGAATCCGGCGTGAAGGTCATGCCGTCGAACCGTCCCACGAAATATTGCACCCCCGACCCGCCGGCGATGCTCCAGGGATTGACGCTGACGATCATCACCCACCGCTTGTCATGGACATTGCCGTCGAGAGGAAGCGAGACCAGAACCGGCATTTCCCACAACATGCCGGGCTTGCGATAGCCGGACGGCTGAAAATCGCTGAGGAACGACCAGTGCAGCAGGTCGGTCGAACGATACAGCTTGACCACCTGGGCGTCGCCGACGACGGTGGCCATGACCCAGCATTTTCCGTCGGGATACCAGAAGACGGACGGGTCCCGAAACTGCCTGGAATCCGGATGCAATGTCAGGATCGGGTTGTGGTCGTAGGGTCGCCAGCTTGCGCCGCGATCCAGACTGTAGGACAGCGATTGTGCCTGCGTGCCGTCGGGGTGGGCGGGATTGTTGTAGAAAACCGACGTATGGAATGCGAGCAGCGGTGGCGCCGAGGCGCTGCCGAGGCCCGAGCGGTTCTGCCGGTCATAGATGACGGAACCGGAGAAGATATCCTCGTTCGGCGTGGCGGGGATGGCGATGGCGTCCTCATGCCAATGAACCAGGTCGGGGCTGGTCGCATGGCCCCAGGACGTATGGCCCCAGACCATGCCGGCCTGGTTGTACTGGTAGAAAAGATGATAGGTGCCATCAAGCAGGAACGGGCCGTTCGGGTCGTTCATCCAATGGGCGGCGGGTGAAAAATGCAGTGCCGGCCGCCATTGCGGCGTCTGCCCGTCCTGCGACCCGTCCTGCGCCCGCGCGGCCATGGGCAACAGCGACAGCGACAGCAGACATGCCGCCAGAATGCGGCCCCAGCGCGCATGGACGATGCGCCGGCCGGCCGATGATCCCAAGTTTTTCATCCTGCGTGACATACCCTATTCCATGAACCCGAAATCGAAAGACCAGCCTGCCCCAAAATTGCTTCGGGGGACAGGCCGGCCCATTCTTGCCGCGCTGACCTGGTCGCTATTGAGCCGCGTTGACGAAGGATGTGACGCTGCCCGTCGTACCCTGGCTGACCTGCATGTTCTGGCTGATCAGGTCCTGGATGAAGCCGGCGATGTTGATGTCCGCCCGGTTGGCCGGAATGTCGCCATAGCCGCCCAGGCCGCCATTGCCGTAACGCAGATCGACCATCGACATATCGGACCGGATCCGCAGTCTCACCGTCGGCGACAGCGTGCCGCCACGGCGATCTTCGACCCTGTCGATGAAGGATTCGACCAGCCCGCCCGGCATCACGTAATGCGAGTAGGACTGGAACGCCCGCGGATTCTGCAGCGGGTTCGGAGCAAAAGCCGTGCCCGCCGGCGTGTTGAGGTCCGTCGGGTTGCCCATCACCAGGCCGCTGCCATAGTTCATCGGCTGGAAATCGCTGCGGATGCCGTTGCCGACGAAGCCGTACACACCGTCCGGACCATCCACGCCCGGCGCATAGGTCGAACGATGGCTGATCGTGAAGATGTAGTATTTGTCTTTCCTGATATAGACCTGCGGACGCTCGGTCTGGTCGTTGACGCAGTTGGCCGAAATCAGCGGCGGCAGGAACGTCCATTTGGACAGCGACGCGTCCTCGGCGACCGCCAGGCCGATCGTCGCCTTCTGGTAATAGGCGCCGCTATCCAGAACCTGCTGCAGGGTTTCGGCGTTCGGATCCCCCGGACGATAACCCAGGTCGGCGTCGGTGCAGTTCGGAACGCCGAGCTGGCCGGCGGTATTGCCCTCGAACACCATGTAGTTCACGCCGGGATGGTTCGGATCCTCGAAGGTGAACGGATCGCGGAAGTTATAAAACGGGTTCTGCGCCCCGTTCTGGTACAGCACCCCGTCGGGGCGCAGCAGCGGCGTGTGCGTGGTAAAGCCGGTGAACCAGACATGGTTGAAGTCGGCATGGATCTGGCCCAGGCTCTGGGTGATCACCGCCTGGGCGGGGGTGATGTCCTGCCCGGCCGCATTCCGGTTGAATGCCATGTCGGTATAGAACAGCGACACCTGGTTGCTGTTCGGGTCCAGCAGGCGCATCGACCCCGACCATTCCGCCGTGATCGTGTAGGTCGTGCCGGCGAAGACCTGTTCCTGCGCGCCTTCGGGGATGATGTGCCCGCCATAGATCCAGCCGCCATTCGCCGGACGCTTGTCGGCCGGAATGCCGGCGCGGCGGTAGAAGAAACCGATCCGCGCATGAACGTGACGTTCGTCGAAAGAATAACCGGCATTCGGGTCGGCGGTCAGGCTGAAAATGACTTCCCAGCCGTTATAGCTGAACTGGTTGGCATGCTTGTCGATCAGCGTCCAGGTGTCCCACACCCAGACATCCGGGTTGATCAGCGGGAAATCCTCGGGGATATCCGGCATGACCAACTGCCCGGGCAGCGAGTTCTGGCCCGCCGCGACCGACGGATTGGAATGCGCCTTGATCTGCATCGCGTCGGCGCGCGTCCAGCGCGACGTGAAATCCGCATCGGGCGCATAGGCCTGCTGCGTGTGGATCGTCGGCAGCGGGAAGCCGGGCACACCCTGCGCAAACGCGGTCTGGGCCCCTATGGACGAGATGAAGGATCCAGCCAATGCCATTTTGAGCATCGGTCTTTTTTGGCGTTCGTTCGCCATTGCCATTCTCCTGAAGCAAGACACTCCTGTGGCTGCGGAAATATTCCGCAGCCCTGCAATCATCGAAAAATCGTTGATATATAGAGACTTGCCCTCGCTCACCGCCCCCTTGAGCGGCGCCGAGAAGATCACGAAGAATTTATATTTGTCAATTTCTGCCGAATGACAATCTGATGACAGAGCCTTTCCGGCATTTTATTTCAAATCAAAAACAATATAATGTACGCCTTGAGATCAATATGTTTAATTTTTACGACTTATTAATCACATTGCGGACGCGATAACGCGCCAGGATATTCTGGTTTTAAAAAACTGTTTTTTAAATACGGAAAAAGCTGCGTCCAACACGGACGTGGCCATCCGGATACCCGGATATTCGAGCACGCGAAGAGCTTCTACCCGATCGCGTCTCGCGGCAAGGGAACGGCATGACGGACCGAATAGTTCCCGGACCCCGATAAATCAACAAGAGGACGCCAACGCGAGGCATGCGGGCGATTCGGCATTTGCACGTTCCTTGCCCGTGATGATGGGTGCGCTCCGTGCGGGCCAAGCGTGACCGGCGACGTGTGGAAGCGCGCCGCCTCTTCCATACCCGAGGCGAACGAGAGAAGCTGCGTGACCGGGGTCACGGCAATGACCGGAACAAGGGGGTGAGCGGAAAAATATGGAAACGAACAGTTTCATTCATTTTCGTTTTTGCGCGAACAGAAGGATGTTAACAAATTCCCATCGGCAACGGCTCCGAGCCGGCGCCTGATGAATTTGGCATGATCCGTCCAAGGAATTTTGAAATGTCCCGATATCTTCTGACGATTTCCGCCGCGACCGGGGTCCTTCTCACCGCTCTGGCCGGCAGCGCCTCGGCCCAGGTTCCGGCCAAGCCCGCCGATGTGCAGGCCGGCACCTATCAGGTCGAGTCCAGCCATACGCAGATCGGCTTCTCGCTGCTGCATTTCGGCTTTACCAATTATTCGGGCCTGTTTTCGGGCGTGTCGGGCAGCTTGACGCTCGATCCCAAGAACCCGGCGGGATCGGCGCTGAACGTCACCATCCCCATCGCCTCGGTCCAGACCACCAGCGACAAGCTGACCGGCGAACTGAAGGGCGCGCAGTGGTTCGACGCCACCCAGTTCCCGAACGCCACCTTTACCTCGACCAAGGTGACGGTGACCGGCAAGGGCCGTGCCGTGGTGACCGGCAACCTGACCATCCGCGGCGTCACCAAGCCCGAGACGCTGAAAGTGCGCTTTATCGGCGCGGGCGTGAACCCGCTGGACAAGAAATACACGGTCGGGTTCGAAGCCACCGGCACGATCAACCGCAGCGATTTCGGCGTGAAGATGTACGTCCCCTATGTCGGCGACGCGGTGGATCTGCGCATCGCCGGCGCCTTCGAGCGTCAGGGCTGAGCCCGTCATGCCGGCCAGTTCCGACAAGGCCGGCACGGCCGGCCGCTATGATCCGGTTGCGATCACCCTGCATTGGGTGATCGCCGCCGGAATCCTGGCCCTGATCGGCATGGGCCTGGTCATGGACCACCTGAAACTGCCGCCGATGCAGGTCTTCAAGCTCTATCAACTGCATAAATCGATCGGCATCACCACCATGCTGGCGGTCGGCCTGCGCATCGTCTGGCGGACGTTCCATACGCCCCCTGCCCTGCCGTCCGGCATGCCGGACGCCGAGCGCCGGGCCGCGCACGGGGTGCATTGGCTGCTCTATGGCCTGCAGGTGCTGCTGCCGGTCAGCGGCTGGGCGCTGGTCTCGGCCTCGGTCTTCAATATTCCGACCGTACTGTTCGGCGTCGTGCCCTGGCCGCATCTTCCGGTCCTGGCCACGCTGCACGACAAGGCGCCGGTCGAAGCCGCGCTGAAGACCCTGCATCACTGGAGTGCCTGGATCCTGACCGCGATCATCGCCCTGCATGCCGCCGCCGCGCTGCGCCATCATTTCGTCCTGAAGGACGACATCCTGCGGCAGATGCTGCCCGCCCGCCGCCGTGCCCCCCGTTCAAACCCCGTCTGACAGGCTTTGCGTCCCATGCCCCATCCTGCGTCTTTCCCCATTCCTTCATCCGCGCGCATCAGGGGCGCGCTGCTGGGCGCGGCGCTGCTGCTGCCCGGCGCGCACGCCCTGGCCGCCGGCTGGACCATCGATCCGGCCCACAGCACGATCGCCTTTACCGGCACGCAGACCGGCGCCAGGTTCACCGGCCATTTCAAGACGTTCGGCGGCACGATCCAGTTCGATCCGGCCCATCCCGAAGCCGGGCACGCGCTGATTACGATCGACGTCGCCTCGGCCGCGACCGGCGACGCGCAGCGTGACGAGGCCATGCCGGGCGCCGATTGGTTCGATATCGCCAAATTCCCCAAGGCGACGTTCGAGGCCCGGAATTTCCAGTCCAAGGGCGGCAATGCCTATGTCGCCCAGGGCACGCTGACCATTCGTGGCGTCAGCCAGCCCGAGACCCTGCCCTTCACGCTGGATATCACCGGCGGCACCGCGCATGCCAAAGGCCATCTGGACCTGGTCCGCACGCCCTTCGGCGTGGGCCAGGGACCGTGGGCCAGCGGCCAATGGGTGGCGCTGGAGGTCGGCATCGACATCGACATCACCGCCCACGGCGCCTGAACCGAAGCGTATCCGGGCATTCGCCCATTCTTCATCCCGTCATTTACGACGACACCGGCTATTACGACAGCGGCGCCGCGTGACCCATGGGTCGCGCGGCGCTTGGCGTTTTTGGGGCCGGAAATCCATGGCGCTCGATCATGCATCTTTTGGAATCAATTAACTTCCGTCATTTCCATTTAAACGATGATCGCCGCGGTCTATCTCTTCCCCTGTAGCAGGCCGATACGGCCGGGAGGCATCACATGATAGACGTCAGATCATTCGACAGCCTGGGCGGAGCCGATCATGGCTGGCTGAAGGCGAAACATCATTTCTCCTTCGCGGAATATCGCGATCCCGAGCGCGTGCATTGGGGCAATCTGCGGGTCTGGAACGACGACACCATCGCGCCGGGCACGGGCTTCCCCGCCCATCCGCACCGCGACATGGAAATCATCACCTATGTCCGCAAGGGGGCGATCACCCACCAGGATAATCTGGGCAACAAGGGCCGCACCGAGGCCGGCGATGTGCAGGTGATGTCCGCCGGCACCGGCATCACGCACAGCGAATACAACCTGGAACCCGGCGAGACTCAGATCTTCCAGATCTGGATCATCCCCACCGCGCACGGCAAGGCGCCAAGCTGGGGCGCGCGTCCGTTCCCCAGGGAGAACCGGGCCGGTCATTTCGTCACCCTGGCTTCGGGCTATGACAGCGATGCCGACGCGCTGCCGATCCGCGCCGATGCCCGCGTTCTGGGCGCGACGCTGAAGGCCGGCCAGACCGCCGAGTATGTCCTGGGCACCGAGCGCTTCGCCTATCTGGTGCCCGCCACGGGCGCGGTCGAGATCGACGGCGTGCGGGTCAATGCCCGCGACGGCGCCGCAATCTCAAAAACCGACACCCTGCGCGTCACCGCCCTGGAGGACGCCGAAATCGTCCTGGTCGACGCCGCCTGACAAGCGGCACCCGCCCGCCGGTCGGCGGGCGGGTACTCTGCCGCGTCGCGGCACCACCGCAACTCTGGCCAAAGCAACTCTGGCAAAAGCAACTCTGGCCGCCGACGCGCTCTTATCGCTGGACGGCAGCCGGAGTCCGTTCGGCGACGGAGCAAGAACGCCATGATCAAGATCCTGGGCATATCGGGCAGCCTGCGACGGGCGTCCTTCAACACCGCGCTGCTGCATGCCGCCCCGCCCCTGCTGCCCGAGGGCGCCAGCCTGGAATTCCATGCCGGGCTGCGCGACATCCCGCCCTATGACGAGGATGTTCGCCAGGCCGGGTTTCCCGCCGTGGTGGCGGAACTGCGGCAGAGCGTGCGCGACGCCGACGCCCTGCTGATCGCGACGCCGGAATATAACCGGTCCATCTCCGGCGTCCTGAAGAACGCGATCGACTGGGTGTCCCGCCCGCCGGACCAGCCCTTCAACGGCAAGGTGGTCGCCATCATGGGCGCCAGCCCCGGCGCCCTGGGGACCGGGCTGGCCCATTACCATTTACGCCAGGTGCTTTCGACCCTGGGGGCCTATGCGGTGCCGGGGGCGGAGATGCTGGTCGGCAACGCCGCGACCAAATTCGACGCCAGCGGCGCCCTGACCGACGATCCGACACGCGTGCACCTGCAGAAACTGCTGAACCGGCTGGTGGTGCTGGCCGGCCAGTTGCGCTGACGCGGTCGGAGGCGGCGCGCGCAAAAGGCGCGGAACAGGGATCAGCGCGGCGCGGCGTAGACGGCCAGTTCATGCGCCAGATGGTCGCAGACCGCCCGGACGCGCCGCACCGGCTTGAGGTCCTGGTGCATCACCAGCCAGAGTTCCAGCGCCATCGCGAACTGCGCGGGCAGGACGGGCAGCAGGGACGGCGCGCGCCGGGCCAGGGGCTGCTGGCAGATGCCGATGCCCAGGCCCGCGCGGATCGCCGCCAGTTGCGCGACATGGTCATCGATCCGGATCGCGAAATCCTCCCGCGCCAGGCAGAGCCCCGCCTGGCGGATCATCGCGAGGTCGCCTTCCCGCCGGTCCGGCCCGATCAGCGCATGGCGGGCCAGGTCCCCGGTCCCGGCCGGCAGGCCGTGCCGCTCGGCATAGGACGGGGCGGCGAACAGGCCCAGCTTCACCGCGCCGATCCGGCGGGCCAGCAGGTCCCCCTGGCTGGGCCGGACCATCCGCACCGCGATATCCGCGTCACGCCGCAGCAGGTCCTGGTTGCGGTTGTCCAGGTGCAGTTCGATGACCAGTCGCGGATGACGAACGCGCAATGCGGCCAGCATCGCCGGCAATACCTCGGTCCCCATGGTCTCGCTGGCCGTGATCCGCACCACCCCGGACACGGCCCCGGCGGGCGCCGAGGACGCCCGCATGAAGGCGGCGGCTTCCGACGCCATGGCTTCGGCGTGCCGGCCCAGCACCAGGGCGTCCTGGGTCGGAGTCAGCCCCGCCGGGGACCTGGTGAAGAGCACCGTCCCGATGCTGCGCTCCAGGGCTTCGAGCCGCCGGCGCACGGTGGGTTGGGCCACGCGCAGCGCCCGCGCGGCCGCCGACAGGCTGCCTTCGTGCAGGATGGCGAGGAAGACGCGCTGATTGTCCCAGTCGAACGGCTGGGGGCTCATGAATCGGGGCTCATAAATTTCATACTAGCCGATCGACGGATTCGGACAATTCCGTTTACCCCCGAGATCGGCTCGTCATGAGTCATGTCACAGGAGGACGACATGACCATACCCGGAACGGCCTTGATTATCGGCGCGCGCGGCGGCATCGGCCGCGCGGCCGCCGGCACATTGCTGCGCCATGGCTGGCGGGTCCGCGGCCTGGTCCGCGGCACGGCGCCGGGCGGCGCATCCCATCCGCCGCCGATCGAATGGGTCGTCGGCGACGCAATGGATTCCGCCGCCGTGATGGCGGCGGCGCGTGGGGCCGATGCCGTGATCCATGCCGTCAATCCGCCCGGCTACCGGCATTGGGACAGGCTGGTCATGCCGATGCTGGAAAACAGCATCGCCGCCGCGCAGGCCGCCGATGCGCGGCTGGTCCTGCCCGGCACCGTCTATAATTTCGGCCCCGACGCCGGCTGCGCACCCGATGAGGACGCGCCGCAGAACCCACTGACCCGCAAGGGCGGGATCCGGGTCGCCATGGAGCGCAGGCTGCATGACGCGGCGCGCGGCGGGCTGCGCGCGCTGATCGTCCGGACCGGCGATTTCTTCGGCCCCGGAGCGGGAAACAACTGGTTTTCCCAAGGACTTTTGGGCAACGGACGCCCGGTGCGGGCCTTGACCGACCCTGGACGGCCGGGGGTCGGGCATCAATGGGCCTATCTGCCCGACGTGGCCGAAACCATTGCCCGGCTTCTGGCGCGGGAGGAGGCGCTGGAGCGCATGGCGCGCTTTCACATGGCGGGCCATTGGGACCCGGACGGGCGGCACATGATCGCGGCCATCCGGCAGGCGCTGGGCGATCCGGATATGCGGGTGCGCCGCTTTCCGTGGTGGCTGGTCGGCGTGATCGCGCCCGCCGTGCCGTTCTGCCGCGAGTTGCACGAGATGCGCTATCTGTGGCGGACCGGGCTGCGGCTTGGCAATGCGCGGCTGCTCGGCCTGCTGGGGAGCGAGCCGCATACGAGGCTGGACATTGCCGTCCACGCGACGTTGCAGGCCCTTCTCCAGCGCCCATAGGCGGCGGCGCGTTCCGGATGCCGATCACGAATCCACGAGCGCGATTGCAGCCATGCCGGACCGCACGCATGTCGAGACAGCGACTTGGAGCCGGTTTCTTCCGCTATCGGTCGATATCGGCTGGTATCGGCTGGCGGTAACGGCGGGACGCCGTCTCTGAAAAGTTCGTGAGAGAGCATCCGTGTGACCGGGCCGACCGCCCAGCCGCGCATGCTTGAGAGAAGGCTGCCTGTCATGCAAGTCAAGGACGTCATGACCTCGCCGGCGATCGGGATCGCGCCGACCGATGCCATTACCGATGCCATCCGGCTGATGCTGGAACACAGGGTCAGCGGGCTGCCGGTCATTACGCCGACCGGGGAACTGGTCGGTGTCGTGACCGAAGGCGACCTGATGCGCCGCAGCGAGCTGGACACCGAGGCCGCCGTTTCGTGGTTCGGGAACCTGTTCCGCACGCCCGGCCGGCAGGCATCGGATTACGTGCACAGTCATGGGCGCCGGGTCGGTGACGTCATGTCGGAGCGGCCGGTTTCCATCTGGCCCGAGGCGCCGCTGCGCGACGCCGTCATGATGCTGGCCCTGCACAATGTCCGGCGGCTGCCGGTCGTGAAAGACGACCAGGTGGTCGGCATTATTTCCCGTTCCGACATTCTGCGCGCCCTGCTGCCCCTGGTTCCGCAGGACCATGCCGTCTCGGACGACCGGAACATCCGCGAGGCGATCCTGCGGGAACATCGCAGGGTCCTGCCCTGGAGCGCGCGCACGCTGATCGGCGTCGACGTCGCGAACGGCGTGGTGGAACTGACCGGCACGGTCACGGACGATCGCGTGCGCACCGCCGCCCGCGTGGCCGCGGAAAACGTCAAGGGAGTCGTATCCGTGGTCGACCATGTCGTCTACACCAACCCCTATGAAGGTGTGACGATCCCGCCGCCGCCGCTGCTTTAGGCCGGCGCGCGCCGGACAATCCCCAGGAAACCAACCGAGAGAGCACGGGATCGGCGCCGCCGGTCGCACGCGGCTTTGGACAGGAGCAGACGATGACCCGCAATATCGTGATCGTCATTGCGGACGGCGAGCATGCGCGCTTCGTGCGGCCCGCCGAGAACCATGCCCTGCATACCGTGGATTCCTTCGATTCCGTCGTCGCGCACCGCCAGACCTCCGACCTGGGCGACGATGCGCCCGGCGCCAGCTTCCATAGCGGGTCGAGCGCCCATCATGCGCTGAATCCGCGCCATGACCGGCACCATGTCGAAATGGAGAAATTCTCCCGCCTGGTGGCAAGCCATATCAACGACCATTACCAGGGCTGCGAGGGGATGGTGATCTTCGCTCCGTCACGCAACCTGTCGATCATCGTCGATCACCTGAAGCCGGACCTGAAGGGGCGGCTGGTCGGCACCGACGACAAGGACCTGGTGAAAATCCCCGACCACGCGCTGATGACGCATGTGGCGCCTTTCCGGTTGAAGCTGGGCATATGATCCACCCATCCCCCGTCCACCCATCACTGGCCGCATGAGGTGCGCCATGACGGTGTCGTCCGACACGCTTCGCTGGTTCGACGCGATCCGGCTTGAGGATCTGCCGCTGGTCGGCGGGAAGAATGCGTCGCTGGGCGAGTTGTACCAGGCGCTTTCGGCGCAGGGCATCCTGGTGCCCAACGGCTTCGTCCTGACGGCGCGCGCCTATGACGACGCGCTGCGGGACGCCGGCGCGTGGCCTGCCCTGCATGCTCTGCTGGACGGCCTGGACACGACCGACATCGCGCTGCTGGCGCAGCGCGCGGCCCAGGCGCGGCAGATCGTTTATGCCGCGACCGATAGTGCGCCGCTGCGCGAGGCCGTCGCCGGGGCCTATCGCCGGCTGGAGGCGCAATATGGCACGGGCGTCCCGGTGGCGGTGCGCAGTTCGGCGACCGCCGAGGATCTGCCCACCGCCAGTTTCGCCGGCCAGCACGATTCCTTTCTGAATATCGGCGGCGCGGGGGCCGTCTTCGACGCCTGCCGCCATTGTTTCGCGTCGCTGTTCACCGATCGGGCCATCGTCTATCGTGCCAATAACGGGTTCGATCATTTCAAAACGGGTCTGTCGGTCGGAGTCATGAAGCTGGTCCGCGCGGACCGCGCGGCCAGCGGCGTCGTCTTTACCCTGGATACCGAATCCGGCTTCCGCGACGTGGTGCTGATCACCGGGGCCTGGGGACTGGGGGAGAATATCGTCCAGGGCACGATCGACCCGGACGAGTTCTATGTGCACAAGCCGAGTTTTCGCCAGGGGCACCGCGCCGTGCTGCGCCACGTGCTGGGCGGAAAGCAACTGACGATGGGCCTGGTGCCGGATGAAGGGGGCTCGGCCACCCGCAATCTGCCGACGCCGGAGGCGCTGCGGGCGCGCTACTGCCTGGAGGATGACGAGATCCTGAATCTGGCCGGACAGGCGATGCTGATCGAGGCGCATTATTCGGGGCGTGCCGGCCATCCGATGCCGATGGATATCGAGTGGGCCAAGGATGCGGACGACGGCCGGCTGTATATCGTCCAGGCCAGGCCGGAAACCGTGGCCGCGCGCAAGAACGTCGCGATGCTGGAGAGCTACGCGCTGAAGGGAAGCGGGCGCGTGCTGGCGCGCGGGCGGGCGGTGGGCGAGAAGATCGGCAGCGGCGTCGCCCGCATCGTGACCAGCCGGGACGACCTGAAATTCTTCCGCCCCGGCGAGGTGCTGGTCGCGCCGTCGACCAATCCGGACTGGGAAGCCGTGATGAAGACGGCTTCGGCCATCGTCACCGACCATGGGGGCCGGACCTGCCATGCCGCGATCATCGCCCGCGAACTGGGCGTGCCCGCCGTGGTGGGCACCGACGCGGCGACCCGGGTGCTGCGCAGCGGGCAGGCCGTCACCGTGTCCTGCGCGGGCGGCGAGAGCGGCACGGTCTATGACGGCGCCATTCCCTTCGCGGTCAGCCGGGTCGATGCCGGCCTGCTGCCGCGCCCGCGCACGCCCGTCATGGTCAATCTGGGCAATCCGGACCTGGCGTTCCGCACCGCCCTGATGCCCTGTGCCGGGGTCGGGCTGGCGCGCATGGAATTCATCATCAGCGAGGCGATCGGCATCCATCCGATGGCGCTGGCGCACCCCGAGCGCCTGCCGCCCGAGGACAGCGCGCGGATCGCGGCGCGCACCGCCGCCAGCCCGTCGCCGGGCGACTATTTCGTGCGGACATTGGCCGAGGGGGTCGGCACGATCGCCGCCGCCTTCCACCCCCGGCCGGTCATCGTGCGGCTGTCGGATTTCAAGACCAACGAATATGCGGCGCTGATCGGCGGGCAGGTGTTCGAGCCCACGGAGGCCAATCCGATGATCGGGTTTCGCGGCGCGGCACGCTATGCCCATCCGGCCTATGCCGACGGGTTCGCCCTGGAATGCGCGGCCCTGGCGCGGGTGCGCGGCGCGATGGGCCTGACCAACCTGATCGTCATGGTGCCGTTCTGCCGGCGGGTCGAGGAAGCCGAGCGCGTGCTGGCGGCGATGCGCGAACACGGGCTGGCGCGCGGCAGGGACGGGCTGGAGATCTACATGATGTGCGAGATCCCCAACAACGTCATCCAGATCGATTCCTTTGCCGCCGAATTCGACGGATTTTCGATCGGGTCGAACGATCTGACGCAATTGACGCTGGGGGTGGACCGGGATTCCGACCTGGTCGCGTTCGATTTCGACGAACGCGACCCCGGCATGCTGGAAATGCTGCGCCTGGCCGTGACCGGCGCCCGGCGCAATGGCCGCAAGATCGGAATCTGCGGCGAGGCGCCGGCCAATGATCCCGAGATCGCGCGCTATCTGGTGGCGATCGGCATCGACTCGCTGAGCGTCAATCCGTCGAGCCTGCTGCGCACCATGGAGATCGTCCGCCAGGCGGAGGAGAACGAGAGCCGCGCGGCGTAGAGCAGATCCCTGACCGATGGATGCCGGATATGTCCCAGATCATCGCGAGCCAGATCATCGCGACCCAGGTCATCGCAACATTGACGCTGAATCCCGCCGTGGACGTGGCTTGCGTCGCCGCCGAAATCCGCCCCACGCACAAGATCCGCACCATGGACGAGCGGCTGGACCCCGGCGGGGGCGGCATCAATGTCGCGCGCGTCGTTCATGAACTGGGCGGCGAGGCCCTGGCCGTGATCATGACCGGCGGCGTTACCGGCCGGCTGGTCGAGGAGTTGCTCGACCAGGCGGAGGTGCCCTGGCGGGGGCTGCCGATCGGCGGCCGCACCCGGATCTGCCTGAACGTGCAGGAGCGCGCGACCCGGCTGGAATATCGCTTCGTGTCCGAAGGGCCGCTGATCGCGGAGGCGGAATGGCGCAACAGCCTGGACCTGCTGCACGGGATCGATGCCGGCTGGATCGTGGCCAGCGGCAGCCTGCCGCGCGGCGTGCCCGATGATTTCTATGCGCGTGTCGGCCGCATCGCCGCGGCGCATGGACGGCAATTCGCCATCGACACCTCGGGCCCGGCCCTGCACGCGGCGATCGGCCCCGACGTCGCGCTGCTGAAGCTGAGCCATGGCGAGCTGGAATCGCTGGTGGGCCATCCGGTCAGGGACGCCAATGGGATGGCGATGGAGATCGCGGAGCTGATGCGCCGGGGCGCGGCCCGCATGGTCGCCGTCAGCCTGGGGCAGGACGGGGCCATCCTGGGCCATGCCGACGGCATCGTGCGCCTGCCGGCACCGCCCGTGGAAACCTGCGGCACCGTCGGCGCCGGCGACAGTTTCATGGCCGGTCTGCTGGTCGGCCTGACCCGCGGCATGCCGGCCTGCGACGCGCTGGCGCTGGCCATCGCCGCCGGTTCGGCCAGCGTGGAGATCTACGGCACCGCCCGGGCTCGGCGCGACAAGGTGGAGGCCCTGTTCCGGCAGATCAGGGAAAAGGCATAGATCTTGGAGAGAATCGATGACGGATCGTCCTTCCCTGCCCTTACCGGCGCCCCGCCTGTTCGCGCTGGCCGGCACCGAGGCGCTGGGCCGGGACATCGCGCGGCATCTGGGCATCGCGCTGGGCCGGCATGAGGAACGCGATTTCGAGGACGGCGAGCACAAGGCCCGGGTGCTGGAGAGCGTGTACGGCGCCGAACTGTATGTGCTGCACAGCCTGCATGGGATGGGCGTGGGCAGCGCCAATGACCGGCTGTGCCGGATGCTGTTCTTTATCGCCGCCTGCAAGGATGCTGGCGCCGCGCGCGTGACGGCGGTGACGCCCTATCTGTGCTATGCGCGCAAGGATCGGCGGACGAAACCGAACGATCCGGTCACGTCGCGCTATGTCGCGGCATTGTTCGAGGCCGCCGGCGCCGACCGGGTAATGGCGCTGGACGTGCATAACGAAGCCGCCTTTGAAAACGCGTTTCGCTGCAGGACCTTGGCCCTGACCGCGGCCCCTTTGCAGGTTGCCGCGATCCTGGCCGTCACGGCCGATGAGCGGCTGTGCGTCATATCGCCCGACCTGGGCGGGGGCAAGCGCGCCGAACGGCTGCGCGAGGCGCTGGAACGCGCGGCCGGACGGCCCGTCGGCCGCGCCTTCGCCGAAAAATACCGCAGCGCCGGGATCGTGTCGGGGGACCTGTTCGCCGGCGATGTCCGCGATGCGACCTGCATCATCGTCGACGACCTGGCCAGTACGGGGGGCACCCTGGTCCGGGCCGCCCGCGCCGCGCGCGAGAACGGGGCGCGGCGGGTCCTGGCCTGCGTCACCCACGGGCTTTTCGCCCGCGCGGCGGGGCCGGTCCTGGCCGATCCGGCCATCGAGCGGATCATGGCGACCGACACCATCGACCCGGTCCCCCTGCCCGGCGGACCGGCGCGGGACAAGCTGGAAATCGTGCCGACCGCCGCCCTGTTCGCCGAGGCCATCGGCCGGTTGCACCGCGGCGAATCCCTGGCCGACCTGCTGGTGCTGTAGGCCGGGCGGATACGTCGAGACCCTGGCGCCGTTGAAAATCCTGACGATCGCCGCCATGTTTTTCATAAACAATCGGAAGATCGATACAGGTGTCATGCCGTACTGGCCCATATCCCGTCGCGGCGCGCGGATATTGTCCTCCGCCCTTGCGGCCTGCTGCGTCCTGACGGCGCCTCTGCCGGGCCAGGCGAGCGGCGCCGTGCCGGCGCGGACCGAAATCCAGGTCAAAATCGCCGATACCGGCTTTATCCCCGCGACCTTGACGATCGGGACCGGCGCCACGGTAACCTGGACCAACACCGGCGACACGGCGCACGAACTCGTCGCCACCGTCCAGGGAGTGCCCGAGCCGGAGATTTTCAGGTCGCCGCCGCTGGATATCGGCGACAGGTTTTCCTTCCGGTTCGTCGCACCGGGTCGGTATCGCTATTTCTGTGCGTATCATCCGGAGATGACCGGAACGGTGACCGTGCGATAGGAAAGCTGCCTCCGTCACCGCGGGTCAGGCGTTGCAGCCTCAACGCGTCGGACAGTGCCAGGCGCAGATAGGCGCGCGCCTGGCGCGGCCATTTTTCCGGGGTACGCTGCCGGGCGTCGCGCAGATGCATGATGGCCAGCCGCGCCCGCAGCATGGCGCGATGGCTGCGATAGAACAGCAGCAGGGCGTCCGTGCCGCGCCCCTGCATCACGGGCTTCAGGCGCCGCGCGATGCGCGCCCCGGCCCACGGCGCGCCCAGTCGCGCACATTCCAGTTGCAGGAAGGCGATTTCGTCGAGCGGATCGAGTGCCCGCAGGCGCGCGTCGAATTCCAGGCAGTCGATGATGGTGACATCCCGCGCCAGCCAGATATGTTCGGGCCGCAAATCGCCATGCGCGTCGACGATGCGTCCGGCCCGGATGCGCGCCAGGATCGCGCCGAAATGACGATGCAGGAACCGCGTCTGGATCCGGTCGATCCGCGCCACGATGCCCCAGGGCAGGTGCCAGGGCGGGGGAAAGCCCGGATCCAGCAGCACATGCCGGTTATAGGCCAGGGCGAGGTCCCAGGTGCGTCGCAGGGCGGGCGCGGCCAACCGGACGGGAACGGGCGCCGCGTGCGCGTAGAACCGCACCAGCGCGGCCGACAGCCGGTCCAGGCTGGCGGATGGCAGCGCACGGGCGCGCAGCGCGGCGTCGAGAAACCCCCGATCATCGAGGCGCCGCATGACGACCAGCCAGTCGACGACGCGCCCCGCCCCCCCGATGCCGAGACCAAGGGGCCCGGCGACCAGCGGGACGACCCCCAGATAGACGTCGGGCGCCAGGCGGCGATTCAGCCGATCTTCGGCCCGGCATGCCGCCGCGCGACGATCGGGCGTGGAAAAATCGAGATAGGGGAAGCGAACCGGCTTCTTGAGCTTGTAGACGCGCGATCCCGCCAGGAACACCCAGGACATATGCGTCTCGCGCATGATGACCGACCGGGGATGTCCGGGATAGTGCCGCGGATCGGACAGAAAGCGCACTTTTTGGTCCAGAGACACGGGAGGTTCCGGCGATACGTGCCGGAGCGCCGGCGGGTTATCGGCAGATTCCCCCTTGTCCCGGCGTGCGGACGATCTTCGGCGCATGCCCCGGTTTTTGATCCCTTTCGGCCGCGGCGGAACCGGATCCGGTCTTTTCTCCTGCACGCGTCGCTCGGTGATCGTCATGCGATGATGGCTTTGGCGATGATGGCTTTGGCGGTGGTGGCTTTGGCGGTGGTGGCTTCGACGGCTTTTTGGCGGTCATGTCGTCCCTTCCCGAGGCCCTGCCCAGAGGATGGTTCAGAGGATGATCCAGAAGATGGGCCGGAAACGAATTTCCGGAAGGCGGAACGGGGCGCCGCCCGTCCCGGGCCTGCATCACGTTCGCGCGCCGTTGATTGAACCATCATCACGTACTCCCAGATGCAGGCCCGGTTCAGGTGCATGGAGGACGGAAGATGTTACGTCTGAAGCCGGTTCCCGCGGCGGCGATGGAACTGGTGGAGCGCCATGGCGATCAGGCCGCCGGCGTCGCGCGGGCCAGGCGGGACGAGGCGATGGAGGCCGATGACGCGGAATTGACGGCCTATTGGAACGCGGTGCTGGAGGCGTCCGAATATCTGATCGAAGAGACCCCCAAACCCCTTTGCTGACGTGCGGAGTCACCCGACGGCATGATGCTGCGCGCGGGATATTGGCGGTATGCGGGTCAGCCGGGCATCCTTCGCCCCGGCCCGCATGTGCTGGCGACCCTGCTGATGGCCATCCTGGCGGCCGCATCCTCCTGCGCCGCGCCGTCCTGCATGGCGGAGACGACCGGCCCCGGCGCCATTCCGATCCTGGCCTATCATCGCTTCGATCCCGTGCGGCGCGGTCCGACGACCGTCACCATTGCCGCATTCGAACGGCAACTGGACTGGCTTGCCGCGCATCGGTACCGCATCGTGCCGCTGCGGCAGGCCATCGATATCCTGCAGGGCATGGCAACCGCCGACGGCCCCGTCGCCGCGATCACGGCGGATGACGGCCATGTATCGGTCTATACGCAGCTTTATCCGATCATCCTGCGCCGGCATGTTCCGGTGACCTTGTTCCTCTATCCCTCGGCCATTTCCCGGGCATCCTATGCGCTGACCTGGGCGCAACTGGCCGAGATGCTGCGATCGGGCCTGGTGTCGGTGCAGTCCCATACCTATTGGCACCCGAATTTCCGCGTGGAACGCGCGCGTCTGGCGCCGGATGCCTATCGCGCCTTCGTCGCGGACCAACTGGCACGATCGAAATCGGTCCTGGCGCGCCGTCTGGCGGTGCCGGTCGACATGCTGGCCTGGCCGTTCGGCATCGCCGATCCCGAACTGCGCGCGGCGGCGCGGCGCGCCGGCTATCGCGCGGCCTTCGGCTATGGCGGCGGGGCCGCGCGTCCGGGCGTCGATCCGATGGATATTCCCCGTATCCCGATGTCGGATATCTCCATGTCGGGCGCCATCGCGGAGCGTCCGCCTGCCGCCCGGCCGACCACAATGCCGGAACGGGCGGCGCCATGAGCGGCATGCGCCATTTCCGCCGGCCTGCCCTGGTCCTTGCCCTGGTCCTTGCCCCGGTCCTTGCCCCGGTCTTTGGCAGCTTGGCCTGGGGGCTGCCGCCGGCGCCGGGCGGCCGGGCGGCGGCCGTGACGCTGCATGTCGTCGATGCCGCGACCGGCCGCCCCGTCGCGGGCGCGCGCATCGTGCTGGGCGACCAGGAGCCGGATCAGGTGCCGGATGACCAGGTGCTGGAGACCGATGTTTCGGGGCGCGGCGTGATTGCCCGGACGGACGGGCGGGCCTTCATCCGCGCCCCCGGCTATCGCGCCGGCACGGCCGACATCGCCGCCCTGCCGTCCGACGGGACGATGGCTCTGACCCCCTTCGTGCCGAAGGCGCTGTATCTGTCCAGCTACGGCATCGGTTCGGCCGCGTTGCGGAACCGGGCGCTGGCGCTGATCGGGCAGTCCGGGCTGAACGCACTGGTCATCGACGTCAAGGGCGATCGCGGCCTGGTCCCCTATCCCAGCCGCATTCCCCTGGCGATCGCCGACGGGGCGCGCCGGATGACGACCATTCCCGACCTGGGTGCCCTGGTGCGCATGCTGCATGCCCGGAACCTGTATGCCATCGCGCGGATCGTCGTCTTCAAGGACCTGCCGCTGGCCTCGGCCCGGCCGGACCTTGCGGTGCGCCTGCCCGATGGCCGCCTGTTTCACGACCGGCAGGGCATGGCCTGGACCGACCCGTCCCAGCCCGCGGTGCGCCAGTACAACATCGCGGTCGCGATCGAGGCCGCGCAGGCCGGGTTTGACGAAATCCAATTCGATTACATCCGTTTTCCCGACGAGGCCGCGCGCGGCCGCTTTCCGGACGCGGCCAGCCAGGCCGGCCGCGTCGCCGCCGTCACGGCGTTCCTGGCCGAGGCGCGCCGGCAGCTTCTGCCCTATAACGTCTATCTGGCCACCACGATTTTCGGCTATGTCGCGTGGAACCGGGACGATACCGGCATCGGGCAGCAACTGGAACGCATGGCGCCCCTGGTCGATTACCTGTCGCCCATGCTCTATCCGTCGGGCTTTACCTTCGGCATTCCCGGCGTCGGCGCGCCGACGCGCCACCCCTATGAGATCGTCTATCGCAGTCTGGAGATGGCGCGGCGGCGCCTGGATATTTCGCCGAAACGCTTCCGCCCGTGGCTGCAGGCGTTTCGGGATTACGCATTCGACCGCATTCCGTTCGGGCCGGACGAGATCGCAGCACAGATCCGGGCCGCGACCGATTTCGGATCCGATGGGTGGATGATGTGGAATCCGCGCAACGTCTATGACGCGCTGCCCGCGAGCGCGTCCATGTCCGCGACCGCGCCCATGCCCGTCATCGCGGCGGGGCGTTAATCCGACCCGGCGGCCGATCACCCCGGCCGGCATCGTCCAGAAACCCGAGGGACGAAACGGACGTTGTCCGGCCGGCCGCGGAACGCGGCCCAGCAATGGAGGTGCGCATGCCGCCGATCCCGCCCCTGCCCGCCCTCCGGCGCTGATCCGGAATGGCCGGCCATGGCGCTGTTCAGCCCCGTCAGCAATCTTTACGCCCGGATCGGCGTGATTGCGGTCGCGCTGCTGCTGGCGGGCGGCGTGGGATGGTGGCTGGCATGGCCGCGCACGCATTATGCGCGCGGCGTGGGGTTCGATCGCGACCAGCCGGTGCCGTTCAGCCACCAGCATCACGTCGCAGGCCTGGGGATCGATTGCCGGTTCTGCCACAGCACGGTCGAGATCTCGTCGGACGCGGGGATGCCGCCGACCTATACCTGCATGACCTGCCATTCGCAGATCTGGACCAATGCCGCCCTGCTGGCGCCGGTGCGCCGCAGCCTGGCCGAAAACCGCCCGATCGCCTGGCGGCGGATCACCGACCTGCCGGATTATGTCTATTTCAACCATGCGATCCACGTCGCCAAGGGCGTGGGCTGCGCGTCCTGCCATGGGGCGGTGGCCGCCATGCCGCTGATGTACAAGCAATATAGCCTGACCATGGCGTTCTGCCTGGCATGTCATCGCAACCCCGGGCCGAACTTACGCCCCGCCGATGCGATCTTCGATACGGAATGGGTGCGCGGCCCCTCGACCCCGCCGCCGGCCGCGCTGATGGCGCGCTACGGGATCGGGGGGCGCAACCTGACCGAATGTTCGATCTGTCATCGCTAAATGTCCGGTCACGGAACAGCGAGGCCCGCATGGATGAGATTGCCGGCATGGACGCCGCACGCAGCGTTGCCGATGCCTGTCGCGGCCGCTGGCACAGGCTGCTGGACGATCCGGCGCACCTGACCGGGCATGTTCCGGCGCTGGACGGGGCCGCCGGTCACAGGCTGGGACGGCGGCAGGTGATGCAGGCCGTGGCGGCATCGCTGATGCTGGATGGGCTGGCGGGGTGCGGCCAGGGCGAATCCCTGTTTCCCGCCGTGCGCGCGCCGGCGGGGATCGTGCCGGGGCGGCCGGACCATTATGCCAGCGCCCATGTGCTGGGCGGCGACGCGCTGGGCATCGTCGTGCGCCACACCACCGGCCGGCCGATCAAAATCGAGGGCAATCCGCACCACCCGGCCAGCCTGGGGGCCACCGACCCGTGGGCCCAGGCCAGCCTGCTGGATTTCTACGACCCGGACCGGGCGGCCGGCCTGCTGTATCGCGGCAGGCCGGCCGGCGCGGCGGCGCTGCGGGCCGAGCTGGCGGCGTTGCGCGACCGGTTGCGGGCGCGCCAGGGGGCGGGGCTGCGGCTGGTGACGGGGCGCGTGACCTCGCCGACCCTGGGGCGGCTGATCGACCGGGCGGTCGCCCGGTGGCCCGGGGCGCGGTGGCATCAATGGGAACCGGCCTGGCGCACGAATGCCGATGCGGGTGCGGTGCGCGCCTATGGCCGGCCGGTCGATCTGCTGCCCTATCCGGCCCGCGCCGACGTGATCCTGGCGCTGGACAGCGACCTGATCGGGTCGGCGCCGGGCCATGTCCGCCATGCGCGCGACCTGGCCGGACGGCGCAACCCGACACGGACGGCGCGGATGAGCCGCCTGTACGCCATCGAGCCGACGCCGACCCTGATCGGCGCCGTCGCCGACCACCGTTTCCCCGCCGCGCCGGACGCGTTGCGGCGCCTGCTGGGCATGATCGGGGCGGCAATCCTGCAGGGCGCGGCCTTGCCGTCGGACGCGCCGCACTGGCTGGCGCCGCTGATCCGCGACCTGCAGGCCCATCGGGGGGCGGCGCTGCTGCATGCCGGCCCTTCCCTGGCCCCCGAGGACCATGCGCTGGTCCTGGCGGTCAACGAGGCGCTGGGCGGACGGGGCCGTACCTTCGACCTGATCGACCCGACCGCCTATCGCAACGTGGACATGGCGTCCGACATGGCCGCATTGCTGGACGACATGCAGGCCGGCCGGGTGGAGGCGCTGCTGGTCCTGGACAGCAACCCGGCCTTTACGCTGCCCGGCTTCGCCGACGCGATGGCGCGGGTGGACCTGTCCATCGCCCTGGCCCGCGCGCCGGACGAGACATCCGCCCTGGCGCGCTGGTCCGTGCCGCTGGCCCATGATTTCGAATGCTGGGGCGATGCGCGGGCCTTCGACGGCACCGCCACGATCATGCAGCCGCAGGCGCTGCCGCTGTTCGGTGCCGTCAGCGCGCCGGCCATCCTGGACGCGCTGACGGGACCGGAGGGCGCTGGCTCTCCGGGGTCCTATGACGCCTGCCGCCTGACCTGGCGGGACCGGCTGGACGATGCGGCGTGGCGCGACGCGCTGGCGCTGGGGGTGGTGGGCGGGACGGCCCATGCCCCGCTGGATACGCCGCTGCGCCTGCCCTTGCGCGACCTGGCGCCGCCTGCCCTGCCGCCCCCCCTGCCGCCTGCCGCCCCGGATGGGCCGCGCCTGGCCTGCCGTCCCGACCCGCATCTGTGGGACGGGCGGTTCGCCAATAATCCATGGCTGCAGGAACTGCCCCGCCCGGCGACCAGGCTGGTCTGGGACAATCCGCTGCTGATCGCCCCCGCCACGGCGCGGGCGCTGGGCCTGGTGAACGGGGCGGAGGTCGAGATCGCGGCCGGCGGCCGGACCATGCGCCTGCCGGTCTGGATCGTGCCGGGCCAGGCGGCGGGAGTCGTGGTCGCGCAGTTCGGCGCGGGCCGCCATGTGGTGGGGGCAGTGGGGCGCCACGCCGGCTATGACACCTATCCGTTGCGCCCGGCCGAGGGCGCCGCCGTCACGTTGCGCCCGACCGGCCGGCAGGTCGCGATCGCCAGCACCGATCACCACGACGTCATGGATGCCGCCCCCGGAGACATCGCGCGCCAGGGCACGCTGGCCGAATTCCTGGCCCGTCCCGATTTCCTGAAAGGGGACGCCGTCGGTCCCGAACTGTACCGGCTGCCGCCCGGCGGGCAGACCGCCTGGGGGATGAGCATCGACCTGAATGCCTGCATCGGCTGCAATGCGTGCGTTGCCGCCTGCGGCGCGGAAAACAACGTGCCGGTGGTCGGCAAGGATGCCGTGCTGCATCAGCGCGAAATGCATTGGCTGCGCATCGATCATTATTTCGACGGGCCGGAGGACGCGCCCGACATCCGCCGGCAGCCGGTGCTGTGCATGCAGTGCGAGCAGGCGCCGTGCGAAATCGTCTGCCCGTTCGGCGCGACCATGCACGATCAGGAGGGCCTGAACGTCATGGTCTATAATCGCTGCGCCGGCACGCGCTTCTGTTCCAATAACTGCCCTTATCGCGTGCGGCGCTTCAATTACGGCGCCTATGCCGCCGCAGAACCGCGCCCCGCGGAATCGCGCAATCCCGACGTGACCGTCCGCGCCCGGGGGGTGATGGAGAAATGCACCTTCTGCATCCAGCGGATCGCGCAGGCCCGGATCGCGCACGATATCGACGGCACCCCCGAGCAGGTCACCACCGCCTGCCAGGCCGCCTGCCCGACCCGGGCCTTCACCTTCGGCGACCTGAACGACCCGGCATCCGACGTGGCGCGGCGCAAGCGCAGCCCGCTGGATTACGTGCTGCTGCCCGAGCACAACACGCGGCCGCGGGTGACCTATGAGGCGCGAATCCGCAATCCCAACCCGGAGATCGGCACATGACCGGCACAGGCGAGGCGCCGCTGGTGGCCCCGGGCCAGACCGCGACCACGATGACCGACGCGGTCTGTGCCGTGCCGCTGGGCGGCGCGTCCTATCGCTGGTGGTGGGCGGCCTTCGTGCCCGCGCTGGCCCTGCTGGCGGGAATGGCGGTCGCGGTGGGGCGGCTGTTCTATCTGGGCATCCGGATCTGGGGGAACAACTGGCCCAATGTCTGGGGTTTTGACATTCTTTCCTATGTCTGGTGGATCGGGATCGCCAGCGGCGGCACGTTCATTTCGGCGTTCTTCTTTCTGGTGCGGGTGGAATGGCGCACCGCGATCAACCGCATCGCCGAGACGATGACCCTGTTCAGCGCGCTGTGCGCCGCGCTGTATCCGATCCTGCACCTGGGGCGGCCATGGTATTTCTACTGGCTGTTCCCGTATCCGAACACCATGGATCTGTGGCCGAATTTCAAAAGTCCGCTGATGTGGGACTTCATCGCCATCCTGACCTATGTCGTCGCGTCGGCGCTGTTCTGGCTGTTCGGGCTGCTGCCGGACCTGGCGACCTTGCGCGACCGGGCCGCGGGGCGGCGGACGCGGATCCTGTACGGCATCGCGGCGCTGGGCTTTCGCGGCGATGACGGGCAATGGCGGCATTTCCGCGCCACCTATGCCGTGATGGCCGCGGTGATGGCGCCGCTGGTCTGTTCGGTCCACAGCGTGGTCGGGCTGGATTTCGCGGGCGGCGAGGCGGCGGGCTGGCATGCCAGCTTCTATCCGCCCTTCTTCGTCTTCGGGGCGGTGCTGTCGGGTTTTGCCGCCGTGCTGCTGCTGGTCATCCCGCTGCGGCGGATCTGGCGTTTCCACGCCTATATCACCGCGCGCCATATCGACGTGCTGTGCCGCCTGACCCTGACCGCCAGCCTGTGCGTCAGCTATGCCTATCTGGTCGAGATCTTTACCGTCTATTACGCGCAGGACGCGACCGAGCTGCGCATGTTCCACGAGCGTCTCTTCGGCTTCGATTCCGGCGTGTACTGGGCGACCATCGTGCTGAACTGCCTGCTGCCGCAGCTTTACTGGTGGCGCGCGGCGCGGCGGACGATCCCGACCGTGCTGGTCGTCTCGCTGGGCGCGGTGGCCGGGATGTGGCTGGAACGGTACGGCATCGTCATCCAGATCCCGCGCATCGGGCCGCTGCCGTCGTCGTGGGGCTATTACCACCCGACCCTGTGGGACTGGACCCTGTTCGCCGGCACGGTGGGACTGTTCGCCACCGGCTTTCTGCTGACCATCCGTGTGGTACCGGCGATTTCCATGTTCGAGATGCGCGCGCTGCTGCCCGCGCGGCGCGCATGAGCGGGACGCACATGAGCGGGACAGGGCCCATGGCGCCGGCACATCCTGTCCGCCGTCATGTCCTGGGCGGCTTCGCCACCGCCGCGCAGCGCGATGCGGCCATGGCGCGGCTGGGCGCGCAGGGCTTTCCGCCCGCTTCGTCGTACGGCCCGACGGAACCGGACGCCGGGATGGGCGCCGGGACGGGCGCCGGGACGGGGGGCGGGTCGCGGTTGCCGGTCGTCATGCTGCTGGGCGGGCTGGGCGGCGCGCTGGGCGCGTTCGGCCTGCAATCCTATGCCACGGTGGCGGCGTATCCGCTGGATATCGGCGGGCGGCCGCATTTCTTCTGGCCGGCCTATATTCCCTTCGCGCTGGAGGCCGGATTCATGGGCGCCATGCTGAGCGGTTTCGCGGGCTATCTGGTCGCCGCACGGCTGTTGCGCCTCTATGACCCGGTCGACGAAAACCCGTCCTTCCGCCGGGCGATGATCGATCACTGGTTCGTCGCGGTCGCGGCCCCCGACGACGCGGCGACAGCGCGGATCGCCGACCTGATGGGCGCGGAGGGCGCGTCGAGCATCGAGGAATACGCGGCCGATACGCAACAGGCCGGTGTGCGAGAGGAGCGTCGGGAATGAGAGATCGGCGGCGCCTTCTGCTGGCCGTGCTCTGCCTGCTGCCCGCCGCCGGGTGCGACGACATGCGCCACCAGCGCAAGGTCCTGCCCTGGTCGGACGCGCGGGGCGACCCGCCGCCCGTGCCGCCGCATGTCGTGGCCTTCGAGAGCCGTCCGGAGGCGGCGCCGCCGCTGAGCCTGGCGCTGTTGCAGCGCGGGCAGCAGCGCTATCGCATCTTCTGCGCCCCGTGCCATGGCGAGACCGGCGACGGGCGCGGCATGATCGTCCAGCGGGGCTTCGCCCCCACGCCCGACCTGGCGGACGCACGCATCGTCCGGGCACCGACGCAGCGCTATGTCGCGGTCATCGCCCAAGGCACGGGCGACCAGGGGAGGGGCAACCAGGGGATGGGTAAGATGTACGGCTTCGCGCAGCGCATCCCGCCGGCCGACCGCTGGGCGATCGCGGCCTATGTCCGCGCGCTGCAGGCCGCCCGCGCCACCCGCCTGGCCGATCTGTCGCCCGCGGAGCGGAGTCGGCTGCCATGATGATGATGACGCCGCCCCGCCGTCCGGACGCGTCGATCCTCGGGCCCGCATTGGCCTGCGCGGTGCTGGGCGGGGGCGGCGCGCTGCTGGGCTGGCTGCTGGACCCCGCCGATTTCGCCGGGGCGTGGCTGGGCGCGCTGCTGCTGTGGATCATGTGGTCGCTGGGCAGCATGGCGCTGCTGCTGGCCCATGCCCTGACAGGCGGGCGCTGGGGGCATGCCCTGCGCCCCGCGCTGCGCGATGCGGTGGCGGCGCTGCCGCTGCTGCTGCCGCCGCTGCTGGTGCCGCTGCTGCTGAACCTGTCGCCGCTCTATCGCTGGGCGCGGCCCGAGGCAGGGGCGGAGGCGGGGGCGGCGCTGCGCAATGGCGGGTGGCTGAACGCGCCTTTCTTCTCGGCCCGGGTGGTGGCCTATGCCCTGTTGTGGAGCGTGCTGTCCGCGATGATCGTGCGGCGGCTGCGCGCGGGGGCGTCGGTGGCGTCCATTGCCGGGCCGATGCTGTTCGCGCTGGCGGTGAGCTTCACCCTGGCGATGTTCGACCTGGCCATGTCGCTGGAGGATTTCACGTCCGGCATCTATGGCATGCTGTGTGCCGCCGATGCCGCGATCCTGGCGCTGTCAGTCGCGACCGCCAGTTCGCCCGAACGGATCGGCGGCGCGGTGCGGGACGATCTGGGCCGGCTGCTGCTGGCGCTGACGGTCCTGTGGGCCTATCTGGCCTTCTGCCAGTTGCTGGTCGTCTGGCAATCGAACCTGGCCGGCGACGCCGGGTGGTATCTGCGCCGCCTGACGCCCTTCTGGACCGGGATGGGCGTGGCCCTGGCGGTGCTGCGCTTCGCGGTGCCGTTCTTCGTGCTGCTCTGGCCCGCGGCGCGGCGGCGGGCGCGCGTGCTGCGGGGCATCTGCGTCCTGACCGCGGCCACCACCGTGCTGCATGTCTGGTGGCTGGTCCTGCCCGCGCTGGGGCGGCGGCCGGATGGGCTGGATGCGGCATGCCTGCTGGCCTTCGGCGGGGTGACGGCGCTGGCGTGGCTGTATTATCGGCCGCCGGCGCATCCGACCCGCGCGGGAGGCGGCGCATGAGCCGCTATGGCGAGCATGACCTGCCGCCCGCGCGGCGCGAGGAGGCGGATATTTCCTTCCGCGCGGCGGCGCTGGGCCTGGGCGCCACGCTACTGACGCTGGTGGGGCTGGCGGGGGCGTGCATCCTGCTGTTCGGGCCGGCGATGCGCGACCAGGCCACGATGCTGCCGCTGCCCGTCCTGCCCGCGCCGCGCCTGCAGGCCCGGCCGGACATGGACATGGCGCGGGACCGGCAGCGGGACCTGGCGGCGCTGAACGGGCTGTACTGGGTCGATCGCGGCGCGGGGCTGGTGCATCAGCCGATCGACGCGGCGATGGCGCGGCTGGCGCGGCAGGGGATCGGCGACTGGCCGGCCCCGCCGCCCGGCGGCCGCTAGGCGGGCGGCATGATCGCCGCCACCCGCACCGCCGCCGAGACCGACTGGCTGCTGCTGGCGCTGGTCGTGGTCAGCGCCCTGGTGCTGGTGCTGGTCTTCGGCCTGATGCTGTATTTCGGCTGGCGGTTCCGGGCCGGCAACCCGATGCGGCGCAGGCCGTTGCCGACCCGGACGTTCGGGCTGGAAGTCGGCTGGACGGCGGCGACCATGCTGGCCTTCTTCGTGCTGGATGTGTGGGCGGCGGACCTGTATCTGCGCCAGATGCACGCGCCGGAGGGCGCGATGAAGATCGCGGTCACCGCCAAGCAATGGATGTGGAAGGCCGAGCAGCCGAACGGCGTGCGCGAGATCAACCTGGTGCATCTGCCGGTGGATCGCGACATCGAGATCGTCATGACGTCCGAGGACGTGATCCATGATTTCTCGGTGCCGGCCTTTCGCATCAAGCGCGACGTGCTGCCCGGCCGCTATACAATGATCTGGTTCCATACCACCCGCACCGGGCGGTTTCGCCTGTATTGCGACCAATATTGCGGATTGGACCATGCGCTGATGGTCGGCCACGTGATCGTCATGCCGGCCGCCGCCTATCGGGACTGGCTGGATCATCCCGGCGGCGACGCGCCATCTCCGGCTGAAGGAGCGGCCCCATGAACGTCCTGCCATCCCACGCGCCCGGCGGGAATTACCTGACCGACGGGCTGACCCTGCGCTCGTGGCTGCTGACGACAGACCATAAGCGCATCGGCCTGCTGTACATGGGCACGATCCTGCTGTTCTTCCTGCTGGGGGGCGCGGCGGCGGCGCTGATCCGCTTCAACCTGCTGTCGCCGGCGGGGCTGCTGGGGTCGCGGGCGGCCTATGACCGGCTGTTCACCATGCACGGCATCATCATGGTCTGGTTCTTCCTGGTGCCGGCGGCGCCGGCCGTGCTGGGAAATTTCGTGCTGCCGCTGATGGTCGGCGCGCGCGACCTGGCCTTTCCGCGCCTGAACCTGGCGAGCTGGTATCTGTTCCTGGCCGGCGGGGCCTGCGTGCTGACCGCGTTCTTTCGCGGCGGGCTGGATACCGGCTGGACCTTCTATGCCCCGTTTTCGACCGGTTATGCGCACGGCATGGTGGCGCTGGCGGCGCTGGGCATCATCCTGGCGGGCTATTCCTCGATCGCCGGGGGGCTGAATTTCATCATCACCATCCACCGGCTGCGCGCGCCGGGCCTGACCTGGTACCGGCTGCCGATCTTCTGCTGGTCGCTCTATGCCACCAGCATGCTGAACGTGCTGGCGACGCCGGTGCTGACGATGGTCCTGATGATGATGGCGACCGAGCGGATCTGGGGGGTGGGCTTCTTCGGCCCGGTCATGGGCGGCGATCCGCTGCTGTTCCAGCACCTGTTCTGGTTCTATTCGCACCCGGCGGTATATATCATGATCATGCCCGGCTTCGGCATCGTCAGCGAGGTCATTCCGGCCTTCGCCTCGCGCCCGCTGTTCGGATACAAGTTCGTCGCCTGGGCCAGCATCGCCATCGGCGTCATCAGCTTCTTCGTCTGGGGCCACCATATGTTCGTGGCCGGCGTCTCGACCTTTTCGAACACCGTGTTCTCGCTGCTGTCCTATGGCGTCGCGGTGCCCTCGGCGATCAAGGTGTTCAACTGGATCGGCACGCTGGAGCGCGGCTATGTCCGCCTCGACGCGCCCATGCTCTATGCGCTGGGTTTCGTGGGGTTGTTCACCACCGGGGGATTGTCCGGGCTGTTCCTGGCCGGGCTGGGGGCGGACGTCTATCTGCACGATACCTATTTCGTCATCGCGCATTTTCACTTCATCATGGTCGGCGGCATGGTCACCGCCTTCTTCGCCGGGCTGCATTTCTGGTGGCCCAAGATGACCGGGCGGCTCTATTCGGCCTTCTGGTCCCGCTGTGCCGCGATCCTGCTGTTCGCCGGCTTCAACGTCACCTTCATGCCGCAATATATCCTGGGCTATCTGGGCATGCCGCGGCGCTATGCGTCCTATGACCCGCAATTCACCGCGCTGAACGTCCTGTCCACCGGGGGCGCGCTGATCCTGGCGGCGGCCTATGTCCTGCCGCTGGTCTATCTGGGCGCGTCGCTGCTGCGCGGCGCGCGCGCGCCGGCCAATCCGTGGGGGGCGACCGGGCTGGAATGGCAGGCCGCCTCTCCGCCGCCCACCGAGAATTTCGCCGTCATTCCGGTGGTCACCGGACCGCCCTACGCCTATCCCCGCCGGGAAGAGGACATGCCGCCATGACGATCCAGGACCGGGTGGAATTCCAGTTTCGCGACATGCGCGAGCAAGCCGCGACCGCGATTGCCGGCATGTGGCTGTTCCTGGCGACCGAGGGATTGTTCTTCGGCGGGCTGTTCCTGGCCTGGCTGACCTACCGGGTGCATTTCCCGGCCGGTTTCGCCCAGGCGGCGCGGCGGACCGACCTTGCGATCGGCACGATCAACACGATGGTGCTGATGACCTCCAGCGCGCTGTTCGCCTGCGGCCTGCCGGCGGTCCGGCTGGGCCACAGGCGGCGCCTGATCCTGCTCTGCCTGGCGACCGGGCTGCTGGGACTGGTCTTCATGGGACTGAAACTTTACGAATGGCGCCTGGATCTTGCCCGGAACCTGCTGCCCGGCGCGATCGCCCGCGACCCGGCGATGCCGCCGGGCGCCGCCCTGTTCTGGATGTTCTACTGGCTGGGAACGGTCCTGCACATGGCGCATCTGGCGATCGGGCTGGGACTGATCGCGTGGATCGGCCGGCTGGCCGCGCGCGGCCGGGTCCATCCGGGCTATTACACCCCGGTCGAAGCGGTGGGGCTCTATTGGAGTTTCGTCGACCTGCTGTGGATGATTCTGTTTTCGCTGATCTATCTGGGTGCGTCGTGAAGCCGCCCGCCCGCCATCCCTACCTGCCCTATGGCCTGACCTGGCTGGCACTGGCCGGGCTGCTGGCGGCGCAGCTTCTGGTCACGCGCGTGCTGGGGCGGCCGGACTGGGCGCCGCTGTTCGGCCTGGCCATGGCGGCGCTGGTTGCCCTGTTCTTCATGAATCTGCGCAATGGCTCGGCGTTGTCGCGCATCTTCGCGATCGCCTGCGTGGTGTGGCTGACGGTCATGCTGGGGCTGGGGATCATCGACCCGCTGACGCGCACCGCCATCATGCCCCCCTGACGTCCGGCCCGGGCTCGCGCAGCAGGCGGTCCAGGTCGGCGGCGATGCACGCGGCCGGATCGTTGCCGTCATGCTCGGTGGAAATCAGCAGGCGGGCCCGCGACCCACGGTCGAAGACATAGAGGGCCTCGCTGTGCGTCACGCGATAAGGCGGGCCCGGCGTGACGTCGTAGGCCAGGCGATAGCGCGCGGCCAGGCGGGCCAGCGCGTCGTCCGAGCCGCGCAGCCCGACGAAGGACGGGCCGAACTGCGCGACATAGGATCCGAGGCGCGCATCGGTATCGCGCAGCGGATCGACCGTGACGAACAGCACCCGTACTGCCCCCGCCCCTGCCCCCAGGCGCGCGAGGGCCGATGCCGCATAGTTCATGGTCATGGGGCAGAGATCGGGACAGAGCGTATAGCCCAGATAGAGCATGCAGATCGTGCCGCGGAAATCGGCCTGCGTCACCGCCCGGCCCTGCGGCGCGCGATGCAGGGCGAAGGCCAGGTCGGGCGAGATGCCGCGCACGTCCATGCCGTACCAGGGGGCCTGGCGCCGGCAGGCGGCGAGCGTGGCGCCGCCCAGCATCGCCAGCGCCGCGCGGCGCGGGACGGGCGGATGCCCGAGGGGGCCGGTCATGCGGCCCCCCGGACGGTCGCGGCGGGCCTGTCGTCGCGCCATAGCCGGCCGAACAGGATCAGGGCGGCGAGCGCGCTCATCATCCCGCCGCCATAGCAGACGATCGAACCGCCGATCTGCTGGTCCAGCCCGGCATCGATGCCGGGGACCAGCCGGCCGCATATGTCGTAATAGGGATAGATATCGCGCCCGGCGAAGGCGATCGCCGCCCCGGCGGCGATCTGCGGCAACTGCACCGCCGTCACCAGGAACAGGCGCGCCGGCTGGGAGAGGATGCCGTCCCCTCCCCCCGGGCGCGGATCGAGGATCAGGAACCAGAACAGCAGGCCGTCGATCACCATGCCGGCATTCATGACCGCGAACAGGGTCGGGTCCAGCATCGCCCGGACATGCACGGGCGGGATCAGCCACAGCCAGACCAGTCCGAAAAACAGCAGGCAGGCCGGCACGGGATGCTGCACCCACCGCATGACCGCCCGTATCGCCGCCCGCATCGCCGGCCGGCCGAGGGCGGCGCGCAGCCAGGGCGGCGCCCCGTGACGGAGTACCGGCCCCGGGTCGGACAGCGCGATCAGGAACGGCCCCAGATGATGCATCGCCAGATGCTGCACCCGGTTGAAGGTGAAGAGATGCTGCGCGGCATAGAGGAAATGGGTCTGCAGCACCGCATAGATCGCCCCCACCCCCAGCAGGAAGAAGACGGGCGCCCGTCCCGGGCCGATCTCCGATATCATCCCCTGGCGGCGCAGGCGCCGCCAGCCGCGGCAATAGAGCCACAGCGCCAGCATGCAGCCGCCATAGACGGGCCAGGAAAAAACGCTGGGCATCCACCAGGGCAGATGGGCGGGCCGGCGATCGCACAGCACGTCCATCGCGCCGCCGGCCAGCAGGATCGCGGCCGGCACGACGCATTTCCCAGCCCGAGCCCAAGCCCGAGCCCAAGCCCTGGCCCAAGTCCTGGCCCAAGCCCAAGCCCGAGCCCTGGCCATGTCCCGCCATGCCGCACCAGACACGGCATTCCTCCTTTGCCGGCACCACCCTGTCCGCCGACCGTAACCGCGCGGATGCGGGCGGGTTCCGGCGGTTCTTCATCCCCCCTGGTTTCCATCCCCTTTCATCCCCGCCGTCTTTTTCACGTCGCGGTGACCATGGCTTCCATCCACGGAAGCGCGGGCGCACATTAGGCCCGCCAGCCGGCCCAGCCCTGGCATCATCCCGAGCGGGGGGCGATCCTGGCCCCGTCCGCGAAACGATGCGAGACGTGTCATGGGACTTTTCACAAAAGACGTGCATTCGATGAATGATCTCTTCACGCATCAGTTGAAGGACATCTTCTATGCCGAAAAGCGAATCCTCGGCGCCCTGCCGAAGATGATCGACAAGGCGTCGTCCCCCGAGCTCAAGGAGGGATTGCGGTCGCATCTCGAGGAAACGAAAGGCCATGTCGTCCGCCTGGAACAGGTGTTCCAGATGCGCGGAGTCACGCCCGCCACCGTGAAATGCCCGGCGATCGACGGCATTATCGAGGAAGCCGAGGACGTGTCGGGCGATGTGGACAATGCGCAGGTGATGGACGCCGCCATCGCCGCGTCGGCCCAGGCGGTGGAACATTACGAAATCACCCGCTACGGCACGCTGATCGCCTGGGCGAAGGAACTGGGCCATCCGGAATGCGCGGACATCCTGGGCATGACCCTGAGCGAGGAATATGCCGCCGACGACAAATTGACGAAACTGGCCGAGGAGCGGCTGAACAAACAGGCGGCGTAACGCCCGGACGGGCCACCGGCCGCCCGGCGCGGCTGGTGGCCGGAGCCGCGTACGGAGGCGCGTAATGGCGATATCTGCATGACGGCGCGGGCCAATTGGCGCGGCACGCTGCGGATCGGCGAACTGGATTGCCCGGTCGCGCTCTATACGGCTGTATCCACCGCCGAACGCGTGGCGTTCCACATCATCAACCGCGCCACCGGCCACCGGGTTCGCCGGCATTATGTCGACGAGGCCACCGGCGAGCCGGTGGAGCGCGACGACCAGGTCAAGGGTTACGAGACCGAGCCGGGCGAATACGTGATCCTGGACGCCGACGACATCGCCGAGGCGGTGCCGGACAGCGACAAGATCCTGTCGGTGACTGCGTTCGTGCGCAGCGACGAGATCGATGACCTGTACATGGATCGTTCCTATTACCTGGCGGCGGGCACGGCGGACGGGCGGGCGCGCCATGCCCTGGTCCGCGATGCCATGCGCGCCAGGCACGTGGCGGCGCTGGCGCGGACGGTGCTGTTCCGCCGCGTCCGCACCCTGTTGATCCGGCCGGAGGGCGACGGGCTGATCGCGACCGTCCTGAACACCAGGGACGAAATCCATCCGGCGCAGGAGGCGTTTGCCGACCTGCCCGACCTGGCGCTGAACGACGACATGATCGCGCTGGCGCAGCAGATCATCCGAAGCAAATCGGGTCATTTCGACCCCACGCAATTCACCGACCGGTACGAGGCCGCGCTGGGCGACCTGATCCGGGCGAAGCTGGCCGGCCGGGTGCCCCGGGCACCACCGCGGCGTCCGGCCGGCCAGGTGATCGACCTGATGGCGGCGCTGCGGGCCAGCGCGCAGTCCGCGCCCCCTGCCCGCCCCGCGTCCGGCCACGCCCGGCGCGGAAAGCCGCCGCGTCGCAAGGCCGGATGAACCATGGGCCTGGCATCCTATCGCCAGAAGCGCGATTTCCGCGTGACGCCGGAACCCGCCGGGGATGCCGCCCCGGCGGGCGGGCACATGTTCGTGGTCCAGAAACATGCGGCGCGGCGCCTGCATTACGATTTTCGCCTGGAGATGGACGGCGTGCTGAAAAGCTGGGCCGTCACGCGGGGCCCCAGCCTGGTCGCCGGCACGCGGCGGCTGGCCGTCCATGTCGAGGACCATCCGCTGGATTATGGCGGGTTCGAGGGCGTGATCCCGCAGGGCCAATATGGCGGCGGCACCGTGGAAATGTGGGACCGGGGGACATGGACCCCGCTGCATGACCCCGCGGCGGGCCTGGCGAAGGGCCACCTGGATTTCGAACTGCATGGCGAAAAGCTGCGCGGACGCTGGCATCTGGTGCGCATGCGCCCGCGCAGGCCGGAGCGGCGCGAGAACTGGCTGCTGATCAAGGGCGAAGACGATGCGGCCAGGGCGGCGAGCGATCCGGATATCCTGGAAGAACGGCCGGATTCGATCGTCACCGGACGGTCGATCGCCCAGATCGCAGCCGGCCAGATCGCGACCGGCCAGAGCGCAACCGGCCAGAGCGCGGCCCGCCAGGGCACGGCCGATACCGTCACGGCCGATGCCGCGGCGGCGCCCGCCGCGCCGGGCGGCCTGCCGGGCGCGCGGGCCGGAACGCTGCCCGATTTCGTCGCGCCGGCCCTGGCCAGCCTGGCCCGCATCGCGCCCCGGGGCCCGCAATGGCTGCATGAGATCAAGTTCGACGGCTATCGCCTGCTGGCCCGGATCGATGGCGGGCATGTCCGGCTGCTGACCCGGACCGGGCTGGACTGGAGCGATCGCTTCGGCCCGCGACTGGCCGCCGCCCTGGCCGCCCTGCCGGTCCGGAATGCGCTGATCGACGGCGAACTGGTGGTGGAGCGGCCGGACGGCGCGTCCGATTTCTCGGCGCTGCAGGCCGATCTGAGCGCCGGGCGGACCGATCGCTTCGCGTTCTATGCCTTCGACCTGCTGTATCTCGACGGGTACGACCTGCAGGCGGCGCCGCTGGACGCGCGCAAGGGGCTGCTGCATCGGCTGGTATCCGCCGAGACCGGCGTGCTGCGCTTCAGCGCCCATTTCGACGTGGCGGGGGATGCGGTGCTGCGCCAGGCCTGCCGGCTGGGGCTGGAGGGCGTCGTCTCCAAGCTGCGGAATGCGCCCTATCGGCCCGGGCGGAGCCGGGACTGGATGAAGACCAAATGCGGGGCGCGGCAGGAATTCGTGATCGGCGGCTACATGCCCTCGCGCAGCGCGCCTCGGGCGATCGGTTCGCTGGTGCTGGGGGTCCACGATGCCCATGATCGAAGCCGGCTGGTGCATGTGGGGCGGGCCGGCACCGGCTTTACCGCCGACATGGCGCGGGACCTGTTTCGCCGCCTGGCGCCGCTGACCATTCCGCGCAGCCCGTTCGCCACGCCGCTGACCGCCGTGGAGCGGCGCGATATCCGCTATCTGCGCCCCGAACTGGTGGCCGAAATCGCCTTTCAGGGCTGGACGGCCGATGGGCATGTGCGCCAGGCGTCGTTTCGCGGCCTGCGCGAGGACAAGCCGGCCGCCGACATCATCCGGGAGGAGACGCCCCTTGCGCCGACAGGACGCGCCATGGACCTGACCCATCCCGACCGGCCCTATTGGCCCGAAGCCGGCATCACCAAGCAGGATCTGGCCGCGTATTACGCGGCGATCTGGCCGCATATCGCGCCCTTCATCACCGATCGGCCGCTGGCGCTGCTGCGTTGCCCGACCGGGATCGGAGGGGCGCGGTTCTTTCAGAAACATCCGTGGCAGGGCGCCGGCAAGCCTGTCGTTGCGCTACACGATCCCCGGGCGGCGGCGGGGGAAGGGCTCATCGGCATTCGCGACCTGGACGGGCTGATCGCGCTGGTACAGGCCGCGAGCCTGGAAATCCATCCCTGGGGGGCCACGAGCCGGGATTGGGAGCATCCCGACCTGATCGTCATGGACCTGGACCCCGGCGAAGGCGTGCCCTGGCCGGCGGTCGTCGCGGCGGCCCGCGAGGTCCGGACGCGCCTGGAACGGGCTGGGCTGGCGGCGTTCGCCAAGCTGTCCGGCGGCAAGGGGCTGCATGTCGTCAGTCCGCTGGCGCCGCGGGCGGATTGGGGCATGGTCAAGGCCTTCGCCCGCGGCCTGGCGCAGGACATGGCGGCGGACAGTCCGGGCGCGTACGTCGCCACCCTCAGCAAGGCGCGCCGCCATGGGCGGATTCTGATCGATTACCTCCGCAACCAGCGCGGCGCGACCGCCGTCGCCCCCTATTCTCCCCGCGCCAGGCCTGGCGCGCCGGTCGCCACCCCGGTGGCGTGGGACGAGCTGGGCCCGGACATCGGCCCGGCCCATTTCACCCTGGGCACCATCGCCGCGCGGCTGGCGGCGCCGACGGCGGACCCGTGGGCGGCGTTCCACGCCGCCGCCCGGCCGCTGGAGGCGGCGCGGCGAACGACAGGCGGGCGGGCAGGAGGCGGGCGAGCAGGAGGCGGGCGGGCAGAAGACGGGCGGGCGTGAACGCCCGTGGGCGGTCAGGACCGTTTGCGCCGCTTTCCTTTTCCGCTTTCGTCCCGGCTGGTTTCCTCCAGGCTGGCCCGCAGCGCGTCCATGATGCTGACGACCTGGCCGCCGGGTGCGGGCGCCGCGCCGGCTTTCGCCCGCCTGCGGCCGCGATGCCTGGCCGCGATCATCTCCAGCAGTTTCTCGCGCACCGGGTCGTCCAGCATGTCCGGGTCCCAAGGGCGGCTCTGCCGGTCGATCAGTTTCTGCAGCAGGCCCATTTCCGCGCGCCCGTATCCGTCCTCGGCCGGGGCGAAATAATCGGCGGCGTCCCGGACCTCGTTCCCGTAATGCAGCGTCCACAGGACCATCCCCCGGTCCCTGGGCTCCAGCAGGACGGCGCGTTCGCGCCGGTACAGGACCAGGCGGGAGATCCCGACCATGTTGCCGGCCGCCATGGCCGCCCGGATGACCGCGAAGGCTTCCGCCCCGACCGGATCGTCGGGCAGCAGGAAATGCGGCGTGTCGTACCAGACCAGGCCGACCTGCCCGGCCGGCACGAACTGCGTGACGTCGATCGTATGGGTGCTGTCCAGCGCAACCGCGTCCAGTTCGGCGTCCTCGAGCAGGACGTAGGATTCCTCGTCGCGCGGATAGCCCAGCACCTGGTCGTCATCGGCCACCGGCCGACCGTCCAGGGCGTCGACATAGCGGCTGAGCACCCGGTGGCCGGTCCGGCGATTGAGCGTGTGGAAATGCAGCGCGCCGCTGTCGCGCCGCACCGGCATCATCGCCACCGGGCAGGTGACCAGGGACAGTTTCAGATAGCCGGACCAGAATGCGCGTGCCGCCATGGTGCCCCCCCTGGCATGCCCCCCGCCTGCCCCTTCGCCGACAGGCTGCGAACGCCGGCGCCGCGCCCCGGTTGCCCGGTGGCGGGGTTGCCGCGCGCCGGAGCAACCGAATCCAGATCTTGCGCGTCATCAGCGGTCAGGATGAAAACGCAGCACGCCATCCGCGTCAGGCGGATCCACGACCCGCCCGCCCCCGATGACGGGGCGCGCATCCTGGTGGACCGGCTGTGGCCGCGGGGGATCAGCAAGGCCCGCGCCGGCCTGACGCTGTGGCTGAAGGAGGTCGCGCCGTCGGCCGAACTGCGCGCGTGGTTCGGGCATGATCCGGCGAAATGGGCGGCGTTCGCGCGGCGCTATCGCGCGGAACTGGACGCCAATCCGGCCGGCGTCGCGGAATTGATGCGGCAGGTCGCGGCGGGGCCGGTCACGCTGCTTTATGCCGCCCATGATCCCGCGCATAACCAGGCGATCGTGCTGGCCGCCTATCTGGAGCAGGCGCGAGGCGGCTGACGATCAGGGCAGCCCGGTGGCGAAGCACGTCCGCACCGGCGCCAGGCGCGCGACGCCCATCGACAGGCGCCGTATCCCGGCCTCGACCAGCAGCCGCGCCGTGCGGGGATCGCCCGCGGCCTCGCCGCAGACCGAGACCGGCCGGCCCGCCGCCTGGGCCACCACATGCGCGCACAGGTCCAGCACCGCCGGATGCGCCGCGTCGGCGAAGGCGGCCAGCGCCTGCTGCCCGCGTTCGGCCGCCATGACATATTGCGTCAGGTCGTTGGTGCCGATCGAAAAGAAATCGCAGCCTTCCACCAGGTCGCGCACCCGCAGCGCGGCGGCCGGGACCTCGATCATCGCGCCGACCGGCGGGACGGGGACCGCGAGCGCGCGGCAGGTTTCGGCCACCAGGGCGCGGGCGGCGCGCATTTCGTCGGCGACGGTGACCATCGGCATCATGATGCGCAGATCCATGCCGACCCCGGCCCGCAGGATCGCACGCAGATGGGCGCGGAAGAAATCCGGACGGCGCAGCAGCGCCCGCAGGCCGCGTACGCCCAGCGCCGGATTGTCCTCATGCGCCAGGGCCAGGAAGGGCATGGGCTTGTCCGCCCCGGCATCCAGGACGCGCAGCACGACCGGGCGGCCGGCCAGCGGTGCCAGCAGGGCGGCGATCCGGTCCTGCTGTTCGGCCTCGGACGGCGCGTCGGGCCGGTCGAGGAACAGGAATTCGGTGCGCACCAGGCCCGCGCCCGCCACCCCGGCGGCGGCGGCCGCCATGCTGTCGCGCACGCTGCCGATATTGGCCCAGAATTCCAGCATCGTGCCGTCGCGCAGGGCCACGCTGGCGGGGCCGTCGGACAGCGCGCCCGCGACGCGCTGCGCGAAACGCGCGGCGGTCGCGGCATCGGGGTCGGCCACGATCTCGCCCGTCGCGCCGTCGAAGGCGACGGTGCGGGGCGTGCCGTCCAGCATCACGCCGGCCAGGGCGGGAATGCCGGCGCCGCGCAGCAGGATCGCGGCGTGGCTGGTCGCGCCGCCCTGCCGGTCCAGCACGCCGATGACCGAGGCCGGCAGCGACGCGGCCTCGGCCGCCGACAGCGCATCGACCAGCAGGATGCAGGGCGTGTCGGGGATGGCCGGACCCGGCCGCGCGCTTTCGGGCACCAGGTGCCACAGCACCGCGCGTCCGATTTCCGCCACGTCCTGCCCCCTGGCGCGCAGATAGGGCGCGCTGAGCGCGTCATAGCGGGCCTGGGCCGCCGTGACCGCGCGCCACCAGGCCGCGGCCTCGTTCAGCCCGTCCTGCCGGATCGCCAGGAAAGCGGGGTCGGTCAGTGCCGGGTCGCGCAGCAGCGCGGCCTGCGCCACCATGATGGGCGGCCCGGCGCCGAGTTGCGCGAAGGCGGCGTCGATCGCCGCCTGCAGGCGCTGCCGCGCCGCGTCGCGGTCCTGGGCCGGGTGGTCGGGGATGGCCGGCATCGCGCGGCGGACGACATGCAGCGGCCCGGTCACCCGGCCGGGCGAGACCGGAACCGCCCCGGCGGGCGCGGATGAAGGGAACCCTTCGGCGGCCGGCGCGGAAAGCGGTGCCTGGGCGGGCTCCTGGACCGACTCCTGGGCGGGCGCCTGGGCCAGCACGGCCGCCAGGGCCGCCGCCGCGCCGTCGGCTTGCGGGCCCGCGGCCTCGATCACGCAGGTCGCGCCGCCCGTGGCGTCCAGGGTCAGCAGCGCCGTCAGGCTGTCCCCCCGGGCGCTGCGCCCGTTCACCGTCAGGCGGATATCCGCATCATAACGCGCCGCCGTCGCGACGATGGATGCCGCCGGGCGCAAATGGAGGCCGGCGGGGTCGGCGATGACGACCTGGCGGCGCGCCGTGGCGGCAATGGGCGGCGGCGCCTCCTGGGGCGGCCCGATATCGGCGTGTTTCGCGCCCAGCGCGTTCGCGGCCTCGGCCAGGATCCGCGCCACCGGCAGGTCGGCGCCGGCCGCCGTCGCGGCCGCCAGCGCGCCTTCGACGAAGGGCGCGGGCGAGAGGTACAATTTGGCGCGCAGCGCATCCGGCACCATGTCGCGCGCCATGTCGGCGCTCAGCAGGGCGCTGCCGATATCCATCAGCACGACGATGGCGCGGCAGGTTTCGGGCAGGGCCTCGATCGCGGCGACGATGGCCAGCGGGTCGGTGCCCAGCTCGCGCCCGTCCGGGCCGGCGCCGGCGGCGCGCGCGACGGCGACGCGCGTGCCGGTCATCTGCCGGACCAGCGTTTCGGTCGCCTCGGCCAGGGCCGCGCTGTGCGACACCAGCAGCAGGGCGACCGGCGCCGTGGGCGGGGCCGCCATGTCCGCCGCGATCATGCCGGGACCATCATGTCAGGCCGCCGTTTCGGCCAGCATGGACAGCAGCAGCGCCGAGGACGCGGCGCCCGGATCCATGTGGCCGGCCGAGCGTTCGCCCAGATAGCTGGCCCGCCCCTTGCGGGCGACCATCGGGATCGTCGCGTCCGCGCCCTTGCGCGCGGCATCGGCGGCCCTGGCCAGGGCCTTGCGCACGCTGTCGGTCCCCGACAGGGCCGCCGCCGCCGGGATCAGGGCATCCAGCATGGTCTTGTCGCCGGCCGCCGCCTTGCCGCGCGCGGCGACACCCGCCACGCCGGCGGACAGCAGCGCATGCCAGGCGGCCGCATCCAGCACCGGGACGCCCCTGGCCGCCTTGCCCATGTCCAGGAACAGCGTGCCGTAGAGCGGCCCCGAGGCGCCGCCGACCGAGCCGATCAGGGTCATGCCGACCAGCCGGAACAGCGAGGCCGCGTCGGACGGCGGGTCGCGCAGCTTCTCGGCGACGGCGCGGAAGCCGCGCGCCATGTTCGCCCCATGATCGCCGTCGCCGATCGCCGCGTCCAGCGCCGAGAGCACGTCGCGCCGTTCCTCGATGGCCTGCGCCGCGCGGCGCAGCCAGTCGCACAAAAAGACGACGTCATCCGCCTGCTGCGCCTGCATCGGATCACGCCCCCCAGCGCAGTGCCGGCGTCAGGCAGGGCGCGTCCCAATGGCGCAGCATGTCCTCGGTCAGGCGCAGCAGGGTGATCGACGTGCCGGCCATCTCCAGGCTGGTGATGTACGAGCCGACCAGCGAGCGGACGATCTGCAACCCGTGCGCGGCGGCGATGCGGTGCGCGGCGCGATAGACGATATAGAGTTCGATCAGCGGCGTGCCGCCCAGCCCGTTGACGAACAGCAGCACCGGGTCGTTGCGACGGAACGGCAGGTCGGCGAGAATGGGCGCCATCAGCATCTCGGCGATGCGGTCGGCGCTTTCCAGCGGGATGCGCCGGCGGCCGGGCTCGCCATGGATGCCGATGCCGAATTCGATCTCGTTCCCGGCCAGCTCGAAGCTGGGCCGCCCGGATTGCGGCACGGTGCAGGGCGTCAGCGCAGCGCCCATCGAGCGGACATTGGCGTTGACCTCGCGGCACAGGCGGACCAGCGACGGCAGGTCGGCGCCGGCCTCGGCCGCGCCGCCGCAGATCTTCTCGGCCAGCACCGTGCCGCCGACGCCACGCCGCCCGGCGGTATAGAGAGAATCCGTGACCGCCACGTCGTCGTCGATGAGGACGGATTCGACCGGAATCCCGTCCTCTTTCGCCAGTTCGGCCGCCATTTCGAAATTCATGACGTCGCCGGTATAGTTCTTGACGATATGCAGCGCGCCCAGCGGGCCGGTCACCGCCCGGGTCGCCGCCAGGATCTGGTCCGGGGTCGGGCTGGTGAACACCGCGCCGGGACAGGCCGCGTCCAGCATGCCCAGCCCGACAAAGCCGCCATGCATCGGTTCATGCCCCGAGCCGCCGCCCGAGACCAGCGCCGTCTTGCCCGGCACCGGCGCGTCGGCCCGGATGATGAAGTCGGGGTCCAGATTCACCTTCAGCAGATCCGGATAGGCCGCCGCCATGCCCTGGAGGGCCTCGGTCACCACCTGTTCGGGGGCGTTGATCAGCTTCTTCATGCCGGTTCTCCGAAGCGCCGTCTCCGGCCTTCAGCGCTTCTTCTTCGGGGCCCCTTCTTCGGGGCTTCGTTCGGCGGCCCCGTTTTTCGCGGGCTCGGGCGCCCATATTGGTAAACCATGCGACCGCGCCCGGGTTTCCGGCGATTACGACACGGTGAGCGGGGCCGGCTGCCGATCGAGGGCGTTGTCGCGCAGGAAGGCCTGCAGGCGCGGCGCCATGAAGTCCAGAAACAGCCTGATGCGATAGGGCATGTGCGGGCCGCCCAGCGACAGGGCATGAATGTCCTCGGTCTCGCCCTGTCCGGCGTCGGCCAGGATTTCGACCAGGCGGCCGGCGCGGATATCGGCGCAGACATCAAAATCGGCCAGCCGCGCCAGGCCGACTCCGGCCAGCGCCATGCGATGCACGCTGGGGCCGTTATTGGCCAGCAGCGTGCCGCCGACGCTGCGGTCCACGATCCGCCCGTCCTGGCGCAGCGGCCAGACCGGCGCCGCGCGGCGGAAATTGAAGCCCAGGCAATTATGTCCGTCGAGATCGGCGACCGTCCGGGGCGTGCCGTGCCGGGCCAGGTAGAGGGGCGAGGCGACGATCACGCGCCGGGCACTGCCCAGCCGGCGCGCCACCAGGCCGGAATCCGCCAGCGGACCGACGCGGAACGCGATGTCCGTGCGGTCCAGGTACAGGTCGGCGATGTCGTCGGACAGCGAGAGGTCGATGACGATGTTGGGATAGGCCTGCCAGAACGCGGGCAGCAGGGGCTCGATCCCGAGCGTGCCGAACGCCACCGAGGCGTTGATCCGCACCGTCCCGCCCGCATGGCGCGCGCCCTGGGCCAGTTCGCCCTCGATCGCGTCCAGTTCGGCCAGCAGGGCGGCGCTGAGTTCGTAATAGAGCCGTCCCTCGTCGGTCAGGGACAGCCGCCGGGTCGAGCGTTCGACCAGGCGCACGCCCAGCCGTGCCTCGATCCGCGCGACCAGCTTGCTGATCGTCGACGGCGTCATGCGCATCTGCCGCGCCGCCTCGGAAAAGCTGCCGGCGGCGACCACGCGGGCGAAGGCCATCATCTCGCCGGCCCGATTATCCACGCCCGTTATCCATGCCCATCCCTTCCGTCCCTTCTGTGAAATCCGATCACAGATCATGTGCGACACGGACGGATTATCAAGGGGCCGCCCGCCGGACAGAGTGGCGGAAGAGCGATCCCAAGCAGGAGAACAGCATGAAGATTTTCGTGACCGGTGCCAGCGGCTATATCGGCGGTTCGGTGGCGGCCGTGCTGGCCGGCCGGGGCCATGAGGTGCGCGGCCTGGTCCGCGCCCCGGCCAAGGCGGACGCCGTGCGGGCCCACGGGGTCATTCCGGTGATCGGCACGCTGGACGACGCGGCGCTGCTGACGGCCGAGGCGCGGGCCGCCGATGCCGTCATCAATGCCGCCGACAGCGACCACCAGGGCGCGGTCGAGGCCCTGCTGGCCGGTTCGGGCGGCGGCAAGCCCTTCATCCATACCAGCGGGACCAGCCTGGTGGGCGACGAGGCGATGGGCGAGCCGTCCGACAGGATCTTTACCGAGGACACGCCGGTCACGCCCGAGCCCGACAAGGAACACCGGGTGGCGCTGAACAGGCTGATCCTGGATGCGGCGCCCGAGATCCGCACGATCGTGCTGTGCAACAGCCTGATCTACGGCAACACGCTGGGCGCGCCGGCGCAAAGCGTGCAGATTCCGCCGCTGGTGGCCCAGGCGCGGGAAAGCGGCATTCCGCGCTATATCGGGCGGGGCCTGAATATCTGGTCGAACGTGCATATCGCCGACATGACGGACCTGTACCTGCTGGCGCTGGAAAAGGCGCCGGCCGGCAGTTTCTATTATGTCGAGAACGGCGAGGAATCCTTCGGCGCGCTGGTGGGGGCCATCGGCCGGGCGCTGGGGCTGGGGCCGGCGCAATCCTGGCCGGCGGCGGATGCCGTCGCGCGGTGGGGGCGCGAACTGGCGGTGTTCGCGCTGGGGTCGAACAGCCGCGTGCGCGCCGGCAAGGCGCGACGCGACCTGGGCTGGGCGCCGACGCGCGGCTCCGTCATCGACTGGGTGGAACGGGACATGAAACGGGACATGGAACGCGGCTGACGCGCTTGTGACCCAGGGCGGCGGCAGCGCGGCTGCCGCCGCCTGTCGTTTCCGGCCCGATATGGGGGGCCGATATGGGGGAAGATGTGGGGCAAGACGTGGCGGAATAAGTGCGATTACAGCATCATCCCGTCCATTGACCGGCCTTTCCCCGCATGGCATGGCCGAATCATGCATGCTATTCTTTCCGTTCTTCTGCCGATCTTCGGCCTGATCCTGATCGGCTTCGTCGCGGCGCGGCAGAACTGGCTGGGCCAGGGGGCGACGGACATCCTGAACCGGTTCGTGATCCGGCTGGCGCTGCCGGCCGAATTGTTCCTGAGCACGGCGCAGGTCACGCGGGCGCAGATCGACCATCCGGGCTTTGCCGTCGCCTTCACGCTGGCGACGCTGGCGACCTTCGCCCTGGGCTGGATGTTCGACTGGTTTCGCCCGGCCGACCGCATGCACCGGCTGTCCGGCGCGGCGATCGAGGGGCTGACGGCGGGCTATGCCAATACCGCCTTCATGGGTCTGCCGCTGTGCCTGGGCCTGTTCGGGCCGTCCGCCCTGCCCGCGGTGGTGATTGCGACCCTGGTGACGGTCTGCGGCCTGTTCGCCGTCGCCATCGCGCTGGTCGAGCTGGAGGAACTGGCCGGGCGCAGCACGCTGCAATTGCTGGCGCGGGTGGGCCTGGCGCTGCTGCGCAACCCGCTGGTGTTCTCGCCGCTGGCCGGGGCGGCGGTCAATCTGTCCGGCCTGGGCCTGCCGGCGGCGGCGCAGCAACTGGCCAGCCTGCTTGGGGCGGCGACCAGCCCGTGCGCGCTGGTCACGATCGGGCTGTTCCTAGCGGAGACCAGCGGAAGAAGCGCGCCCCTCGGCGCGGTGGCGCGGGTGGTCGGGCTGAAGATGCTGGTCCAGCCCGCGCTGACGGCGCTGCTGGTGTTCGGCGTGTTTCGCATCGACCCGGCCTGGGCGAACCAGGCCCTGGTCCTCAGCGCCCTGCCCACCGGCACTGGCCCCTTCATGCTCGCCCGCCTCTATCAGCGCGAAGCCGACGTCGCCAGCCGCGCCATCCTGACCTCGACGTTGCTTTCGATGGTTTCGATTTCGGCGATCATGGCATGGATCGCGGCGCATTGAGGGCGACGGCCTAAGGATCGCTTGCGCAGAAGAAACCGGCTTCGTACCATGCCGTCATGATCCAATCTCCGACGATCATGTGGTTCCGGGAGGATTTCCGCATCTCGGACAATTTGGCGCTTCATGAAGCGGAAAGGCGCGGTCAGCCGGTTTTATGCATCGCTGTTCTTGACGACGACCGCCTGCCCGGCGCTGCGGCGCGATGGTGGCTGCACGGTGCGATCCGGTCGCTTGACGAAAGCCTCCATAAAAAAGGAGGCGCGCTTCACGTGTTTCGCGGTCCGGCCCTGAAAGTCCTTGCGGCCATCGTCCAGGCGACGGGTGCCGGCGCCGTGTTCTGGAATCGCCGCTACGATCCCCAAGGGCGAAAGACGGACACCGCCGTGGAGACCATGCTGAACGCAAAGGGAATCACGGTCCGGAGCTTTTCCGGGGCACTTTTGCATGAACCTTGGACCGTCCGCACACGTTCCTGTCAGCCCTATAAAATCTTTACAGCATTCTGGCGCGCCGCCCGCGCGCTTCCTCCCGCGATTTTCCTTCATCCGGCGCCCGAAAAACTCGTCTTCGCGCGCCTTTCCCCGGCACTCGACCACCTGACCGTAAAGGACATGCGGTACGGATTGCGCCCCGCGCATCCGGACTGGGCGGGCGGGCTGCACGAAACATGGACACCAGGCGAAGAGAGTGCCCGGGACCGGCTCGCCGCCTTCCTGCAATACGACCTGGCACGCTACGCTGCCGAGCGGGATTTCCCTGCAAAGGACAGGACGTCCCGGCTCTCGCCCTTTCTGAGGTTCGGCCATCTCAGCCCCGGCCGGATATGGGATGCGGCGATGCGCGGCGCTTATGCCGAAAAGTTTCTGACCGAGCTGGGATGGAGAGAGTTCGCATGGTCGGTCCTGTACTCCACGCCGGATATGGCGACGCGAAATTTACGGCCGGAATTCGACGCGATGCCGTGGCGCGACAGTCCCGGCGAATTGGCGGCATGGCAGCAAGGCCGGACAGGGTATCCCCTGATCGATGCCGGGATGCGTGAATTATGGCATAGCGGCTGGATGCATAACCGGGTCCGGATGGTCGTCGCCTCCTTTCTGGTCAAGCACCTGCTTATCGACTGGCGTGAGGGAGAGCGATGGTTCGCGGACACGCTGGTCGATCACGACCCGGCCAGCAACCCGATGAACTGGCAGTGGAGTGCCGGAACGGGCGTGGACGCTGCGCCCTATTTCCGAATTATGAACCCGCTTCTCCAGTCCCGGACTTTCGATCCTGGCGGGGACTATATTCGCCGCTGGGTTCCCGAACTTACCCATCTTCCTGCCGACGCCATCCATGCGCCCTGGATCTCCGGCCGCCCCGACAACTATCCAGCTCCCATCGTCGATCATCGCATGGCACGTGAACGTGCCCTTAAAGCCTGGAAGACGATTTGACATCGGATGCCACCGGACGATGACGGAGCCGTAGGCTCTTCCGGCCCACGGCCTCCGCTTAAACCCGATGCCAGCGCGGCAGACGACAGGACAGCGTCCTTGCATGCTCCCGCACGGCTTTTGGCAATGCGACAGTCAGTTGCTGTTCGAGAGAGTCCACCGACAGGGCAAGAATGTCCGCCATATGCATGCGGTCCGTCGCGGGCAGCAATGTCCGTACTACCGCCACCGTCGTTGCGTCCGGGTTTGGCGATGTTCTCCAGCGGGCGACCCGGTCGTAAATCCCATGGTCAGCAGCCCGACGCATCAAGGCTGCATATCCCCGATCCTGCTCGCCATCGCCCAGATAGTCGGCCAGCAGAACAGACAGATCGGCGTTGATCTGAAATGCCGGGGGCATCGTGCTCCCGTTCTGGGTATAGGCATGAAGGGTCACGACACACTCCTCAGACTGGCTCGTGAGAAGAGACCGCGCCTTGCGATCTCGTCGCGCTGCGGTTCAATGGTGCATGCGGTGCTGCGCGGGATAGCCGCGACGTCGCGACCGCGCTGTCATCCGGCCTCTGCCGGGCGTCGTCCGAAGCCAGAGCCTGCGCGTCCAGGGGACTGACGGTCAGACCGGAAATGGTGGTGGCGACGTCCACATGCGCGGCACCGAACAGATGCATCAGAGCGTTCCGGGCCGTGTATACTCCCTTCACCGCCGCCGCATTCCGCCCTGCCAGCAAGGAAGGGTCGACCAGGACCGGACACCCGGTCTGCCGGGTCAATGTCTGAACGGCTCGCGGTAACGACATGGATGCGATGTCGATGGGCTGAGTCTCCACCTCGCACGAGAGTGCATCATGCAGAGACTGAGCATGTGCCGGCGCAACGGTTCCGAACAGCAGCATCAGGACGAGGCTGGTCGCGAAGCGTGATCCTTTCTCTTCGCTGAGACGCCGGGCCTGCTTGCATACCAGTTCATTCCGGTCTGCGTTTTCACCTTGATACAGCCGTATTGACCGCATCACCCCCGATGACCGGTACGTAGAGGAACGACGACGCCAATATTGTTGAAACGCCGTCAGGTTGAGAAAATGGATAAGGCTCGACATCTCCTTGCTCTCGCTGTTTCGATTCATGGCGCTCAAACGCGGGGTCTCTCAGTGAGAGACCCCGCAACCGAAGGCCGCCGCCTCGTTCCACCATGCGTCCCGACCAGGACGACAAGTCCGGTCGAGAGGGACGCTTCCGATCCGGGACGCGCTCCGTGCCTTATGCTGCCACCGGCACCGGCGGTGCCGCCCTTGCATGCAAAGGCAGACGGAATGCGAGATCCGAGGCCAGAGGGTCACATCCGGCAGATACGACCGCTCCGGTCTCGATCAGGCGTTCCAGCGTGGCGCGGAGTCTGATCCCGGGTATGCCCGTATGCGCCGCCAGGGACGTCAGGGTAACGCCTCTTCCGTCATGGCCGAGGCGCCGAAACACCATGAGGATACGCTCTGCCAGCGGGTCGTCGCCAAAGAAGGGACGCGTTACCATGACGCGCCTCCTTCCAGTCGATTGCGCCATCTCCGGGCGGTCATACGCAGGGAGCGGCGATAGCGAAAATAGAGTCCTTTCAGCTTCGACATCCACATCCTCCAATCAAAGCAACATGGATCCCAGTTTTCCGATCACACAACCGATGCCAGACCCGGTGGCGTCTGGCGGAGAGAAGATTGGAAGAGATTTTTGCGTCGTCAAGAGGGCACGAGGTGTAGATTTCTCCCTATGCATCGATTCGTCTTGGCTGGAGACGGGGAGATGAATTTTCCTCAAAAATTTACAATTATATTTCTGATTTTTTTGAATATTTATTTATGATAGAACAATAATTACTGAAATATTTCTACAAATTCGATATCTTGTCCTCTGCGCTGCTACGGCGACCCGACAGTGCCGGGCCGCGCAGACTGCCCACGAATTCTTGCGCCGTGTCGATCAGCCCGGCTCGGCCCGGACGCACCTTCGGCGATCATGGCGTGGATCGCGCGGAGGTTGGGGGCGTGTCGGGGATGTCGGCAAGGATTGATGTCCGGCATGGACGAGGCGTGAGCCGCCCTCTTGCCGTTCAGCGTTCAAGAGCCGTGCTTGCCAGATCGACGATCTGACGTTGCACCAGCGGAGTGAGGCCATCTTCCAGAAACCAAACCGCAGAAAGGGCGCTCCAGGCGCGTATCCAACGCAGCAGCCGAATGGGATCAAGGCCTGCCAGAGTAGAAACAAGTTGAACCCTGCACACAAAATGCGATGAGGCAGTAACGTGGCGACCATCTGGCTCAGCGAGATCAGGATTCAGAAAGAGAGCCGCAAAGTCAGCCGCTCGTTCACCGCGGAGCCCTTTCGGATCAATCGCCAACCACCCTTTCGGTCCAAAATCAAGAATATTCCCGTGATGTAAATCACCATGCAAAATAGTGTGGTCAGCTTGCTCAGCAAGAAGATTCCGGGCCTCATGCGCACAGTCTGTTAGCCAGGTTTCAGCCGTAGCATCAAAGCGGTGTAAATCGTCAAACCAATCTTCCAAGGGAAGTATATCCGGCGTACATGGCGCCCTGTGTGAATGCAGTTGTGCTGCCACTACACAAATTATTCGTGTTGCGTCGTCATCATCGCCGGCCAGAGATAGTTGAGCAAGCGAGCCTGGCCCCATAGCGCGTTCCAGCAATATCGCATTTCGATCGTGATTGATGACGGGCGCAGCACCGCTACCATCCCACCAGGCCATAAGTGCGTTGCCTCTGCATTCATCTGTGTCGGCTGAGATTTTCAAGATAGCCTGTGTTCCGGCGTGAACAACCGGAAACAGATATGAGGTCGCCGTCACGGCCGGTCTCCCATCTTCTGTCAAACCCCACTCGGACAAATAACGGGCGGTTTTGACGGCGACGTCCTCGGGAATTTTCGTCATTTTTCTCAGGACTGCTCCTTGCGTTCATGTCTGCTACCGGGACTGGAATCTGATATGGCTATCGGCCGCCATGAGGCGATAATCGTCACACATCGAACACGCGCACAGCTTTTGAAGGGTTCTCGCGGTAATGAGACAGCCTGGTCTCAAGAGACCCCATGTGAATCTCAAGTTTATGCCCGTCCGGATCAAGGAAATATATCGAGTCTCCCTCGCTTTTATTGTCCTTCCAGATGATGGATTCAATCATGAGCCGTTCGCTTATAAGAGCGTATTCCGTCTCGGAAACGGTAAAGGCGATATGGGTATAATCCTGGCGCGGGGATGATGGAACATTATCGTCACGGGATAAACAAAGCCAGATCGACCCAGCTTCAAGATACGCGCCATCGGCCCAGAGGGCTCGTACCGTGCAACCGAGAACGTCGCGATAGAAGGTCAGAGACCGCTCCACTTCAGCCACCGCTAGGGTGATATGGCTCAACCCGGTTATGCCCATCGCCGACCTCGCTATCGTCTTGATGTCCGCTCTTGCTCGTCGTTTTCTTTCAAGAAATCATAAACTGGGTCTGCACCTTGAATGAGGAGCATATGCCGACATGGAACCCGGGCGCATCCTGCCCCATGCCGGCAGCCACCGCTACTGCCCGTAGCGCACGACGCCCAGATCCTCGTGCGGGATCTCGGGCATGCGGCCGGAGAGCAGGTCGGCCAGGACCCGGGCCGAGCCGCAGGCCATGGTCCAGCCCAGGGTACCGTGGCCGGTATTGAGGAACAAATTGTCGATGCCGGTGCGGCCGATGATCGGGGTGCCGTCGGGGGTCATGGGGCGCAGGCCGGTCCAGAAGGTGGCGCCGGCGATGTCGCCGCCGCCGGGAAACAAATCGGTGACCGAGTGGGCCAGGGTGGCGCGGCGCGGCGCGCGAAGGCTGGTGCTGAAGCCCGCCAGTTCGGCGGTGCCGCCGATGCGGATCCGCTGGCCGAGGCGGGTGATGGCGATCTTGAAGGTTTCGTCCATGATGGTCGAGACCGGGGCGCGGGCCTCGTTCACGATCCTGGCCGTCAGCGAATAGCCCTTGACCGGATAGATCGGCAGGTCGATCCCCAGCTTGCGCACCAGCGCGGGCGAGTAGCTGCCCAGCGCCAGCACATAGGCGTCGGCCGTGAGCGTGCCGCGATCGGTGACGACGCCCGAAATCCGGCCGCCCTCCTCGCGCAGTGCCCGGATGGTGGTGCCGTAGCGGAAATCGACCCCGGCCTGCGCCGCCATCGCCGCCAGGCGCTGGGTGAACAGGAAGGCATCGCCCGTCTCGTCCCCCGGCAGGCGCAGGCCGCCCACGAATTTATGCGCCGTGTCGACCAGCCCGGGCTCGGCCCGGACGCAGCCCGCCGCGTCCAGGACCTCGTACGGCACGCCGTATCGTTGCAGCACCCGGATGTCGCCGGCCGCGGCGTCGAGCTGCTTTTGCGTGCGGAAGATCTGCAGCGTGCCCTGTTGCCGGTCGTCATAGGTGATGCCGGTATCGGCCCGCAGGTCGCGCATGACGTCGCGCGAATATTCCGCCAGCCGCACCATCCGGCCCTTGTTGCGGGCATAGGCGGCGGTCGTGCAATTTTCCAGCATCTGTACCAGCCAGGTCCACAGATGCGGGTCCGGCATCGGCCAGAAGACGAAGGGCCGATAGGACATCATCAGCCATTTCAACGCTTTCAGCGGCACGCCCGGCCCGGCCCACGGCGCGGAATAGCCCGGCGAGACCTGCCCCGCATTGGCGAAGCTGGTTTCCATCCCGGCTTCGGGCTGGCGGTCGATGACCGTGACCTCATGCCCCGCCTGGGCCAGGTACCAGGCGGAGGTGACGCCGACCACGCCGCTGCCGAGAACGATGATTTTCATGCGTGACGATGCTTTCGGAAAGGAAGGGAGCCGAAGGGCGTTCAGGCCGCGATATAGTCGCGATGATAGCGATGGCCCAGCGCGGTAAGGATTTCGTACCCGATCGTGCCGGCGGCTTCGGCCACCGCATCGACGCCACGGCGCGGGCCGATCAGATCGACCGTCATGTCCGGCGACAGGCGGGAATCCGGCACGTCCGAGATGTCGAGGGCAAGCGAATCCATCGAAATGCGTCCGACCACCGGCAGGCGGATATCATCCAGCCACGCGCAGCCCCGCGACGCGCCCTGGCGCGCGAAGCCGTCGGCATAGCCGGTGGCGATGGTGGCGATCCGGCGTGGCGCGGCCGCACGATAGGTCAGCCCGTAGCCGACGCCGTCGCCCGGCGCGATGTCGCGGATCTGCATCACATGGGCGCGCAGCCGCACGACCGGATGCAGCGGGTTGGGCGCGGCGGCGGTGGGGGCCACGCCGTACAGCGCCGCCCCCGGGCGCACCAGGTCGAAATGATATCCCTCTCCCAGGAAGATCCCCGACGAGGCGGCGAGGCTGAGCGGCGCCCGGGGCAGCATGGAGGCCAGATGGCGAAACTGCGCGCGCTGCGCGGCGCTGGCGGGATTGGCCGGGTCGTCCGCGCAGGCCAGGTGGCTGATGACCAGGTCCGTGTCGATGCCGGCGAGCAGCGACCGGTCGGCGGCGATGGCGCGCACGTCGTGCGGCGACAGGCCGAAGCGCGACATGCCGCTATCGACCTGCAACGCGGCCGCGAGCCGCCGTCCATGGCGGCCGGCGGCCTGTCGCCATGAGGCCAGTTGTTCCATGCTGTTCAGGACCGGACGCAGATCGTGCCGAACGCAATCATCCACCGCGCCGGGGCGCGGGCCGTGCAGGATGGTGATCTTCACATCCGGCGAGACATACCGGCGCAGGGCGATGCCTTCATCGACATGGGCGACGAAGAAATCCCGCGCGCCGGCCGCCTCCAGCACCGGCGCCACCCGGGCAGCCCCCAGCCCGTAGGCATCGGCCTTGACCACCGGGGCGCACACCGCCCCCGCCGCCCGTTCGCCGAGCAGCCGATAATTGGCGGCGATCGCCGCCAGGTCGATCGTCAACGTGGCCCCGGCCCGATCGGCCGGCCAGGCACCTGGAGCAAGGGACATCGTCATGAGGCAGGAGCTTATACCGGATCGTAATGAAATATCCTGCCGATTGTTGGCATTATTCGTCGAAATATGGCACATTAACGCATTATTCTACGAAATTTGGCGGAAAATTTCATCATGATCGTCGATCGCGTCACCGAAGCCATCCTGCGCCTGCTGCAGCATGACGGGCGAATCAGCAACGCCGACCTCGCCCAGCGGGTCGGGCTGTCGCCCTCGGCATGCCTGCGGCGGGTCAGGATGCTGGAGGAACAGGGGGTCATTCGCGGCTATCGCGCGATCATCGACGAGCGGTCGGCCCACAGCATGACCACCGTGATCGTGCAGATCACGCTGGAACGGCTGACCGACGAGGCGCTGCGCCGGTTCGAGGCCCGGGTGCGGGATTGCGCGGATGTGCGCGAATGCTACCTGATGACCGGGGACGCGGATTACCTGGTGCGGGTCGAGGCCCGCGACCTGGCCGATTATGAGCGGATCCACAAGGAAGAACTGTCGCGCCTGCCGGGGGTCGTACGGATCCAGAGCAATTTCGCCATCCGGCCGGTGGTGCAACGTTAACGCATTACCGTTCTATCCCATAGCCTCCCTCCGCCATACGAAATGCCGTCATTGCCCTGTGCCCTCCAAAAGAGTAAGGAGAGGGCAGATCGTCTGTTTGTGATTAACAAATATGTCAGCCCGCCATCCTTTTCGGAAATAAAAATCATATACTTGTATATAATACGGAATTATAAAAGAGATGATATCAGTATCTAGGCGTTTATATAAAATATTCCCAGAATGGATAGGATTGGGAAGCTTTCGATTTTTCTTATGCAGCTTGGTTCTGTTCTCCCATGCTTGGCACGATATGATTCAGGGCGGCGCGGCCTATGCAGTTTGGGGATTCTATGTTCTGAGCGGCTTCCTCATGACGCTAGTAATTAAAGACAAATACGGATTCACCGTCGAGGGGATACTGAACTACATCTCAAATAGAATAATAAGAATATTTCCTCTATATTACATTTGTCTTCTCGCCGGCATAGCAACCATAGTGTTCTTACGGCACCACAAGATTGACCCTACGCAGTTCAATGGGCAATTTTACATGCCAAGCCGAGGAACCTGGCTTGCTCCACTCACCCTGTTGACTGTTTTTCCGACGACCGGTCTACCGGTTGCGACGTCCGGAGCCTTAGCAACGGAATTCACCGCCTATGCCATGATGCCCTTGATGGCGTTTTCGCCTTTGTTCTCGCTCCTGTTTTTCTTCATCTCCCTGGTCGTGAATATTTCGTACGGATTTGGACTCGAGAGTTTCGCCGCGCGCTATACCTTTTTCTCTACGTGCCTAATCGCGTTCTCCTTCGGTTCTCTCCTATGCCACTTCAAGCCCTGGTTATGCCTCGTCAGGAACCGCCCGCTAAGCCTTGGCGCGTGGCTCCTTTTGTCCGTATCCTGGCTCCGATACCCCTATTTTCCGTGGGAACACGGCCTGTATGTCTCTCTTCCTGTGTCGGGATGGGTGGTTCTGTCATTCATTGACGTAAGAAAGAACAAACTGGATGGTTTATTGGGCGACCTATCCTATCCGGTATACCTGGCACATACGCTTGTTTTGGCTTGGTATTTCGTCGTGTTCCACAAGGCGTTCGATCTTCGCTGCGCCGTGGAAGTCTATGTGTTTTCTGTGATTTTATCGTATATCCTGATCGTGGTCGTCGATCGGCCTCTATCGCGCCTAAAGGTACGCGGACGGACCACAGCACCGGACAATCAAAATTACGACCTGACCCTACGAGCGCGCTCAAGGCCAAAAATAAGCCTAATCTAAAGCATGTCTACTGAACACCGATTCGGTGGACATGCTTTAACAATCGTCGGGGCCGCGCAGCACCCAAGCGCCACGCCGGCGCAGCACCAGCCGGTAATAGAGCGCCGAGGCCACGCAGATCGCGCCGGTGGCGGCCAGGCTGGGCCGGCCGATCACCGGGTCGAGCCAGTTGGTATAGACGATGGACAGCATGGCCAGCAGCGCGACGGCCGGCAGGAGGGGAAAGAGCGGCATCCGGTAATGGCCGTGGTCCGTGGTGCCGTTATGGCGGCCCATGATGACCGCGACGCAGAGCAGTCCGGCGATCAGGACGAGGGTGGAACTGGTGATGACCAGCAGCGCGGTCTCGGGCACCAGGCAGGCCAGGCCCGCGATGACCCCGCAGACCAGGGTCGCCACCCAGGGCGAATGGAACCTGCGGTGGGTGCGCGTCAGCGCGCCGGACAGGCCGGCGGGCCAGATGCGGTCGCGCCCGGTGCTGTAGGCGATGCGTGCCGCCAGCAGCATCATCGCGATCAGCGCGTTGAAGATGGCCAGCGCGATGCCCAGGCTGACCATCGTGGCCAGGATCGGCCCGCCGCGCGCCGCGATGAAATCGCCCAGCATGTTGCGCGCGCCCAGCAGCGCCCGCAGGTCCGGCGCCCCCATCAGGATGGCGATCACCGGAACCAGTTCCGACGCGATGGCGATGGCGAAGGCCCACATGACGGCCCGGGCGATATGGCGCCCGGCATCGTGGGTTTCCTCGCCGAAATATACGGCCGCGCCATAGCCGTTATAGGCGAAGAGAGCGACCGAGGTCGCCATGCCGATCATGGCGGGCGAGGCCGGTACCAGGCCGGTGCCGCCCGGCATCGCCGGGTGCAGCAGCAGGCCAGTGAGCGGCCGGGCGACATGCAGGAAACCCAGCGCGACCAGGACCAGCAGGGCCAGGATTTCAACGACCAGGAACAGGCCGGTGAGCACCGCGTTGGTCCGGATATTGAGGATACCGACCAGGGTGACGATTGCGATGGTGACCAGGGCGGTGGGCACCGGCGGCAGGCCGGGCAGCAGCACGCCCAGATACGTGGACAGGCCCAGCGCCATCACCGCCGGGATCAGGCAATTGCCGATCAGGCTGGCCCCCATGACCAGGAAACCCCAGAACGGCCCGACGACCCGGCCGACGATGGCGTATTCCCCGCCGCTGAGCGGATAGGCGGAGGCCAGTTCGGCGAAGACGAAGGCCAGGCACCAGGCGATGGCCGCCCCCGCCGCCATGCTGAGCAGCGCCCCCGACCCGGCCGTGGCCAGGACGCCCGGCACGATGATGAATACCGACGAGGCCGGCGAGATCGCGGACAGGGCGATCAGCAGCGCCCCCGGCAGGCGCATGCTGCGGCGCAGGCCGCCGGGTGCCGGGTGTCCGGGGGTCGAGTGTCCGGGGGCCGGATGACCGGCGGGTACGGCCTGCGGCGGCCCGGTATCGAAGGGTGGGCGATCCAGCGTCTCGGCGTCCGGCATCAAGCATGCTCCCTGCGCGTATCGTGCCTGTTCGTCTTTCGTCTTTCGTCCGGCGGGTCTTACCGGGCACCCGGGACCAGCGCCCGCAGGCGCGCGGGGTCTATGGCGTGCACGACGCGGCCGGCCTTGCCGGTCATGGTCTCGGCCCCCAGCATGGCGTTGAGGATGGCTTCGTCCACTGCTTCGACCGTCGCCAGGAACAGGGCGTCCATGTCGTCATTGCTGACGGCCTCGAGACGCAGGCGCGGCGGCTCGGGCAGTGCGCCCTGGTCGTTGGCGGTGGAGAAGGCCAGGAAGATGTCGCCCGAATTGTTGCCCGAGGGCGTACCTCCGCGCCCCATGCCGATCGCGATGCGCCGGGCGATGCGCTGCAACTGCACGGGCAGCAGGGGGGCGTCGGTCGCGACGATGGCGATGAGCGAACCGCGTTCGGAGGGAAACAGCGTGTGTTCCGGCATGGCGGGACCGACCGGCACCCCGCAGACGGTCAGCCAGGGGCGACGACCGTGATTGGCCTGCACCAGCGCGCCCAGCGTGTAGGGGCCGGTCCGCGTCGACACCAGGCGCGACGCGGTGCCGCTGCCGCCCTTGAATTCATAGGCGATCATGCCGGTGCCGCCGCCGACATTGCCCTCGGCCACCGGGCCGCCGGAGGCGCCGTCGATCGCGGCCAGCACGTGGTCTTCGGTCACGTGCTGGCCGGCGATGTCGTTCAGCCAGCCGTCGAATGTCTCGCCCACCACCGGCAGCGGCCAGAAACTCTCGCCCACCATGTCGGGGAAGCGCCGCGCCAGCCAGCGCACGATGGCATGGTGCGCGATGCCCAACGAACAGGTGTTGGTGATGGCGATCGGCCCGGTCAGACAGCCAGCCTCGCGGATCCAGTGGCAGCCGGTCAATTCGCCATTGCCGTTCATGGAAAACGCGCCGGCCCAGACCGGGTGCAGCAGGTCGGGTTTCGGCCGGGGCAGCAGGACGGTCACGCCGGTGCGGATCGCCGCGCCGTTCGGCGCCTCGCCGATCAGGGTCGTGTGCCCGACCGTGACGCCGGGAATGTCGGTGATCGCGTTCAGCGGTCCGGGCGTGCCCGGCATCGGCAGGCCGAGCGCACGGGCGCGTGGGCGCCCGCCGGGCGTGGATTGTCGCCGCATACGATACTCCGCTTGTCGCAGCCCGCGCCGTGGGCCGGCGCGCATGGTGCGATCATGCCGGGATCGTTCCGATTCCGCCATCCCCCATGCGGGGGCGCCGGTGCTATTCCACCAGCATGTCGGGCCGGAACAGGGCTGATTTGTCGATCACCCGCCCGGCCAGCATGAACACTCCCCCGCCCGTGTAATGCAGGGTTTCGGGGTGGGCCGGAACGGGCCGGACATGGGCCTTCACGACCTCGAAAATGAAGAAATTATAGCGCTCGACCAGGGCATCGTCATGGAGCACGCATTCGAAGCCGGCATGGCATTCGTCGATCAGCGGGGCGGCGACCCGGGAGGCGGGCCGGGCCGTCAGTCCGAAATGCACGAACTTGTCGACCGCCGCGCCGGATATGTTGCCGATCCCCACGACCTGATCGACCATTGATGCCGTCGGCAGGTTGATCACGCACTCCCGGCTCTGGCGGATCATCTCGAAACTCTGATTGCCGTTCCAGATCATGCAGCCGACCAGCGAAGGCGCGAATTCCAGGACCGTGTGCCAGCCCAGGGTCATGATGTTGCGCCGCCCCTGCCAGGACGACGAAACCAGCACGATCGGCCCCGGCTCCAGATAGCGGCGCACCTGCGCGACGGGGAAATCCTTGCGGGCCGTTTCCTGCCCGGCATGGGGCTTCGCCATGACGCCCTCCGTTCGGATCGGGCCGGCGGCGCGATGCACGCGGCCCGCAGGGGGACATAACCGCTGTCGCGAATCCCGGTTCGCCGCCACCGCCGCGCGGCCCGTTCAACCGATGGCGAGGACCAAGCCAACCGCCCGTGGAAACGTTTCCACAGGACGACGAGACGTGGGAGGAGAAGCCCGATGCCGATGACACTCGAAGGATCCTGCCAGTGCGGGGCGATCACGTTCTCGGTCCAGAGTCAGGCGCCGGTTCCCTATCAGCGCTGCTATTGCTCGATCTGCCGCAAGACGGCGGGTACGGGCGGCTATGCCGTCAACCTGTCCGGCATGGCCGCCACACTGCATGTGCATGATCCGGCCCACCAGAAGCGCATCGTCCATGCGGTGATGGGGCGCCGGGGCCGGCATGTCGAACATAGCAGCGCCGAGCGCCATTTCTGCGGGCGCTGCGGCACGGCTCTGTGGCTGTATGACGCCGAATGGCCGGACCTGGTCCATCCGGCGGCGGGAGCCATCGACACCGAACTGCCGGAACCGCCCGCGCGGGTGCATATCATGCTGGGGTCCAAGGCCGACTGGGTACAGCCCGATATCCGGCCGGGCGACGGCGCCTTCGACGGATATCCCGAGCAGTCGCTGGAGGAATGGCACCGTGCGCATGGGCTGTGGCACGCATGACGGCCGCGTCGCCTCTGGCGGGATCACGGCCGATCAAGCGTCGCCTGTTCCAGGCCGGCCCGCAGGGCGTCGATTTCGTCCTTGAGCCGCATGAGCTGCTCCGGCGTCCGGCCCGTGGCCCGAAGGATACCGGCTGGAACCGACGCGGCGCGGGCCTGCAAGGCCGCCCCCTGCTCGGTCAGCGTCACCCGCACCTGCCGCTCGTCGCGCGCATCGCGGGTCCGGCGCAGCAGGCGGGCGGTCTCCAGCCGCTTGAGCAGCGGCGTCAATGTACTGCTCTCCAGCGCCAGCTTCTCGCCGATCTGCCCCACCGGCAGCCCGTCCTGCTGCCACAGTACCGTCATGACCAGATATTGCGGATAGGTCAGGCCGAGCGCATCCAGCAGCGGCTTGTAGACGCGATTGAACGCGTGGCTGGTGGCATAGAGCGAGAAGCACAGGAAATGATCCAGCGTCGGTGCGGCGCTCGGAACGGCGTCGGGCATGGCGGGCCTCCTTCGAACCGCGCAAGATAAATCGTGCGCGACATTATCGACAGCGCATTGTCCGCATGGCAGCCATACGAATTATTATATAGCCAACGATCAAATCGTGCACGGTTTATTGGTCATCGAAGGCGGCGTCGATGGAACCGGCCACGGGCGCCGCGCCTTCGCCATCCATTGCAGGAAGGATCAAGACCATGTCCGTAAATGTCCTCTATCGTACCTCGGCCCGTGCTACCGGGGGTCGCGACGGCCGTTCCGCCACGCTGGACGGTGCGCTGGACGTCAAGCTGACCACGCCGAAGGCGCTGGGCGGTCCCGGCGGCGAAGGCAACAACCCCGAACAATTATTCGCCGCCGGCTATGCCGCGTGTTTCCTGGGCGCGATGAAGTTCGTGGCGTCGCAGGGCGGCAGCGCCAAGGTGCCGGCCGACACGACCGTGACATCCACGGTCGGCATCGGGCCGCGCGCCGAAGGCGGGTTCGGGCTGGAGATCGCGCTGGCCATCGCCCTGCCGGGCGTCGAGCGTGCCGCGGCCGAGGATCTGGTCGCCAAGGCGCATCAGGTCTGCCCCTATTCCAATGCCACGCGCGGCAATATCGACGTGAAGCTGTCCGTCGTCTGACCGTGCCCGATCGGCCGGCCATCGCATTGGCCGGCCGGTGTTCCTGCGCCTTCCGGATTCGGGCGGGATTCGGGCGCAGGTTCGGGGCCGGTCAGAGCAGAAAGGCCAGGGCCTCGGCGCAGGGGCGTGAGATTTTCAATGTGAACAGGTCGTCGGCCCTCGACCGCCCGAGGGTCACGGCCGCCACTTGCTTGCCGGTTTCCACCGCCCGCCGCACGAAGCGATAGCCGGACGGGACCATCAGCGACGACCCCACGACCAGCACCCCGTCGGCCCGTTCCAGGTGCGCCATCGCCCGTACCTTGCGCGCCCCGGGAATATCCTCGCCGAAAAAGACGATGTCGGGCTTGAGAAGGCCACCGCACTGCAGGCAGTCCGGCACCGTGAAACCCGAAAAATCCTGCGCGTCGAGATCGGCATCGCCATCGGGCGCGCTGTCCGCATCGAACCGCGACCAGGCCGGGTTCAACTGCTCCAGCCGGTCCTGCATCTCCAGGCGGGTCGTCCGATGCCCGCAGACGGTGCAGCAGACCCGCGCGAGCCGGCCATGCAGTTCGATCACCCCCAGGCTGCCGGCCGCCTGGTGCAGCCCGTCGACATTCTGGGTCACGACGTGCTCGGTCCTGCCCATCGCCTCGAGCCGCGCGAGCGCGCGATGCGCGTCGTTCGGCCGGGCGCGCAGCAGATGCCGCCAGCCGACGAGGCTGCGCGCCCAATAACGCCGGCGGGCGGCATCGCTGCCCATGAAGGCCTGCCACGTGATCGGACTGGCGCGTTTCCAATCGCCATTGAGATCGCGATAATCCTGGATTCCGGATGCCGTGCTGCATCCCGCCCCGGTCAGGACCAGAAGCCGCCGATGGCGATGGACGAATTGCCGCAGCGCGTCTTGCTGCTGCACATCCTTTCCTGCCGTCGTCGCATACCCCTGTCCGGTTCCCGCGCCCATCTCACCCCCAGTCCCCCGCCCCCTGTCCCCCGTCCACGCGTTTCGGATGGGCTGGCTGGATCTTGTCAGAAATCCTCCCCTCCGTGCGGTCAAATCCGGCGGCGCGCCCCGTCCTTTTCATCCCGCCCTTTCCATGGTGCCGCGCCGCTTCCCGCCAATTCCTGTTCCCGGGCCGCACGATGATGTTTACACTGTCCGCATGAAGGATGATGTGGCGAAGTCCGCCGTCAGGCGCCAGACCTACCACCATGGCGACCTGCGCGCCGCTTTGATCGAGGCGGGGCTGCGCCTGCTGGCCGATCGCGCCGTGGATGCGCTTTCACTGCGCGAGATCGCGCGGGCCGTCGGCGTCAGCGCGACCGCCGTCTATCGTCACTTTCCCGACAAGGACGCCCTGCTGCGCACATTGGCCGGTGAAGGGCTGAACCGCCTGGCCCGGGCGCAGCACGCGGCGTCCGGCGCGGCGGGCGGCGGCAGCGCGGGCTTTGCCGCCACGGGACGCGCCTATGTCCGTTTCGCGCTGGCCAATCCCGCACTGTTCAGGCTGATTTTTGCCTCACCGTGCCAGGACGGAGCACCCGGCGGCGCATTCCCACCCGAAGCCCTGGCCCTGCTGCGGGCGAACGCCGCAGCATCCGTCGGGAACGACCAGGACAGTGACGCGGCCCGGATCGCATCCATCCGTGCCTGGTCGCTGGTCCACGGCCTGGCCATGCTGATGCTCGATGGCCAGGTGCCGGTGGATGACGCGCTGATCGAGGCCGTCATCGATCGCGGGCCCCGCCCCATGCCATGACCGGCGTCGTGCCATGACACGCGGGCATCCGGCAGGGTCACGGACGCGCGCGTGGAGATCTATCGCCGGTTGATGACATGACCGCCCGGTCCGCATCCGCCAGCGTGTCACGGACCACGGGCAACAAAGCCCTTTTTCTTGCAATAGAGTTCCGGTTCCGGCTGCGCGGCGCGGCCGCCGGGATCATGGCGTCGACTGCAGAAAACCTGCCGAGTACCGGCTCACGCAAGCAGGCGCGATCAGCATGGAATTGTCCGGAAGGTAAAAACCCCCGGCTAAACCACGTGCTTCACGGATACGGATGAAGCCGTCACCATGCGACAAGCGTCGCCTGACTCGCCGCGCGTTTATAATTTCATTGTAACGACTCCTATTTCGTCAAATCCAGGCTACATGGACGATTCAGCCCCAAAACGTAACGCCGCAAGCTCCGCCGGCCCCGGTTCCAGAAAAGAACCGAAATCCCTCAAGGAAACAGCAATGATATTGGATAATATTCCAAAATCCGTTGGAAATTATTCAAAATAGAATTCCAGAGTATATCGGAATTCTATTTTTATATGAAAAATCTACATCAATCCATGACCTGGCTATGGATTGTTTGAAACGAAAAAACTGAAAGCGGAGACATTATGTCCATATCTCTTCTCTTTTTCAAGGAAAATCGTCTTCAATTAAATTTTAGCAGTCTTCCGCAGAATCTGCGTGGACTTCGTTTGTGTGTCGTCAACAAACTCTATCGTTCTGAAGCACCTTCTCGGTATTCGGAACCGCCTGATCACGTCACCTCGTTCAAAACCGGAGGTCGCTGTGGAAGAACAAATGACTATCAACAATTCCCTCAATCTGTTGGGGGCTATTGGAACGGGCCTTACGCCCCTCGAAGGAACCGTGGTTGTCAACTATGCCGACAACACCGTAACGGGATCGCTGAATCTGCAAGCTGCGGGATTACTCAGCGCTCAGACCTACGATAACCTTACCTTAACCCAATCCGGCAGCAATTATACGATTTCCGGAACGAACGGCCTGACCAGCGTCGCCGTCACCTATACCGGACAGGCACCGACTTCTTCCACATCCACCGTTACCTTGCTCAGCACCGGCATCGCCGCGGCTTCAGGCACGGGCAGCGTGACATCGTCGGTCGTTTGCTTTGCTTCCGGAACGCTGATCCGGACTCCGGATGGCGACGTGGCGATCGAGACGCTTTCACCGGGCGATCGGGTGATCACGGCGTCGGGCGTCGAGCGCTCGATCAAATGGATGGGACATGCGACCATCGATTGCCGCAGGCACGCCAAGCCCAGCCAGGTCAAACCGATCAGAATCTCGGCCGGCGCATTTGCTCCGGGACTTCCGTCGCAAGATCTCTGGGTGTCGCCCGGTCACAGCGTGTGCGTTCCGGTCCTCGACGAAGTGCTGGTGCCGGCGGATCTGTTGGTAAACGGCTCGACGGTCCAGCAGATCAACTGCCAGGAAGTTACGTACTGGCACCTCGAACTGGACAGCCACGACATCATCCTGGCGAACGGCCTGCCGGCCGAGAGCTATCTCGACGTGGACAATCGCTCCTTCTTCCTGACCGGAGAAGGCCTGCTCGATCCCGACAGGTCGGCATCCGATCTCAGTAACTATTGCCGCCCGTTCACTATCGACGAATTGATCATCAAGGCGATCAGGGCGCGCCTGCGTACCCGTGCCCAGGCCCTGGGTTGGCGCTTGACCGATTTTCAGCTCAATGAAGTGCTGATCATCGCCGATGGCGATGTCTATCATCCTACGGTTCATGGGCAAACGCTGCGCTACGTGCTGCCGGCTTCGATCAAGAACGCGACGCTGGTCAGCCCGACGAACGCGGCGGCCTTCGTCACGGACAGTATGGACCGGCGCGAACTCGGCATCGCCATTCGGTCCGTCACCGTCGATGACGGGATCGGTGCCTGCCGCACGGTATCGGCCGACGATGACGTGCTGAGCCTTGGGGCTTATGGCGCAGAAGGCCCGGCCGATGCACGTTTCCGCTGGACCTCCAACCGCCTGCCCCTGCCCTCATCACTCTGGAACGACTGCAAGGGTCATTTCTTCATCCGCTTCGACCTCGGTCATAGCGGCCTGCCACGCTGGAATGCGCCGGAGGCAGGAGAATCCACGCAGGGCAAAGACTCACAATTTCATGCCGCCAAGCTGAATCGCGCCGCATAGATTCGATAATGAGGAGGGAGTGCAAACCCCCTCCTCACGTTCCATCAGGCGGCCCGGAAACCAGCCACCCCATGAAAGACCAGCCTGCCCATAGGGCAGGCTGGCTTTGCTTATCGTTATTGCTGCGCGTTCAGGAAGGAATGGATCTGGCCATTGACGTTCGGCCCGACCGGCGTGTTCTGGCTGGCCAGGTCCTGGATGAAGCCGGCGATGTTGACGTCCGCCCGGTTGGCCGGAATGTCGCCATAGCCGCCCAGGCCGCCATTGCCGTAACGCAGATCGACCGCCGACGCGTCGGACTTGATCTGCACCTTCACCGTCGGTGACAGCGTGCCGCCACGGCGGTTTTCAACCGTGTCGATGAAGGATTCGACCAGACCGCCCGGCATCACATAATGCGAGTAGGACTGGAACGCCCGCGGATTCTGCTGCGGGTTGGCGTCGTAATCCGTGCCCGCCGCCGTGTTGAGGTCCGTCGGGTTGCCCAGCACCAGGCCGCTGCCATAGTTCATCGGCTGGAAGTCGCTGCGGATGCCGTTGCCGACGAAGCCGTACACACCGTCCGGACCATCCACGCCCGCCGCATAGGTCGTGCGGTGGCTGATCGTGAAGATGTAGTATTTGCCGTCCTTGATATACATCTGCGGACGTTCGGTCTGGTCGTTCACGCAGTTGGCCTCGACCAGCGGCGACAGGAACTTCCACTTCGACAGCGTCGAATCTTCAGCAACCGCCAGGCCGATCGCCGCCTTCTGGTAATAGGCGCCGCTATCCAGAACCTGCTGCAGGGTCTCGGCATTCGGATCGTTCGGGCGATAGCCCAGGTCCGTCGCGGTGCAGTTCGGGATACCGCGCTGGCCGGGGGTGTTGCCCTCGAACACCATGTAGTTCACGCCGGGATGGTTCGGGTCCTCGAAGGTGAACGGATCGCGGAAATTATAGTACGGGTTCTGCGCCCCGTTCTGATACTGCACCCCATCGGGACGCAGCAGCGGCGTGTGCGTGGTAAAGCCGGTGAACCAGACATGGTTGAAGTCGGCATGGATCTGGCCCAGGCTCTGGGTGATCACCGCCTGGGCGGGGGTGATGTCCTGACCGGCCGCATTCCGGTTGAACGCCATGTCGGTATAGAACAGCGACACCTGGTTGCTGTTCGGGTCCAGCAGGCGCATCGACCCCGACCATTCCGCCGTGATCGTGTAGGTCGTGCCGGCGAAGACCTGTTCCTGCGCGCCTTCGGGGATGATGTGCCCGCCATAGATCCAGCCGCCATTCGCCGGACGCTTGTCGGCCGGAATGCCGGCGCGGCGGTAGAAGAAGCCGATCCGCGCATGGGTGTGGCGGTCATCGAAGCCGTAGCCGGCATTCTTGTCGGCGGTCAGGCAGAAGATGACTTCCCAGCCGTTATAGCTGAACTGGTTGGCATGCTTGTCGATCAGCGTCCAGGTGTCCCACACCCAGACATCCGGATTGATCGTCGGGAAATCCGCCGGAATATCCGGCATGATCAACTGCCCGGGCAGCGAGTTCTGGCCCGCCGCGACCGACGGATTGGAATGCGCCTTGATCTGCATCGCATCGGCGCGCGTCCAGTGCGCGGTAAAGTCCGCATCGGGCGCATAGGCCTGCTGCGTGTGGATCGTCGGCAGCGGGAAGCCGGGCACGCCCGTCAGCGACGTTCCGGGGAACAGCCGGGCGGCATGCGGCATCATGCCGACATGCGGCGCGACGCGCACTGCTTCGCGCTGTTCGTCGGGCGTCACGTCGCGCGCCAGCGCGGCATGCGCCGTCGTGGTGAGAGCCAGCGTCCCGACCAGGGCCATTTTCAGGGTGAGATTCCGTCGGCGTACGTTCGCCATTTCATCCTCCATACGGGAAAGAGACAAGCAACCTAAAAGGAGGGTCCGATTGCATGAGCGAAGCTTGAGCAGCGCGCGCGAATGGACTCCCCGAACGCTTTCAGGCTGCGGCCACGTAACCGTGAGAATGCTCGGAATGAAACGATAGACTTCAATAATAACCGTCACAAATGTGACGAAAAACCGCAATAACACTTACACCAAGAATAACAACATTCGCGTATGTTTTTATTTACCAAACCGCGAATATATGAATAGTCCCTACCCTCCTCGCACGTTTAACCTCTAAAATTCCTCCGCAGCGCACCACCAACTGATGTGAAGCCTGCGGGACAGTAAGATCATGAAACGGCGATATCGACAACCGCCGATTTCGACAAAAAGGAATTTTTTTTCATCCAAGCATTTCAGACATAAAATTGTCATATTTTCGAGACACGAACATCAATTCCACTCGATATTTCTTTATTTTCCGGAAATGTATTTAACAATTTACCTGTTGATTTTGTTAAGTTATTTACTTGTTTCTACAAAAAATTTTGTGGATACACTCTCAATACCCGCGACAGTGCCCGCGACAATGCGACGACGTCATCTTTGACCCCGCCCATCCCCATCACGCGATCGCGCAGCCCATGCCGGGTGAAAAGTCTCTATGATCGCCGCGGCGCGGCAGGACAAGCAGGGCGACGGTGACATGCCTACCGGCAATCGGGGAATCGCAATATTATGCGCGGGGCTGATGATCGGCCCTTTCGGATGCGCCGGCCCGACCGGGCCGATCTTCGGTGATTGGTATGGCTACCAGCCCCTGCCCGGACCGCAGGCGCAACTGGCCGTCGAGCTTGTCCTGCATGGACCACCCACGGCACGGCTCGGCGCATTTCGCATGCACGTCCAGACGATGTGGATGGTTGCCAATCCGCAGAATCAGTCGGACTACCCGACCGGTACCTGGACGATCCGGCCTGTGACGATCGATGGCCGGACCTATCGGCGGATCGACCTGTCCGGCCTGGATACCGCGATGCACCACGCGACGCTGATCGCCCATTACATCGAACTGCCGAACGGCACACTGGTCCCCGCCACTGCCGACGGCAAGCCTGATCTCAGCCCGGGCGGGCTTGCCTTCCGCCTGGTGCCGCGCCCGCGCGGCAGTTTCGGCTATGGCCGCGTCTGAGCGGACCGGGCCGCCGTCACGCCGCGATGGTCAGACTCCATGGACGAGCGTGGAACTCCTGTCGCCCCGATAGACGCGTCCGAACCGGTTTTCGAGAAAGGCCGCCAGCGCGATGTCCTCTTGCCGGACCACGCCGCATTCCGGCAGGTGACCGTCCTTCAACAGGTCCAGCACCGCGCAGATCGCGCCGGCTGTCGTGATCTGGATCGCGGTACGCGGCCGGCCATGCACGATGTCGCCATGGATGCGACGGACGAAGCTTTCCTGCATCAGCCGTCCGTCGCGCCGGCCGGAAACCGTAACGAAGATCAAAACGACGTCCTGCCGGGTCGCCGGGATGGCATATTCCAGAATATCCTTTAACAGATCGCGTCGTTCCGCAAGGCGCAGGTCCCGCAGCAGCATCTTCATCGCCTGCGCATGGCCGGGATAGCGAATGGTACGGTAATTCAGTTCCCGCACCGCGCCGGCATAGGTTTCACACAGCGAGCCGAGACCGCCCGAGGTATTGAAGGCTTCGTAGGTCACGCCATCCACCCCCAGCGTTTCCAGCCCCTCCAACGCCGGAACCATGCGGCGTTCGCCCGCCACGATGGCCTCGCACGGTTCGATATATTCGTTGATGACGCCGTCCGTGCTCCAGGTCAGGTTATAGCCGAGGGCATTGGAGGGAAATTCCGGCAGCGCACCGACGCGCAGATGGATCGTGTCCAGCGCATCGAACCGCCGGGCGATGTCATGGGCGACGATGGAGACGAATCCGGGCGCGAGGCCGCATTGCGGCACGAAGGCGGTGCGCGCGCCGGCCGCATGGTCGCGTACCGCGCGGGTGCTGGCCACGTCCTCGGTCAGGTCCAGGTAATGGAGCCCGGCCTCGGCCGCGGCGCGCGCGATCGTCGTGGTCAGATGATAGGGGGCCGCGGACAGCACGGCATAATGCCCATCCATCAGCGGGCGGAGCATGCCGGGCTCCGCGATGTCGGCCTGCAGCTTTCGAACCGAATCCGCAACGTCGGCGCGATGCAGGCCGGCCTGGTCCCGATCGACCAGGCTGACGGCATAATCGCCGGTGGCGTCGAGGAAATCCGCGATCGTCGCACCGATCTTGCCGGCGCCGACAACGAGTATCTTCTTCATCCGATCCGCTCCCGCCATATGGAATCACGACATCGAACGAAGGAACGATATCGAAAACAACTGGCCGTGTGACGCGTCGCGCGGGCTTTTTTTCGGCAGAATGTCGGATAAGATCGGCATTATGCACATGGACGCCACGGACAAAGCCCTGCTCGCCCTGCTTCAGGACAATGCGCGGATATCGACCGCGGCGCTGGCCCGACGCACGGGCCTGTCACGCACGACGGTGCAAAGCCGCATCGAACGGATGGAACAGACGGGGCTGATTGCCGGCTATACGGTCGTGACGGCGCCCGAGGCCGAGGACGCGGTGCGCGCGCACGTGATGGTCACCCTCGCCCCGCGCCATGCCGCGTCGGTGGAAGCCGCGCTGCGGCACATCGGGGAAGTGCGCGAGCTGCATGCCGTCAGCGGCACGGTGGACATGATCGCGATCGTCGGCGCGGCCTCGACCGAAATCATCAATCGCGTCATCGACCGGATCGGATTGCTGGACGGTGTCGAGCGCACGATCTCGGCGATCATCCTGTCCACCCGGTTCCGGCGCCGCGGCACGCACGGCCGCTGAACATCGCGCCGGGCGCGCGCAGACCGCCTTGGCAGGGGGCATGCCGTGGAGGGGCCGATGAACGACATCATCATTTCCCGCGGCGGTCGAACGCCGCGTCATCGCCGCCCGCTCCGAGCCGTAGTCGGCGCGATGCGCCCCAACGGAGCGCACGCTCCCGGACCTCAGGCGAAACTCTCCGGCTCATGATGTTCATGATAGCTCCTACTTACCGGTAGGAGCCCCCGGAAACGGGACGCTTCACGTCCAGATCCGGGAACCGGCCGCGTGACGATGAGAGTGGCGCAGGGACGGAATCGATTGCAAAAAACACAATTAAATGTTGAGAAAATAACAATTTAAAATCGCAAAAAAATATGCGTGTTATTAAGAAAGGTACCCATCTGTATTGCACGAAGAGTATCGAAAATACCAAACTCACTTCGCAGAATGACGTTTTTTTTTGCGAAATATTGATCCGCGGCACTTTAGGCGTGGTTACGCCCCGAACGTGGAGTAAATAAAATGGCGAATGGCAAGACAGCTATGGTTGTGGGAGCTGCCGGAGATATATGCTCTGAAGTCTGCCGTCGACTGGAGAGTGACGGTTACAAATTAATATTGATCGACCGCGATGAGGCTCGGCTCAACAGGCTGGTCAACACCCTCGACAGTGACCGTGTCACGCCGGTAATCGCTGATGCAGGTGCAACAGAGCCCGTAGACGGAGGCATAGCCGACGCGGTTGACCAACACCGGCCCGAGGTGCTCATAAACGGTGTCGGCGGCGACACCAAAGTATTAAGGATCGAAGACCTTACGGCAAGCTATGTTGCCGAAAAGATCAATGAAAACCTGATAACGACGTTCAACGTAACCAAGCTCTGCGTGCCCCACATGAAAGCCAAACGCTATGGACGCATCGTCAACTTTGCGTCCGCCGGCGGGCGTACATACAGCCATTTCAATAACGCGGCGTACGTCGCTGCAAAAGCCGCGGTCATCGGGTTTACCAAACAAATAGCATATGAACTCGCTCCCTTCGATATTGTTGCGAACGTGGTTGCACACGGGCCGATGCTGACGAGCCGCATTGAATCCGCGTGGGAGCGGCGCCCCGAAGAGCAGAGAAAGGACGTGTTGAATAGAATCCCTCTCCGACGGATGGGCACTCTCGATGAAGCCGTCGGAAGCGTCATGTATTTGGCATCTCCTTCTGCGGGTTTCACAACAGGAAGTGTGATGGACATCAATGGCGGTCTTTACATGTAAACTGGCCCAAGGAGATAGGTGATGATTACATTTATTGTAAAATACATATATAACGTTACCAGATCTGCGCGAGAACAGGTTATGGCGTCGCATCGAGAAAATCTGGAACAACAAGCGCAGTCGGGCGCCTTGATTTGTGCGGCGCGCGTCGAAGGCGAAGAGGCAGGTGTTCTGATATACAAGGCCGAAAATCGCGAGAAGCTGGAAAATATACTACAAAAAGAGCCCTATAAGAAAAATGGATTTATAGAAAAGACCGAGATATCGGTTTTGAATCCAACAATAGGACTCCTCTAACGATCAAAATATTTAAAAAACATGAAGATTGGGCATTAGAACACAAAATATTCCTATATCGTATGACGAAGATCCAACTCCTGGGAGACCAAAACCATGGCTACCACCGACTGGTCGCTCAATTGGTTCGATCGCAGGTCAAGTTTCATCGAAGAGTGCAACGCTGCGCGCAACGCGCTTATCGATGATCTAGCCGATGGGGCTGCCACGCAGCAGCGCGTATTGGACGATATATATCGCGTCTGCGGCCCATCGCAATCATGGCAACAATCGGGGTATAGCGACGCCATCCGGCGTGGCGCAACTTTCCGGGAAATTGTACCAATTCGGACATATGCGGATTTTGAACCGCTCATTGACAGCGAAGTGCACACCAAGGGTGGCGTGCTGTCGACCAGTCCTGTCCGTCGCTGGTTAAAAACAAGTGGCACGACCGGAAAGCCCAAGCGTATCCCCTATACGGACCACTGGATGACGGCTTATCGCGTGCCGGCGATGAAGGCGATGTGGGGCACGTTTCTGCTGAATTGTCCGGAACTTCTTGCCCATCCGTATGCGACATTCGACACCCAGACGGTCCGCGAAGTCCCCGGCGATCACATCTTTGGCGTGCCTTATCAGGGGATCAGTAACCGCAATCCGCCACTCGGCGCCTCGGATTGGACGCCACCCTGGTACGAAGCCCCTTGGTATATCCCCTCTCTCCCCAGCGACCATTTAACCAAAATGTATTACCGGCTACGATGGCTCGTCACGAAAGATGTCCGGTTTTTGACTGCAATAAACCCAAGCACCATCTTGTCCATACTCGATAGTCTCAGGCTGTTCGCATCAGTTCTGGTCAAGGAGATAGCGGACGGATCCGTGGCCGGGATAAACATGGTTGCGCCGGATCCGGAAGCCGCTCGACGCCTGGAGAAAATTCTCGGACGATCCACATACTCATTGAACGATGTCTGGCCCAACTTGATGCATTACAGCACATGGGCGTCGGCCGCCGCGAGGCTCTACGATGCGCAAATGCTCCATGCCTTGCCCTGCGCCAAGCGACTTCCCTTCATGAGCTGCGGAACGGAAGGGGTCGTGACAATACCGCTGGACGGTTCTCAGTTGGGTCAACCATTGGCGGTCGACCAAGCCTGGTTCGAGTTCATCCCCGCTGAGGATGAACCGAACGAGTATTTAAGTGGCAAGAGAAGAGCCGACACCCTCTTGTATGACGAACTGGACGTCGGAAAAGAGTACCACGTTATAATGTCCCAGTTGAACGGTTTGACGCGTCTCTACACCGGAGATATATTTTCCGTCGAAAAAATAGAGGCCGGAGTGCCGTATATTTATTTCACCCGCAGGCACGGTGTTTATCATTCATTCACGGGCGAAAAATTGACCGAGGTTGAAGTCGTTTCTGCAATTGAACGCGGCCTCGCGCAGTTCGGGGCGCCTCTCGGATTATTTCTCTGCGGCGCGCGATGGGGATCTCCGCCAGGTTATTCGATTGCGATCGAGCTGCATCTGCCCCGGAAACTTGATGTTACGGAAATCGCCACAGCGATTGATCTCCATCTGCAGCACATCAGCATCGAGTATGCGTCGAAACGGGAGAGCGGTCGCCTGGACGGCATACAGGTCGCATTGATTCAACATCAGGCGATCGCGAAATACGTCGAATCAAAACGGAATCCAGGCAATACCACTCAATACAAATATAAGCCATTCCATAAGGACACATCCTTTCTCGATGAACTCGTCCGAGATAACAACATTATCCAGGGGGAGATGCACGGTGTCAGCGTCACGTAAAATCGAACAACTTCATAGCGACGGCGCGGATTTGGCGTTGCACTCTTGGATGCCGCGTAACCCGCGCGCCGCGGTCTTCTACCTCCATGGCCTTCAAAGCCACGCTGGATGGTCATGGCAATTTGGGGAGTATCTCGGGCGTCGCGGCGTCGCCTTGTTCGTTTTGGATCGGCGTGGGAGTGGTCTGAGCGGGGGCGTCCGCGGGGACTATGCATCATTGGACTCCCTGGCCTATGATTATCATGTCGCGTACAACCATATGCTGGCGCTACTTGAAGATAAGCAAAATGTAACACTCTTTGGTCACTGCCTCGGAGGATCGCTGCTCGGTGGTCTTCTGGCTAAAGGAGGCGTATTCTCGAATTATCGCTCGTTTGTTTTTTGCTCCACGTGGCTGGGTCGTCTTCACGCCGTGCTTTCGCCTGAGGAGCGATCAATAATCGCCGGAGAGAGAAGCACCGAGCTTGTAGACGTAGACTTGAAGGCGCATGACTTTACGGATGTCAAGAAATATCTTGACTTTATTTCCTCCGATCCGCTCTCAATAAAATGCATTACCGCTCGAAGCAGAGCGTTATTTCTGGAAATAGAGCAGATTTATCTCGAGAGGGGGATAGATTCAGGCGCTGCATCAGCACATTATATTATAAGTTCAACCGATCCCATTGTGAACCATCAAGCATCCTTCGAGGTATTTAACGCGATCACTCGAAATGCTGGATTTCTATCAGTTATACCAACAAATAAACACTATATTCCATTCACTGATGCAAGGGAGGTATTGTTTAAACGAACGGAATCAATTGCGCTAGAGCATCATCCGACCGGATGGACTCATCCGGTCGGATAAAGATGCTCGTTAAAACAATGAGCTAGAGCCATATCCGTGAACCAGTGTGAATGGATGTGGCTCTAGAGCATGTCCGCTGAACATCGGTTCCGTGAAAATACCCTAGGTTATTATTCTGTCGAGCATCTTCACCCGTTCAAACGACTCCGTTTGAACGGGATCTTCTCCAGCCGAGGGGACATCGGGATGAAAACGCGTTTTTTCCACGTAACGCTCCCCTTAAAGCGGCCGTTTGCTCACATGGCACATAAGCGGACCACATCCGACAGCGTTGTCCTTATGGTTGAACACCAAAGCGTTATAGGAATCGGTGAATGTGCGCCGCGGAAATATGTCACCGGAGAGACGCCCGAGCAGGTGATATGGTCGGTGAAGTCCGCTCTTAAGAGTCGTGGCGTCGCCGAGGCACTCGAAGCAAGTCCCACCGAGTTTCTTTCCGGAATGCTGAACGGTGACAAGCGCTTTAGTGACATCGCATCGCTGCCCAATAACGCGCGATGCCTGTTGGAAATGGCGCTGCTCGATTGGCTCTGCCATGCAAGATCGATCGCGTTATGTGACGTCATAGCTGCGTCATTTGAGTCCAGCTTGATGCCGAGCAAGGAAATCACGCGGGTTCTCGATGGTCATCGGAATCTGGATGATTTTCTCAGTTCAGACGGTCCGTTTCACTGCATAAAGGTAAAGGCTACGATAAATAGCCAGTCGGATATCGAGGCCGTTGAGAAATTGCGTGAAAGCATAGGGCCAAACCGTGATATAATAGTCGATGCCAATATGGGCTGGACAGACGAGAATGCCCGGTCGTCGATGGCCAAACTTGGACGAGCCGGAGCTACGCTGTTTGAAGAGCCTCTTCCCGCACGACGATACCTGGATTTGGCCGATCTCAGGGCCACAACGAATCAGCCAATTATGCTGGACGAGTCCCTGTGCACACTTCAGGACGGAGAGGAGGCAATTGCGCGATCGAGCGTTGACGCCTTCAACATCAGAATTTCCAAGAATGGTGGGATATCGGGCGCGCTTGGCCTGATACGCCTGGCTCAATCGTCCGGTATCCGTTGGCAACTGGGCGTTCAAGTCGCCGAGGTCGGGCCGCTGGTTGCGGCCGAACGGCATTTAGCCTGTACGGTCGGGGGCTATTTGACTGTCGAGGCGGGAATTGGTGACGAGATATTTGACGAGTTTGTCGTGGATCCCTATCCCACGCCCGATCGAAAAAATAATACGATAATACTTCCACCCGGTGACGGGCTTGGCGTTCAACCATCTTCAAATATAAATAAGTACAAAATAGCACTCACCTGAAGACGCTTGTTTTATCTGGCGTATTTGACTTGTCATTGGTCGATTGCGATATTGGATCCGAGGTTGCCATGTATACATTGTCAAGGTGCGATGTGCAGAGCCGCGTGTTGACTCTTCTCGGCAACGGGCGAACGAGCAGGGCGCTCACTGCTGTGCACGACGATCCAGCAGACCTCATACAATCTTCCATCGCGGGAAATACGGAGCGGCTCGCCGTCTCGATTTTGGAAGGGGCATCAGTTGAAAACCGACGTCCAAAGGAGTTTTTTCACTGGCGGGCGCCTTTCGAGATGCACGCTCAGAACCGTGTTATAGTCGGAGGCTTCGGCAAGACGCACGGATCGCGCCATGCGGACGTCTCCGCTGCCGACGCACCGGCGTGGTTCTTCAAAGGGACCGACGCTCAGTTGCTTTTGAATGGCGAGGCAATAAAAGGCGTGGGGCGCGCTGCCCAGATTTGTGAGGAAGCAGAGATTATACTGGTCTACAGTACTGACGGCTCAGGTGTGGCACGGTACGTTGGCTTTATGTTTGGAAACGATGTTACTGACATTGTTACTGCCCGCGGCCAGCCCTCCAAGCTTGGACGCGCAAAGCTTTATCCGACGCCCGTTCACCCCGAATTGTTTCTCGGCCCGCCGCCGGCGCGTGTGACTGGGCGAGTCTCATGTTATCGCGACGGGCAATTGATGGGCGATTTCCACGTTGAAACTGGAACGGATGAGCTTGTTTGGCCGGTCGAAGAACTTATTATGGGCCTCCTGTCCAATGCACCGATGGCAGTTCCTGGGACTATACACATGATATTCATGGGGTGTCCCATGAATAGCTACGATAAGGGTATCCCGCTGGCGCCGAAAGATGAAGTCGTGATCGAATTTCCCGATTACGATGTGCGGATAAGTAATACCCTGGAGGCCTGAGGGGGTTGGCCCGCTACGGGATGCCGGAGATTTTCAACACGGATCAGGGCAGCGCTTTCCAGACCGGGGCAACCTCTGGGTCAGGCGGACTCCAAGCGGTTTGTGATGCCAATTCATGCAAAGCATCATGAGGAGCAGCGTTCTCCAGGTGCAAAGTTTTTCTCGCACGTCGACTCGGGTGGGCTTAAGCTCATCGTCCTGAAACGTTGGGGCGCGTCACCGTAAATGCATCCAAAAGATTTATCTTTGCTGGCATGTCTCGACGTTCTTTTATCCGAGGGCAGCGTAGCGGGAGCAGCTTCGCGCATGAATCTCAGTACTCCGGCCATGAGTCGAATCCTCGGGAGGATTCGGTCATTGACGGGAGATCCGATTCTTGTGCGAGCCGGTCGGGGCATGGTGCCCACACCGCGAGCAGAAGAAATTCGTGAGCAGGTGAGCGCGCTCGTGGAGAACGCTCGGCAGATATTGCAAGGTTCGAGCCAATTCTCACCGCACCTTCTCAAACGTACCTTCACGCTTCGCGCAACCGACGGCTTTGTATCATCATTCGGCTCCCATTTGATCGATTCTCTCTCCAAATGTGCTCCTCACGTCAGCCTGCGATTTGCCCCACAAGGGGACGAAGACGTTGCGGGGCTTCGAGAGGGGGCGGTGGATCTTGACATTGCCTCAATAAATATCAGTGGTCCCGAAATTATAACCCAGTCCCTGTTTTCCGACCGCTTTGTCGGGGTGGTAAAGAAATCCCACCCTCTTGCCTCCGGTAAGGTTACGGTCGAACGATTCTGCAAGTATCCTCAGATCTCTGCGTCACGCCGAGGACGCAAGCAGGGTCCGTTGGACTTGGCGCTCCAAAATCTCGGCCAGTCGCGCACGGTCGCCGTGGTCGTATCCGGCTTCGCGGATGCGGTGTTCCTAGCCGACCAGGCGGGCCTGGTCGCGGTCGTGCCGGAGTTGCTTACACGTAGCGTGCGTCATGGATTGATGACGTTCCAGTTGCCGGTGGAGACGCCACCGGTCACGGTGTCCCTGGCGTGGCATCCCAAATTTCAATTTGATCCTGCGCATAGCTGGTTGAGAACGATTGTAAAGGCAATCTGCTCTTCTGACGACTCGTCAGATACATAGTTGCATTTCTATCAACGATACATTTCGATAATTGCAGTTTCCGCATCTTCTTTGTCTGGCGCATTATCATCCAGCTTCAGGGCCAGCTTCAGGGAAGGAAGAAGGGAATGGCGACGGCATCCACAGACATGGCTCCTGCCTCCGGTCGAGAAGCAACGCGGCGGCTGCTTCCCTTCACGGTTCTGGTTGCTCTCGGTTACCTCACGGTGGGGTTGCCCCTGGCTGTTGTACCGATCTATGTACATAGTACGCTCGGTTTTGGTCCGGTTGCCGTTGGCTGGGTAATAGCAATGCAATCGATCGGGACATTACTGACTCGCCACTTCGCAGGTGTTGTTTCCGACACGCGTGGTTCGAAACTCGCGGTTATTTCTGGCGCTGCCACATGTTCTTTTGCAGCAGTGTTATATAGCCTGAGCACTCCGTCGCTTTTCGGGAGGCCTGGTGGGCTAGGGATCCTATTATTAGCCAGGTTGATTCTCGGGTTGGGAGAAAGTCTGCTGATCACCGGCGCGTTAGCGTGGTGCATAGGGGCAGTAGGAAGCCGGTATACCGGGCGCGCGATGGTTTGGGTCGGCATAGCTATGTTCGGTTCGATCGGAGCCGGCGCGCCTGCCGGCGTTGGCCTGCTCCGAGCAGGTGGTTTTACCTTTCTTGCTCTGGTAGCGGCTCTCCTCCCGGTTCTTGCGTGCCTGATTGCGGCAAGGAAGCCCGGCATACCTCCGCATCACGGCCGGCGCATGGGGTTCCTGAAGGTTGTCGGCCTCATCTGGCCATTTGGGGTAAGCTTGGCGCTGAGTACTTTCGGGTTCGGCACGCTCTTCGCGTTTCTTGGCCTCTATTACGCGTCTCACAATTGGTCCGGTGCGTCATGGGCGCTCTCGGGATTTGGCCTCGCATATACGGTCACCCGCCTCATATTCGGTGGCCTGCCCGACCAAATGGGGGGAATCAGGGTTGCGTCGGTCACTATCCCTCTCCAGGCACTCGGATTGATTATTTTAGCCGCGGCACCGGTGGCTGAAGTGGCTTTGATTGGCGCTGCCATTCTTGGAGGGGGGTACTCACTGACATTTCCGGCGCTGGGAGTCGAAGCCGTCAAACATGTTCCTCCGCAAAGCCGGGGCGCTGCAATGGGTGCTTACGTGGCGTTCGTCGATATAGGGCTTGGTCTAACTGGGCCAATTTCCGGAGCCATTGTCAGCCATGCGGGTTATCCAGCGGTCTTTGTGGCGGGAGCCCTCGCGTCGGGAGGGGCGTTCGTCGCAATGATGTTGACGAGTAACCTCTTCGTCAGGCCCACCGTAGACTGAGTGTTTAGAGTTCAGGAACTCGACGTCATACCCCCCTGCGGCGTACGAAACGTGGCATGATCCTGAAAGGTCAGCAGGCGTCCTGCGACACGGCACCGAAGGCCCCGCGCAGCAGGGCCTCCATTTCAGAAACATCATGTTCGATGAAATCCGGAAGCGTGTCGCGCGCCACCTGCCTGAGATGGTCGGAGAATTCGGCGAGAACCGGCGCCAGCGGCGTGGCGCTGCGTGAAATGACGCCGAAATGGAACGGAATCTGCACGTCGAGCGGCCGCACGACGGCACCGTCCACCGGCATCCCATAGGCCGTGACCGGATCGATCACCGCCACCCCCATGCCGGCGCGCGCGGCGGCGACGGCCGAGACGCTGGCATTGGTGTCGATGGCCGAAAACGGCGCGAGGCCGGCCGCGCGAAAGGCCGCATCGATCCGGGGACGCAGCCGGAAGGGGTTGGACGTGGCGATCAGCGGCCGGTCCTGCAGGTCGATCAGACGGATCCGCCGGCGCCGGACAAGGGGATCGGAATCGGACACCACCGCCACGCAGGCGGCCGAACCGATCCAGTGCACGTCCACCCCCGGATGGTCGAGCGGCAGCGACGAGATGCCGAGTTCCGCCGTGCCGGAACTGACGGCCTGGACGACGTTTTCGGCCATCATCGTATGGAGGAAAATCTTGCGCGGCAGGCGGCCCGGCGGGATGCGCGCCAGGGCGAAGGGCGCGATGGTCGCGGTGAAGGCAGGGATCGACGCGATTTCGAACGGCTGCGGCTCGCCGAAGGCGATGGCGTCCGCGCGCTCCTTGATATGGCGCAGGCCGCTGAGGAAACGCTCGACCTCGGAATGGAACAGCACGCCCTGGCTGGTGGGCGCGATGCGCGGGCCGTTCCGCGACAGCAGCAGGAAGCCGATATTGTTTTCCAGGTCCTGAATCGCGCGGCTGATCGTCGGCTGCGACCGGTTGAGGACGCGCGCCGCGGCGGTGATGCTGCCGGCCGACATCACGGCCGCGAACGCATCGAGTTGCTTGATGTCGAGATCATCCAAATTCATGCCGCACATCATAGCAGGCCCGGTGATCGTTGCAAACCAAGGATGCCTTATAAGGATCATAATGGCATTGTCATTCGCAATACGCATGATAAGGTGGCCACGGCCGGGACGCCGGAACCGGAGCCGGCCAAGTCGCGTCATTTCGATATGAGAAAAAAATGCCACCACCGGACGTCAATTTCTTCGCGGATAGAATTGCCGCGACCCGATCGCCGGCGATGCGGGACATGTTCGCCGCACGGGCGGAGATCATGCGCCTGTGCGACGCCAGCGCCGCCGCGGTCCTGACCCCCATGGAACCCGGCGGGATCGGCCGGGCCGAACGTTTTGCCCTGGCATCGCGGATCGCGCGCTGGAATGGTGATGCCGCCCTGGCGGACCGCTATGGCCGGCAGTTGGACGAGATGTCGGCCTGTCCGGTGCTGCGGGCGCTGGGCCTGGGCGAGATGCCCGAACTGGACGCGCGGCAGGCCGCGATCGTGGCCTATGTCGATATCGTCACCAAGGATCCCGTCAAGGCGGGGCGGGCCGAAATTGCGGCGATGCAGTCGGTCGGCCTGACGGATGCGGACGTGGTCCGGCTGGCCGAACTGGTGGCGTTCGTCAATTTCCAGGCCCGCGTCATGGCCGGCCTGACGCTGATCGAGGAGCATGCGGCATGAAGCCGGCAACGGAATTTACGGTCGAGCCCCTGGAATGGGAGCCCTACATCACGCCGGTCAACCTGGACAAGGCGACAGACGCGCAGCGCGACGCGCTGAAAATCACGCCGTCGAACAAGAAAATTTCGAATTACGTCCTGACCCTGGCGCTGGATCCCGAAAGCCTGGCGCACCGAACCCCGCTCTTCAACGCCATCATGTACGGCCCGGCGGGCCTGCCGCGTTCAGAGCGGGAACTGGGCGCGGTCGCGGCGTCGATCGTCAATCATTGCATCTATTGCGCGTCCACCCATGCCGCGCGCTACAACCAACTGACATCCCGGCCCGAAATCATGCAGGAAATCTTCAGCGCCGGCACCCAGGCCGCGCTGGACGAGCATTCCCAGGGTCTTTTCGATTTCGCGGTCCATTTGTCCCGGACGCCCCCCGCCCTGTCGCGCGACGACGTGTCGGTCCTGGAATGCCTGGGCCTCACAGCGCTGCAGATGTTCGACCTGGTGCTGTCGGCGGCGATTTTCGGCTGGGCCAACCGGCTGATGCACCCGCTGGGCCAGGCGATGAAGGCGCAATAGCAGCGGGGCTGGCACCGCGCTGCCGGGTGGGCCCTACCAGCGCGTCAGAGGCGGCAGGACCAGCCGCGCGGCCAGCGCCGTCACGCCGCCGCCGAGAAGATACCAGACGGCGACATAGAGCGGGTCGTCGAAAGGACAGGCCAGCATGAAGACCAGCGCCCCCCAGGCGGCGGCGGCCATCCCGGCGGCGGCGGCGCTGCCGCGCCGGTCGGTCGGGGCGCCGCGCCGCATCAGCAGCCCGAACGCCGCGACCGCCGGCAGCGACAGCAGCACGATCTTCGTCGCGCAAATGATGCCATGCACCGGGTCCAGCCGCTGCCCGAGCGACGCCCCCCCTGCCCGCGCCGCATCGACCAGCCAACCGGCCGCCAGGGTGGCCAGCACCAGCATGGCGGCCGCCCGCACGCCACGACGCGGCGAGCGGATCGGGCTGAGGGACAGGATGGCTGCCCCGCCGCCGACCAGGGCGATCAGCGCTAGGCTGATCGCCTTCCACCAGAAGCTCGGCAGCGCCATGGCCGCCGACAGATCGGGCCGCATCGTGCCCATTCCGGCGAAACCCGCCAGTTCGACCGCGCCCAGCAGCAGCAGCAGCGCGGCATCGCGCAGGGGGGTACGCCGGCGCACCGGGCGCAGATCGGCGCTGAGCCGGTCGATCAGCGGATCAATCGACATCGTCACCTCGCTTGACCAGATCGCTCAGACGTCCCAGCCCCCGATGGATATTGACCTTGACCAGCGACACGGTCTGGCCCGTCCGCCGCGACGTTTCCTCGACGCTGAATCCCTGCAGCTTCACCAGCCGGATCGCATCCGCCTGGGCCGGCTTCAGCGTCGCCAGCAGGCGCTCCAGCGCATGGGCGGCCGTCACCGCGTTCCCGTGATCGGGAATGGCGATGTCCTCGCACAAGGGTATCTCGGTCTTCTGCATGGCGCGCAGCCTGTCGATCCATTTATAGCGGGCGATGGCCGCCAGCCAGGGCGCGAACGGCTTGGCCGGGTCATAGGTATGGCGCTTCTCGTGAACCGCCAGCAGCGTATCCTGGACGGCGTCATCGACCATCGACACCGGCAGCCGCCGGGAGAAATAGCGCTTCAGCCAGACGGCGATTTCGGCCAGCACGCGGCGATAGGCCAGCGCGTCGCCGCGCTGCGCCGCCGCCATCAGCATGCTCCAATCGGCGTCCGTCACATCATCTCCCGCCATGTCCCCCGCCCCGCGGCGCGCGCCCATCCTATCCCGGCGCACGCTGGCAGAGAACAGGGGGATCACAAAACAGCGGCACGAACAGCGGCACGAACGGCGTCTTCAGCGCCACAAGGCACGGGGCGTGGCCGGGATGACGGCGCAGCGCCAGTCTTTTGATCTTGTCGTCCATGATCGCCCTCGTTCTCATGCGAACGTCTCTCACGCGGGCGTGAAGGTCAGCGCCGCGCCGTTCATGCAGTAGCGCAGGCCGGTCGGCGCCGGACCGTCGTCGAATACATGGCCCAGATGGCCGCCGCAGGTCGCGCAATGGATTTCGGTCCGCTGCATGCCATGGCTGTCGTCGCGTGCCTCCTGCACCGCATGGGGCAAGGGCCGCCAGAAGCTGGGCCAGCCGGTGCCGCTGTCGAATTTGGTCGCGGCATCGAAATTCGCCGTGCCGCACCCCGCGCAATGGAACCGGCCGGGCCGGTGCTCGTTCAGCAGCGGACTGGAGAAGGGTGGCTCGGTGCCACCCGCGCGCAGGATCGCATATTGCGCGGGCGTCAGCAGGCGGCGCCATTCGACGTCGCTGTGCATGACCGGATAGCGCATATCGGCGCGCGCGAGACGGGGCATGGCCCCGAATGCGAGAAGAACCGTGCTCCGCAGCAGGAAATCGCGTCGGGATGTCATCGTGGCCTCCAGCGCCCATGGCGTCGGCGGCATGTTCGGTACCCATGCCCCGCCGGTTACAGGCGACGCGCGAAATCCTGCCCGCGACATGCCGTCCAAAAATTTTTCCCAAAAATTCCGCCGGACCGTAACCCACCCCCCTGCCCCCGCGAAGATCCGCCTGTCCGAAGGGAGAAGACCATGAAACCCGATCGCAGGCGCACACACACGCGGATCGTCCGGCTGACGCATTGGGTCGCGGCGGCGGCGATGCTGTGCATGATCGGCAGCGGCTGGCAGATCTATAACGCCTCGCCGATCCTGCCCTTCACCTTCCCGCCCTGGGCGACTCTGGGCGGATGGCTGGCCGGCGGGATCGCCTGGCATTTCGCGGCCATGTGGGTGCTGATGGCCGCCGGCCTGGTCTATCTGGCCCATGGTTTCGCATCGGGTCATTTCCGGCGGGATATCCGGCCCCAGGGCGTGCGGCGCACCGCACAGGATTTCGCCCTGGCCTTGCGGCTGCGGCTGCATCACCGGGCCGGCGCGTACAACGCCGTGCAGCGCCTGTTCTATACCGGGGTGCTGGTGGTGGCGACCCTGGCCGTGCTGAGCGGGCTTGCGATCTGGAAACCCGTGCAGCTCGGCTGGCTGAGCTGGCTGCTGGGCGGGTACGACGTCGCGCGACGCATCCATTTCGCGATGATGGCGCTGATCGTCGCCTTTCTGATCGTGCATCTGACGCTGGTGGCGATCGTGCCGTCGACCCTGGTCGGCATGATCACCGGCGGCCGCCGCGTACCCGATTCCGACAGGACACAGCCCAGGATACAGCCATGAACCGTCCGATCATCGACCGCGCGGCGATCGCCCCGGACCTGCGGCGCATCGAGCGCCGCCTGATGCTGAAACACGCGCTGTCGCTGGGCGGGCTGGCCATGCTGTCGGGCTGCGTGCTGGACGACAATGCCGGCATCGAGCGCGCGCTGGCCACGGCGCTGCGTTTTACCGACCGGATGCAGGCCCTGCTGTTCAGCCGCACCCGGCTGGCCCGGACATTTCCGCACAGCGCCCTGACCACGCCCTTTCCGTTCAATGCCTATTACGGCATCGACGCGGTCCGCACCGTCGATGCGGGGCAATGGCGGCTGGAACTGTCCGGGCTGATCGCCGACCGGCGCCCCTGGTCGCTGCCGCAATTCCGGGCCCTGCCGCAGGAAAGCCAGATCACCCGCCATATCTGCGTCGAGGGCTGGAGCGCGATCGGTGCCTGGTCCGGCGTGCCGCTTGCGACCTTCCTGCAGCGCGTGGGCGCGGATCTGCGGGCGAAATACGTGATGTTCCGCTGTTTCGACGATTATTCCACCAGCATCGACATGGCGACCGCGCTGCATCCCCAGACCATCATGGCGCTGGATTACGACGGCGGATCCCTGCCCCCCGCCTATGGCGCGCCGATGAAGATCCGCATTCCCACCAAGCTGGGCTACAAGAATCCGAAATATGTCGCGGCCCTCGAGGTGACGAACAAGTTTCCCGGCGGCTATTGGGAAGACCAGGGTTACGACTGGTTCGGCGGATCGTGAAAGAGGAACGCCCCATCCGTAACCCGCGCCGTCGGGAAAGCGAAGAACGGGACGCAGGAACACGTGCCGCGCGTTTCGATCGCAAGTTCAGGAGACAGGCAATGTTCACACGCTCATTTTCCACCCTGTTCTGCACCGCGCTGCTGGTGGGCGGCTCCGCCATGGCGCAGGAGACCATGCAACCCCCGGCGGGACAGACGCCGCAAGGCCAGATGCCGCAGGGCCAGATGCAACAGAGCCCGATGGCGCCAGACGCGATGGGCCACATGAAGATGAAGAAGCCCCCCATGCAGATGAAACCGGGGCAGATGAAACCGGGCCAGACGAAGCCCGGACAAACGAAACCCACGCAGACGAAACCCGGCGCGATGGAGAAATCCCCGATGAGCCCCAATGCGATGCCGCATGGCGGGATGGCGCCCGACCAGACGACGGAACCGCACTGAACCCGCCCGGCCCCGCCGTCGCCACGCGCGGGCGGCGGGCCGCAGGAACTGGCCGCCCGTCGGGGCGGCCAGTATCCTGTTTTCGCACATCAGGCATTTTCCGCGCAGCACGGCCATGACCGGCCAGCCGGTCACGCGGTGCCGTTGCCCCGCACCATCGGCCCCCGGTAGGACCGACGGAGCCGCGGCATCGTTCGTCCTGATCGTTTGTCTTTGCAAATGACATACCATGCGCATACCATTCCCCGCGCAAGCCGGCGCGTGCGGACGCACGAAGAGAGTGCGTGAGGAATACGAAAAATACCGGGAGACATGACGGACATGATGGCGGAATCGTCGCGGCGCCCGCGCAAGACCGGGCGGAGCAGGGCAAAGACGGCCAGCTCCATCGCCAGGAGCCTGACCGACGCCACGTACGAACACGTGCTGGACCTGATCCTGAGCCGCAGGCTGCCCGGCAACACGATCATCCAGGAACGGCGCATGGCCGAGGAACTGGGCGTTTCGCGGACCCCGATGCGCGAGGCCCTGGGACGGCTTGAAGGCGAAGGGCTGATCGTGCGGCACGGTCCCCGCACGCTGGCGGTCCGCCTGGTCTCGCTGGAGGAATTCCTGCAAAGCCTCGAACTGCGCCTGCTGATCGAACCCCATGCCGCGAGCGTCTCGGCCCTGCACATCCCCGATGACCGCCTGGCCGAATTGCGCCGCTCCTTGCGGAGCATCGACCCGAGGCAGGGCCACCCGCCGGCCATGCACTGGGTCTTCGACGACAATCTTCACGGGGCGGTCGGGGAATATTGCAAGAATGACCTGACCGCGAACACGCTGCTCGCCATGCGGCGCCTGACCAAGATGTTCGAACGCCAGCATCTGCCGGAGCGCACTGCACCGGGCTGGAAGGAGCATGACGAGATCCTCTCGGCGCTGGAGACACGGGACGGCGCGCGTGCGCGCCGGGCGATGGCCGAACATCTGAAGACCGCGCGCAAGAACGTGCTGGAAATAATCCTGGGCGGCGCGCGCCTCTAATGTCGAAATCAGGACATCGGGCCGCCGCCGGCGCCTCATTTCCAACGTTACGTATATTGAACGAATCACGCGATCGTGTTTCTCTCGGCCATTACGACATAGATCGGGTCAGCCGTGGCGGAGGGAATGAAGACGCGCTTGTCTCATGGACCGGGTGTGGCCCGCCTTGCATGGCGGAGCATCCTGCTTGCCGGCCTGTCCGCCCTGCCGGCGCAGGCCGCGCCGGCGGGCGGCGGCGCGCCCGTGGCCGGCGGGACGCTGATCTATCTCGAGAAACAGCCGCATCGTAATCTCTACCCGCCGGCCGGAGGATTCTATCCGAATGGCGGCATCCTGAACCAGATCACCGACCGCCTGACCTGGCAGGACCCGCGGACATTGCGCATCCTGCCCTGGATCGCGCAATCCTGGACCGTCAACGACGCCTATACGGAATTCACCTTCCATATCCGCCGGGGCGTGACGTTTTCGGACGGCACGCCGCTCGATGCCGCGGTGGTGGCGCGGAATTTCGACATCTATGGCAAGGGCGACCGGGCGCTGAAGCTGCCGCCGTCCGAGGTGATTAATAATTACGACCACAGCGAGGTCGTCGATCCCTATACGGTCCGGTTCTATTTCACCCGTTCGTCGCCCGGCTTTCTGCAGGGCACGTCGGTGATCGGCTCGGGACTGGTCTCGCTGGCGACATTGCGCCGGCCGTTCGACGACATGGGCAAGGCCACGGCGATCGTGGGGTCCGGGCCCTTCGTCGTTTCGCACGAAATCCTGGGCAAGGAAGTCGACCTGGTCGCGCGCGGAGATTATGCCTGGGCGCCCCCGCCCTTTGCCGGGCAAGGTCGCGCGCGGCTGGATGCGATCCGCATCCTGGTCGTGCCGGAGGACAGTATCCGCATCGGCGCGCTGCTGGCCGGACAGGCCGATTTCATCCGCCAGGTCGAAGCCTATGACGAGGAACAGGTCGCGCTGCGCGGCTATGATCTGTACGCGCAATCGACCCGCGGGGTCGATAACGGCCTGGCGTTCCGGCCCGAGAACCCGATCGTCGCGGACCTGCGCGTGCGCCAGGCCCTGCTGCATGCGACGGACCGCAAGGAGATCGCCGATACGCTGTATTCGGTCCATTACCCGGTGGCGCGCGGCCTGCTGGCCGGCACTGCGGCGGGTTTTACCGACCTGTCGCCGCTGCTGACCTATGACCCCGCGCTGGCGCGTCACCTGCTGGACGAGGCCGGGTGGCGGCTCGGCCCCGACGGGCTGCGCTATCGCGATGGGCAGAAGCTGGTCCTGGGCGTGCACGAATCCCTGCCGCAACCGCAGAGCAAGACGATGCTGGAACTGATCGCCCAGCAATGGCGGCGCATGGGCGTGCAACTGAACGTCATGTCCGGCTCGGCGGCCGGGGTGATCCTGGACAACCTCAATCCGCTGCGCGCGCCCGTGGCGCCCGCCGAAGTCGGGCGTGCCGATCCGGACGTGGTCAAAAGCATGTTCTATCCGCGCAATCGCGACATGCTGCTGCAGCGCGGGGGGCAGAGCACGAAGGTGCATCACTTCCTCGACCCGGCGCTGAACGGGCAGCTCGACGCCGTGGCCTCGGCCACCGATCCGGCGGAACGCCTGCGCCTGCTGCAGGGGGTACAGGCCTATATTCTGCAACAGGCCTATTATATCCCCATCTTCGAGGAGCCCCAGGTCTATGCCGGGGCCCGCAATGTCAGGGCCATGGCCTTCGAGGCGGTCGGCCGTCCGTGGTTCTATCCCGCCTGGCTGGCCCACCCGGCCGGACGGCAGGCAGGCCGGCCATGATGCGTCCCGTGACATCCTATGTCCTGCGCCGTCTGGGACAGGCGGCCTTCATCCTCTGGGGGGCCTTTACGCTGACCTTCGTCCTGCTGCAGGTCATGCCGGGCGATGCGGTCCTGGTGAAGTTCCAGGATCCCGATCTGGGACTGACGCCGCAGCAGATCGCCGCGATCCGCGTCGCCTACGGCGCCGATGCCTCGTTGCCGGTGCAGTATCTGCAGACGGCGGGCCGGGTCCTGCGGGGCGATTTCGGCTATTCCGTCCAGGCGGGCGTACCGGTGCGCGACCTGGTTGCCGCGGCGCTGCCGACGACCCTGCGCCTGGCGTTCTGCGGCCTGGTCTGCGCGGTGGCTGGGGCGGCCGGGCTGGCGGTCGCGGTCAACCTGGCCCCCTTCCGGATGCTGGGCGCCTGGCTGCGCATGCTGCCGGCGCTGTGGGGGGCGGTGCCGGTCTTCTGGTTCGGGATCGCGCTGATCCAGGTCGTGTCTTTCCAGTTGCACCTGATTCCGCTGATCGGCGTGGGACCGTGGGTCGGCATGATCCTGCCCGCCTTGGCGATCAGCCTGCCGGTCGCGGCCCCGCTGGCGCAGGTGCTGCTGCGCGCCGCGGACGACATCCAGGCACGCCCGTTCGTGACCGTGGCCCGCATGAAGGGGGCGGATCGCGCGCGGGTGCTGTTCCGGCATGTGGCGCCCAACGCGATCCTGCCTTTCCTGACCGTCGCCGGCCTGGTGTTCGGCGAATTGCTCGCCGGGGCGGTGGTGACGGAGACGATCTTCGGCCTGAACGGGCTGGGCCAGTTGACCCAGCAGGCGGTGGCCGGCCAGGACGTGTCCGTCCTGCAGGCCATCGTGCTGATTTCCGCCTTGGGGTTCGTGATCATCAATTTCTGCATCGACCTGCTCTATCCATTGCTGGATCCGCGGCTGCGCGGGAGGCGGGGATGATGTCCACCCATATCGCCACCCGCATTGCCGCCCGCCTGGACGACATCCCGCCCGGCCTGCTGCTGGCCTGGCTGTTCGTCGCCATGCTGGCGCTGATGACCGTCTGGCCGTCCGGCTTTACCCATTACAGCGGTATCCGGGGGGCCGCGGCCGAACATCTGCAGGCCCCGGGGCACCGCCACTGGTTCGGGACCGACCAGTTGGGCCGCGACATGTTCGCCCGGGTCGCCTATGGCGCCACCAACACGCTGCGCGCCGCCCTGCTGGCGGTGAGCATCGGCCTGACCGTCGGGGCGATTCTGGGGCTGCTGGCAGGGGCGACCGGCGGGCGGGCGGACAGCCTGATCATGGCCGGCGTGGACATCGTGCTGTCGATTCCCGAATTGCTGCTGTCGCTCAGCATCGTGATCCTGCTGGGGTTCGGCACCGTGCATGCCGCGATTTCGGTCGGGATCGCGCAGATCGCCGGATTTGCCCGGATCGTGCGCGGCGACGCGCTGCGCGTGCGGAACAGCGAATTCGTCGAGGCCGCCTATGGCTGCGGCAGCAGCCATGCCGGCGTGCTGTGGCGCCATATCCTGCCGAACTGCCTGTCGAGCGCGGCGTCGCTGGCCGTGCTGCGCTTCAGCACCGCGATCCTGTCCATCGCCACCCTGGGCTTCCTGGGCTATGGCACGCCGCCGCCCACGCCGGAATGGGGCCTGATGATCGCCGAGGGACGCAATTACCTGGCCACCGCCTGGTGGATGACCAGCTTTCCCGGCCTGGCCGTCCTGTGCGTTTCCCTGGCGGCCTATCGCATCAGCCACGCGATCGGAACGCGGGCATGACGGCGGGCCCGCCCCATGCGCCCCACGTCCTGGATGTCGCGGAACTGGCGGTCTCGTACCGCCAGGGGGCGCGGATCCGCCGCGTGGTGCAGGATGTCTCGTTCGCCGTGCGGCCGGGCGAGGTCACGGCCCTGCTGGGGGAATCCGGATCGGGCAAGACGACCATCGCACGCGCCATCGCGGGCCTGCTGCCGGCCAACGCGCGGCGCGAGGCGGGGCGTATCCGGCTGGGCCCGGACGACATCACGTCCTGGCCGCAAAGGCGGCTGAATACCGTCCGGGGCGTGCTGATCGGGTTCGTTCCGCAGGATCCGTCCAATTCGCTGAATCCGGTCCAGACGATCGGCACCCAGGTCGGCGAGATGTTCCGCCTGCATGACAGGCTGGCCCCGGGCGCGATCCGCGAGCGGGTGACCGCCTTGCTGGACCGTGTGGGGCTGACCGATCCCGCGCTGCGTTTCGGGCAATATCCGCATGAGCTTTCGGGCGGCATGCGCCAGCGGGTGCTGATCGCCAGCGCCATCGCCCTCAACCCCGCGCTGGTCATCGCCGACGAACCCACCAGTGCGCTGGACGTGACGGTGCAAAGGCAGATCCTGGACCTGCTGGACGGGTTGCGCCGCGAATACGGCACGGCGATCCTGCTCGTCACGCATGATCTGGGGGTGACGGCCGACAGGGCGGACCAGGTCATCGTCCTGAACAAGGGCCGCATCTGCGAACGGGGCCCTGCCCTGCCGCTGTTCGCCGCCCCGCGCGAGGATTATACGAAACGCCTGCTCGCGGACCGTCCCGTCTTTGCCGCCGCCGCCCGAGCCGCGCCCCCGGCCGACACGCCGGCGGCGATCACGGTCAGCAATCTGACGCATGCCTATTCCCGCCACGGCGGGGACCGCATGATCCCGCGCGCCGTCGACGCCGTATCGTTCCAGGTCCGCCGCGGCACGACGCATGCGATCGTCGGCGAGTCCGGGTCCGGCAAGACCACGATCCTGCGCTGCCTGATGGGGCTGATCACGCCGACATCGGGCTCGATCCTGGTCGAGGGCACCGAGGTCACCGCCCTGACCGCCCGGACCCGCCGCGCCCATCGCCGCCAGGTCCAGCTTGTCTACCAGAACCCCCACGGGTCGCTGGATCCGAAACATGACGTGCTGCACGTGCTGGATGAGCCGCTGCGCAACTTCACCCCCCTGGGGCGCGCGGCGCGCCGGCAGCGCATCCTGGACATGCTGGACCGCGTCAGGCTGCCCAGGGACATCCTGGAGCGGCGAACGGGGATGATGTCCGGCGGCCAGTGCCAGCGTGTCGCGCTGGCCCGGGCATTGCTTGCGCAGCCGCGCATCCTGGTGCTGGATGAAGTCGTCTCGGCGCTGGATGTCAGCGTCCAGGCGCAGATCCTGCGCCTGCTGACCGAATTGCAGGCCGAACTGGGCCTGACCTATGTCTTCGTGTCGCACGACCTGGCCGTGGTACGGCAGATCTCGGACAGCATGTCGGTGCTGCGCCATGGCGTGCAGGTCGAGGAAGGCGCGGCCGAGCCGATCTTCACCGCCCCGGCGACCGAATATACCCGGGCCCTGATCGCCGCCGTTCCCGGACGGAAAGCTGAAAGCGTACACGCATGAAACGCAAGCTCGGCTTCTTCACGCGGCTGCTCGATGACGGCGACGCGGCGACGCGCTACCGCCTGGCCACCGAACAGATCCTGCATGCCGAAGCCCACGGCTTCGACACGGCCTGGGTCGCCCAGCACCATTTCCATGAAAGCGAGGGCGGCCTGCCCGCGCCCTTCGTCTTTCTGGCCCATGTCGCGGCGAAGACATGCCGCATCCGGCTGGGCACCGGCATCGTCACCCTGCCGCTGGAAAACCCGATCCGCGCGGCCGAGGATGCGGCCGTGCTCGACCTGCTGAGCGACGGACGCCTGGAATTCGGCGTCGGCCCCGGTGGCACGGCCGAATCGTTCGAGACGTTCGGACTGCCGGGCAGCGCGCGCAACGCGATCATGGAGCGTCACCTGGCGCTGGTCCGCAACGCGCTGGGCGGCGGCTGCCTGTCGCAGGCGGCCGGCAGCCGGCTCTATCCCGCGGCGCCGGCGCTGCTGTCGCGGCTTTGGCAGGCGACGTTCTCGGCCGGGGGCGGTGCCCGCGCCGGCGCGGCGGGGGATGGACTGATGCTGTCGCGGACCCAGCCCCGTCCGGACGACGCGCCGGATGCCGCGCTGTGGGACATCCAGGATCCGATCGTGGATGCCTATCTTGCGGCGCTGCCGGCGGGATGCGTGCCGCGCATCATGGGATCGCGCAGCGTTTTCGTCGCTGACAGCCGTGCCGAGGCCCATGCCCTGGCGGAAGCCGGCATCCGCCGTTCGGGGCTGGTGAAGGAACCGGACGGCGCGCAGACGCTGGAGAGGCTGATCCGCAGAATGGATCTGCATGTCGGCACGCCGGACGACGTCATCCGCTCGCTGCGCGCGGACAGGACCTTGGCGCGCGTCACCGACATTGCCTGCCAGGTTCACCCCATGGACCCACCCCACGCCCAGACGCTGCGGTCGATCGAACTGATCGCCCGCGAGGTCGCGCCGGCACTGGGCCTGCGCTGACCCGGCGGGGACGCCGTATTCAGAACGCCGCGTTCAGGCGCGCATAGTAATAGGCGCCGCTGATCGGAACCTGCAGCGAGAACTGGTCATACGGCATCGCCCCCAGCGCGTTCAGGATCTGGGGCACCTTGCGCGGACGGACATTGAAGATATCGTTCGCCCCGATCGCGAGATGCCATTTCGGGCTGAACCGGTACCCGACCTCCAGGTCGGTCAGCCAGCGCGGGGTGTTCTTGAACTGCCCGAAGCAGGTATTGGAAAAGGCCAGGGACATGCCGTCCAGGGGGCATTTCAGATTCTGGTTGGTCCAGTCCTGATAGGTCATCATGCTGGTCGTCTCGCCGTAGCGGGTCTGGCGGAGATTGATGTCCCATTTTCCGACCGTGTAATACGCATCCAGGATAAGCTTGCTGCGCGGATATTCGGTCGTGATATAGGCCGCATTCTGCGCGTTGAGCAGCGGCTGTCCCTGCGAATCCAGCGCATTGTGATGCAGGCGCGTGCGGTTGAGATCCAGCGACATGGTCAGCATCAGATTGCCGTAATCGTGGAAATGGAACGTATAATCGGCCTTGATATCCAGGCCCTGGGTACGCGTGCTGGCGCCGTTCGTCATGTAATAGGCCACGTCCTGAGCCGGATTCTGCAGCGCCGCCTCGGACAGCGTATAGCCCATGGCCTGGATCGCATCGATGGCGGGCTGGCCGTTCACGGCGCCGCCGCCCACGATGCGGTCACGCAGGTTGATCTGATAGACGTCGGTTTCGACATGCAGCCCGGTCAGCGGCTCGAACACGAAGCCGCCGCTCTCGCTGACCGACCGCTCCGGCTTGAGCGGCTGCGCCCCGAGGGCCTTCGCCGCGGCCGAGGACACCGCGAGAAGTCCGTTGGCGTTGTTCGGGCCGACATTCATCGAGCTGTAATGTTCTTCGGCCAGGGTCGGGGCGCGGAAGCCCGTGCTGATGGTCGCGCGGACGGCAAAACGGGGGGTAAAGTCGTAGCGGGTCGAAACCTTGCCGTTCTCGGTGTTGCCCACGTCGGTATAATGTTCGAACCGGCCGGCGAAATCCAGGTCCCAGTGGCGCAGCGGATGGAAATCGCCGTCGGCATAGGCCGCATAGATATCGCGGTCCCAGTTCCCGGCGCTGGCCGGCCCCAGGCCCGCATAGCCCTGGGTCCCCCCGACCTCGTACGAGTTCGGATTGCCCGCATCGATCTCATAGGTCTCGAGCCGGTGCTCGGCCCCCGCGGCGAACGTCACCGGCACGATCTGGGCGATGCTGAAGCGGCGCCGGACATCGAGATTGTTGGTCCATTGAGCCATGCGATAGGTCTCCGCCCGCGTCTTGTACGGAGAATAGCCGCATCCCTCGGACGAGTAGAAACCGATATCCGCCGGGTTGGTCGAACAGCTCGAGGACAGCATGCCGAGATTGGCGGTATCCTTGTTGCCCATCTTGGTTTCGTCCGCGCCATAGGTCGTGCTGAGGTCCCAGTCCCAGCCGCCGAACAACTGGTCGCCCTTGAGGCCGAACGTCACCCCGTAGTCGTTTTCCTCGTTCGTTTCGATCGGCGTGAAGCCGTTCGGCCACATGATGGGCGCCTTGCTGGGGATTCGGTAATTTTCGATCCCCTCGCCATGACGATGCATATAGGTCAGGTTGCCATAGAATTGCAGGCGGCTGCCGATGATCTCCTTGCCCCAGCCGATCCCGAGATTTTCGCGCGTTTCCTCGGGCGTTCCCAGAATTTCGTTGGAATTGACGGGAACCGGCTTCGCGTTGGGGACGACGCCGGTGTAATAGCCGGATGTCGTCGCCCCCACGGGCCAGTATCCCAGCAGGCGATGATCGGCGGCCCCCACGATCATATGGTCCGTGTGATAGACCTGCCCGCTGAGATGCAGAAATCCGTCGCTCCCCCATTTCAGGCCGCCATCCGCGTTCGCCTGGTAGTTCCATCCGTCGCCGTTATAGGCGTTGGCGCCCGTCTGGACGCTGGCGCTCACGCCGTGATCCTGCTTCCTGGTAATGATATTGACCACGCCGGCGATCGCATCCGATCCGTACAATGCCGCCGCGCCGTCCTCCAGAACCTCGATATGGTCGATCATGTTCGCGGGGATGGTGTTCAGGTCCGCCCCGGTCGCGCCGAATTGCGGCCCCGCGTCCTGCACGATATTGGCGGTCGTATGGCGGCGCTTGCCGTCGACCAGGACCAGCACCTCGTTCGGGCCCAGGCCGCGCATCTGGATCGTCGATGTCAGGGCCGCGACGTCCGCCCCCATGGCGACGACGTTGATCGAAGAATATGTGCGGGTCAGGGCATCCGCCAGATTCATCTGTCCCGAACGGCGCAGGACGGCGGACGTGACGACCGACACCGGCGCCGTGCTCTGCCGCGCGTGGCGGCCGACGGCATGCGTGCCGGTGACGATCACGGCCTCGCCCGAATCTGCCGGCGCCGCATTTTGCGCGGGCATGGCCGCCATGGCAACCGCCACGGGCACGGCCGCAGCGGCGGCAGGCGCCGTGTGAACATGAACCGAAGCCGCCTTCGGCTTGGCCTTGGCAGCCGCGTGATGTTTCGCCGGGGTCGCGGCCCCGGCGCCGAATGCGCCACATTGCGCCGCGAGAATCGTGGCGGTCGCCAGCTTGCGTCTGAGGGTCATAATTTTTGATCCTTGGTTTTACAATAGGGATCTTTAATGGTACGAGACCGAAATCATCATAAGCAGAATTGGTATACCACTTGCAATCGGACCGGATGAAATTTCTGTTACGCCGCCCATTTCGTTGCTGATTCGCAACATATTCATAAGCACGTTCGCCGCCATTCACCGCCTGCCCTGCAACGGCCCCATGCACGGGGGCGCCATGGCGTGAAAATGCGATCATGGAGATCTGGCGGCCGGTTCGTCCGTGTTCCAGCCCTGCCCTATCATCTCCATTCACGATCCATTTTGGAAGCGGAATTTTTCGTCACCCACCCACAGGGGCCGATCCGGGAACGGGCCTGCCCGTCGCTCCGGCGGATTTTTCGATCGCGGGATCTGGCACAAGGCCGTACAAACATTCGAACACCATGGGGAGACGACATGATGACAGCGATCAGGGCCATGGCCTGCGCGGTCCTGGGGAGCCTTTGCATGTCCGGCGCGGCGCTGGCGGCCGAACTGGTCATCCGCAATGACGGGCCCGCATCGGCGTCCTGCCATTTTCAGGCCCCCGCGACATCGCCGGTCGCCATGCCGGACCGTACCGTCGCGGCAGGCGCGACCATCCATGTCCTGCCACCGCCGGGCAGCCTGATCGACAGCGTGCGCTGCGGCGGCCTGACGGCGCGCGCCATGCGGATCGGCCCGGCCGGGCCGAACGGCTTCCTGCGCCTGAACGGCCGCCAGACGCGCGTGCTCAATGTCGCGCTCTATCCTTTTATTCCCAGCCTGCCGAACGGCAATTTCGACCGGCTGATCCGGCATGTCGTCGCGCGCTACCAGGCAGAGAACCAGGACGTTCTGCTGCATGTCGTGATGAGCGAAAGCGTCGATATCTATGACCCTGGAACCCTGGCCGGCCTGTTGTCCGCCGGCGGTTACGACGTGGTCGAACTCGACACGCTCTATCTCGGTTTTCTGGCGGGAAAGGGACTTCTGGCCCCGGTGCGCGTGACCGGGGACGCGCCGCTGCCGGCAGGCCGGGCGGCGGCGACCTATGATCACGTTCTCTATGGCATACCAAGCTGGCTCTGCCTGGATTTCGCCTATGCCGACGACGCTGCCCTGGCATCGGCGCGAAGCCTGTCGGACTTCGTAAAAATCCTGTCGCGGCGCGGCAGAAAATCGCGCGGCCTGTCCGCCGATTTCTCGGGCACCACCCGTCTGCCGTCCCTGTATATCGATGCCTACGCACAGCGTTACGGCACCGCCAGGCTGTCGGACGCAATGAAAATGCCCCCGGACGATGCGGTGATCGACGCGCTGGCCACCCTGGTCCGCGCCTGTGACGAGGGCCCCCGCAATGTCTGCGCCGACGGAACGCTGACCCGCGCGCCCGATGGAGAGATCGAACGTGCGTTCGCGACCGGCCGCAGCATGGCCGATATCGGCTTTTCGGAGCAGAGCTTCTATATCGCGCTTTATGCTCCCAAACGCGCTGCGCGACCGACGATGATCCCCGTGCCATGGGGGCCCCACCCCGCGCCGCTGCTCTATAGCGATGCTTTCGTGACCAGCAGGGCCAGTTGCGGCAGCGGACGCTGTGCCGAGGACGGCGCGCGCTTCACGACCCTGATGACCGGCACCGCGATGAAAAATTATATCGCATTTTCGGGCGACCTGCCGGCAGGGACGCCGCCACGGCATCTGCTGGTCGCGACCCGGCCGTTCTGGCAACAGCCGCGCGTGCGGCGCGACCCCATCTATCGCCAGGCCGCCGATGCGGTGGCGCAGGGCACGGCCTTTCCCAACGCGCTGACCCAGGCCACGCGCGACCGCATGGCGCGAGAGGTCTGTCTTGCGCTGAAGGCCCGGGTTCCGGTCTATGATTGCGGCGACACGCGCGGCCCGATGTAGGACGCGCCTTGGGTTTCATGACGAAAACCGCCCTCCGCCTCCCCCGAAAGATCACATGAACATCTTCAGCGTCAATAATATCCTGGTCCATATCCCGATCGGCCGCGCCGGGTATGACCTGTCCTGGGTCGAAGCGATCGGCACCGCGTTCTGCCTGCCCTGCATCTGGCTGGCCAGCCGGGAACGGGTCGAGAATTATGCCTTCGGACTGGTCAACGTCACCTGCTTCGCCGTCATCTTCTTCCAGATCCAGCTTTATGCCAGCCTGCTGCTGCAGATCTTCTTCTTCGCCGCGAACCTGTACGGCTGGTATGCGTGGACCCGTCCGCGCGAGAACGCGGCGACCGCGCCGGCCGTGCGCTGGCTGGCGCCGGCGCGGCTGGCGCTTTGCGCCTGCGCCTGCGCCGTGGCCATCGCGCTGCTGAGCGCAAGCATCGACACGCTCTTCGGCGCGATCACCCGGGCCGCGGTGGCGCTGGGCGCGCCGCGGCCGGCGCGCCTCGCCCCCGATCCGTTCCCGGTCTGGGATTCCACGGTGCTGATCCTGCAGGTCGCGGCGATGATCCTGATGACGCGAAAATACGTCGAAAGCTGGATCCTGTGGAGCGCGACCTATGCGCTGGGCGCGCTGCTTTACTATGCGCAGGGTGTCATGGTCATGGCGCTTGAAAACATCGTCCTGACCGCCATTTCGGTTTCCGGCACGCGCGAATGGATTCTGGCGGCGCGCGGGCCGCGCCGCACATGAACGGATCGTGCTAATCTTCTTTTCATGAAAGCAGGTGCCGGACGATCCATGATCGCGGGAGAGAACGCATGTCAACCAACAGGGTAATGCGCGCCGTGCGGCTGGAGGCGCCGGGCCGGCCCTTCACGCTGCGCGCGGTCGCCGTGCCGGAACCCGGTCCCGGCATGGTGCGCCTACGCATCGGCGCCTGCGGTATCTGCCGCACGGAACTGCATCTGCGCGACGGCGGCCTGGATCTGGGATGCCGGGATTTCACGGTCGGCCATGAAATCGCGGGCACCATAGACGCGCTGGGCGACGGCGTGGACCCGCACCGCCTGGGCGAGAAAGCCGTCGTCTATTACTATCGGGGATGCGGAACCTGCCACCATTGCCGGATGGGCGAGACGCATCTCTGTCCCGCGCCGCTGGCGCAGCCCGGATTTACGAGCGATGGCGGCTATGCGGAGTATATCGCCGTCCCGGCGACGCATGCGGTTCCGCTGCCGGGCGACGCCGACCTGGCCGAGGCGGCACCGCTGGGCTGTGCCGGCTCGACCGCGGTCCATGCCTGCCGCATGGCCGGTATCGTGCCGGGCGAATGGATCGTCGTGAACGGCGCGGGCGGGGTGGGGCTGGCCGTGGTGCAGGTCGCGCGCGCGGCGGGGGCACGGGTCGTCGCTGTGGGCCGGGGCGCGGAACGGCTGGCGCTTGCCCGCGAGATGGGGGCCGAGGCGGTGATCGACGCGGCGCATGAGGATGTCGGCGCCCGCATCCGCGCGGTGACCGGAGAGGGGGCGGACGTGGTGTTCGAACTCGTCGGCACCGAGGCCACGATGCGCATCGCCACGGCCGCATTGCGGCGCAAGGGACGATTGGTGCTGATCGGCTATACGGCCGACAGCTATACCGTCCATCCCGTCGAATTGATCGTGCGGGAACTGAAGATCATGGGATCGGTCGGTGCGACGCTGCAGGATCTGCATGATGCGGTCACGCTGTTTTCGCGCGGCCTGCTGCGCACGCCCGTCGCCCGGCGCCTGGCGCTGGAGGAATTCGCCACCGGCCTGGCACTGACCGAGAAAGGCGGGATCAGCGGCCGCATCGTGCTGATGCCGCAGATCGCGCCCTGACGGGCGATTTTCTTCATCCATCCGTGGAAAGCGTAACGGACTTCCACGCCTCGATTTCCTGCTTCAGGCGTTCGATCCTGTCCGACACGAGGGCGAGCGCATCGCTGCCGAGCAGGAGTTGCGGCGGAGGGGTATCGGTTTCGATCGGACCCAGAACGGCTGCCGCGAGCTTACCGGGATCGCCGGGCTGCCTGCCGCTTCTGGCCTGCCGCGCCTCTCTGATCGGATCGAACAGCGCGTCATAATCCGGGATCGATCGCTTCGTCCTGACCATCGAGCGTCCGGCCCAATCCGTTCGGAAGGAGCCGGGACAAAGCGCCGTCACATGGACCCCGAATGGGGCCATTTCCGCGCGCATGACCTCGGAAATACCCTGAAGGGCGAATTTGCTTCCGCAGTAATAGCCGATGCCGGGCATGGTAATCATGCCGCCCATCGAGGTCACGTTGACGATGAATCCGCGACGCCTTTCGCGAAAACGCGGCAGGAAGGCCTTTGCGACGGCAACGGCACCGAAGACATTGACGTCGAACTGGCGCCGCATTTCCTCAAGTGACGATTCTTCGAGAATTCCCTCGTGACCATAGCCGGCATTGTTGATCAGAACATCGACCGGGCCATGGTCCTCCTCGGCTTGTCGGACGATATCGGCGATCCGGTCGAATTCCGTCACGTCGCACAGGACGGACCGTACCGCCGGCAGGCGTTCCGCAAGGGCAACCCGTGACCGTTCCGATCGGACGGTGCCGATGACCTTATGCCCCTGGCGGCTCGCAGCCGACGCGATCGCGAAGCCGAAGCCGGAATTCGCGCCGGTGATGAAGAAGGTTTTCGGTGACATGCGGGGCGTTCTCCTGTTGATCGCGCGAAGCTATTGACCGATAATATGCGAACAGGCGGAAATCGATCGTGAAAACTCTGAATGTCTTGCCCGATCCTATGAATACCGAGCAGGGTCCGGTGAAGCGCCGCGAACTCGTGGAACTGGCGGACCGTCTGGCCCCCCGCCAGGGATACAACCCGACGCCGCTGCCCGGCGTCCGCATCCTCCGGACCGAGACGATGCTTCACGACGTTCCCGTGCTCTACAAGCCGGGCGCGGTATTCGTGTTGCAGGGCCGCAAGCGGGGCCTTCTCGAGGGCGAGATCTATCTCTACGATGAGGAGCATTATCTGGCGGTGTCGGTGCCGGTCCCGTTCCGGATGGAATCCGTGGCCAGCCCGGAACGGCCGCTGCTCGCCGTCTATGTCGATTTCGACATGAAAATGGCCGCCGGGATCGTCGCACAGATGGGCGTTCCGGAAACGTCCGGCAAGGTGAAAAGCCTCCTCTCGAGCAGAATGGATCCCGCTATCGAGGATGCCGTGCTGCGGCTGCTGAATGCCTTGGATGACCCCGTCGAGCTTGCGGTTCTCGGCGCGTGCATCCTGCGCGCGTTGCATTACCGGGTGCTGGTCGGCCCGCAAGGCGGCGCGATGATCGCAGGTTTGCAACAGCGCGGGCCATCGGGGAAAATTCTGGAAAGCATCGCCCGCCTGCGCGAACGCTACGCCTCCGGAATTTCGGTCGCCTCGCTGGCCGGCGAAGCCGGCATGAGCGTTCCGTCCTACCACACGCACTTCAAGGCGCTGACAGGCAGCACGCCGATACAATATGTGAAGGCGATGCGGCTGCATGAGGCACGACTGATGATCGCGCGCGGGGACAAGACGATCGCCGACATCGCGGCGTCGGTCGGCTACGCCAGCCCCGCCCAGTTCAGCCGCGATTTCAAGCGGCACTTCCGGCGCACGGCGTCCGAGGAAGCCGAATGGGTGCGCCGACATCTCGGCACCCTCACCTGATCGCCCCTTTTTCGGGCTTGACGCACTACCTACTAGAAGGTAGGAACGCGATATGGCGAATTCATCCACGACTTCGGACGATATCCTGACCTGCGCACGGTCCCTGATCGTCGCGGGTGGTTATAACGGTTTCAGCTATGCCGATATCGCGGAAGTGGTCGGCATCCGCAAGGCGAGCATTCATCACCATTTCCCCAGCAAGGCCGATCTGGTGCGGACATTGGTCGCGCGTTATCGGGAAGACGCCAAAGCCGCGCTGGCGGATCTCGCCCTCCAGGTCAGCGATCCGCTCGAACAATTGCGGCGCTATGTCGGGTATTGGGAAGCCTGTATCGCGGATGCGACCGCTCCGTTCTGCGTGTGCGCGCTGCTGGCAAGCCAGCTCCCCGTCTTGCCCGAGGAGATTGCCTTGGAAGTCCGCGCACATTTCCGCGCATTGTCGAACTGGCTGGCAACCGTGATGGAGAGCGGTGCGCGCACCGGGGAAATCCGGCTGACGCGTTCGCCGCATGTCGAGGCGGATGCGTTCATGGCCACCGTTCATGGCGCGATGCTGTCGGCACGCGCCTATGGCGATCCGAAAATTTTCGGTGTCGTAATCGGCGCTCATATGGCGCGGATGATCGCGCCGCCCGGCCATGATACGAAGAAGAGACCGAGAGAATTTCTGCCCTGAGCCGGACGGAAAACGATCTCCGTAACAATTATACCTTGACTGGAAAAGCTTATCCTCCATGCCTACCTACTAGTAGGTATATATCGATTCTGCAAGATGGAGACTGACATGTTTGGAATCACCCCCGTTGGCTGGATACACACGCTCGGAAGTCTGCCCGCCATTCCATTGGCCGGGTATATGTTCGTCCGTCACGGGCGGATCGTCCCGCGATCGGCGCCTGGGGTTGCCTACCTCGTGGCGATGCTGACAGGCGCGGTGACGGCATTCCTCGTGGCCAAGCAGCCGGTGAGCTACGGCTTCGGCGCCGTGACGATCCTGCTTCTGCTTGCCGGGTACGGCATTGGACACATGCCGATTTTCGCTCGTTCAGGCCGATATCTTGAAACGATCTTTCTCACCATGACGGTATTTCTGCTGATGCTGCCCGCCGCGACCGAAACCTTGCGCCGCGTTCCCGACGGCCACCCCCTGGTGACCGACCCGCACGCGCCGCTTCTTATCGGCACGCAATCCGGCCTGCTCATCTGCCTCGTCATTGGTTTGACGGTCCAAATCATCTCTTTGCGCAGACAGGCCAGGGACGCCGCCCACGCAAACCATGAAGCCGTTATCGCGGAATAACATCCGTATTTCCACGTCTCCGTCTGGGGGACGAAAAACTTAAAAGATAAACCGCGCCGGAATTTCCGGAGACCTCAACTCTCAAGAGAGTGGGGTTATGGATGCCTGCCGCATCGCCGCGCATGCCGGGGCGGACATCCCGCCCCGCGTTCCCTTGACGGTCCCCTTATCGCGGCCGCCAGACGAGGTGGCCGCGATAAGCCTCGCTCATGTAGCGCCGCATCATCCGATGGCTGGTAAAGACCGAGCCGCATTTCGACACCGCGCCCGCCATCACCCGGGCCCATCCACCGCGGTCCTTGTAGAACAGCGGCAGGATCACCTGCTGCAGCTTGTCCAGCAGGGCGGCGCCATGCGCCTCGGCCGGCATGTCCGGCGTGCCGATCGCCCAGCCCGTCACGCCTTCCATGCAGCCTTCGATCCACCAGCCGTCCAGGACGCTGAGGCTGGGCACGCCGTTGAGGGCCGCCTTCATGCCGCTGGTCCCCGATGCCTCCATGGGCGGCAGTGGCGTATTCAGCCAAAGATCGGCACCCGCAACCAGCATCCTCGCCTGCGCGAAGCCGTAGTCGGGCAGGAAGACGATCGGCACGCGCCCCGTTGCGCGGCGCGCGGCGTCCGCAATGCGCGCGATCATCCGTTTGCCGTCTCCGTCGCGTGGATGCGCCTTGCCCGCGAACACGATCTGGATTGGGTATTCCCCGGCGAGTTCCATCAGGCGCGGGAAGTTTTCCAAGATCAGGTCCGCCCGTTTATAGGCCGTCATGCGCCTGGCGCAGCCGACGATCAGGACCGACGGATCCAGGGCCTGCCCCGTCGCCCGCTGAATTGCGGCCAGAAGATCCGACTTGGCCGCCTCATGTGCCGCGAACCAGTCCGTGGGCGGCAGGATATCCGCATAGGCCAGGAATTCCGGCTCGTGACGCCAGCGCGGGCATATCCGGTCGTAAAGTCGCGCGAAGGCCGGATGCACCCAGGTTTCCGGATGGACGCCGTTCGTAATCGAACGGATCACATAGCCGGGGAACAATTTCTGCGTCGTTTCGCCATGACGCTCGGCGACGCCATTGATGTAGCCGCACAGATTGACGGCCAGTTGCGTCATGTTCAGCGAGCCGGCGCCGGCCAGTTGCTGCAGCACCGGCAGGTCGATATAACGCCCCAGGATGCGACTGACCTGTTCGTACCCGAACCGGTCGTGCCCTGCCTCGACCGGCGTATGGGTGGTAAAGACGCAGCGTTCCAGCACACGCTCCCGGTCATACGGAAACATATCCGTCGAGACATGGCTGGGCGGTCGCGGATGCTGCCGCAACAGCGCAAGCGGCAACAGGGCGCCGTGCCCCTCGTTGAGATGATAGGTCGCGATGGAGAAGCCGAGCGCACGCAGGACCTTCTCGCCGCCGATGCCCAGAACGATCTCCTGCGCCAGCCGGTGCGCTTCGTTTCCGCCATAGAGGCGATCCGCGACGTCCCGGTCGCGGCGGTCATTTTCGGTCAGGTGCGTGTCGAGGAACAAGACCGGAATCGCCCCGCCCGCCCGTTTCAGGACATGGAGCCAGGGTCGGATCCAGACCGCGCGGCCTTCGATGAAGACGGCGACCATCGCCGACAGCGGCCGGGCCACGGCGGAGAGATCCCATGGTTCGGGATGATCGTGCTGGACGCCCCTGGCGTCGATTTCCTGGTGAAGATAGCCCTGGCGGCAGGCAAGGGTCACGAACACCATGGGCAGATCGAGATCGGCCGCCGACCGCGCCGCGTCGCCCGCCAGGATGCCAAGGCCCCCGCTATAGGTCGGGATTGCCGGATCCAGCGCGATTTCCATGCTGAAATAGGCGATCGACGCCGAGCCGACAAAGCGTTCCAGGGGCCCCATCCCGACACCACTCCGGCGAAGATAAAGAAGGTAAAGAAGATAAACCGGGCAGAGACGAGCGGACTGCCCTGCCAGCCGGCCCATAACGCCCCAGCGACCGGCCATCCCGCAAAAAAGATTCCGTGAAGGACGCATCCGCCGCCGGCCACGGCGCGCTAGTGTCCCACACGGCCGATCCCGGACTGATCCTCGGGAGGAAGACCTGCTCATGGCCAGCACGGGCGACGCTTTCCTTGACGAACAGATCGCCCTGGTCGGGGCCGATCGCGGCCGCCTGATGGATGTGCTGCGCGCGGTCCAAACCAGATACGGCCATGTCAGCGATGCCAGTGCATCCGCGATCGCCGCGGGGTTGGGCATGCATGTGGGCGACGTGATCGATGCGTTGTCCTTCTATGCGTTCTTCAGCCGCGTCCCGGCCGGCCGGTTTCAGATCCGCCTGTCCCGCACCCCGATTTCGCGCATTCACGGCGCCGATGCCGTCGCCCACGCCTTCTGCCAGGCGCTGGGCATCGCCATGGGAGAGACGTCGCCCGACGGCCTCGTCACCCTGAACTGGACCAGCGATATCGGCATGGCCGATCAGGAGCCCGCGGCCCTGGTCAACGACGTGGTCGTCACCGCGCTGACCCCCGAGGTCGTCCCGGCGATCCTGGCCGCCCTGCGGGCCGCGATCGACGCCTCCACGGGCATCCCGTCGCCGGGTAACCGCGTCCCCCTGCCCCACGCGCGCGTCCATCCCAACGTGGTCCAGGCCGGACCATTGCTGTCGCGCGCCGCCCGCCGCGGCGACGGGATTCGCGCCGCCCTGCTGCTGCCCCCGGAACAGGTGGTCGCGCGGATCGCCGCGGCGCGCCTGCGCGGCAGGGGCGGCGCAGGCTTCCCGACCGCGCTGAAATGGCGCCTGTGCCGTAACGGTCCGGACGGCGAGCGCCACATCATCTGCAATGCCGACGAAGGCGAGCCGGGGACATTCAAGGACCGGGTGCTTTTGTCGGATTTCGCCGACCTTGTCTTCGACGGCATGACCATCGCCGGCTATGCGCTGGGGGCACCATCCGGGGTGATGTATCTGCGGGCGGAATATGCCTGGATGCTGCCGGCCCTGCACGATGTCCTGGCCGCGCGCCGCCGGCTGGGGCTGCTGGGCGGCGCGATCTGCGGGCATGATGCGTTCGGCTTCGAGATCCGCATCCAGTCCGGTGCCGGGGCCTATATCTGCGGCGAGGAATCGGCGCTGATCGAATCGTTGGAAGGCAAGCGCGGCGCGCCGCGCGACCGTCCCCCCTTCCCGACCGAACATGGATATCGCGACCGGCCGACCGCCGTGAACAATGTCGAGACCCTGGCCTGCGTCGCCCGAATCATGGAGAACGGGCCGGAAATGTTTGCCGCCCTGGGCACCCGCGAGTCCACAGGCACGAAATTGATGAGCCTGTCCGGCGATTGTCCGCATCCCGGCCTGTACGAGGTTCCGTTCGGCATCACGCTGAACGGCCTGCTCGATCTGGCCGGTGCGCCGGACGCGGGGTTCGTGCAGGTCGGCGGCCCGTCGGGCCGATCGGTCGCGCCGAAGGATTTCGGCAGGCGCCTGGCCTATGAGGACCTGTCGACCGGCGGGTCGATCATGATCTTCGGGCCCGATCGCGACGTGCTGGACATCGTTCTGCAATTTGCCGAATTCTTCGCCGACGAATCCTGCGGCTGGTGCACGCCGTGCCGCGTCGGCACCGCGCTGCTGCGCGACCAGATGGCGCATGTCGCCGCCGGACGCGCCACCTTGCGCGACATCGGGGCGCTGGAATCCCTGGCGGGCACCGTGGCGCGCACCAGCCGATGCGGACTGGGCCAGACCGCGCCCAATCCGATCCTGAGCACGATGCGCGATTTTCCCGAACGCTATGAGGCGCGATTGCAGGCCGCGGATTTCGTCTCGAAGATCGACCTGATCGCCGCCCAGCGGGAAAGCGCCGCCCTGCAAGGTCGGCGCCCTGTCGAGGAGTTGTTCTGAAATGCCGCTCGGGACACTGCAATTCACCATCGACGGGATTACCGTCCAGACGCAGGACGGCCAGAGTCTGATCGCGGCATGTGATGCGGCCGGACTCTATATTCCGCGCCTGTGCTATCATCCCGATCTGCGCCCGGCCGGAAATTGCCGCGTCTGCACCTGCCGCATCGACGGACACCAGGCCGCCGCCTGCGTGACCCCGGTGCGCGACGGCATGGTCGTCGAGAACGACACGCCGCAACTGAATGCCGATCGCCTGGCCCTGATCGAGATGATGTTCGTCGAAGGCAATCACCCCTGCCCGTACTGCGTGGCCAGCGGCGATTGCGAACTCCAGGCCCTGGGCTACCGGCTGGGCATGACGGCGCCGGTCTATCCGTTTTTCTGGCCGCGCCACGAGATCGATGCCAGCCATCCGGATATTTTCCTGGACCGCGAACGCTGCATCGCGTGCTCGCGCTGCATCGAGGCCTCCCGCATGCCGGACGGCAAGTCTGTCTTCAGCTACGAGGGGCGCGGCATCGCCATGCATCTGCATGTGGATGGATGGGGCGGACTGGGCGCAACCCAGATGGCGGCGATCGACAAGGCGGCCCATGTCTGTCCGGTGGCCTGCATCGTCATCCGGCGTGACGGCTATCGGATTCCGAACGGACAGCGCCGTTTCGACAAGACGCCGATCGGAACAGATATCGAGGCGCGCCGCAAGGCGCCGCCATCGTGATCCGCTGGAGGGCGACATGACGACCCGGCCGCGCCTCGCCACCTGTTCGCTGACCGGCTGTTTCGGCTGCCACATGTCCCTGCTGGATATCGACGAACGGCTGCTCGACCTGGCCGATCTCGTCGAACTGGACCGCTCTCCGTTCGACGACAAGAAACGGTTCGATCGCCCCGTCGATATCGGATTTATCGAGGGCGGATGCTCGAACACGCACAATGTCCACGTGCTGCGGCAATTCCGTACCCATTGCCGGACCCTGGTTTCAGTGGGGGCCTGCGCCCTGTACGGCGGCGTGCCGGCCATGCGCAACGTCGTCACCCTGCGCGCCTGTCTCGAGGAAGCGTACCAGGACGGCCCGACCGTCACATGCGGCGGCCATATCCCCGACGATCCCGAATTGCCCCTTCTGCTGGATCGCGTCTACCCGGCGCACGACATCGTCCGGATCGATCATTTCCTGCCGGGCTGCCCGCCATCGGCGGATGCGATCTGGGAAACATTGCGCGCGCTTCTGACCGGCCAGGCACCGGACCTGCCTTATCCGCTTTTGAAATACGAATGACGATGCGTGACGGACCATGAACGACGAGGACAATGGCAACCGGGATTCGGGCACGCGCCGGATCGTCATCGATCCGGTCACGCGCGTCGAAGGCCACGGCAAGGTCACGCTGCGGCTGGATGACGCGGGAAACATCGCCCAGGCGCGTTTCCACGTCGTCGAATTCCGCGGGTTCGAACGCTTCATCCAGGGACGGATGTATTGGGAAGTCCCCGTCATCGTGCAGAGGCTCTGCGGCATCTGCCCGGTCAGCCATCATCTGGGCGCCGGCAAGGCGATGGATGCGATCGCCGGCGTGGACCGGCTGACGCCGACCGCCGAGAAGATGCGCCGGCTGATGCATTACGGCCAGGTCCTGCAATCCAGCGCCGTCAATTTCTTCCACCTTGCGTCCCCGGACCTGCTGCTGGGCTTCGAGGCCCCCGTCGAGACGCGCACGATCATCGGCGTGATGGAGCGCTATCCCGAGGTCGGGAAATGGGCGATCATGATCCGCAAGTTCGGACAGATGGTGATCGCCGCCACCGGCGGACGCCGGATCCATCCCCGGCTCTGCGTACCGGGTGGGGTCAACCAGAATCTCTCCGTGGAATACCGGGACAATTTACGGCGCGATGTCGAACCGGTTCTGGCCTGGTGCTGCCAGGCGCTCGAACTCCATCGCGCCTTCATCGACGCCCACCCCGAACTGCACGCGGAATTCGCGCGGATCGAATCGCATTACATGAGCCTTGTCGCCGCCGACGGCGGGCTGGACCTGTATGATGGGCGGTTGCGCGCCATGGACGCAAAGGGCGGCATGATCTTCGACGGGATTCCCGCCGATCGCTATGCCGATTATCTCGGCGAGGAGGTCCGGCCGTGGAGCTACATGAAATTCCCCTATATCCGCGCGCTCGGCCCCGAACAGGGCTGGTACCGTGTCGGCCCCCTGGCGCAGTTGAATTGCTGCGCCTTCATCGGCACCCCCCTGGCGGAACAGGCGCGCCGCGATTTCATGGCCCAAGGCGGCGTCCGGAATGGCAGCGGGCCGGTCCATGCGACCCTCGCCTATCACTGGGCGCGGCTGGTCTGCATGATCCATTGCGCCGAGACGATCCGCATCCTGCTCCATGACGACGACCTGCAGGGCGGCGACCTGGTCGTCACGGGCGAGAAGCGCCTGCGCGGCATCTCCGTCCTGGAAGCGCCGCGCGGCACGCTGTTTCATCATTACGAGATCGATGAACAGGACCGCATCGTGCGCGCCAACCTGATCGTCGCGACCACCCACAATAACGAGGCGATCAACCGTTCGATCCGCCAGGTCGCCGAGCGTGATCTCGCCGGCCGCGACATCAGCGAAGGACTGCTCAACCACCTGGAAGTCGCCATCCGGGCCTATGATCCCTGTCTGTCCTGCGCCACCCATGCGCTGGGACAGATGAAGCTGGTCGTGACGCTGGAGGACAGTGACGGCACGCCCATCCTGTCGAAGGCGCGCGGATGATCGCACGCACGCTGGTGATCGGCGTCGGCAATCCGGGGCGCGAGGACGACGGGCTGGGCCCCGCCGCCGCGACGGCGATCGCCGGCCTGCGCCTGCCCAACATCGCGATCCATGATCCGTACCAGCTCGCGATCGAGGATGCCCTCGACATCGCGGAAAACGACGTCGTCTGGTTCATCGACGCCACGCTTCGCGGGCATGCCCCATTCCGTGTGACGCCGGTCTTTCCCGCGCCCGAAATCGGCTTTACCAGCCATGTTCTCTCACCCCCCGCCGTCCTGGCCATCGCACGCGATTATCTCGGTGCGACGCCCCGCGCCTACCAACTGGCAATCCGCGGCTACAGCTTCACCCTTGCCGAGGACCTGACGCCGCGCGCGGCGCGCAATCTCGGCCACGCCGTCCGGGCGCTCGGCGCGCGGCTGCGCGGCGATGCGGGATAAGAAGATCATGGGTAATATCGGGCTTGGCGCGAAACGGCGCACCCTTCTGCTGATCGATACCGACGCGACCGCCCGGGGCGCCCTGCGCGACGCCCTGGAACAGGCCGGCTTCAGCGTCGGCGAGGCCGCCGACAGCCGCGAGGGCCTGCGCACGACACGCCGGGTTCGTCCGGATGCGATCCTGGCAGACCTGATGCTCGAAACCGCCGACGCCGGCGCCCATCTGGCGGAGACACTGCGCAACGAGGGACTCGCGATCCCGCTTTTCATCATCAGCACCGCGTCGCAATCCCTGTCGGGCACGGCGGGCTTTCACGAACTCGGCATTTCGGGCGTGTTCCTTAAACCCGTCGATGCACCGATCGTTATCCAGGCCTTGCGGTCACGGCTGAGCGCCTCCTGAAAGATGGACCGCGCAGAAAGCCCGACATGCACGAAATGTCGCTCGCCGAAAATCTTCTGGCATTGATCGAGGAAGAATCCCGCAAACAGGGTTTTCGCTGCGTTCACACGGTCACGGTGGCCATCGGGGTGCTTGGCCCGGTCGAGCCCATGGCGCTGCAATTCTGTTTCGCCGCGGTCGTGCGGGGCACAATCGCCCATAAGGCGCGACTGCAAATCGAGACCGTACCGGCCAACGGTTTCTGTCCCGATTGCGGGTACACAGGCTCCGTAACCGAGTGGCATCAGGATTGTCCGCGCTGCGCCCTGGCCAACCTGGTGGTGACCGGCGGCGACGATTTTTTCCTGACCGGACTGGAGGTGATCTGATGTGCGTGATCTGCGGATGCGGAACGCCGGGTACCGAGCCGGCGGATCATGCCATGGCGCATCGGAAGGGGCATGCCCACCAGCACCATGACGGCGGCTCTCTTGATTTCGGATCGGGGCTTGATTTCGGATCCGGGGATATCGGGCCCGACAGCGCACATGCGCATGCGCCGGGCGTCGGAAAGGAACGCGCGATACGGATCGAGCGCGATATTCTGGCGGCCAACGATGCCTTCGCGGCGGCCAATCGCGCGCGGCTGCTGCGACAGGGCAGCTTTGCGCTTAATATCGTCTCCAGCCCGGGTGCGGGGAAGACTTCGCTTCTGGTCAGACTTGTCGAATATATACGGACATTCCTGCCGGTCGCGGTCATCGAGGGCGACCAGCAGACATCACGCGACGCCGAACGGATCCGCGCCACCGGGGCTGCGGCGGTGCAGGTCAATACCGGCAAGGGCTGCCATCTGGATGCGCATATGGTGTCGCACGCGATGGACATGCTGCCCACGCCGCAAAATGGCGTCCTGTTTATCGAGAATGTCGGAAACCTGGTTTGCCCGGCCGCCTTCGACCTGGGGGAAAGATCCCGCATGGTCGTGCTGTCGGTGACCGAGGGAGAGGACAAGCCGCTCAAATATCCGCATATCTTTTCCTCGTCGCATTTGATGGTGCTGAATAAGATCGACCTGCTTCCGCATCTGGATTTCGACCGCGACGCCTGCATCGCGGCGGCGCGCCGGGTGAACCCGCACCTGCAGATCCTTGAGGTTTCCGCCAGGACGGGCGCGGGGCTGAACGAACTGGCCGGCTGGGTCATGCAATGCCGCCCGGCCGCGGTCCCGGACGGGCCGGACCATGCATACCCTGCCCGACGCTAGGGATACGCGCCGCGCGGCGCGGCGTGTCCGGGTTCGTATCGGCGGGGTCGTACAGGGTGTGGGCTTTCGTCCTTTCATCTACGGGCTTGCGCGGCAACATGGCCTTTCCGGCTACGTCCTGAATGACGGCGACGGCGTGCTGGCCGAAATCGAGGGCGCATCCCTGGACGGATTTCTTGCCGCCCTTCGCGCCGCACCGCCGCCCCTTGCCCGCATAGAGCGGGTGGATGTGCGCGATATCCCTCCCGACGGCGGCAAAGGGTTCGAAATCCGCGAAACCATCCACCGCCCAGGCCACACCCGTATGGCCGCGGATGCGCCACCCTGCCCGTCCTGCCTGCAAGAGCTTTTCGATCCGGCCAGCCGCTTTTACCTCTATCCATTCATCAGTTGCACGCAGTGCGGCCCCCGCCTGACGATCACGCGGGCGCTTCCGTTCGATCGCGCGAACACGACGATGGCTGCCTTCAGTCTCTGCCCCGATTGCCGGCGCGATTATCAGGCACCCGGCAACCGGCGCTTTCATGCCGAAACGATCGCCTGCGCGTCCTGCGGGCCGCGTTTGAGTGCCTCGACGGACCAGATCGCCAGCGCCCTGTGCGATGGCGCCATCGTGGCGCTGAAGGGCGTCGGCGGGTTCCATCTTTATTGCGATGCGGGGAACGAGGCCGCCGTGCGTCGGCTCAGGGTCCGGAAGAACCGGCCGGCCAAGCCCTTCGCCACCCTTGTCACCGACCTGGCCGCCGCCGGGCTGGTCGCGATCGTCGATCCGCTGTCGCGCCGGATGCTTGAACGGCCCGAACGGCCGATCGTGCTGCTGGCCCGGCGCACGATCGTGGCGCCGTCCGTGGCCCCTGGCCTGAGGCAGATCGGCGTCATGCTGCCATCGGCCCCGATCCATCACCTGCTCTTCCACGCGCTGGCGCAGGAGGCACGCCGGCGCGGCACCAGCGCGCCGGCCTGCCTGGTCGCGACCAGCGCGAACCGCGCCGGCATGCCGTTGATTACCGATAACGGGGCGGCGCATGCGCAACTGGCCGGCCTGGCCGACCTGATCGTCACCCATGACCGCGACATCGAAAACGCACTGGACGATTCGGTCATGACGGTCATCGACCGGGCTCCCGCCTGTCTCCGCCGGGCGCGGGGCATCGTCCCCGCGCCGATCGACCTGGCAGAGGACGGACCGCCCGTCCTGGCCGTGGGGGCCTATCTGAAGGCGACGATCTGCATCACCCGGGGGCGTGAGGCCTTTCTTTCCCAGCATATCGGGAATCTGGACAGCCCCCAGGCCATTCGGCGCCATGCGGACGCGATCCGCCGCATGACCGCGTTTCTGGGCGTTGTCCCGCTTGTCGTCGCCTGTGACCTTCACCCGGATTATCCGTCGAGCCGCCATGCGCAGGAAAGCGGAATGCCTGTTCTGCCGGTCCAGCATCACCTGGCCCATCTTGCTGCGGTGGCCGCCGAGCGGATCGTGCGCGGCCCCTATCTGGGCCTGGCCCTGGACGGCCATGGCCATGGTCATGACGGCGGCAATTGGGGTGGCGAACTGCTCCATGTCGACGGATCGACGTGGCACCGGCTTGGCCATCTTGCCCCCGTGCCGCTGCCCGGCGGGGACCGGGCGGCACGCGAACCCTGGCGCATGGGTGTCGCCGTTCTGGCCACGCTGGGGCGGGGGGACGAGGCAGGTCGAAGATTTCATACCGTTCCGCAGGCGGCGCGCCTGGCGGGTCTGGTAACCGGCGGCGCCTTCCCGGGCACGAGCAGCATGGGCCGGCTGTTCGATGCCGCCGCCGCCCTGCTGGGAATCTGCATCCGCCAGAGCCATGAAGCCGAAGCCGCCATGGCGCTGGAAGCCCTGGCCACGGCACCGCGGGGTCTGCCGAACGGCTATCGGCTGAATGGCGGCACGCTGGATTTCCTGCCGCTGCTCGCTGCGCTGTCGCAGCCGGGGATGGATGCACGCACAGGTGCGGACCTGTTTCATGGCACCGTCATCGCCGGCCTGTCGGCATTGACCGCCAGCCATGCCGCGCGCCTGGGGGTGCGGACTGTGCTTCTGGCCGGAGGATGCCTGGCAAACCGGCTGCTGGCCGACGGGCTGGCAGGCGCATTGCGGAATGCGGGGTTGAATCCGATCATGCCGCGTAGCGTCCCGGCCAATGACGGAGGGCTGTCCCTGGGACAGGCGGCGTGGGCCAGGCTGTGCCTGAAAGACGGTACCCGCGCGGGCATTCCCGGATATGAAAGGGCATAGCGATGTGCCTGGCGATTCCCATCCGGGTCGATGCGCTGCTGCCCGACGCCATGGCCCGCGTTACCCTGAACGGCGTGTCGCGCCTGGTCTCCGTCGCACTGCTCGAGGACGTGGCTGTCGGCGACTATGTCATCATCCATGTCGGATATGCCCTGGCCAGGCTCGACCCCGAAGAGGCGGCGCAAACGCTCGCCTTGATGCGCGCCGCCGGCCTGTCTTCGTTCCCGGGCGGGCAGGACGTCCTTCAATGAAAGACGCGTCGTGAAATACATGACGGAATATCGCGACGGGCATCTGGCCCGTGCGCTTGCCGAGACGCTGGCGCGCGAGGCCGATCCGCACCGCGATTATCGGATCATGGAATTCTGCGGTGGTCATACCCACGCCATCGCACGATACGGTATCGAGGATCTGCTGCCACGCAATGTACGGATGGTCCATGGCCCCGGTTGCCCGATCTGCGTCCTGCCCGTCGGCCGGATCGAGGATGCGATCCGGCTGGCCGGGCAACCCGGCATCACGCTATGCACCTATGCCGACCTGATGCGCGTCCCGACCCCGGACGGCGGCAGCCTGCTGCGGGCCCGCGCGGCCGGGGCCGATATCCGGATGGTGTATTCCACGCACGACGCCCTGCAGATTGCCGAGACCGAACCGGAACGCCGGATTGTCTTTCTGGCGGTGGGTTTCGAGACGACGACGCCGCCCACCGCCCTTGCAATCCTTCGCGCTAAGGAAAGGAATATTTTTAATTTCGGTATATTGTGCAACCATGTACTGACACCGCCGGCCATCCGCGCCATTCTCGACAATCAGGACGTGGCGATCGACGGGTTGGTCGGCCCGGCACATGTCAGCACGGTCATCGGCACGTCTCCCTATGAGGACATCGCGGCACGCTTTTCAAAACCCGTTGTCGTGACGGGGTTCGAACCGCTGGACGTGCTGCAGGGGATCGTCATGCTGGTCCGGCAGATGAATGCGGGGCGCTGCGTCGTCGAAAACCAATATCGCCGCGCGGTGATACGGGGCGGCAATCTCCTTGCCCAGCGGGCCATTGCCGATGTCTTCGAGATTCGCGAATCGTTCGCATGGCGTGGGCTGGGCGAGATTCCATACAGCGCATTGCGCCTGAACGACCGCCATGCCGCATTCGATGCCGAACGGCGATACGGCATTACCACCCTGCCGGCCGCGGACAATCCTGCCTGCGCCTGCGGCGAGGTATTGCGCGGCGTACGAAAACCGACCGATTGCCGTCTGTTTGGTACGGTCTGCTCGCCGGAAACGCCGATCGGTTCCTGCATGGTCTCGCCCGAAGGCGCCTGCGCCGCCCATTGGACCTATAAACGATTTCGAGACAGGACGCCGCCAGGTGCGCGGGACCGATGAGCAGGCAGGTCCCCCGCCAACGCCGGCTCGACATCGCCAATGGCCGCGTCGACCTGTCGCACGGGGCCGGCGGGCGGGCCATGGCGCAACTGATCGATGAGATCTTCCGCGCGGCATTTTCCAACCCTTTGCTCGACCAGGCTAATGATTGCGCCGTCTTCCCGGTGACCGGCGGCCATATCGCGCTCTCCACCGATTCATATGTCGTATCGCCGATCTTCTTCCCCGGCGGCGATATCGGATCCCTGGCCGTGCACGGCACGATCAACGACCTGGCGATGGCCGGTTCCGTCCCGGTGTACATGGCCGCGGGATTCGTGATCGAAGAGGGATTTCCGCTGCGTGACCTGCAGCGGATCGCCGCCAGCATGGCAACGGCCAGCCGCGCGTCGGATGTTGCGATCGTAACCGGCGACATTAAGGTCGTCGAACGCGGCAAGGCGGACGGCGTGTTCATCACGACGACCGGGGTCGGACGCATCCCTCCAGGGGTTGCGTTGTCAGGTGATCAGGCCCGGCCGGGGGACAAGGTACTGGTCTCCGGCTTCCTGGGCGATCATGGGGCCGCGATCATGTCCAAACGCGCCGGCCTGGGTTTCGAAACCGACATCCTGTCCGATAGCGCGGCACTTCATACCCTCGTCGCCGAGATGATCCGCGCATCCGGCAGCGCGCTCCGACTGCTGCGCGATCCGACGCGCGGCGGCATCGGCGCGACGCTGAACGAGATCGCGCATCAATCATCCGTCGGCATAATGCTGCGGGAAGAGGCCATACCCGTGCGGGAAAACGTGGCCGCCGCTTGCGAACTTCTTGGCCTGGACCCGCTCTATGTCGCCAGCGAAGGCAAATTGATCGCGATCGTCGCCCCCCAGGAGGCGACGCGCCTGTTGCAGGCGATGCGGAAGCATCCTCTGGGCCGCGATGCCTGCATCATCGGAGACGTGATCGAAGACCCAGACCATTTCGTGCAGATGACGACCGGATTCGGTGGCGGACGGATCGTGGACTGGCTGTTCGGCGAACATCTGCCGCGAATCTGCTGACGCGGCCGGGTCCTCCGTCCTCCATCCCCCGGGCCCGTCATCCCGTGGTCAGCCTTTCGACCTGTCCGCGGCAACACACGGGAAATGTTGCTTCGCCCGCTCGTACAGGCTGCCCGGCCGATGCATCGGCAATTTCAGCACGTAATTCCGAACGGCACGCGGCAGATGCACGACCAGATACGCAATAGCCTGCTGCTCGGAAATATCCGCCAGGGCCAGAAGTTTCTGCATGTCTTCGGGCGGGATCAGGACATGGATCATCCCGGTGGCCGCCTCGGGCGGATGGGGCTGGCACCCCCAGCCGCGCACCTGGTCATAGATCGCCGCGTCGGCGGCCCGGCGCAGCAGCCCGTACACCCCCTGGCCCGGCTTGTCCGCGTCGAGATATTGCTCCAGGGCCGCGGCAAGCCTGTGCCGCTGGTCGGGTGTCAGGACTGCCGCTTCCATGCCGGCGTTGGGTGATCCTTGTTCCATGCTGCGTTTCTCCTTTCCCTTTCCAACCTCATGAAGCGCATGATAAATCTTAGGAAATCCGCGCCGATGCCGACCAAAATCAGGTTTTTTCCCCGGCATGACGGACCAGAAGCAGCGCGATCGCGCATGACCCGAGGCGGGCCAGCGTCCTGTCGGCACGGCTGGTCAGAATGATCGGTACCCGGGCGCCGAGCGCTATTCCCGCCATCTGGGCATCGGCCAGATATTCCAGTTCCTTGGCCAGCATGTTCCCCGCTTCCAGGTCCGGCACGACGAAGATGTCCGCATGCCCCGCGACGGGCGAGACGATCCCCTTGGCCTTCGCCGCCATGACCGAGACCGCGTTGTCGAACGCGAGCGGACCGTCCAGTATGCCGCCGGTAATCTGGCCACGCTCGGCCATCTTGCATAAGGCGGCCGCATCGAGCGTTGAACGAAGAGCCTCGGTCACCGTTTCCACGGCGGACAGGATCGCAACCCGGGGACACGGAATGCCCAGCGCGTGGGCCAGCGCGATGGCGTTCTGGACGATATCCCGTTTGTCGGAAAGTGTCGGGTCGATATTGACCGCGGCGTCGGTCAGCAGGATCGGGCGCGGATAGAACGGCGCGTCGATCGCGAATACGTGGCTGAGCCGCCGTTCGGTCCGCAAGCCGTGATCGCGGTCCAGAACGGCGCGCAGCAGCACGTCCGTGTGCAGCGCCCCCTTCATCAGGGCCTCGGCCCGTGCCTCGCGGGCCAAGCGGACCGCGGCTTGCGCTGCCTCCTCGGGCCGATCCGCCGGGACGATTTCGTACCCCGACACATCGACCTGCGCCCGCACGGCCTCGGCGCGTATCCTGTCTTCCGGACCGATCAGGATAGGCTCTATCAGATTGGCGCGCGCGGCCTCCATGGCACCGAGAAGGGAGATCGTTTCCACCGGATAGATGACGGCCGTCCTGATCGGCGCCAGCCCCCGGGTCAGGGCGATCAGCCGTTCGTACCGGCGCCCCTTGCCCGACGGCAATTGATCCGATCGGGTCTCGCGAAGGCGCGATATCTTCTCGGTCGGCGCGATGATCTCGGCACGCCCACGGGCGACGATCTCGCCCCGCTGGTTCGTTGCCAGGCAGTCCATGCCGACGATGCCGTCCCGCGCATCCTTCGCCGTCACCGTCAAGGTCACCGTCATCGTATCGCCCAGCGCGATCGCGCGTTCGAAGTGAAGGCTCTGCGCGGCATATTTGCTGCCCAGGCCGGGAAGCCGGGTCGCGACCAGCGCCGAAACCAATGCGGGCAGCCACATTCCCTGGGCGGCGACATCATAGAACGGCTCGCTGCGGGCGGCCGCTTCGTCGATCGCGGCAGGGCACATATGCCGCGCCATCGTCGAGAATATCTGCATGTCCTTATAGGTCAGCGTGTGGGTCACGCTGGCCGCCTCCCCCGGCGCGATCGCATCGAATACGCGGTTTTCGATCGGCTGCATCCCCTCTCGACCCTTGCCTTGCGCGCGCGTGCGACACCGCGCATCGCCGCTTGCCGCGGCATCCGACAGATAGGGATCCTTCTCCGCGCGGATCAGTGTCCGCCCCTCGATTTTTTCGACACGACACAAAGCACGCAGCCGGTGCTTCGGGTGACAACTTACCGCCGGATCCCGCGTTCCCTAGCCCCAGAGACCAGCTTGAGAGACCAGCTTGCCCCCTGCCTGGTACTCGCAGTGCGAAGACATGGAGATTCCCATGGCAGACCCCAACAAACTCGCGATCAAACCGGAATCCAGGCCCGCAAAACCGCTACGGACGGCATCCTGGCCGGCGCTCGATACGTTGCGCCGCGAACTGGACCGCAGGTTTGACGAACTCCCGTCGGGGTGGTGGCGCCGTCCCTTTGGCCGTTCGTCGGGCCTCGATATGTTCTGGCCGCGGGGCGAGGGCCTCGACATCGCGCCTCCGATCGACATTCTCGACCGGGACAACCGCTATGAAATCACCGTCGAGCTTCCCGGAATGGACGAGACCGACGTCGAGGTCAAAACGACGAATGACACTTTGATCATTCGCGGCGAAAAACATGAAGAAAAAGAAGAGAAGAAGAACAATTATTACCACTCCGAGCGACGCTTCGGCACGTTCCTGCGCTCCTTCCAGATCCCTGACGAGGTGGATGTCGGGGCGATCGAAGCATCCTTCAGCAAGGGCGTGCTGACGGTGACCCTGCCCAAGACGGCCGAGGCCCAGAAGAACGAACAGGTCATCCCCATCAAACATACCTGAACACGACCTGACGCGACGGAGACGCCGGAACCGGCGGCAGGAATGCCGCAACACGGTACGGGATCGCGCCCCCGGCTCAGGCCGCGGAGTGCGGCCCCGTGCCGTGTGACGTCTTGCCCTGGTGCTGGAACAGCAGGCTGCCGACGAATTCCTGGAACGGCTCGTGGGAGATGCCGTCATGCCCGTCCACCACATGGGAACCTGCGCGCACGATCCAGAAGGGCGTCCCCGGCCGGTTGGCATTGCCGGTCGGGGTCAATGAAAACATTTCGCCATCGACGGGACCCCTCAACCGGTGCGTGCGAAATGGGCGGATATTTCCGATCGTGCGCCCCAGGCATCTGCGCTCCAGCCGGGACCGGCAGCGTTGCATCATGCGGGCCGCGGCATGTCCCAGCGGAAACAGGATGCGGTCGGGCCAGTCATTGCGCGCCGACACACATACGAAGACCGGTGGCGTGTCATGACCATGCAGAGGGGCGCCCGGCCGCCGCAGGATGTCGTAGATCGGCAGATAGCGTGTCGCTTCCAGCACGGGGTTGATCAGCAGGACCAGATCTGCGAACCGGGGCGAATCCTGCGGGTCCGGCGAGGACGCATATTCGATCAGCGACTGGTCCAGGACCGAATACACGATCATCCCGCCGAAACTATGACCGATGACGGCAAGCAGGGGGCACCCGCCTGCCGCGCGTCTTGCATCGCGATACCGCCGCAACAGCCCGAACAATTCGCGTACCGACCCGCCGGCAACCCGCCGCCCTGCCGCCTGGCGCCCCCAGAAGGTGAGATATTCGAGCACGGGATGAAAAAGCGTCCGGCCGCGCCACCCGACGAATATCCCCAGAATGGAGCGGGGACGGGCCGGGTTCAATTGCCGTTCGTGCCGCGCAGCGATCGACAGGACATGCCGAAACCCCAGCAGACCGGCATCCAGGGGATCGGCGTTATGGTTCCAGCCATGAATAAAGACGATGATGACGGCGTCCGCGTCCTGACGGACCAGACGGGCGACCTGGTCCGCCAGGGCGGCCATCTGCGCGCGTTCATAATAGCAGCCCTGGTCGTCGAATTCGACGATGGCCAGTTCGTAATCACCCGAGGCATCGGCGACGAACCCGCGACGATCGGGCTGCCGCGGGCAATTGCCGATCAGCAATCCCTGCCCGCCCGGACTGTATTGAAGCATGGTGGCCTCCGCACGGATGCGACATGCCCGAAGGAAAGGATGACCAAAAACCCGTGGATCGGTCCGTGCCAATCCACTCTAAGTGTAGCGAGAGGCCCCAGGTTCAAGGGAACACGAAACCGTCACATGATCCGGCTTCGCGGCATCCAACCCTTCAGAACCATCCCAGGACCATCTCGACGGTTGAAACCGCCATCACGAAGGTCGCGATCCATCCAAGCGCCAATATGGTCTTGTTAACCACGAATTTTCCCAATGTCAGGCGCCGCCCCCCGAGCAGAAGCAGGACGGCCATCAGCGGCGCGGCGACGACGCCATTCAGGACGGCACACCAGAACAGCGCCTTCATGGGGCTGAGGGGGGAGAACTGGATGACCAGCGCCGCCAGGACACTGACGATGATGACACCATAGAAGCCGCGCGCATCGGTCGCCTTGCGTTCCAGCCCCCATTGCCAGTTCATCGCCTCCGAAAAGCCATAGGCCGCCGATCCGGCCAGGACAGGGACACCGATCAGACCGACGCCCCAGATACCGACCGCGAACAGGTAATAGGCGAAGTCGCCCGCCAGGGGCCGGAGCGCATCGGCGGCCTGTGCCGCCGTTTCGATCCGGGTGACGCCGTGCGCATGCAGCGTCACCGCCGTCGCAAGGATGATGAAATACGCGGTCACATCCGAATAGAACATGCCGCTCCATGTATCCCACGAAATGCGGCGCAGCTCGCCGGCGGCGCCCATGTCATCGGTCAGCAGGGGTTCCGCGTGATGAATCCGCAGATCCTCCACTTCTTCCGAGGCCTGCCAGAAGAACAGATACGGGCTGATCGTCGTGCCGAACACGCCCAGCACCATTTCGGCGGTACGCCCATCCCAGGTCACATGGGGCCAGATCGTCCGCATCGCGACGTCGTGCCAGGGCACATGAACGATCATGGCCACGATGAAATAGGACAACAGGGAAAGCGTAAGCCATTTCAGAAAATATACATATCGGTGATACGGGACGAAGACCTGCAGCACGAGGGTGACGATCACCCAGAATATGGCTGCAAGCTGCTTGTTCAGGCCGGTGACCAAAGAGGTGACGTCGCCCATCGCGGCGATGTCGGCCGCGATGTTGAGCGTATTGGCAAGCAGCAGCAGGCCGGTGACGACCAGCAGTACCGGGGCGGGAAACGCGGTCTTGATATTGGCCGCCAGGCCACGCCCGGTGACCCGGCCGATGCGCGCGCAGACCAACTGGATCGCCGCCATCAGCGGAAATGCCAGCGGCATCGTCCAGAGCATGTCCAGGCCGAAGGTGGCCCCTGCGTGCGAATAGGTGGCGATTCCGCTGGGATCGTCGTCCGCAACCCCGGTAATCAGGCCCGGCCCCACCCGCGTGATGGGACTCTTTCTGATACGGGCCCCGATTTTGGCAAGGCGGCCCTTCATTCCCCGCTGTCCCAGGATCGTCATGTTCTGTTCAGTTTCCGATGTTCCGAACGGCCCCCCGGTACGGTGAACTCGTTCGCAGCGGGCCTCGTCCTTCGCAGCGTACGACAAGCAGGCGACTACGCAAAGCGCGACAAACACATAATCTTCAGCCAGCCGCTCCGGCAGACGCGCCACCGGCAGGTGATCGGCCGCGCCGGGGACGGACGCGCCCTGTCCCCTACCATTCCCGCTCAAGCAGGCGATAGATTTCCTCCTCCTGCGCGAAATGCAGGCGGGTAATGGCTTCGAGGCCATAGAGCAGGCGCTGCAGTTCGCGGCGCTGCAACGCGTTCGCACCATGTTCCGACACGGCGCGGCGCAGCGCGGCCAGATTGTGGATCTGGCGCCGTATCTCCATGTGGGTGCGGCTCATGCCGGCCAGCAGGTCGGGCATGCGCGCCTGCCGCCTGATGCGGGCATAGATCTCCCGGTCATCCTGCCGTTCATGCGGCAGAAGCCGTTGTCGCAGCATCTGATCCAGGATTTCCAGATCCTTGTCGAGATCCGGCCCCGACACGTCATGCGACCGGTCCGCGGTCACGCGAATGCGGTCGACGACGTCGAGCAGCGCCTGGTGTTCGGCATCGAGGGCGCGCAATTCTTCCGGTGCGAGGCCGGCATGTCCGGCGCGACGCCAGAGGCCGCCATGCAGCGCGCGCAGGGCATTGAGAATGACGGCGGCATCGATGCCTTCCTGCAGCAGCGCGCCCTCGACGGGGATGAGATACCCCGCGGCGGCGGCCAGCATGGCGCAAATGGACAGGCCCACGCCCGCATAGACGCTTTGCAGCGCGATCCGGCGCGCGCGCCGGGCGATGCGCAGGGCATCCACCAGCCGGTCCAGCCTGTCGACCAGGATAACGATGTCCGCCGCCTCCGACGAGGCCGCGGCACCGCGGGCGCCCATGGCCACGCCCAGGTCGGATGCGGCCAGGGCCGGCGCGTCATTGACCCCGTCCCCGGCCATCAGAACCGGACCGGCCGATTTCTCCGCGGCGACGATCGCCGTCTTGTCCTGGGGCTTGAGATCCGCCACGACGGCATCGACCTCGAGGAATACGCCGACACTGGCCGCGAGGTCGGCCCGGTCCCCGGTCGCCAGTACGATCCGGCTTATGCCGGCATCCCGCAATTGCCGCAGCACGATCCCGGCCTCGGGCCTGACCTGGTCCGCCAGCAGGAACGCGCCGGCGACATGGCGGTCGATGCCCACCGCGACCGCCACCGCGCCATCGCGGCGCATCCACTCCGAAATTTCCGCCGCAAACGGCGTGTCGTCGGTGGCGGCGCGCACATAGTCCCAACTGCCGACCACAACCGGATGCCCCTCCAGCCTGCCGGTCACGCCGGCGCCGGACTGTTCGTGGGCCGCCTCGGGCAGGGACAGGACGATCCCGCGTTCTCCGGCGCTCAGCACCAGCGAACGCGCGACGACATGGTGCGAAACCTGGTCGAGCGACGCCGCGATGCGCAATAATTCGCGCGGATCGATGGTGTCGCACATCATGTCCAGAATGCGGGCCCGGCCGTCGGTCAGGGTGCCGGTCTTGTCGAAGATGACGGTCCTGATCCGGCTGAGCTGTTCCAGCGCGCCGCCGCCCTTCACGAGGATGCCGCGGCGCGCGCAGCGGGAGATGCCGGACATGATCGCCACCGGCACCGCGAGGATGAGCGGACAGGGTGTTGCAACGACCAGGACCGCCAGGGCCCGGACAGGATCGCGGCTGACGATCCAGGCCGCCCCCGTCACGAAAAGAGTAAGCGCGAAGAAGACCAGCGCATAACGGTCGGCCAGGCGCACCATGGGCGCCCTTGCCGCGCCCGCGGCCTCGACCAGACGGACGATTCCGGCATAGGTGCTGTCGGCGGCCGTGCTGGTCGCCTGCATGTCGAACGCGTCGCCGGCATTGGTCGTGCCGCTGACGATCGCGGCGCCGACCCGGTGCGATACGGGCAGCGCCTCTCCCGTCAGCGCCGATTCATCCAGGACGGCGATCCCCTTGGTCACCAGCCCGTCCACGGGAACGACGTCGCCCTGCCGCACCAGGATGCGGTCGCCGGCCAGAAGCGCGGCCAGAGGCACGTCCTGCAATTGTTCCCCGTCATAGCGGGCGGCGCTGCGCGGCACGCGATCGAGCAGCGCGGTCATCTCGCGCCGCGCGCGCCCCTGCGCAAAACCTTCCAGCGCCTCTCCGCCGGCAAACATCAGGGCAATGATGATGCCGGCCAGATTCTGGCCCAGCAGAAGCGCGCCCCCCATGGCGAGGGCGGCGATCAGGTCGAGTCCGAATTCGCCGCGACGCAGCGTCAGGGCGATCTGCAGCAGCAGGAAGCACAGCACGACGGCGGTTCCGGCCACCCAGAACCAGTCGCCCCATGCCCGGTCCAGCAGACGCCCCACACCGCCGATGCACAATGCCCCGGCAACCAGAGGAAGCAGAACATGCCGTGCCGCCCCGTCCAGGATGGCGCCCAGGGTGACGCCCAGGGTGGCGCCCAGGGTGATGGGATGCCGCGTGATGGGATGCCGCGCATCCTCGGCCCGCTGAGGCATGATGAAGGACCCCTCCGACAAGCGACCGGACCGCATGATCGGGCGCGTATATCGGGAAATCTTGTATCGACGCGGACCTGAAACCAGCCGCGTCGCGAAAGACGTCCGTAGGGCGAACCCGACCGTGCGTCGCGCGTTGCGAATGCGATCGGGCCGTCACGCCCTTTCGGTCGCAGGCAGGGCCGCGGCAGGCGGGGCCGGATGTCCAGAGGACGACGCCATGGCCATTCCCGTGCAGATCACCTTCAAGAACATGGATCCCTCGCCGGCGCTCGAGGCGAAAATCCGCGCCAGGGCCGCACAGTTGACGCATTTCGAAAGCGACATCCTGCGTTGCCATGTGACGGTCGAAATCCCGCACCGCCATCATCACCAGGGCGATCTGTACCACGTGCAACTGGTGGTGAGCACCCCGGCGGGCGACATCGTCGTCTCGCGCGAAGGACCGCGAAACCATGCGCATGAGGACGCCTATGTCGCCGTCCGGGACGCGTTCGATGCGGCAGTCCGCCGGCTGGAAGATCATGTGCGCACGCGCGGCGGACAGGTGAAACACCACGAACCCATCATGCAGGAGGGCCACGTCACCCGCTTCGTCGCCGGACAGGATTACGGCTTCATCGAACTGCCCGATGGGAAAGAGGTCTATTTCCATCGCCACAGCGTGGCCGACGACGGATTCGACCAGTTGCAGGTCGGCAGCCCGGTGCATGTCGCCGTTACCGAGGGGGAAACCGGCCTCCAGGCCGCCATCGTGCGTCCGGGCGGAAAACGCCGGCCGGCGTCCTAGGTCCTGCCGCCGCCATGTCCGACCTCACCCTCCTGCTCGGCGGCGACGTCATGCTCGGACGCGGCGTGGACCAGATCCTGCGCCATCCCGGCCAACCCGAACTGCATGAGCGCCATGTCGCGTCGGCCCTCGGCTATCTCGACCTGGCCGAGCGGGAAAACGGTCCCATTCCCCGGCATGTCGCGCCGGACTATGTCTGGGGCGATGCCCTGCCCTATTTGCGCGATGCCGGCCTTTCGGCGCGGATCGTCAATCTGGAAACGGCCGTCACCACGTCCGGCGCCTATGTGCCCAAGGGGATCAATTACCGGATGCATCCGGACAATGTCGATTGCCTGACGGCGGCCCGCATCGATTGCTGCGTGCTGGCCAACAACCATACGCTCGACTGGGGGCAGGCCGGCCTGGTGCAGACCCTCGATACGTTATGGAAGGCGCATATCCAAACCGCCGGCGCGGGGCGCGACCTGGCCCAGGCCACGGCCCCGGCCGTACTGCCGCTTGCCGGCGGCGACCGGCGCCTGCTGGTCTTCGCCTGCGCCCTGCCGAGCAGCGGCGTGCCGGAAGAATGGAAGGCCGGCGCGCATATGCCGGGCCTGTATCTTCTGCCCGACCTGTCGGCCGGCAGCGCCGAGCTGGTCGCGCAAGACATGCAACGCTGGCGCCGGCCGGGCGATATCGTGATCGCCTCCATCCATTGGGGCGGCAATTGGGGCTATCTCGTCCCGCAGGCGCACCGACGGTTTGCGCAGGCCCTGATCGACCGCGGCGCCGACCTGATCCACGGACATTCCGCGCATCACCGGCTGGGGCTGGAATGCCATCGGGGGAAACTGATCCTGTATGGCTGCGGCGACCTTATCAACGATTATGAAGGGATCGGAGGGTACGCCGCGTTCCGGCCCGACCTGGCCGCGCTCTATCTCCCCCGCCTGGGCACAGACGGCCGGCTGGCCGCCCTGCGCGTCGTGCCGATGCAGATCCGCAATTTCCGCCTCCGAACGCCACGGCAATCCGATATCACGTGGTTCCATCATGTCCTGGCCCGCGAAAGCGCGGCGCTGGAAACATCGCTGACTCCGCTGCCATCGGGAGAGTTCGAGATCCGATAGCCAGGCCAAGAGCCGGGACAAACGTCTAATACCAATCCACTTGGACATTGACCGTTTGGAAGACAGGTCGGGCTCCGCCCGAACCCGGCAGGGGTCACGGACCCCTGCACCCCATTACCCCCGTTATATTGATAAATAATCGGTTTCCAAAGGCACCGCCTTTGGCGGGGTTCGGGGCAGCGCCCCGAAAAGAGCGCCCGAAAAAGAGAGAACAAGACGGTCAATCATGACACGCGCTGGTATAATCGGCTTCGTGCCCGGCGGTACAGCATTGGGGGTCGCTGAGGACCATGCCGGTCACCGGATTGGGGCGAAAAGTGGTGCAGCCCTTGAGGCCGCTGTCATAGGCAAGGTCATAGACGCGCTTGAACGCGTCGAACGGATAGTCCTGCGGCACGTTCACGGTTTTCGAGATCGCGCTGTCCACGAAGGGCTGCAGCGCCGCCTGCATGGCGATGTGATCCTCCGGCCCCAGGTCGCCGGCGGATACGAAAGCGGGCGGCAGGCCCGGCCGTCCGCTTTCGCCCCCGGCCCCGCATGCCCCGGCCCCGCGAGCCCAGACCTCAAGGGCATAGTCGGTCAGCAGAAAATCCCGGGGCGCCCCGGTTTCGTCCAGTATCGTGCGGTGATGGGACGCGGCAAAGATCGGCTCCAGCCCGCTCGAAACATTGCCGGCCAGCAGGCTGATGCTCCCAGTCGGCGCGATCGCCAGCAGATGGCTGTTGCGGATGCCGGACGCGGCGATCGCATCGCGGATATCGCCGGGCAAGGCGCGGATGAACGGCCCCTGCATATAGGCGTCACGCACGAAACGCGGGAAAGGCGATTTCTCGCGCGCCAGGGCAACCGAGGTGCGATAGGCCGCGTGGCAGACGACGCGCATCATGTCCGCGGCAACGGCGCGCGCCTGTGCGGAATCATAGCGCAGGCCCAGCATCAGCAGCATGTCGGCCAGCCCGGTCACGCCCAGGCCGATGCGGCGCGAGGCGCGGGCGTTCCCGGCCTGCTGCGGCACGGGATAACGCGAGACATCGATCACGTCGTCGAGAAAACGCACCGCGCCTCGCGCGGCCTCCGCCAGGCGTCCGGTATCGAGATCCGCCTGCGGGGTAAAGGGCGCGTGCACGAAACGCGCCAGGTTGAGCGAGCCCAGGTCGCACGCCCCGTAAGGGGGCAACGGCATCTCGCCACAGGGATTCGTGGCGCTGATCCGCTCGCAATACCAGAGCGTGTTGGACGCGTTGATCCGGTCGACGAACAGGACCCCGGGCTCGGAAAAATCATAAGTACTACGCAGGATGTCATCCCATAGCGCACGGGCGCCGACACGCCGCACGACGCGGCACGGGACCGGAACGGACGAGCCCGGCCATCGCCGCGCCACGCTCTCGCCGCCCTGATCGTCCGGCCCGAATGCGGCGGCCGGAAACACCAGCGGCCAGGCCGCGTCGGACCGCACGGCCGCCATGAAGGCGTCGGTCACCTGGACCGACATATTGAACCGCCGCAGCATGCCGGGCCGTTGTTTGGCCGAGACGAATTCCGCGATATCCGGATGATCGCACCGCAGGGTCGCCATCATCGCGCCGCGCCGGGCACCGGTCGACAGCACGGTCCCGCACATCGCGTCCCAGATCTGCATGAACGAGACCGGACCGGATGCGATGGTGCCAGCCGCCCATGCCCGCAGGCCGCGCGGGCGAAGCGTCGAGAAATCCAGCCCGATCCCGCCGCCGGCCTGCATGGTCACCGCGGCTTCCTCCAGGGCCCGGAAGATGCCCGGAATCGAATCCTCTATTTCTCCCATCACGAAACAGTTGAAGAGGGTGACATTGCGCGCGGTTCCGGCCCCGGCCTGAATCCGGCCGCCGGGCAGGAAAGACCGATCCCGCAGGAGATCGAAGAAACGCGCCTCCCATAACGGCGCGCCGGACGGCTCGGCGGCGGCGATGGCACGCGCGACGCGCCCCCAGCTATCGGCAATGCCCGCCTCGCTCCGGCCGGCATCGACCAGCCGATATTTGGCGCGCCATACATAATCGGAAATTTTGGCCGGGTCCGTATCCATGGAACCTGTCCGTGTCGCAAAACGGGCAAAAACGGAATGTGACCCGGCCGCCGCGCGGAAAAAGCCCCCCGCCCCTGGATTCATGGGGGATCATGCCAATGTGCCATCATTATCCTGCGATACCGATGGAGCAGGCGCATGCCGGTCCAGAATGCCGAGATCGCGGCGATGTTCGACCAGACCGCGGACCTTCTGGAAATCGAGGGCGCGAACCAGTTCCGGGTACGGGCCTATCGTCGCGCGGCCCGCACCATCGACGGCCTGCCCGAAGCGGTCACCGCGATGCTGGAGGCCGGGGAGAACCTTGCGGACCTGCCCGGCATCGGTGAAGACCTGGCCCACAAGATCGCGGATATCGTCGGCTCCGGCCGCTTCGCGCTGCTGGACAAGCTGAAGGCCGAGCTTCCGGGCGAACTCGACGCGCTGGCGACGCTTCCGGGTCTCGGACCGAAGCGCGTGAAGATCCTTTACGACCTGCTCGGCGTCCGTTCGCTGGATGATCTGCGCCGGGCGGTGGCGGCGGGGCATGTCCATGAATTGCCGGGGTTCGGCGACATCACGGAACGCAAGCTCGGCGAGGCGCTCGGAAGACCGGTGGGCCCCAGGCGCTTCAAGCTTGCGGTCGCCGAGGCCGAAGCCCAGGCGCTGACCGGCTATCTGGGCGAAAACGGGGGACGCGTGGCGGTGGCCGGCAGCTATCGCCGCCGCCGCGACACCATCGGCGATCTCGACATCCTGGCGAGCAGCGCACAGGCCGCGACGGCCGGCGACAGGCTGGCAGCCTATGAGAATACCGCAGAAATCCTGGCCCACGGCCCGACGCGCACCACCGTGGTCCTGCGTTCGGGCATCCAGGTCGATTTGCGCGCGGTTCCGGAAGAAAGCTACGGCGCCGCCCTGCTCTATTTCACCGGCTCCAAGCCGCACAACATCGCCCTGCGCGCGATCGCCGCCAGGCATGGATGGAAACTCAACGAATACGGCCTGTTCGCCGGCGAACGCCGCATCGCCGGCGCCACCGAGGAGGAGATCTATGACAGGCTGGGCCTTGCCTATATCCCCCCTGAAATGCGTGAGGACCGTGGCGAGATCGCATTGGCGCAGGCCGGAAGGCTGCCGCGCCTGATCGCGCTGGCGGATATGCGGGGCGACCTGCATGTCCATTCCGACTGGACCGACGGCACGGCCACGATCGCCGACATGGCGGCGGCGGCCCGTGCCTGCGGCCATCGCTACATGGCGCTGACCGACCATAGCCGGCGCGTCGCCATGGCGCACGGGCTGGACCCCGACAGGGTCGCCCGCCAGGGCGCGGAAATCGACACGCTGAATGCCGGCCTCAAGGGCTTCACGATCCTCAAGGGGATCGAGGTCGATATCCTCAAGGATGGTACCCTGGACCTGCCGGATACGACGCTTGCGCGGCTCGATATCGTCGTGGCCGCCATCCATTCCTTCTTCGACCTGCCGCGCGACGCGCAGACCGCACGGATGCTGCGGGCGATGGAAAACCCGCACGTGTCGATCATCGCCCACCCGACCGGCCGCCTGCTGGGCGAACGCGCGCCCTACGCGATTGATATGGACCGCGTCACGTCGGCCGCGCGCGACCTCGGCTGTGCCCTGGAAATCAATGCCCAGCCCGATCGGCTGGATTTGAATGACGCCCATGCCCACATGGCCAGAAGCAAGGGCGTCAAACTCGCCATTTCCACCGACGCGCATTCCGTCAACGCGTTTCAATATATGCGCTTCGGCATCGACCAGGCACGGCGCGCATGGCTCGGCCCCGACGACGTGCTCAATACCCGCCCGCTGGCCGGGCTTCGCGCCCTGCTGGGACGGCGTGCCGCGCGCGCGGCATAGGCGGCAGCGGTCCGCGCGCCTATCGGCAATCCGTCTCGGTGTTCATGGGCAAAGCGGGGTTCATGGGCGAAGCGGGGTTCTGAAATCCGGCGGCAGGGACGGCGAACGGTTCCGCCGGCCATGCCAGCATCCCGATCCGCCCGATTTCCAGCAATTTCTCGCGCGACGCGCCGTCGCGCGCCTGCACCGCCATCCCGCGGAACAGCGCGCTGAAGAACGCCGCAAGCCCTTCGGCATCCGTATGCGCCGGCAGGTCCGCGTCCGCGATCCCCTTGCGCAGGCGCTCCACCAGCGCCGCCTCCGACAGCGCACGCTGCCGCGCCATCAGGTCGCGCAACCGCGCCTGTTCCGGCCCCCCCTGGGTGCCCGACACCGAGATCATGCACCCGGCCGGCAGATCCTCGCGGGTGAACTCCATGGCCGCCGCCAGCATGAGTTTCTCGAACGCCGTCCTCGTATCCACGTTTTCATGCAGGATGCGCAGGAACCAGGTGCCGGCCGCCTCGAGATAAGCGTCGATCGCCTCCTGATAGAGCCGCTCCTTGCTGCCGAACGCGTTGTAGAAGCTCGACGGGCTGATCCCCATCGCGGCGATCAGGTCGTCGAAACGCGCGCCCTCATAGCCCCGGTCCCAGAACAGCCGCATCGCCGCGCACAGGGCCTTCGACCGGTCGAAGGATTGCGGGCGGCCGCGGCCGCGTTTCTCTCCACAGGGTTTCTCCGCGCGGATATTGCTTGATGCCATCGCTCCATAAATCCTCGAACGCGGGATCTCCGACCCCCACGTGACTCATGTTGGAGCGGCCACTCCAAATTTTAAGCCCGTGGCCGCTGCGCCCCCGACAAGACGTCACGACACCAGGCACCATGCCGTGCCGGATGAAGCAGGCGCAAGGACCATGAGCGGACTCCACCCGGCTCACCGGCGAAGAAACCATCGCCGCCGGCGGTTCGCTGAACCCGGTTCTTCATCGCTTTCATCGCGACAGGCGAATATCCGGTTCGACAAGGAGCGGCGATGCCGGAAGAAGCGTCGTTCCGGCCAGATACAGGATCGACGCGATCCCACTTCCCGCAAACCATGAAAAATTGCGCAGCGGCGCAAGAGCCGCACAGAATTCGGGCAGCAACGCCATCGCGACGGCGCACAGCATCGCCCCGATGGCCACGGGATTACACCCCCACCGGTCGCGATAGGGGCCTTGCGCGGCATCGGCGTAAAGTGCGCGCACATCGCGCCACCCGCGCCGCATCAGGCAGAAATCCGTCAGGACGATCCCGAAAAACGGGCCGATGAAGGCCGAGAGCACATCGAGCGTCATATGCATCCGCGCCGGGTCGCCGTAGAGGTTCCAGGGCGTGATCGCCACCGCGCCCACGCCGCACAGCCACCCGGCGCGCGACCAGTTCATACGCCCGGGCGCCAGCGCGCACAGATCCAGCGCGCCGGAGACGAAATTCGCGGCGATATTGATCCCCGCGGTGGCCATGGCGAAGGTGATGATCGCCAGCAACGTGGCGGTCACGCTGTCCACCCGCGCGATGATCGCCACAGGATCGATCAGTTGCGCGCCGAAGACCGGCAAGGTGAGCGCGGTCGTGGCGACGGACAGAAGCGAAAACAGCACGAAATTGACGGGCAGCCCCAGCAGGTTGCCCCAGATGATCTGGCGCATGGACCGGCCGTTCCGGGCGAAATCGCCGAAATTGAGCATCGGTCCGGAAAAATACGAGACAACCAGCGCCACCGCGTTCACCGCCGCCAACGCCCCGCCATGCGCATCGGAATGCCACAGCGCGGGCCAACGCCATCCGTTGCGCCGCGCCAGATAGAGCAGCAGCAACAGCATGACGCCTTAGACCGCCGGCCCCGCCAGGTCGAAGAAGCGGCGGATCGCCGCGACCCCGCGCTGATAGATCAGCATCTGCACGGCCCAGAGGATGACGAAACACCCCCACCCCACCGCCGAGAGACCCAGGAAGCCATGGCGGCGTACGTCGTCCCACGCGGCCAACCCGGGCAGCAGGCGGACCAGCAGCAGGCAGATGGCGTTCGATGCCAGCCATGTCTGGATTCCATACCAGGCCATCGCGACGACGGCCCGCACCGCTGCGGGCAGCAGCGCGCCGCGCCGGCCGAATGAGGCACGGACGACAATGGCGAAGGGCACGCCGTGACGCTGGCTGGGCATCGCCATGAGCGTGCAGAACACGCACACCAGCAGGCTGCCGGCGACCAGCGCCCCCAGGACCTGAAGCGCCGACAGGCCAAGGGAAAACAGCGTGCCCGCCATGACATAGCCGCCGATGCTGTGGACGTCCGACATCCAGAAGGAGAGATAGGCGAACCATCCCCAGTCCTTCACCGCCACCGGCGCGAGTTCGTCATGCGGCATCCCCGTCCCGGCGGCCCGTTCCATTCCGTCAGAACCCCGTCCGGAAGGTCACGATCGCATAGAAATGGCTGAGCGTATTATAGGTCGGTGCCTGCCCGGCGATTTGCGTGCCGAAGATGCCGCGCGTCGTCCTGGCGTTCAGGCGGGGACTGTTGATCGCGGAATAGGCCTTGGTATCGGCGAGATTATTGATCCACAGCATGATTTCCGGCGACTTGAAGACCGATGACGTCCTGCGGCCCAGCCAGCCCGTCTTGGGCAGGCGTGCGCCGACGGTCAGGTTCATGGTCACGAGGCTCGGCAGCGCCTCATCGTTCATGAAGGTCGAATATTGCTTGGAAAAATAGATCAGGCCGTAATTCCAGAAGAACGTTCCGTTATCCCAGTCGATCCCCAGCGACGTCGTCCATTCGGGGCTGTTGATCGCCGTCTTGCCCTTCGTCGGAAGGTAGTCGTCGCCCGCCCGGATGTTGTTGTCGATGGTCGAATGGAGATATTGCGCCGACACATAGGGCCGGAAATGATGGATCGGCCTGGTCCCGATCTCGGCGTCGAAACCGTCGCTCGTCTGCCCGCCGCCGTTCAGGTTCTCGGCGATCTGCTCGTTGCCCAGATAGCCATAGGTCGAAATCTGACGGTTGGTGAAATTATAATGAAAATACGTCAGCGATCCGACCAGCAGCGTCCCGTCATAGCGAAGCCCCGCTTCCTCCGAGATCGAATATTCCTGCTTGACCGCGGCATTGCCGCGATAGGCATATTGCCCGGTATTCGGATTCAAGGTCGAGATCAGATAGGAATCCGGCGGCGCCTTCGCCCCGGTCGCCACGCCCGCGAACACCTGCCAGTTCCGATCGATCTGGTAATGCGCGCCGAGCTGCGGCAGAAGCTGCAACTCGTTCAGGCCGTATTTATAGGGCAGCCCCGGCAGGCGCTGCGTCGCATCGCGGTTGATCATCGTCACGCGCATGCCGCCCTCGGCGACGAACCGCCCCTGCAGAAGGCTGAGCGTATCACCCGCATACAAGGCGTTGGTCTGCGTGATGTCGCTATAGTCCGTGGTATAATAAGGCCGGCCATCGGGCATCCGCAGGGTCTTGCTGAGATAACCCCAGGGCGTATAGGGCGAACCGTCCTGATAGACGCCGGTAAAGCCGGTCAGGTCCGTCGCATTGTCATAATCGTACCAATATCCGATGAACGGCTTGTTGGCGCCGAGATCGACAACCGTCCTGGCGCTGAACCCGCCGCGCATCTCGTTCAGGCTGGAATAGGATTCCGCGATGCCGGACGTCGTGCCGGGATGCTGCCCCGGGATGACCATGCCGGTGACGAACTGGTTCCCGTAATACAGGTCGTTGTTCAGGTCGGTACCCGATCCATAGACCTTGTCGTTATAGGCCGTATAGGGCGTGAAGTCGAAGCTGACGCGCCCGGCCTTGAAATGCATCGGCGCGACGATGTTATAGGTTCGCGAATGCAGCCAGTTCAGCTTCCAATAATCGGTGTTCTGCGTGCCGGGATCGTAATAGCGCGCGAGTTGATTGCTCCAGCCGTAGCGTCTCCAATTGGCCATCGTCGTGTTCCAGTACGGCTCGTTCCCCGCCAGGCCGCGCATGAAGCCGCCGATCAGCGCAATCCGGTTGTTCTCGTCCCATTCCTTCAGAACCTTGAAATCGACGTGCTGGAAACTCTCCTGCCCTGGTCCGCGATAGAACGAATCATGCTGGTTCGAGACCGAGATGAACGAGCGGATGCCCGAATGCCCCCATTCGCCCGTATCCACGCGGAAGAACTGGCGCGTATAGTCCCGGCTGCCCGCGCCGACATCCGCCAGGCCGCCGAATGTCCGCGACGGATCGCGCATCGACAGGGAAAACAGGCCGCCCGACCCGTTGATCGCGGGAGAATCCAGGCCGGCCGAGCCAGGCTGGACGGAAATGCTGCCGATATTCTCGGTATCGATCACCCAGGCCAGGTCGAGGTTATATCCGCCCACGCTTGAAAGCGGCATCCCCTCATAGACGTTCGCGATCTCGTCCTGGGTCAGGCCACGCATGCTCAGCGCCGATTTCTCGTGCCCGGCCGGATCGGTATTCGCCACGACGACGCCCGGCGCCATCTTCACCAGGTTATAGGCGTTCTGCGCCGGGGCCTGCTTGGCGATATAATCCTGCGAAATCGTGCTGCGGGCCTTGGGCGCCGTCTGCGGGCGGATCAATCCCCCACCCGGCGCGCGGCCGTTGACGCCATCGGCACCCAGGGTCGCGCCCTGCACGGTGATGGCCTCCGCCTGCGGCGGCAGGGCGGCACGGCGCCGTCCGGCCGGCGGCACCGTTGCGCCGGCCCGGGGACGATGGCTGGCGGCGGCCCGGCCTTTCGCCGGCACGGCCTGCGCCGGCTGACGCGCCACCGCCGCCGAAAGCAGCAGCATCGCCGGCAGAAACGCGCTTCCGCCCGCCAGGGAGAGCCGTAGCGGCAATTCCCGCAATTTTCCTCTGCTGGCCATCTCGTCCCTCCATCCTGCACGTGCCCGGCCCCACCGCCCGGAACCCGACCACCCGCGAAACATTCCGAATGGAGAATGACGATCCGTCACAATATGTCAACGATTATTGTGCACAATATTTGAGAGCAAATCAGCCCCGTGCTGCCCTATGGGACACCACCGCCCGCAAGGTTTCGGTGAGGCTGCACTGCACGGGCACCGCCAGCCGCGCGGCCAGCGCATCCCGAAATCCCGCCAGCCCCGTCCCGCCGAGCAGGATCCGCTCCGCACCGGTCCGTTCGATCGCAATCAGGGCTTCAGCGGCCAATGCCCCCAGCGTGCCGTGCGGATCGGCCTGCGCCGCCCGGCCGAAATGGGGAATCGCCCGCGCGTCGGCCAGGCTCCGGCCATATCCCGTCCGGTCGGCCAGGTCGCGGATCAGCGGGGGCCAGTCCGCTCCTCCCGTCACCACGGCGAACCGCCCCCCGGGCGCCGCGCAGGCGGCGAAGCCGCTCTCGGCCATGCCGAAGACCGGCGCCGAAAGCGCCCGGCGCAGTGCGTCGAGCGCCGGGTCGCCGAAACATGCCAGCAAAACGGCGTCGTACCCCGCCAGATCCAGGTCGGCAAGGCAGTCCATGGCGACCATGCCCGCCATGCGCAGGGCCTCGGACGAGGCGATATACCGCGCCCCGCGCGGCGCCGTCATGCCGCGCACCGCCCAATCCGGCAATTGGCGCCGCGCGATCGCCACCAGTCGGGCGGTCAGCGCGGCATCGGTATTGGGATTGAAAAGCAGAAGCCGCGGCACGGCGTCCCCCTTGCGACCAGGGCGGAAGCGGAAGAGCCTCGCCGTTCGCCATCCTATTGTTCACCTTTTTTGTTTACAATCTATAAGTGGCAGCCCTTTCACTGGACAGGGATGCGGCGGCCATGCATGACGTTCACAATCGATCATGCGCCTCATGCTACCGAGACAGCCAGAACCGCCATGTCCATGACGCTTTCGTTTTTCGACCCGACCGATTCCAATGGCCTCGCGCCGGAAGAAGCCACGATCGCGAACCGGATCCGCGACGCGATCCTCGAGCGGCGCCTGCCGCCGGGCAGCAAGCTGCCCGAGGAGCACCTTGCGGAGACCTTCGCGACGACGCGCGCGCGCGTCCGCCGCGTCCTGCTGGCATTGTCACGCGAACATATCATCGTGCTGCAACCGGCCCGCGGCGCCTCGGTGGCCCGGCCGACGCCCGAGGACGCGATGCATATCCTCGCAGCGCGCCGCGTGCTCGAAATCGGCACCGTCGAACATCCTTGCCGGAAACTGACGGACGAGGCGTACGAAACGCTGCGCGCGACGATCGAGCGCGAGCGCGAAAGCCATCGCCAGAATGATTCAGTGAACATGATCCGGCTGTCCGGCCAGTTCCATCTCGAACTCGCCCTGGCCGTCGGCAACCCGGTCATCGCGGCGATGCTGCGCGACCTCATCCTGCGGACGTCCCTGATCATCGCCCTGTTCGAGCGGCGCAAGGCGACCTGCTGCCTGACCATGGATCACGGGCAAATTCTGGCGGCGATCCACGAAGGGGCGACCATGGAGGCGGCACGCCTCATGGCGCGGCACCTGCTGGAAATCGAGGGCAACATGGATTTCTCCCTCGCCCCCCCGCCCGTCACCTCGCTCAGCTTCCTGCTCGCCCCGTCATGACGATCCGCATCCGCCGCCACGCCCCGGCGGCAAGCCGGTGCCACCTGCCCGGGCCTTGGGGGATGGCATGATGGGATAGACCCGTCACGACATGGTCCACGTCACCGTTTTGCAGAAAATCCCACGACACTGCGTGGTTCCGACCGACCGCGAGAGGCCCCGGAAAACAAAACGCATATCCGATGAACACCGGTTCACCGGACATGCGCCATGCCATGGTTTCGCCCGACGGCCCTGCCTGCTCGGATGCGCGCATCCGAGCAGAACCTGCGTCAGCCGTGCTTCATGTCTTCCAGAATGGCATCGCCGGCACGCAGCGACAGCGCCGCCATCGTCAGGGTGGAATTGACCGTTCCCGACGCCGCCATCGTCGCCCCCGTCGCCAGGAACAGGTTCGGATGGTCATGCGTCCGCAGCCATTGGTCGACAACGGAATCCTTGGGGTCATGCCCCATGATGGCCCCGCCGGTGATATGGTTGTTCGGCGTGAAATAGGGCGTCATCTCGATTTCCGTACCCCCCATGGCCTGGGCGATCTTCATCAGATGCTGGCGTGACAGAACCGCCGACTTGCGGACATAGTCGCCGACGTCATACGTCACTTCCGGATGCGGAATCCCCAGCGCGTCGCGATGATCCTTCGACAGAACCAGGCGGTTTTCCGGATTCGGCAGGATCTCGTGATTGGCGTAGATATCCACGCCATGCGCCGAACGGCGGCGGATCTCCTCGTCCAGCTTCTTGCCGACCAGCCCCAGGGACAGGGCCTTCATCCCGGCGCGGGAATTCTGCGCCGTGTTGTTGTAGCCGATCTGGATGGCGGCACGCTCCGAACGGAACGCGCCGTCGCGGAAATTGGTGATCGAACTCATCTGCACCGACCCGCCGCCGGCCCAGACGGGCTCCGCCGCCTGGAAGCTCATCCCGATCCCCGGGTGATCCATCATGTTGCGGCCGACCTGGTCGGACGAATTGGCGATCCCGTTGGGATTGCGGTCATTGGCCGCCAGCAGCAGCAGCTTGGGCGTCTCGATGCCGTTGGCCGCGATGACGAACGTCTTGGCGACGACGCGGTGCGTCCCCTTGTCCGGATCGTAATAATTCATCGCGACGATGTTGTTCTTCGCGTCCGTCTCGATCGCGTAGACGACGGCGTTGGCGATGATCTTGGCGCCGTGGCGCTCGGCCTTCCACGCCCCGTAGACACCGTGATACATCGCGCCGATCGGACAGATCGGCATGCAGTTGTTGTTGCCGCAGCACTGGGGACGGCCGTCATAGGGACGGCTGTTGCGGGCCTGGGGCACCGGCGTATTGTCATAGCCCAGCGGCTTGACGATTTCCGTGAAGAGACGATCCCCCGGGCCATAGGGCATCGAATCCATCGGCCACGGATTTTTCCTCGGCGCCGACGGAATGATCTCCTGCCCGTTGGGGCCCTTCACGCCCATTTCCAGTTCCGCCGCGTAGTAATACGGCTCCAGCTCGTCATAGCTCATGGCGTAGTCGCGGCCGACGCCATACGTCGATTTCAGGCGGAAATCGTTCGGCAGATACCGCCAGCTCGACGCGGCCCAATGCCAGGTCGTGCCGCCCACGCCCTTGATGATCCCCTGACGATACGCGCTGGCGTCCGGCCCCTTGACGATCAGATAGCCATTGTCCGGAAAATAATTGGTATGCGGCGCCCACGGGACCGACGGGTACGGCGTGGCGTAGTCGTACAGGGACTTGTTGTTGGGCGGCATGTTCCGCCAGTTCTCGACGATCTGGTCGCGATCCCTGTGCGGACCGGCGTCGAGCAGCAGCACGGACAGGCCGTTGCGCGCAAGCTTGTGCGCCAGCATGGAGCCGCAAATGCCCGCGCCGACGATGACGACATCCGCCGTCTGCGTATCTTGTGCCATGACTGAAATTTCTCCTGTTTCCCGGCGGCTCAGGCGGCGCGTCTGGACTTGAGGGCAAAACGAAGCGCCAGAGCGAGGACGCCCAGGATCACGAGACCGACGACAGCCAGGACCGCGATGACCGAGGGGTCGGCAAGCTTCGCAATAGGGACCTGCTTGCCGCCCGCGCGGACCGTGGCGACGGTCTCGGCGGTCACCGAAGCCTGCGCGTTGCCGAAATGCGCCAGGACGTAATTGGCGATCGCGGCGACCTGCTGATCGGACAGCGACTGCACCAGGGAATGTCCGTCGAAACCGGGCATCAGGATTTCACGGCCACCGACCGTCCGGTCGACGCCGAAAAGGATGCTCGCGACCAGGTCGTTCGGGTTCAACTGACCCGTGGTCGTGTTGCCGACCAGCGAGGGATAATATCCGTCGGCACTGCCCCTGCCATCCGACTGGTGGCAGCTAGCACAGACCGATTCGTACAGGACATTGCCGGCCGCCATGGTCGTGATGGCGCTGTCGCCGCGCCGCGCATTGGCGGCGGCGTAATCGAACGGCGCCGCCTTGCCGCCATGCGCGAAATTCGCGACGCTCTGGCCCGGCTCGCCGATCGCCGGCACCGATTTCACATAGACCGCGATCGCCGCCAGGTCATCCGGCGTCAGATACTGGAAACTATGCTCGACGGCTTCGGCCATCGGTCCCGCGGCACGGGCATGGGCGGTTTTGCCCGTCTGCAGATAGGTCTGAAGCGCCTGGCCGGACCAGCCGCCGACCCCGGCCACGACATCGCTGGTGATGTTGGGCGCCCGCCACGATCCGACATCTCCTCCGGCGAGATAGGCCGATGTTTTCGGTGCCAGAATGATATTCCTCGGCGTATGGCATTCTCCGCAATGCGCGAGGCCATCGACGAGATATTTGCCGCGATTCCATTCGGCGCTCTGCGCGGGATCGGCAACATAGGGCTTGCCGATGACGCCGCTGAGCAGCTTCCAGCCCCAAAGGGACGCCCGGACCGAAAACGGGAACGGAAGCCGGGTTTCCGGCGCAGGCCGATCCACCGGCTTGACCTCGTGCATGAGGTAATCGTACAGCGCCGCAACGTCGTCGTCCGTCAGCAGACTATACGACCCGTAAGGCATCGCCGGATAAAGCTGGGCGCCATCCGCCCGCACACCATGCCGAATGGCGCGGGAGAATTGCTCGAGCGTATAATTGCCGATGCCGTATGTCCTGGACGGCGTGATATTCGTCGAATAGATCGCCCCCATCGGCGATGCGATGGCATATCCGCCCGCGAGGAACGCGCCGTCACGGCCATTGGTGTGGCAGGCCGCGCAATCGGCAGCAACCGCGAGATAATGGCCGCGGCTCATCGGCTCTCCCTGCGATGCTTGCGCATGCGACGGCGCCGCATACCCCGCCAGGACCAACGGAGCCGCCAGCCAGAAACACCGAAGCAGCGTTCCGGACTTCGAGACAGAATTCTTCAATGTTTTCGCTCCCGTTCAGAATTGCGGCATTTGCGCGACGGGAGCAGGTTCGGCGACCCAGTAATTCGGGCCGTTATGCGCATAGGTCGGAATCACCACGACATCGCGCGCCGGCTGATACATCAGGGCATTTTCGAACGCATAGACCTTGGCATCGGTGCCGTCTTCTATCACGCCGGAATACCAGCCGCGAATGATCTGCAGCAGCGTGTCATGCAGCGGATTGCCGCGCAGCGATTCTTCCAGCGCCTCGACGTCCGCCGGCTTGCTGTCCGCAACCGTCTTGATCAATGCGGCAAGCTGGTCCGGAAAAGCCGTGCTCTGGGCACGCAGGGCCGTCAGAAGGGACCGCCCGACCAATGGGTCGAGATTGTCGTGTCCGGTTGCGAAACGGGAAAAGGCGACGAATTCCGCCGTGTCGTCCCCCGCCGCGCCGCCGATCCCCTGGGCCATGGCCGACCGGAAGGACGGTGCGAACAAGCCGAGAGCCGACGCGCCGGACACCATCAGCATATTGCGGCGGGACACCATACGGCCGCGCGCGCGCGGCGTCCCCCGCATTTCAGTATTTTCCATATCTTTCCCGATTTATCGAAAGCGTGAATTTAAAAATTCAAGAAATACGCAAAATCTTCTTCCCAGCGTCAACGGACTTCACCAGAAGGGTGGACAATCCATAATCGCGGAAATTTGTGAGCGCAATGCGCCGGGACTACGGACGGGAGAGCGAACAGGTAACTTTTTTTTGACCACGAAAAGGAGAGTCGTTCATTTGGAAAAATAGCCCGTCAATTACATAATATCAGAAGAATAATTCCATAATTTATAATTAATTATAAATATTTGAAAATTATTCCAAGTAAATATAGATCAAAACCGGTATCTTGCTGGGACTTTACGAAATATTAACATAATTTTCTTAAAATATCAATTTTATTATATGATTTCTTAGGCAATGATAAATAATTATTTATGTTATTTTATTTTTCCCGCAGCATTCACAGAACATATTAAACAGATATTTAATTTAATACCCTAAGTATAAATTATTATTTAATAAGACGATACTTCCACGATTTCATGTTCTGTAGATTTTACACCGTATATTTTTTGAAACGGACCTTTCCGAAAGAAAAATTTTCCGTCTCGGGACCGGCGACTCTCCTTGGACAACACGGACATCCATGGAGCGCAATAACGGAATCGAACAGTCTATGCTAAGCCGGGTCCCAGTGATCCATGCCCCGATACGAAAGAAGACTTGATGCCCCCATTCCCCTCATGAATCGGATGCCCCTTTTTCACAGATAAAAAATTTCGCTGTTTCCCATAGGACTCCAATGGTTGGACGCAAGAAATGTCACCATTTACGTCACTTCATTGAAAGTGCCGTATGGTTCCTTGTCGCTTTTGTTCTGACATCTTTCTGTCATTCGCACGGGGCGCATGCCCAGGCCCAAACCCAGGCCCAGGCTCAGGCCGTCCCGCATGACCTGATCGACCAGGGCGCGCCGCCGCCGGAATATCAGGGGATCGCCTATCCCATGGATAATGTCGGGGAATTCAATGTCGGCCCCATCATCCCGACGCTGGCGGGCGCGCCGCATCTGTTCGGCGACTGGCATGGCATCCAGCCCTGGCTGGTCAAGCGCGGAATTTTCCTGAATTTCTCTCTGAACGAGGAATATATGGGCAACATCACCGGCGGCAAGACCCGGGCGAACGTCCTGGCCGGCCAGGTCGCCGGAGAGCTGGACATCGACTGGCAACGCCTTGCCGGGGTGAACGGCTTCTGGACCCATATGCTCGTCGTCAATGGACACGGCCGGAGCTTCAGCCAGGCCGTGGGCGATTCCGTTACCAACCCAGAACAGATCTACGGCGCGCGCGGCAACGTGGTCGCCCATCTCGTCGAACTCTATGCGGACAAGACCTTTTTCAACAAACACGTCATCCTGTCCCTGGGCGACATCCCGACCGGCAGCTTCTTCTCCTTCGATTATACGGCCTGTTTCTTCATGAACGTCTCGGTCTGCAGCAATTTCGCACCCGGGAAATACAATCCCGGAGGCCGCGACTGGCCCTCGGGGAATCTGGGCGGCGTTCTCAGGATCCGTCCGACCGATCAGACCTATATCATGGGCGGCGTCTTCGCCGTCAGCCCGCACGCCTATAATGGCGGCATTTCGGGTTGGGCCATGGCGCAAAGCGGCCTTGGCAAGGTGACGTCGCAGTTCGAAATCGGATGGATGCCCGAATTCGGCCGGAACAAGCTGCGCGGCAACTACAAGATCGGCTATTGGTACGACAATTCGCGCTATCCGAACCTGTACGAGGACATCAACGGCAATTCCTTCCAGGCCACGGGTCAGTCGCGCCGCTATGAAGCCGGCATGAACGTCGCCTGGCTGATGTTCGACCAGATGCTTATGCGCAACGGACCGGGCCTGACCAACGGCCTGATCATCGAAGGCGGCGCAGGCTATGCGCAGGGCAACGAGGTCGCCATGCGCGACCGCGAATGGGTCGGCTTCGTGGACAGCGGCACGTCCTGGCGCCGGCCGGGCGATTTCGTGGGCATCCTGTTCCAGCATGTCGACATGAGCCGTACCGTCAGCCTCCAGCAGGAATCCTCTCAGGCCCTCGGACAGCCCTTCCTGTCCAACCAGTGGGGCCCGGTTTACGGAATCCAGAACTGGGAGAACATGTACGAGGCGTTCTACAGCATCAACCTGGCACCGGCGACGAACCTTCAGGCCGATTTCCAGTATATGCAACATCCCGGCGCCACGACGACTTTCAAGGACATCGCCGTGCTCGGCGGTCAGTTCACGACGAATTTCTGATGCGTCCCGCCGGGCCGAAGATGCCCTTCACACGACCCCCGGCGGACTGTTTATATGAAGCCTTCTTGTATAAGCCCCGCTTGTATAAGCCCTGCCCGACCGGGACGGCACGCCGTCCCGCCCCTTTCCCACTCTCCCATCGACGGCGAACCATCATGCGCTTTCTCTCCGGCCTGTCCCTCTCATTCGCGGCCTCTCCCGACGCGCGGCGCACGCCGGCGCGCGGCGCGCTGGCTGCGGCCTGCATGCTCGCCACGGGGCTGGTCCTTTCGCATCCTGCCCTGTCCCAGGAGCGTGCCATGGACCTCGGCACATCGCTTGCCTTCATCGCGCACGCGGAGCACGCCGCCGAGGCCCGGCATGCGCATGTCGCGATCGCCATCGTCGATACCGGCGGCAATCTCGTGGCGTTCCAGAAAATGGACGGCACGCAGCTCGGAAGCGTCAGGCTCGCGATCCTGAAGGCCAAGACCGCCGTGAACTATCTCCGCCCGACGGCGGACATGGAACACGCCTTGAACGCCGGCAACTACATGATCGCCACCCTGCCGGACACGCTCCCCGCGGGCGGCGGATATCCGATCATGGTGAACGGCAAGCTGATCGGCGCCCTCGGCCTCAGCGGCGGCGAAGGCGAAACGGATGCGACTCTGGCCAAAGAGGCCGTCACCCGAGGCGTCCAGACCATCAAGTGATGCAAACCGCCATGCCGCGTCGTCCCGAACGGGTGAAGCGGCATGGCGGTCGCTGATGTCAGTGAAAATCCCTCGACCTGACTGAAATGGTCGCGGCCGCGCTCTCGAAACGCCCGGCCCCGGAGACGTCCCGGTTCCCGACATCGGCGAACAAGGGGGAAAGATCGGTCAGTTCCAAGGTGACCAGGTGGACGACGTCGCCCTCCCGCTGAACGCGCCCCTTCGCGGCCAGCATGGTCGCGGACAGGATGACCCGGCGATATTTCTCGAAAATATCCGGCCAGATCAGCAGATTGGCGATTCCCGTCTCGTCCTCCAGGGTCACGAAGCACACGCCCTCGCCTGACCCGGGGCGCTGGCGCACCAGCACCACGCCGGCGGCCTCCGCCCGGCATCCGTCGCGCATCGCCATGGCGGCACGGCAGGAGACGAATCCCCGCTGCCGCAGATCCTCCCGCAGGAAAAATACCGGATGGGCGCGCAGGCTCAGCCCCACCATATTGTAATCGTCCACGACCTCTGCCCCGGCCGGCAGCGGCGCCAGCGCGATCTCCGGCTCGAGGGTTTCCCGCTGCCGGTCCGCCGCCGCGAACAGCGGCAGCGGCGCGTCCCGCAGGCCCCGGATGGCCCAAAGCGCCTCCCGCCGCGCCAGCCCCAGGCCGGGGCGGAACGCATCGGCCTCGGCCAGTTTCACCAGGGCGGCCTGGGGAACCCCGGCCCGGCGCCACACGTCATCCACCGAGCCGAACGGCCGTTCGCCGCGCGCGCCGACGATGGCGGCGGCATGGGCGTTGGACAGCCCCTTGACCAGGCTCATACCCAACCGCACCGCGCAGGTCCCGTCCGCGCGCTCAGGCTCCTCCAGCGTACTGTCCCAGCGCGAGGCATTGACGCAGACCGGCCGCACCGTGACCCCATGCTCCCGGGCATCCCGCACCAGTTGCGCGGGCGCGTAGAACCCCATCGGCTGGGAATTCAGCAGCGCGGCCAGGAACACATCCGGATGGCGGCATTTCAGCCATGAGGACGAATAGGCCAGGATGGCGAAACTCGCGGCGTGACTTTCCGGAAAGCCATAGGCGCCGAATCCTTCGAGCTGCCGATAGATCCGCTGGGCGAACTCTTCGGAATAATTGTTCCGCTTCATCCCTTCGATCAGCCGGGTCTGGAATTGCGACACGGTGCCCGTGTTCTTGAAGGTCGCCATGGCGCGGCGAAGCTGGTCGGCCTCCGAGGCGGTGAAATCGGCGCAGACCATCGCCACCTGCATCGCCTGCTCCTGGAACAGCGGCACGCCGAGGGTCTTTTTCAGCACCTTCTCCAGCGCGGGCGTCGGATAATCCTCGGGCTCCAGCTTCTCCCGCCGCCGCAGATAGGGGTGCACCATGTCGCCCTGGATGGGGCCGGGACGCACGATCGCGACTTCGATGACCAGGTCATAGAACGCCTGCGGCTTGAGCCGCGGCAGCATCGACATCTGGGCCCGGGATTCGATCTGGAACACGCCGACCGTGTCGGCCTTGCGGATCATCGCATATGTAGGCGGGTCCTCGGCCGGAATGGTGGCCAGCGTATAATGCTGTCCCTTGTGCGCGGCAAGCAGCTCCAGCCCCTTGCGCATGCAGGTCAGCATGCCCAGGGCCAGCACATCGACCTTCATGAATTTCAGGACGTCGATATCGTCCTTGTCCCATTCGATGATCTGCCGGTCGTCCATCGCCGCAGGCTCGATCGGCACCAGTTCGTCCAGCCGGTCGCGCGTCAGCACGAACCCGCCCGGATGCTGCGAGAGATGGCGCGGCACGCCGATCAGGCCCTGCGCCAGTTCCAGGGTCAGGCGGATCCGCCGGTCGTCCAGATTGATCCCGGTCCCGGAAAAATTCTCCGGATCGACAGTGCGCGACCATCCCCGGATCTGCCCCGCAAGCTGCCCGATCAGATCCTCGGGCAGCCCCATGACCTTGCCGACATCGCGCAGCGCGCCCTTGGCGCGATAGCGGATCACCACGGCGGTCAGGGCCGCGCGGTCGCGGCCATAATGTTCATAGACCCACTGGATGATTTCCTCGCGCCGCCCATGCTCGAAATCGACGTCGATATCCGGCGGCTCTCCGCGCGCCTCGGACACGAACCGCTCGAACAGCAGGGCATTGCGCGTCGGATCGATCGCGGTGATGCCGGTCACGTAGCAGACCGCCGAATTGGCCGCCGAGCCCCGCCCCTGGCAGAGGATCCCCCGCCGCCGCGCCTCCCGCACGATCGCATGCACCGTCAGGAAATAGGGCGCATAACGCATGCGGCCGATCAGGCCGAGTTCATGCCGCAGGGTATTGCGCACAGTCTCGGGAACACCATCCGGATAGACCGATCGCGCGCTCCGCCAGGTCAGCGCCTCCAGCGCCTGCTGCGGGGTCTGGCCCGGCACGACGCTCTCGTCCGGATATTGATACGCCAGATCGTCCAGGCTGAACGCGCACCGCTCGACGATCTCCATGGTGCGGTCGATGGCCTCGGGATACCGGCCGAACAGCCGCGCCATCTCATCCGGCGGTTTCAGGTAACGATCGGCATGGCGCTCCCGCGCGAAGCCCGCCGCGTCGATGGTGGTGTTGTGCCGGATGCAGGTGACGACATCCTGCAGGATACGCCGGTCATGGCTGTGGAACAGCACGTCATTCGTGACGACGGTCTTCACCCGGGCCTGCTGCGCAAGGCCGGCCAGTTCATAAAGCCGCATCTGGTCGTTCGGACGGCGGCGCAGGGTCAACGCCACATAGGCCCGCTCCCCGAATGCCGCGCGCAGCCTGCGCAGATGCAGCGCGCACGCGTCATCGGCCCCACCCGGTGCCATTTCCGGCGCCAGTTCCGGCGCCAATTCCGGCACCAGTACGGCCAGCAGCCCCTCGTTCGATTCCGCCAGATCCCGCCAGGCGAGACTGCATTTCCCCTTCCCCGCCCGCGCCTTGCCCACGGAGAGCAGGCGGCATAACCGGCCATAGGCGGCGCGATCGGCGGGATAGACCAGGACGGGGGCGCAATCCGTCAGGTCCAGCCGGCAGCCGACCACCAGCCGCAACCCGCTTTCCCGTGCCGCGACATGGGCCTGCACCATGCCGGCCAGCGTGTTGCGGTCGGTGATGCCGAGCGCCCGAATGCCCAGCGCCTTGGCGCGTTCGAACAGCTCGCGCGGGGACGACGCCCCGCGCAGGAAGGAAAAATGGCTGGTGACCTGCAATTCGGCATAGCGCGTCATCCGAAGATCCCATGCAGGAACCAGCGCTGCGAACCGCTCTCGCCATGCTCGCCGTCGCCGGCGCGATAGATCCAGAACCGCGCGCCGGACGTGTCTTCCACGCGGAAATAATCCCGCACCGTGGCCAGTTCGGCGTCGCCCTGCCACCATTCGCCGAACACCCGCTCCGGACCGTCGGCACATGCGACGCGCCGCCGCACGCCCCGCCAGACGAAGAACGCCGGCGGGTGATCCGGCAGCATCGCCATGGTCCCGATCGGCTCGGGATGCGGCAGCAGCCGGATCGGGCGCGGCCAGTGATGCGGCCAGTGACGCGGCCCGTAACCGGGCCATTCCGAAGGGGCGTCCGGCGCCAGGTCGGGCGCCAGGGCCGGGACGCGCGTGACCGACCGCTCGGGCACGTCGCTTTCCACCGGGGCGAGGCGATAGAGCGCCCGCATCCCCACTCGGTTGGCCAGGATATCGATCAGGCCGGAAAGATCGGCGTCCTCCTGCTCCACCAGCGCGGAGACATGCTGGCGGGTTTCGATCGGCTCGGTCAGCGTGGCGGTCAGCACCATGCGCTCGATGCCGAAGCCCGGATCGATGGTTTCGATCTTCTCGCACAGCAACCGGGCCAGGCGTTCTGCGTCGCGGACGGGCCGGCCCGTCGCGATCCGGACGGCTTCGGCCCGACGATCCACCCGATGCAGCAGCAGGTCGAGCCGCCGCACCCCCAGCCCCCGCGCTTCCAGCCCGGAGCAGAGCGGCGGCACCAGCGTGCCGATCGCGCGCGCGATGGTCTCGGCCGCCGCAATCGGCTCGGCAAAGGCGCGGGCGGCCGAAACGGGATCGACCGGACGGACCGGCAGGATGGGTTCGTCGACGCGGCCGAGGGCCTGGTCCAGGCGCAGGGCGACCTCCGGCCCGAAACGCAGGGCCAGCGGCGCGCGGGGCGCATGGTCCAGGTCGCCGATCCGGCGCAGCCCCAGCTTGTCCAGGCCCGCGACGATGTTCTCGGGCAGACGCAACGCCGCGACCGGCAGATCGGCGATCCTGTCGCGCAGGCCGCCGGCCGGCACCACCACCGCCATATCCCGGGTCGTGCGGGCCACCGCATGGGCCGCGCCGAGCGTCCCGGCCGCCACGGCGCGGGCATGCACGCCCGAGGCGGCCAGCCGCCGGACGATATCGCGCAGCATGACCGTCTCGCCGCCATGCAGGTGATCGGCGCCGGTGGTGTCCAGCACCAGCCCGTCTGGCCGATCGAGGGCGACGATCGGCGCGATGCGCTGCTGCAGCCACAGCGCCAGCCGCTCCAGCGCGGCCAGGTCGGCCTCGGGCCGGGCGTCCATCACGGTCAGGCCGGGCACCAGCGCCTGGGCCTGGGCCACCGGCATGCCGGCGCGCAGGCCGAGCTTCCGGGCGGCGAGATCGGCGGCCAGCACGACGCGCCGGCTTCTCTCCCGTCCGGCCAGGACCAGCGGGACATCATGCGGAAGCGCGGCCTCGCCCAGATGCCGCCGCACCCGGTCGGTCGCCCAGAGCGGCAGGTACAGCGAGACGATCCGCCGCCCCGGGCAATGCCAGTCTTCCCCGCTCATCGCAGGCCTCCACTTCGAAAGCGGCGGATTCGCCGGCCCGCGCCCGCATCAGTTCCAGCCGCCAGCGTCCCCGCCCTACCCCGGGCACCGGCAACGGCCCGGAAGGCAGGACCGACACCCGCCAGCGCGTCACCGCCGCCGTCGGCTGGCCGAAATCCGCCGCGTCCGCCTGGCGGCGCCAGCGGCGGATCGCGATGCCCAGCGCCCCGGACGTCTCGGCGGCCAGTTGCAGGCGGCGCGAGGCGGGCATGGTCAGCCGCGCCACGTCCGCCACCACCGTCCCCGGGCCGCCATGGCGCAGCCCTTCCTCGAAACAGGCCAGCCCGTCACGATCGGTTCCGGCCTCCACGAAGATCACCCGCGCACTGGACAGGCCGGCCTGCTGCAGGGCCGGGGCGAACAGATCGGCGCGGGTGACGATCCACAGCACCTTGCCCGTGGCGCGCGCGGCGATGCCGGCGGCGAACTGCCCGGCGGCGGCACAATGCAGGGCATCGGCGCCGCCGCCCGCGACCTCATGCAGCGCGCCCAGCGCCAGCCCGCCGCCGGGCAGCCGGCGATCGATCTCCCCGACGCCGAAGGGCAGCACGGCGCGCTCGCGCCCCGACCGGCCTTCGAGGCGGCTGATCTGCGCACGTAGCGCCTCCAATGCCGGGCGCGTGTCGGGTTGCGTCATGTCGCGGGTCCGTCAGGGCTCCCGGACAAGGCCGGGCGCGTTCATGTTCCCTTTTTGTTCCTGATCGGACCGTGGAGTCAAGCCGCGGAGTCAATCCGCGGCGTCCCGCCCTTCAAGGCTACCCCTTGTCGTAGGACGCGCGTGCGGCGTCGACGGCATTGCCTTGCGGGAGGGAGAAGCCCTCGGCGCGGAGGGAGGCCTCGAGTGCGGCGAGGGTGATGAGCACCTTGTGCTTCATGGCGTTGTAGCCCATGGCGCCGATGCGCCAGATCTTCCCCGCCAGGGGGCCGAAGGCGGTGCCGATCTCGATTTCGAATTCCGCGCGCATGCGGGTGCGCACCGCCTCGCCGTCGATGCAATCGGGGATGTGCACGCCGGTGACGTTGGTCATGCGATGCGCGTCCTGGCCATACAGGGCCAGCCCCATGGCGCGCAGCCCGGCGCCCATCGCCGCCCCGGCCGCGCGGTGCCGGGCGAAGCGGGCCTCCAGCCCCTCTTCCACCATGATCCGCGCCGCCTCGCGCGCCGCATAGAGCATGGAGGTCGCCTCGGTATGGTGGTTCAGCCGCTGCTCGGACCAGTAATCCATGACCATCGCCAGGTCGAAATAGTTCGAGCCGATGCGCGGCCGCGCGCCGTCGCGGCTGCCGGCGGTGCGGATCCCGGCCTCGACATGGCGGCGGGCCATGATGTGCGCCGCCGCGCGGTCCGAGATCGTGATCGGCGCCGAGCCCGGCGGGCCGCCCATGCATTTCTGCAGGCCGCCCGTCACCACATCCACCCCCCAGGCATCGGTCGCCACCGCCATGCCGCCCAAGGTGGCGGTGGCGTCGACATAGGACAGCACGCCGTGGCGGCGGCAGATGTCCCCCACCCCGTCCAGCGGCTGCGCCATGGTGGTGGAGGTGTCGCCGTGGATGGCCGCGAAGACCTGCGGCTGGTGTTCGACGATCGCGGCCTCGATCTGCCCGCGGGTCGCGACCGCGCCCCAGGGGATGTCGAGGACGCGGATGTCGGCGCCGATGCGCCCGGCGATTTCCGACAGCAGCAGGCCGAAGCGCCCGGCGCGCAGCACCAGCAGCCGCGCCCCCGGTTCGACCAGCGAGACCAGCGCCGCCTCGATCCCCGCCCGCGCCGTGCCGTCGACCAGGAAGGTCCAGCGGTTTTCCGTCATGAACACATGACGATACAGCGCCATCGTCTGGTTCATATACCCCGTCATCTCCGGGTCGAACTGCCCCAGCATGTCCGCCGCCATCGCGCGCAGCACCCGCGGATGCACGTTCACCGGACCCGGGCCCATCAGCAGCCGGTGCGGCGGGTCGATCTGTCCGAACATCATGTCATTCCCTGCCATGGGAGGATTGAATGCAAGGGGGCGGCTTCGCCCCGTCCTGAGTCCTACAGGGTGAAATTGACGCGCCCGTAGTAATATCCGCCGGTCATCGGCACTTGCGACGAGAACGTATCGTACGGGTTCCCGCCGAGCTGGTTCAGTTCGCCCGGAAGCTTGCGCGGACGCACGTTGAAGATATTGTTCGCCCCGACCGCGACATGCCAGCGCGGGCTGATCCGATACCCGACCTCGAGATCCGTCAGCCAGCGCGGCGTATTCTTGAACTGCGCGAAGCAGACGCTGGACTGTTCCAACTGGCCACCGCCCGGACACGTCGCGGCCGAAGGCGTCCAGTCCTGATAGGTCATCATGTCGGTCGTTTCGCCATAGCGGGTCTGGCGCAGATTGACGTCCCACGCGCCGACGGTCCAGTAGGCGTTCAGGATGAGCTTGCTGCGCGGGAAACCCGTCGTCAGGTAACCGATGTTCTGCGCATTGAGAAGCGGCGATCCCGTGCCGGACAGACCGTTATGCGTCAGGCGGGTACGGTTCAGGTCCAGCGCCATCGACAGGGACAGATTGCCGTAGCGGTGCAGATGCACCAGGTAATCCGCCTTGATATCCAGGCCCTGCGTCCGGGTGCTGGCGCCGTTCGTAAAGTAGTAGGTCTGAACGGCGTTCTCGGACTGCTGGGTCAGCGCCGGCAGCGAGACCCCCATCTGCTCGAGCGCCGAGACAGCCGCCGGGCCGGTGACGTTGCCGCCCTGCACCACGCGGTCGCGGATATTGATCTGGTAGACGTCGGCCTCGACATGGAATCCATTGACCGGTTCAAGGACGATGCCGCCGCTGGCGCTGGTGGACCGTTCCGGCTTCAGCGGCGAGGCGCCGGTCGCCGCCGCTTCCGGCGACGAGACGGGCAGCAGCCCCAGCACGGATGTCGGACCGACATTGATCGCGCTGTAATGCTGCTCGGCCATGGTCGGGGCGCGGAAGCCGTTGCTGATGGTCGCACGCACCCCGACGCGGCGGGTGAAATCATAGCGCGTCGAGACCTTGCCGTTCTCGGTGTTGCCCACGTCCGTGTAATGTTCGAAACGCCCGGCGAAATCGAGGTCCCATTTCCGCGTGGGATGGAAATCGCCGTCCAGATAGGCGGCCCAGATGTCGCGGTTCCATTTCCCCGCATCCTGCGGCGTCAGGCCCGCCAGAGCGGACGTGCCGCCATATTCATAGGACGCGGGTTCGCCCGCAAGCACGGTATATTGTTCCAACCGCTGCTCGCCGCCGAAGGCCAGCGTCATCGGCACCGTGTTGAAGATCTTGAAATTTCTTCTGAAATCCAGGTTGTTCGTCCATTGCGCCAGGCGGAAATTCTCATTGCGGACGGTCGTCGGCGTATAGCCGGTCGCCGCGTACATGTTGGGGTTGGTCGTATGCCGGGTGGAGACCTTGTCCAGATCCTCGCCCCAGGTCGAACTCAGGTCCCAATCGAAGCCGAAGACGTGGCTCCCCTTCAGGCCCAGCGTGGCGGCATAGTCGTTCTCGTCGATCGTCTCGAGCGGCGAGTACCCGTAGGGAAAGAGTTCGGGATTGCTGGCGCTGGTGCCCGACGGCAGGCGATAATTCTCATACGCCTCGGCATGGCGGTGCGCATAGGTGACCTGCCCGTAGAACTGGACGTCGTCCGTAATCGGCTTGCCGAAATCGATGCCGAGATTCTCGCGCGTCTCCTCCGGCGTGCTCATGATCTTGTTCGAATTCTTGGGAACGTTCAGAGATCCCGTATACAGCTCGTTCGCCACGCCGGGCGGCGTGTATCCCGACAGGCGATGATCGACCGTGTCCGTCACGAAATGGTCGGTATGATAGGTCTGGGCGGCGATATGCATATAGCCGTCATCGCCCAGCCTGAAGCCCCCATCGGCATTGAGCTGATATTGCCAGCCGTCGCCGTTATAGGCATTCGCGCCGGTCTGGGTGCTGATGTCCAGGCCGTGATCGCGCTTCTTGGTGATGATGTTCACCACGCCCGCGATCGCGTCGGACCCGTACATCGCCGCGGCCCCGTCCTCCAGCACCTCGATATGATCGATCATGTTGGAGGGGATCATGTTCAGATCGACCGGCGTCGATCCGAAATTCGGCCCTGCGTCGGCATTGATGTTCGCCGTCGTGTGGCGACGCTTGCCGTCGACCAGGACCAGGACCTCGTTCGGGTTCAGGCCGCGCATGCGGATGGCGGCCGTCAGCGCGCCCGCGTCATTGCCCATCGTGCTGACATTGATCGACGGATAGGTCCGGGTCAGGGCGTCCGAGAGGTTCAGCATGCCCGACCGGCGCAGCGTCGCGGCGGAAATCACCGTGATCGGGCTGGTGCTCTGGCGCGCCTGCCGGTTCGACGCGTGCGTTCCGGTCACGATCACGGCTTCCTCGCCGCCGGCGAAATGCGCGGGGGCCGGTCCGGGCTTTTTCGCGTGCGCCGGTTTCCTGGGTGCCTGCCTTTTGGACGCCTGCGCGGACCGGGTCGCATCGGCAGTCGCCGCGACGGCCGCCCCGTTCCAGAGTCCGAAGGACAGAATGGTCGAAAAAAGCGCAAGCTTTCTGATGTTCATGTCGGCTCCATCGGTCCGCCCCGGTGGGGGACCCGCGTTCCAGGCGAAGGGCACCGGTTCAATGCGGCGCCGTCCGCAGAAGGATGTTTTCAGATCGTTGTTCGTTTCGTTGTTCGTTACGGCGTAAGCCCCTGGCGGCTCAGCAGCCGCCACAGGGCCAGCGCCACCACTTTCGTCGCCCGGCGCATGTCTTCCAGGACCACGTGTTCGTCCGCCCTGTGGCCGTTGGCATCCTGAAGGCGGCGCGGCCCCGCGCCGTACAGGACGGTCGGGCATCCGGCATTGCTGTAGAGGCGGGCATCGGTGAACAGGGCCATGCCCTGCGCCGGGATCCGCTCGCCGATGACGGCTTCGGCCGCGTCCTGCAGCGCGGCGACCAGAGGGGCCTGGCGGGCCTCGGGCACCAGGGGAAGCGCCAGAAGATGGCGGCGCACGGCGCAGGTCACGCCGTCGACCGTCGCGGCCCGGGCGATGATGTCGCGCAGTTCGCGCTCCACCTCTTCCGGATTCTCGTGCGGCAGGATCCGCCGCTCCACCCGAAAGGCGGCCTGTTCGGGCACGACGTTCGCCGCCACGCCGCCGCCCATGGTGCCGATCACCAGGGTGGGCGCGTCGATACCGGGAACCGGAGACGTCCGAAGCGCCAGTTCCTCCCGGTGGGCATACAGCGCCGCCATCACACGGCAGGCCGCCTGGATGGCGTCGCAGCCCGTGCCGGGCCACGCGGAATGCGCGGATTTTCCCGTGAACGCCACGTCGAGCTGAAGGCTGCCGTTATGGGCGATCATCACCCCATAGGTGAAACCGGCGCTGATGACGTAATCCGGCCGCGTCAGCCCCTGGTCCAGCAGCCAGCCCGGCCCCGCGCTTCCGCCCGTTTCCTCGTCATAGGTGAAATGCAGCTCCACCTGCCCCTGCAGGCCGGCGGCGTGGGCGTTCAGGGCCCGCAGGGCAAAGGCATAGGTCGCGAAATCGGATTTCGAGACCGCGGCACCCCGTCCATACAGCCGGCCGTCCTCGATCACCCCCCCATAGGGATCATGCGTCCATCCGCCGCCGGGCGGCACCACGTCGCCATGGGCGTTCAGGGCGATGACGGGGCCGTCCCCGCTTCCGAAACGCCGGCGCACGATCAGGTTGATAACGCTGCGCAGCCCGCTACGCGCCAGGACATCCGCCGGCACCGCGTGCCGTTCGACCGCGAATCCCAGTTCCTGCAGGTGATCGGCGGCAAAGCGGCCATGCAGCGCGCAATCCCCCGGGGGATTGTCCGAGGGAACACGCACCAGTTCGCGCAGGAAGGCGACCTGCAGCGTATCGAAATCGCGATCGACGACATGTTCGATCCCGTCGCGCGGGATTTTTTCGTCACTCACGGTCTGAACTCACAGTCTGAGGCATCGGCAGGTCTTTCGCTCGGATCCGCGTCACGGTCTTCTTTGTATATTCGATTTGTATACCGTACGAATTCAGTCGTAAAGCGGAACAATGGCGCAGCACCGTTTTTGTGTGTCCCATTTTGGATGCCCCCCCTTTGCGTGCCACTGCCGGCCCGGGGACGTGGTCAGCAGACGCTGTTCAGGAACGCCTGCGCGCGCGGGCCGCACCTTCCCGCGAAGAAATCCACCGAGGAACAATCATCGACGATCTCGCCCCGGTCCACGAACAGGATCCGGTCCGCGACCTGGCGGGCAAACCCCATTTCATGGGTCACGCACATCATGGTCATGCCCTCGCGCGCCAGTTCGCCCATGACGGCCAGGACCTCGCCGACCATCTCGGGATCCAGGGCCGAAGTCGGTTCGTCGAACAGCATGATGGAGGGGCGCATCGCCAGGGCCCGCGCGATCGCCACGCGCTGCTGCTGCCCGCCGGACAGGGCGATCGGATATTTCATCGCATGCTGCGCCAGCCCGACGCGCGCCAGCAGGCGCATGCCGTCGTCGCGCACCATCCGGGCGGGGCGCTTCTGCACCAGGCGCGGGGCCAGCATGACATTGTCCAGGATCGTCAGGTGGGAAAACAGCTCGAAGCTCTGGAACACCATGCCCGCCTTTGCGCGCAGGGCCGGCAGGCTGACATCCGGCGAACGGACGGCCATGCCGTCGACCGTGATCTGCCCACCCTCGAAGGGTTCGAGCGCGTTGATGCATTTGATCAGCGTCGATTTCCCCGAGCCCGACGGCCCGCAGACCACGACGACCTCTCCCTGCCGGATGGTCGCCGAGCAGCCATTGAGGACACGGAAACCGCCATAGGATTTCGTCACGTTGTCCAGGACGATCATGCCGAGCCTCCCTGAAAGCGCAGAGGGGAAAAGATGTCGAGATCCGCGCGCCGCCCGGTGCCGAGCACCATGTCGGCGACGCCGCGCCCCATGGCCGGCGCCAGCGTGACGCCATTGGCCGTGACGGCGTTGTAGAATCCGGGGACATCCGGGCTTTCGCCCAGGATCGGCGCCCCGTCGATATCGATGTTCATGGCCGCCCAGCTCCGCACCACGTGCACGTTTCCCAACGCCGGGATCAACCTGCGGGCCACCCAGAGATTGCCTTCCAGACTCTCCCGCACCGGCCGCGGATGGCGGTGCACCGCATCCAGCCCGGCGCTCCAGCCCCCGCCGATCAGCAGCGTGCCGTTGGCGGCCTGCTTGAGCGTCAGATGACGGCTGGCATGGGCCAGCAGCGACCCGACCAGCGGGGCCACCGGTTCGGTCACGATCATCTGCAGCGGCGCGCCGAAGACCGGCAGGCGACGGCCGACCAGGCCGGCGATTTCCCCGGCATGGGCACCGGCCGCGTTCACGACCGCGCCCGCCGACCAGACCTGTCCGCCCGCGACGATCCGGAATCCGTTCGTCTCCCGCGTGATCGCCGTGACGGGCGTCAGGGGCCGGATCGCAACGCCTGCCTCCCTGGCCCGCGCCATGACCGCCAGCGTGGCCGCCATCGGGTTGATCTTGCCTTCCTCCGCGCAATGGGCGCCCCCGAGGAATCCGGCCCCCAGCGCCGGCTCGATCGCCCGCAATTCGCGGCTGTCCACCATGCGGGACGCCACGCCCAGCGACTGCTCGACGGCCACCTTCGCCCGCAGGCGCGCCATGTCGGCTTCGCTTTCGGCCACGGCCAGGCCGCCGCAGATCCTGATCTCCAGGTCGCGGTCGAAGAACGGCGCCATGGACTGCCACATCCGGATGGAATCCCGCTGCAGGGCGAGCGTCCGTGCCGGCAGCGACGGACCGTCCGCCCCCGCGCTGTCGTCGAAGGCCATGAGCTGGGCATGAAGACTGCCGGCATTGCCGCCCGACGCCAGGGCGCCGGGGCGCCCGCGTTCCAGCACGACGACGCGGCGCCCGGCCTGCGCCAGGAACAGCGCCGCGAACAGCCCGACGATTCCCCCGCCGATCACGACCACGTCCGTCACCTGGACGCCGGCCGAAACCAGGGGCACGGCCCCCTGCCCCGCCAGGGCGGACGGGATGTCCACACGCCGGTGCCCGCGCCATTCGGGCTTTTCCACCGCCAGGGCGGCCAGCGGGATCGGGCGCAGGGGCATCTGCGGCGCGGCGAAATCCATCTCGCCGGTCGGGGCGGGCACCAGGGCGGCCAGCGCGGCCTGGCAGAACCGCCCCTGGCATCGCCCCATCCCGGCCCGGGTCGCCCGCTTCAGCGTTGCGATGTCCTGCACCGCGTCGCGGGCGCAATGCTGGCGGATCCCGCCGGCCGACAGGGCCTCGCAACGGCAGAGTATCGTGTCGTCCGCCGGCGCCGGCAGGTCCGCGACCGGCGCATAGAGACGCCAGAGCAAATCCTGAAAGCGTCGCCCCTGCCGGAAGCGCCGCCGTGCCGCGCGGCCCGCCGCCACCGGGACCGTCTTCCCGAACAGGGCCAGAAGACGCCCGGCGCACAGCGCGCCCTGCGCCTGCGCGATGGCGGCGCCGCCGAACCGTCCGGCCTCGCCGATGATCGAGACGTCCGCCCGGTCGGTCCCCCCGTCCGCCGTCCGCCCCGCCTCGGGATGCGGCACGGGCCAGCCGGACACGTGATGCCTGCAGCCGAGAAGACGCGCCAGTTCGTTGGCCGGCACGAAACCGTCCCCCAGGCACACGGTATCCGCGTCCAGGCGGCGCTCGCGCCCGTCCGGTCCGGCGACGATCACGGCCTGCGCCTGCCCCGCCCCTTCGATACGGACCAGGCGGCTGCTCCAGAGCACGGGCACGCCGGCGACCCGCAACCGGGACAAATGCCGTCCCCCCGTCGCGGCGAGCGACGGGCCGGCGGCGGTCAGGCGGGCGGCCAGCGCGGGCCGCGTCCAGGGAGGCGGGGCGGCCTCGACCAGCGCCGCGACCGCAGCACCCCGTTTGGCGAGTTCGTCGGCCAGTTGCAGGTTCAACGGCCCGTTCCCCGCGATCACGATCCTGCCCGGCAGGGGACTGTCATAGGCCCGCAGCATGGTCTGCGCCGCGCCGGTCGTCATGACGCCGGGCAACGTCCAGCCGGGACGCGGACGCGGCACCTCCTGCGCCCCGGTCGCGATCACGACGTGACGGGGAATGACATAGCCGACCCGCCCCCGCCGAAGAACGCCGAGGCGCAGTTCCTCCCCTTCGCGGAAGGCCCCCCAGACCAGCGTATCGGTCCAGATCCGCGCGCCGCTGTCCTTCAGCGCCGCGATCGCGTCCCGTCCGTCGCGCGCCTGCGCGTCGGGGGGGCGCGTCCCGACCGCATCCTGCTTGAAATATTGCCCGCCGGGCCCGTGCCGCTCATCCACCAGCAGCACGTCCAGTCCCCCGGCCGCCATCAGGCGGGCCGCCACGATCCCGGCCGACCCGCCCCCGACGACCAGCACGTCGCACCGCTCCACGCCGATCGCGTCGGGCATGGTGCCCAGCGGCGCGGCGGCCCCGGCATCCGGCAGGGCCCCGGCGCGCCGGACATCCATGCCCGCGCGCACCGCCGTCATGCAGCCGCGCTGGGACAGCCGGCCATCGATCTCCAGCAGGCATTCGTGGCAGGCGCCGATCCCGCAGAGCGGCCCGCGCCGCGTGCCGTCGCACGCCGTGCGATGGGCGACGACACCCTGCGCCAGCAGCGCGGCCGTCACGCTCTGCCCCGGCCGGGCCATCAGGGTGCGCCCTTCGAAACGGAAGGCGATTGCGTCGCCCATCACCGCGCGTCCCGGCTGGCGGCGGCCAGGTCCGGCAGGTCGGCCGAACCGGACGCGGACAGGCGGCGGTATGGCCGTTCGGCATGGCGCTCGATATGGCGCTGCAGGAAATCCCACGCCGTGGTCATGAAAAGATAATACAGCGCGGCGACCGAGAAGAGTTCGAGCACCATGAACTGGTCCTGTACCAGGATCTGGCTGCGCTGCATCAGCTCTTCCATCGAGATGACCGAAGTCACGCTGGTCGTCTTCAAAAGGCCGTTCACCGAATTGCCCAGCGGCGGAATAATCAGGCGAAAGGCCTGCGGGAACGCGATGCGGCTGGAAATCTGCCATTCATCCATGCCCAGCGCGCGCGCGGCGGCGATCTGGCCCGGCGGCACGGCGTTCAGCCCGGCCCGGATGATTTCGGCCAGATAGGCGGCCTCGTTGAGGCTGAGGCCGATCACCGCGCAGGCCGTGACGCTGAGCCGGATATCCAGTTTCGGAAGCCCGGCATAGATCACGACCAGCTGCACCAGCAGCGGCGTGCCGCGGAACAGCCAGACATAGAACCGCGCCGGAACCGACAGCACGCGCCGCCGCGACCGCTTCATGACCGCCAGCGCCAGCCCGAGAAGACAGCCGAACACCATCGCCGCGAAGGTCATCCACAACGTGACCAGCGCGCCGCGAAAGATATAGGGGCTGGTAAGATAGGTGAAGAACCCGTGCCAGTTCCAGACCTGCATGTCGGATACCCTGTCGTTCAGTAGCGGTCGGAGAGGCGGCCCGGGCCGGACGCCTCGATCCTGCCGGGAAGCGGAGAGACGCCATAAGGCGCCATGATCCGCGCGAGCGTGCCGTCGTCCTTCATCGCGTTCAGGACCGCGGCGACCCGGTCGGCCAGCGCGGCGTCGCGCAGGGCCAGCGCCACGGGCGTCGGGTAGAGGCCGCGCAGGTCCTGGCGCACGCCGCCCTGCGCCACGCCGCGCTTCGCCACGGCGTCGATCGAGAACACGGCGAACACCTGGTGCGCGCGCAACGCCGCGAAGGCGATGCCGACATTCTGGAACGTCTTGATGTCCAGGCCGGGCTTTCCGGCCGCCCGCAGGGTCCGGTCGATATCGCGGGCATGGCGTTCCTCGATCCCGCCCATCTCGACGCCGATCGACCGGCCGGCCAGGTCGCCGACGCCGCGAACGGCGATGGGCGCGTCGTCCGCCACGCTGACGCTGATGGCCTGGATTTCATAAGGCACCATCTCCATCAGCGTCGCCCGCTGGCGGGTGTAGAACATGCCGGTATCGATGACGTCCCACCGCCGCTCCAGCAGGCCCAGCGTCAACTGGGCGAAGGACGTGGAGAGGAAGGCGGGTTCCAGGCAGAGCCTGCGCGCGATCTCCCGCCCCAGCACGATCCGCATGCCCGACAGCTTTCCGTCCACGCTCATATATTGCAGCGGCGGAAGGGTCGGATTCGTCGCCATCGTCAGGCGGCCCGGCGCGATAAGGTTGGGTACGATAAGGCCGGGCACCGCGGGACACGGGGCCGCGCAGCAGGGGGCCACGCGGCAGGGGGCGATCGCCGCCAGCAGCGGCACCGCCATCCAGGCGCGGGCACGGGCGGGTCGCGCCGCCTTCATGCCCCGGTGAAACGCAGAGTGAAACGCAAGTCGAGATCGCGCACGATCTCAAGCGCCTGCGCATCCTGTGCGGGCGGCAGCGGCAGGCGCGGCGGACGGGGCATCCCCACATCGAGCCCCATATGCTTCAGCAGCGCCTTCGTGCCCGCGACATAGCCGCCGCCGCCCACGAAGCGGATCAGCGGCACGTGGCGCCGATAGATCTCGCGCGCCGCGCCGATATCGCGAAAACCGTCGCACAGTTCGAAGATCCGGCTCATGGCGCCTGGCGCGACGTTCGAGGCCACGGCGACCCACCCCACGGCGCCCTCCACGAAGCTTTCGAAACCCATGATGCCGCCGAACACGGCCATCCGGTCGCCGCACAGGCGGATGATGTCCCGCACCCGCGTGACATCCATGGTGGATTCCTTGATCAGGCGGCAATTCTCGATCGCGCTCAGCCGCGCCACCAACTCGGGCAGCAGGTCCACGTTGGCGGTCGCCGGATTGTTATAGAGCATGATCGGCAGGCCGATCGCATCCGAAACGCGGCGGTAATGGACGAACAATTCGTCATCGGTCGGCGTCGAGTAGAAAGGCGGGATGATCATCACGCCGTCCGCGCCCAGCGCCTCGGCCTGGCGGCTGTAGCGGATGACGTCATCCGTATTCTCGGCGCCCGTTCCGATGAAAACCGGAACCCGCCCCGCGGCCTGCCCGATCACCGTTTCGGCCACCAGCGCGCGCTCGTCGTCGGTCAGGGACAGGAACTCGCCCGTCGAGCCCAGGGGGATCAGCCCGCGGATACCCTGCGCGATCTGCCAGTCGGTGAAGCGCCGCAGCGCCGGCACATCGACGCGCCCCTGCCCGTCGAAGGGCGTGATCATGACGGTGTACGTTCCTCGGAATTCCACGATATTTTCCTTTTTCTGGGCTGGCGGCGCGGCGGCCTAGAGTCGTATCCGTTCACACTGGTTCACGGATACGGCTCTAGATCATTGTTTTGGCGAGCATCTTTATCCGATCAGATGATTCCATCTGATCGGATGATGCTCTAGCCGTGGGCGTTCATGAAAGCGGCGATCAGGGGCTCGGCCGCGGCCTGCGGCCCGGCGCCGACGGCGCGGACCTGTCCCTCTTCCAGCAGCACGATGCGGTCGGACAGGGCGGCGACGGCGTCCATGCCGTGCGAGACCTGGATGATCGTCATGCCGCCACGCGCCAGGTCCCGCAGCAGGGCCGTCACCTCGGACACCAGGCGGGGATCGAGGGCCGACGTCGGCTCGTCCAGCAGCAGCAGGCGGGGCCGGGTCATAAGCGCGCGCGCGATCGCCACGCGCTGCTTCTGGCCGCCCGAAAGCCGCGACGGCAGGGTATCGGCCTTGTCCGCCAGGCCCAGCGTCCGCAGCAGCCGGCGCGCCGCCTCCCCGGCCTCGGCGCGGGAGCGCCCGGCGACGACGGTCGGCGCCAGCGTCAGGTTGCGCAGGACCGACATATGGTCGAACAGGCCGAATTGCTGGAACACGATCGCCGCATGGGCCCGCAGGGCGCGGCCGGCCGAAGCGGCGGTCATGTCGATCACCGCGCCATCCAGCGTCAGCGACCCGCCGACGACCGGCTGCAACCCGATCAGCGCCCGCAGCAGCGTGCTTTTCCCCGAACCGGACGGCCCGATCAGGCTGACGATCTCGCCCCGCCCGACCTGCAGCCCGACATCGCGCAGGATGTCGTGCGCGCCATGGCGAACCGTCACGCCCCGCAGGTCAAGATATGGCAAGGCGTTTCTCCAGCATGCGGCTGAGGCGGGTCAGCGGATAGGAAATGGCGAAATACAGGCCGAGCACGGCCAGAAAGACCTGCACCGTCGGCAGCCCGCGGTTCGAGAGGATAACCCCCGCCTGATTCAGTTCCAGGACGCCGACCTGCGACGCCAGGGCCGTATCCTTGATGAACAGCACCAGATAGCCGACGGCCGGCGGCACGATCACCGGCAACGCCCGCGGCACGATCACGTAGCGCCAGCGCGCCAGCAGGGGCAGGTTGAGCGTGACGGCGGCCTCGATCTGGTCGGCCGGAACGGAATTGACACCGCCATGAACGATCTCGGCGATATATCCCGCCGCGATCAGCCCGATGGCCCAGAGCGCCACGGTCGTTCCCGACACGTCCAGCCCGGCCATGCCCGTCAGGAAGAACACGATATACAGCGTCACGATGAACGGGACGCGCCGCACCACCTGCACATAGCCCGCGGCCAGCCAGCGCAGAGGGGCGAGAAGCCGTCCGCGCGCCATCCGCAGGCAGGCCAGCGCGACCCCGCCGGCCAGGCCGGCCACGCCGCCCGCGACGGACAGGACCAGCGTCATCCACAGGGCGCGCGACAGCAGCGCGACGTCGTAGTGGGAAAAGGCGATCATGCCGCGCCCTCGAACATCCTGCGCCCCAGCGCGAACGCCCCCGTCAGGGCGACGGACAGCAGGGCGTACAGCACCCCGGCCACCAGCATCACCTCGAGGATACGGAAGGTTGTCGCGCCGACGTCGTAGGCGCGGCCGGTCAGGTCCTCGACCCCGAAGATGGACGCCATCGAACTGCCCAGGATCATGATCTGGAAATGATTGGCCAACGCCGGCGCCATCGTCTGCAGCGCATGGGGAAAGAGGACGCGCAGATAGGCCTGCCGGCGCGTCAGCCCCAGCGCCGCCGCCGCGTCGTGATAGAGCGGCGGAACCCGCCCCAGCCCCGCAGCCAGGATATCGGCGAGATAGGCCGCCGCATTCAGCGCCATGCCGATGAAGACCGATGCGAACGGCGAGACCATGACCCCCAGCAGCGGCAGGCAGTAGAAGATCGCGAAGATCTGCGAAAGCTGCGGCGTATTGGTCATGATCGTGCTGTAGGCCATGCCGAGCCGCCGTCCCGCCCCCCGCCCTTCCGCGCGCAGGACCGCCAGGCCGGCGGCCAGGACCAGGCCGGCGGCGAAGGACGCGACGGACAGCAGGACGGTCGTCGCGGCGCCCCCCAGCAGGAACGGCAGGCGCTGCAGGACCGGCTGGAAATGCAGCGCCGTCATGGCGCCGTCTCCGCCGTTCCCGCCGTTCCCGCTGGGGCCGCCGGGGGCACGCCGAACCAGCGGCGATAGATGCGCCCGATCGTCCCGTCCCGCCTCATGGCGGCCAGCGTGGCGTCGACCTGGCGCAGCAGGTCCGCGTCGGACTGGGCCACCCCCACGCAATCCGCGCCGGCGGCGGGGGCGAATCCGCGCAGGATCGTCCAGTCGGCCTGGGGCTCGGCGGCCAGGAAGCGCCCGACATATTCGATGACGTCCACCATCGCGTCGCCCCGCCCCTGCGCCAGGGCACGCACCGCGTCCGGATAGCTGCCCAGCAGCAGGACCGGCGCCCGCGGCGCATGCGCGCGCAGGAACGCCACCGCCGTGGAGCCCCGGACCTCGACCATCCGGACACGGCCGGACACCAGATCGTCGAACCCGCGCACCCGCGCCGCCGCCGGCGCGACGATGGCGAACGTTTCGGCATAGAGCGGCGTGGAAAACGCGATGGCGGCCGCGCGCTCGGGCGTGCGGGTCAGGCCGCCCAGCACCACGTCCACCTTGCCGGCCATCAGATAGGGGATCCGCCCGCTCGACGAAACCGGGACGAAACGCGGCGCCACCCCCAGGCGCGCCGCGAGTGCGGTCCCGACATCGACGTCGAATCCTTCGAGCGCATTACGGGAATCGTAGTCCGCCAGCGGCGGAAGCGCCGGATTGACGCCGATATTCAGATGGCCGCCGGCGCGGATGTCGGCAAGCGCGCGCGCCCGGGCCGCCGGGCCGGCGAACACGGCCGGGGCCGACAGGACGGTCGCGGCCAGGACCATGCAAATCGCGCGCCGTTTCAAGTCTCGGGCTTTCCTCATCTTGGATATTGCGATCCCCGCGGCACTGCTCTAATGAACATATACGCTCTGTATACGATCAAAAACCCTTTCAAGGAAGAGTTTCTTGCCCGAACCGATCCCGTGCGAAAACGAAGGCCGTTCCGTCCGCTTCGTCTTCGAAGGCCGCGCGATGCAGGGGGCCGAGGGCGAGCCTCTTGCCGCCGTGCTGCGACGTGCGGGAATCGTGGCCCTGGGCACATCCCCGCGCGACGGCGCGCCGCGCGGCGCCTTCTGCTTCATGGGCAGTTGCCAGGAATGCCGCGTGCTGATCGACGGCATCCTGTCCTATGCCTGCAGCGCCCCGGTGCGGCCGGACATGACGGTCACGCCCTATGTCGCGTCCTGAGCGCGGCAGGGTGGACGTGGGCGTGGGCGTGGTCGTGGTCGGCGGCGGCGTGGCCGGCGCGACCGCGGCCCTGGCCATCAGCCGCCACGGCCTGCCCGTCACCCTGATCGACGAGCAGCCGCAGGCCGGGGGGCAGATCTATCGCGCGCCGACGCCGTACGCGCGGCGGCATGTGCCGCCCAATCACGAATTTTCCGGCGGCGACCGCCTGCGCGCCCTGCTGGCGGCCTCCAGCGTCCGGACACGCTTTTCCACCCGCGTCTGGGGCGCCTGGGGCGCGTCTCCCGGAATGGAACTGGACCTGCTCGGCCCGGACGGGATCGACCGGATCGGCGCCCGGGCCCTGGTCGTGGCGAATGGCGCGACGGAACGCTTCCTGCCCTTCCCGGGCTGGACCGACCCGCGCGTCATCGGGCTGGCGGGCGCCAGCATCCTGATGCGCAACGGCGGGACGCTGCCCGGCCGGCGCGTCGTCGTCGCGGGCGCCGGGCCGCTGCTTTTTTCCGTCGCCCATCAGGTGATGGAACTGGGCGGCCGGGTCGTGGCCGTCATCGATTCGGGGCGGCGCGGCGACTGGCTGCGGCTGGCCGCCACCCTGGCATGGGACCCGGCACGCCTGCGCCTGGCCGCGCAATGGATGACCCGCCTGCGCCTGGCCGGAATCCCGATCCACCATCAGGCCCGCATCGCCGCCATCCATCCGGCGGAAGACGGATTGTCCATCACGATTGCGGGCACGATTGCGGGCACGGTCGCGGGGACCGCGCGGCAGGGACCGGCGGTCCGCCACTACGGCGCGGATGCCGTGGCCTGCGGTCACGGGCTGAAGCCCGCAACCCTGCTGACCCGCACCCTGGGCGCGCGGCACCGCTTCGATGCGGCCGGCGGCTATTGGGAGCCGGAAACGGACCCGTCCGGCCGCACCAGCCGGACGGGCCTCTACGCGACCGGAGACGCCGCGGGCATTCGCGGGGCGGCGGTCGCCCGGCTGCGGGGCCTGATCACCGGCCACGCCGTCGCGCTGGACCAGGGGGCCATCGCCGAGCGGGATTTCGCGTCCCTGACGCGGCGGCCGCGCATGCTGCTGCGCCGGCAGGAGCATGTGTCGCGCAGGATGCTGCCGCTTCTCAACGCCTCCGCATCGCTGTCCCGCGACATCGCGGACGACGCCATCGTCTGCCGCTGCGAGCGCGTGGAGGCGGCGGCGCTGCGTGCGGCCGTGGCCGCGGGCGCGCGCGACCTCAACCAGCTCAAGGCCTGGACCCGCTGCGGCATGGGCCCGTGCCAGGGCCGCATGTGCGAGGACGGCGCGCGTGGCCTGCTGGCCGCGTCGTGCGGCCTGCCGCCCGAAGAGGCCGGCAGCTTTACGCCCAGGATGCCCTTCTTTCCCCTGCCCCTCGCGGCGCTGACCGGCACGTTCGCCTATTCGGACATACCGCTGCCGAAGGCTGCCCCGCTGTGACCGCGCTTCAGGACTGGCCCGACGGCTCCGTGGACGTCGCGGTCATCGGCGGCGGCGTCATGGGCGCGACCACCGCGCTGTTCCTGGCGCGCGGGGGCATGCGCGTCGCCCTTCTGGACCGGCAGGACCTGTTCCGGGCCGCGTCCGGCGTCAATGCCGGCACGCTGACCCTGCATATGACGCGCGCGCAACTGATCCCCCATGCCATGCGCGGCCGCGAAATGTGGCTGGCCAGCCGGGACTGGCTGGGGGCGGATGTCGGCGCGCTGGCCGCCCCGGGCCTGTCCCTGGCCTTCACGGAAGCCGAGGAGGATTTACTGCGCGCCCGCGCGCGGATCCGGCGGCAGGCGGGCGCGCCGATCGACATCGTCCCACCGTCTCGCGCCGCGGCGATCGAACCCGGCCTCAACCCCTCGGTCCGGGCCGCGGCCTATTGCGCGCTGGACGGGCACATCCCCGCCTACCGCGTCGGGCGGGCCTATGCGCAGGCGCTGGCCCAGGCGGGCGTGATGCTGTTCGCGCACCGCGCGGTCGAGGCGATCGTCCCGGACGGCGCGGCCGGCGGATATGCCGTCCGCTGCGCGGGACATGCGCGCCCGCTGGCTGCCCGGCGCATCGTGCTGGCGGGCGGCGTGTGGCTGGAGAAGATGCTGGGCTGGTTCGGCCACGCCATCCCCATCCGGTGCCTGGTCAACCAGCTCGCCGTGACCGAAACGATGCCGCGCGTCATGGGCAGCGTCGTCAGCATCGCCAACGGCCTGCTGTCGCTCAAGCAATTCGCGAACGGCAGCGTCCTGATCGGCGGCGGATGGCAGGGCGAGGGCAATATCCATGAAGGCGGCACCCGCGTCATTCCCGAGAACCTGCGCGGCAATCTGCGCCTGGCGCAGCATGTCGTTCCGCGCCTGGCCCAGGCGCAGATCCTGCGGGTGTGGCTCGGCCTCGAATCCGAAACGCCCGATGCCATGCCGCTGATCGGCGCCCTGACCGCCCGCGACGACGCGTTCGTGATCGGATGCGTCCATTCCGGCTTCACCAGCGGCCCGTATATGGGCCGCCTGCTGGCCGAACGCATCCTTGGCGGCGCGCCCGACCTGGGCGCATTCGATCCCCGCCGGTTTTCCCCCTCGCCCAGCCTTCCGGAACACACGCCATGATCCCTGCTTCCGCGACCCCCTTCCGGGGCGTCTACGCCGCGACGCTGCTTCCCCTGCGCGAGGACGGGACCATCGACGCGCCCGGCCTGGCCCGGCACCTGAAGGACTGCACGTCCACGCCGGACATCGTGGGAATCCTCTGCAACGGTCATGCCGGAGAGAACCACCTGCTGGACCGCGAAGAGAAACGTCTCGTCGTCGAGACCGCCCGGCGCGCGATCGGCGCGGAGAAGATCATCGTCTCGGGGGTGCTGTCCGAGGACGTCGCCGAAGCCTGCCGGCATGCCCGGGACGCGGTCGCGGCGGGGGCGGACGCCCTTCTGGTCTTTCCTCCCTTCTCCTGGGCCGTCTCGCAGGATGCCGAGGCGATCGTCGCCCATCACCGCGCCATCTGCGCGTCCGTGGACGCGCCGGTCATGCTCTACCAGTCCTCGGTCGGCAGCGGCGGCATGGCCTATTCCCTGCCCATCCTGGAACAATTGCTGCGGCTGCCCCGGATCGTGGCGGTCAAGGAAGGAAGCTGGGAGACCAACGCCTATGACCGCCACCGCACGCTGGCGGCGCGCGTGGCGCCCCATGTCGAGGTCATGGCCTCGGGCGACGAGCATCTGCTGCCCTGCTTCGCAATCGGGACGACCGGCAGCCTCGTCAGCCTCGCGGCCATCCTGCCCGGCAGCATCGGCAGATTATGGGCCGCCGTCCAGGCCGGGGACCTCGGCACCGCCCGCCGGATTCATGCCGCCATCCAGCCCCTGGCGAACCTGATTTACGGCCGCCCGCCCGCCGGCCGGGCCACGCTGCGCCTGAAGGCCTGCCTGGTCATGCAGAAGAAATGGTCCTCCTGCCGCACGAAGAAGGCCGCGGATATCCTGTCCGAACAGGAATGGCGGGAATTGTCGCAGGCACTAGAATGCGCGCTGGCAATGGAACTGGAATGTGACTGACAGCATGGTAGCCGAACGCGAACTCAATCTGGCCGAGCTGGCCTACGGGCAGATACGGCGCATGATCCTGGAACGGGAACTGCCCGGCGGCATGTCGGTCGTCGAGGGGCGGCTGGCCGACCATCTCGAGATTTCCCGCACCCCGGTCCGCGAAGCCCTGATGCGCCTGGCCGCCGAGGGGCTTCTGACCAAGCAGGGATCACGCTCGTTCGCCGTCCGCCGCGTCTCGGCCGCCGAGTTCTTCCAGAGCATGCATATCCGCGAGGTCCTGGAAAGCGAGGCGATCCACCTGGCCTTCGGGAAGATCGACCGCAGCCGTATCGTCGATCTGCGCGGCAAGGTCATCGCCCTGGGGGAATGCCCCGACCAGACGGCCGCGCATTGGCAACTGGACGACCAGATCCATCTGATGTTCGCCCGCGCCTCGGGCAACATCGTCCTGACCAAGACCATAGACGAGCTGCGGACGCTGACGCGCCTGTGCGAGGTCACCTATCCGCTGGGGCGCGTACCGGCCTCGACCGTCGAGCATCTGGCCATCCTCGACATGCTGCTGGAAGGCGACGCCGAAGCCACCCGGACCGCCATGCTGACCCATCTGCGCAATGTCGCGACGGACTGCATGGACATTCTTCGCGGCGGCTAGAGCATCATCCGACCGGATGGGCGCATCCGGTCGGATAAAGATGCTCGCCCAAAACAATAAGCTAGAGCCATATCCGTGAACCGGTGTGAACGGATATGGCTCTAGTGTCCTGATCCTGATCCAGTGTCCTGCCCCGATTTCCCAATGCCAGGAGCGTTCTCATGACTTTCGACGTGGTCATCCGCAACGGCACCATCGTGACGGCCGGCGATGTCTTCACCGCCGATATCGGCATCACCGGCGAGAGGATCAGCACGATCGGGCAAGGCCTGTCCGGGCGCCAGGTCATTGACGCCACCGGTCTGCTGGTCATGCCCGGCGGCATCGACGGCCATTGCCATATCGAGCAGGAAGAGGCCGACGGTACCGTTCACGAGGACGATTTCGCCTCCGCCAGCGCGTCCGCCCTGCTGGGCGGGACGACAAGCGCGGTGTGTTTCGCTTCGCATGTGCCCGGACGCGGCATGGTCGAGCAATTCGAGGCCTACCGCCGGCGCGGAGGCCGTTCGCGCGTCGATTTCGCCATCCACCAGATCGTCACCCGCACCGACGCCGACACGATCGAACAGGATATTCCCGAAATCGCCCGCCAGGGCGCCGCGGGGCTGAAGGTCTTCATGACCTATGACGATTTCCACCTCACGGACGGACAGTTCCTGCGCGTTCTCGACGCGGCGAAGGCCGGCGGCCTGATCGTTTCGGTACATTGCGAGAATTACGACGCGATCCGTCACATGATCGACGCCCACCTTGCCGCCGGACGGACCGACGCCCATGCCCATGCCACCTCCCGTCCACCCGGACTGGAGCGCGAGGCAACCTATCGCGCCATGGCCCTGGGCGAACTGGTGGACCATCCCATCCAGATCTTTCACGTCTCCTGCCCCGAGGTCGCGGAGGAGATTGCGCGCGCGCGCCACCGCGGCGTCAAGGTTTCCGCCGAAACCTGCCCGCATTACCTTGCGCTGACGGAAAACGATCTGAAGCGGGACGGATTCGAAGGATCGAAATATATCTGCAGCCCGCCGCTCCGGACGCAGGCCGATCAGGACGGCATGTGGAAATATCTGCGCGAGGGCGTGATCGGCATCGTCTCGTCCGACCATTGCGGCTACACGTTCGAAGGCTCGCACGGCAAGGCGCGCCATGGCCGCGACGCGGATTTTTCCCTGATCCCGAATGGAATGCCGGGGCTTGGAACACGTATGCCGGTTCTGTTCCACGCCGGTGTCAACAGCGGCCGAATCAGCTTGACCGATTTCGTACGGCTGACCGCGACGGCGCCTGCCCGGCGCTACGGCCTCTATCCCCGCAAGGGCACGATCGCCCCGGGCAGCGATGCGGACCTGGTGCTGTGGGACCCGGCACGACAGGTCAGGATCACCAATGATTTGTTCCAGGGCAATATCGACTATACGCCCTATGAAGGTCTCCATGTCACGGGCTGGCCCGTCATGGTCATGGCGCGCGGCGCAGTCGCGGTACAGCACGGGCAATTGCTCCGCGCGCCAACCGCAGGCCGTTTTCTGCGCCCGGAACACCCGACGGCGCATCCTGCCGACGATTGACGCAATAAAACGAGATCCCTCTTTCTTGTTGATACCATCTGATCATAATGGAGGATTGTTTCGATAAAAAACGGGAACATTATTGTTTTTGATATCGATGGCACGTTGACGGACAGCGTAAGCGCACATCAGTTTGCATTCGAATCCGCTTTGCAGAACTTCCAGTTTCCTGATCTTCGAACCGAATGGAGCAGCTATAGGCACCATTCCGATAGTGCGTGAGCCTGTGGCCGCCGCCGAGAACGCAAGCGCCGGCCGCGCGAGATGGTCGCATGCCTCCAGCGCGGCGACGTCCGTCATAAGGTGCGTCAGGATATCAAAGGCCTCCTGATGCGCCTCCCATTGCTGGAGAGCGAGCCCGTCCGACCCGAGCCGTTCGAAGATGGCCTGGATTCGGTCCGCATGATCGGGGCGGTTGGACAGGCTGGTGATCCAGGCCCGGATGCACCAGAGCACGGTCCGTTCCAGCTCGGGCAGATCGGCCTTGCGGGCAGTTGTGCCGGATCCCGTCATGACGGCACGCCGCACCGGGCATCCCCCGCCCATCTGACACCCCTATTGTCCGAAACCGGCCAGGCGACCGTCAGACCGGCCGGATCGGCACCGCGCAGACGCATGAGGCGCAAGGCCGGGGCCGGCAGCGGCGGCGCCGACAGCCAGTGTCCGCACCCCGCAAGACTGCTCGCCAGCGTCGTGACGGCTTGCGCCAGGACCGTGCGCACGCGCGGATGAGGGGCAAGCTTGCACAGAAAATTATCCACCAGCCCGTCCTCTTCATCCTGCGCCGCGCCCGTCGCCTGCAGCAGGCGACGCTCATGGCGCGTGGTTTCGACTGCGCCAGGCTGCGCCACGACCAGCCCCGCGCCCTGCCATTCCAGCATTGCCGCATGAGCGCTGCGGAAGCGCGCGCCGATCACTGCCAGCTCGCGCTCCCAGACGGTGATTTTCCACTCCGACAGGGGGCAGGTCCGCGACCCATGGAAAGCATGCCGGACCGCACCGACGGTTTTGGCGGCAGCCTCGTTGGCGAACGGATTATATGCGAGCGTGATGGTCATCGGCCTGCTCCTTTGCGGGTGCCTTGCTTCTCGACCTCAATATTAAGAATGACTCTCAATTGCAATAAGGAACATGATCATGGCCTCGTGATGATGCGGGAGGTCGATGATCGCCGGTTCCTGCAGCGCCCTGTCCCATACCGAGGTGGTTGATGACCTAATCTGTTTCGTGCTCCCGGCCGCGTATGGCGAACTGCAAATCCGCGCTGCTCACGACGACGACGACCACCACCTTTGGTGGATCGTGCATTGGTCGTATGCGGTAGATATCGCCATCACCAAAACAGGGCCCCGCCGGAAACGGACGGGACTTTTTTTGTGATTCCCCGTTTGTCTCCGGCCTTAAGAATTATTGCGGGCGATTACATATCTGGCATCTGCAAGAAGATGCGCCCGTAATGGTCTTTTGGCACGAACGCGGTTATGTACTCTACCGCGTTCTGGAGGACTATATTCGTCGGAAAATGCGTCGTTTAGGATATAAAGAAGTCTAAAGTTGCCTTTCTAAAGCTGCCATACTCACACGCAACCACGCAGCAAAATGGATGGCGAATGGATATTTCAGATGGCACTTTATTTGTCCGCATTTAACCGCATGCGCGCGTGCTGGAGCAGCCCAAGATCTTTTCATCATCATGCGATGATGATTTTGCGGTGCTGTGAAATGCTCCGATCGCCTTCACCACACCATAAAGGAGCAGTGCGATGCCCAGAACTTCAAACGGCTCCGGCCATCTTAAATGGACCAGCAAGCCGAAGCAGGTAGCGAACACCATCTCGGTTGTCAGTAGTTGGCCCGCAAGCGCCATGGGTAGCCGCTGTGAAGCAACGGTCCAAGCCCAAGCGCCTCCGATTGATGCAATAACTGCCAACATGAACGCAGGTAGATATAGATGAGCAATTGCCACTGAGCCGAAGCCAAGATTTGGAGCATTGAAGAGGCCGAGACCATGGCCGATTGGCAGGAAGAGCAGGGTTTCAATGCTCCCACCAATCATCATCATTGCCGTCCAAACCCACGCATTCATACTTGGTCGCTTGCTCAATGCTCGTTGATTGGCGATGCCAAACCATGTCCATAGTGCGACCGCTCCTATAGCGGAGCACGTTCCTATGACGTGCGACGCATTCCACTCACCGTTGAATTGGATCAGACTACTTGCGTTGACGAGCAACAGGCCTATTACAGCCAGCGTGAGGGGAAGCCGCAACGCGGTCCATGAAATGCTTGAACTATAGGCATTCCCGGCGATAGCGAGGACTATCGGGACCAGCCCCAGGAACGCTGGTGGAATGATCGGTCCAGCATACACTGCCGCAACCATCACCGTAATGAAATAGCCGACATATCCGATAAAACCTAAACCGGCCGTTGCGATCCAGTCTCCTTTTGTCAGCCCGCGACACAGGTCACGATGCAGAAAAAGAACTATAGCACCTATCATTCCAGAGAATACGAATCGCGTAGCTGCCAAATCTCCAAGCGAGTAATCTCCGATAAAAAATGGTGCGACGAAGTTGAGCGACCAAGTGAAAGCTGCCGCTACAGCGGCTATCACTCCAACCTTTAAGTACTTATTCATTTTTTTCCTTCGGCCGAGTTCACCATGCTATGGAGGAGCTGAACACCAGGCGGCAATTCATAGTGCGGCATATCCGTATGAAGGGAAGATAGAACGAGGTATAGGCGTTGCTATTGGGATCTGCCTTCGATTGGACGTCGAAGATGTAGCCGAAGTTACTCGCCCGCACGACGCCGATTCGTTTGTAGTAGAACGCTTCGTCCGAGCCGATCAGTTCATCCCAGGACGCGTCCGGCATAGTGAGATATGCAGGCTGGATTGTCGCGACATTTTCGGCCGAGCTTGGGGGCGCTGGCGTGTACGTATAGCAATGCGCGCGCAGCCACCCCGGATGAAAACGGCTCTGATGGTGCGCGGCCGAATCGGACTTGTCGGCCTCGTCCCACGTAACCAGCAGCGCACCGCTTCCATCGATTGCGATTTCCAACGGCCGGATAGATTCCGGTATCGAGAGCGGTCGGACAATACGTTCCCGGGCTCTGACATGCCGGGAGGAAGGATGGGGGCAATTTTCTCGCAACCATCCGTAGTGGAAGCGGCTGACGTGGCCATCCTCCCAGGTGATGACGACTTCGCTATCGTCAGCCGTCGCCTCAACGATCCGATGCCGATTGCCATAGAGGCGAAGGTCGCTCATGTCGGCCGGCTCGATGGTCGCCGGACAGGAGAGCCTCTCATTGATAGCTTGAATGCCGGTGCAATTCGATTTCGTCACGCTTTGATTGAGCATGATCATCTCCTCGTATGGTTGCATCGGGAAGCTGCTTCGCGATCTTCACTTAGGTTGAAATCAGATCGTATTCGTGATCTTTTTCCAGCTATTGTGAATTCCAGGAACAAGTGGAGATGCACATGGACCACCACTCCGACATGGCAATCTATGTGAAGGTGGTCGCGACCGGCGGCTTCTCCGCTGCCGCACGAGATCTCAAGATGACTCACTCCGCGATCAGCAAGAGAGTAAAGCGCCTGGAAGAGCGTTTAAAAACGCAGCTCATAATAAGAACGACACGCGGCATGACTCTTACTGAGGCTGGGGAGCAATATTTTCATGAGGCAAAGCGAATAATCGAAAATATAGAAAGCCTTGAGGATGCTGTTGTTAATTCGTCCGGTACGCCGCGGGGGCAACTCCGCGTCTCGGTTTCGAACGCATTTGGAAGACAGCAAATCGTTCCGGCGGTCGTTGACTTTATGAAACTCTATCCTGACGTAGCTGTCGATTTGACGCTCACGGACAGAGTTGTTCTCCCGCCTATCGGTTTTTTGAGACACCAGATAAGCGCGTGAGGAATGCGCGAGGGTGTCAGAATGACGAACGAGTTGAAGAACGACGCGAAACGACCGGGGCATGGCGGACGCATGTCACGCCGCCGCAAGAAGGAGGCCGTGCTTCGTCTGCTGCGCGGTGAGGACATGGAGATGGTCTCGCGCGAACTGGGCGTGACGGCCGCAACCCTGAGCGGATGGCAGAGCGCCTTCCTTTCCGGGGGCGAGGCCAGTCTTGCGACACGTCAGACTGACGGTGAAACGCTGGAGAGCGATCGCCTCAAGGCAAAGCTCGGCGAGGTCATGATCGAGCGTGAACTGCTGCGTGAAAAGATCGCGGCCATGGAGGCTGGCCGCCCTTTGGCCCGTCGGAGGCTGCGGCCATGAGTGCGGCGGTCTCCCCCTCTTCCGGTCGCCCCTATGGACTGGCGGCGGTCTGCCGGGTCTGGAACATCAGCCGGGCGACACTCTACCGCCGCCGGACGCCCATGGAGGTGAGACCAGCCTTGCGGCGGCGCGGCCCGACAGGCCCCATGCCGGACGCCGAACTGGTCGGGCGCATCCGTGCGATCATCACGGCCAGCCCGTTTCATGGCGAAGGGCACCGCAAGGTCTGGGCAAGACTGCGGGTCGCGGGCGTACGCACGTCCCGTCGCCGGACGCTGCGCCTGATGCGTGAAAACGATCTGCTCGCCCCCTCGCGGACCGGCGCGCCGAAGGGACCGCGCAACCATGACGGCACCATCATCCCGGATGCCCTCGACATCATGTGGGGCACCGACATGACGTCGACATGGACGCAGGAAGGACAGGCCGCCGTCTTCATTGCCATCGATCATCACAGCGGCGAATGCGCCGGCATTCATGCCGCCCGGCGCGGCACCCGCTTCGAGGCCCTGGAGCCCATACGCCAGGGCGTGCGCCGCTGTTTTGGCGCATTCGCCGAAAAAGTAGCAACTGGACTTTCCCTGCGCCACGATCACGGCAGCCAGTATATGTCCGATGATTTCCAGAACGAAATTCGCTTCCTGGGCATCGAAAGCTCGCCGGCATTCGTCCGCGCCCCCGAGGGCAATGGCTGCGCCGAACGCTTCATCCGGACACTCAAGGAGAACCTGCTCTGGGTCCGGAACTTCGAGAACGTCGAGGATCTCCGACAGGCCCTGCTGGAATTCCGCGATCTATACAATGAAACATGGCTCCTTGAACGGCACGGGTTCATGTCACCGAACGCCGTGCGCGCCAAAGCTCTTTCCACCGCGGCTCTCGCCGCTTAGGCTCCAACCAGATGTCTCAAAAACCGAGGCCGGTACATTGTCGACCTAAAGGAGGAACGTGTCGACGTCGCTATCAGAAGCGGCGTTTTGAACGATTCCGGCCTGATCGCCAGAAAATTGGCGTCAAATGACCGCATCATCTGTGCGTCTCCTGCATATCTCATGCAGTATGCTCGCCCGGCGCAGCCACAGGATCTGGCGAACCATGTGTGCCTGAAGTTGAATTTTCCTAGTAAGTTCGACGAATGGGAGTTTCGCGGAACGAAGAATAGAAAAATGAAACCGGGTGGTTCGTTCGTATGTAACAGCGTCGAAGCTTTGCATATGGCATGTCTCGCCGGGATTGGGATTGCCAGGCTGCCCGAATTTCTGCTTGGAGCGGATCTCTCCAGTGGGCGGTTGATCTCGTTGCTGGACGATGTGAGGCTTCCAACAGGGTCGAACATCTATGCCGTTAGACCAGCCGGAACTATCGTACCGGCAAAGTCCAGAGCATTTATTGATTTCTTGGTTGCACGCTTCATGCCGAGGCCCCCGTGGTATGTTGGCGAGGGGTGAAGCGCTGCGACCACAGATAACTTTAACATCTTTGACAGGATCAGAAATGTCAGCCCAGCGGCCCGGCACCCGGTTGCGTGCCGGAAGAATGCGGCCTTTACCTTGTAGCATTGCCGACCATAGCGCCTGGAGCTGCCGATCGGTCGATTTTGCTGGTCGGCTATCAAAGTCCGGGTCACGCCGGCGGGCAGCATTATACATCCTGCCTGTTAATTTCTACTGAGAATTAGACTGGGCTTTTCATCGAGAACTGACCCGGCCTTTGGTTATCTCCCCCGGAGGGTATTATGCACATTGGATCATCTGTGTGGCGTGTTTGAACATGTATCCGACGAGTGCGATGACGTGGAAGGCAGCGAGCGTGGTTGCGTATCTTTCGTCGTCCTTGACCAGTCTGCGGCACGCGTTGGTGGCGTCGGGAATGCTGATCCGCAGTTGCGCGGCGAACAGCTGGATGATGCCCATGCTGGCGAATTCGGAAGTGCCTATGCAGAAGCTGCCCAAGGCCAGCGCCAGCAGGGTCAAGTTACAGTTGCGGCGCGCAGCCGGGGTCGCGCGCCATCCCTGTTGCTTATGATGTGATTCAGGCGCCGCCGGGCAGCGGTGCGAGCGGATTGACCAGACCGGCCTTGCGCAATTCGCGCCAGAAATCCTCGGGCACCTGTTCCGCCAGCGCTGCGGTGTCCTCGGCGATGCGGCCCGGGCGGCTGGCGCCGGGGATCACCGCCGCCACTGCCGGATTGGCCAGCGCGAATTGCAGTCCGGCGGCCTTCATGCTGATGCCATGGACATCGGCCAGCGCCTTGATCGCCGCCACCTTGGCCAGGATTTCGGGCGTGGCCGGCGCATATTCGAAGTTGGGGCCGCCCACCAGCGCGCCCGAGCTGTAGGGGCCGCCCGCCACGATCCCCAGACCGCGCTCTGCCACCATCGGCATCAGCCGTTGCAGCGCGCGATCATGGTCGAGCAGCGTGTAGCGCCCTGCCAGCAGGAAACCGTCGGGGCGTGGCTCGTCGAGCTCCAGCAGCAGTTCGATGGGCTCCACGCGGTTGACGCCCAGGCCCCAGCCCTTGATGACGCCCTCGTCGCGCAGCCGGTCGAGCACCTTGAAGGCGCCTTTGCGCGCGCTTTCGAACATGCCGAGCCAGGCATCGCCATAGAAATCCTGCGCGACGTCATGGACCCAGACGATGTCGATATGATCGGTGCGCAGGCGCTTCAGACTGTCCTCGATCGAGCGCAGCGTGGCGTCTTCTGAATAGTCGTTGACGATGCGGTTAGGGCGCCCGTAGCGGAAGACATCGCCCTTCTCGCCCAGATCGCGCGCACTGACATCCTCGATCTCGTCGAGGATCAGACGGCCCACCTTGGTGCTGATGACATAATCGCCGCGCGGCTTGTCGGCCAGCGCCTCGCCCATGCGGATTTCGGCCAGGCCGGCGCCATAGAAGGGGGCGTTGTCGAAATAGCGGATGCCGTTGTTCCACGCCGCTTCCACCGTGGCTTGCGCTTCGGCCTCGGGAATGTCGCGGAACATGTTGCCGAGGGGCGCGGCGCCGAAACCGAGCTTGCTCGGCAGAATATCCTTGAGAGCCATGGGTGTTGTCCTTTCTTCAGGCCACGAGCAGCGGAGTGAGGGCTACAGCCACGCGATCGGCCAGATCGCCGACGCGTGAGAGATAATGCTGGAAATGCGGCGTTGCGCGATGGGCGTCATTGGCCTTCGCATCGACATAAAGTTCGTCCAGCACGAAGCGGGCCGGGTCATTCTGGTCGATCCACAGGTCGTAGCGCAGATTGCCGCTTTCGGCCCGACTGAGGGTGATGAGCCCTTCGAGCAGGGCGCGCAGCTCAGCCGCCTTGCCCTCGCGGGCGCTAAGAATCGCCACGACTTTGACGTGACTGGACATGATGCCTGCTCCTTTGTCCTGCGGATTATCGCCGGGGCGCTGTCGTAGCGCCCCGCCGGTCATTCTGGTGGTCATGCGGTGGCCAGATGCCGGTTGAGCGCTGCCACGAAGCGAGCGGCAATCTGATGGTCAGAAGCCGGGTTCTGTCCGGTGATCAGCTCGCGGTCCTCGACCACATGGGGTGCGAAATCGGTGCTGTTGGTGATCACCTCGCCGCCTGCTGCCTCAAGCGCCGAGGGCATGTCGAAATGCATCTTGGCATGCAGGATATGGTCCTCGACCACCTTCTCCTCGCTCGCCGAAAAGACGGTCATGCGGTAACCGGCATAGGGCCAGCCCTTGGCGAGGTCCCGTGCCTTCGCCTTGTCCCCGACGATCAGTGAGGCACGGAAGGCCGGGGCCTGGTCCATGGCGGCGGTGATGGCGATCGGGCCGTGGCAGAGCAGGGCTGTGGGCTTGGCTTGCCCATGGGCATGGCGCAGAATCGTGCCCAAGTCGGCGTCCTGCATCAGATCGACCACCGGGGCTTGACCGCCCGGCACGAAGATCCCGGCGTAACTCTCCAGCCCTTCCTCGATCACCGAGCGAAGGCTGCGCACCGCGTTCATCGCGGGATGTTCGGCCCAGAAGGCTTTGGCCGCGGCATAGGCAACCTCGTCACCCCCGAAATGCTGGGAGGAATCGGAGGCCGGATCGATGTGCGGCTTGGTGCCCTGCGGTGTGGCCAGTACGATCTCATAGCCCGCAGCCAGAATGGCCATGGCGGGCACCACGGTTTCATTGAGATACTGGCCGGTGTTGCCCCAGCCGCCCTGGACTTCGATCCGCGTGGCGTTGGACCCGACGACGAGAACTTTACCCTTGGTCATGTCAGCCTCCGATGCTGCGTGTCATTGTTGACGCAGCCAGAATGCTCGCTTCCAACACATTCAAGAACTTTATTTCTGTTATTTCAGATATCATCATGGCATTATAAGTGATGCGCTATGACTTGAACTTGCTACCGATCTTCGTCGCTCTCTTCGAGGAAAAGAGCGTCACCCGCGCCGCCGAAAGGCTGGGCATGACTCAACCGGCGATCTCCAACGCGCTCGCCCGGCTGCGCGCCATGCTGCAGGACCCGCTGTTTATCCGCGAGCGCTATGGCATCCAGCCCACGCCGATCGCGCTGGAACTGGCCCCGGTGATCGCCGAGGCGCTGGCAAGGCTGGACGATGCCGTGTTGGGCCAGCAGGAGTTCGACCCCGCCACCGCTGAGCGGCATTTCACCATCGCCCCCAACGGCTATGCCGAATTCGTGCTGGTGCCCGCGATCGTGGCGCGTTTGCAGAGCATCGCCCCGGGCATCCGTTTGCGGCTGACACCCTATGGCAGCGATCTGGCCGAGACCGGCGTCACCTCGGGCACCACGGCGATGGTGCTGGGGCGCATCACCGATCCGCCCGACAATCTGGTGGTGCAGCATCTGATGGATGAGGGGCTGGCCTGCGTTGTGCGTACCGGCCACCCAGGCATTGGCGAGACCATGTCGCGGGCCCAGTTCGAGGCACTGCGTCATGTCAATGTTGTGCCGCCGGGACGCCTGCGCGCAGGGCTGTTTCAGGCCCTGGCGCAGCAGCAACTGAAGCGCGACGTGGCATTGTCTGTCACCAATTTCTTTGCCGTGGCCGAAATGGTGGCCGTCACCGATTACTGCGCCACACTGCCCGCGTTGATCTGCCGCAGGCTGGCACATGATCCAAGGCTGCGGGTGTTGCCCGCGCCGGTCGATCTGGGCAGCTTTCCGGTCGAGATGGCTTGGCATGTGCGTTATCGCCATGATCCGGCCCATCGTTGGCTGCGCGCCACCGTCGCGGGGATCATCGCTGAGATCCAGGCCGGGGCGCGCAAGACCGACGTTTGAAGCCATGGTGGGAAAGCCGGCCGGGCGCCGGGCCCGGCCTGTGCCCTTTACTTCTTCGCCGCGTAATTTGCCCTAACCGGTCTCCGCCAATCCCGGGGCGGTTCAGCCCATCCACTGCCATTAGACCCAAGCCTCGCAAAAGTACATGACACCCGCCAGAAGATCTAAAATAAAATATTCCCTTTATCGATATATAAGTTGTCAAATTGTCGTCGCGGGACATGGCGCGCCTACAGGCGGTCCGGGGTGCCGGAGGCGTCCGGCACGGCAGTCACCCGGGCCGTGCGGGCGGCGGCGCGGCGGCGCATGTCCCACATGACGCCGCCGGAGAGCGAGAAGAAGAACAGGGCGGCGCCGGCGAAGCCGACGGCGGTGCGCCACAGGCCGGCGATGACGGCGGGGCCGGCCAGTTTGGCCTCGTGCAGCGTGTGCAGCCACATGAAGGTCAGTTCGCCCGTGCGCTGTCGACCAGGATCGCGGATGAAGCGCACCGTGTCGGCATCGGCATCATAGCGCACGGTGGCCGGGCGGTTGGGGCCGTAGACGGGCAGGATGATGGTGAAGGATTGCTCGGCCGGGCGGGCGCCCAGGCGGGCCGAGGTCAGTATTGCGTCGGGCATCTGGGCCCGCACGGCGGCCATGGCGGTGTCCAGCCCCTGCTCGCCGGGGGCGGCGGGCGTGTGGCCGGCATGGTGCGTGCGGGTGTGGGCCGGACGGTCGCCGCCCTGGACGCCGAAGAGCGGGCGGGCGAAGGGGAAGGCCAGGACCGTGCCGCTGAGGGCCAGGAACAGCATCATCCCCAACGTCCAGAAGCCCAGGCTGAGATGGGCTTCGCGCCACAGGCGATACCCCCTGGCCCGGGGGGAGACGGTGATCGTGCGGCGCCATTTGCCCGATGCCCACAAGGCCGGATGCGGCCACCATAGGATCAGCCCGGTAATGGCCATCACGCTCAGCAGCACGCCCATCACGCCGGTCGCCTGCTGGCCGTAGGGCAGCAGCAGCAGGTCGGCGTGCAGATCGTGCAGCACGCGCAGGATATGCGGCACGATGCGGGTGCGCAGGATTGCGGCGCGGGTCGGGTCGACCATCACCTCGAATTCAGGGTGGCGCTCGCCGGCCGGACCGAAGGCGACGACCGCGCTGTCACCCGGCCAGCGTGGCGGGTCGAAGCGCAGGGGCAGCGTGCCGGCGGGGGACGCGGTGCGGGCGGCGGCGATCATGGCCTCGGCGCCGACACCCGCCGGCGCGGTCGTCGCCCCGGGGGCCGGAACGGCGGGACGGCCTGCCAGCAACAGCGGCAGGACCACCAGCAGGAACCCGGTCAGACCCTGCAACGCGAACGGCAGGATCAGGGCCAGCCCGATCCAGCGATGAATTTTCCGAAGCATGCACCACCATGATAATGCGAATCATTCGCATATAATCGGACAGGCAAGATTCACGCAAGATGTGCGGGTTGATTACAGGCTGTCGGATCGGGCGCAACAGTAACAATCGGTATCGGCAGTATATGCGGCAATCAGCGGTGCTGAGCCTGCCGGCATCCATTCGGGTATGACGTCGGCGCGCCCATGGCGGTGGACGCGGGTAAAGCCCATGACGGGCTTGATGGCAGCATGGCCTTCATGTCCACTCTGTGGGAGTCCAAGGAACTGGTATTTATGAATTATATTGCAGCTTGGAGTGAATATGGGAATCGGTGCTTGCGAGCTCCCGCAGAATGCTCGTCAAATAAATCCATGCAGGGTCATCCATTGTTCGGCCATTCCGGGCCATTCCACTGTATCGGTTCCTGGTTTTCCGAGGCCAAAGCCATGGCCTCCGGTAGGAAACAGGTGACGCACGACCTCCACACCGTTCCGTTCGCACGCGCCTTGAAGAATTGCGGTATTCACCGGGTTTGAAACGGGATCGTCCGCCGCCTGGACCAGGAAAAACGGGGCCAGCCCGGATGAATGTGCGTCTGCACGGACCGGCGCGCGCTTTCGGCGGGGCTTGGATGATCGCCGATCAGAATGCGTCGCGTGGATGTATCCTGATACGGTGGCTCAAGCGTCACGATAGGATAGGTCAGCAGCGTCAGATCGGAATGCCCCGACATCCGATCCAACGGCCCTCTCCAGCCCGCCCGCGATCCATGATCCCATTCGATCACGTTATGGCGCGCTGACGCCATATCTGGAGGGGACGTGATTGACTATAATCAATAATCCTCGTTAGCGTCCGATTGTCGGTGCCCTCCCGACCGGGCGGCGCCGTCTCAACGCTGTGGGAACCATGCGCAGACATGGGCCACGAGGAGACAACATCGTGAAGAAGCATTCGGCGGTGATCGCGGCGCTGGCGGCGGCGGGGATATCCTGCGCGGCCCCGGCACATGGCCGTGCGGAAACGTTCCAGATCGGCTTCGTGCCCAAGGTGATCGGCATTCCCTATTTCAGCGCCATGCAGCAGGGATTCCTCAAGGGGGGCCGCGCGTTCGACGCCAGGATCGTCTATCAGGGGCCGACGACCTCGTCGGTCGCGGCGCAGGCGCAGATCGTCCAGAGCCTGATCAACCGCAAGCTGGACGCGGTGGCCGTCGCCGCCAACAGCCCGACCGCCCTTCAGGCCCAGGCCATCCACGCCCGGGAACGCGGCGTCACCTTCGCCTCGACCGACAGCCAGGTGGACGGCGACGCCGTGTCGCTGCGGGTCATGCAGGCCACGGACGAAGCCATCGCCCACACCCTGGTCGACCAGCTCGCCGCGCAGATCGAGGGTGGAGGACAGATTGCGTTCGTGTCCGGAGGGCCGACCGCGACCAACCTGAATCTATGGATCTCCCTGATGAAATCCTACCTGGCTGCCAAATATCCCAAGCTCGAGCTGGTCAGCGTCCAGTATGCCGGCGAGGATATCAGCAAGGCGACCGAGATCACGTCACAGATCCTGTCGGCCTATCCGGGGCTGAAGGGGATCATCGGCGTCAACACCACCGCGACGCCGGGCGCGGCGCAGGCGGTGCTGCAGGCCGGCCTCTCCGGAAAAGTCGCCGTGACCGGCATCGACGACCCGAACACGATCCGGACCTACGTGCTGAACGGCACCGTCAAGAGTGCGGTCCTGTGGAATCCGGTCGACCTCGGATACCTGACGGTCTGGGGCCTGACGCAGCTTCTGCAGCACAAGGCGCTGCATCCGCAGAACGCCGTGCCCGGGCTGGGCACCATCGCGTATGACGCGACGACGAAGACTCTGCTGCTGGGCCAGCCGATGATCTTCACCAAAGAGAATATTTCCCTGGATTTCTGAGGTGCGTCATGAACCGTCTCGAACTGAGAGGGATCGTGAAATCCTTTGGCGGCGTCAGGGCCCTGAAGGGCGTGGACGCCGTGATCGCGGCCGGACGGACCCTGGTGCTGCTGGGCGAGAACGGGGCCGGCAAATCGACGCTGATCAAGACGTTGACCGGCGCGGTCCGCCCCGAGGAAGGCGAGATCCTGATCGACGGCACCCCGGTCGTGCTGCGGGACCCGATGCATGCGCGAGCGCTCGGCATCACCGCCGTCTACCAGGAGCCGATGATCTTCCCGCATCTGAGCGTGCTGGAAAACGTCTTCGCCGGCTGCGAAATCACCGATCGCTTCGGCCGGGTGCGGACCGAGGCCATGCTCGGGGCGGTCCGGCCGTGGCTGTCCTCGCTCGATCTCGCGGAATCGCTGCTGCATCGGCCCATGGCGGATCTCGGGCTCGGGCACCAGCAACTGGTTCTGATCGCGCAGGCGCTGGTGCAGGACGCCCGCGTCATCGTCTTCGACGAACCGACGGCGATCCTGTCGCGCGCCGAGACCGACAGGCTGGTCGGCATCATCCGTCGCCTCCGCGATGACGGGCGCGCCATCGTATACATCACGCATCGGCTGGAGGAGGTGCCGCGCCTGGGCGGCCATGTCACCGTGCTGACGGATGGGCGCGTGACCGGGGACTATGCCGCCTCCGACGTGACCGAAGACCTGCTGCTGCGCCTGATGATGGGCCGGCGCCACGATACCCGGCAGGACGACGGCCCCCGGCAGGACGGCGGCACCCGGCAGGACGGCGGCGAAGCGGCACGGCCGCCCGCGGCGGCGGCATCGTCCACGCCGCCGGTCCTGTCCATCCGGGGCCTCGGCCATCCTCGTCATTTCCACGACGTCGACTGGGACGTGGCGGCCGGACGCATCACCGGCATCTACGGGCTGGTCGGCGCCGGACGGTCGGAGGTCGCGATGACGGTATTCGGCGCGCTGCGGGCCGCCGGCGGCCGGATTGTGCTGGACGGACGCGAGATCAGCCCCCGCTCCCCGGCGGAGGCGATGGCGCTGGGCATCGGATACCTGCCGGAGGACCGCAAGAAACAGGGCATCTTCGCCCCGATGGGCCTGGAGAGCAACCTGACCTGCACCGGCCTCGCCCGCTTGTCGCATGGCGGCTGGCTGCTGGATTTCCCCGCCCTGCTGGCCGAGACACGGGCCGTCATGCGCCGTTTCGCGATCAAGGCCGGCACGCCGGAGACCGCGATCGGGACGCTGTCCGGCGGCAACCAGCAGAAGGGACTGTTCGCGCGCTGGGCCGGGCAGGCGCTGCGCGTGCTGATCCTGGACGAGCCCACGCGCGGCATCGACCTGGCGACCAAGGCGGAAATCCACGGCTTCATCCGCCAGCTTGCCGAGGCGGGAACGGCGATCGTGGTGATTACGTCAGACCTCGCGGAACTGATGGCGGTCAGCCAGGACGTGATCGTGATGCGCCAGGGGCGCGTGGTCGATCGCGTCCAGGGGGCCGCGCTGACCGCCGAGCGGGTTCTGGCCTCGGCGATCGGCGCCGCGACGACCGGTCACGAGCATACGGGCCGGGAGCGTGCGGCATGAAAACTCCCGCCCTGAATATCGGACGGGCCGCGCCCGCCCTGCACCACCCCCCGCGCGTCCCGATCGCCTGGCGCGCGCTGCTGGCGCGGCGCGAAACCGCGTTGCTGGGCGTCATCGTGCTGGTGGTGGCGGCCGTCAGCCTCGGCGCGCATGCCGGATTCTGGACCCGCGTCAACCTGGACGGGCTGATGGTCACCAGCGCCATCACCGCCGTGCCGGCCGCGGGCATGACGCTGGTGATCCTGACCGGCGGAATCGACGCCTCCGTCGGCTCCATGCTCGGGCTGGTCTCGGCGATCGGCGGATCGCTGTTCGTCGCGGGGTGGCCCGTCGCGGTGGTCGTGCCGGTCTTCGTGCTGGCAGGCGCGGCACTGGGCTGGATCAACGGCCTGATCATCCTGTGCGGCCGCGTGCCGCCGATCGTCTGCACGCTGGGTACGCTCAGCATCTTCCGCATGGGCGTGTTCCTGATCATGGGCAGCGCGTGGATCACGGCACTGCCGCCGGGGCTGACGCGATTTTTCGTGGCCGACCATCTCGGTCCGCTGCCGGGCGCCGCCGTCATCGCGCTGGCCGTCATGGCGGTGCTGGCGGCCTTCCTGCGGGTGCATCGCACCGGCCGCCGGCTGTTCGCGATCGGCAATAACGAGGAAGCCGCCCGCCTGGTCGGCATTCCCGTGCGGCGGCTGCGCTGGGCGACCTACGCGCTGCTGGGCGCCTGCGTGGGGCTGGGCGCGCTGATGCGGCTCGGGCAGTCCCCCATCGTCCAGACCACGACCGGCGGCGGCTTCGAACTGGGCGTCATCGCGGCGGTGGTGCTGGGCGGCACCGAACTGTCCGGCGGACGCGGCGGCATGGTCGGGACGTTCCTGGGCACGCTGGTCGTGGGCCTGATCGGCGACGCCATCGTGCTGATGCACATCCAGCCATTCTGGAGCGGCGTCGTGCTCGGCGTCGTCATTCTCGCGTCCGTGGGCCTCAACGAGGGCCGCCGCGCCCGGCAGGTGGTGTCATGAGCGGCTTCCGTTCCGGCCGGGTCCTCATCCTGGGTCTCTTCGCGCTCCTGGTGCTGGGCGGTTTCGCCGCCGGCAACCCGACCATCCTGTCGGCCGACAACCTCTCGAGCATGGCGGTGTTCGCGGTCGAGCTCGGCATCATCGCCTTCGGGCAGGGGCTGGTGATTGCGGGGGGCGACGGCGCCATCGACCTCAGCGTCGGCGCCATGTCCGCACTGGCGCAGATCCTGGCCGCCCTGTTCATCATGCGCGGCCTGCCCTGGCCGGTGGGCGTCTGTGCCGGGGTCCTGGCGGGCGCCGCGATGGGGGGATGCAATGCCGCCGCGATCACGCGGTTCCGGATCCCGCCCATCATCGCGACGCTGGGCACGATGTTCGCGTTCACGGGCCTCGCGCTGATCGCATCGGGGGGCAACACCATCGACCTGACCGCCGCCCCCGCCCGCTTCCTGGCCATGGGACAGGGCAGCGTGCTGGGCGTGCCGTTCCAGATCCTGTGCCTCTACCTGCCGCTGCTCGGCCTCCTGGTGCTGATCCAGCATCGCAGCCGGTTCGGCCGCGCACTGTACCTGATCGGCACGAACGCCACCGCGGCGTGGCTGGCCGGCATACATGTCAACAGGCTGCGGGCGACGACCTACGTGCTGTCGGGCGCGCTGTCCGGACTGGCCGGGGTGATCGCGGCGGCGCGGCTGGGCACGGCGACGCCCGACGGCGTGCCGGAAGCGAACCTGATCAGCATCGCGATCGTGGTGCTGGGGGGTGCCAGCATCTTCGGCGGCGACGGCTCGCCCGTCGGGACCGCGATCGCCACCCTCGCCATCGCGGTGGTCAATTACGGCCTGAACTACAACGATTTCAACCCGACCCTGCAGGCCGGCATGATGGGTCTGATCCTCGTGCTGGTCGTATTGGTCGAAAACCTCGTGCGCGGGCGCCTGCCACGCCTGATCGCCGCCGCGCGCAGCAAAAGGAAGATGGCATGAAGACCATTGCGAACAGGATCGGCATCCACGGCTCGGTCTGGTCCGGCCGCTGGGACACCGACGACGGCGTGCGCGCCATGCACGAAACGGCGGCGACCGGATACGATTTCCTGGAACTGCCTCTGTCCAGCCCGGACGGGATCGCCGTTGCCGCCCTGCGCCGCGCGGCGCAGGCGGCGGGGATCGGCCTGACGGCATCGCTGGGGCTGTCGGCCGATACCGACATCTCGTCCGACGACCCGCAGGTGGTAAAGCGGGGGGCGGCGCTGCTGGATCACGCCGTGTCGGTCCTGCGCGACCTGGGCGGCACCGACCTGGCGGGGGTCATCTTCTCGGCCATGCGCAAATATGACCGGCCCGCCACCGAACGGGGCATCGCGCATTCGGCCGAGGTGCTGCGCGCCCTGGCCGAACACGCGGGCCAGGCCGGCATCCGGCTGCATCTGGAGGTCGTCAACCGCTATGAAAGCAACCTCATCAATACCGGCGCGCAGGCGGTCGCCTTCATCGACAAGGTCGGACGGCCGGAGATCGGCGTGCATCTCGACACCTATCACATGAATATCGAGGAAGGCGTCCCCTCGAACGCGATCGAGAAATGCGGTGACAGGATCGGCTATTTCCACGTGGGCGAAAGCCATCGCGGCTATCTGGGGACCGGGACCGTCGCATGGGGCCCGGTCTTCCGTTCCCTGCGGCGCATTGCCTATGCCGGGCCGATCGCCTTCGAATCGTTCTCCGCGGCCGTCGTGGACCCGCATCTGTCCCACACGCTGGGCGTCTGGCGAAACCTGTGGGAAGACGGCGCGGACCTGGCCCGCCATGCGCGCGCCTTCATCGCCGCGCAGATGGTGGCGGCGGAGCATGCCGAGGGTGCGGCCTGACATGCGGGATGCCGCCCACGCTACCAGGCCAGGGCGGGCAGGATATAGTCCGGCCGCGCCGCATGGCGGGCGAACGCCGCTTCAAGCTGCTGCGGGGTGGCGTCGGCCAGGATGCCCGTCCTGACCAGCGCGCTGCGGGCACCGAAACCCAGCGCGCCCGCAATGTCATGTTCCACGCTGTCGCCGACGCACAGCACGCGCTCGGGCGGCACACCGCAGAGCCGGGCGGCATGGGCGTAGATGGCCCGGTGGGGCTTGCCGATCCAGGTCACCGAGCCGCCTTCCTCCGCGTACAGTTCCGCGATGCGGCCCGCGCCGAACGCCGTCCCGCCGGGCACGAGCATCCGCCGGTCCGGATTGGTGCAGACCGCGCGGACGCCGCGTCGGGCCAGGGGGGCCAGCATCGCGCGGTACTGCTCCTCGGTCCGCATGCCGCCCTGGCTTCCCGCGATCACGACCAGGTCCGCCCGCGCGGGCGTCGCATCCACCACCAGGCCCAGCGCGTCGCAGAAATGCGTGTCCTGTCCGCCGCTGTCGATCAGCAGGCAGCGCATCCCCGCCTGCACCGGGATATCGCCCGAGCGCGCCAGCGCCAGCGCCGTGTCGCCGGAGGTCACGATCGTCTCGTACAGGCCGGGGTCAAACCCCAGCCGCGCCAGCCGTTCCGCATTATAGGGGCCTGGCCGCCCCGAATTGCTCAGCAGCAGCACACGCTGACCCGCCTCGCGCAGGCGCGCCAGCGTGCGGCGGACACCCGGATAGGGCGTCGCGCCATCATGCAGGACGCCATATTGGTCGACGAACAGCGCGTCATATTCGCCGACGAGGGCCGCGATCCCGGCCAGCGCGCGCACGCTCATGCCGCCCGATCCGGCAGGCGGGCGGCCGTGCCGCCATACAGGCCGAGAAACGCCGCGCCCACGCACGCGTCCTCGGACCGGCTGGGCAGGAACGGCACGCCGATCCGCGCCTGACGCAAGGCGGTCCAGCCCGCGTTCGCCGCACCGCCGCCGACCGTGCGGACCGAACGGAGCGCCGTCGCCCCCAATTGCTCCAGCCGCGCGTATCCCGTCGCCTCGATCATCGCCATGCCCTCCAGCACGCCCTGGAAGAAGACCCCGTCATCGGCCGGGCGCGGCTCCAGCCGCGGCTGGAACGCCGGGTCGCTGACCGGAAAGCGTTCTCCCGCGCGCAACAGCGGATAATAGTCCAGTCCGGTCGGCATGTCGGGGCGAAGCCCTGCCGTCAGGGCAGCCAGCCGGTCGACGCCGAACAGGACCAGCAGGACCGCCCCCCCGCTGTTGGACGCCCCGCCCACCAGATAGCGGCCGCCGATCCGATGGCTGTAGATCCCATAGGACGGAGCGTCGATTCTCACGTCCGACAGCAGCTTGACGACCAGGGTGGAACCCAGCGCCGTTACCGCGTCCCCTGCCCGGTCCGCCCCCGTCGCCAGGAACGATGCGCACCCGTCGGTGGTGCCCGCATGGACGACCGCGCCGGGCGACAGACCGGCCGCCAGCCCTTCGGCCCCCACCGGCCCCAGCGCCGCGCCGGGCAGATGAATGGCGGGCAGCAGCGCCGGCGCCAATCCGGCCTCGGCCACCCAGTCCGGCCAGGCCAGCGTATCCGGGTCCCCGCCGGTCTTGAGCGCGTTGTTGGCGTCGGTCGCATCGAAACGTCCGCGCAGGCGGCCGGCGATCCAGTCGGCCTGGTGCAGGATGGTGCGCACGCCGGGACGGCGCGCCAATTCCACGGCGCGCCCCAGCGGCGAGCCCACGCCGCGCGCCGCGCTGTCTGGCGGTGCGATCGCATCGATCCGCGCCGGCACGGCATCATCGTCAGCCCGCGCGTGATACATCGACGCGGGCCCGATCGCGGCCCCGGCGGCATCGATGGCGATCAGCGTGCCGGACGTGCCGTCCACGGTGACGGACCGTACATCGCGCAACGACAGCCGGGCCTGGAGCGCGCCCAGCGTATGCGCCAGCGCCCGCCACCAGACGGACGGCGCGTCCGCCGCGCCCAGCCCCGCGAAACGCGTGCCCGTCACGGCCAGCACGTTCCCCGCTCCGTCCAGCACCGCCGCGCGTACGCCCGACGTGCCCAGGTCGATCCCCAATGCGACCCCTGCTGCATCAGGCATTCCGGATGCTCCCGTTCAGGACCTGCCGATAGGTCTCCGCCTCCCAATGCGTCAGGGCATGGATCTCCGCGCCGCCCAGGCGGCGGATCGGGTCGCCGGGGGACAGGCGCGACGCCACGTCGGCCAGGCATCGCGCCATCGCATCCATGCCCGCCGTCCAGCCGTCGCGCCGCAGCAGCACCCCCCGGCCCGGCATCACCTGCATCGGCGCGGCGCCAGACAAGGAGGCGGACCCGGCGGCGGCCGGGGGCCGGCCGGCATCCACCAGGTCGATCCGATCCCCCAGGAAGATCACATGGTCCGGATAGAGCGGCGCCCCGTGCGCCACCGCCAGCGTGGCGGGGTCGAGGGCGATGGCATGGACGGCCGGATCGTCCGGCAGGCGATAGGCCGAGCCCTCGGCCAGGGCGGCCAGGGCCGAAAGATCGGCCGCCGGGGCCACGCGCGGCTCCACGGCCAGGGCGGCGATCACCCGCTCCAGCAGGGCCCCCGCCGCCGCGACCGTGTCGGCGGACACGATCAGCCCGTGATTGGCCAGCACATGGACATTCGCCCGTTCGCCGAACGGGCGCGCCGCGACGATCGCGCGGGCCAGGGGCACGCCCGGCCGGGCATAGGGCACCAATGTCCACTGCACGCCGGGCAGGCGGTCCAGCCGCGCCGCCAGCCGGTCATGCGCATCGGTACGCACGGCATGAGCGATTGTTTCCACGCAATGCAGATGAATGACGACGCGCCACGGAATCACGGCATGGACCGCCGTTTCGATGGACGGCCGCAACGCGGCCGGCGCACCCGTCGGCGGCACGTCCCCCGCCCCACCGATGAGGAAACTGACCGCCGTTTCGGCCTCCTTCCGGCCCTGCCGGTAGGCCTCCAGCAGAGGCGCCAGCGCGATCGGCACCAGGATCGGCCGGTCCAGCGCATGGGCGAGCCATGTGCCGGACGCCTTGATCCACAGCGTTCCGTCCTCCTTGATCGAGATATTCCCCCCCGCCCCCTGGGTGCGCCTGGGATCCGCGCCAAGCCGCGCGGACAGCCCGCGCAGCCCGTCGATCTCCTCAGCCGGTCGAACATGCGACAACATGCAGGCATTCCTTGACGCAATTCAATCACAAAAGATGGAATGACATCATTATTTGGCGCAGGTCAATCAAATTCAGCTTGACCCGACCGGAAAACCGGAGAATCGTGCCTCCAGACACAACAAATCACCACATTTCCACAGGACGCGCCCCCGTGACCGAGACCGAACGCCAGCGCCAGATCATCACCATGCTCGAGACGCGGCCCTTCGCGACCGTGCGGGAACTGATCGACATGCTGAGCGTGTCGCCGGCCACCATTCGCCGCGACATCGAAAAGCTTCACGAGGCCGGCGAGGCGCGCAAGGTCTTCGGCGGCGTGGCGTCCCTGACCGCCGCGGCACGGACGCACGCCCTGCCTTTCGCGCAGAGCAGCGACCTCGCGGTCGACGCCAAGCGCGCGATCGCCGCGATGGCCGAGGGACTCTGCCGGGACGGGGACATGGTCATGGTCGCGGGCGGATCGACCTGCCACCAATTGGGCCTTCGCCTCGCGGCGCGGTCGATCGGGCTCTACACCAACTCGATGCCGCTGGCGGCGGCCCTGGGCACCCAGGGTATCTGCCAGCTTTCGGTGGCGGGCGGCGCGCTGCATCGCGAGCCGGGCATCCTGTACGATCCCAAGGCGCCGCCGCCGGATTTCTTCGCCTCGCGCCTGTTTCTGGGCGCGCAGGGCGTCGGGCCGGAGGGCGTGATGGAATCGCACCCGCTGCTGCCAAAGGCGACAGCCCCGATGCTGGAACGCGCCGACGATGTGATCGTGCTGGCCGACAGCCGCAAGCTGGCGGTGCGGGCACGCTTTCTCTCATGTCCGATCGACCGGATTTCCACCCTCATCACCGATGACGGCGTGCAGGAGGACGATGTGCGTATCCTTGAAGATGCGGGCGTGGCGGTACTGGTCGCCCCGCGCGCGGGTGACAAGACGTGACGCCGCCGGACGCCCCGCCGGTCACGCACCCGACGCTGGCGGTGTTCGATTTCGGCAAGACGAACGCCAAGCTCCTGGTGTTCGGTGCCGACGGGTCGATCCTGGCCGAACGGCGCACCCACGCGGCCTGGCCGGTGGTGGACGGGCTGCACGTTCTGGATGACGCGGCGTTGCTGGACTGGATGCTGGCGGTGCTGCGCGAGGCCGTCGCGTCGTTCGATGTGAACGGTATCATGATCACGACGCACGGGTGTACCTTCGCCCTGCTGGGCGAGGACGACCTCGCGGCGCCGATCCTCGATTACGAGGAAAGCGTACCTCCGGACATCGAGGCGGCGTTCGCGCGCATTTGCCCGGCCTTTTCCGAAACCGCGACGCCGGCGATGGAGCGCGGCTTCGCGTTCGGCAAGCACATCGTCTGGCAGGAAATGCGCGACCCGACACTGGCCACGCGCACACGGCACGTCATGACCTATCCGCAGTTCTGGGTGTGGCGGCTGTGCGGCACGCGGGTGTCCGAAATCTCGTCGCTGGGCTGCCACACCCATCTGTGGTCGCCGTACCGGGACGATTTCTCGTCGCTGGTAGAGCGGCGCGGGTGGCGGGAAAAGATGCCGCCCTTCCGCGAGGCCGGGGCCATCGTCGGCACGATGACGCTCGACGTTCCCGGGCGCGGAGCGGTGACGCTGGACGTGCATAACGGAGTGCATGACAGCAACGCGTCGCTCAGCCATTACCGACGCGTGGTGCCGGGCCGCATGACGATGGTGTCCACCGGGACGTGGGTCATCGTCATGAATCCCGATTGCCCGCTGGACGCCCTGGTTCCCGAACGTGACATGCTCGCGAATGTCTCGGTGCGGCATGAACCGGTTCCGACCGCGCGGTTCATGGGCGGCCGCGAATTCGACCTGATCCGGGGCGACGGACCGGCCGAAGTCACGGAGGAACGCATTGCCGCGCTGGTGGCGCGTGGTCTGTTCGCGCTGCCGTCCTTCGCCGATGGCGGTCCCTTTCCGGGCCGGGCGGGGACCTTCGTCGACGATGCGGGACGGACCATCATGGCCGCGCCGGACGACCGCACCGCGCTGGCGGCCCTGTATGTCGCCGCGATGACGGACCTGACGCTGGACCTGCTGCGCAGTACGGACGCGATCGTGTTCGATGGCGGGCTGGCGAAGGTCGGCGTCATCCCGCGTCTGGTCGCAGCACTCCGTCCTGCACAGACCGTGCTGGTCGGGCGCAATCCGGAGGGAACGGCGTGCGGTGCGGCAGGCCTGGCCTATGCCGCGCGGGGGCTGGACCCCTTTCGTCACGAACGGGCGGCCCGCGTGGCCCCCTTCGACCCGCCGGGATTGCGGGGCTACGCGGCCCGCTGGCGGCAACTGGCCGACCAGCGCACCAGAAGCCGGATCGAACCAGCCACACCGGCGCACGATGCGCCCAACAAGGACAGCCACCATGCTCACGGCACACGTCCAGCCGACTTGTCCTGGATCGGCACGCCGGTTCAACCGGAAGATCCTGCTGCTTACGGGGCTGCTTGCCTTTGGTAACGCGGCCGCCGCACATGCGGACGACGCGGTCCACAAGATCGGGGTGACCGTAGGGTCGCTGGGCAATCCGTTCTTCATCGCGACCATCAAGGGCATTACCCAGCAGGCGAGGGCCCTGGCGCCCACCGTGCCGGTACAGACTGCCTCGGCCGATTACGATATCGGCAAACAGTCGTCGCAGGTCGATTCCTTCATCGCGGCTGGCAACGACCTGGTCATGTTCAACGCCGTGGACTACCGGGCCGCCGCCCCACTGGTCCGCCGCATGCATGCCAGCGGAGCCACGGTCGTCGCCTTCGACGTCGGTGCGCCCGGCGCGGACGCGACCGTTACCACCAACAACGTCAAGGCCGGCGAGATCGCATGCCAGTATATCGTCGATCGCCTGCATGGACGCGGCGACGTCGTGATCGTCAATGGCCCACCGGTCACGGCGTTGACCGACCGGGTTCAGGGCTGTCAGTCGGTGTTCGCCAAGGCGCCGGGGATCAATCTCCTGTCCTCTAACCTCGACGCCAAGGGCTCGCGCGACGGCGGGCTGGCGGTGGGCCAGAGCGTGCTGGTACGCTTTCCCAAGGTGGACGCCATGTTTGCGGTCAACGACCCGACCGCGATGGGCGTCGAACTGGCGGCCCGCCAGGCGGGACGGCGTGAGTTCTTCCTGACCTCGGTCGACGGTTCGCCCGACGTGAAACAGGAAATGCGGCGGGGCAACACCCTGATCGCGGCGACCGCGTCACAGGACCCCTTCGCCATCGCGACCACGGCGACCCGCGTCGGTTTCGATATTCGGGCCGGACGGATCAAGCCGGGCGTCGTCCGGCTGCTGGACCCCAGCCTGATCACCCAAGACACGATCGGCAGCTACAGGGGCTGGAACGCGCCGCATAATACCTGACCGATCTTGTCTTTTCCCCCACACATCAACAAGAACAAGGAAAATTACCATGACTGCTCCAGGCTGCACCCTGACCGCGACCCTGCGTGCCAAGCCCGAAACGCGCGGCGAACTCCTGGCCTTGCTCAGCACGTTCATCGACAAGTCCCGCAGCGAGCCGGGCTGCCTGGAATACCAGCTCCAGGTGAGCAAGGATGACCCGCTGGTCTTCATGTTCTATGAAAATTGGGTCGAGCGCGCGGACCTCGACCGGCATATGGCGCTGCCGTACCAGCAGGAATGGTTCAAGCGCCAGCCAGAGCTGCTGGCCCAGCCTGCCGAGATGCAATTCTTCGATATGGTCGGCCCGTATGACCGCTGATCGTTTCAGGTAGGCACGGGCTCTGGGCCCCGCAACGAGGTTGTGGGGCCCAGAGCCCGGCCTTTCCTCAACACACGCAGCACGACCAAGGAATGGAAACGATGGATTATCGACCATTGGGACGATCGGGATTGAAAATATCGGTCCTGACATTGGGTACGATGACGTTCGGCGGGACCGGCGCCTTTTCCAAGGTCGGCTCGACCAATCTCGCAGCCGCGCGACGCCAGGTCGATCTGTGCCTCGATGCAGGCGTGAACCTCTTCGACACGGCCGATATCTATTCGAACGGATTGTCCGAGGAGATCCTCGGTCGTGCACTGGGCGAACGTCGCTCGCGAGTGCTGCTCGCGACCAAGGCCCGTTTTCCCATCGGCGATGGCCCCAATGACGGGGGATCGTCGCGTCACCATCTGATCGCGGCGTGCGAGGCCAGCCTGCGCCGTCTCGGCACGGATTATATCGACCTCTATCAACTGCATGAATGGGACGGCCTGACCCCGCTCGAGGAAACGCTGGCGGCGCTGGACAGCCTGGTGCGATCGGGCAAGGTCCGCTATGTTGGGATTTCGAATTTCTCCGGCTGGCAGGCCATGAAATCGATGTGCATCGCCGACCGGAACGGTTTTGCACGTCCGATTTCGCACCAGATCCACTACACCCTGCAGGCGCGCGAGGCCGAGCTCGAATTGCTGCCCTGCGCCGTCGACCAGGGCCTGGGCGTGATGGTCTGGAGTCCCCTGGCCGGCGGCCTGCTGTCGGGCAAGCACCGTCGCGGGCACGCCACTCCGGAAGGCACACGCCAACTGGCCCAATGGAGCGAACCGCCGGTCCACGACACCGACGCCCTGTACGACATCGTGGAAGTGCTGGTCGGCGTCGCCAACGCACGCGGCATTTCAGCCGCCCAGGTAGCTCTGGCCTGGCTGCTGACCCGCGACGCCGTCAGCACGGTCGTCATCGGGGCCCGGACCGAAGCCCAGTTGACGGACAATCTGGGCGCCGCATCCGTGGCCCTGACCCGGGAAGAAACCGAAAAACTGGAACGCGCCAGCCGCAGGCCACTGCCCTATCCGTTTTGGCACCAGGCAACCACGGCATCGGACCGCCTCGGCCCCGCCGACCTGGCGCTGCTGCGGCCCTACCTGGCCGACCCTATATGATACCGATCCTCTACGCGCGTTCATCACCGGCGACCTTGGCGCAAGCGCCCAGATCAAGGGCAGTCCCAGTCGCGCCACTGCTCCGCCGATCGACTGGGGCAGTATAGAACGTCACAATGGATAATGGCTTCATCGAACGCCTCCGGCGCTCGATGAAGCCTGTCGACGGCCATATGAGAGGAAAGCCCGGCCTGTGGATATGATGGATAATGCTGGTGCGTCACCAGCAGCCCGCACAGGCCTCCTCGGTCGCTTTTATGGCCGCCCGACCAAGGAGAAACAACCGAGCCGGACCGTCCAACTTGAAAGCGGCCACCATTGGTCTTCAGGATGGGGCCGCTTCATGCATTTCGGCAATATTATGCCGTGCGCGCAACGGGGCGATCGGCTTCGACGCTGCCGGACGTCCATCCGACCCGCTCCGCGAAGCGATCGAACATCGCGGTGGAGTCGTTTTTCACGCCGCGCAGGCGCAATCCCAATCCGATCAGGGCGTTGCCCAGCATCAGGATCCGGCTGCCTTCGCCCTGGCCGTCCGATGAAAACTGTTCGACAAGCCAGGAGAACGCCGACGCGCCGCCATATGCCGCCCGCGGTTCGAACAGTTTTCCGGCCTCCCCCACCTCGCCCAGGGCATTGAGGTCGTAGGCGAACGGATAGGCACGGCTGACACGGTCGAGCGGGGTTGCGTCCATGCGCACGAAACAATCGGCAATCCGGTCGATCGCCCGGCCGGAGATCGCGTCGAGCCGTCCCGTCACCATCGCGGTTTCCACGATATAGGCATGCGACAGGCCGTTGAGGAAGAAATTCGCGCCGGGGTCCACGACATCGAGATACTGGACCAGTTCGTCGACGATTGCGCCCTCGCCGCCGATCTCCTGCGACATCTTGCCGAGATTATGCAGCGCGATGAGGTAATACAGCCCCTGATGCATCTTCTCCGGCGGCTCCAGTTCGGCCCAGAGCGGCTTCAACTCAGCCAGCCGATCGTGCCCCATCGTCGCATAGGATGTCCGCCCCGAGACCGCGATGGCGTTCAGCATGGTCACGCGCGGGTAGATCTTGACATAGGCCGGCGAGATCGGCTGCGGGAAGCGCAGCGGGAAGCTGATCTCGTCATCCCGATCGACATAGTCCAGCACCTCCTTCATGAAGTCGGTGCCGTCATCGAAGATCATGCCGTCCAGCCCGATGGCCGACAGCACCGAGAACAGCATCGAGCAGCCGCGCCCCTTGAAGAAGGGAGACGGGACCGTCTGGATCAGGCCGAGGGCCTCCCTGACGTAATTGCGACGGCCTTCGATCAGTTTCCTCTCCAGCCCTGCCTGCCCCATGCCCAGGAAGAGCGAGGTGTAGGCGAACAGCTTCTCGTATTCGCCGTGGTTCCCGGCATTTTCGTCCTTGATCTGGTCGGGTTGGATCCGATCGACCGTCGCCAGCATTTCTTCGGCGAAATCGCACTCGGCATTGACGAGCAACGACACATCGAGACGCAATTTGGCAAAGGCGTCGAACAGGATGCCGCCGCCGACGACGGCATAATAGGGGTTCTTCTCGGCACGCAGCGCGTCCATCAGCCTTGTCGCGCTGGCCTTGAGCCCGTCGCCATCAATTCTGGCGCCGGGACGGCACAATTCGACGGCCAGATCGGCCAGAAGCAGCGCGAAGAGCAGATAGCCCTGGGGCCTGGAAATCCTGCGCAGCAGGATGTCCTTCGCCTGGCCGACGACGGACGCGAGGGATTCATTATAATCGACAGGATACTGGCCAAGGGCGAGCCCCCGGACCATACGGCTCCAGGGCGTGGAGATGACTCGCGATTCGGGCGCCAAAGCCGCCATGCCGAGGCGCGACAGCGCGGGATTGGGAGTTGTGACCATCACATTCTTCCTTCCAGGAGGCTCAACGGCCGGCAACCGTGTCCGACAGGAGATTGGAGCGGGGCGGCGATCGGGCGGAATCGTTCGATCGCGTGAAGATGCCCGCCAAAACAAGAGGCCAGGGTCATATCCGTGTACGGATATGACCCTGGGGTATCGGGTGAAAGACCGGTCCGGCCGCTATGCGTCCACGGTATCAGCCAATATGGCCCTGGACGGAGACGCCGCCGCATAATCCGGCACGGGGACGCCCAGGAATTTCCGGCGCTTGCCCTCCAGCATTTCGAGCGACCAGTTCAGCCAGCGGATGCCTTCGCAGAAGATGGCTACCGGACGCCGCTGCACGAGATACGAATCGACCAGAGTACCGTCGAGTTCCATCTGGAAATGGAAGGGCGGCATGGCGGTGAAATGAGCCCCCATCATGAACACGAACCGGACCAGCCAATTCGGATCCTCGGCAACCGCCGCGGAATGCGGATTGTCGAGATCGTAGAGCTTGCGCATCACCGGCGCGAAATAGCGCTCCATGCCCGTGACATCGGGGCGCTCCTCGATGTCGATGTTACGTTCGGTCAGATCCTCGACCCTGTAGGACCGCTCATACGGATTGCCCGGCTCGTAACGGATCTCGATCTCGGGTGTCTGCCCTTCCCCGACCGAAACCGACAGGTCGAAACGCTCGTGATGCACTTCGTCGTAATGACCGAGCGAATTGTGCCAGGGCTTGTTGTCATACATCGGGTCGTCGCGCGTCTCGGCACCCTCGCTGTCAAAGCCGATCGCGCGCGGATCGAGGAACCGCAGATCGATCGAGGCCGCCGTAATGGCGTCCAGCGCGGCCTCGATTTCGGCATCCGGCGCGTTTCCTTCGATCAGCGCCTGGGCCCGCAGCAGAGGCGCCAGGTTGTTGATCTTGATGTTCTCGGTGTTGGTGTCCCCCATGACGAGGGCGTGGAAGCGCGGCTCCAGCACATCGCAATAGGCCGCGTTTTCCCGCAGGATGCCCAGGATCGTCCGGAAGTTCCGGTAGCGGACCCCATTGATGACGATATGTCCGGTATCGAGAAGTTTCTCATTGAAGGTATTCGGCGCGGTGCGCCGGCACAGGTCCAGGCGATCCTCGATCTTGCGGAAATAGGATGCCTCCAGCGTTTCGCCCGGCGACGCCGTGCGCCGCAGGCTGTGCACGTCGTTACGCAACACGATGGCGATCTGCTCGTAGATACGGGCCACGATCGCCGGCGGCGGGCTGCAGCGCTCGACGTAACGGCTGACCTCCTCTCCCGGCACGAAGCTCATCTCATAGATCAGTTCCTTGAAGGTCGGCCGATCGGTTTCCTTGAGATAATGGGTCGGCACCGGGATCTCGCGTTCGAGGATATCGAACACGCGCGGAAAGTAGCGGCGCGCCGGATCCGGCAAGGCCTGCAGGAACTCGGCCTGCCTCTTGGCCTTGGTAAAGGGAGGCAGCATGACGCCGGTCCCCTCCGGATTCCAGCCGACGGCGATCAGGGCTTCGCTCAGGATCTTCCGAACGATGACATTTTCATGCTGCATGATGGTCCTCCGCGGTGACGAACATCGTCATGGATTCGCTGCCGCCCTTTCCGAACCCCAGGACGCGCTCGCCAAGTTTGATGTAGGAGAAGACGGTGCTGCTCAGGATCTTTCGCCCCCGGGCGAAATGCAGCACGCGCTGGTTGTCGTCGGTAAGGGACGACACGCATCCATGTTCCAGGGCTTCCAGGGACGCGCTGTGGCTGCGTTGCGCAATCTCTTCCGGTGTGGCCACGATGGTGACCGCGCTCCCGTAAGGCGCCGTATCGAATGTCTCCTGGTCCGGATCCGAGCCGAGGCAGACGATCTGGACGTCCCCATTGAGACGGAGATAGCGGCGCCGCGCGTCGAATGCCGGCTGTTCGAACAGATGCCGCGTCGCCGTCGCGATGTCCTTGGCTGCCGCCAGAGGGACACCGGTGACGGAAACGAGCGGCGAGGCGGCCTCGCGGAGGCGCCCGAGAATATCGCCGATCCCGTCCGTCGGATTTGCGTCCGACGCCGTCACGCCGCGCAAGTGATTGGCATAGAGCGCGACCGCATCCTCGACGTCCAGCGCATCCGCTGCACAGAGCGCAACGCACCAGCCGAGGAGATCACCGCCCGCATGGTAATAGTCGTGGGACATGAAGATGGCCGGACGTTCCACCCGCAGCAGCAGCAGCATCGAAAGCTGGTGGAGGATCTGAAGCGTTGCGACCGCCTGCGGGGACATCACGCCGATCGGCTCCCGCCCCGCGGTCTCGGCACCGACGTCAAGCGACAGCACCGAGGCGAACGTGCCGTAGAGCGTTGCGACCTGCTCGTGATGCTCGGCCATGCGGCGGGCGCTGCGGATCAGATCCAGGACCGGAACGCCATCCAGACGGCTGAAATAGAAGACCAGCGCTTCCGGCGTCCAGCGGCCGGCGGAGCACCGGTCCGTCACCGAGCCGTCCGGCTTGAGTACCTTGATCTCCGTGGTCACGCGGCCCAGCGTATGGCTGTCTCCTACGACGGTCTTCTTCGCTTGCACCTGGAGTGCAAGTTCCCCTCCAGCAAGGTCAAGATCGTCGCGGGCCGCGGATGTGTGCTGGTAGATTTCCAGGAACCGGCGCAATGGCCGGGGGATGGACTTGCGGGAGGCGAGTTGAAAGCCCGCAATCAGGCGGGTGAACTCCCGGACCAGGAACTCCTTTACCAAGGGATAGCACGCCGGCACGCCGAACATCTGCCTCAGGACGGCCAGATCACCCTCCTGGAGGCTCACCGCTCCTTCTGCATCGCGGGCCGCGATGCCGCCGACCTCCTGCAGCAGGGTCGCGGCCGCCACGAGGGCATCCGTATCCTTCTGGCCGCCGGCATAGGCGATCGCCGGCAGGGTGAGTCCGTTATCCACCAGAAGCTGGACCGATTTTCCGCCCTGGCCGAGTTCGATCACGACGTTTCCACCGACATGCTCGCAATTATCGGCGGTCCAGCGTGATTCCATAACGCAATCGATGATCGACAGGACGGCGTCGCGAACGTCCGCGGCCTGGCGGACGATGCGATTTGCATGATTGCAGATGAGGGACGTATGCGCGTCCCGGAACAGAATGCCCTCGCTGTCCATCATGCGGGCGAATGCCTCGCGAACGGGTGCCATCCGGGCCGCATGGGCCATGAAACTCGTCGGCTCTTTCAGCTCCTTCACTGTGATGTCCGGGAAGTTGCGCATGAAGAAGCCGAAACTTTCCCGGACACCCGACCGCACATAGACGTTCGCCTGGTTCGCGGCGTAGGTCTTGTGCAGTTCCACATCGGAGACGTCGTAGGCGTCGCCGATCGCCACCAGGACGCGATTCACCACGTCGGGATGCCCCGTCAGCGCCACGACATGCGCGGGCTGCGCCACGAGAGGCTGTGTGACGCCGACGGCCGCCAGCGTTTCGGCGACACGTGCCTGCAGGGGCGACGACGACGTCACGCCCTCCGCGCCGACGAGGATGAAGGGCGCGAGCGCATGGGCGATCTTCGTGCCGTCGGCGACGGACAATGCGCCGGCGGCGACCGCCGCGGTGATGATGCCGAAGCTTTCGCCCGTAAAGGCCGCGAAACGGATCTCCGCCCCGCTTCGCCGTGCGGCATCGACAAGATAGCGGTGCAATGCGATCCCATGGACCAGCAGCGCGGCCCCCAGGAACGCCTGCCGCTCGATCCGGTCGTCGGGTATGTTGGCTTCCTGCAGAACGAGACGTTCGGGATCGAAACCAAGGGCCTCCGCCCCTTCGGAGAAAACCTGACGGACGTCCCGTACGTCGCTGTCAAACAGGTTGCGTTCAAGCTGCCGATAGGCAGCACGGCTGCCCAAGCCGGGAAAAAACCCAACCGGGCACATCGAAATGGAGCCCGATTGCGCTGTTGCCCCTCGGCTCACGCCGTCAGGCGCGGAAACCGGACGGGCAGGTTTCTGACTGGTACTCATCCGTGTCTTCCCTTTCATGACCGATAGTCTCGTTATCGACGCTCCTGCCCGCATTCGCGACGCACACTTTTTGTGGTGCGTTTTATATATAATTATTTTTATTGATTTTTTTAAAATTCCACCTGGAACGGCACCAGGCATTTTTTGATGGCCGGACCGGTGGACTGCCACCATCTTTGCAAATCATCCTATGTTTAAGTCAATAACGCACATTTAAGTGCGTAGGTATCAAATTTGATATTTCGGTGACGGGAAATCATGCTGCCGGAGGGCATCGCAGCACACGGCACAGATGCCGGTGCGCGCTCATTCCCGCGTTGCCAAGAATTTCTAACTTATTGTATTTGTAAGAATTTATTTCGTTTAGCCACGCCCGGCACCCGAACGGAATCGACGGCATGGCCGGACAAGCGTGAACAGGACATAAACCGGCGGCCAAAAGCAGGCCTCATTATGTTACAGTACCGTATGGTACCAATTGTAAATAAATGCGACATGGACCTTTTGCTTATCGCGCGATTTCAGCGGAAGCCAGCGGCGTTCGCCCCGTGGGCGGTTGTATCGGCGCCGCAGTCACCGCAATGTCGCACGTCGACGCGCAGAACGCATTCCACGCAAGGCGATGCTCGATGCGCGCGGGAGCGCGACCTCGAAAAGGATCCAGATTAGAAAATAAATATTGATTTAATTAAAACATCATCCGATCGGATGGAATCGTCATCCGACATCCTGCGGATTTCGGATGATGCGCACAATTCAAACCAACGACTTAGGTTGTAGTGACGATTTCCGAGTGACCGGGATTCCCTGTGGGGCGGAGATATGATTCAAAGCTGACTTTGAGGTCAGCCTGAATGAGCCACGATCCTGACGCCCTGCGAGACGACCAATGGGAACGCCTGCGTCCGCTGATCCCCGGCGGGCATGCCGGTCGCCGGGGACCGCGCTGCGACAATCGTCGCTTCGTGGACGCGCTGCTCTGGATGGCGCGTTCAGGTGGCCGCTGGCGCGATCTGCCGGAGCGGTTCGGTCGCGTCGATACGGTCAAGCGGCGTTACTATCGCTGGATAGAGCGCGGTGTGCTCGACGCTTTTCTGGCGGCCCTGATCGAGGAAGCGGACCTCGAATGGCTGATGATCGATAGCACGATCGTGCGCGCCCATCAGCATGCAGCCGGGGCGAGACGCGCCAAAGGGGGGCGGATGCCCAGGGTCTGGGCCGATCCCGGGGCGGCCTGAGCACCAAGATCCACATCGCCACCGACGGTCTCGGCAACCCGGTGCGGATGCTGTTCACGCCCGGGCAACGCGCCGATGTCACGCAAGGAGAGGCCCTGATCGACGGGATCGCGGCCGATGCCGTCATCGCCGACAAGGGATATGACGCTGGCCATCTGGTGGAGGCCATCGAACAGACCGGCGCCGAAGCGGTCATCCCGCCCCGCGCCAACCGTAAAAGGATGCGGTCATACGACAGAACGCTCTATAAGGATCGCAATCTCGTCGAGCGGTTCATCAACAAGCTCAAGCACTTCCGCCGCGTCGCCACTCGATACGACAAGCTGCTCGCCAACTATCGGGGCTTCGTCACCCTCGCCGCTATCGTCATCCTCATGCGGTAAATCGTCACTACGACCTAGTATCTTCCAGCAATCGTACAGCATGCCTTCAGGGCAATGTCGGCGAGATCAACGCTTTTCCTCCACAGGAGGACTGGACTGCAGCGAAGACACGATCGGGCAAGAACGTGCGGCGACTGATGCGAAAAATCGCGAACGGCGGTGCCCAGGGTCGACGCTCTACTGGCGCTCTCGAATCCTGGCACCACCACGGGCCTCATCGCGGCCGTATGCCGGGAAGCCCTGTTCAGAAGCGGTCATAGGCGACGATGTCGGCATCCGGGATCCGGCCACCATGGGGCGGCAATGCGCCGGTCCCCTTTCCGACCGCGACGAACATGACCAGTGCATGGTCCTTGGGCAGGCGGATGATATCCGCGACCTGCTCGAAATCGAAGCCGTCCATCGGGCAGGTATCGTAGCCATGCGCGGCGGCCGCCATCATCAGGGCAAAGGCCGCCATACCCGCGGACCGGAATGCCTCGTCACGTTGCATGGCGGGGTTGTTTTCGTAATATTGCGTGATCATGGTGACATATTTCTCGCGCATGTCCTCAGGCGCGTCTTTCCAGTACCGGCCGGGGTCCTTTGCATAGGCATGCATGTCCGCGCACAGAACGATCAACGCCGAGCATTCTTCGATCTGCGGCTGGTGCCACGCCACCTCCTTGATCGCGGCGCGGATGGCGGGGTCGCGCACCACCAGGAATCGCCAGTTCTGGAGATTGAATGCCGTAGGCGCCGTTCGGGCCGCATGCAGGATCGCAGCCAGCGTTTCATCCGGAATCTTGTGGGCCGCGTCGAAGCGTTTCGTCGCTCGCCGCGCGAGCATCGTGTCCAGGATCTCGTTCATCTCGCCTTCTCCTTCTGTCCGTCCATGTCCACCGACGGCGCGCACGGAACCGGACGACCTGCCGTCGTGCCGCCGCCGCGCACCTTATCAGGCCACGCGTTGCCGCTGCCTGCCAAGCCGCTCGATACCGAGTTCCACGACGTCGCCGGACCGGAGGTAGAGAGGTTCGGGCCGCATCCCCATCCCCACGCCCGGCGGCGTGCCGGTGGCGATGACGTCGCCCGGCATCAGCGTCATGTAGCGGCTGACATAGGCAACGATCTCCGCTACGGAAAAGATCATCGTCCTGGTATTGCCGGCCTGCATCCGGCGGCCGTTCACGTCGAGCCAGATCGCCAGGTCCTGGGGATCGGGCACCTCATCCTTCGTGACGAGCCACGGGCCGAGCGGACCGAACGTATCGCATCCCTTGCCCTTGTCCCACTGGCTGGACTGCATCTGGAAGGCGCGCTCGGACACATCATTGGCGACGCAATAGCCTGCGACATGATCCAGCGCGTCACGCGACGACACATCCTTTGCGCGTGTGCCGATGACGACGGCGAGTTCCGCCTCCCAGTCCAGCCGGGTCGCGCCGAGCGGCGGCACGATCGGGTCGTCCGGCCCCGAGAGCGCAGTGATCGCCTTGAGAAAGACGATCGGCTCATCCGGGACGGGCAGACCAGCCTCTTCAGCATGATCGCGATAATTGAGGCCGATGCAGACATATTTTCCGATACCCGCGACCGGCACTCCCAGGCGCGCGCCCGCTTCGACGCGCGGCAATGTCCGCGGGTCGAGATCCGCCAGAGCCGCAAGCCGCGCCGGCGCGAGACTGTCCGGCGTCACGTCGCCGATCACGCCCGCCAGGCTGCGCACGGCCCCCGTCTCGTCGACCAGGCCCGGACGTTCCTGCCCCGGGGTTCCGTAGCGGCACAGTTTCATGACCCTCTCCTTCCGCGTCAGTCCGAATCGCAGACGACAAGGTGCGATGGCTCGAGCGCCCGCACAATGACCGTCTCGCATCCCGTGACAGCGGCGCCGCAGCCCACGTCGGCGTCGCGCCCGAGAATGTCCACGCGTCCCGCGACGACGAGCGCGTAGACGGACCGATCCGCGCGCGTGGAGATGACGGCCTGTCCGCCAGCCGGCAAGGCGATGCGGAGCACGCGCGCCCGGGCCTTCAGCGGCAGCGGATCGCCCGACCGCCCCTGGTCCGTTTCCTCCGGATCGTCCTCAGGGAAGCCGCTGGCCAGCAGGATGTGCTCATGCCCCGACCGATCCGCATCGCGGCGCAAGCCGATTTCCGGCTCGCCCCCCTCTTCCTCGGGCAGCAGCCAGAGTTGCAGCAGCGCCGCCGGGGCACCGCCAGCCTGCCATGTCGCCAGGCCGATGCCGTCGCCGGCACTGACGACATGACAATCGCCCGGCTGCAGCAGGCTGTCGCCAAGACCATCCACCCGCACCACGACCGTTCCGTCCAGAACCAGGGTCACGATTTCGACCGAACGCTCGTTCGCCAGCCTGAAGGCGGCGTCGGCGTCGAGTTCGATCCGGTTGAGCACACGCAGCCGTCCCCAATGAACCGGGGCCGTGCCGGCATAGTCCCGAAACGCGAAATGACAGCGCAGCGTCACGCCATCGCGCGTGAGAAGGCCGAGTGTGGACGGGTGATGGAGCTGGATCATCCCTGATGCACTCCCTCCTGGCGCACGCCCTGCCCTGCCCGCTGCGCCGTTGCCAGCGGATAGCGTTCCTCCCAGCCGCCGCCGAGCGCGCGATAGAGCCGCGCAACCGAGACAGAAACCGCCGTCGTCGCCTGCACGAGCTGGTTCTGGCTGGCCAGCAGCGCGTTCTGCAGGGTCAATACGTTCAGGAAGTCCGACGCGCCCTGCACATATTGCTGCTGGGCCAGGCTCACCGCCATCTCGTTCTGCGCCACGGTCTCGCGCAACTGGTCGCGCTGCTGCTGCGCGGCCGAGAAATCAGCCATGGCGTCGTCGATCTCCTGCCACGCCTTCAGGATCGTGCGCTGGAGGTTGATCGCAGCTTCTTTCTGCTGTGCCTTGCGCAGACGCAACTGCCCCGTCAGGCGGCCGCCCTCGAACAGCGGCAGAGTCATGGTCGGTCCAAAACCATATTGCCGCGACGCCCAGGTGCCGAGCTCGCTGAACTGCAGCGCCTGGATGTCCAGGCTGCCCGATAGCGTCACGCGCGGGAAGAAATCGGCCACCGCCACGCCGATACTGGCCGTGGCCGCGTGAAGCTGCTCCTCCGCCACGCGGATGTCTGGCCGGCGCTCCGCCAGTTCCGACGGCAGGCCGACCGGTACCGAGATCGGCACGGGCGGGATCGGCGCGGGCGTGCCCAACTGGGATCGCAGCGCGCCCGGCTCGCGCGCCACCAGGAAGCTCAGGGCGTTGATGAGATGTACTTCCTGGCTTTGCAGCACCGGCAGGCGCGATTGGAATTCGCTGAGCTGGCCGCGCGAATCCGCCACGTCGAGCCGGGTCGCCGCCCCTTGCGTGAAGCGCAGCGTCGTCAGGCCGACGCTGTGGCGGGCGATGTCGATGTTCCGGCGGACGATCGCGATCTGTGCCTGCACGCCGCGCAGATCGAGATAATCCTGCGCAGTTTCCGCCATCAGCGAGACCAGCACGTCACGCTGCATGTCCTCGGTCGCCCGCACCGCCGCGCTGGCAGCCTCCACCTGACGCCGGACATGGCCCCAGAAATCGACCTCCCATGACGCGCTCAGGCCATATTGCGGCAGATTAAAGGGCGCCGCGCCCGTCGTGCCGGGCAGGCGGGCTGGGCCGAATCCCTGCGCCCCGCTGGCGATCTCGCCCGGGCCCTGTTCCTCCATCGTGCCCAGCAGCCCCAGCACGCCGTTGGGGCTGGCCCGCTCGCGTGCGTAGGAGGCGTTGGCCTCGACACGCGGGAACTGGGCCGCGCGGGCGATACGGCGTTCGGCCAGGCTCTCGGCCAGCCGCCAGGCGGCGGCGCGCAGATCCAGATTGGCGTCGGCAACCTGCTGCTCCAATACCGTCAGGGTCGGATCGCGATAGATGCGCCACCATTGCGGGTCGGCCGGGCTTTCGACCGGCCGGCTTTCGGCGTCGCCCAGGCCGCGATGCCAATGCGCCGCGCTGGCGAGATCGGGCTTGTGGTAATCCGGCCCGACCGAGCACGCGCCGAGCAGAAGAGCGCTTGCCAGGGAGAGGCAGCTACGATTCACGAGGGTCGCCATGATCCGCCCCTCACCGCCACGCATAGCGCGGATCGCTGGCCTTCGGGCCCTCGGGGCGTGACGCCGTGTCGACCGTGACCTCCACCGACATGCCGACCCGCACGCGCGCTGCCAGAGTCTGGCCCGGATCGAAGGTGATCCGCACCGGCAGGCGCTGCACCACCTTGGTGAAATTGCCCGTCGCATTGTCGGGCTGGATCGGCGCGAAGGCGACGCCGGTCGCGGGGGGAATGCTGTCCACATGCGCGCGCAGGGGCTGGTCGGGGAAGGCATCGACCCACACCGTCGCCTTCTGGCCCGGCAGCATATGGGTCAGTTGCGTTTCCTGGAAATGGGCGACGACAAACGCGTCCTGCACCGGCGTGACCGCCATCAGCGCCGTGCCGGGATGGACATAATTGCCGACGCGCACGCCGCGGGCGCCCACCACGCCGTCGACCGGGGCGGGAATCGTGCAATAGGACAGGTCGAGTTCCGCCTGCTGCGCCATGCCTTCGGCACGCACGAGGTCGCCCTTGGCGCGTTCGATCCGGGCGGCCAGGACGTCCTTTTCCTGCCGCGCGGCCAGAAAGGCGGCCTCGTCGCGGGCCTTGGCGGCGGCGGCCTTGCGCGTTTGGGCGGCGGTGCGCTGCCGCTGTTCGGTCGTGCCCGCGCCGCCGGCGGCGAGGTTGCGGTAGCGGTCCTCGTCCTGCCGCGCGAAGGCCAGTTGGGCGTCGTCCGCCTGCACCGACGCTTGGGCGGCGGCGATCAGCGCGTCCTGCCGGACGAAGGCGGCTTGAAGGTCGGCGATGTCGGCGCGCGCAGCAATGACATTGCCCTGGGCCACCCTGAGCGCGGCACGGTAATCGTCGTCCTCGATATGGGCCAGCACGTCGCCCGTGCGGACACGTTCGTTGTCCTGCGCCGTCACGGCGTCGATCCGGCCGCCGACCTTGGGTGCGACGACCGACGAATAGGCCGCGACATAGGCGTCGTTCGTCGAGACCCGCGCGCCATCCCCGAGCACGAGGCGGTCGCCGCCCCAGGCCGCCGCGCCCAGCACGACCACCCCGGCCGCGAGAAGCAGCCCTTTCGATATTCCGTTCATGGATACTCCCTCTGGCGGCCCCTGCGGCCGCATCGTCTTTCGCAGGATGCGGGGGACCGTCAGGTCAGCGTCAGGTCGATCGCGACGGTCGGCGCCGGAAGGTCGCCATCGCCCCGATTGCGCAGCGTCCATTTCCGGTCCGCCACGCTGGCGTGTCTATCCGGCGATCGGATATCGAGGCGCCGCGGCACGCGCGTCGCCGGATGCAAGTCGGTCTTCATATCACTCCCATGTCGGGCATCTTCGGACCCGAATCAGCGCGCCGGCGCGCTGGCCGAGGGCGCCCGCGGCGGATAGACCCGCTGGGGCAGAATCATGTTGAGGACGAACAGCGCGGCGCAGACGCCGATCATGATCGTATAGATATCCGCGCAGGCCAGGATCAGCGCCTGCTCCGATACGGCCCCATGCATCAGGATCGTCATGTTCCATTCCAGCCGCACGGGATCGGCGATATGCGGCGCCAGCAAGCCCTGCGCCGGGTCGCCCCAGGGCTGCAGGGCGTTGTGGTTGTAGCCATACGTATCCAGCAGCATGGTGGAATGATATTGCTCGCGCCGCCGCAGCAGAGCGGAGATCACGCCCGCCGCGATGGCATTGGCCAACCCCTTGGTCATGTTGAACATGCCGGAAATGAACGGCCCGTCCGCCGGCCCGAGCCCCATCGTCGCCAGCATCAGGATCGCGATGACCATCATCGGCTCGCTGGCAACCTGCAACAACTGCACGGCATAGAAATTCTCGCGCACCCAGTCGGAGTCGACCCAGGTGCCCAGCCAGTACGACAGGCCCTGGATCGCCAGCCCAGCCATCAGCACGTGGCGGCAATCCACCCGGCGGATGTTGCACAGGGCCGAGACCAGCGGCAGCGCCAACAGTTGCGGGATCGCCAGGATCAGGGCGACCGGTGCGATCTGGATCGGACGGTAGCCGCGGATTTCCTCGAGATAGACGGTCGGAATCTCCATCGTGACCGCGCCCAGTATCAGCACGGCCGCCAGAGTCAGCAGCGCATCCGTCACGTTGCGCTGCTTGAGCAACTGAATGCGGAAGAACGGCACCGGGTGGAACCATTCATTGATGATGAACAGCGCGAACAGGAACCCGCCGCCGAAGAACAGATGGGTGATCAGCGGCGAGCGGAACCAGTCCAGCCGGTCCCCCTGCTCCAGCCCGATCACCAGCATGCAGATCGCGGGCAGGCCGGTCAGCAGGCCGCGCCAGTCGAACTGGCGGAAACGCTCCAGCCGGATCGGGTCCTGGGGCAGCCCCCAGGCCACGCAGATCATGGAGATAAGGCACAGCGGGACGATCTGCCAGAACAGGAACGGCCAGCCGACATATTCGAACCAGAATCCCGCCAGCGGCGAACCGCCCAGGTTCGGCCCGAAGGTGGCGGTCAGGGCATAGGCGCCCAGACCGTAGATCTTGATGTTCGGCGGCAGGAAGCGCAGCGCCACCGTCATCAGCATGGGCGGCAGGCTGCCGCAGGCCAGCCCCTGCAGGCAGCGCAGCACCAGCAGCGACGCCAGGTTCGGCATGAAGGGCGCCGCCATCCCCAGTACGCCCACAAGGCCTGTCATCACGACGGTCAGGCGGCGGATCGAGAACGTCACCGAGCACCAGGGCGCGAAAGCCATCGCCGCGATGTTGAACGCCTCGAACAGGGCAGTGATCCAGGTGCCTTCATCATGGCCCAGATGGAACACGCCCCTGATATCCGCCAGCCCGGCCTCGGTGGTATGTTCGTTGAAGCCCGCCAGCAGGACCGCCAGCAGCACGCCGATCAGCCCGGTGGCCAGGCGCGGCCCGAAGACCGGCGCCTTGGGCGGCGCAGGCGGCGGAGGCTCGGGGCGCCCCACGCGGGGCGTTTCCACTGCAACGACTGGTGACGGCAGCGTCAGGTTATCGGCGTGGTCCACGGGACACCTCGCGGCGACATCGTTCGGGCATGCCGACAGTTTCGATTAAACGTCCCATGTTTGGGAACCATCAATTCTGAAATCGTTGGAAAGCAGATTTGAAACGGTTGCCCCATCAGATTCCGATTGCGACACGGCGGCGTCTCTGCCAGCTTCGGCCAGGATACGGTCCGGGCCGCGCATATTCATCCTATGATTCGGATTTTGTGGCGCTTGTCGGAGGCCCGCCCGTATGGCGAAGGAGACCCTGATGGCAAACGTGGCGCGCGGCTACGATCTCAATCTTCTGCAGGCGATGAACGTACTCGTAGAGGAATCGAGCGTCACGGGGGCGGCACAGCGGCTGCATGTCAGCGCCGCGACAATGAGCCGTACCCTGGCGCGCCTGCGCGAGACCTTCCATGACGCGATTCTGGTGCAGTCGGGGCGACATATGGTGCCAACGCCGCGCGCGCTGCAGATGCAGCCGCGCGTCAGCCAGATCCTCTCGGCCATCGGCGATCTGTATCGTCCGCGCGAAGCCCTGGATTTCACGGGGCTTAAACCGATATTCCGCATCCGCGCCACCGACGTCGTGATCGGTCCGTTCGCGGACGCTCTGCTGCGCGCCCTGCGTGCCGACTGTCCGGACACCACCCTCATCTTCACAGCGGAATCGAGCAACGACGACAGCGATTTCCTGCGCCAGGGCGGAGTCGACCTCTATATCGGGGCGACCGCCTTCCTGCGCCCCGAGATCATGCGCCAGACGCTTTTCGAAATCCACTTTCGCGGCGTCGTCCGCGCCGGCCACCCGATCCTGCTGGGCGACATAACGCCCCACACGCTGGTGGCCTATGACCATATCGCCGTTTCGCGCCGAGGCGCGCGACGCGGACCGATCGATGAGGTGCTGGCGGACCAGTACGGGCTCGAACGGAACGTGGCCCTCCTGCTGACATCCTTCTATGCGGCGCTCCAGGGCCTGTCGCGGACCGACCTGATTCTGCCGCTTCCGGACATCGTCGCGGACGGCGCCACGCTCGAGCGCCTCGGCCTCTACGCATTTCCGTTGCCGCTCGAACTGCCGCCGGTCTCGATATTCCAGGCCTGGCACCCGCGGCATGATACCGATCGGCTTCACCAGTGGCTGCGACGCAAGGTCGCGCAGGTACTGGCCCCGCGCCCGGTCCCTTTGCAACGCGCGGGGGGCTCCTCGGAAAGAAAAGCGTCCTGAGCCCGTCTCAGCGCAGATCTATTGCTTCCATGCCCGCGTCCGGCGCGCGGCCGCGGCCATTGGAAGGCACGTTTTTCTCAACCAGGCTGAAGGCGGCGATCAGAGGACGCAGGACCGCACGCGCAGCACGGGCGGCGTGCGCCACGTCTCCTGCTTCGATCGCGCGGAAGAGGCGCGCGTGCAGCGGCTGGCCGGGCTCGGCCACACCATGCTCGATCATGGCCGACCGTGCGGCCTCCTGGGCCATGCCCAGGAAATAGCGATAGAGTTGTATGAGCGCTCCGTTTCGACTTGCCTCGACGATGGCCAGATGAAAGGCGGCATCGCATTTGAGGAACGCATCCACGTTATCGGCGGCATTGCACTCCCCCCGCGCCGTCAATGCACCTTCAATCCGCCTGAGATCTCGCGGCGACCGGCGCGACGCGGCGAGTCGCGCGCCTTCGATTTCGAGCATCGCGCGTAACTCGAAGTGGTCGCGCAGGCTCGACCGGCTGATCGTGCGCATCACGACGGCGGGGTCTTCGATCGATCGAACATATGTACCGTCACCCTGTCTGACCTCCAGGACGCCGGCATGAGAAAGCACCCGGATAGCCTCGCGAACGGTATTTCGGCCGATCTGGAGCATGTTCCCCAGTTCGGCCTCGTTGGGGATGCGGCTCCCGACCGGCCATGTACCCGCACCTATATGCTCGCGCAGGGCGTCGAGTGCGAAATCGACCAGAGACTGGCGTCTGGCGTGGGAAAGCGTCTCAGTACGTCGCATGATCTTATCCAGGGGCATGGCACAGTCATCCTATCGCCGGATGTTTCCTTGTCGATAGGTTAATAATTATTACGGTGACGGGACTATCAATCAAGCCGGGCACGCACCCGGGTCGCACAACGGGCTTGCGGCTCGGCGGCTAACGGCGGATGCCGGGGAGCCGCATAATTCCGCCGGACAAGAAATCGGCGCACAGCCTGACGCGGGCAAGGTTCGCGCGCTCGGGCGCGATCAGCATGCTCAAGGGAACGGGGGTGAGCGTCCATGACGGCAGGAGGCGCATCAGGCGACCGTCGGCCAAGCAATCCTCGACCAGCCAGAGATGGGCCGGTCCGTAGCCGCGCCCGGCCAGCAATGCCTCGCGCAGGGCCAGTCCGTGATCGACGTTCAGGCGCGCGTGAAACGGCAAAATGGCGGGCTTTCCGGCCTTGCCCTGCAGGACCAACCGGTCTGAGCCCAGAACGCGCGAAAGCCGAACCCCGTCGCGTTCAGCAAGGTCCGCAGGCAGGCGTGGCGCTCCAAACCGCTGGACCCACGCCGGCGCGGCGACCAGCACGCGCTCGCTGGTGCCCAGGGAGCGCAGCCGCATGGCGCTGTCCGTCAGCGGACCCAGACGAATGGCGATATCGACGTCGTCCTGCACCAAATCGACGCGGTCGTCCGTCAGGTTGAACGCGATGCGGATGTCCGGCTGGGCGTCCTGGAAATCGAAGATGAACCGACCGACATGCAGGACGCCGAGCGCCGCCGTGCAGGAAATCCGGACCGATCCCGCCATCGACGTCCCTGTCGCATGCAGTTCCTGACGGGCCTGCTCGATGAGGCAGAGGACCTGCTGGCAATGGTTATAATAGCGGGTGCCTTCCTCGGTGAGCGACACGCGGCGGGTCGTGCGGCGCAGAAGCGCCACTCCCAAAGCGTCCTCGAGTTCCCGAAGATGGCGCGTCACGGTGGACTGACCCGCGCCCGTCTCGCGCGCCACCGCGGAGAGACTGCCCCTCTCTACAATTCGCATGAATGTGCGCATCCGGTCGAGCGAGATGCCAGATTGTTCCATAATTCGGCATAGTCCTATCCGGTTGGACCATATGGGACAACGATACCATATCGCCTATTTTCTGGTCTGTGCAAACTGACTGGAGAAGAGGTACGCGCCCATGAATGTTCTGATCGTTTTCGCTCATCCGGAACGGCAATCCCTGAACGGGGCGTTGCTGGACGTCGCCGTACGCGAACTGGAGGCACAGGGGCACAAGGTCCAAGTTTCGGATCTTTACACCATGCACTGGAAGGCCACGGTGGACCGCAACGATTTTCCCGGCCTGTCGTCCGACGCATCGCTGAAGGTCTGGAAGGCCTCACATGACGGCTTCGCAGCGGGCGATCTGACGGAGGACGTCAAGGCCGAGCAGGAAAAGCTGCGCTGGGCCGATACGGTCATCCTGCAGTTCCCCCTCTGGTGGTTCGCCATGCCGGCCATCCTGAAAGGCTGGGTCGACCGCGTCTATGCCTCGGGCTTCGCCTATGGCGTCGGCGAGCATAGCGACAAACGCTGGGGCGACCGCTATGGCGAAGGCGTCATGGAAGGCAAGCGTGCCATGCTGATCGTCACGGCCGGCGGCTGGCCCGAGCATTATTCCGAACGCGGGATCAACGGCCCGATCGACGACCTGCTGTTCCCGATCAACCATGGGATCCTGTTCTACCCCGGCTTTACCGTGTTGCCGCCGTTCGTCGCCTACCGTGTCGATCGCCTCGACGACGCGAAGTTCGGCGTAGTCGCCGACCAACTGCGCGAGCGCATGCGCACTCTGGAGACAATCCGGCCGATCCCGTACCGCCGGCAGAATTACGGCGACTATCAGATTCCGACCATGGAGGTTCTGCCGGAGCTGGTTCCGCCGGGTGTCAAGGGCTTCGAGGTGCATCTCGCACCCGAACGCGACTGAGGAACGGAGCGTATTCGTCCGACGAAACGTCAGCGATAAAACGCTCAAAACGAGCCATCTCGGCTTGGTGGTGGGGCGGGCCTTACGGCCCGCTCCGACGCCGCGGAGATTGGATGCAGGCCACAATCTATCGCGGCACGCAACAATTTTTTATATCAACGTCGGAGAACGGGCTACGACCGCGCCGCTCCCTGCGGCCTGACATTCGCCAGTTATGCAAGGTCACCGAGCCCGTTTCGTATTCATCAGGACGAAGCTATTGCCTCAACAGCTTCGCTTGCCGAACGGCTTCGAACGGATCGCATCGTTTGCCGGCTCGGCGAACCCTCCCGAAGCGGACCATCTTGCAGTTCGGCGGAAGGATCGACATGTCCATGTGATGGACCAGTTGGACCAGTTCCACATGCCCCCCATGCCTCCAGCGCGATAATGACCGGGTGCAGGGCTTCGCCATATTTCGTCAGGGCATACGTGACCCGCATCTGGGTGGTCATTTGGACGTCCCTGCCTATCAACCCGGCGTCTTCCATGTCGCGCAACTGGAGCGTCAGTACGCGGTGGGTGATTTTTGGCAGGCACCGGCGGAGGTCGTTAAAGCGCAAGGGGCCCCGCGTCATCAACGCGTAGAGAATGAGCCCCTTCCATTTGCCGCTGATCCGATCCAGCGCCACTTCGACATAATAGCCGGGCAGCTCGCCATGTGTGCGTTTATGATCCATCGGGCAGTCCTCCGGGGCAACACATCCATTCGATACCACACTCTATGGTTGCATGATAGTCGATCATTCGTCATGCAGATTGCATGAGACAGGGGAACAGCGGATACCAACACGCACTGGAAATCGCCATAGGATGCGCGCACGAATTCAATTATGAGGCACGACGAATAGCGCCGCAGGCATCTATGGAAATCTCATGAAAAACAACGATCTCTCGACGGTTTGGAAACATCAAAATAACCATGGAAAAATTTATTCGTTTTTCGCGGTAAGCGAACAATTTTTACCATCGAGTATTTCAGTCACTGTGCCATGGGAATGTTCAGCTTGCGTCCGAAGAACCTCATTGTACTCTCGCCAACCGGGTCACGACGCGGGGCATGCCCCATCCAAATCTCGCTCCCAGGGTCGAAACAGCGATCAATGTCGCTCCGATATATTGGACGACTGTCAAGCGATGACCATAAACCAGATTATCACAAAGAATCGCCACGAGCGGGTATATAAACGTCAAGGAACTGATTGTTGCCGTACTCAGATGCGGGTAAGCATTAAACATTAACGCGTAACATAGGCCTGTAAGGATCACACCGGCACCAATAACCCATCCCCACGCCGCCCAACCGGGTAGATGACTATAGCGCGCGAACGGCGCCAAAAGTGCGGCACCAGCTATCAATTGCCAGAATGTCGTGATTTCTGCACACTGATTGCGGATGCTCTTGGTCACGAGAGTGATGAGCGCGTAGGCAGCGGCGGCCAGTAACGCAAGCATCACTCCGATCAGGGCGTGATCCCCGGCAGGCATTCCTTTGGAGAGAAACCCGCTGGACAGGGCCACACCGATAAAAGCCGCCACGATCCACAAGATTTGCAAGCGCGTTATTTTTTCCTTGAAGAAAAAAGCACCAGCGATAATAACAAAAAAAGGTTGAATATGATAAACTATTGTCGCTGTTGCAATTGACGTCAGACCATAGGCGGTAAAAAATAAAATCCAGGAGCATACTATAAGTGCGCCGCATGCCACGGCTGCAATGATACCGCGCGTATGAAAATGAAAAAACAAACCATGAATCAGGCACCAAATGCCGATGGATATAGCACCGAACACACAACGCCAGAATACGAAATTGATCGGATCAAGCGTGCTTTGGACGACGCAGACACCAATCGTTCCTGACAATGCCATTGCGACGGCAAGTTGAAGGGCTGGGGATCGCATAACCCTTTTCCTTTACTCTATGCATCAGCCATTGCGACTTTTTTCGTGTCGGCAAGAGCGACGGTCGGGGCAACTGTCGGAGGATTTGGAATATTGAGATTCAGAGGAAATTCTAAATGAGGATTAAATGAATCGTAGGGGTACGAGATATGTCCCTTTGTCGCCGGTTTACGCGTAAAGAAAATGATTACGTCCCGCGTGGCCCGCAACCTGGGATCGACAGCACGCACCGGAGAAAGACTGTGCTTTCTTTCGTGATCGACGATCAGGACGGTATCCAGAAATTTCTTGTGCTGAAATTTCCCGCGCAGGAAAGCAGGATTTGTTTCATTCCATCGTTTCGCATTATCCTCGCGCATATCGTGTATAAAGGTCTCGGCACTGTCATCCGTCATATTATGACTTCCCAACAGAGAGGTCATAGTATGGTCAACGCCGTCGCTATGAACTCCTTCGAGCGCAGGCTCCCCCAGCACGTCGGGTGTCGTGATCGTTCGCGTGGGGAAAACAGTCGAAACCCATTTTGCAGAGGACATGTCCAAATTTGGTCGCGGCGAGACATATACATCGCGGATAATAAAATACTTGAAGAACAGAAGGGCATGGAAAGCTTTATTTAGCTGAAGATTGTCTCCAATCCCTCGAAATCTTCGCAACTTTCCGGAATCATGGCGAACGAAATCTTCCTTCACCGAAAGAACGAACGGCTGAAACTCAAGCCGGCTTATACTGCCTTGATCTGAATCGAGGCAGAAGCGCGCGCCGTTTGTTTCACGAAAAGGAAGTGTCGGGTCCGGGGCCAAATGATCGCCCACCGTTTTCAGGGCATCGAAATCTTTATCCCTGACACCAAATTCTTCGAGAATGCGAATCATGTCACGACCGTCAATAGTAACAAAACGGTCCTTCAGATAAGATTCATGTATGTCACGCAGTAATCCGTTCAATCTCATTTGATGCATGCCCAAAATTTTTCTCCATCATCATTAAAAAAATGAGGCGACACAACGAGACTAGAACATCTTTATCCGATCAGATAGAATCATCTGATCAGACAAGGATGCTCGTTGAAACACGCGAGCCATGTCCATGAACCCCGTGTCCATGAACCAATGTGAACGGATATAGCTCCCAGACCATTCGCAATACGGGCAATGTGCACGCGACCCCTCGTGCTGCAACATGGGTTGCGCCCTGCACGTCACGCTGAAACCCCAACGCGGCCATTTCCGGGAGAGGCTGCGTCGACGGTCCAGCCAACTGATCAACGCCGTTCAACCGCCGGGAACTCCACGATATCCCTTTCCCAATATCCCAATTCGTATGATGTATCGAAAAATTAGAGAAACGATAATTTGACGTGGGTTGCATTAGGAATCATGATAGCAGAATGATACGTACGCTCGACCTTCTGCTGATTCGCACCTTCGTCACCGTGGCGGACCATGCCAGCATGACGAGCGCGGCGAACAAGCTACATTTGACGCAGGGAGCCGTCAGCCAGCATGTCCGGCGATTGGAGGACCAATTGGGGCGGCCTCTGTTTGAGCGTGCGCGTGGCGGTCTGAGACTCACGCCGGCGGGAGAACGGCTGCTGGGCAAGGCCCGATACCTTCTTGCCCTCAACGATGAGATCTGGAGCGATTTGGATGAGCATGCCCTCAAGGGAACGGTGCGTTTCGGCGTGCCCCCTGACCTTATAGGTACCAGCATCGCACCCATCCTGAAGTCGTTTTCCGAAACTTATCCCCAGGTCGAGTTGTCCCTAGCCTGCTCCGCATCTCCTGACCTGAAAGATTGTCTCAGGAGAGGAGAATTGGACCTCGCCGTCATCGAGGAGCCGGCAGGACAGGAGACAGGAGAATGCCTGACTGTGGACAGGCTGGTCTGGGTGGGTGCCCGAGACGGCCAAGCCTTCCGCCGCCGCCCCCTCCCCGTCTCTATGGTGTCGCCCACCTGCGCCTTTCGGCCCGTCATGCTGGACGCCCTGCATAGAAGTGATGTGCCTTGGCGAAGCGCCTTTGAAACCGGCAGTATCGAGGCCGCGGCAACAACGGTCCGTGCGGATCTGGCCGTAACCCCATGGTTGCTCTCTACCGTTCCGGCAGATCTTGGGATCCTGACGGAGGCGAACCTACCCGATCTGGGATCCTTCGCAATTACGCTCCACCTGGCAGGACAAACCATGTCGCCAGCCGCAACCGAGCTTGCCCGCTCGATTCGAATGCGGTTCCTGGCGTTTCGACAAGCGGCGTAAGGCTCCGGGAAGAGGAGAGCCATTTTCAGGCTGAGAGCGAATGCATGAAATAAAAGCGCGCCAGGACGCGTTGCTCGCCCTGTTCACTGCCCAGTGCCAGGACGTGCCCGGCGAGATGCACGGCGCATTTTGAAAGCGACGTGAGGACAAAACACGAACATGCCCAGGGCGAAGTGCTCGGGCGTGTCGGTATCGGATCTCGCATGGGCGGCATGCATATATGCGGCGCACTGTTGCGGATCTCGGCGCCGAGCAGGCCATCAAGTACCGTCAAGCACCGCGATGCCGCGGCATCCGGCCATGCGCCGTCACATCGGCGTGCCATACTTGCTGGACGATGGAAGAACATGCTTGGAATGTCACGGGAGCACCGTCGAACGGCCGGTAGCGAGATCCGTGCCATTGTCGGTTTTTGCGTTTAATGGGCAAGGACGTTCATCATTGAGCAACGACGACGCCGTCTTTCTTGCGCGCCTGAATGCGATGACCCAAATCGTCACCGCCCATATGGCAACAACGAAAATCGAGACCGACAAGGTCCCGGAATTCATCCAGCGGGTGTACGCATCAATCCCGACACGACAGGCTGAGCCGATCCCCGCCGTTTCACCGCAGGAATATGATACCGCGACGGACAAAGAGCGACCGGCCAGGCCGCAGGCCGCCTGGGAGCCCACGATCTCCGCATCCGCGAGCGCGCGGCCCGAAGGGTCGGATGCGCCCGTTCCGGCAGTACCGATCCAAGCCTCGGTCTTTCCGGATTACATTATCTGCCTCGAGGACGGGAGGAAGCTCAAATCCCTTAAACGCCATCTGATGTCGGCCTTCGGCATGACGCTCGCCGCCTACAGGGCGAAATGGGGGCTTCCCGAAGAATATCCCACGGTGGCGCCGAACTTCGCTGCCCGCCGCCGCGAGGTGGCGCAGGCTATCGGACTTGGCCGGCGCTCGTCAATCGCTGCACCCGTTGCATCGGTACCCCCGGAAGAATCCCGGGTTGCCGAAGCGACCGATTACGGATCTATCGGAAGAACCGCACGGCAACGTCCGCAGCAGGACGAATACAGCCTCCTGCGCGCATTGAAGGTGTCCTGACGGCACAGTCAGCCATCGTAAACTGCAGCTACCGCCCCGTGGTGCTCCGTGACGGCACGAGCTCGGCAGAGAGCGCAGTTTCGGCCATGTTCCACGCAATGTCCGCCGCATCCTTCTCACCCAGAAGCTGAGCCGAAACGACTGCCCCGTCCAGAAGGCAGATGATCTGGCGCGCCAGGTGCTCCGAGCGGGTCTCCGGCACGCCGATCGCCTCGACCAACGCGCGCACGGCATTGCGGAGACTGAGCTTCTGCACTTCGGACAGCCGAATGATTTCAGGATGCTCGCCCTTGTACTCCCTGGCAGCGAGGGGGAACATGCAGCCGGCGAAGTCCGGTTGAGCGAACCACGCCGTGTGCCAATCGAACACGGCCTTCAGGCGATCGCGCGGGTCCTGTCGCGCGTTGACGGCCGCCGCCAGCGACGCCTCGATCTGTACGATACGGTTTTCCAAAACCTCCGTCACCAGGTTTTCCTTGCCGCCAAAATGGCGGTAGAGCGTCGATTTGGTCACCTTGGCTTCCCGAGCGATGTCCTCGACGCTGACCTCATGAAAGCCCGATCGCGCGAACAATGTGTCAGCCGTGTCGAGGAGCAGCGCATAATTATCCGGACGCCGGCGGCGGATCGCAACCTGGGACTGTAGCACGTCAAAAGACCTCACATTCTCGGCGGCGGCTTGTCACCGCGCAAGGTGAGAACCTCTCCTCCATCGCCCGGTCTGGAAAGGGATGAAGCCACAGTCCCGAGGGACCCTCAAGTAAAATGTCGTAAACCTGTCATTACCGTCGTGCGAAGGCAGCATGGTTTCCAACGGGTGCGCCCGCTGACGCCGGGTTACCCCGTCGCGCCACGCATCACGACAGCATGAAGCAAGTCTGGAACTGCGGTCCCTCAAGACCCGCAGCCAAGCCATCGACTTCGCAGGGCGAGAGTAACCCTTTGAACCCAGAAATTCACGACAGACAACAAGAGAGCAATATAAACCAAATAAATCATTTTAATATTTCTTATGGGATCGTTTTCAATAAGTCATGAAACGCCCGGTTGCGGTGCCCTCGCGGGACTGAATATAATTTAATTAAGTGATTTCGAACCTCAATTCGCGTCAATAAAACGCTTAGGACACGTGATGTCGTCAGCCGGCAATTCCCCCTGCCCTAAAAATGTCTCCAGCATGTATCCCGAACTCATGGGGGCGGTATGCTGCGCCATCCTGCTGACGATCGCGGGACACAGGGCGAACGCGGCACCACAGGGGGCGCGGTCGCAGAAACAAGACGCGACGTCCGTACATCCGTCTTCTCCAACGTCCATGGGCGGCGCGCGCAAGCACCCGCCGGGGAAGGCGCGGGCGCAGGCCGCCGAAACCGTATCGGTCACAGGCCTGTCGCGGAGCGCGCGGCGCACGAAGGAATTGCAGAAAACGCCCTCGTCCACTTCGCTCCTGACGGACCAGACACTGGAACGGCTTGGCGTGCAGAACACCCGGCAACTAGCTCGCCTGACGCCGAACCTGTATGTGCCCAACAGCATGCCCGGATATTCGGTCAACAACTACTTCATTCGCGGCATCGGTGAAATCGACCCCCAGGGGGAGCCGTCGGTCGGCACCTATATCGACGGCGTCTATCTGCCGCGCAACATGGGCACCATGCAGGAGCTTCTCGACGTGGGGGACATCGAGGTCGATCGCGGCCCGGTCGTCTTTGCCGGACATCAATCCGAAGGCGGCGGCATCAGGATCAATACGCTGACACCGACCAATCAGCGCCATGCCGTCCTTCAGACGGGCTATGGCACCTATAACGAATATCAGATCGGCGCGCTGGCCAGCGGCGCGATCGTCCGCGACAAGGTCTATGCGAGCATCGTGTTCGGACGCCATGCCCGCGGCGGGATCGACCATAATTATACGGTCGGCAAGGACACGAACACGATCGACTACACACAGGCGCGGGGGAAGCTGCGTTTTACGCCCAACGACGCCCTGGACATCACGCTGGCCTTCGACGGCACGGTGGATGGCGGCACGAACCGCGGGGTCGGCAATCTGCTCAATCCCTATATCTACGGAAACTACAATCGGGCCTTTCCCAAAAACAACTACAGCGAGGCCGGATTTACGGGAAACATTCGCTATGCCCTTTCGCCGCACCTAGTCCTTTACGCGACAACCGGGATACGCGGCTACGACGACAAGGGCATGTACGATAACTATGGAGACTATTATTCCCGCGCCAGCCAGAACCTGTATTACCGCGACCGCATGTATTCGCAAGAGCTGCGCCTGCATGGCGAATATTCAAAACTGACCTTCAGTGCCGGCGCGTATTTCATGTACGAAAACTGGTTCACACAGCGTTGGGCCAATAACGCCACCAGTTACAACACCGCCCCCAACGTGCTGACGCAACCGGTACTGGCCATCATCAACCAAATCAATCGCAACTGGGCCGTCTATGGCGACGTCAGTTACCACATCGCACCGAAACTGACATTTACGGCGGGACTACGCTTCAACTGGGAAGATCACGACAATGCCGAATCGCTGTATTATCTGGAGCCCGGCAATCATCTGGCCGGCCCCGCCGCCGCGCTGGCGGCCCTCAACTGGGGGGCACCCAGTTCGCTGGCCTGGCGGGTCGCAGCGCGCGATAACTGGGTCCAACTGCTTCCCAAAGGTGTTCTGAACTGGCAGGCCCTGCCGAACGTGATGACCTATCTATCGATTTCGCAAGGCGGAAAGTCGGGTGGATTCGATTTCCGCGCCCAGACGCCGACCGCGCTGGGCAGCCTTCAGGCGACCACGCCGTATAATCCCGAAATCGTGACGACGTACGAAATCGGCGTCAAGACGGATCCAATTCCCGGTCGCGTACGCGTCAACGGCGCGTTGTTCTGGAATCAGTTCGACGATATCCAGTTGACCGTCACCGACCCGTCGAACGGGCTGTCACATCGCTTCAACGCCGGCACGGGACATTCCGCCGGCGCCGAAATCGAAACCACGGCACAGATCACACCAGACCTTTCCCTGCGCTATACCGCATCCTACCTTTACGCCGTACTCGACACATTCAACGGGATCGTCAGCAGGACGATTCTGGCCAGCGGACAGATATACAACAACACGCCCTATGCCGGCGCGCCGCTTCCCTATTCCCCACGATTCCAGACGATGGGGGCGCTGACCTATCATATCCCGCTCGATCTGCCTGGACGTTTCGAGATCGGCGCCGACGTGTCCTTCCAGTCGGCAGCTTATGTCAGTTCGGCCATCAACCCGCAGACGCGCATCCCGCCGCAGACCTATGTCAACGCCATGGCCGGCTGGACCAGCCCGGACAAACGCTGGACCATTCAGGCGATGGGGCGCAACCTGCTGGATCACCGCTATCTGCAAAGCGAGACGCTTTTCCAGTCCGGCGGCAAACCCATTTATGAAGGGGCCTATTTTTCGGACCCGCGCACGGTCTTCGTGTCTGCGAAGCTGACATTCTGATCCGGCGCAGAAGATCAATGAAACGGTTTTTTCCCCTGGCGACAAGCGCCAGCGCCGTCACCACGATGCTCATGCTTCTGAACCATGCGGGCCAGGCCGCCTACGCGGCGGAGCCTGCGACGCGCAAGGCGACGACAGCCCCGGCCCGGCCAGCCGCGCCGACGGCGGCCGGCGCCCAGGCGACACCCGAGGCGATCACGGTTCACGCCGACCCGCATCGCCCGCGCCTGGCGGCGCATGCCGCGATGGGCGCATTGGGATCGCGTTCGGAATTCGACACGCCGTTTTCGCTGAGCGTGGTGTCGGCTGCGAAGGTCGAGCAGATGCAGGCGGCGGACATCAACGACGTCTTCCGCGCCGAGCCGGGCGTGCAGGAAAATTCGAACGGCGGATCGACCGCGTCGGGCGCCAGCTTTCGAGTCCGCGGCCTCGACCTGGACTGGACCAACGGGTACAAGATCGACGGTTTCGCCATTCCGTACTGGTTCATCGACCTGCCGATGGCCAATTTCGGCCAGTTCCAGTTGACGAAGGGCGCGTCGGCCTTCCTCTACGGGTTCGGATCGCCCGGCGCAGTCCTGGATTTCCAGTTAAAAAAGCCGGTCGATGCGCCGCAACTGGGGGTCGAGGCCGGCTATCGGTCCGATGCCGCGTTTCGCCAGAGCCTGGATGCCGGCGGCCCGATCGGACCGTCGGATCGGATAATCTATCGCTTCGTAGCCGCCAACGAGGTCGGCAACCAGTACAATGGCAGCTACATCCGCTCCACATCGATATCAGGCGCGCTGAAGGTGCAGATCACCGACGCGCTCGACTGGAATTTCGATAGTTTCTACCTTAACACTCTACAAACCGGCATGGTCAATGGGGTGAGCGTGAGCAGCGGCCTGACATCGCTGACCCCGATCAGCGGCCGGGCCGAGCTTGGCGCGCCGGATTCATGGAAACGCAATGACCTCAAGCATTTCAACACCGGCTTCGACTGGCAGTTCGCGCCACGCTGGACGGCCCGCCTGGCCTATGCGTATTCGCACCTGGACGAACGGTTTCCCTCGAACGCCATTACCTTTCTGGACAATCAGGGCGACTACCTGAACCGCCCGTTCCAGATGACGCGAGTCTTCACCTATCACGAGGTACAGCAGACCACCGAAGGGCGTTTCGAAACCGGACCGCTGCGCCATGACGTTGTCGCCGGCATCATGTGGCTGTATCAGAAATTCGACGCCGACGCCAACGCGGCCTATTACCAGCCCTATCAATACGGCAACATCTTCACCACGCGGCCGACCAGCACCAACGCGCATTTCTACAATCCGAAGCTCTACAACTACGTCGATTACACGCAGGTCGCGCCGTTCTGGAGCGATACCATCACATGGCATCGCTGGTCCCTTCTGGCCGGCGCACGCTACACAGACTATATCGAAAACGATTACGCGACCGACGGCAGCGGGCGGCGGACGGCCGCCCGGCAGAATAACCCCGTGACCCCCGTCGTCTCGCTCTCCTACAAGCCCGCAGCGGATATCAACGCCTATTTCAGCTATGTCGAAGCCATGCAGTCCGGCACCCAGGCTGCCGCGACGGCGAAAAATGCGTACCAGGTCTTCGCCCCCATGCGCAGCCAGGAATACGAACTGGGCGTGAAGGTGCAGAAAACCCGTTGGAGCGGCACGCTGGCGCTCTACCGGCTCGACACCATCGCAGCTTATGTCGATTCCAACAATGTGCAACAGCAGGGGGGGCTTGTCCGCTACCAGGGGGTGGAAGCCGGCGGAACGGCCCAGGCGACACGCAACCTTCAATTGACGGGCAGTCTGACCTATCTGGATGCACGCTATGGCGCAGGCACGCCCTATAACGGCAAGCAAGCCGAATCCACCTCGCCATTCGAGGCGAATGTCGCCGCGGACTACACAATCCCCTGGATGAAGGGCCTAAGTATCCATGGCGGCATGAACTACGTATCCGCCGGATGGCTGAATCCGTCGAATAGTTTCCGGCTGCAATCCTATATTTTGGGTACGGTCGGCGCCCAGTATGTCACGCACGCCGACCGGCATAGACTGACCTTCCGGGCGGCGGTCGAGAATATCGGCAACGAGCGCTACTGGGTCAGCCGGGGCGCGCTGCAGCTTTTCCCGGGGGCGCCCCGTACGGTCACGCTTAGCGCGCGGCTGGATCTCTGACCCGTCTGGGCAAACGGCCATTATATTGTCGAGAAAAAATCGATAGAATCATGATCTTTTCTCACTCGTGTCCATCGGCCCGGCATTTAGAATGATCATGCCCAGGCATGATCAGGAGGCTCCGATGACCGCTCTTTCCCGTCCCGCCTCGTCTGCGCCGGTCAACGGTATTTCCGATAGCGAATGGGCCCTGCGTGTCGATCTGGCAGCACTTTATCGTCTGGCTGCCCTGCATGGCTGGGACGATCTGGTGGCGACCCATATCTCGGCGCGTCTTCCCGGATTCCAGCATCATTTCCTGATCAATCCCTTCGGCCTTCTGTTCGAGGAAGTCACGGCATCCAGCCTGGTCAAGGTCGACCTGGACGGCACAATCGTCGAACCCGGTGAATACGGCATCAATTACGCAGGCTTCGTCATCCATTCGGCCATCCATGCCGCGCGTCCCGACGCCCATTTCATTATCCATTTCCATACGGCGGACGGGATGGCCGTCTCGGCCCATGCCGAGGGACTGCTGCCGCTCAACCAGCGCGCGCTGACGGTCATTCCATCTCTGCGCTACCATGATTACGAAGGCATCGCCCTCGATCTCGACGAACGGGAACGTCTGATCGCCGATCTGGGCGATGGGCATTTCATGCTGCTGCGCAATCACGGCACGCTCGCCCTCGGCCACAGCCCGGGCCGGGCGTGGCGACGGATCTATCAACTCGAAACCGCCTGCACGGCGCAGGTCCGGACCCTGTCCATCGGCCGGGACAATGTGCTTTTGGCGCCTCAGGCTGCGCAGGATACGGTGCGCCGGCAAATCGACCGCAACCGGCAACCGGTCGAGGGCAAACGGGACCTGGACGATCTGATCTGGGAGGCCGCGCTGCGCCGCGTGGCGCGCCACGCACCGGGTTTCGATAGTTAATTAAGGACCCCATCATGTCCCATAGCCCGTACCGGCCCACGCGACGTCAGTTTACGCGTCTGTTCAGTGGCAGCGCCTTCGCCATGGCGCTTCCGTCGTTACCGCATGCCGCCGACGCCCCGGACCTGTCGCACGTCACGCTGCGCGTGGCGACCTTTCGCGGGCAGGACAATACCCTCCTGCCTGCGGCGGGACAGGCCGACTTCCCGTATCGGGTCCAGTTCAGCGAATTCAATTCCGGCAACCTGATCGCCCAGGCGATCAATGCCGATGCGATCGATCTGGGTGGCTGGAGCGAGATCCCGATGGTCTTCGCGGCCGCATCCGGTTCGCGGGTCGCCATCGTCGCGACACTGGACGGCCCGACCACCGACCAGGCGGTGCTGACCCCGCTGCATAGCCCCTACCATTCGGTCGCGGATCTGCGCGGCCGGCGCGTGGGCTACATCAAGGCGACCACCGCCCATTATTTCCTGATCCGCATGCTCGCACAGCACGGCATGAGCTTTGCGGACATCCATCCCATCGCATTGGGGATGAGCGAAGGTCTGACGGCGATGAAGGCGGGCAGCCTCGACGCGTGGGCGACCTACGGCTATGCCATCCAGACGCTGGAGGCCGACGGCACCGCGCGGATCCTGGAAAGTGCCCGGGACATCCTGTCGGGCCATTATTTCATCGGCGTCAATCCGCGCCGGTTGGACGACCCTGCCTTCCGCTATGCCTCGGCCGATTATATCCGCCGTCTGGGCCGTGCCTATGCCATCCTTACCGCCGACAAGCCGCGCTGGGCGCAAACGGTGGCGCCCGTGATCCAGGTGCCCGAACCGGCCGTCCTGGCCTATTTGCAAGGGCAGAATCGCCCCTACGGAACCCGTGCCTGGACAGACGCCGACATTTCCAGCGCTCAATCCGTCGCAGACACCTTCGTCCACGCCGGCGTGCTGCCCGCCGGCACGCGGGTCGATTCCATCTTCTCGCCGGCTCTGGCAAGGCTCCTGACGACATAGCCCAGGAGGCAAGAACATTCGCTTCGCTCTGAAGCAGGCTTCATAGCCTATGGGTTCGTACGCGGGACCGGTATCAGACGTTGCTCACACCGCCATCGACGACCATGTCGGAACCGGTCATGAACGAACTTTCGTCCGAGGCGAGGAAGAGGGCCGCGTTGGCCAGTTCCTCGGGCCGTCCCAGCCGGAGCATCGGGGTGTATCGTGCATAGCCCTCGCGGATCGCGGCGGCCTCTTCGGTCGTGCCGGCCTGGGAATCGAGGATCGGCGTGTCCACGACGCCTGGGCTCAACGTATTGGCGCGGATGCCATTATCGGCGAATTCCGCCGCCCAGGTCCGCACATACGACCGCAGCGCCGCCTTGGTGGCCGCATAGGTCGAATGGTTCGCCAGCCCCATGTCGTGCATGGCCGAGGATACCAGGATGATCGACCCGCCACGCCCCATCATCGGCAGCATCTTCTGCACCAGGAACAGGGGGGCACGGCAATTCAGGTCGAAGGTGCGGGCATAATGGTCCGGCGTGATGTCGGGCAGCTTCACCTGCTCCGTGATGCCGGCATTGGACACGACGACGTCGACCCTGCCCGCGTCGGCGCGGACGGCCCCCGCGATACGGTCGATGTCCTCCAGCCGGGTCAGGTCCGCCGCGATGGCGGTGACGTTGGCGCCGATCTCCCTCGCCGCCGCGTCCAATGCGTCGCGGCGCCGGGCTGTGATGAAGACCTGCGCGCCTTCGGCGGCGAAACGGCGGGCGATTGCCAGCCCGATTCCGCTATTGCCGCCGGTTACGACGGCGATCTTGCCTTTAAGTCTCGACATGATGTGTCCTTCGCTTGGGTGCATTCGACGATGTCGAGATAGGCCGACCTGTGCCGGCTGCTCAGTGCGCAGACGCGCGGAACGGTGGTGCGGAATCGATCCGGTCTTGCCCTTGGCACGATGCGTGCGGTCCGATAACGCAGGAACGGATTTGGAAAAGGCGCACCGCACGGTGCGGGATCGCACCAGATGATCGAATGGGACGACGTCCGCTATTTCCTGGCCGTCGCGCGTGGCGGTTCGGTCCGCACAGCCGCCGCGCGGCTACGGGTGAACCATTCCACCGTGCTGCGTCGCATCGCGCAGATGGAGGCACGGCTGGGAGCGCAGATGTTCGAAAAACTGCCGTCGGGCTATCGCCTGACGGAGGCCGGCCAGGACATCCTTGAATTCGCGGCCCAGATGGAAGCGTCATCGCACCGGCTGGAGACGCGAATCTTCGGTCGCGACCAGGGCGTGCGCGGGGTGCTGCGCGTCACGATGGCGCCGACGCTGGCCACGCACCTGCTGATGCCGGACTTCGCCGAATTCGCGCGCCTGCATCCCGAGGTCGAGATGGAGATCCTGTCGTCCGACGCACCGGTCAACCTGACCAACCGCGAAGCCGACATCGCCCTGCGGGTCGTCCATGACCGCACGACCCTGCCGCCCAATCTGCATGGATTGAAGGGGCCGGAACTATTCGACGGCGTCTATCTGTCCCGCGACCGGCTGGCCGCGCGGGACGCGGTTGGGGCTGTGCGCTGGATCGTCAAGAACGGGGCCGCCATGCCGGACCTGGCGCGCGCAGGCGATATCCGCGCGGCTGGGGTGCCGTTCCGGACCACGGATGCCGGGGCGCAGATCGTGGCGGCGCGGCAGGGGCTGGGGATGGCGGTGCTGCCCTGCTTCGTCGGCGATGCCGAACCGCTGCTGGTCAGGGCGCCGGGCACGGAACTGCACCGGCACGGCACGCTGTGGCTTCTGACGCAGGGCGAGACGCGCAAGACGAAGCGCGTGCGGCTGTTTACCACGTTCATTGCCCGCCGGCTGGCTGCTTATGCGTCGCGTCTCGCGGGAATGCCGCCCGGCGGCTGACCTCCGGTGCATCGGCGCACAGCCCATGTCGAGAATTGGCCAATCGCTCCCGGCCGCGGACGCGCCCAGAACGATGGGGACGTTTGTCAGAATCGGGAGCAACAGGATGAGCTATGCGATCATCGGCTTCGGTGCGGTCGGCCAGGCTCTGGCCCGTGCCTTCGCCCGCACGGGGGTCGCCGTCACCGTGGCGAGCCGGCGGCCACCCGAGGCACTGGCGCCGCAGGCCAGGGCGATCGGACCGACGATCGCCCCCAGGCCGTTGCGCGACGCGCTGGCGGCCGAGACCATCATTCTGGCGATCCCGTTCGCGGCCTATCCGGAAATCGCAAAGGCGGGCGGAAACTGGCAGGGCCGGATCGTGATCGACGCGACCAATGCCTTCGGCGTCCCGTCGGAGGAACTGGGCGGCCGCCCGTCCTCAGTGGCGATCGCCCAGGCGTTGCCCGGCGCCCGGCTGGTGAAAGGGTTCAATCACCTGCCCGCCGGGGTGTTGGCCAGTGACCCGGCCGGTCATGGCGGCCGGCGGGTGGTCTTCCTGTCGGGCGACGACGATGACGCGACGGCGCGGGTGGCCGCCCTGGCCGAGCGGCTGGGCTTCGCGCCGGTCGGATTGGGCAGGCTTGAGGAAGGCGGCCTGCTGGTGCAGGCGCGGGGACACACATGGGCGCCGCTGATCTTTCAGGACCTCGTCAAGTTCACGTAGCGTCGGGACTCACATGAATCCAACGGTTGATCGTTTCTTATGAGAATTTCCCGGATCAGCAGGCCGCCAGAGCAGATCCCGTTCAAACGGAGTCGTTTGAACGGGCAAAGATGCTCGATAAAATAACGACACCCGGCGGGCAACCGGCCCCGACCGCAATTTGGCGTGGGCCAAGCGTAAGGTCCGGTCTTTTCACCTGCCGTCAGTCGAGCGAAACGGAGAATTGGCATCGGCCGTCATGTACGCCCAGCGCGTCCAGCAGCATGGCGCGCAGGCGTTCGAATTCCGGATCGGCGTGGCGGCGCGGACGGGCCAGTTCGACGGGAACGTCGGTCCGGATCCGGCCGCGTTCCAGCACCACCGCCCGGTCGGCCAGCAGCAATGCCTCGTCCACGTCATGGGTCACCAGCAGGACCGCGCAGCGATGGCGCGTCCACAGGTCCGAGACCAGGCGCTGCATCTTCAGCCGCGTCAGCGCGTCCAGCGCGGCGAAGGGCTCGTCCAGCAGCAGGAAATCCGGTTCGCGCACCAGGGCGCGCGCCAGGGCGGCGCGCTGCGCCTCCCCCCCGGACAGGGTCAGCGGCCAGGAATCGATCCTGTGGCCCAGCCCGACTTCCCGCAGGACCTCCGCCGCGCGGCCCCGCCGGTCGGCGCCATCCTGTCCCAGCACGACATTCTGCCATGTCCGCTTCCATGGCAGCAGCCGGCTTTCCTGAAAGACCACCGAGACCTCGCGCGGCCGCGCCACGGTCCCTTCGGTGACAGGATCGAGCCCGGACAGGGTGCGCAGCAGGGTCGACTTGCCCGAACCGCTATGGCCGAGCAACGCCACGAATTCGCCCGGCGCGATCGCCAGGTCGAGACGGTCCAGCACCGCCGGCCCGTCGCCGAAGCGCCGGGTAAGCCCTTTGACGATGACGGCCTGACCGGACCCGGCCCGACCAGATGTCCGCCGGGCGTCGGAAATCGCATTCACGACGCACGCCCGCCGCGATAGACCGGCCGCCAGGCCAGCAGAGTGGTTTCCAGTAGCCGGACGACCTGGTCCGAGGCAAGGCCGAGCAGACCGTAGATGACCAGCCCCACCAGGATGATGTCCGTCCGCAGGAAATCCTGCGCGTCCATCATCATGTGGCCGATGCCGCTGTCGGCATTGACCTGCTCCGCCACCACCAGCATCAGCCAGGATATGCCGACCGCGAAACGCAGGCCGACCAGCAGGTCCGGCAGGGCGCCGGGCAGGATGACATCGCGGATCGTCCGGCCCCGCGACAGGCCAAGCGTACGGGCCATTTCCAGCAATTTGGGATCGATGGCGCGGATCCCCTTGTGCAGGTTGAGATAGATCGGAAAGGTCGCGCCCAGCGCCACCAGAAGGATCTTCGGCGTCTCGCCGATGCCGAACCAGAGGATGAACAATGGCACCAGGGCCAGGGCCGGCAGCGTGCGCAGGATCTGCAGCGGCGCATCGACGACGTCCTCGCCCAGGCGCGACAGGCCCGAGATCAGGGCCAGGCCGACGCCGGCCACCAGCGCCAGCCCCAACCCGCCGGCGGCGCGGATCAGCGACACCGACAGGTTGGCCGCCAGCGTGCCGTCCCGCATCAGCGACCAGCCGGTCGCCGCGATCTGAGCGGGCGACGCGACCAGCCGGGTGGAGAGCAGGCCGGACGCGCACGCCAACTGCCATAGCGCCACCAGCAGAACAGGCGAGGCGAAGCGCCTGAAGGAGAGGCGGACCGGGATGCCCGGCAGGCGCCGCGCGACTGTCCGACCCTGGGTTCCGATCCGGATGCCGATCCGAGTGCCAATTCGAGTGATTGTCTCCGACATAGGCGAATGCTCCGCGGCAAAGGGCGACGTTCCACACAGATTTATATAAATTACATATCAACGTCAGGTGAATTTAATTCATACAAAACTTTATCGTGATTTAATTGTATCGCACAGCGGCCGGCGGCAAGATCGGCCGGAGACATGGCCAGGGGCATGGCCCGAGACATGATATGAGCCAGAAACATGGTACAAGAGTGACGTCCTTGCCTTTCCCGCTGCAGACCGCGAGGCGTCTCGCCTTGGCCGTTCTCTTCGGCCTGTCCTGCCCCCTGGCGACGGCCCGGGCCGGGGACGAACTCGTCGTCGCGGATCAGAAAGGACAGCAGAAGGCGCTGCTGGACGCGGCCGGTGTCGACCGGGACCTGCCCTATCGCATCCGCTGGACCGAATTCGAGGCCGCGGCACCCCTGTTGCAGGCGCTCGGCGCGGGCGCGGTCGATACCGGCATCGCCGGCGACGGCCCGTTCCTGTTCGCCTGGGGCTCCGGCCTGCCCGTGAAAGCCGCCTTCCTGCTGCCGCCGCGCGGCGGCGGACGGGCGACGGCGGTCGTGGTCGCGGCCGGCTCGGCAATCCACGACGCCGCAGGGCTTTCGGGCAAGCGGATCGCCACCGGACGCGGCTCGATCGGGCATCTGCTGCTGCTGCGCCTGATCCAGAGCGGCGCGATTCCGCCGCCCGCGCCCCGCATCGTGTTCCTGACCCCGGCCCAGGCCAAGGCCGCGCTGGACGCCGGCAACCTGGACGCCTGGTCGACCTGGGAGCCTTATGTGTCCCTGGAGGTGCTGCGCGGCCACGGGCATGTGGTGGTGGACGGGGGCGGTCTCCTGCCCGGCAACAGTTTCTTCGTCGCCAACCAGGCGGCGCTGGCGCACAAGCGTGCGCAATTGGCCGATTTCTACCGGCGCGTCACCCGGGCCTATGCCTGGGGGCACGCCCATCTGGCGGACTATGCCGCGATCCTGGCGCGGCAGACAGGACTGCCGGACGACGTGGCCCTGGCCGTCGCCGAAAAACAGATCGCGGCACCCGTGCCGCTGGATCATCATGTGGTTGCGCAGGAGCAGGCGACGCTGGACAGTTATCGCAAGGCCGGGCTGGTATCGGGCACGGACGCCCTGGCCACGGCCTTCGACGAAAGCCTTGCCGCGCCTTGATCCCGACGACGGATACCAGGAAGACGGATACGAGGAAGGAGAACGAACGGATGGACACGCTACCGGTCGCACCGACGCGGCATGACACGCCGGACTGGGCGGCGCTGGACCGGCTGGTGCCGCGCTTCGCGGCGCGGGCGGCGGAATATGACCGCTCGGGCGAGATTGCGCTAAACAATCTGGCAGAGCTGCGCGACGCGGGTTTCCTGGCGCTGGCCTTGCCCCGCACCCATGGCGGCCTGGCGATCGGGCTGCGCACGATGCTGGAGGTCGTCAGCCGCATCGCACGCGGCGACCCGTCCACCGCGCTGATCGTGTCGATGCAATATCTTCAGTCCGGCGCGATCGTCCGTTCGGATCGCTGGCCCGACGATGTCAAGATGGAACTGTTCCGCAGCATCACGCAGGAGGGGGCGCTGATCAACGCGCTGCGCGTCGAGCCCGAACTGGGCACGCCGGCGCGCGGCGGCCTGCCCGCCACCACCGTCCGGCAGGACGGCGCGACCTGGCGGATCAATGGGTGCAAGATCTTCTCGACCGGTTCGACGGCGTTGCGCTGGGGCGCCGTATGGGCGCGTACGGACGGCGATACGCCGCGTGTCGGACAGGTGCTGGTGCCGCTGGACCTGCCCGGCGTGCGAATCGAGAAAAGCTGGCGCCAGATGGGCATGCGCGCGACCGGCAGCCATACCATCCGCTTCGAGGATGTGGCGATCCCCGAACGCTATCTGGTCAATCTCGCCCCGCCCGCCGCCGCGCCGGACGAAGCCGTGCAACTGGCCAGTTGGCATGCCGTCGTCATCGCGGCGCTCTATGACGGGGTGGCACATGCCGCCCGCGACTGGCTGGTGGGCTTCCTGCACGACCGGGTGCCCACCAACCTGGGCGCGCCGCTGGCCAGCCTGCCGCGCTTTCAGGTCCTGCTCGGCGAGATCGACGCCCTGCTGCTGACCAACCGCGCGCTGATCGAGCACGCGCTGGCCCGCGAGGAGAGCGGTGAGCATGCCGACACCGATGCCGGGCTGGTCAAGCATGTCGTGACCGAAAACGCGATCGCCGCCGTCGGCAAGGCGGTGGCCGCGATCGGCAATCCGGGGCTAAGCCAGGACAATCCGCTGGAACGCCATTATCGCGACGTGCTGTGCGGACGGATTCATACCCCGCAGGGCGACAGCGCCCTGATCGCCGCCGGCCGATCCGCCCTGACGTAACAGGACGGACCGCATTGCCCGATCACGCCCGCCGGATCACTCCAGCACCGTGAAACCATGGGTTCCGTCGCGCTCCAACTGCGCGACCAGCCCGAATTCCCAATCCAGATAGGCCTGCATCGCGGCGGCGGCGTTGTCGGTGCCCTCATAAGGCCGCTTGTAGACATCGTCGGCGCCGAACAGGGCGGTCGCGGGGTCGAGCCCGGTTTCCAGCCCCAGCCCGGCCTGCTGCCAGGCGCGGGTGCCCCCGCCCAACACGCGGACATGCCTGCCCTGCCGCGCCAGTTCCGGCGCGGCCAGGCGTGCGGCGAGTCCATCGGGTGAGGTCAGCACGATCTCCCGCACCGTCTCCATGGCCGGATGATCGGCCAGGCCGGTCCGGATCGCAAAGCGCGCGCCGGGGATATGGCCCCTGCGGAATTCAGGGCTGGTGGCCAGGTCGATCACCCATGCCTCATCCCGAAGCGCGGCCAGGTCCGACGGCGCGATCATTTCCACCTCGGGCGGAGACGCCGCCAGCAGGACCGGCTCCGGCCCGGACTCGCGCGGCAGGTCCGACCAGCCGTCCAGCACATAGACCTCGCGCCAGCCGAGTTGCCTCAGCCAATGACCGGTCATGCGGGCGCGCACCCCGTCATCATCCGTCAGCACGATCGTGCCGTGCCGCACGCCGATCCATTCGTCGGTCGCCTGGACAAGCTGGCCGCCCGGAGCGGAGCGGAAGCCGGCCAGGTGGCCACGTTCGTATTCCTCGGGCGTGCGCACATCCAGCCGGTAGAGCGTGCGCGCCGGGTCCGCCAGCAACGCGGCCAGTGTATCGGCGCCGATCACGCGCACGCCCGTCCGCTCCGCCAGCGCGGCGGCATTCTGCCTGGCCAGGGCCGCGTTATCCCGCGTCACATCACCCGCGCGGCGGGTCGCGCCGCGATCGAGCGCCAGGCCTTCCAGGGTCCAGCCGATCGTACCATTGCGCAGCGCCACGACCGGGTTGGGAATGCCGGCATTGATCAGCGACTGGGCGCCGATGATCGAGCGCGTGCGACCGGCGCAGTTCACTACCACCGTGGTATCGGCCGAGGGCGCGATGTCGCGCACGCGCAGCGCCAGTTCCCCGCCGGGCACCGAACGGCCGCCCGGGATTGACATGACATTGTATTCGCTGAAGCGCCTTGCATCGAGAATCACCAGATCATCGCCCCGCGCGATCCGGTCATGCAACGCCCGCGCCGGGATCGACGGCGTGTGGCGGACATGCTCGACCAGTTCGCCGAAGGCCTTGGACGGCACGTTGACGTCGATGAAGATCTCGCCGCCGGACTGCCGCCAGCCCGCCAACCCGCCTTCCAGGACGGCCACCTGGCTGTAGCCCAGCGTCGCCAGCACGGGCAGCGCCCGCGCCACGCGCCCCTCCCCATCGTCATACAGCACGATCGGCGCATCCCGGCGCGGGATCAGGCCGGCGATCCGTTCCTCGATCCGTCCCAGCGGCAGGTTGACGGCGAACAACGGATGGCCGGCCGCGAACGGCCCTTCCTCGCGCAGGTCGAGCAGGGCGATTTCCTCGCCCTCGCGAAGACGGCGGCGGATTTCCTCCGGCGACAATGTGGACGCTGCGGAATGCGTCATGGCCTAGTCGGCTCCCTTGTTCTTCGAGCGGTCCCACAGATTGGGTACCACCGCGCTGGAATAACCGGAGATGAAGCTTTTTTCCGTCCCTGTTTCGGGATCGTAGGTCGCACGCGACACGCCGCCGATATTGTCGCCATAGACATGGATCGAAACCGACGTGCGATCCGCCAGGGCATTGGCGACCTGGTGGTAATCGTTCACGCCGGGGGCGAGAGATGCGACTTCGCCGGGTTCCAGGTCGCTTGTCTCACCCGCGCGGAAGCGGCCGTCCGCGTCGCGGGCGAACTGGGTCTCGCGCTCGCGCCCGCGCAGCATGCCGATCAGCCCCCAGACGCGATGATCATGCAGCGGCGTCTTCTGCCCCGGCCCCCAGACGAAGCTGACGACCGAAAACCGCTCCAGCGGATCGCAATGCAGCAGATACTGGCTGTACCGCTCGGGATGCGGCCGGGCGAATTCCTCGGGCAGCCAGTCATCCTGCGCCACCAGGTCGCGCAGCAGCGCCGCACCTTCGTGCTGGAGGGCCTCGCGGTCCAGCCCGCGTTCATGCAGCGCCGTGAAGCGGGTGACGAAATCCCTGAGTCGGGCAATGGATGTCATGTCGGTCAATCCAGCAGATCGGGTTCCTGGGCGACGATCCAGTCCCACAGGGGCTGGAACGAGTAATAACCGCCCTGATGCGTACCGACCTGGCCGGCGGTCAGGCGGGCGACCTCGGGCGCGATCGGCCTGACGGGTCCCGCCGCCTGGGCCAGCAATTGGGCATGCGCCGCGTTGTCCATGGTGATGAACCACCAGGCGGCGGCTTCGACCGTCGGTCCGACCGTCAGCAGCCCGTGATTCTGCAGGATCAGCGCCTTGCGATCCCCCAGCGTCGCGGCCAGCCGTTCGCCCTCTCCGTCATCCAACACCACGCCGCTGAATGGATCGAACACGGCATGGTCTTCGAAGAACGCGCAGGAATCCTGGGTGATCGGCAGAAGCTCGGTCCCCAGCGCGGAAAACGCCTTGCCATAGGTCGAATGGGTGTGGGCCGCCGCAATCACGTCCGGTCGCGCCCTGTGCAAGGCCGAATGGATGGTGAAGCCGGCGGTGTTGATCGGACGGTCGCCGACCAGGATCGTACCATCATGGTCCACCAGTTGCAGGTCAGACACCCGGATCTGCGAAAAATGGACGGCCAGCGGATTGATCCAGTACTGGTCCGGAAATTCCGGATCGCGCGCCGTGACATGGCCCGCCAGCCCCTGGTCGAAGCCGTAGCGGCCGAACAGGCGGAAGGTCGCGGCCAGCCGCTGCTTGCGATGCAGGCGCTCTTCCGCGAACGACGCGGCGGGCGGGCGCGGTTCCAGGCGGCGGGCACGCGCATGCGCCTGCGCTGGGGGGATGGTCGATGCCGCATCCCGTGCGCGGCTGGTCAGGACCGGAGCATTCATGATGATCTCGCCTTTTCGTTCAGTTCAATATCCGCGGGCCGCATCGACCACGTCGCGCAGCGGCTGGCCGGCAAAGAAGCGTTCGATATTTTCCGCGATCCTACGGGCGGAATTCTCCCGGACGACGGGCCCCGACCAGGAAAGATGCGGCGTCAGCCGCACGGCAGGATGGCTGTAGAACGGATGGCCCGCCGGCAGCGGTTCCGGGCTTGTGACGTCCAGCGTCGCGAAGCCGACCTGCCCCCTGTCCAGCGCCGCCAGCAGGGCGGCGTGATCGACCAGCCCTCCGCGCGCGACATTGACCAGGTGCAGCCCCGGCCGGGCATGAAGCAGCACGTCCGCGTTCACGCATCCCGCTGTTTCCTCCGTCAGCGGCAACGCCAGCACCAGATGGTCCGACCGCCGGGCCAGTTCCGCCAGACTGTCCACCGGCTCGACCGGGCCATGTCCGCCGGCCGGCCACTTACCGCGCCGCCAGGCCAGAACGCGCAGCCCGAAACCATGAGCCCGTGCCGCCACCGCCTGGCCGATCGCGCCGAATCCGGCCAGTCCGAGCACCTGCCCGTCGAGCGAGCCGAGCGGCGCCGCACCCGTGATGATGGCCGCGTCCCGCCGCCACGCATCGGGCGAGCCCGGGCGCAGCGCATCCAGGCGCTTCGTCCGCAGCAGCAACGCCGCCAGGACATATTCCGCGATCGGGACCGCGGAATCCCCACGCCCGCAGGTCACGATCCGATCGCGCAGCAGCCAGGGCGGAAAACCGTCCACGCCGGCCGAGACGATCTGCACCCAGCGCGGCGCGCCCGGGGCGTCCGCCGCCCAGCCGGCCGGCGGTTCGGCGGGCGCCCGTTTCCAGCCCGCCGAGGGGCCGGTCAGCAGGATGTCCGCGCGGTCGAACCCGGCGGCGGCGTAATCCCAGGGCGCATCGGACTCACGGCTGGCATCGACGATGCGCAGACGCGATCCGAACCCGTCCAGCGCGGCGCGGACTTCCGGCCCCAACTGGTTGACGACGCGCGGCGGAAACGTGCCGGGCATGAAGCCGCCCCTAGGCCGCACGGTCCGACGCGGCCCGATCCTCGGCCGCGACCAGGCTGCGCACACGCGGGATCAGGTCGCGCCCATACACATAGGCATCCAGCAGCGGATCGAAACCGCGGATCAGGAAGGTCGAGATGCCGATCCGGTAATAATCCAGCAGCGCCTCGGCGACCTGATCCGGCGTGCCGACCAGGGCGGTCGAATTGCCGCGCGCGCCGGTCAGGGCGGCAAGGCCAGTCCAGAGGCGCTTGTCCAGCCGCACCCCCTGTTCGGCCGCCGCCAGAAGACGGCGCGAGCCCTCGTTCGGAATCACCGCCGGGCGCGTATATCCGGTGCGCTCCTGCAGGGCGCGGGCCGTTTCCAGGATATGGTCGGCCTTGCGCCAGGCTTCTTCCTCGGTGTCCGCCAGGATCGGCCGCAGGGACAGCGAGAAACGCGGCGTCCGCCCGTACGCCGCCGCCGCCGTGCGCACCCGGCTGACGGTTTCGTGCACCTGGGCATAGGTCTCCCCCCACAGGGCATAGACGTCGGCATGGCGGCCCGCGACCGCGATCGCCTCGTCCGACGAGCCGCCGAAATAGACGGGAATACCGCCCTGCCGATAGGGACGGACCTGGGATCGCGCGCCCCGCACGTCATAGAAACGTCCCTGGTGGTCGAAGGGCGCCGTCGCGGTCCATTCCTGGCGGACGATGTCGAGATATTCGCCGGTCCGGGCGTAGCGTTCCGCCTTGGTGGTATGGTCCCCGTCCGCCTGCAATTCGACGTCGCTGCCCCCGGTTATGATATGGACCGCCACGCGCCCCCGCGTCAGATGATCCAGCGTCGCCAGTTGCCGCGCCGCCAGGGTCGGCGCCGTGAAGCCGGGCCGGTGCGCGATCAGCACCCCCAGGTCGCGCGTCACGCCGGCCACGTGCTGTGCCAGCAGCAGGCTGTCCGGCGAATTCGAATGAAAGGCGATCAGCGTCCGGTCGAACCCGCCATTCTCGTGGATCTTCGCCGCAGCCTCGACGTGCGCCGGGTCGATGACCGGGCCGGAAGGCGGGATGATTTCCGACTGGTTCTGGCCATTGACGAAGCCGATGAATTCCACAGACATCCGTACCTCCGGAAAATTAAACGATACATATATGTTGTTTGATACATTTGACGCTTGCAATGTGATGTTTATCAAGTCAGAAATGATCATCAAACGCATTTAGAACGTTAATATGAGCGTTTGCGGTCCATCATCGACGCGGAGGTTCCTGCCATGTCCCAAGCCACCGCGGCGATACCGCCGCAAAGAGCGGCACGGAATATCCCCACCGAACTGCTGCGCTCGTTCGTCGCGATCGCCGAATCGGGATCCATGGCGCAGGCGACGGACGTCATCTATCTGACGCAGTCGGCGCTGAGCCTGCAGATGAAACGGTTGGAAGACCTGCTGCAGCAGAAGCTGTTCCGCCGCGACGGAAGACGTCTGGCCCTGACGGCGGCGGGAGAGGATCTGGTGGGCTATGCGCGGCAACTGCTCGCGCTGAATGACCGGATCGTGCATAATCTGGGCCAGGTCGAGGACCCCGAGCCGATCACGATCGGTATGGTGCAGGATTTTGCCGACACCATTCTGCCGGACGTGCTGGGTCGCTTCCGGATGGAACATCCGCGCGCGCGCCTGATCGTGCGCGTCGGCGGATCCGCCGAATTGCTGGAGATGTTCGACCGTTCGCGCCTCGACCTGGTGCTGTGCCTGGGCCAGCACGGCGATCGTCCCGGCGCGCACTGGAAGGTGGTCGGCCATGACCGGATGGTCTGGCTTGGCGACCCCGCGACCACCGAGCGGGAAGAACTGCCGCTGGTCCTGCTGGAACCGCCCTGCCGCTTCCGCGACGCCGCGCTGCGCGCGCTGACCGGCACGCGACGCGACTATCGCATCGTCCTGGAAACCCCGAACCTGCCGGCGTTGCGCGCCGGTGTCAGGGGCGGATTGGGGGCCAGTTGCCGCACGCATCGCTTCGCGGCGGCGGAGGGGCTTCCGACCATTCCCCCGGGCATCCTTCCAGCGGTGCCGGACATCGAAACCATCCTGGTGCAGCGGGAGGCCTTGAGCGATGCGGCCCACGACCTGGGCGCGCTGCTGGCCCAGGCCGCCGGCGATTCATAAGAAATATCCAATCCTTCCTTGAAGGAAACTCCTTGGAAGGGAGCAGGCGCCCTGATCCATAGTCCGACGTCCCTTTTCCTGTTCAGGACTTATCCCATGGGTCTTCCCGTTTCCGATACTCCCCCGACGCTGCGTGAACGTTTCCGCAGGCTGGAAGACGAACGGCGGCGAAGCTGGACGGCCGAAGCCCTTGCCGTCAACCTGGACCAGCGCGAAGCGCTGGTGCGCGCGCACCCGCAGACCCGCCATGTCGCCGCCGGCGACACGCTGCCCCCGGCGGTGCTGCACCGGACCGACGGCAGCCCCCTGGCGCTGGACGACCTGGTGGCGCGGGGGCCGGCGGTGTTGATCTTCTTCCGTTTCGCCACCTGTCCAGCCTGCAACATCGCCCTGCCCTATTACAAGGAGACCCTGTGGCCCGCCCTTGCGGAAGCCGGTATTCCGCTGGTCGCGGTCGCGCCCCAGCCCGAAGCCCTGTTGGGCGAGATCGTCACGCGGCATGCCCTGCCCTTCGCGGTGGCGACCGATGGCGGGCTGGCGCTGTCCCGCGCGCTGGGCATCACCTATGTCTTCGACGAGGCCTCGCGCGCGGCGGCCGAGGCGAAGGGCGGCAGCAGCCGGCAACTCAACGGCACGGACGCGTGGGAACTGCCCAAGCCGACGGTCATCGTCCTCGATCCAGGGCGTGTCGCGCGCTTCGTGGATATCGCGCCGGACTGGATGGACCGTACCGAGGCGCCGGTGATCCTGGCCGCGCTTGGCCTGTCGCAGGATGGGCAGTCCCGTGCCGCGTGACGTCGCCCTGCACCTGGCCGCAACGGAAAGCGCCGGGCCGGACGTCAGCCGCGACAGGTTCCGCGACGCCATGAGCCGGCTCGGCGCGCCGGTCGTCCTGGTGACGACGAACGGTGTGGCCGGCCGGCATGGCCTGACCGTTTCGGCGATCACCAGCGTCAGCGACGAACCACCGACCGTGCTGGTCTGCCTGAACCGGGCCAACCGCTCGCACGACGCGTTCCTGCGCAACGGTGTCGTGGGCATCAGCATTCTGGGCCAGGGGCATGATACGCTGGCGGCCACGTTCGCAAGCAGCCGGCTGTCTTCCGACGAGAAATTCGGCCACGGCGCATGGCGCGCGGACGGAAGCGGCGCCCCCTTGCTGGAGGACGCGCCGGTCACGCTGGATTGCACGATCGAGGCGCGTCATGCCGCGGGCAGCCATGACGTTCTGTTCTGCCAGGTCCATTCGATCGGACTGCATGCGCGGCCACGCCACGGCCTGGCCTGGTTTTCCCGCCGCTTTCATCTTCTGCCCGCCGATTGAGCGCGGATTATCTTCTCAAGGTCGAACCATGCCGGAAACACAGAACCTGACCCGCCGCGCGTTGCTGGGGACCTCGCTTGCGTCTCTCGCTCCATTACCCTTTCTACCGGACCGCGCGCGGTCCGCCACGATGGGGTCGATGGGTCATGACGACAGCCAGTGCGCCGCCACCGGCAAGGGGCTGGTGCCGCCCGTGCCCGGTCCGACCCGCAGATTGACCATCGCCTGGAACGAAAGCGCCGTCTGCACCGCCGCCGTGCCCGTCGCCAAGGCGAAGGGATTCTTCGCACGCTACAATATCGACGTCGATTACGTGAATTTCGCCGGCGCCACCGACCAGTTGCTGGAAGCCCTGTCGACCGGCAAGGCCGACGGCGCGCCAGGCATGGCGCTGCGCTGGCTCAAGCCGTTGCAGCAGGGATTCGACGTCAAGCTGGTCGCGGGCCTGCACGCGGGCTGCATGTATCTGCTGGCGCCGCCCAATGGCGGAATCAAGCAACTGGCGGACCTGCGCGGAAAAACCGTGGGCGTCACGGACATCGGCGGGCCGGACCGGAATTTCTTCTCCATCCGGCTGAAGGAAGCTGGCATCGATCCGGAAAGCGACGTGCAATGGCGGCAATATCCGGCCGACCTGCTGCCGGTGGCGCTGCAACGCGGCGACGTGCAGGCCATCACGGACGGCGACCCGTTTTCCTACCTGCAGAAACGGCAGTTCGGGCTGGCCGAGATCGACAGCAACATGCGGGGGGAATGGGCGCACATCGCCTGCTGCGTCATCGGCCTGCGCGGCAGCCTGATCCGCGATGAGCCCGCGGTCGCAGCGGCGGTGACACGCGCGATCCTGGACGCCGGCGCCTGGCTGGCCTGCAATCCCGACGAGGCAGGCCAGATCTTCAAGCCCTATGCCGCCAAGGCAAGCGCCGAGGATATCGCCCAGATGATCCGGATCCAGGGTCATCACCACCAGACATTGGGATCGGCCTTCCGCGACGACATCGTGCGCTATGCCGACGCGCTGAAACAGATCGGCGTCTTCCGCCCCTCGCTCGACACGTCCCGCTACGCCCAGCGGGTCACGCAGGATCTCCTCGCCGCATGAGCCGCCCCCACTCGACATCCCTTGGCCTGGGCGCCGCCGACCATGCGTCCCCAGGCGACCAAGCAACCGCGCGTCGCCACGTCTTGTCCCGTGCCCTGTTGCCGCGGGTGCTGCCATGGGTGCTGCCTTGGGCGGCCGGTCCGGCATGGTTCGTGGCCGCCCTGGCCACCTGGCGCTGGCCGGACGCCGACGATTTTCCGGACACGAACCAACTGGCCGCGCTCTTCCTCGCGATCGGGCTGGCGCTGACGGCCGCCGCCGCCCTGCGCCGGCTGTCGGCGCGCGCGCCCTGGGCCATCGCGCTCGGCCTGGGCTTCGCGGCGTGGGAAATCGTGCAGGCCAAGCTGCTCTGGCTGCCGCGCCCGTTCTTCGGCACGCCGCAGGACCTGCTGGACGTCTTCCTGACGGACTGGAAGCGGCTGGGCGACAGCCTGCTGCACTCGCTGGGCCTGCTGGCGGTGGGATATGGCGCGGGATCGGCGCTGGGCATCGCCACCGGCGTCGGGCTGGGCCGTTCGCCGCGCGTCCGCTACTGGGTGCAGCCGGTGATCCGCCTGATCGGCCCACTGCCCCCCGTGGCGCTGCTGCCGCTGGCCTTCGTGCTGATCCCCTCCAGCCGGCTGGCCAGCGAGGCCCTGCTGGCCCTGGCGGCCGGCTTTCCTACCGCCATCCTCACCTGGTCCGGCGTCGCCGCCGTCGATCCGGCCTATTACGACGTCGCCCGCACCATGGGCGCACGCAACCGCTTCCTGGTACTGCGCGTCGCCCTGCCCGCCGCGATGCCGCAAATCTTCGTGGGCCTGTTCATGGGGCTGGGCGTCTCCTTCGCCACCCTGGTGGTGGCCGAAATGCTGGGTGTGAAATCCGGCCTGGGCTTCTACATGCAATGGGCCCAGGGCTGGGCGGCCTATCCCAACATGTATGCGGCGCTGCTGGTGATGTCGCTGATGTGTACGGGACTGGTCACGCTGCTGTTCAAGTTACGCGACCGCGTCCTGTCCTGGCAGAAGGACGGGCTGAAATGGTGAGCATCCGTCCCCTCGGGCTGCAACTCGCGCATATCGACCATGGCTATACGATCGGCGGCGCCTTCACCCCGGTTCTCGACGAGATCAGCCTGACCATCGCACCGGGCGAGTTCGTCGCCCTGCTCGGCCCCTCGGGCTGCGGCAAATCCACCCTGCTGCGCCTGATCGCGGGGCTGGAAACGCCGCGATCAGGCACGATCCTGGCCGACGGCATCTCCATCACCGGTCCGGGCCCCGACCGCATCGTGATGTTCCAGGACCCGACGCTCTATCCATGGCGCACCGTGCGCGGCAACGTGGCGCTGGGCCGCGACATCGCCGGCCGCAAAGACCCGGAAGCGGTCGAGGCCGCGATCGAACTGGTCGGGCTGAAGGGCTTCGAACGCGCCTGGCCGCATCAGCTTTCTGGCGGCATGGCCCAGCGCGCCGCCCTGGCCCGCGCGCTGGTCAACGACCCGCGCCTGCTGATCCTCGACGAACCGCTGGGCAAGCTGGACAGCCTGACGCGCCTGACGATGCAGGCCGAATTGCTGCGCCTGTGGCGCGATCGCGGCTTCACCGCCATCATGGTCACCCACGATGTCGAGGAAGCCCTACTGCTGGCGACGCGCATCGTGGTCTTCAGCCCTCGCCCCGCCCGCATCGTCGGCGACCTGACGATCGACCTGCCCCCTCACCGCCACCGCGACGACCCACGCCTGCTGGCACTGCGCAGGGATATCCTGGTCCAGCTCGGACACAGCGCGGACTGGTAAAAGACGGAAGGCGCGCCGCCGCATGGCGGCGCGCTGCCTGACTTTTTACCCTGCAGCGACTCTGCTCCGCGTGTCGAGCGCAGCGACACGCTCACGCACCAGCGGAATCAGGTCGCGCCCGTAGCGCTCCGCGTCCGCCAGAGGCTCGAACCCCCGGATCAGAAAATTCTCGATTCCCAGCACGTAATAATCGAGCAGCGCATCGGCGACCTGTTCGGGCGTGCCGACCAGGCCGGTCGAATTGCCGGCGGCACCCGTCACCTGCGCCACGCCGGTCCACAGGCGCTTGTCCCGCCGCAGGCCGGACGCCGTTTCCAGCAGGCGGCGCGATCCGTCATTGGGCGGCCGGTGCCCGCTGGTCGGCAATCCGGCTGCTTCGCGGTTCGCACGCACCTGTTCGACGATCTCCGCCGCGCGTTTCCATGCCGCGTCCTCAGTCTCCGCGATCACCGGCCGCAGGGACAGGGAAAATCCGATCGTGCGTCCATGGCGCGCAGCGGATGCGCGGACGCGCGCCACGATTTCCCGCGTGGCGTCCAGCGTTTCGCCCCAGGTCGCGTAGACATCGGCATGCCGCCCGGCCACGTCGATCGCCTCGGCCGAGGTGCCTCCGAAAAAGACGGGCAGGTTCCGCGGCTGGACGGAACTGAACGCCTGACGGACATGATAGAAGCGGCCGTCATGGTCGAACGGTGCCGTAGCCGACCATTCCTGCCGCAGGATGCCCAGATATTCGTCGCTGCGCGCGTAGCGTTCGGCCTTGGTCGTGCCCACATCGCCGTCCCGCGCCATTTCCTCGTCCGCGCCGCCGGTGATGATATGCACCGCCACCCGCCCCTGGGAGAGCTGGTCCAGCGTCGCGAGCTGCCGCGCCGCCAGGGTGGGCTGGGTAAAGCCGGGCCGGTGAGCGACCAGGAAGCCGAGCCGCGTCGTCAGCGCGGCGCCATAGGCCGCGACGATCTGGCTTTCGGGCGAATTGGAACCGAAGGGGATCAGGACGCGATCGAAACCGCCATCCTCCTGCACGCGCAGGGCCGCCTGCACGTATTCCCTGTCGAGCGAGCGCCTGCGCACCCCCGCATGCAGTTCCGAACTGTTGTTGAAGCCGATATAGCCGACAAAATTCACAGGCATGACGTTTCTCTCCGACGCATCATGAAGCGATCGCCACTCTCCGCGACGGCCGCGGCCGATGTCATTCGAGAAAAGGTCAAGTCTCGCTCCATCATTCCTTATGCGTCGCCACATACCCGGGCTGTATCAGCCGGCATCAAGAATGATATGAAAACTCGTCATTTTTCCAGACGATTTTCACGTTCTATCGTCATCGGCACAGCAATGGACATGACGCGCATGTGGGCGTTCGAGAGCGACGTACTCGTCATCGGCGGGGGCATGGCGGCCGCCTGGGCCGCGATTTCGGCCGCCCGCGAGGGCGCATCCGTCACCCTGGTGGATAAGGGCTTTGTCGGTACCAGTGGGGTGACGGCGACCGGCGGGCCGAACCATTGGTGGGTGCCGCCGGATCCCGCCCGGCGCGAGACCGCCATCCGCCGCCGCCTGGAGACGGCGTACGGGCTGGCCGACGCGGACTGGATGGCCAGGGTGATCGACATCACCTGGCGGACGCTGCCGGATCTCGCGGCGTACTACCCCTTCAGCGGCGACGGCCAGGGCGGGACCTATTACTCCGGCGTGCGCGGCCCGGACTATATGCGTGGTCTGCGCCGCTACGCCCTGGCGCTGGGGGTGCGCGTGCTGGACCATCACCCGGCCCTGGAACTGCTGGCCCGCCCGGACGGCTCGATCGGGGGCGCTGCCGGCTATGCGCGGCTGCAGCGTCAATCCTGGACGGCCCGGGCGGGCGCGGTCATTCTCGCCACCGGCGGCTGCGCGTTCCGATCGGGACTGATCGGCAGCCACAACAACACGGGCGACGGATATCTGATGGGTGTCGAAGCCGGGGCCGAACTGTCCGGCATGGAGTTCTGCGTCGCCTATTCGATCTCGCCGGCCTGGGCGTCCACCCGTACGCTGCCCTATACGGGTGCGCGCTTCTTTGACGCAGAGGGGCGGCTGCTCGACGTTCCCTCGCCGCTGGCGCAAAGGGATTATCTGTGCGCGCTCGCCCGCGCCTTCGCCCAGGGGCCGGTCTTCGCCGATTTGCACGAGGCGCCCGAACTCCTCCGGACCGTCATCCGCAAGATCCAACCCGCGACCCCGACGCCGTTCGAACGGCGGGGGCTGGACATGTTCCGCGATCGCTTTCCCGTGGCGTTGTACGGCGAAGGAACGATCCGGGGAACCGGCGGCCTCAGGATCACCGACGGCGCGTGCCAGACCAGCGTGCCCGGCCTGTATGCGGCCGGCGATGCCGCAACGCGCGAACTGGTTGCGGGTGCCACCAGCGGCGGGGGCGCGCAGAATGCCGCCTGGGCCCTGGCATCCGGCGTCCTGGCGGGAAGCGGAGCGGCCTCGCTGGCACTGATCCTGGGCAAGGGGGGAGGACGCCACGGCCCACTGACCGCCCTGGGACAGGCAGGCCTGCGTCCGCGCGCCACCAGCCGCCCGGTAGACGACCAGGCTGCGATCGGCCTGGCCCGGCACCACATCCTCGACCTCGACCAGGCTTTGTGGCGGAATGCGGAATCGCTGGCGACAGCCCAGGCCGAACTAAATGCCGCCTGGGCCGAGATCCAGGACCACCGGCGGGGCGACGGTCTCGGCCTGGTCGCGGCGCGAGAGGCCGCGGCGATGACCGCGACGGCCCGCTGGTGCAATGCCGCCGCCCTGGCCCGCACCGAGAGCCGGGGCATGCATGTGCGCACCGACGCGCCGGCCGCCATGCCCGCGCATGATGGCCGATTGCTCGTCGACGGCCTCGACAGGATCAGGACCCGTTTCGAAACCGCGGGCACCAAGGCCAATGCGGCATGATCACCTATATTTTTCCCGAGCGCTGTATCGCGTGCAACGATTGCGTGGCTGCCTGCCCGACCCATGTCCTGGACCCCGGCGCGGGAGGCGTGCCCACCATCGCCCGGCCTGATCAATGCCAGACCTGCTTCATGTGCGAACTTTATTGTCCCGCCGATGCCATTTACGTGGCGCCCGGCCGAGACGAAGCTGAAGCGCCCGACCCGGCGGCCATTCTGGCCTCCGGGCAGCTCGGCCGCGTGCGGCGCGATCATGGCTGGACCGGCGACGACCCCGACCCGTTGTCGGAGTTCTGGCGTCTTGGACCATTGCTGATGGCGGGGGCGGAGATCGCCGCCACACGCCATGCCCGCATGCGCGGGGAAGAGGGTGACGGCCGGGACTGAAACGCGCCGCCGGCCGGCGTCAGAGGCTGAAATTGATCCGGCCGTAGTAATAGCCCCCCGTGATCGGAACGCCGGACGAGTTGGCGTCGTAATAGGAATTGCCCAGATAGGACGTAATCAGCGGCATCCGGCGGGGACGGACATTGAAGATGTTGTTCGCGCCGACAGCGACGTGCCAGCGGCGCGAGAGCCGGTACCCGACTTCCAGATCGGTCAGCCAGCGCGGCGTGTTCACGAACTGATAGAATTGCGTGTTGGAATAGCGGAGCGCGGCCGGCGCCTGGTCCTCATAACTGACATCATCGACCGTCTGGCCATAGCGGGTCTGGCGCAGATTGATATCCCAATTGCCGATCGTCCAATAGGCATCCAGGATGATCTTGCTGCGCGGGGACGCATTGGTCAGGTAGCCGATTCCCTGGGCGCTCAGCAGCGGGTTACCGTTCGCGTCCTTGGCCAGGTGATGCAGGCGCGTCCGGTTGAGGTTCAGACCCAGGCTGAGATCCAGATTGCCATACTGCCGCAGACGGAACAGGTAATCGGCGGTGATGTCCAGCCCCTGGGTGCGCGTACTGGCACCGTTGGAAAAATAGGTCGCCGATACGTCGTTGGATTGCAGTCCCGTCGGCAGCGTGGCGCCCGTCAGGGCGATGGCCTGTTCGGCGATGGCCCCTTCGTAATTGCCGCCGGCGACGATCCGGTCGCGGATATTGATCTGGTACACGTCGACCGCGACATGGAAACCGTCCACCGGTTCCAGCACGATGCCGCCGCTCGCATTCGTCGACCGTTCCGGTTTCAGCGGCACCGCGCCCAACAGACGCGCCGCCGCCGAATTGACGGCGAGGTCGCCCGTCGCCCCGGTCGGCGACACGTTCAGCGAACTGTAATGTTCCTCGGCCAGCGTCGGGGCGCGGAACCCGTTGCTGATGGTGGCCCGGACCGCGATGCGCCGGGTGAAATCGTACCGCGCCGAGATCTTGCCATTCTCGGTATTGCCGAAATCGGTATAATGCTCGAAACGCCCGGCCAGATCGACATCCAGCTTGCGCGTGACATGCATGTCGGTATCGATATAGCCGGCCCAGATGTCACGGCTCCAGCGGCCCGCATTCTCCGGCATCAGGCCGGCATAAGCCGCCGTCCCGCCCAGCAGATAGGACGGCGGAATGCCCGCACCCACGTCATAGGTCTCCAGCCGATGCTCGGCCCCGAAGGCCAGGTTCAGCTTTCTGCCCAGCACCTGGAACAGCCGGGTGAAATCCAGATCATTCGTCCATTGCGCGTTGCGATAGCTCTCCGCATGGACCGTGGTCGGCGTCCAGCCATAGGCGTCGTAGAAACCGACATTGGCAGTGTTCTTGACGCCGATATCGTCCTCGTCCGCACCATAGGTCGTGCTCAGATCCCAGTGGAACCCCAGGAAACGGTCGCCCTTCAGGCCCAGGGTCGCCGCATAGTCGTTCTCCTCGATCGTCTCCAGCGGCAGGAAACCGTAGGGATAGAGCTGCGGCAAGACCGACGGCAGGCGATAATGTTCGTTGGCTTCGGCATGACGGTGGCCATAGGTGATAAAACCATAGCCCTGCACGCCTTCGGCCAGAGTCTTGCCGAAATCGATGCCCAGCGTCTCGCGGGTTTCTTCCGGCGTGCTCTGCGCCTGGTCGTCCTGCAATCCGGTGCGGGCGTCGGTGCCGCCATGGACGAAATGGTCGGTGTGATAGGCTTGCCCGCTCAAATGCAGATAACCGTCGCCGCCCAGGGAAAATCCGCCATCCATGCCGACCTGATACTGCCAGCCATCACCGTTATAGGCATTGGCGCCGGTCTGCGCGGTCATAGTCAACCCGTGGGGAGTCTTTTTCAGTACGACGTTGACGACCCCCGCAATGGCGTCCGAACCGTACTGCGCCGCCGCGCCGTCACGCAGAACCTCGATATGGTCGATCGCATCGACCGGTATCATGTTCAGATCGACCGGCGTCGACCCTTTCTGCGGGCCGGAGTCGGCATAGATATTGCCCGTCATATGGCGCCGCTTGCCGTCGACGAGGACGAGCGTGTCATTGGGGTTCAGTCCACGCAGGCGAATGAACGATGTCAGCGCCCCCGCATCCCATCCGACCGCATTGATGCTGATCGACGGGTTGGTCCGCGCCAGCGCGTCGGCCAAATTGATCTGTCCCGAACGGCGTAGCGCCGCCGCGGAAATGACGTCGATGGGCGAGGTGCTTGCACGCGCCGTCCGGTTGCGGACATGCGTGCCGGTGGCGATGACGATCTCGGCCGCATCCGGCGCGGCGACACTACCGGCCGGCACTGCGTGCGCGCCCGTAGCCACCCCTTGTCGCGCGGCAGGCGTCGGGGTCGGCTTTACCTTGACGATATGTTTCCGCTTATGCGTTCCCAACGACGCCGCCTCCGGCGCGGCGCCGGCCACCGACATATGAGAAAAAGCCAGACTCGCTGAAAACAAAAGACCTTTTTTTAAAGACATTCTTCAATCCGTCCATTTCGAAGCAGAGCATCCCGCCCTCAACGATATGAACATTAATTTTCAATGCGTATATTGAATTTGGCAAATTAACACAATGAACATATTAAAATTAATACTTTTGACAGATTAGGAATTAAGCTTAATTTTTCATCGCCTGGAGTTTTCCGTCATTGTCTATGCCTGGAATCGGCCGAAACGCTTATATTTCCGGCAATATCAGATCACGTAATCGGGCAATGCCTGATCCATGGTCAAGGAAGGTAGGTCCTCGTGGCGCGTGCCGACGACGCGCGCCGGGTTGCCGACGACGGTGGTGAAGGGCGCGACGGGTTTCAACACGATCGAGCCCGCCCCGATTTTCGCCCCCTCGCCGATCTCGATATTGCCCAGCACCTTCGCGCCGGTGCCGATCAGCGCGCCGCGCCGCACCTTGGGATGGCGGTCGCCACCTTCCTTGCCCGTGCCGCCCAGGGTGACGTTCTGCAGCAGGGCGACATCGTCCTCGATCACCGCCGTTTCGCCGACCACGATGCCGGTGCCGTGGTCGAACATGATCCGTTGTCCCAGATGCGCGGCAGGGTGAATGTCCACCGCGAACAGTTCCGATGTCCGGCTTTGGATATAATGCGCCAGCGGCTTGCGATTTTCATGCCACAGCCAATGCGCGACCCGATAGGACTGGATCGCATGGAAGCCCTTGAAGAACAGGAACGGCACCAGATGGTCGGTCGCCGCCGGATCACGCGCACAGATCGCCGCCAGATCGGCCACCGCCATGTCGACCGCCTGCGGCCGGAGGCGCTGGAAATCCCGTATCAGCGCGAAGATCGTGGCCTTGCGCACCAGATCGCTGCTGAGCTTGCGCGACAGCAGGAACGCCAGGGCGGTGGCAAAATCCGGCTGGTCGAGCACGGCCGGCCGCGTTAATTCCCGCAACACGGGATCGCGATAAGTCCGCGCCTCGCCTTGCATAAGGTCCCATATGCCCGCCACCGTGGCGGACGGAGGCGATACGGCGGCGGATCCGCCGTGCGCAAGATAGGTGTGCAGGCTGGTGACGTGCGCGGTCATCCTGTCTTTTCACTCTATCATGACATGGATACATGGATCGCGCCCGGACGCGGCCCGGGCGCGGCCATCTGCTTCGCTCAGTATCCCAGTTCTGCGCCGGCCGGTCCGGCCGCCGGCGGCCTGGGCTCGGCCTTCTCGGTCACCAGCGCCTCGGTGGTGATCAGCAGACTGCCCACCGACGATGCGTCCTGCAATGCGGTGCGCACCACCTTGGTCGGATCGATGATACCGGCCGCCACCAGGTCCTTGTATTCGCCGATCTGGGCATCAAACCCGTAATTGTAATCGGCGGCCTCCAGAACCTTGCCAGCAACCACCGCGCCGTCCTCGCCGGCATTCTCCGCGATCTGCCGCAGCGGCGCCTGCAACGCCTTGCGCACGATCTCGCCGCCGATGCGCTGGTCCTCGTTATGGAAATGCAACTTGGCGATCACCGATGTGGCCCGTGCCAGCGCCGTGCCGCCGCCGGGCACGATCCCTTCCTCCACCGCGGCCCGCGTCGCGTTCAGCGCGTCATCGACACGGTCCTTGCGCTCCTTCACCTCGATCTCGGTCGAGCCGCCGACCCGGATGATGGCGACGCCACCCGCGAGCTTGGCCAGACGCTCCTGCAGTTTCTCGCGATCGTAGTCCGAGGTGGTTTCCTCGATCTGCGCGCGAATCTGTGCCACACGCCCCTTGATGGCATCGCCGTCGCCCTCGCCGTCGACCAACGTGGTATTGTCCTTGTCGATCACCACCCGCCGCGCCTGGCCCAACTGGGCCAGCGTCACGTTCTCCAGCTTGATGCCCAGATCCTCGCTGATGACCTCGCCACCGGTCAGGATCGCGATATCCTCGAGAATGGCCTTGCGCCGGTCACCGAAGCCGGGCGCCTTGACGGCCGCGATCTTCAGCCCGCCGCGCAGCTTGTTGACCACCAGCGTCGCCAGGGCCTCGCCTTCCACATCCTCGGCGAGGATCAGCAGCGGGCGCCCGGATTTGACCACGCTTTCCAGCAGCGGCAGCAACGGCTGCAGCGAGGACAGCTTCTTCTCGTGGATCAGGATATAGGGATGCTCCAGGTCCGCGATCAGCTTCTCGCTGTTGGTCACGAAATAGGGCGAGATATAGCCGCGATCGAACTGCAGCCCTTCGACCACGTCCAGTTCGGTCTCGAACCCCTTCGCCTCCTCGACGGTGATCACGCCGTCCTTGCCGACCTTCTGCACGGCGTCCGAAATGATCCGGCCGATTTCGGTATCGCCGTTTGCCGAAATGGTCGCGACCTGGGCGGTTTCCGCCTTGGTCGCGATGGGGCGGGTGCGGGCACGCAGATCCTCGATCACCGAAGCCGTGGCATGGTCGATGCCCCGCTTGATATCCTGCGGGTTGAAGCCCGCCGCCACCGATTTCAGCCCCTCGCGCACGATCGCCTGGGCCAGCACCGTCGCGGTCGTCGTGCCGTCGCCGGCCAGGTCGTTGGTCTTGCTGGCGACCTCGCGCAGCAGCTGCGCGCCCAGATTCTCGAACCTGTCGGACAGCTCGATCTCTTTCGCGACCGAAACCCCATCCTTGGTGATGCGCGGCGCGCCGAAGCTCTTGTCGATCACCACGTTGCGGCCCTTGGGGCCCAGCGTCACCTTCACCGCGTCGGCGAGGATATCGATCCCCGCCAGCAGCCGCGCCCGGGCATCCCCCGCGAATTTGACGTCCTTGCTGGCCATGATGCCTCTCCTTGTTCCCTGAATCTTACCGCGCGTCGCCGACGATGCCGAACAGGTCGGATTCCTTGGCGATCAGCAGATCCTCGCCGCCGATCTTCACCTCGGTGCCCGACCATTTTCCGAACAGGACATGATCGCCCTCGCGCACCGCCAGCGGCACGACCTGCCCGTGCTCGTCCCGCGCGCCGGGCCCGACCGCCACCACAACGGCCTCGACCGGCTTTTCCTGCGCCGTGTCGGGAATGATGATGCCGCCCGCCGTCTTTTCGGCAGGAGAAATGCGCCGCAGGACCACACGGTCATGCAGGGGACGAAATCTGCTCATGTTCAAACCTTTGAATTTTTGGCCTATCGAATCGGTCTATCGAACCTGGCGGCCACCGCCATCGGCCGGCCGGGCGCGTGCACGCCGGAACCGCCACGCCGCCTGGCGCGTCAGGTCATCCGGCTCGGCCAGGATGTGATTATGCAGGGGGCGCACGCTGTCATGCGCGGCGTAGAAACGCCGCGTCTTGCGGTCGCTTTCCAGGATCACGGCACCCAGAAACGTGCCGTCGATTTCGACGATATGGGATTCAAGCATGGTCGCTGCCTCTCGCTCCGCTTGCGCGGACCTCCGCCGGCAGCATCGACCGCCGGCGATCCTATCGGGCGGGCACCGGCTTCATATGGCCGGCGCACGCTGCGCTACATCGGTCGATGCGACACATTCGCGCGCTGATACGGGTCATCAGGCTCCGCCCTTGGATTGAGGCGCCACAATGGCGGCCAAGCCCACGATCGCAGGGGCATCGCCTCACGTCAAGACAATATAATCATTTAAATTCGTTATATGTAGAATTCACGTCAAACAACGAATCGCAATCGAAAGGCGGAGCGAATTCAAATTATCATATTGATATTAAATGATATATTGTTCATCTCGGCGGATGTTGCGGCATCGTGCGCCCCATCGGTCAAGCCGGACATCGCCCGGTTTCCGGCGCAGCCTCGCCGACAAGGGAATTTATCATACGATATTCGTGGTTATTTATTGCATACCACTATCATGCGTCGCATAGTGGCTTGCATTCGCTGCCGGCCGCGCCCGGCGACCGACAAGGACCATTGGCCTGCAAAAGGATTCCACAAAGACCATGCCGTCGTCCTTCACCCGCCGCTCCGTCCTCGGCCTGCTGGCCGCGGCGCCGCTCCCGCGCATCGCCGGCGCGACCACCCTCACGACGCTGCGAATCGGCATCATGGCTGGCGAGGACGAGGATGTCTGGCGTGCCGTGGCCGCCCATGCCGCGCAATGCGGGCTGGCCCTGAAGATCGTCCCGTTCTCGGACTACAATGCCCCCGACGAGGCCCTGGCGGAACACGAACTGGACGCCAATGCCTTTCAGCACCGCCCGTTCCTGTCCGCCCAGATCGCGGCGCACGGCTATAATATCGTAGCGGTGGGCGATACCTATTTCTCGCCGATCGGTCTGTATTCCAGCCGCTGGAAATCGGTCCGCGACCTGCCCGCCGGCGCGACGATCGGGGTGCCCAACGACCCGAGCAACGAGGGCCGCGCCCTGCATCTTCTGGAAGCCCTCGGCCTGATCACGCTGAATCCGTCCGCGGGCCCGCTGCCGACCGCGCTGGATATCGCCGACAATCCACGCAACCTGTCCGTCAAGGAACTCGATGCCGGGATCGTCGGCCGCACGCTTCCCGACCTGGACGCGGCGATCGTCAACACCGATTGGGCGTTCAAATCGGGGATCCAGGTCGACAGACAGCGGATCGGTCAGGAAACTCTGGCCGGCAATCCTTACGTCAACTTCATCGCCGTGAACGCGCAGGATGCGCATGCCCCGTGGGTCGCATCCCTGACGAACGCCTTTCACCAGCCGGACGTGCGCAAGGCGATCCTGGACATCTATCACGGGGCGATCGTGCCGGCATGGGGATGACTCTGCTGCGGGTCGAACAGGTCTGCCGCCGGTTCGGCGACCATGTCGCGCTCCAGGACGTCCGGTTCGACGTCCATCCCGGCGAGATCGTCGGTATCATCGGCCGGTCCGGAGCGGGCAAGACGACATTGCTGCGCTGCCTGAGCGGGCTGGAACGGCCGGACAGCGGACGGATCATCATCGAAGGCCAGGACATCACCGCCCTGCCGGAACGCCGGCTGGTCGAAATTCGCCGGCGGATCGGGCTGGTGTTTCAGCATTTCAACCTGCTGCAATCCCGGAGTGCCGCCGGCAATATCGCCCTGCCTCTGGAGATCGCGGGCATGCCGAAATCCGCGCGCGCGGCCCGGGTCGCCGACCTGATCGACCTGGTCGGGCTGTCCGGGCACGAACGAAAGCGCCCCAGCCAGATGTCGGGCGGACAGAAACAGCGGGTCGGCATCGCCCGCGCCCTGGCGGGGAACCCGGCGCTGCTGCTGTGCGACGAGGCGACTTCGGCGCTCGATCCGGAAACCACGGCCGCGATCCTGGACCTGCTGGTCGATATCAACCGGCGGCTGGGCCTGACCATCCTGCTGATCACGCACGAGATGGACGTCATTCGCCGCATCGCGCACCGCGTCGTGGTGCTCGACCACGGCCGAATCGTCGAGGACGGCCCGGTCGCGGCATTGCTGGGCGGGGCGAGCCGCCACGCCGTCACGCGCGCTTTCCTCTCCGAAGGCCGGCCGCGTGTTCCCGATCATGTCGTGGCGCAGTTGCGGGACGTGCCCTTCGACGACGCCCAGCCGGTCGTACGCGCGACCTTCGATCCGAACGCGGCGCCCTCTCCCGTCCTGTCGGTGCTGAGCCGCCGCTTCGGACTGGACGTGACCATCCTGCAGGCGACCGCGGGCGACATCGCCCGCCGGCCGGATGCGGAATTCGTGCTGCGCCTGTCGCGGCACGATGGCGACGCCCTGGATTTCATCCGCCAGGCCAGCCAATCCATGGAGGTACTCGGCTATGTTCCGGCTGATTGCTGATCTGATTCTGCGCGCGACGGGCGAGACGCTGGAGATGGTGCTGGCGTCCGGCCTGATTTCGGTGCTCGGCGGTCTGCCGCTGGCCGTCCTGCTGATCGTCACGGCGCCGGGCGGCCTGTACCCCCTGCCGGCACTGTCCCGCGCCCTCGCCCTTGCCATCGACGCGGTCCGTGCCGTGCCGTTCATGATCCTGCTGGTACTGCTGATCCCGCTGACCCGGCTGATCGCGGGCACCGCCCTGGGGACCGGCGCTGCAATCGTACCGCTGGCCATCGCCGCCGTGCCCTATTTCGCCAGGATCGCGGAGGTCTCGCTGCGCGAGGTCGACCAGGGACTGGTGGACGCCGTGCGCGCCATGGGCGGCACGCGCTGGATGACGGTGCGCTACGTGCTGCTGCCGGAGGCGCTGCCGGGCCTCATTTCAGGCTTCACCGTAACCCTGATCACCCTGGTCGGCGCCTCGGCCATGGCGGGCGTCATCGGCGCCGGGGGCCTGGGAGACCTGGCGATCCGCTATGGCTATCAGCGTTTCAACACGACGGTGATGCTGTCGGTCGTCGCCGTACTGATCGTCATGGTCACAATCCTCCAATGGATCGGCAACCGGCTGGCACGGCGGCTGGCATGAAGCCGCCTCCGCTCTGCGTGCATATCCTCCGCATGGTTCTCTGAAATATGTCCAGAATCTGGAGTCGAAATAAATGAAAGCCAACATGTCCACTCCCCCATCGATCCAGAGGCCATCCGCTCGAACCGACCACCGGGCCGATCCGGAAAAGCGATTTGCAACCTGGATATCTTCAGATCCGGTACGGGATTTCCATTCCGTTCGTCAGGTGTGGGTGTCCAAGTTCGCGACGCAGGGCACCATCTTCCGTATCAACGGCGAACCGCGCGACGACGGATGGTTCACGCCCGAGGGCGAAACACAAGCGCTTCGGATCGGACGGGATTGCTTCCTTTCGCGCGACGAAGCTGCGCTGGATGCCGATTCACGGCGCAGACACAAAGTCACGTCCCTGAAAAATACGCTCGAACGGATCGAGAAGCTCATCGCGTCCGATTAGGCCACGCCCTCACTCCCATCCGCTCCAACGACCCGAAACGATCCAGATTCAGGAGGCCGACGAATGGCACTGCTCCCCGGCTGGACAGCCCCGGATTTCGCCTGCGACACGACATCCGGGCCGATCCGCTTCCATGCATGGCTCGGTTCAGGCTGGGGCGTCGTCCTGACCCACTTGGACGATTACACGACGCAGAGTCTTGGCGCCGGGATGGATTGGGCCAAGACATGTGCACGGCCGATCAAAGTGCTGGGCCTGGATTCCCCGCCCCATGAACGCCGCGCGCCGCCCCGTCCGCGCCAATCGGCTCCGTCGCCAGTGCCGCGACTTGTAGACCCGACCGGCGCCGTTCGGACCCTCTGGCGGGGCATCGCCATCGATGCCGGCCATGATGCCCCCGCTCTCGATGATGATCATGTCGTCTATTTTCTGGACCCAGCCAAGACCATACGCATGACGCTTTCATATTCTCTTTTCCAGTCCCGCGATTTTTCCGATATCGTGTCTGTACTCCATGCCTTGGGGGCCGACCGGCATTGCGGGTGCCGCCCCATCCGGAAGGCGGCCTGACACCGGCATAAGACTGATCCGCACCATGAACCATCTGTGGGAAGCACTGGCTCGTTACCCGAACGATGCCCCGGTCAGGGAAAATCAACCCAAAAGGAAGATATGCCCGATGCCGACACCCGGCCGTTCCAACGATGGCGGCAGCATCCAGCGCCGTCCGCTGCCCTGCCGCGAGACGACCGCTTTTTTGACCGACCCGACCGTCGCGTCCGCACTGATCGGCGCATTGTCGCCCTTTGACATCGTGATCGTTCCCGGACTCGACGGCTCCGGACCGGATCACTGGCAATCCCGCTGGGAGGGTTTCCTGAGTCGGCGCAGCATTGCCGTCCATCGGGTCGTGCAGATCGATTGGGAAAAACCGACCTATCGCGCCTGGCGTAGCGGGCTGCGCGCGACCCTGGCAAAATGCAGCCGACCGACGATCCTGATCGCGCACAGCCTCGGCGCCGTCCTCGTCGCGCGCTGGGCCAGCGAGCGCTCGAACGGGCCTGTCTCGGGCGCGTTTCTGGTGGCGCCGGCCGACGTGGAGCGGCATCGCGGATCGGATGCCGGACGGGTCGCCGACTTCGCCCCACTTCCGAGCGCCCGCCTGCCCTTCCCTTCGGTACTGGTCGCCAGCCGCAACGACGAATGGTTGACCATACATCGCGCGCGCATCATGGCACGCCGGTGGGGATCGACGATGCTGGATGCCGGTAAGCTCGGACATATCGGCAACATATCGGGCGTCGGGCTTTGGCCGGACGGGCTCTCCGCACTTGGAGACCTGGCCCTCTCATTGTCCGGCGCTCCCGATCCATAATCGACGAGGCCGATCCGAAGCGCGTGGCCGGCTGGTGGCGGGGATTGCCGGAATTGGAGACGGATCCTGTCCGTCACGACGCGATCGTCCGCACCGCGTCCGTAAAGGCGACCGGCGCTTCCTGCGGCAGATTGTGACCGATCCCGCCACGGACCAGGCGATGTTCATAGCGTCCCGCAAAGCGGGTCCGATATGTTTCGGGCGCCGGGTGCGGCGCGCCGTTGGCGTCCCCTTCCAGCGTAATGGTGGGCACCGTGATGGCCGGCTGCGTCGCAAGTCGCTTTTCCAGCGCGTCATATTGACGTTCTCCGTCGGCCAGACCCAGACGCCAGCGATAATTGTGGATCACGATGGCCACATGGTCGGGGTTGTCGAAGGCGCGCGCTGAACGGTCGTAGGTCGCGTCGTCGAAATGCCATTGCGGCGAGGCGAGCTGCCAGATGAGCCTGTTGAACTCCCTGGTGTTGCGCGCATAGCCCAGGCGGCCGCGCTCGGTCGCGAAATAGAACTGGTACCACCAGGCCAGTTCCGCTTTCGGCGGCAACGGCGCGGCATTGGCCTGCTGGCTGCCGATCAGATAGCCGCTGACCGACACCAGCCCCCTGCACCGTTCCGGCCACAGGGCGGCAACGATATCCGCCGTCCGCGCGCCCCAGTCGAAACCGGCGACGATCGCCCGGCGAATGCCCAGGGCATCCATCAGCGCGATGGTATCAGCCGCCAGCGCGGCCTGCTGCGCATTGCGCGGCGTGGCCGCCGCGCGAAAGACGGTCGTGCCATAGCCGCGCAGATAGGGCATGACCACACGGCACCCCGCCGCCGCGAGCACAGGCGCGACGTCGGCGAAACTGTGGATGTCATACGGCCATCCATGCAGAAGAATGGCGGCAGAGCCGTCCGACGGCCCCATCTCGACATATCCTATGGACAGGGGGCCCGCATCGACCTGCCGCGGCGCCGGCAGGCGGGGCGGAACGGCCGGCCGGTTGCTCGATGCCGGCGTTGCGCGGCCTGCGCGCGTAAGGCCGCCGAATTCGAACGCAGCGGCGGACGAGGCCGCGAAGCCCAGGAAGCGGCGGCGGCTCGGGTCACGGAAAAGACTGTAGGTCATGATGATGAATCCGATCGCTGATGATTGGAGGACGAATGCGCAGGAATCGCCGGCACGATGAAATGGACGGTCCTGTGGTTCAGGAGAGAACGGTTCGCGCCAACCCGTGTGACGAAAGCCCGCTGGGGGCAGGCGGGCCTGCATAAAGCGCGATGTTCATCCGGACGTTCATGGCATACCATCCTATCGTATCCGATATTATCGGACACGAGTTTATAGAGCCGGCGGCGATCCGCCGTCAAGCCTTCCGATTTAATCGGATGCGATTTATATTGAGACGGGAATTGCCATAGGAGAGATGCAGGATGGATGCGCGCCCGCCCAAGCCGGACTACCCGAAACTCGCGGATTTCATGTGCTTCGCCGTCTATTCGACGAACCTCGCCTATGGTCGCGCATATAGACCGATCCTGGAGGAACTGGGCGTCACCTACACCCAGTGGATCGCCATCGTCGCCTTGTGGGAAGAAGATCACCAGACCGTGAGCGGGCTGGGAGAGAAGCTCTTCCTCGAATCCAATACGCTGACGCCGATCCTGAAAAAGCTGGAGACCCTCGGCTATCTCCGCCGAGGACGCGACCCGCGGGATGAGAGGCAAGTGATCGTCAGCCTGACCGAATCCGGTCGCGCCCTGCGCGAGAAGGGCGCACAGAGGACGCTGGTCCAGGCATCGGGCCTGGAACCGGACGAGTTCCGCGCACTTCAAAAGGCCATCGTCAAGCTGCGCACGAATCTGATCCGCCATGCGGAGGCGGGGAACTGACGGGCACGGCTTCGCCATTATTGACCGATCATTCCATATCCTGCTATGCACGAGACATGGCACGGCCACAGCAATTCGATCGGGATCAGGTTCTGGACGCGGCCGTCGCCGTCTTCCGACAGCACGGCTTCGAGGGAAGTTCGGCAGCCGCGCTCGTCTCGGCAATGGGGATCGGCCGGCAAAGCCTGTACAACAGCTTCGGCGACAAGTGGCAACTCTATCAGGAGGCGGTCCGCCGTTACGCGGCGGCAGAGACCGAGGCACATCTGGCAGCGCTGCGGCGCGGCCCGCGCGCCGTTGACGGCATCCGGCATTTTCTGGAACGCGTGGTCGAAACAGCGCGGGAGACGTGCCTGGGCGTCAGCAGCATCTGCGAATTCGGAACCTCTCGCACCGATCTCGCGAAGATCCATGAATGCTTCGGCAGGGTTCTGCGCGACGCCCTCATGGCCCGAATGCGTCAGGCCCAGTGCGAGGGCGACCTGTCTTCCGCTATTGATACTGGCGAAGCGGCGGCCTTCCTGATCGCCACGGTCGCGGGCATCCGGGTGTCGGCCCGGGGCGGTGCCGACCGGGCGACCCTTGCCGCCGTCGCACGCGCGGCGCTGCGTGGCCTGCGCTAAAAATTTTGCCCATTATGGAATGATCGTTCAATAAAAAGGATCGGACGATGACCCCGGAGAACGCCCCAGAGAACGCCCCAGAGAACCCCGCAGAGAATCCCCTTGAGATCAAGGAAACATTCGCGGCCACGCCCGACCGGAGCCGGGTGGCCATGGTGTTCGGCGGATCGCGCGGCATTGGCGCAGGGCTTGCCCGGCGGCTGGCGCGGGACGGATTTGCCGTCGGCCTGACCTATGTATCCCGGCCCGAGCAGGCGCAAGAGGTGGCGGCCGCGATCCAGGCGGATGGCGGCCGCGCGCTGGCCGTCCGGGCCGACAGCGCAGATCCTGCTGCACTGCACGCGGCGGTCGAACAGGTCGTCTCGCATTACAGCCGCCTGGACGTCGCCGTGGTCAATGCCGGCGTGCTGAAGCTGGCGCCGTTGGAGCGGATGAGTCTGGACGATCTCGATCTTTGCCTCAACGTCAATGTGCGCGGCGTCGTGCTCGCCGTTCAGGCCGGCGTCGCCCGGATGCATGACGGTGGGCGCGTCGTGACCATCGGCAGCATTGCCGCGATCCGGCCGATCGCGCCGGGCAACAGTATCTATGCCATGACGAAGGCGGCGGTGGCGGCGTTCGTGCAGGGGGCGGCACTCGACCTCGCCCGGCGCGGGATCACGATCAACAACATCCAGCCCGGCCCGATCGAGACCGACATGACCGACGGCATGGCGGACCATCTGGTCGCCCGAATGCCGCTCGGCCGGATGGGACGTCCGGACGACGTGGCGGCACTTGCGTCCTACCTCGCCGGCCCCGCTTCGTCCTTCATGACCGGCGCAAGCGTGACGATCGACGGAGGCTTCATCCTTTAGATTTCCTGATTACACCCGGACCACGTCCGAATTTGATCGATCAGGGCGTCGAGGCCGGCCGGCGAAACCGGAGGCAAGGCATGCGCCGCGGGTCTCGCGGCGTTTGCGGCGCCGGCGCGCCATGAATTCCGCCGCCGGGAAGAGGGCATGGCGCAGGCGCGGGCCGACAAACGTGAAAGCCATGTCGCTCAGGCCATGCTGGCTCTTGTCGATCCGGCCCGGCCACCGCTTCGCCTGGCCCTGGGCAGCGATGCGCTACACACCGAACAGCCGGCCGATGCCGCCCGTGACCAGCATGGCGATAATGCCCCAGAACGTCACCCGAAGCGTGGGCCGCACCGGAGACGCGCCGCCGGCCACCGCACCGACAGCCCCGAGAACGGCCAGCACGACGATCGAGACCAGGGACACGCCCCATGACACGTATGGTTCCGGCGTAAGCACGGCGGCCAGGACGGGCATCACCGCACCGGACGAAAACGCCGCCGCCGAGGCGAACGCCGCCTGGAGCGGGCGCGCCGCCGTGGCATCGGACAGCCCGAGTTCGTCGCGGGCATGCGCGCCCAGCGCATCATGCTTCATGAGTTCGGTCGCCACCGTACGGGCCAGCGCGTCGTCCAGCCCCCGCTTGCAATAGATCCCGGCGAGTTCATCGATTTCGCTGTCCCAGTCCGAGGCAAGCTCCTGCTTTTCGCGCGCGATGTCGGCCCGTTCCGAATCCGCCTGGGAACTGACCGAGACATATTCGCCCGCGGCCATCGACAGGGCGCCCGCCACCAGCGCGGACAAGCCGGCGATGAGAATGCTGCCGCCCGACGCATGGGAACTGGCGACGCCGACGATGAGACTGCCGGTCGACAGCGTCCCGTCATTGGCGCCGAGCACGGCGGCACGCAGCCACCCCAGCTTCTCGACGGCATGACGCTCGGTATGGGAACGGAGACGTGACATGAATGCATCCATGATGGCAGATGGCCGGCCTCGGGATCACGACCGGGAACGGACGTGACGCGATCGCGAATCCCACATAGCATGCTCTGAAGCCCGGCATGGATAGGTCCTCGAAAAGACCACCCGAGCCCCTTCGATCAGGCCGCGTCCCCTCCCCGGTCCGCCCCCGGAAGTTCTGCGATGCGTCGGCCCTCATGAGCGAGCGGCTTCAAACATTGCAGGGATCTGGATGACCATCTCGATGCATGCTGCAGGCGTCGTATCAGGGACCCAGGTCCGGCAATGGATGGCCATGGCGGGAGGCGCGGGCTTCATGAGCGCGATCGAGAAGGGTGACAGGCTGCTGACGAGCGGCCCTGTCGGAGACTGGCCGGAGATCCACTCGACGGCGCCGGCACCATAACAGCAGACGATCTGCAATTTCGAAGCCGGCACGGGCTGCAGGACCTCGCCCTGCTGAACCACGCGCAATGAGAAACGCTGCCGCATGGAGCCGCCCAGTGCCGCCGCCATCGATGCGCTCTGTTCCGCGTCCTTCACGAGGAAGGACGGCCACCCGCACCGGGTCGCCGGGTGCTTCAGCGTGCGCAGGACGTCATCCAATGTGCCGTCGATCCGAATTGGCGCCGGCCGGCCCGTGAAGGCGACGCTCGCATCCAACCAGTCGTCTGGCACCATCCGGCCCCATACGACGATGTCCAGGTCCGGATGGATAGCGTCCATCAGGATGCTCGGGTCGGCCGATGCCCTGACACGCGGAGCCGGCACCAGGGAGGAACCTGGCCAGCTTTCGATGACGAACATGGTGGCGGCTCCGCTCACGTCACGATCGTGGGATTGGCGTCATCCATCATGCCGCAGGCATCCGGTGCGTCGATCGTCAGCAGCAGCCGGACACGTTCGGCTTCCGGCCCATGAGACAAAGGTGGAGAGCGGTGCAGCACGCCCTGTCCATCGCCGCCCGGCCAGGCACTGCCCTTGAGAACGGCGATGTCGCCGGTGCCGATCTGGCGCATGGACGCCGGGTCGATCTCCGCGTGCGGCATGCGATCGGCCGGATGTGAGGGCACCCATTGCGTCCCCGGCCCCACATAGGTGCACAGCAGGCGCAATCCCACGCGATCGACATGGAATCTGCGGCAGGAATCGGTGGTAATGCGTTCCAGCCGCAGCCGGACCTCCGTCAGCCCGGCGAGGGTCCGATAATCCGCCGCCAGCGCCAACGCGTCATCGAGCAAAATCCGTGCATCCGCCGGCATACGAGGGGCCAGCAGGCGACCGAGCCGGTCGGGCGTCCCGCGTGCCAGTATCAGGCGTGGTCCATGCGCAAGCATGATTCGCGCCGCGGCGCTGTGTGCCGCCGACAACGCGCGTGGCCTGACGGCGATCACACGATCCGGCACGAGGATCGCCCGCAAAGGATCGGTCTCGGGCAGGAGCAGGCGAGAACGGGTCGGACAAGGAGAGTCGATCATCATCGGGCCGGAAGCAAGGAGAAGAGGGAGCAGCGCAGGCACGCCGCACGTCGGCATTGTTATGTTATAATATTTCATTTAGGAAGAGGTAAAGCCGCTCCGCGAAGGCTGCGATGCCATGCGGACACAGCCAAGGACTCCCTGATGGACAGCAGACTGCCCGTTACCGTGCTCTCCGGCTTTCTCGGCGCCGGGAAGACGACCCTTCTCAACCACATTCTGAACAACCGCGAGGGACGGAAGGTCGCCGTCATCGTCAACGATATGAGCGAGGTGAACATCGATGCCGACCTGGTGCGCGAAGGCGGCGGCAACCTGTCCCGCACGGATGAGACCTTGGTGGAAATGACCAATGGCTGCATCTGCTGCACGCTGCGCGACGATCTGTTGCAGGAAGTCCGGAAACTGGCCGGAGAAGGGCGGTTCGACTACCTGCTGATCGAATCCACCGGCATTTCCGAACCTCTGCCCGTCGCCGCGACATTCGAATTTCGTGACGAGGCCGGCGAGAGCCTGAACGACGTTGCGCGGCTGGACACGATGGTCACGGTCGTGGACGCGGTGAACCTGCTGCGCGACTATGCCTCGACCGACTTCCTGCGCGACCGGGGCGAATCGCTGGGTGCGGACGATGATCGTGCGATGGTCGATCTGCTGGTGCAGCAGATCGAATTCGCCGATGTGGTGGTCCTGAACAAGATCGATACGGCCACGGCGGAGCAGGCCGACGCGGCCCGCAAGATCGTCCGGGCCCTGAACCCGGATGCCGATCTGATCGAGACCAGCCAGGGCCGGCTCGACCTGGGGCGGGTGCTGGACACACGCCGTTTCGACTACGAGAAGGCGCACGAGCACCCACTATGGTACAAGGAACTTCATGGTTTCGCGGATCATGTTCCCGAAAGCGACGCATATGGCATCAGCAGCTTCGTCTATCGCGCGCATCGTCCCTTCGACCCGGCGAAATTCCACCGCTTTCTCGATACGGCCTGGCCTGGGGCCGTGCGCGCGAAGGGATATTTCTGGCTGGCCACCCGTCCTGACTGGGTCGGGGAACTGAGCCAGGCCGGCGCGCTCGTGCGCAATCAGGCAATAGGCTTCTGGTGGGCCAGCGTGCCGAAGGATCGGTGGCCCGATGACGCGGCCTGGCGGGAGATGATCCTGGATCGTTGGGATCCGGTCTATGGCGACCGGCGGCAGGAAATCGTGTTCATCGGCACCGGCATGGACGAGACCGCGATCCGCATGGCACTGGATGCCTGCCTTGTCGCGGCGAAGACAGGCACCCGTTTCGATCCGTCGCACTATGCCAGTCTTCCCGACCCCTTCCCGGCCTGGCAGCAATCGACCTCCGTCGTGGACTGACGGTTTGGGTGAGCACGAGTCTCCAAGCCCGGTGTTTCATATCCGGATAGGAGCGGAAGCAAGACTGTCGGGCGAGATTACGCGAATGGCGGGCATGGATCTTGACCCTGTCCGCCGATCATCTTCTCCCGAGCCGCGGCAATCTTACCGACCCAGACGAATGTCGATCTGCGTGCGCAAGGGCGCCAGGAAATCGTCCCGGGAGATCTCGCCGAGATCGACGGCCTTGGCCCCGCCGGCCGCAATGACGGAGACATCGTCGATCCCGATCACGTTCAGGATCAGCTTGAGATAGTGGGTTGCGACGTCACGGTCGCGGATCGGCGAGCCTTCCGTATAGACGCCGCCCGACGCCACAAGGACGGTTGCCCTCTTGCCCGTCACCAGCCCTTCGCCCCCGAAGCCCAGCGTGTGGCCCTTGCGCACGATATGGTCCACCCAGGCCTTGAGATTGGCCGGGATATTGTAATTGTAGACCGGTGTCCCGATCACGATGTGATCCGCCGCCAACAGTTCGGCGACAAGTGCGTCGGACAGGCGCAGTGTTTCGCGCATCTCCGGCGAATGCCGCTCGGACGGCGTGAAGTAGGCGGCGAGCCAGGACGCATTGACGAACGGCAGGTCCGTGGTCGTCAGGTCGCGCGCGACCACCGTACCGTCGGGGTGTTTGGCGCGCCATTTTTCGACGAACGCAGCCGTCAGGTTGCGTGAGATCGCAGACTTGCCGCGCGGGCTGGCTTCGACGACGAGGAGACGAGGCATGGCAATTCCTTTATCGTGGTCCGTGAGGTCTTCCGGTTTCAGCCAAAGCGGAATCCGGAAATCGGTTTGCCCAGGGCATGGCCGTGGAAATCGACGACGCCCGGCTCGCCGGTCGCAGCACCCGCGGCGACCATGAGCGGCAGAAGGTGGTCCTCATGCGGGTGCGCATCGCGCGCACCCGGCGCCGACGCCCAATGGGTCAAGGCGGCGTCGCGGCCGTTTGGATCGGTCACGATGTCGCGCAGCCACGCATCGAACGCCTCGGCACCCCGATCGGGGCCGCGCCCGAAAAAGCGACTCATGTTGTGGTAGCTCTGGCCGCTGCCGACGATCAGCACGCCCTCGCGGCGCAGCTTGGCCAGGGCACGGCCGAGTGCGAGATGAAACGCCGGATCGAAGTCCCGCTGCATCGATACCTGTACGACGGGCAGTTCCGCCTCCGGCATCATGACCTTGAATGGGACGAACACGCCGTGATCGAATCCGCGCCGTGTCTCCGTGCCGCTGGCAATCCCCATCTCTGCCAGGCCCGCACGTATCCGCCCGGCGAGAGATGGCGCGCCCGGCGCCGGCCATGTCAGGTCGTAAGTATGTGGCGGAAACCCGGAATAGTCGTAGAGCAGCGGCGGGGCGGCGCCGGCATTGACGCTCGGCACCCGCTCGGCCCAGTGGCCGGAGACCACGACGATAGCCGAGGGCTTCTCGCGCAGTCGGCCCATGAAGCCGCGAAGATAATGTTCCAGCGCGGACCAACTGTCCCGCATCGGCCCCGGATCGAGGAAGAAGCAGGGACCACCGCCATGATTGATGAAGAATGTCGGTTGCATGGCGGCAGGCTACCGGCACACGCTTGGCCTGTGGAAGCGATCAAAATATGATCATCTCCATCTCTTTTGGAGATGGAGATGATCGGCAGTCTGACCCTCGACCAGTTGCGCGTGCTGGTAGCCATTGCGGAGACCGGCAGTTTTTCGGCGGCCGGGCGCAGGCTTGGCCGCGTCCAATCGGCCATCAGCCAGTCGATCCTGGCCCTGGAAGGCGCACAGGGGGTCGTTCTGTTCGATCGCAGCAGGCATCGGCCGATTCTGACGGAACAGGGGCGCGTCCTGGTCGATCAGGCCCGCCTCGTGCTCGCGGGTGCCGCGCGGTTCGCGGCGGTGGCCGCCGGGATGCACGCGGGCATCGAGCCGGAATTGACGCTGGTGATCGATCCTCTGGTGCCGAGCGAACCCCTGGTGAAAAGCCTGCAGGCACTGCAGGTTCAGTTTCCGGATCTGCCGGTGCGTTTTCAGGCCGAGCTTATCGGCGGCGCAGCGCGGCGCTTGCGGGCACGCGACGCAGCCGTTGCGATCTGCCTGTTGTTGCCGGTCGTGCCGCCGGACCTGACTGCATATCCCCTGTCCACGCTGGACCTCGTCCCCGTGGCCGCGCCGCATCATCCGCTCGCGGGGGCCGGCCGTCCGCTGGATCGCCACGATCTCGCGCCGCATGTGCAGCTCGTCCTCTCCGATCCGAACGCGGAAGACGGGCGGGAATACGGTATCGTCAGCAACCGGCAGTGGCGCTTTGTCGACCAGGGACGGCGGCTTGATTTCCTGCTTGCCGGGTTCGGGTGGTGCAAGATGCCCGCGCATCTCGTGGCTGGCCACATTGCCGGCGGACGACTCGTGGCCCTTCCGGTACGTGACGAAATCGTGCACGCAAGACCCGCTCTCGTCGTGTATGCAGCGCATCTGAGCACCGTTCCACTTGGACCCGCGGCCGGATGGCTGCTGCGCCATCTCCAGGAAGAATGGAAACTGTCGTGAGCTTCCGCGCCGGATCGCGCAGGGGTGACGCCGGCAGCCACTGATGGCTACTTGATCCGGTCAGGTTTTGCCGGGACTGCACCGCCGCCGCGTGTCCGGTGATCTGCCAATATTCCTGGCAAGGCCAGCCAGGCGAGCAACGCCGCCAGGACGAGGAAGCAACGCGCTGTCCACCACCCATAGACGAGTGCCCCGGCAAGACCGCCGCCAGCGAAGGACAGAACGATTCCACCATGCAGCAACAGTCGCTGGCGTGTCTGTGCGAGGCGCCCATGGTCGACGGGATGGCGAAAGGATTCCAGCCAATCGGCGATTTCGATACCGAAATCGGTCAACATGCCCGTCATGTGCGTGGTCCGCACGCGCGCGCCGGAGATGCGGGTGACCGTCGCGTTCTGCAGGCCCATCAAAAAACTCAGCCCATAGGCCAGCACCGGCCCGCGTGGACCCGCATGCAATGCGGTATCCAGGAAGGCCAACAGCCCGAGCAGGACGGATTCCAGCAGGATACTATAGGCATAAATCGCCTGGTGTCGGCGGCGTCGGCCGGCATTGACCAGAAAGGTCGAGAGCACGGCCCCCGCCACGAAGGCCGCGATCAGCCCAAGGCAGGATGCCACGACCATGAGATCGCCGACATGCAGGCTCATCGCCAGGGTCGACACATTGCCGGTCATGTTTGCGGAATAATAGCCGACGGCGAGAAAACCCGCTGCGTTGACCGCACCCGCGACGGCGGCAAGCGAGCAGCCCAACCGGCGGTCCATGACGAAGGTCCGGTTTTCCCCCTCTCGGACAAGCACATGCCCCTCCTGTTGCGTCGGCTGTATGGGCTCCACAACCTTCAATGTGATGGCACGCGCCGTCAAACACCAGAATGAACTGAACGCAACCAGCGCTTCAGTTCAATGTATCGAAGAAGCGCAGGATGTAGGTCATTTCATAAAGCAGGGCAAACGTGACGAACGCCTTATGGAATTGACGATTTGCCGAATATATAGCGATGCCGCAGAGCACCATATAGAGTGGAACCCGAAACCAGTATTCGCCACCGAACATCGCGAGATGCGCATGCCCCTTGATCAGCGTGTCGATCAAGTCGAATATAATCGTCAATCCAAAGAAACCAAAGAACCATTTACGCCGGGAGATGAAGAAATCCTCATACCCAGTGTAATCACTGATCGAATCCGGAAACAGGAAGGCGCTCAGGAAGAATAGAATGATCGCATAGAGGATCAGGAACAGGTAGACTTGGAACGTCCAGGTCGGCAGTTCGACCAGCCAGAACTCCCACCACCAGAAATGCATCAGCGTCAGGAGTAGGGTCAGCACCCAGCCGATATGCACCGGGTAGATCCGTGTCTGCCCAGGATGCTGGATGATCCGTACCAGCCCGTTGAGCAGGCGGGTCATGCTCAATCCCAGGACCATGCCCATGATAATGCGGACATGCTGGAAGATCTCGGGGGACGTCACGGACGGTATCGCCATACGGATCAGGTTCCTCGGTTGTTTTGCATTCGATGCGTGCAGTTACGGCGCTGGATTGACCATAGCCAGTCCATTGGAACCAAAATAGCCCGGACCGCTCCCGATCATGGCCAGGCCCTCGGTCATAGTTGCCGAAACGATAAACCTATCGTGCGCCGCCTCTCACCCACGTCAAAATACCGGCTGATCATTTTTGCGGGGTGCACGTGCGGGAACGACGTCGCAAGGACCGGGCGGCGGCCGAGCAGCTCGGCCATTCGGCGCCACCCGCCCGGATGCGCACCCGGCTCTTCCCGAAAGGGGCGCGCGTCATGTTGCACGTGGTGTCCAGGGACGGATGATCCGGGGTCGGGACAAGGGCAAGTTCGCCGTCACGGTCTCGAACCAGTCCCAGCCCACGCGCCGGCTCTTCTGGCTCCGCCGCTTGAGGCGATTGAACCAGATGCGCCGGACGTCCTGCAGGAACCCGTTCATAGAGCGCCGGTTATGCTGCAGGCCGAACTTGCCTGGCCGCCGCTGGCGGCCGGAATCGGGCAGCCTTCGTCCGTTCCGATGGAATGATGACCATACCAAAAGTAAGTCAAACGACAGGGTTCAACGTCATCCGATCTGCTACGAGTTTACAACCGGAAAAAATGAACGGAAGCATGCAAACATGGATCGCTGGGCCGAATTTTCCAGATCCGCCAAGCTGATCGGCATCGGCGTTTCGGAAATCATCCGCATCGGCGCAGAAGCCCGGAAGCTGGCCGAAACGCATCAGGACGTCATATCCCTCAGCGCGGGCGAGCCCGACTTTCCTACCCCCGACAATGTCAAGCTGGCTGGCATCAATGCCATATTGACCAACCAGACCCGTTACACGGCCCTTGACGGCACCGCCGAACTCAAGGCCGCGATCCGGCGCAAGCTCAAGCGCGAAAACGGCCTGGATTATGCCGCAAATGAAATCAGCATCGGTGCCGGCGCGAAACAGGTGCTTTTCAACATCCTGATGGCGACGCTGGATCCGGGGGACGAGGTGATCGTTCCGTCCCCGTGCTGGACGACCTATCTGGACATGATCCGGCTGGCCGGCGGGACGGCGACCATGGTGCCCTGTTCGGCGGACGCCGGTTTCCGTCTGTCGCCGAAGCAACTCGCCGCCGCCCTGACCTCCCGGACGCGCTGGTTGCTGCTCAATTCCCCGTCCAACCCCACGGGCGCCGTCTATGGCACGGCGCATCTCGCCGCGCTGGCCGAGGTGCTGCGCACCGCCCCCGGCGTCGGCGTCATCTCCGACGACATCTACGAACACGTGCTTTACGATTCGGCACCGTTCGCCACGATGGCCGCCATCTGTCCGGACATCAAGCCTCGCGTGGTCATCGTCAATGGCGTGTCCAAGGCCTATTCGATGACCGGCTGGCGCGTGGGCTATGCCGCCGCCGCGCCGGACATCATCGCCACCATGGCGGTCGTGCAGAGCCAGAGTTCCTCCAACCCATGCTCGATCAGCCAGGTCGCGGCGATCGAGGCCCTGGACGGTCCGCAGGACATCATAACGGAACGGCGTGACGCCTTTCGCCGCCGCCGGGACAGAATCGTCGCCGGCCTGAATGCGATCCCGCATGTCCATTGCCTTCTGCCCGACGGGGCATTCTATGCGTTCGCGGACATGCGCACGCTCCTTGCCAGGCCGGAATTAAAACGGAAAGATATTGCCGACGATACCGCGTTGTGCCGGTATTTCCTGCACGAATGCCATGTCGCTTCCGTGCCGGGATTCTGCTTCGGGGAACCGGGATATTTACGGCTTTCCTATGCGGCATCGGACAGAATGATCGACGATGCGCTGGAACGCATGAAGGCGGGCGTCGAGCGGTTGCTGAAATACTGATGGACAAAACAACAACATAGAGCATTTCCGCTGAACCGGTGTTCAGCGGAAATGCTCCAGGAGCGGCGGACGATGGCAAGCATGATCGCACAAGGCGGACGAGCCATATATGGGGTGCCGCTCGGTATCCTGATGCTGGAAGCGCGCTTCCCGCGCATTCCGGGCGACATGGGCAATGCCGAGACCTGGCCCTTTCCCGTGCAGCTCTGCGTCGTGGAGGGCGCCACCCCCGAACGGATCGTCCTCGGCGACCCCCGCGCGTGGCTGGAACCTTTCATCGGGGCCGCGAAGCGCCTGATCGACCTGGGCGTGTCGGCCATCACGACGAATTGCGGCTTTCTCGCCCTGCTGCAGCCGCAACTGGCAGCAGCCCTGAATGTCCCGGTCGCGACATCGTCGCTGATGCAGATTCCATGGGTCAACGCGACCCTTCCCCCGGGCCGGCGGGCCGGCATCGTGACGATATGCGCCGCGACGCTCACACAGGCCCATCTCGCCGCCGTGGGCGCACCCACGGACACGCCCGTCATCGGCACCGAAGACGGCGCGGAATTCTTCCGGGTCCTGATCAAGGCCGAAAGCGAGACGATGGACGTCGCCCTGGCGGAACGCGACGTGGTGGCGGCGGCACAGGCGCTGGTGGCCCAGCATCCGGATGTCGGCGCCATCGTCCTGGAATGCACGAACATGCCGCCCTACGCCGCCGCCGTCGCCGCGGCGACCGGGCTGCCGGTCTATGACATCTATTCCATGGTCACATGGTTCGTGGCCGGCATTCGGCCGCGCGTCTTTTCCAGCCATTATTCGCGGCTGTAATTTTCCGAGGGGAGCCAGGACATGGATCTGGGACTGGAGGGGCGCCGCGCGATCGTGTGCGGCGCCAGCCGCGGCATGGGCCGGGCGATCGCCGTGACGCTGGCGGCCGAGGGGGCAGCGGTCACCCTGGTGGCGCGCGACCCCGCGGCGCTCGAGGACACCGTGTCGCTGGTGCGCGCGCAGACCGGACGCGACGCGGTGGCAGTGGCTGCGGACCTGACGCGGGATGAGGACCGGCGGCGGATCTTCGCCGCCTGTCCCCAACCCGACATTCTGGTGAATAATGGCGGCGGCATGCCGCCAGGCGATTTCCGCGACTGGGACAGGGCGCACTGGATCGCGGGCGTGGACATGATGATGCTGGCCCCGATCGACATGATCCGCCTTGCCGTGGACGGCATGACCGAACGCGGTTTCGGCCGCATCGTCAACATCGTCTCGCGCAGCGTGAAGAATCCGCAGGCCGAGATGGCTCTTTCCAACGCCGCGCGATCGGGGCTGGTGGCCTTTTCGTCGGGTCTGGCGCGACAGTTGGTCGCGCGGAACGTCACGATCAATAATGTCCTGCCGGGCATCATCGATTCGGCGGCGCAGCATGCCCATGTCCATGACCTGTCGCGCATGACGGGGCGCAGCTACGACAGCATCTGGGCAGAGCGCGCTGCCGCCAACCCCGCGAAACGGTTCGGCGATGTCGAGGAGATCGCGGCGGCGGTCGCCTTCTTCTGCTCGTACAAGGCAGGCTTCATCACCGCCCAGAGCCTGCTGGTGGACGGGGGCGACTATCGCGGCCTGTTCTGAAACAGCATCAAACATTCCAAAAAGGAATATGTACGAGAGGCGTTTTGCCTTCTCATTCCGAATCAGAAATAACATAATGACCGTCAGGACAAAGGTGATCATGGCAGGCGGGTTTCGGCCCCTCCTTTTCTCCTGCAACGGATGGACGTGAATCATGACGAAACCCTGGATCGGGGCACAACCCAAAGTCTGTGTCGCGCATGCTCATTACGATCTGAAGGGCGAGATGGAGCGCCGCCCCAATCCACCCCCCTGCGTCCAGGTCAACAACCTGGCGGATCTCGAGCAGGTCGTGGCCGATGCCGAAGTGCTGGTCGTTTCCATGCTCTGGAAGAACCATATTCTCGACTGGGCACCGAAATTGAAGCTGGTACAGTCGGTCAGTGCCGGCGTCGACCATTACGACCATGCCCTGTTCCGCGAACGCGGCGTGCATCTGTGCAGCGCCCGGGGGGTGAATGCGAACGCCGTTTCGGACCACGCGCTGGGCCTGCTGCTGAACCTGTCTCGCCGGCTTTTCGAAGCGCGCGACGACCAGAGGAATGCCTATTGGCGCCTGACCAGCAGCAACCCGAAAGACAGGCTGCAGGAACTGGACAGCAAGACCGTCCTGATCGTGGGATTCGGCGGAATCGGGGCCCGCGTCGCCCGGCTTTGCAGGGCCTTCGGCATGAACGTGATCGCGATGCGCCGTTCGGTTCCCCAAGCGCAGCCCGAGGACGTGCGAATCATCTCGAACCGGGATTTCCTGCCCACCCTGCCGCAGGCCGACGTGGTGATCCTGACCTGCCCGCTGACCGAAGAGACGTTCGAACTGGTGAATGAGGAAGCCTTCGCCGCCATGCGCCCCGACGCGGTGCTGATCAATGTGGCACGCGGCAAGGTCGTCGACGAGGGCGCCATGATCGAGGCGCTGCAATCCGGGCAGATCGCCGGCGCGGCGCTGGACACGTTCGTCGAGGAGCCGCTGCCCGCCTCATCTCCCCTCTGGTCGATGGACAACGTGATCGTGACGCCGCACGCGGCGGGCGAGACGCAGTTCTATGAACGGAACGTCGTGGACATCCTGCTGACGAACATCGGCGCGTTCGAAGCCGGCACCCCCCTGAAGAATCAGATCGTCTGACGACAGGCAGGGGGCGATTTCGGCTTTACGGTGCCGCCCGCCCACCTAAACTCGATATGCGTTGTAAACGGTTCGCCTGATGGCGGCGGGGGAGGTCCTGGAGTGACGACACGTCGAGCTTTTGCATCGGTCCTGGCCCTGGGCGGCGTCGCGGCCGCGACGTCCCTTGCCGGCATATGTCCGGCACGGGCGCAGGAAGAAGGGGGAACGATCGCGCGCATCAAGGCCTCGGGCAAGCTCCGCACCGCCGCCATTCCGGGAGCCGAACCGTTTTTTCACAAGGATATTCTAAAGGGCGGCTGGAGCGGCGCATGCGTCGACATGGTCAGGGACATGGCCGCTTCCCTGGGGGTCACGCCCGACATCGTCGAGGCCGAGTGGGGGACGTCGGTCATGGACCTCCAGACCGGCAAGATCGACGTCATGTTCGCCCTGAGCCCCACCCCCGCGCGGGCACTCCAGATCCAGTTCAGCGACGTCGCCATCAACAACGCATTCACGGTGATTGCGAAAAACGGCCTGTCGGTCGCGACGTGGGACGATCTGGACAAACCCGAAATCCGCGTCGCCTTCGACACAGGTTCGTCGCACGACATCTTCGTCCGGCGCCGGCTTCCCCACTGCACCCCCGTGGCGGTCCAATCCCCGACCGACGCGATCATGGCGCTTCAGGCCGGACGCGCGGACTGCGTGGTGCAGGTGGTGGTGATCGCGGCCGTGATGCATGCGCGCAACCCGGCGGTAGGCGGGCTGATCCTGCCGCAGCCCGTGGTGCATCAGCCGACCTGTATCGGCGTGCCGGCCTCGCCCGACCCGCGTTTCCTGACCTTCGTCAATAACTGGCTTCTCTACAACCGTTCGGAGGGCATCGTGCAGGACTGGATGTTCAAGGCGCTGCGGGCCAGCAATGTCGACCCGGCATCGCTGCCGCCCGGCCTGGAATTCTGATGGCGATGCGGCCCGCACCATGACCTATCAATGGGATTTCGGCCCGATCCTTCAATACTGGTCTCTTTTCAGGATCGGTCTCGAATATACGTTGGGCTTCACCCTTGCCAGCGCGATCGTCGGCATGGTCGCGGGCCTGCTGCTGACGCTGGCCCGGCGCAGCGGCTGGAAGATCCTGTCCATCCCCGCCGGCGCGGTCGTCGAAATCTTCCGCTGCACGCCGGCCCTGGTGCAACTGGTGTGGTGCTACTACGCGCTGCCGGTCGTGCTGGGCCTTAGCCTGGCGCCCGCCACGGCGGCGCTGCTGGCGCTGTCGCTCTACGGCGCGGCATTCTACAGCGAAATCTTTCGCGCGGGCCTGGATTCGATCGACCGTGGCCAGTGGGATGCCGCCGCCGCGCTGGGCATGACGCCCTTCACGATGATGCGCCGGATCATCCTTCCGCAGGCCCTGCGGCGCATGACCGCCCCGCTCGTCAGCCAGGTGGTGCTGCAATTGAAGAACACGTCGCTGATTTCGGTCGTGACCGTCCCCGACCTCGTCTACCAGGGGCAGATGGTCGCCTCCGCCACCTACAAGCCGCTGGAGGTCTACACCACGATCGCAATCATCTATTTCCTGATCCTGTTTCCGATGACACAGGGCGCGCGGCTGCTGGAGCGTCGTCGTCATGGCTAGGGAACCGCTGATGATCGACATCGTGAACCTGTCCAAGCGCTTCGGCAGGCGCGAGGTGCTCAGGGACATCTCGCTGGGGGTGCCGAAGGGCAATGTGCTTGCCCTGATCGGCCCCAGCGGATCGGGAAAATCCACCTTGCTCCGTTGCGTCAATCTTCTGGAAGCCCCCGATTCCGGGTCGGTCACGATCGACAGCCATACGATGCGGTTCGGCGCCACGGCATCGCGCCACCGTACGGGGGCCATGGCGGCGTTCCGTGCCGAAGCCGGAATGGTTTTTCAGTCCTTCAACCTGTTTCCGCACCTGACGGTCCTGGAAAACGTGATGTCCGGCCCGCGTTTCGTGCGGGGCCAGTCGCGCGACGCGGCCGAGCGGATCGCCCGCCCGCTGCTGGAACGCATGGGAATGGAAAGTTTCGCCGACACCATGCCCGAACGTCTTTCCGGCGGCCAGAAGCAGCGCGTGGCGATTGCCCGCGCCCTGGCGATGGAACCGAAGGTCATGCTGTTCGATGAGGCGACATCCGCGCTCGACCCGCAGCGGGTGGCCGAGATCCTGAGCGTGATGCGCGACCTGGCGCAGGCGGGCATGACCCAGATCGTGGTCACGCATGAAATGTCCTATGCGCGGGACGTGGCCGATACCGTCGTCTTCATGGCGGACGGATACATCGTGGAATCGGGCCCGGCGCGGCAGGTCATCGAAGACCCGCGGGAAGAACGGACCCGGACGTTCCTGAAACATTTCCACATGGGAAAAGCCTGATGGCTGCCATGTCTTCTCCGCCGGCGTCTTCTCCGCCGGCGCAGGGTGCCCGGCTCGTCGTCATCGGCGCGGGGGCCGTGGGCGTGACGATTGCGCTGCATCTGCGGCGCCTGGGGCATGACGTCACCCTTTTGTCCTCCGATGCGCCCGGATCGGAAAATGCGGCGAGCTACGGCAATGCCGGGTGGCTGAGTCCGGGGTCCGTCGTGCCGATTTCCATGCCCGGCATGTGGAAGAAGGTACCCGGCTATCTGCTGGATGCCCAGGGTCCGCTGCGCCTGCGTCCGTCATCCCTGCCGCATATCTGGCTGTGGCTGCTGCGCTTCGTCGCCTGTGGCGCCACCCGTGCCCGTGCCCGCGCCATCGCGTCGGCGCTGCGGCCGTTCCTGGCCGGTGCGGCGGACCGGCATGCCGCCCTGGCGGCGGAAGCGGGCGTTCCCGAACTGATCCAGCGCAAGGGGCTGCTGATCGTCTATCCGGATGAAGCTGCCTATAAGGCCGACGCCTTCGGCTGGCAGCTCCGGCGCGAAAACGGCGTACGGTGGAATACGCTCGACCGCGCGGCGCTGGAAGCGGTCTGCCCGGGCCTGAGCCCCCGCTACGCCTTTGCGGCGCAACTGCCCGATGGCGCCCATTGCGCCGATCCCGGGGGCTATGTGGCGGCCCTGGCCACGCTGGCACGCGCGCAGGGCGTGCACTTTGCCGACGGCCATGTCGATGGCTTCGTGCTGCAGGCCAGGCAGGTGCGCGGTGTCCGTTCGTCGGGCCGGGTCGTGGCCTGCGACAGCATCATCGTCGCCGCCGGGATGGGCGCGCGCGCGCTGGGCAGCATGCTGGGAGATTCCGTGCCGCTGGTGAGCGAGCGCGGCTATCATGTCCAGGTCCCCGACCTGGCGGAGGAACCGTCCCTGCCCGTCATGATGTCAGACCTCAAATTCGGCATCACCCCGATGAAAGGGGGCATGCGTGCCGCCGGACAGGTGGAATTCGCGCCTGAGGGGGCACCGCCGGACTGGCGGCGGGCCCGTATCCTGCTCGATTGCCTGCGCGACGGCCTGCCCCTCATGAAGATCGGCGGCTTCTCCACGGTCCGGCACTGGATGGGCAACCGGCCGTCGACGCCGGACTGCCTGCCTGTCATCGGCCCTTCGCCCTCGACGCGGGGCGTGTTCTACGCCACGGGCCATGGGCATCTGGGGCTGGTCAGCGCGCCTTGGACCGCGGAACTGATCGGGCGGATGATCAGCGGCGATACCGTCCCCGAGGCCGCGCCCTACGACCCCGCCCGGTTCCTCCGCTTCCGTCTCTGAGCGAACCATGAGCGTGATCGCGACCGAAGCACCGGCGCACGAGAGCCCTGCCGCCATCCGGCGAGGCGCGCTGGCGGCGATCCTGCTCTCGGTCCTGCTGGCGGTTCTCGATTACGCGGTCGCCAATATCGCCCTTCCGACGATCGCGACGGATCTGCACGCGTCCGCCTCGGTCTCGATCTGGGTCGTCAATGCCTATCAGCTCGTCAACTGCATGCTGCTTCTGCCGCTTGCCGCCTTCGCCGAACGCATCGGCGCGAAGAAAATCTGTCTGAGCGGGCTGGCGGTACTCATGGCGGGCTCGCTGCTCTGCGCCCTTTCGCACCATATCGCGACCCTCGCTTTCGCACGCGGCATGCAGGGGGCGGGTGGCGCCGCGATCATGGCGGTCAATACCGCGCTCATCCGGATGGTCTGCCCCCCTGCCCGTCTCGGCCAGTGTCTCGCGCTCAACGCGCTGACCACGGCGCTGAGCGTGGCGCTGGGCCCGTCCGTCGCGGCGGCGATCCTCTATTGCACCGGTTCGTGGCGCTGGCTGTTCCTGTTCAACCTGCCGGCCGGCGCGCTGGTGTTCGCTTTGTGCAAGGTCCGCCTGCCCGCCACGCCGCCGCTCCGGCGCATGATCGACCCGCTGTCGGTCGTCCTGAACATGGCAGCCTTCTGCCTCATCCTGACCGGCAGCGATTTTCTGGCCCGCAACGCGTGGGCATCGGGCGGGACGATACTCGTCCTGCTGGGGGCGGTGGCAGGGGCCTTGCTGCTGGCGCGCCAAAGAGGGCACGCCGCTCCCCTGCTGCCGGTCGACCTGCTTGCGCGCCCCGCCTTTTCCATCGGCGTGATGACCTGTTTCCTGGGCTATACGGCGGCGAATTTCTTCATGATCTCGATCCCGTTCTCCCTGACCGGCCTGTTCGGCCGCTCGCCGGTCACGACGGGACTGCTGATCACGGCCTGGCCCGGGGCGATGGTTCTGACCGGGCCGCTCGTCGCCCGGCTTGCGGATCGGATCCCGGCGGGAACGCTGTCTTCGCTGGGGCTTGCGGTCAATGGCTTCGGTTTCCTGATGGTCAGGATGACGCCTCCCGATGCCGGGAATTTCGACATCATGTGGCGCTTCGCGCTGGCGGGCACGGGGTTCGCCATGTTCGTCTCGCCCAACAACCGCGCGATCCTGCTGGCCGCGCCACATGACCGCAGCGCAAGCGCCAGCGGCATGATCGCGCTCTCGCGCATCATGGGACAGACCTGCGGCGCGACGCTGGTGGCCATGATCATGGCCCGGGTGGCGAACCGGCCGACGCTGTTATGCCTGGATTACGCGGCTGCCGTCGCCTGGACGGCAGCCCTGCTGAGCCTGAGCCGCAAGATGAAAAGGAGGTTGCCATGCTCCTTCCCCGCCGCCTGATGCCGTCGGTCCCCGAACTCGTCGCCTTCGAGGCCGCGGCACGGCACCAGAATTTCAGCGCCGCCGCCGAGGAACTGAGCCTCACTCAGGGCGCGATCAGCAAGCAGATCCGCAACATGGAAATGACGCTGGGCGTGTCCCTGTTCGACAGGCGCCGCAAGCGTCTGGTCATGACGCGCCAGGCCAAGTCGATCCTGCCGTCCGTGATTTCGATCCTCGAGCAGATCGCCGGCACGACCTATCGCGTCCTGTCCGCGGGAGACGGCGAGAACACGCTGAACCTGCATATGTTCTCCACCTTTTCGTCCCGGTGGCTGATCCCCCGCCTGCCGCGGCTGATCAGGCAATATCCACAGATCAAGGTCAACATCACGACGATCTTCGAACCGTTCAGCTTCGACGGGTCCGATTGCGATATCGCGGTGCATTATGGCGCGCCGGTCTGGCCGGACGGGCAGCTCCATCATCTGTTCGACGAAACGATCGTCCCGGTATGCAGCCCGGCCTTTCGCGACGCGACGAAACTGGAGACGGCCGAGGATCTTGCACGGGTCAGCCTTATCCAACTGACCACCCGGCCCGCCTTGTGGGATTTCTGGTTCGCACAGGTGAACGTCACCGGCGCCGCATCATTCAAAGGGCATGTCTTCGACCAGTTCAACGCGACGATCGAGGCGGCGATGGCAGGCTTCGGCGTGGCCCTCGTCCCCACGATCTTCGTGGAACGCGAGCTTGCCGATGGCACGCTCTGCGTCGTCTCCAACGAGACGATCCGTTCACGCGGGGCCTATTACGTCGTGACTCCGGTCGAAAAAGCCCACGATCCCGCCATCTCCGCCTTTATCCGCTGGATCTGCGCGGAAAGCGCCGCTTATGGCGGCCTGGGCGAGGCCGCGCCGGGGACCCTGCATTTCAACGGATATGAAGGAACGAGGAATTGATCGACTTTCTTTACCTCGATACGAATCATCGCCGATCCTGCGCCGTCGTGGCGAATGGCATGGTCTACGTGGCCGGCCATACCACCGCCGACCGCAGCCAGGACGCCGCCATTGCCGATGTCCGGCCGAAGGATCAGGCGGCATTGTCTTTCGAAAAGAGCGGGCGGCTGTCGGGAGCGGAGGCAGAAGGAATCCAGCGGCCGAGCCAGCGCGCGAGGCCCGGCCCGGTGAACAGGACCAGCACGAAACGTACCGTCTGCATCGCCATCACGAAAGACATATCCACCCCAGGCGTGGTGGAAGCGATGATGGCGATCGTATCCTCGCCGCCCGGGCTGCAGGACAACCAGGCGGAAAGCGGGTCCGTCTGGCCGCACAGGACCAGCAGCCACGCCACCGCGCCCGACGCCGCGATGACCAGCAGAGTCGACAGCACGACCCAGGGCGACGCGCGCAGGGCATGGCGAACGATCCCGGGCGTGAAGCGCAGGCCGATCCCCCATCCCAGCGCCGCATAGGCAGGAACGCGGACCCATCCGGGCAGGACGATGGTCAGCAGGCCCGTATCCTGCAACGCAGCGCTGACGACCAGCGTTACCATCAGCGCACCGGCGGGAATACGCCATTTCCGGGCAAGGAACGACGACACGGCAACGGTCAGAAGCGTTCCGGCGATCGCGCCGGCGTCTCCGCCGGCCGCAGGCGCCGGAATCGGCCCCGGCGTCGCCGGAGCCGCAGCGAAAAACCGCGTGGCCGCCGCGGCACTTCCCGAGACGAAGATCACGCGCAGATATTGCATGAAGGCGACAAGCCGCATATCGGCGCCGTAACTGGCGGACATGATCGTCATCGCAGTCGCGGCACCCGGCGACGCCCCCCATAACGCCGTCGTCCCCGGCAGGACCCCGGTCCGCGCGAGGGCGAAGCCCGCGGCGGCGCTGACCAGCACGACGGCCAGGACCCCGGCGAAAAAGACCGGCCCCTTGTCGAGGATGCTGGCCAGAACGGACAAGGGCAGGCTGGTGGCGATCAGGCAGCCGATCACCCCCAGGGCCAGCGGAAAGATCGGGCCGGGAAACCGCAATTCCTGCCCCGTGACACCGGCAACGATGGCACAGATCATCGGGCCCAGCAGCGTCGACGCCGGCAGGCCGGCACGGCGAAACAGTTCGGCCAGCACCATCGACCCCGCGACCAGGACCACCCAGCGCGGCAGCAGCCTGCACATGGCCATGAAGCCCGAACCGACGTCAGACATAGAACATGTCCCGGATCGGGTCAGAGAGAGAGGTCCAGTTGCATGTAGTAATAGCCGCCGAACAGACCCATCTGCTGAACATCCATGTTATAGATTTCAGACCCGAGATATTGCACCGCGTACGGAAGCTTGCGGGGATAGGCGTTGCCGACATTGTTGGCGCCCAACGTGGCGTGCAGGCGCGGCGTCACCTGATAGCCTATCGCAAGGTCGGTCTGAAAGCGCGGCGTCTGGACCCAGCGCAGGAACTGCGTGACCGAATTGACCATGGAAGCCGGCACGTCGTTCCAATAGGTATTGTTCGAGGTCGTGCGTCCGTAGCGGGTTTCATGCACCGAGAAATCCAGCTTTCCCCAGGTCCAGCGGCCGCCGAAGATCAGCTTGTTGCGCGGCATGTACGAGGTCAGGAACGACCTCTGCTGCGCGTTCAGCAGCGTGTTCCCGTTCAGGTCGGTTCCGACGGAACGGACGTTGGTCTGGTTGAAATTGACCGCCGCGTCCCAATTGATTCTTCCATATCGGCCCAGATTGGTCAGATAGGTGGCCGTGACGTCCATGCCGCGCGTGCGCGTCGATGCACCGTTCGTCTCATACTGTGCCGTCGCGGTCGCCGACGTGGAGGGAAAGAAAAGACCCGACAGTTCCATCGCCTGAATGGCCTTGGCACCACCATAGACGCCACCGATCACGATACGGTCACGAATGTCGATCTGATAGGCATCCAGGGAGACATGCATATTCGGGATCGGATTGAGGATGATGCCGGCGCTGAAGCTCGTCGAGCGTTCGGGCTTCAGCGGCCGGGCGCCCAGCAGCCTAGCGCCGGGCGAGTGCACGCCCAGGACACCGGAGGCCGATGTCGGCGATTCCGTCAGACTGGAGAAGTTCTGCTCGGCGAGGGTCGGCGCGCGAAAACCGCTGCTGACGGTGCCACGAACGGCAAGATACCTGTTCAGGTCATAACGGGTCGAGACCTTGCCGATCTCGGTATCGCCGACATCGGTGTAATGTTCGAACCGTCCAGCGAAATCCGCTTTCCATCCCTTCAGGAACTCCGTCCCGACATCGATATACCCCGCCGTCACGTCGCGGCTCGACGTGCTGGCGAGGCCCGGCGGAATCGCGTGCTGGCCCTGGGCACCCGATATATAATAGGCGTCGTAATCGCCGGCACCGATCTTGTAGGTCTCGTACCGATATTCGGCACCGATCGAGAAATTGAGCGGGCCCGCCAGAACACCCGTATCGAAACTGCGCCGGAAGTCGAGATTGTTCGTCCACTGCGTGGCCGTATAGGCAGTCTGGTGGAATTCGGTCGGTGTATAGCCGTAGGTCTGGAGAAAGCTCTGGCTGCCGGTATTCGCGATGTTCACGTCGTTATGATTGCCTCCGTACGTCGTCGACAGATCGAAATCGAAGCCCAGGAACGCCTTCCCTTTGAAGCCGACCGTAACACCGTAATCGGTCTCGTCGGTCTGGATGATGGGGACATAGCCGTTGGGGAAGAGCGTGGGGAAGGTCGCCCCCGGCACATCCACGCCGGTCCGGAAATTCTGCAGCGCGTCGGCGACCTTGTGGCCGAAGGTCGAGAAGGAATAAAGCGTCAGGCCGTTCTCGACGTTGTATTCCATATTGTAGCCGAGCACGACCTGGACCGCACGCGGCATGCTCATGATCGGGTTATCGTATCTGTTCGTCCGCTTGTCCCATCCGCCACGAATGGCATGATCCTGGAACTTGAAGTCCGCGCCCAGGTTGAAGAAGCCGTCGTTCGGCAATGCGAATCCGGCCCCGATATAATCCTTCGAGGTAAAACCGTCGCCCTTGTAATATCCACCATTATTGGCCGACATCTGGATGCCATGCTTGCGGTGCGTCAGAATGACGTTGATGACCCCCGCGATGGCGTCCGACCCGTACTGGGCGGCTGCACCGTCTTCCAGCACCTCGATATGATCGATTTCCGAGACCGGAATCATGTCGATATCGACCGGCGTGGTCCCCTGTTGCGGACCGGGCGCGTAATAGACGGTCGACGTGGTGTGGCGGCGCTTGCCATCGACCAGAATGAGTGTCTGGTTCGACGTCAGGCCGCGCATGTTGATCGAGTCAATCGTATTGGCCGTCCCCGTACCGACGGTCTGGCGGGTCAGAGACGGAATCAGCGTGGTCAGCGCATCGCGCAGGTCGGCCTGCCCGGTGGATTTGAGCTGCGCCGCCGAGATGACGACCACAGGGCTGATACTGTCGCGTGCTCTCGCGTGCGGATCGCGCGTTCCTGTCACGATCACCTGCTCCTCGGCATCTCCCGAGGCATAATGGCGTGCGGCAGGGGCCTTGACCGGCGCCAGGACAGAGGCTGCCGTCGGCGCGGGCGTCGAGCCAGCGGCGGCATGACCCTTTGCCGCACGCACCGACTTGGTATTCGTGCCGGTCGCTCCAAAACCCTCGGACGCGATCACGGCCGGAAATACAACGGCAAGAGCCGTCGAGAAAAGTGCCTGACGTTTCATTCTGCTCTGCCTTCTTCGCCTCTTTCGCGCCGCCGACGCGGAAGTCTCCAACCACGGGATCGCTCCGGCCGAACGGCTGCCTCATTCCGCCAGGTCCCGAACCCGATCCATGAAGGAGCCTATCTCAGTTCGAATGGGCAACAAAACATATATGGGTCCCGATCCGATATTGTTTTTACGGTTAAGATGAAAAGAATTCATGGAAAGATTGGGTGCTGTCCTTCCCCAGATGCGTGGGGCATGGCCTCGCCCGCCAAGGAGCAGCCAACCGGGATTTTTGTCTCTGCCGGGTCCTGGGAGTTCCGATTTCGTAATAATGTGATATCGATGTGCTTCCCCAAGAGGAAAATAGAAATGTCGCCTTCTCGAACCGAGGAAATTCCAAGTGGAATTGGAACGGTCTAGCAATGGCTCGATCCCCTACGCATTCGCTCGGCCGCATCGTGCCGGCGCCCGACAGGACAGGAGTGAAACCCGATGCTTTTAAAGAGACGACACCTGCTGATGGGCCTTGCCGGCACGGCGACACCCACGGCCCTGGCCGCGTCGCCCCGCAAATCGGTGGTCGTCGTGGGAGCCGGCATCATCGGCGCATCGGTCGGCTATCACCTTGCCTCCTACGGTGCTGACGTCACGATTATCGACCGTGCCGGCCCGGGGCAGGAAACCACGGCCAAATCCTTTGCCTGGCTGAACGCGTTCAACAAGAAACCCTATTCCTATTATACATTGAACATGCTCGGCATCCGGGGCTGGCGTCGCCTCCAGCAGGAGATCGGCAACGACCTCGCCATTCAGTGGGGCGGTGGCGTCTCGTGGCACGCCGACGAGCAGAATGCCGTGGAAGAAACGCTGGACATCATTCGCCGGCTCGAAGGCTGGGGTTATCCCATCCGCAGGATCGGCAAGGCGGAGGTCGAGGCCCGGTTGCCGGGCGTTCGCACCGGATCGTGCGCCATTGCCTGGAAATCCGATATCGACGGGACGGTGGACCCGGTCGCCGCGGCAAAGGCCCTGGTCGCGGCCGCGGCCGGAAAGGGCGCGCGCCTGGCCATGGGCACGAACGTGCTGGCGCTTGACCGGACGGGCGGGCATGTAACGGGCGTGCAGACAAGCAAGGGCCTGATCCGCGCGGATCACGTCGTGCTCTGCATGGGCAATGATACACCGGCGATGGCGGCAACGGCCGGATTGAAGACCCCCCTCAAGGAATCAAGAGGTGTCCTGGCCCATACCGAGCCGCTTAGCCCCCTTTTCGGACAGGTCATCATGCCGCCGGGCTGCGACATCAAGCAGAATCCCGATGGACGCCTTGTCACCGGCTCCAATTTCGGCGACAGCGGCGATACGCCGGCCGACGCCGCCACGGGGGCGAGATTCCTGGCTCAGGTCCGAAAGTTCTTCCCCCACTTGCCCCCCATGCCGCTCGAATTCATGACCCTCGGTCACAGGGTCCTGCCGGTCGACGGGCATCCTATCGTCGGCGCTTCGGCCAGCGATCCGAACGTCTACGCCGCCGTCATGCACAGCGGCATGACGCAGGCGCCGATCATGGGGCAATGCATCGCGATGGAGGTCCTGAACGGTGTTCCCGTCGACTGGCTCTCCGATTATCGGCCCAGCCGGTTCGCGTGACCGTCAGCGCATTCCATGCGGGAAGTCATGAACGGCCTTCCCAGCATCCCCCGAGCCAGGTCTCGACCCCTATCCGGCCCGCAGATGAAACCGCGTCATTTCGGATGGCACGCCCAGACGGAGTGCGAAGCCGGGCCAGAGACCGGTCCCGTTACTGACATAAAGCGTCATGCCGGCCACGTCATAACGCCCGGAGACGAAACCATTATTGCCGCGCGCGACGAGTCGGTCGAGGCCGAGGATCATCCCGCCATGCGTATGGCCCGAGAGTTGAAGCGCCACGCCGCGGGCGGCCGCAGCGGGGGCGTCGCCGGGCTGATGATCGAGCAGCACGACCGGCGCATCCCGAGGGCTCCCGTCCAGCGCCGCGTCGAGATCCGGGACCGTATGCCCGTGCCTGTGTGCGGAACGATCGGTCACCCCGGCGATCACCAGAGACGCCGTCCCGCGCGTGATGATCCTGTGCTGGTTTTCCAGCACATCGAAACCCAGCGCCGACAGATGGCGCATCCAGTCCGCATAATCGAAAAAATATTCATGGTTGCCCGGAGCGGCCAGAACGCCGTCCGGCGCACGCAGCCGCGCGAGCGGCGCGATGTCGGCGCGGCGCATGTCCACTGACCCGTCGATGAAATCCCCCGTCACGACGATCAGGTCGGCGCCCGCCGCGTTGGCCCGCGCCACGACACGGGCGGCCCATTTTGCAGAGAAGAGCCGCGTGATATGCAGATCACTCAACTGGAGCAGCCGATATCCGTCGAACAGCGGGGACAATCCGCGTATGACGACGATCTCGTCCCTGACGGGCGGCACCCGCAGCGCATTGACGACGCCGGTTGCCGCCAGCAGCGCGGCCACTCCACCCACCGCAATGCGGGCTTCCGTGCCGATATGAACCGGCTGCCATGTCACCAGCGCGATCACCAACACGCCGCAATCGAGCGCGAGCTGGAGCAGCGTGAGAAACAGGACCGTCCCGACCGCCCAGTTGAACAGGATGATGAGCGGCTTCGGGAACTCCGGCGCGAACACCGAGCCCGAGGAGAGCCTGCTCCAGAACTGGTATTGCGACGCCACGATGACGCAGACGGCCACCAGGACTTTCACGGCCAGGGGGAGAGGCAGCGGCCATAACCAGTTCAGGATCACGATCGACAGGAGCAGGCCGAAAATAATAACGCGCAAGAGTATGAGATCCTCATGGGTAAGCAGAAGAGCCGGCGGCTTGGCTGCCTCCGCCGTCCGGTTGCGCGGTCGTGACCCTACGCCGGATCGAAGTGCGGTTCGCGCGAACGCCTCAGGCGAAGCGTTCCCCGACCATGTCCTCGCTTTTCGTCCACAGGGCCTCGGCGCGTGCCGGATCGAGAGCGTAGGCGCGTACCCCCGCATTGACCAGACTGATCGGCTGATCGTCCGGCACGACATCACTGACGCGGCAATTCTCGCAATAGCGCCCGCCTACCGCGTCGGCCCCGGCGACCACGCCGGCCCATACGGATGTTGCTGCGCCCTGGGGAATGCTCTTGAACTGGTGCGGCTTCTGACCCTCGGCGGCGGCCTGCTCGTTGATCCGGCTCACCATGGCTTCGATCTCACCGGGCGCCATATGCCGCGCCAGTTCCGTCCTGATTCCGCCGGGATGCAGCGCCGTCGCCCGCACGCCCCGCGCGCGATGTCGTGCATCGAATGCGACGGCGAAGAGAATGTTGGCGGTCTTGGAGCGCCCATAGGCCACGAACGGCACGTAAGGCGTATGCTCGAAATTCGGATCGTCAAGATCGACGTCGGCGAAGCGATGTCCCACCGACGACACATTGACCAGCCGGGCGCCGTCACGCATCAGGCCTGCGATTCGGTTGACCAGGACGAAATGTCCCAGATGATTGGTGCCGAACTGCGTCTCGAACCCGTCCTTCGTATGCCCGAACGGCGTCGCCATGACGCCTGCATTGGCGATCACCAGATCGAACGGCGCGCCTTGCGCGTTCAGACGGTCGGCGCAGGCGCGCACGTTCGCCAGATCCGCGAGGTCCAGGGCGGTCAGTTCGAACGCGCCGCCGCCCTGCTCCGCAGCCGCGCGAACCTGTTCCGTCGCGCGCCCCGCTTTCGCAAGATCGCGCGCCGCACCCACGACATGCGCGCCATGAGCCACCAGCGCCCGGGCCGTTTCGACGCCCAGCCCGGCGGAAACGCCGGTCACGAGAACGCGCCTGCCCTTCAGGGACACGCCGGAGAGAACATCGTCGGTCGTCGAGGTTGCGCCAAAAATCTGTGTCATCGGTGGAACTCCTCGAAATGGTACATGCATTTCTTGCCGAAACGGCATTCGGTGTCATATGTGGAGTATCGCTCCGTTTGATATATACGGAACATCACTCCGTTTAACAAGAGGGGACAGGTGACCGACGTGAAAACGCCCCGCCGCCGACCGCGCAGCGACGGACAACGCAACAGAGAGCATCTCCTGGAAGTGGCCAAAGCCGCGTTTACGGAGGGCGAAGTCGACATTCCTCTGGATGAAGTCGCAAGGCGCGCGGATGTGGGCATCGGAACGCTCTATCGTCACTTTCCCAGTCGCGACGCTCTTATCGAGGCGGTCTATCGCGCTGAACTGGACCGCCTTGCCGAAGCAGCGCCGGTTCTCGCAGCGCAACATCCGCCGGTGGAGGCCCTTCGCGCATGGATGCGATTATTCGTGGATTACATCGCCGCCAAGCAGGTCATCGCACCGGCACTCAATAGGCTGGTCGGAGGAACGAGCACGCTTTATGCTCAGTCCGGCGCCGTCCTCCAGACTGCGATCGACAAGCTCGTGGCTGCTGCGGTGGAAAGCGGGGATCTCAACGCGGATATCGAGCCGCTCGATCTGCTTCGCGCCCTGGCGGGAGTCTCCAATTTCTCGTCCGGGCCGGGCTGGGAGAAAAGCGCGAAACGCCTCGTTGACATTCTCATCGCGGGCTCGCGGTCATCGGCACCGTAAGTCTCACAGCTTTGTCCGCTCAACGCCGCCGCCGCTCGTGTTTTTCGCAACATTGCAAAGGAGGCGGCAACAGCCGCGATTGCATCACCTTCAGACTAAACGGATTCCCGCACGTGGGGCTCGGCCACTGGCCGGCACTCCCTTTCCCGGAAGAATATCCTAGACAACCACAGAGCAGTCTGCTCCGATGCGGGTCCGTAATGGGGTCCGGCCTCAACAACCGATATTCTACCTGCCTTGATCCCTCTTTATACGTTGAACGCCGCCGCGCCGGCCAATCCGGAACGGTCCGTTGGAAGCTCATCCGCAACGAGCCTTCGCCGGAAAGGACGGATTATGGATACCATGCAGTTGTTCGACCGGTGCCTTGATGCCCGCTTCTTACAATGCGTCCTGGAAGTCACGCGCCTGGGATCGGTCCGCGAGGCAGCCAAGTCGCTCGGGATACCGGCCTCGCTGATCAGCCGCAAGATTTCCGATGCCGAAATTCGCCATGGCGTACCCCTCTTCGAACGCACGACACGCAGCATCGTCCCCACCGAAGCCGGAATGGTCATCGCGGAATACGCCCGCCGACAGATGGAAGAAAACAGGAAACTCCTGTCCTATCTTTCGAACCAGAAAGGGCATCGCATCAGCCAGGTCTCGGTACATTGCGGCGACGGCTTCGTCGAGGACCTGACCGACCACGCCGTCCTGCCCTTCTCCGACCGGCATCCCGGCATCCGTATCCGCGTCACGGTCGGCAGCACCGACGACATTCGCCAGGCCGTATCGGACGGCATTTCCGAGATCGGACTTTCTTATAACATGGAGAATTTTGACGGAATCAACACGATTCTGCATATCCACAAACCGCTTTATGCCATCCTCTCGGCGCACGATGCCGAACATGCCGGCAGCCACATGACGATCGACGATATCCTGACCCGCAAGCTGGCCTTGCCTACCCGCAGCCATGGCATCCGCAAACTGCTCAAGAGTATCGAGGTCAATCACGGCGTACATATCTTCCCCGAATTGGAATCGAACTCCTTCCGTATCCTCAAGCGGTTCGTCCTGTCCGGGCGCGGCGTCACCTTCCTGCCGGTTTTCGCCGTCCGCGCCGAAATCGACGCCGGCACGCTGGTCGCCCTGCCGATCGAAAACCGGCTCTGCACCGAGGCATCGGTCCATCTATTCACCAGGGCGCAACGCAATATCTCCTATCCGGTCCAGCAATTCGTGGCCTTCATGCGCGAACACCTCGAATCCCTCTCCAACGGCAATACCGCGTCCCAGGCGGTCGCCTGACCGGCCCGCCTACCGGCGACGCCCGGCGCGCAGCAACGCCGCCAGCGCCACCAGCAGCGATAGACCGGACAGCACGAGCGCGATTTTCGATATCGTCCCCGCTTGCGTCACCGCGCGGCCCGCAGGGCGGGGGCCGGGCTCGGGCGCGGCGGCCTCTTCTCCTCCGGTGACGATCGCGGAAAAGGCCTGGAAGAACGCCTCGATCTTGTCCCGCGCCAGCCCATCGATCATGCGCGCGCCGACCGAGGCCAGCTTGCCGCCGACATCGAAACCGGCGTCGTAATGCAACAGGGTCGCCCCACCCCGCGCTTCCAAGCGCACCCGCGCCGTCCCCTGGGCAAAACCGGCGGCCCCGCCCTGCCCTTGGCCGGACAGCACATACGAAACGCCCGGCACGATGTCGGAAATCCGCGCCTTGCCCCCGAACCGCGCGGAAAGCGGCCCGATCCGTGCTTCGACCTGAATGGCGTATTCATCCGGTCCGGACAGTTCGAAGACCGTGCAGCCAGGCACGCTGTCCCGCAGGATCTGCGGGTCGTTCAGCGCCTGCCACACCGTATCGACCGGTGCCGCGATCTCCTGCTGCCCTTCAAGCTTCATGGGCGTGCTCCTTCTGCATCGTGCTGTCCGGACCATACAGTGTCGCCAGGGCCTGGGTCCCCAGCGCCCCGCCGCCCTCCTGCTCCAGGCGGGCATACAGGCGGCAGGCCAGCTCGGTCGCGGGCAGCGCCAGCTTCAGCCGCGCGGCCTCGCGCAGCGCGATGTCCAGATCCTTGAGGAAATGCCGCACATAGAAATCGGCCCGATAATCCCCGGCGACGATGCGCGGCCCCATATGCTGCACCAGAAAGCCGCCCGCCGCGCCACCGGCCAGCATCCGAAGCAGATCCTGCTGCTCCAGGCCCGTCCGCCCGGCAAGGGCCAACCCCTCGCAGACGCCCATCATCGTGCCCGCGATCACGATCTGGTTGCATGCCTTGGCCCGCTGGCCCGCACCCGGACCGCCAAACCGGCACGCGGCACCCACCCGCTCCAGCAACGGCCGCATGCGCGCAAACGCCGCCGCGTCGCCGCCGACCATGATCGACAGGGTACCCGCCCGCGCGCCCGGCACGCCGCCCGAAACCGGGGCATCGAGTACCGCGATTCCCACCGCCTCGGCGCGGGCCGCGATCTCGGCCGCCAGACTGGCGCTGGAGGTCGTCAGGTCCAGGCAGACCTGCCCGGCCCGGCCACAGGCCAGCAACCCGTCATCGCCCAGATAGACGTCCCGCACATCGTCGGGCATTCCCAGCATGGTCAGGACCACGTCCGCCGCGCGCGCGACCCCGGCCACGCTGTCGGTCCAGCGGGCGCCCGCCTGCACGACCGGCGCGGCAGGCCCCCGCGTCCGCGTATGCACCGTCACCTGATAGCCCGCTTCCAGCAGGCGCACGGCGATCGGCGCGCCCATCTGCCCCAGCCCGATGAAGCCGAGCCGCGGTTTCTGCTGCGACATGTCTTTTCTATCCTTCCTATGCCTGGCCTTCCTGTGCCTGGGCATGTTCCTGTGCCGCCCGCTCGGCCCCATCATGGATCGCGATCATGGATCGCGGCATGCAGCCGCATCGGCGTCAGCGGCAGGCGCGTCACCTCGGCGCCGACGACCGACAGGGCGTCGTTGACCGCGTTCGCCACGGCGCCGATCGCGCCCATGACTCCGCCTTCCGCCATCCCTTTCAGCCCCAGTGGCGTACGCGACGACGGCGTCGGCCGCGCGATGATGCGAATGGCGGGAATGTCGGCCACGGTGGCGATCGTGTAGTCGGCGAACGTGGCCGACAAGTTCCGCCCCGCCTGGTCGTAGACGACGTTCTCCAGCAGCGCGCCGCTCAATCCCATCGCGACCGCGCCCGTCTGCTGTCCGTCCACCACCAGCGGGTTGATGACGGTGCCGCAATTCTCCACCACCAGATAATCGAGAATCTCCAACCGCCCGGTCTCCCGTGCGATCCGCACCCGGCATGCGTGGGTGGCGTTCGAGAAGGTCATCGGCGGCGGATCGTAGGTGCGATAAAATTCCAGCCCCGGCCGCATCCCCTCCGGCAGGGCTAGCGGGTCGAAATAGGCCGTGCGCGCCAGGTCGGCCACATCCAGGCCGGTCTCCTCGTGCCCGCCGCCGCGCACCCACACCAGCCTGCCGTCCCGCAGGTCCAGCCCGTCGGCGGCGTTCAGGCCCAGCCGATGAGCTGCCAGCCGCAGCAGATGTGCCCGCACCTCCGCCGCGCAGAGATACAGCGCCCCTCCGCCGGCCGTCGCCCCCCTTCCGCCCCGGCTGCCCATGCCGTAGGGCGACATGTCGCTATGACCCAGCCGGACCGCCACGTCCTCGGGGCGCACGCCCACCCCGTCGGCCACGACCTGGGCAAAGGTCGTCTCATATCCCTGGCCGGCGGCCGCCATCCCCACCGAGGCGCTCAGCGTGCCGTCCGGCTCCACGATGATGCGCGCCGCCTCGTGTCCCGAGCCGCCGATGCCTGAATTCTTGTAGAAGCGCGACCCGTAGGTCGTCGATTCCACGACATTGCACAGGCCGAGCCCATGCAGGTACCGGCCATCGTCATGCGCGCGATGCGCAGCATAGCCGATTTCGGCCAGCGCGGTTTCCATCGTCTCGGCGCAGTTGACGTCCAGCAGCGTCTCTCCGCCCGGCATGGCATAAGGCAGCGCCTGGTCGGCCAGCATGTTGCGGCGCCTGACCTCGGCCGGATCGAGCCCCAGCCGCCGGGCGATGACGTCCAGCGTGCCCTCCATCACCCAGCTCGCCATCGCCATGGGGGCTCGCATCGGGCCGACCCCGCATTTGTTGGTCAAGGCGACCCGGATCTCGTAGCCGTAATCCGCAATGCCGTATTGCCCGGTCAGGATGATCCCCACGACCTCGGAAATATAGTTTGCGGGATAGAAGCAATAGGCCCCGAAATCCTCGACCATCTCCAATGTCAGGCCCAGGATGCGCCCGCTATCGTCCACCGCCGCGCGCGTGCGGCACCATTGCTCGCGCGCATGGCACGCCGCCAGCAGGTTCTCCATGCGATCCTCCTTCCAGCGGACCGGCCGGCCCAGCCGCCGCGCCAGGGCGCAGACGGCCAGTTCCTCGCGATAGAGGGCGATCTTCTGGCCGAAACTGCCCCCGACATCGGGCGAGGAAATGCTGACCTGGCTGTCGCGCAGCCCCAGCCGGCGAACGATTTGCGTGCGCAGCGGATGCGGCACCTGCGAGCCGATCACCACCGTCAGATGGTCGCGGCCAGGGTCCCACTGCGCGATGCAGCCGCGCGTCTCGATCGGCGCATGGGTCTGGCGCTGCTGGTGGAATTCGGCCTCGATCACCCGTGGCGCGGCAGCCAGCCGCGCCTCGGGATCGCCGGCGCAATGGACGCGCCGGGCCACCAGATTGGTGCCCAGCGCCTCATCGACCAGCACGCTGTCGTCGCGCAGGGCGGCGAACATGTCCGAAACCGCCGGCAGCTCGGCATAGTCCACCACGATGCGCTCCATCGCCTCCTCGGCGACATAGCGGTCCACGGCGACCACGCAGGCCACCAGGTCGCCCTGGAACCGCACCCGGTCGACCGGCATGACAGGCATGCGGGTGGGCCGCAGGCCGTCGATCGGCGGGGCGATCGTCAGTTCGGCCACGTCCTTCGCCAGATCGGCCCCCGTCACCACCGTCACGACACCCGGCAGGTCCAGCGCGCCGGCCACGTCGATCGAGACGATGCGCGCATGGCCGTGCGGCGAGCGCAGGAAGGCGGCATGCAACGCCCCGGCGACCTTGATGTCGTCCACATAGCGCGCCAGGCCGGCCAGCAGCCGGTGGTCCTCGCGCCGGGGGCGCGGCTGGCCGATATACGCCGCGCGCCCGGATGCCGCGCGCTCAGACATCCGCCGCCTCCCGCAGGGCGGCGGCAGCCGCCATGATCGCCCGCACGATGGGGCCATAGCCGGTGCAGCGGCACAGATTGCCGCCCAGCACGGCGCGGATACCGGCCTCGTCGCAATCGGGATGGTCGCGCAGATAGGCGGCGAACGTCATCAGGATCCCGGGCGTGCAGAACCCGCATTGCTGGGCATGATGCGCATGGAAGGCCGCGCGCAGCGCCCGCAGTTCGGGCGAGGGCTCCCGTCCCTCCAGGGTGGTGATGGCATGGCCCTCCATCTGCACGGCAAAGAGCAGGCACGCCCGCGCCGGCTGCCCGTCGACCAGCACCGTACAGGCCCCGCAGATCCCCTGCTCGCAACCGACATGGGTCGCGGTCAGGTCCAACCGGTCCCGCAGCACGTCCGACAGCAGGTAATGCGGCTCGGCCGCCACATCCCGGACGTCGCCGTTGACCGTCAGGCTGATGATCATGCACCCGTCTCCTTCGCGTCGCAGGTTACCCTGGCCAGACATGCGGCCATCCGTGCCTCCAGCACCGACAACAGGTAGCGGCCGGCGGCATCCCGCGCGATCAGGCCGCCCATATGCGCCGCCACGCGGCGCGTGACCTCGCCTTGCAGGACCGCATCCGGCCGCGCGCCGCGCAGATCGTCGAACAGACTATCCAGAACCGGCGGCCGCACGGCCCCGGCCGCCACCACGACCGTCAGCGCCGCCAGCCCCCCCTGCGCATCGGCAATCAGCCGGACGGCGCAGATCAGGGCCGGAAAGCTGCCGGCCGTGACATGGACCATCTCCACCGCCGCCCGCATGGTTTCGGGCTGGCGCGGAAACCAGACCGACACCACGACCTCCCCGGCGCCCAGCGCGCAATTCAGGGGCGAACGATACAGGTCGCGATAAGCCGCGGTGCGGACGCCCAGCGTCGAACGCAGCACCAGCCGCGCGTCGAACAGCAGGGCGGCCAGCGGCATGTGCGCCGCCGGATCGGCCAGGACCAGGCTCCCGCCGATGGTGCCGCGCTGACGCACCGCGTAATTGCCGATCCCGCCGGCCATGCGCCCCAGCAGCGGCATGTGCGCGGCCACCACCGCGCTCTCGGCCACGCGCTGGTGGCGAACCAGCGCGCCGATCCGCAGCCCGTCCCGCTCCGGCAGAAGATGGTCCATCTCCACGATGTCGTTGACGTCGATGACGTGCTCCGGCCGCGACAGGCGCAAGTTCAGCATCGGCACCAGGCTCTGCCCGCCCGCCAGGATGACGGCCGCATCGCCCAGCCGCGCCGTCAACCCCACGAGTTCGGCCACGGTCTGTAGCCGGTGATAGGAAAAAGGAGCTGGTTTCACCGCATCATCCTGCTGCCGTTCCTGCCGTCCGGGCCCCCGCCCTCAGAAGCCCGTGCTGACCGACGCCACCGCCGCGAATCCGCCGCCGATCGTATAGAGCGGCGCCGAAGCACCGATCATATGCCCATGCAGGCCCATGACGGGGCGGGCATTCGTTCCCACACTATACAGGCCCGACAGCCAGTCATTCGCCCCGATATTCATGAAATTGAGCTGGATCTGCGGATGCTTGGCAAAACCCACATTCCGGAACCGATAGCCCAGCGCCAGATTCGCCGTCTCGTAGGCCGGAATCTTCTGGTCGTTCATGAAGGTCGCATATTGCGAACTGACATAGTTGAACGTGAAGTTGCCGAACACCGACCCGTCATCGTACGACAGGCCCACCGCCGCGGTAAATTCCGGGCTTTGGATCGCAACCTTGCCGGCCGTCGGCAGCACGTCGCCGCCGGTGATGAAATTATTATCCATCGTCGCATGCAGGTACTGGGCCGAGACATAGGGGCTGAAATGATGCCACGGGCGCAGCCCCAGCTCGATCTGGGCACCGCGTATGGTCTTGCCGCCGGCATCAATTACGGTCGGAATCGGTACCTGGTCGATGAACGTCGTCGACTGAACCTGGTAGTTCACCAGATTATAGTTGAACAATGCCAGCGAGACATTGAACAGCCCATGATGGCGGTAGCCGATTTCCTCGCCGATCGCATATTCGCCCTTCAGCCGGTTCACCACCGTGACCGGCCCGGGCTTGGCGGTCGAAAATAATTGCGCATAGGCCTGCAACGATTGCGGCGCCCGATAGGACGTCGTCCCGTCGACAAAGATCTGGTCCTCCGGCGTGATCATGTAGCTGACCGAAGCCTGCGGCAGCGGCTGGGCATAGCTGCCCCCGCTGGCATAGTCGGCGCCGGGGATGTTGTTGGTCAGGTGCCGCGACAGCATCATGTATTTGAACCCGGCATTGATCTTCAGCCGCCCGTTCAGCAACGACAGCGTATCGTCCAGATACAGCGTGTTCATCTGCTGCCAGACCACCAGATCGAGCGTACGATAGGTCCGTCCGTCCGGCAGGCGCACCGGATACTGCCCCCACTGGTTGGAGACATTCCCCTGATAATCCGCCGCCTGGTACTCGATCGGCTCGGACATCGACATATAGGAATAGATGTCGCCCAACCGGACCGTATTGATGCCATGGCTCCAGGACAGGCCGGTCGACAGCGTGCCCGTGCGCTGCGGCACCGGATTGACGTATTTCGCGGTCACCATCCCCGCCGCATTGGTATAGGGCAGGTTCAGATTGCCGGCGGGCACGGTGCCGAACCAGCTCCTGGTATTGCTGAATGTCGTGCCCGCACCGTAATATTCGAGATAATGCAAGTAGGACGGCGTCGCGTCCAGCGTCAGCCCCTTCGCCAGGGCGAAATGCAGCGGCGCCATCACCATATAGGTCCGCCGGTCATAGGTCAGGAATTTGTAATAGTTCGTATCGCCGAAACTATACTGGCCGTCATAATTCAGCGACGGGCCATATTGCTTCCATTGCGCCATCGTCACGGGCCGATAGCGGTTGGTATCGTTATTGTCGAATGAGAAGACGACCGACGCCCTGTTGCCGTCTCCCCATTCCTTCAACGCCTTGGCATCGATATGCATCTTGCGTTGGGTGCCCATGCCGCGCCACTGGTCCTGGGTCCCGTTCGAGAACGAGACGAACGCCTTGACGCCGCTATGCCCCAGATAACCGCTGTCGATCCGGCCGAATTCGCGCTGCAGCGACTTGGAACCATAACTCAGGTTGACCAGTCCCCCCGCCTTGTCGGCCGGGTCGCGCAGCATCATGGTGATCAGGCCGCCGACATCCCCATAAAAGGGCGCGCTGATATCGGGCGCTCCCTGCGACAGGGTCATGGACTGGATATTCTCCGTATCGGCCGCGTTTTCGGTATAGGGGATATAGGTCAGCGAATCGTTCAGCGCGACCCCCTCATACACCACGCCGATCTCGGTCTGGTTCAATCCGCGGATCGAGACATTGTCGCTCGACGCCCCCAGCGGATCCTGACTGGAAAGCACCACGCCGGGCAGGTTGCCCAGCAGCGCCATGCCATTGGTCGTCGGGCTCTGGCGGGCAATATAATCGCGGGTAACGCCGCTCTGGACCCTGGGGGCCGTCTGCATGGGCATCAGGCCGCCGCCCGGGGTGGTATTGGTCACCCCCTGGTTGTTGCCCAGTCTGGCATTGACGACGATGCTTTCCGCCGACGCGGCGGGCACCGGATGAAGCGGGGCATGTGCCGGCCCCGGCACGGCATGCGGCGGCGGATGACGGGGTGCCAGCTTCCGCGGCGCCTGTGCCTGCGCGCCGCCGCATGTCAGGCAATATATTGCGAATACGAAATAATCAGCCTTTGATGCCTTCATGGTCGCCACTCCGCTGCATAAGACCGTAAGGTTCCGTCAGGACAGAGATACCGGTTTCAGGAAGATGCTCTCCTGGAACAGGATGAATCCGATGATCCTGCTGTTGAAATCCTGCCATTGCGGATTCGCGGCCAGAAGCTGGCGCTGGCGGTCTCGCTCGGCGAAACTGTCATAGGACCAGATAAAGGAGATCGTGTTCAGCACGCCGCTTTCATGCGTCCAGCATCCCACCAAGGTCGCATATCGGCTGATGATGGGATAGCCCTCGGCCTTGTAGAGCGACACGAATTGCGTCATGCTCCCGGGAACGAGGCGATATTTTCGTTCTTCGCTGATCATGTCTTCCATTCTTTCCGTTCGTCGCCTTTACCCGCCCAGCGCGCCGAAGGCAGCGCTCAATGCGGGAATGGCCCGCGCGCAGGCATCGAGCTGCGCGCCGTCGATCCATTCGTCCGGCTTGTGGGCCTGCGCGATGGAGCCCGGACCGCATATGATTGTGGCGATTCCGGCCTGCTGGTAGACACCGGCCTCCGTCGCGTAACTGACACCGCCATCGCGCTCCACGCCCAGCGTCCCGCAGACCCAGTCGGCAAGCGCCGCATTGCCGCCCCGGCTCAGCGGCGGATACCAGCCGATTTCGGAGATCGAGAACGCGCATTCCCCCTCCTCTCCCGAGCTGGGAACGATCACGTTGTGGATATGGTCCGACAGCGCCGCCAGGCTGCGCTGCGGCACATCGCCCGGAACGCCCCGCCATTCGACTTCGAACCCTGCCAGTTCGGGAATGATATTGACCGATATCCCTCCCCATATCCTGCCGACATTCATCGTCGAATAGGGCGGCGCGAACAACGGATCGAACGGCCCGTCGCCGGCGACGGCCCGCGCCTGCGCGCCCAGCCACGCCACGGCCCGCGCGACGGCGTCGATCGCGTTGATCCCGGCAACCGGATTGCTCGAATGGCCGGGCCGGCCGGTCGCCCGCACCAGGGCCACCAGCTTGCTCTTCTGGTCCGTCACCACCCGCATGCCGGTCGGCTCGCCGACGATGCACGCCGCCGGCAGCAAGGACAAATCCGCCAGGTCCGCCGCCAGCAGCCGAGCGCTCTCGGCATTGACCTCCTCATCATAGGTCAGAAGGATATGGATCGGAAATGCCAGATCCATCTGGCGCAATTCCGGGATCGCCGCCAGGCAGCAGGCGACGAATCCCTTCATGTCGGTCGCTCCCCGTGCCTGCAGCCGTCCCTCGCGCCGCATCAGAACGAATGGATCGCTTGTCCATGCCTGCCCTTCGGCCGGCACGGTATCCAGATGGCCGGCAAAGGCCAGGCCGCCGCCACGCACCCCGCCCACGACGATGTGCAGCGCATGCTTGTCCATCTCCGGATGCTTCAGCGTCCGGACATGCGCCCCCTGTTCGTTCGCATATTGGGCAATGAAGCGCGCAAGCTCTCGATTGGAACGGGAACTCGCGGTATCGAAGGCCACGATCCGTTCCAGAATGTCCACGCAGTCCATTCTCATTTCCCTTCCGATCGCGACCCACGACTAGAGCCATATCCATTCACACTGGTTCACGGATATGGCTCTAGCTTATTGTTTTAACGAGCATCTTTATCCGACCGGATGAGTCCATCCGGTCGGATGATGCTCTAGTGTCCCGCCCGAGAAATTCCTATGAGAATTTCTCGGACCGGCAGGCCACTAAAATATTGATTCTAATGTCCTTTCGATTCCAAAATTCGCTTGCGAATTTCGGAATCAGGACACCAGGAACAATTCATATCCGGAATCATTGCGACATCGCATGGTCGGTTCAAGGTGAATTTCCGGAACAGTTGTTGCGATTCCAACCCATCGAAAGGATGGCCGATATCGGGGTGTCGCGGGCGATAACGTGCGTGCTGCTCATCCTCCCAACCGGCACGGCCGCTCGATGCACGGCGCCGCAGGTGAGGCCGAACCGGCGCTGCGCCCACGCAGCCTGGTCGCGGACTATGGCTCCATTCGGCTCTGAACTGCCCCCGGAAATGGGACCAGGCGCCAAATCGGAATTGCCTGGCTCCATCAGCGTGGCCAACGCTTAGCGCCTTGAGCGCGATCCGCGCCTGCCTTCGGAGAAGACCGATGCCGAGCGTCTTGCCGGCCATTTCTCCATCACCGGCTCACCATCAAAATCCGAATCGAGCGGGAGAATAAAAGCATGATGACGCTGGCAGCGGCGATGCCGCTGCCCACCGCCAGCAGGCGCGCCGTGCCGAGCGCGTGCGCCAGCAGACCGCACGACGCATAGGCGACCGGCGCCATTCCCTGGGCACATACGCTGAAAATGGCGCTGACACGCGACACGGCCTCTTCGGGAACGTTCCGCTGTATCGTCGTCTGCGCGACAAGGTTCTGGACTACCATCCCGGCCCCGAACGCGACCCCGCCCAGGGCCAGAAACGGCACCCCCACCCCGTTCAGCAGCAGAAGCAGCGGGATGATCGACACCGCCGTCGCGGCCTCGTACATCACAAGCGGGCGTGACGCCCGGACGACCAGCAGAATGAGCGCGGCCAGGATACCCCCGACGCCGATCCCGGCCGACACGATGCCCCAGGACCGGGCGCCATGGCTGGCAGTCGCCAGCGACGCCGGCCCCAGGACGAGGAAGGGGGCGAAAACCGCCAGGTTCATGACCCCGTACTGCATGGTGATCAGTTGCAGCCAGCGCAGACGGCGAAACACCGCCCAGCCGGTGGCCAGGCGCGCGGCAAATGACGTGTGCGGACGTTCCGGCATGGCGCGGATTTCCAGCCTGGCAAGGCAGAGCGCGCTGAAGGCATAGGTCAGGGCATTGAAGCCGATCGCCAGCACGGGCCCGTGGCTGGCGATCAGCAGCCCGGACAGCATGGGCCCCAGGATGGCGGTGATGGAGCCGGCAAGACTCAGAAGACTGTTCACCCGATGCAGATGCCACGCCTCGACCAGAAGCGGGATCAGGCCGAATTCCGCCGGTCCGTAAAACGCGTTGCCGGTTCCGATCAGCGCCACCAGCACAATCAGCAGCGGGATCGACGGATGGGGCCCGGACATCAGGACGGCGATCAGCCCCTGGCTGGCACAGCGCAACAGGTCCGCGCCGATCATCAGGCCGCGCCGTGACCATCGATCAGCGATCGCGCCGGCCGGCAGGGTCAGCAGCACCGTGGGCGCCGCCTGTGCCGCCAGGACGAGGCCGAGGACGATGGTGGATTGGCCATGCAGCAGCAGCGCGAACGTCAATGCCAGGCTGACCATGGACGTGCCCAGCGTCGATACCGTCGTCGCCACAAGATACAGGCCGACATTCCGGGTCAGCCAGCGCCTCATCGACCGCGGGCACTGGCGTGGGTGGGAAAAGGCGACACGCGACGCTCCGAAAGATCCGAGGAAGTTCCAGACGGACCCGTCCTGAAGACAGGGCGGCGGCCGATCAGTTCATGAACGCCGATGAAACCCGCATCGTCGCCATCTGTTCCCGTCCGGCACACGGCTCTGCCGGGGAGCAGACCCGATGCCCGCCGGCTGCAAACGTGATGCCGGCGCCACGGAAGGCGACGTCACCGCCAACGAAGACTTGATGCGCGAGCATGGCGTGTCGCAACGTATTCTGACTGTCTATCGTGAGGCCGCGCCGTGCATCGAGACGAATGCCGCAAACGTGGACATGGCGGCGCTCCTTCGTCATTTCGGCGAACACTATCACGAACAGTTGCTGGAAGAACAATATCCTTTAGCCATACCCATTCGCACCGGTTCACGAATATGGCTCTAGCTGATTGTTTTGGCGCGCATCTTTATCCGACCGGATGCGTCCATCCGGCCGGGTTCACCGCGCCACCTCCCGGCGTCTGGCACGTCACCCGGAACGCTCCGAAGCCGCCGGTCTGCCACGCGCAGCAGGGGAGCAACGGACCTTGCATGACTCGGTAAAGATGGCGCTGGACGAGACGCGTACCCTGATTCTGGGGGCTCAGATCCTGCTCGGCTTCCAGTTCCAGGCCGCCTTCCAAAACCGGTTCGACAGCCTGCCGACGCATGCCCGCGCGATGGCGGCCGGGGCACTGGGCCTGATGCTGCTCACCACCGGCCTGCTGATCGCACCGTCAAGCTATCATCGCATTGCGGCGGACGGCTACGGCACCGGGCATTTCCTCCGGCTGGTCACCTATATGACCGCATCGGCGCTGCTGCCGTTCACGATCGCCTTCGGGCTCGACGTCGCGATCGCGGCGGAACATATTCTCGACGGAAACGGGCGGGCGGGCGGAGCGGTTGGCGCGGGCCTCGCCGGTCTTGCCCTCATCGCCTGGTATGGCACGGGCATGATGATGAAACGCCACATCGGCGCCGCCGAACGGCATGCGGCCGGCATGCGACGGAACCGGCGCGTTCTACCCCCGCTGCATGCCAGGATCGAGGCGATGCTGACCGAAGCACGCGTCATCCTGCCGGGCGCACAGGCGCTTCTGGGCTTCCAACTGGTCATCGTCTTCGCCGCCGCATTCGAAACCCTGCCCGCTGCATCGCGCCTGGTCCACGGGGCAGCCCTGCTGTGCGTGGCGTTGTCCGTCATCCTATTGGTCATGCCCGCAGCGCTACATCGCATCGTCTGGGCAGGCGAAGACAGCGAAAGGTTCCTGAGCGTCGGCGGGGCCGTCACGGCCATGGCCCTGGTCCCGTTGGCCCTGGGCCTGGCGGGCGACAGCTATGTCGTGATCGCCCGGATCGCGGGGCCGCGCACCGGCGCCGCCACGGCCATCGCCGTCGCATGCCTGCTATATGGGTTATGGTTCGCCTGGCCGATGGTCATGCGACGGTCCCGAAACGCGTAATCCGCCGCATCGTTGACTCCGCACCGGCCGGGGCCGCCGCGCCCACGCCGTGGACCTGGTCCCAAAACCTCCGGCACAAGGAATCCACGAAATGCCCGAAGCCGAAATTATCCTGATGCGGCATGCCGAAAAGCCGGACAAGGACAGGAACGAGATCGGTCTGTCCCCCGCCGGTCAACCGGACGAGCACGCGTTGAGCGCTCGCGGCTGGCAACGCGCCGGCGCGCTTGCCCTGCTGCTCGGCCGCGACTCACGCGTCCAGGTGCCACTACCGGCGCCCGACAGGATCCTGGTCTCGGCGTTTCGCGAGAACGGGGGCCGCAGCCACCGGCCGGAACAGACCGTCCAGCCCCTTGCCGACCGACTGTCCCTGTCCCTCGACCTGACCTGGAGCCTGAATCAGGAACAGGCACTGGCGTCGGACCTGCGCCGGCGGACCGGGGTTCATCTGGTCTGCTGGCAACATGACGGTCTGCCGGCACTGGCGCGCGCCATCGCCGCGCCCGACGACCTGACGGAAATTCCCGAAACCTGGGCATGGCCAAGCGAGCGTTTCGACGTGTTCTGGCTGCTCAGCCGGGCCTCCGCAACCGCCCCCTGGCGCTTCGCGCAACATTGCCAGTGCCTGCTACCCGGCGACGCCGACCGGCCATTGCTCCTTTCGCCCCCGGTCAACGACCATTGACCGGTCCGGTTTCTCCATACCGATCCGCCACGGATCGAGCACGGCCTGGTGTTGGCCGGCGGCATCAGCGGCACAGTCCGAACCCCGTCGCCTGGAAATGAAAATGGCTGGCGTGCAGCCTGTCATAATCCGGCGATAGAACGGTTTCGAAGACGCCACAGGATTCGTCGCGAATCCTGCGGAGAAAAACCGCATCGACACCCTGGCCGTTCCATGCGCTGAGTGGGATTTCACGTCCGTCCGCCAGAACGAATGCCGATACGTCGATCGCATTGGCTGTGGCATGGCTGCTCCGGATACCCGGACGATCGCGCACATCGCGGCAGGCAAAGCTGCCGACATGCCGAATGCGCGCAAGTCTGGTACCGAATACCGACCGGGCCACGGGAAGGGCGACATCGGTTTCGAACAGCGCCCAGCGGACGGCGAGGTCGCAGGATGCCAGAAAGCTTTCCGGCTCCATGGCGACAGGCCCTCCGGAGACGGTAAAGATATCGCTCAACGGGCACGTTGCCGTGCCGCCGCTGGCCTGCGGCTTAACCCGTAAGGGCGCGGTCCGCAGGGCGGCGCGGCAGAATTCCGGAAAAAAGGCAGTGATCCGAAGCTTCAGCGGCGTCATGACGGTACGAGGCGCGCGCAAATCCAGAGGCAAGGCAGGATCATAGGACGGCGGAAGCCACCTGCTGTGGAAAACGAGCATGGCGACGATCGCAAGGCCGGTGATGAAGATCGCGAAATGCAGGAAACGCAAGGACGCCTCCGTTATTCGACATGATGCCGCAAAGGTCCCCCCTCCCTTCCACTGCACGATTCCGAAAAGCCGCTATCAAGAAACATGCATGTTACATCTTATCTTTTTCTTTCCAATGCCGATTGGCCGACTTCAAGATATCGTGCAAGCAAAAAAATCCACATGCCCTTTGGGAAGCACGTCGCCATGCCAACCTATCTTTCGTGATCCAACCAGAGGAGGCCATCATGGCGGATCCGATCACGGACAAAATCGACGAAACGCATGAGCTTATCGCCTCGGACAAGGTCGAGGGCACGGCGGTCTATTCGCGCGCCAACGAGAAGCTGGGGACCGTCAACCATTTCATGGTCGACAAGCGCACGGGCCATGTCGCCTACGCGGTGATGAGTTTTGGTGGCTTTTTGGGTCTGGGCAGCCGCTATCATCCCCTGCCGTGGAGTGCCTTGACTTACGACCCGAATCTGGGGGGCTATGTTGTGGACTTGACGCCGGAACAACTGAAATCGGCGCCCAGCTATACGTCGGAAGCCCTGCCAAATTGGGATGATCAAGTATACAGTCATCGGATCGATGAATATTACGAAGGCACCATGGGACACTGAACACGATATCGACCTTCGATATCTTTCATTGCAGTGTGTCCTTGCGCCGTACTCGACATCAGGTCAATCGATACGGGGTGCCGCCATTATGTGGCGGCACCCTGAATAACGCGACCACCCGTATAACGCGACCACCCGTCAATGCGGCCGCTGATCGGGCGGAATGCCGCCCGGCGCCGGATTGTGCGCGCGCTTTATCTCCTCGGGCGAGGCCGGCCTCATCTTCAAAGGGGGCTTCGGAGTTGGAGAGACCTGGTCCCGTTTCAATTGAGGCCAGTCAGGCAATTTTTCGGAAGGCGGGACAGTCTTCCGCTTCTGGTCGGTGCTATTTCCTGATTGCGGTTTCATCGCCGACGGTGAAGGTGGAGCTTGCGGAATGTCGGGCGGTTGCGCGGCCATGATCGTATACGGCACCAGTGCAAGAGCCGCCGACAAAATTATGGGCATTCGCTTGGACACCTTGTTCCGCATCTGAATGCGGCATCCATGGAAATCACATGATTTTCTTGAAAATCTTTCAATCGGCATGCTGATTTTTTTATTTATCCTCATGATCCCGCTCTCCATTGAAGGCATATCGTGCCAACGGTCTCCCCACGACCGGGTTGCGGCGAAAATTTCGGATCGCTCTCCCTTACGCGAACGCCTGATCGATCGAAGAAGAAAATTGCTCATTTGAAATATTTCATTCACGTATTGCACCAATTAATTTAATAACAGCGCTTTAGATACTCAAGACAAAGCTTAAGCTTCTTCAATTTTTCCTCACATAATGGTGTTAATTTTTTTGACAATTATGGATATTTTTGTGCTTTTATTTGTATGCGGGTCGTCCGCCTAAGGCGAAACGCTTCTCTCTTAAATCGACAGGAGGAAATAATGGCCCAGACACGTGGCTTCGGTGCGATGGATGAAAAGAAACAACAGGATATCGCGTCGAAGGGCGGCCAGAGCGTCGCCCCTGAAAACCGATCTTTTTCCAAGGATCATGAACTCGCCGCCGAAGCCGGCCGCAAGGGCGGGCAAAGCGTGGCACCCGAGGATCGCTCCTTCTCCAAGGATCATGAACTCGCCGCCGAGGCCGGCCGCAAGGGCGGACAAAGCGTGGCGCCCGAGGATCGCTCTTTCTCCAAGGATCATGAACTCGCCGCCGAAGCCGGCCGCAAGGGCGGACAAAGCGTAGCGCCCGAGGATCGCTCCTTTTCCAAGGATCATGAACTCGCCGCCGAGGCCGGCCGCAAAGGGGGCAGCGCAAGTCACGGTTCGGACGACACCGGCGACGGCAGCTAGAGCAGATCCCATTCAGACGGAATCGTTTGAATGGGTGAAGATACTCGATAAAATAACGACATAGAGCATTTCCGCTGAACCGGTGTTCAGTGGAAATGCTCTAAGGTGTAATCTCCCTCGGGAAAAACAGATTGGCAGAGAGCGGGAAAGCCGTGGCGCACCGCGCGACGGCAGCCCGCTCTCATGCATCATTCAACGGACATGGAAATGCGACCCCTCATCCCCTTTTCCCACGTGTGCGGCCACGCTCCAGAGTCCGATCCTGCGCCGCCTTACCTTCCGCTTCGGCCTGGAATGTTTCGCCTTTCCGCTCTTTCTCTTTGGTACGTCTAAGATTTTCTTTATTTTTCCTTCCGGATTCCTGCCGTGTCGCGCCAGCCTCATGCAGCGCAATCGCGATCGCCTGCTGCGGCTTCTTCACCGGCTTTCCATCCTGCCCGCGCGTCTTGAGTTCTCCATGCTTGAACTCATGCATCACCCGTTCGACCGTCTCTTTCTGTTCCCTCGACTGTTTTGCCATGATGGCACTCCATTCGTGCGTAGCTTGCCGCCGACGTCCGTCCCATGGACTGCGGACCGCGAAACGCAGATGGAGACGGATACGGCATTATCAAGCGTGTCTTGCCAGTTCCTTTTGTTTTTTTCCAATGTGGTTTTTGATATGACCTTGCCCCCTGAAATTGAAGTAAGTGCCGGATTATAAGACGTGATTGGCGTAGGTCATGATGCGATGGACATCATCCATGATATCCGGGGCAACCTCAGCGCTGCCGTCATCGTTACGGCCATATCGATCTGCCGCCGATCCGGCCGATTGTGACGCGGAGTGGAACCGTTCGATGGCCGCTGCCGGGCTGTGGCCGGCGTTATCGGGCCGAGGCACGAACATGACCGCCGCCACCAGGGCGATCAGCGACACGCTGCTCTCGGCCCGGATCTGTGGACGTGGCGGCGGCAGTTGCGGTGGGGGCGAGCTTGGCGGCTGGGCTCGCGTCAATAATGCATCCCTCAAAGCCTGGGACTAAACGCTTAGGCTCTATGACGGCTTGACCGACGTAGAGCCTGTGGCGGCTGTCCATAGACGCGCAGGCATGCACGACGCATGCGTTCGAGATCACGGAAGCCGACATGCAAGGCGATCTGGTCGAGCGGTTCGCTCGTATTTTCGATACGTGGGAGAGCGGCGTCACACCGCAGGCGCTCAACAGCGCGAGCCGGCGTCTCCCCCGTCTCCACGACGAACTGTCGGGCAAACTGGCGTGGACTGATCTTCGCGACATCTGCCAGTTGCTCAACCGACAATGGCTCCCGCAAGTGCGTATGAATATAGGCAATAGCATCGCGAATGCGCCCCGGGCGCGGCTCCAGGTCGAGAAGAGTCGAAAACTGAGATTGGCCGCCGCTGCGGCGATGATAAACCACAAGTTCTCTTGCGACGGCCTTGGAGTTTTCGATCCCAAAATCCTCCTCGATCATCGCCAGTGCAAGGTCAATGCCGGCGGTAATGCCGGCCGAGGTCCAGATCGCACCGTCGTGAATGAAAATCCGGTCGGCCTCGACCTTGAGCAAAGGGTATCGACGCTGGAGATCAGCCGTATGACGCCAATGGGTCGTCACGCGATGTCCGTCAAGCAGCCCGGCTGCCGCCAGAACGAACGTTCCTGTGCAGACGCTGGCGCTGCGCCGCGCATGGGGCGCCAGCATGCGCACGAGTGCGATCAGATCAGTCTGCCGGGAGAGCATCTCCGTGTCGGGGGCCCCCACGATCACAAGCGTATCGAGGCGCCCGGGCACAGATGGCTGGACGGTGTCGATTGTCACTCCCGATGAACTGGCCACGAGCCCACCGGACACCGAGACGGTCCGGATGTCATAGCCCGTCGGATGAACGTCGCGCGCCAGATGAAACGCGCATAACGGGCCACTCACGTCGAGGAGTTCGAAGCCGGGAAACACGACGAACCAGATGGTAAGGGTATCGGAGGGAGTCGGCATCATCGTCTGTCACTCATGGCAGAATACGAGGTATATATGTCATTTCTGCCACAGGCGACAGAGAATAAAGTCCGAATGAGACGACACGCCTCATGAGGCAGGCGGTCGCCGGATGGTCGCGACACCGTTGTCAGGATCGTCGGAGCCGGAAACAAAAAAGAGCTTACATCATGATAGATACGCTTCGTTCTGGGACGAGCATCAATGGCATCGTTGTGCCGGACTCTTCTCTTGGCCGCGCGATCACGGAGTTCATTCGTGATACCGAAAGCGAACTGCTCTTTAATCATTCAAGCCGCGTCTACTTCTTCGGCGCGCTTGCCGGGCAGCAGCGCGAACTGACCTTCAATCCCGAACTCCTCTATGCCGCCGCGATGTTCCACGATATCGGATTGATGCCATCGCACAGCAGCGAGACTCTTCGCTTCGAAGTTGACGGCGCCAATGCCGCGCGGGACTTCCTCAAGAGTCACGATGTCGATCCATCTGACATCGAAAAGGTCTGGACGGGCATCGCCCTCCACACGACCCCAGGCGTGCCGGAATTCATGCATCCCGTGATCGCGCTCACCACGGCCGGCGTCGAAATGGATGTTCTCGGCCTTACGTACGACCGATATCCCGACGCGGTCCGCGAGGCAATCGTCGCCGCCTTTCCAAGAACACCGCATTTCAAGGAAGACATCATCCAGGCATTCTACGACGGCATCCGCCATAAGCCGGACACGACCTTCGGTAACGTAAAGGCGGATGTGATCGCTGATAAGGAGCCGCATTTTCACAAAGGAAACTTCTGCTCAATCATCCGTACATCGCGCTGGAATGCCTGATCCCGACCGCATGCCTGTGGTTACTCGATCCTGCAGGCTTCCGCATGCCAGTCAGTGCTATATGAAGCGCAAGGGAGTCCGGGAACATTTCATGAATGTACCCCTCGGCCTGCTCCAGATGACCGCGCTTCAGCCCCAGGCGGGCCAATATTCATATCAACGGGCATGTCATTGCCGGAGGCGGCCGAGGCTGCACGTTCGGCGATCCGAGCCCGATGGCCTGATCAGATTGCTCAAGCAGCCCTCTTACAACTCTATCCTCACCTATGGCTGCCTGCCCGAATATGGAAAGTATCGCGACCATCCATCTCCCGGAAACGAGACTGTCGCCGCAGCACAGGTTCTCGCTGCCGGATGCGAATAAGCCAAACCGCGGCCGGTTACCCTGCTTCTGGAGGGGCAGCGAGGAGGGCGTCCCTGAAGCCGCGGACCTGTTCAGTGAGGCGGACAAGATCGGATACCGGAGCGCCAATCGCTTGAGCAGGGTCGCCGCGAAGCATGTTGCGTCCCGGCGCAACGCAACGCCTTTCGAACGCAGCATTACGACGACCTGGCGCTCATCGTCCGAATTGCGTTGGCGTCGCACGAATTCCGCAGCTTCCGGACGCGTCACGAGAGGCGTTATCGTACTCGACTCCAGTGCGAGGCGATCGGCGACCGCTCCGACGGATTGCCCGTTCTTCTCCCAGAGCACGTTCATGACGAGATACTGCGGATAGGTGGTACCAAGCCGAAGCAACTCTTCGCAACGGGCTATTCCGCTTGTTTCCTTTTACCGAAGCGGCGATCACGTGAGATCGCCGTTGGTGTAGCGAGCGGCCGGAAGCGAACGCGAGAGGTTCGGCATCAAGGCATGGCGGGCGTTCTCGTAGGCTTCCCAGTCCGCGACATCGGGCAGCGAGGGGATCGTCACCAGTTCGCCCTGGTCCAGCCCCGCCAGGGCGGCGTCGACCATGTCCGTTGCCTTCATGACGATGCCGGACGGCAGGTGCTCGATCGGCGTGCCCGCCGCATTCCAGAACTCGGTGGCCGTGGCACCCGGCAGAACCGCCTGGACGTTGACACCGGTACCAGCCAGTTCCTTGTGCAATGACTGGGTCAGCGCCAACACGAAGGCCTTGGTGCCACCGTACACACCGTTCAGGACTTCAGGCGCAATGGCGCCGATCGACGAAATATTGACGATCAGCCCCTGTCCGCGGGCCACAAAATCCGGTAGCGCGGCATAGGTGAGTCGCGTGAGAGCGGTGACGTTCAGCCCGATCATCGCCTCCATCGCGTCGATATCGGATTGGAGGGCGGGCGCCGTCGCGCCGACACCGGCATTGTTGACCAGCGTGGTGATGCTGTGATCAGTCTTCAGGATATCTGCCACCCGGCGGACGTCTGCGTCCTGACCCAGATCGGCGGTTACGACCTCAACGGACCGACCGGTCTCGTCGCTGATCCGCGCCGCCAGTTCGTCGAGCCGTGCGCGATTGCGCGCGACCAGGATCAGGTCATAACCGCGTCGGGCCAGCCGGTCCGCGTAGATCGCGCCGATCCCCGACGATGCTCCCGTCACCAGCGCCGTTCCCGGATGTTGCGTTGCCATTACCTTGGTTCCTTTTCGATGCGAAGGCGTGATGCCGTCGCTGGGTGGGACCATAGGCGGGCTGGCTTTTGTCTTGAATGTCGTATAAGCGTCAATTCAAGACAAAGGAGATCGCGGCTATGCAGCGCGTCGGGTTCATCGTCTACCCGGGGTTCCAGATCATAGGTCTCGCCGCTGCGACGGCGTTCGAGGTTGCCAATCTCGTCAGCGATCCGCCGGTCTACGAAGTATCGGTCCACTCGGAGAGCGGCGGCACGATCCGGGGATCAGACGCCGTTTCGGTCGACAGCGCGACGTTGGACGACACGCATTTCGACACCCTGATCGTCTTGGGCGGGACGGGGATCCCCGATCCTTCGCCGGGGCTGGTGGAGCATATTCGGATTGCCGCCAGAAGCGTGCGTCGCCTCGCGTCGATCTGCACGGGTGCCTTCGTCCTGGCGGAAGCCGGATTGCTGGACGGTCGGCGCGCGACCACACACTGGCTTATGGCCTCCGAATTGCGCACCCGGTTTCCGGCGATCAAGGTGGAAGAGGACCGGATCTTCCTGATTGACGGCGCAATCTGGACCTCCGCCGGCATGAGTGCCGGGATCGACCTCGCGCTGGCGATGATCGAAAAGGATCTGGGCCGGGACATCACGCGATCAGTCGCGCAGAAGCTGGTGCTCTATCACCGTCGCGCCGGTGGCCAGTCGCAGCATTCGACCTTGTTGGCACTGGAACCGAAATCGGACCGGATTCAGAATGCCCTGGATCATGCCCGGCGCAATCTGCGGAATAGTCTGTCCGTCGAGGAGCTGGCCGAGGCCGCGCATCTCAGTCCCCGCCAGTTCAGCCGCCTCTTTCGCGCCGAAACCGGGGAATCTCCCGCCAAGGCGATCGAACAACTGCGCATCGAAGCCGCGCGCCTGATGCTGGAACAAGGTCGCCATCCGATTGAAGTCATCGCGCGCGAAACCGGCTTCGACGACCGCAACCGGATGCGCAGAGCCTTTCTGCGCGCCTATGGCGTGCCGCCGCAGGACATCAGGCGCAACCTCGCGGAGGCATAGGCCCGTCCGCCGCCCTTATCCACCGCCGATCATCAACAACCCGGCCCGCACGCCGTTTTCCAGGATCGCATCGGACTCGGCCCCCGGCCCGATCACGCGCGCCAGTTGCAGCGTGCCGATCATCAACCCATAAAGCGCCTGTGCGGTCGCCCGCCGCGCCGCCGGCGTACCGGCAGGCAGGCTGTCCGCGATCTGCCCGACGAATTCCTCGCACGCGGCACGGAAGGCATCGCGCGTTTCTTCCGGATGCCGGGCGATTTCGGCCGATAATGCGGCCGCGACACACCCCCCACCCGGATTGTCGCGATGAGACGGGCTGAGATACCGGCGCAACCAGATCTCGGGCGGCGCGCCATCGCGGATCGCCTGCACGGTGGCACCGCCGGCACTCTGGCGCATCATGTCCAAGGTCTGCCGGACCAGATCCTCTTTCGACTCGAAATGTGTGTAGAACGCGCCGTTGGTCAGGCCGGCATCCGTCATCAGCCCGGCAATGCCGGCAGCCGCGATCCCATCCTGGCGAAAGCGCCGGCCCGCCACGTCGATGATATGCCGGCGCGTTTCCTCCCGACGACCTTTCTGATAGCGCATCCGTCCCTCTCGTCCCTGCTGCCGGAATTTAGGTCCGCGCCTATTGCATTACAATCATAATTCTACATTATGATTGTAATGCAATAGGAGACGCAGACAATGAGGCTACGTGACAAGATCGCCCTGATCACGGGTGGCAACAGCGGCATCGGCCTCGCCACGGCCGAGCGCTTCATCCAGGAAGGGGCACGGGTCGCGATCACGGGTCGCGACCGGAAGACGCTCGATGCGGCAGCGGCGAAGCTGGGGCCGAACGCGCTCGCCATACAGGCCGACCTGACCGAGGACGGCGCGGCCGAGCGTGCGATCGCCGCCACAATCGAGCGATTCGGCGCACTCGATGTCCTGTTCCTCAATGCCGGGATCTCGGGCAGTACGCCGGTCGGGACGACGATCCGCGCAGATTTCGAACGCATTATCGCGACCAACCTGACTGCCGTCTTCTTCACCGCGCAAGCGGCTGCCCCTCACCTGAAGAAGGGTGGATCGATCGTTCTCAACGGATCGGTACACCAGGTACTGGGCATTCCGGGAGCGTCTGCCTATGCCGCAAGCAAGGGCGGGATCGGCGCGATGAACCGCGTTCTGGCATCGGAATTCGCACCGCGCGGCATCCGGGTGAACAGCGTGGTGCCGGGCGCCACCCGCACACCGATTTGGGCCGCACGCGCAACGACCCCCGAGGCGCTGGCAGCGCTGGAAAATGGCTATTCCCGCTCCATTCCGCTGGGCCATTTCGGCGAAGCCGTGGATATCGCCAACGCGGTGCTGTTCCTGGCCTCAGATGAGGCACGGCATATCACCGGCACCGAGATCGTCGTCGATGGCGGCACGATCGGCGCGCCTGCCGGCTCCCCGATTTTCCGCGCCGAAACGTAAGACGACCACGATGTTCGAGAGCGCCAATGAGAGGATCGCCGACCTCATCGAAATCACCCCGATCAGCGAGCCCCGCGTGGCGGATCGCAAGGCGCGGACGCGCGATGCCATCCTGACGGGACCGATCGCCGGAACATTGATGCGGCTCGCGCTGCCGACGATCGCCGTACTCCTGGCCCAGACGGCGGTCGGGGTGGCCGAAACCTACTATGTCGGTGTCCTGGGGACCGAGGCGCTGGCTGGCGTGGCACTGGTCTTTCCCGTCTACATGCTGATGGTCACCATGTCGAACGGTGGCCTGGGCAGCGGGGTGGCGTCGGCGCTCGCGCGGGCGATCGGCGCCGGGCGGCAGCACGACGCCGACGCTCTGGTGCTGCATGCCATTGTGCTGGCCGCGATCGCCGGCACGGTTTTTACCGTCGGACTGCTCTGCGGCGGTCCCGCGCTCTATGGCGCGCTGGGCGGGAACGGCGCGTCCCTGCGCGCGGCGCTGGCGTACTCGAATACCGTTTTCGGCGGCGCGGTCGCGATCTGGATCGTCAATCTGCTGTCGGCCACCTTGCGTGGGGCGGGGAACGTGAGGGTACCCGCACTGGTAACCCTGGTCGGGGCCGCGGTCATGATTCCGGCTTCTCCGGCCCTGATCTTCGGCTTCGGGCCGATCCCGCGTCTCGGCGTCGGAGGCGCCGGACTCGCGTTCGTGCTCTATTACGTCTGCGCGCTGATCGTCCTGTTACGCTACATGGCCTCGGGCCGGTCGGGCTTGAAACTGCGGATGGCACGCCTCGAATGGCGCCTGTTCGCGGATATCCTGAAAGTGGGCATCCCCACCGCATTGAATACGGTGCAGACGAATCTGACCGTCATCATCATGACCGGCGCGGTTGGAGGCCTCGGCGTCGACGCCATTGCCGGATATGGCATCGCCTCCCGGCTCGATTACGTGATGATCCCGATCCTGTTCGGCCTGTCCTCGGCCGTACTGACCATGGTCGGGATCGCGGTCGGCGCGGGACAGGCCGCGCGCGCGCGCAGGATTGCCCTGATCGGCGCAAGCGTGGGCGGTGCCTTCGCGGAAATCGTCGGGCTGGCCGTCGCCCTGGCCCCCACGCTCTGGAGCGGCCTGTTCACCGGCCAGGCCCCCGTCACGATAACCGCAACGACCTATCTGACGACAGTGGCCCCCACATACGGCTTCATGGCGGCGGGATTCGTGTTCGCCTTCGCCGTCCAGGGCGCAGGCCATGCCCTGTGGCCTTTTCTCGCCTATACCATGCGGACGGTACTGGCGGCGGGTGGCGGGATGGTCGTCGTGCATGTCTTCCACGCCGGAATGGCGGCTTTGTCAGCCACCGTGGCGATATCCTATATCGTTTTTGCCCCGATCTGCGGCGTGCCGATGCTGTCCCGGCGCCTGTGGCGCGTTTCCGTGAAACAGAATGCCACCTGACACACGAAGGCCATCGTGAAGCGCCGGCCATGCTCAGCGGCGCGGAGTGATATCGTCCTCCAGCTGACGGACACCGTCCAGCCGTCATGCTGTCGTACATCGCTTCATCCCGGCGCCCGCCGATGACCCTAATGCCGGCCGCCAGGTCGATCGGCCGGATGCACGGGCATCGGCGACATCATACGCGTTCGCCTCGGCGATTCCGGACCAGACCGCGTCATCTTCCAGCAATCCCGCGAACGCCCCGAAAAACGCGACGACCTGTGTGTTCGATCTGGTCGCCAGCGCCTTGAAGGCCGCCGAAGGGGCTGAGATATCGTCGCAGCCCCCGTCGGTCTGGCACAGCTCCAGCACATCTCCGGCCCGAAATTCATGCGCCAGGCCGGCCGCTACGGTGGCGGCACGGCCCGAGCTACCTCTTCGAAGCGTCCTTATCTTTGTTTTCGGGACGTAGGGAGTGCCGAAGGCACGCCCTACTCTTTGGTAGCCCCCGTGAAATCCTTCGCCACCTCCGGCTCGCCGCCGTCAGGCTCGTTCGTCGGCTTTATGCGATACCAGATCGCATAAAGCGCCGGCAGGAACATCAGGATCAACCCGGTACCGGCCGCCGTGCCGCCGATCAGCGTATAGGCCAGCGAGCCCCAGAACACCGATTCCGTCAGCGGGATGAAGGCCAGTACGGCCGCCAGGGCCGTCAGGATGACCGGGCGGGCACGCTGCACGGTCGCCTCGACCACCGAATGGAACGGATCGAGCCCCGCCGCCTGATTGACCTTGATCTGTCCGATCAGGATCAGCGTGTTGCGCATCAGGATGCCCGACAGGCCGATCAATCCCAGGATCGCATTGAAACCGAACGGCTGATGGAAGATCAACAGGGTCGGAACGGTCCCGATCAACCCCAGCGGAGCCGTCAGGAACACCATGAACATGCCGGAGATGGATCGGGTCTCGAACACCAGGACGACCAGGGTCAGCAGGATCATCACCGGAAAGATCGGCACCAGGGCCTTGTTGGCCTTTCCGGATTCTTCCGCGTTGCCGCCGGCTTCGATGCGATAGCCAGGGGGCAGCGTCGCGCGGACGGGCGCCAGAGCCTGATCGATCTCCGTCGTGACCTGCGGCGGCTGCAGGTTTTCGTCGATATCGCTCTGAAGCGTGATCGTCGGAATCCGGTCACGCCGGCGCAGGATAGGGTCTTCGGCACGGATCTCGACATGACCGATCTGGCTGAGCGGAATCAATTGGCCCGTGCGGTTGCTGATGGTCATGTTGCCCAGCTTCGCCGGATCCAGACGATCCTGCCCCGCGCTGCGGACCACCAGATCGACGGTCCGGATGTCCTCGCGGATCTGGGTCACGGGCACGCCCAGCAGCAGGAACTGGATCTGTTCGGACGCTTCCTGGGGGGACAGGCCGATCAGTTGCAGCCGCGCCTGGTCCAGCACGAAATGCGCCGTCTGCACGCGCTCGCCCCAATCGGCATTGACCTGCCGCGTATGCGGATTGTTCCGCATGATCGTGCCGACCTGGGTCGCGATATCGCGCACCCGATCCGCATCCGGTCCCATGATACGGAACATAACCGGGAAATGCGTGTAGGGGCCGAAGACGAACTGCGTCACGCGGATCCGGGCATCAGGCGCCATCCCCTGGGCCACGGCCTGGCGCATACGATCGCGCAAGCGGTCGCGGTCCCGGGCGCTGGGAGTCAGGACGACGATTTTGGCAAAGGACGGATCAGGCAATTCCGGGTTGTACGCCAGGAAGAAACGCGGCGCGCCGGCACCCACATAGCTGGTGACGATCTTTGCCTCGGGCTGCGTCTTCAGCCATGCTTCCACACGGGCCGTGACCCGCGTGGTGGCTTCGATGCTGGTGCCCTCCGGCATCTGCACCTCGGCCAGCAGTTCCGGGCGGTCCGAACTGGGGAAGAATTGCTGCCGGACGGACCCCATCCCGACGAAGGCCAGCAGGAACAACGCCAGCACCGCCCCCGCGACCATGAATTTGCGCCGCACGACCCATATGACGAGGCGCCGGAAGCGGCGGTAATTGGGCGTGGCGTAGATATGCTCATAGGCGCCCTCGATCCGCTTGATGTCCGGCAGCAGCTTGACGCCGAGATAGGGCGTGAACACCACGGCCACGAACCAGGAGGTCAGCAGCGCATAGCCGACGATCCAGAAAATGTTGCCGGCGTACTCGCCGGCGGTGGAGCGCGCGAAGCCGACCGGGGTGAAACCGATGATCGTGACCAGCGTGCCGGCCAGCATCGGGGCCGCCGTGTGGCTCCAGGCATAGGCGGCGGCCTTCGTGCGTTCGTACCCTTCCTCCAGCTTCACCACCATCATCTCGATCGCGATGATCGCGTCGTCGACCAGAAGGCCCAGCGAGATGATCAACGCGCCCAGCGTGATGCGGTCCAGCGCCCGGCCGGTCACCAGCATGATGACCATGACGATCGACAGCGTCAGCGGCACGGCTGCCGCGACGACGATGCCGACCCGCCAGCCCAGGCTGACCAGGCTGACGACCATCACGACGCCGAGCGCCACGAAGAATTTCAGCATGAACTCGCCGACGGCGGCATGAATGATGCCGGCCTGGTCCACGATTTTCGTCAGCGTGACCCCGACGGGCAGCCCCGCCCCCAGCGTCTTCTCCGCCGCGGCCAGGGACTGGCCGAGCTTCAACCCGTTCCAGTGATCCTGCATCACGACGTTCAGCACCAGAGTCTGGGCCCCGGCATGCCGGACAAGATAGGTCGGTGGGTCCTCGTACCCCCGCTCCACCGTCGCGATGTCCGAGATCTTGAGCGTCCGGCCGCCCGCCGCGATGGGGATGTCACGAATTTTCTGCAGGTCGTCCAGCGCGCCATCCAACCGCACGAAGACCTGCGGGCCGCGCGTATCGATCGAACCCGCGGCCGTCACCGCATTCTGACGTTCGAGCGCCGCGAACACGTCCTGCGTGCTGATCCCGAGCGTGACCAGTCTGGCATCGGAAAAATTGACGAAGATCCGTTCCGGCCGCTCGCCGACAATATCGACCTTGCGCACGCCCGGCACATGCAGCAGGCGCTGCCGCACCGTTTCGGCCTGGCGGACCAGCAGGCGTTCGGGCAGCCCATGGCCGTCCAGTGCGTAGACGGCGAAATCGACATCGGAATATTCGTCGTTGACGAACGGTCCCTGCACGCCCTGCGGTAGAAGAGGCATGGTGTCGTACAGCTTCTTGCGCGTCTGGTAGAATTGCTCGGGAACGGCGGCAGGCGGCGTGTTGTCCTTGAGCGTGACCATCATCAGCGCCAGGCCCGGCCGGGTCAATGTTTCCACCCGGTCGTACCATTGCAGTTCCTGCACCCGCTTTTCCAGGGGATCGGCCACCAGGTCCTGCATTTCCTGCGCCGTGGCGCCCGGCCAGACAGCGGTCGCCGTCAGGGTTTTGACGGTGAAGGCGGGGTCCTCGGCACGGCCGAGACTGAAGAACGCATAGGCGCCCGACAATGCCAGCGCCACGATCAGGAACAATGTGATCCCGCGCTCGCGCACCGCGAGGGCGGACAGGTTGAACCCGCTCATTGCATCGCGACCTTTGTCGAGGCGATCTGGACATGCTCGCCGACATGCAGAGAGTGGCCGCCGGCCGCCGCAATCAGCATGCCCGGGCGAAGATCCGCACCGGGGACGACCGTCGCCGTATCCTCGCCGATATGTGCGATCTGTACCGGATGAAAGCTGACTGTCGAAGCCAGGCCATCCACGCTCCAGACGCCGGGCCCCTTGCCCTCGTCATCGACGGCGCCCAACGGCACGACGAGCGCGGGCGGATCGTCGCTGGCTTCAGGCAGGTGGACACGCACCGTCGCCCCCAGCGGCGCGTCCGCGCCTGGCCCGTCCATGACGTAACGGGCCTCGAACGTGCGGGTACGCGGGTCGGCGGCGTCGGACAATTGCCGCAGGTGCGCGGGCACGCGGGAACCCTCGTCATACAGTTCGGCTTCCGCCGCGGAATGCAGCATCGGACGCACCCCTTCCGGCAGGTCGATCGCGGCCTCGCGCGGGCCGGCATGTGCCAGCACGATCACGGTCTGACCGGCCGCGACGACATGCCCCGGTTCCGCCAGGGTCTGGACGACGACACCGTCTTCATCCGCGCGCAACAGGGAATAATCGTCCTGGTTGCGGGCAATCTTCTCCTGCGCGATCGCCGCATCCAGTTGCGCGCGGGCGCTGTCCGCTTCGGCCTTTACCTGGTCGTAGGCCGAGGCCGCCACGGCACCGGTCGCGACAAGACCGCGATAGCGACGCTCATCCGCCGCGGCCTGGACCCAGCGGGCGCGCAACGATGCCACGCTGCCGACCTGGGTCGTCACGGCATGGAGGTAATCCGTCGGGTCGAGGCGCATCAGCACCTGCCCCTTTGAGACAGTCTGTCCGGTGTCGACCAGGCGTTCGACGATCTTGCCGGACACGCGAAAGCCGAGATCGCTTTGGACGCGGGCCGCTACGACCCCCGTGTAGACATGCTCGGCAGTCGCTGCGGGTTCGATCCGCACCGTCTCCACGATACGGTCGGCCGTGCGCGGATCAGGATCGTCTTTGGGCTTGCAGGCCGACAGCCCGAAAACGGTGCAGATGCCGGCCGCTGCAAGAAAGGATAGGCGTGTTCCAGCCATGTTCGGGCTCCCAGCGGGTTTGGAAGCCCAAATTGTACACGAGTGACCGTATTGTCAATTGGTCACATTAAGCCTCGTACCAAATTCACGGTGCGAGGCTTCTCAAGACGAGACTGGCCAGCGTCGCCGCATCATCGTCCAACGTGTCCATGTGCTGCTCGAGCAGAAGGGGGTGATAGATCGACTGCAGGACCAGCATGATGGCGTGACAGGTCTCGTCAACGGGCGTCTTGCGCTCGAACTCGCCGCCCTCGCGGCCTTCGCGGATCAGGTGCTCGACCATGCCGCGCAACGCATCGGCGAAACTCCGGGCAGACGCCCATTCCTCCTCCACCGCCGAATAGACGATGTCGTGCAGTTTACGCTCGTGCGAAAACAGCGTGACCGTATTGCGCGCCAAAGCGAGGAAAACCCTGCGCATTCTGTCGGAAGCCGGCTTGTCGTCGTCGACGATCGCCTGGATATCCGCGCGCATCTTGCCATGCTGGAGCGCGCAGATCGCCTCGCCGATCGCCTTCTTCGACTCGAAGAATTTATAGATATAGGCCTTCGACAGACCGATGGCGTCGGCCAGATCGGCCATCGTGGTCTTCTTGTACCCGTAATGCCCGAAATGCGCGATGGCCGCCGTCATGATCTGATCCCGGCGCTCGTGATCGACCGGGCCACGTTGTCCAGTGTGAGGCGCGCGCATCCTGTTTCCCCTGGCTGAATTTGACCTCTTAGATAAGACACGGGCGGTGAATTGACAACGAGTGACTGATATGTATATCAGTCACTCGACTACAGCCGGACAACGCGTGTCCGACGCTCATCGAAGGTCGAACGCCATGAATTCCACACTTCCTGCAACAAGGCGCAACACGGCACCCCCGCGCCACCGGGCAACGACCGGATTGCTGAAGCCGGCCATGACACTCTCCCTGGCCATGATGATGTCCGCCTGCGCGGTCGGCCCGGATTACAGGGCGCCGGATGCACGTCTCCGTCCTTTCCACAGCGCAGCAGCCATCGACGCCCGCCACGCCACGGCGGCGCCGTCGCTCGACACGTGGTGGGAGGGATTTCACGACCCCGAACTGGTACGTATCGAACAGCGTGTGCTGACCCAGAACCTGGACCTCGCGGCCGCCATGGCCCGCGTCCGCCAGGCGCGGGGCGCCGCGGAAGCAGCTACCGCACGCCTGTTGCCGACGCTGGATTTCGCCCCGCAGGCCTCCGCGAACCGGTTGTCCCAGGAGGGGCTGATCGGCCATGTCGTACGGACCGTCCCCGGTTTCCACCGTGACTACCGCACCTATGACGTCAGCGGCGCGGCAAGCTGGGAAATCGATCTGTTCGGCGGCCTCAGGCGCGGGCAGGAAGCCGCACGGGACGAGGAAGAGGCCGCGCAGGTGGAACGTGTGGGTGAGCGTATCACCGTGGCGGCCGACGCCGCCGACGCTTATTTCCAGATCCGGGGAGACCAAGCACGGCTCGCCGTCGCGGAAAGGCAGATTACCGTGGACACCCATCTGCTGGATCTGGTCCGCCAGCGACGCACACGGGGCATTTCGAACGAGCGGGAACTCGCCCAGGCGGAGGCTTTGCTGCAATCCGCGCGCCAGACCGTGCCGTTGATCCGCATCGCCCTCGAAGCCCAAACTAATCGTCTTGACGTGCTGATGGGCGCTCAGCCCGGCACCTATGCCGCCGAGTTGGGAACGCCGTCCGACATTCCAGCCATTCCGGCCATCGGCGCCAGCGACAAGCCCACGGACATGTTACGTCGCCGACCGGACATTCTGGCTGCGGAGCGCCGTCTGGCGGCATCGAACGCACGGATCGGCGAGGCGCTGGGCGATTACTATCCCAAATTGTCACTCACCGGAATTCTGGGCTTTCAAAGTCTCAGTCCCAACAGGCTTTTCACAGCACCCGGTTTCCAGGCGACGGGCTCCGGAGCAATTCGCTGGCGGATCTTCGATTTCGGCAAGATCGACGCCGAGGTGCAGCAGGCCCGTGGCGCCAATGCCGAGGCCCTGGCGCATTACCGGCTGACGGTCCTGCATGCGGCCGAAGATGTAGAAAATGCTTTCACGACCCTGGTACAGACGGAGCAGCGCACAGGCGACTTGCAGACTGAAGTCGCCTCGCTGACGCGCGCGCGCGATCTTTCCCAGCAATCCTTCCAGGCGGGCGTCATTCCTTTGACGGACGTGCTCGACGCAGATCGGCAGCTTCTGGACTCGCAGGACCAACTTGCCCTAAACCGGGCAAACGCGGCACGCGCAGCCGTAAGTTCATTCAGAGCGTTGGGCGGAGGCTGGCCCACCTGACGGAGTTGATCCGGCAGACGTGGCAGAAGATAGACTCTTTGCTCTTTTGCATGATGATCGTCCTGCTTGCACACGCGCTCGCGTCATGCAAAGCGCAGATTTTGAATATTTCAAGCTTGCCGTGGAGGCCGGCAGTCTGACAAGGGCAGCCATGATTCATGGCATGAGACTTTCTACCTTCGCCCGTGCCACCGACAGGCTCGAAGATGAGTTGGCGTCACCTCCCGAAGCGAAACCACACCGGCATTCGTTTGACGGCAGCCGGGAACGTGACAATTTAGAGAGTTTCTTTTTTTCTTGATGGTCTCAATGAGGTCAAAACCTTGGGCAGGACACTTGGGGCGGACCGCCGGGGAGTTGCTCGGATCGACAGCCTGCCACCTCCAGCCGACGGGAGGTTCAAGCTTGCATTATCCGTTTAGAAAAGAAAATATTCTCTTCCCAGACATTGTTCGTGTCCGCGATAAAGACGAAGTCCATCAGCCCCCGTTCGGCGACCTGCGCGATATGCGTCAGGTTTTCGGTGCTGACGCTGGCCTGGGGATGTGCTTCGGAGGATGGCACCAGGCGCCGATATGGCGCCCCGACGGTTCGAAGAACAACCCCTTCTTCATTTTTTCGTGCATTCATGGACCCGATTCACCCTTCGGAAAACAGGACGATATTTGAAAACGGACAGCAGATAGTGTGATACGCCATGTTTTACACAACCCTGTTTCGCAAAGGCGTCCCGTTTTCCATATGGGTTATATTGTCGAGCAGGATGCTACGACGTTGCGCGCATAGAACTGGCTGTCACCCGCATGAAATTCGACCGCCCGTGGTCCTCATGAGGGGACCACTTCAGGGCTATGGAGGCCCGGCCAGCGATCCCGCCAAAGCGCCGGGACGCCGCCGTTTCCTACCCGCAAATGAGCTTATCGCAACCGCCATCTGGTGGAAAATCTTGGGGTTCGCCTGAAGGAATGGTGTGCCGTCACAACCCGATATGAAAAGACCGCCGCCTCATTTAGCCGCAGATTGGATCAAGGTCTAACGGGCCCTAAATATTTTTCATCTCATCCATATCGGTGGTTTTGAAAGCATGCTCCACGACCCGAACACCAGCACTCATGTCGCGAGCGTTTCCGGCAGTCATGACGCGTGCCGCCTGGAAAGCCCTTGGCGGTGTAATTCATTTGGCGTGCCCTCAGGGACAGCCTCGTGACGAAGACAGCACAATCGGTCAAAGCACCATCACATTAAACAATCCATGTGGCAGAGACTCTTTTACATTTTTGTTTTTAGAAGCTGTCGCTTCATCAACGGCGCAGTGGCGACGGGTGGGTTTTTCTCTGCTTATGCCATTGCGTATGGCGCCATGTCAGAATGACAATAATTATAGAAGGGACAGCATGAACACCATCGCGACACATGATGGGCCGGCGATTGGCGGCACTCCTCTTCTTGACGCCAGCGATTGCGCGCTGGTTCTGGTCGACGAGCAGGCAGGCCTTGCCTTTGCCACCGGATCGGCCGATCGCCAAGTCCTGCGCAGCAACGCAATCGCGCTTGCCCGTACCGCGACAACCTTCGGTGTGCCGGTGGTCGTCAGCACCTCCGCATCGAAGGTTTATAGCGGCCCGCTGATGCCGCCGCTCCGCGCCGTCCTGCCCGACGTAACACCGATCGAACGACGCAGCATGAATCTGTGGGAGGACGGAGCAGCGAAGGCCGCGGTGATCGCGACAGGTCGCAAGATACTGGTGGTTGCAGGACTATTGACGGAGGCCTGCGTCAGCTTCCCCGTGCTATCAGCCCTTGCCGAAGGCTACAAAGTCCATGTCGTTGCCGATGTCTGCGGTGGCCTCACCGCGGCGAGCCATGACGCTGCCCTTCGGCGAATGGAGCAGGCCGGGGCGGTGATGACGTCTTGGCTTCAACTGCTGCTGGAGTTCCAGCGTGACTGGACACGCCATGAAACCTATGAAGCCGCGCGATCGATCGTCGTCGATCATGGCGGGGGCTATGGCATCGGTCTGGACTATGCCCGTGACATGATCAAGCCCGCATAATTCGATGGTAGGCGATCTTCGCGATATCGAGCACCGTTTTCCTGTCCGTTGGGATCGCGGCAGCCTGATGCTCGCTTCCCTGCCCTCCACCTGCCATGCCTTTCTTGACGAGCTCACCGCCGACGGGTGGAGCGCATGACCTCGCGCGCGCAGTCCGCTGATGCCAGCCCTCTCACGAAAGGTGCGCTTCCTTCCTCGCCCACAGAAAACAAGCGCTTCGTCACGGTCTTCCTGAGCGTGGCACCCGCGATGTTCCTTGGTTCGCTCGACCAGACGATCGTTGCGACTGCGTTGCCGGCGATCGCCACATCGCTGCATGGCTTCACGCAGATCGCCTGGATTGTCACCGCCTATCTACTGTCAGCGACGGTCGCGGCACCGATCTATGGGCGGATCGGCGACGCAGTGGGGCGCAAGCCTGCGCTGCTGGGGGCGTTGGCACTGTTCGTGGCGGGTTCGCTCGGCTGTGGGTTGGCGCCTGACCTTACCACGCTGGACGTCGCCCGCGCCATACAGGGGCTGGGCGGCGGCGGTCTAATGACCCTGTCGCAGTCGCTGATTGGCGAGGCCGTGAATCCGAAGGATCGCGGCCGCTTTCAGGGCTGGTTCGGCGCGGTATTTGCGCTCGCCAGCACGTTAGGGCCCATCGCTGGAGGCTTCTTGTCCGAACATGTCGGGTGGCGCTGGATTTTCTGGACCAACATACCTCTCGGCCTCGGGGCGGCGGTCGCCGCCTGGCCGTTAGCGGCTGAGAAGGATCAAGGGCCTTTCACGCTCGACGTGCCCGGTACGTCGGTGTTCGTCGGCGCGACGCTCGCCTTGCTGCTGGTGCTGACGCAAGGACCAGACTGGGGCTGGACTTCGACGACAGTGCTCGCTCTGGGCGGTGCTGGAATTCTCGGCTTCGCTCTGCTGCTACCGATCGAGCGTCGGGTTGCCGCGCCATTGATTTCGCCGGCGCTATTGCAGAACGCGATCGTCTGGCGGGTGACTTTATGCACCACGCTGTTTGCCGCGGCGCTTTTCGCGGCGGTGATCCAGGTACCGCTCTTGTTGGAACTAGTGCTGGGCCTGAGTCCAAGCATATCCGGTCTCTTGCTGATCCCGCTGACACTTGCGCAGGTGATCATCTCGACTTGTACGGGTTTGCGCATCTCGAACACCGGCCTGCCCCGCGGGCCACTGGTTTGGGGACTGGGAGTTGCCTCAACTGGTTTCGCGCTGCTTGCCGCGACAATCGACCAGGGCGCCTGGATGATCGCAGGTGCCTCGGCCCTGTTCGGGCTTGGCCTTGGAACCACGATGCCAGCGGCCCAGACGATGGTGCAATGGGCGGGCGGCAAGGCGCATCTGGGCACCGCGACTGCGACATTGTCCTTCGCGCGTTCGATTGGAGGGGTGATGGGCACGGCGGCGACTTCGGCGATCCTGCTCCTGGCAATGGAGTGGCAGGCACCGGGGGCCGTGGCGCAGGTCCAGGCAGCGCTCGATGTGCCCACCAGCGGCATCGCGGCTGCGGCATTTCCATTAAATGCGATCCGTGAAGCCTTTCGCTGGGTATTCGGGGCGATGGCGATGATCGCGCTCGCCGCCGCGTTGCTCGCCATCAGCATCCGGGCGATCAACCTCGGCGACCCCGAGCCCACGGAAGAAGCATGAAGGAAACGGTCATGGCACATCTGCCACTCCCTCCCGTCGTGACACAGGAGGTCCGTATCGTCGATGCGCAAGGGCATACGCGCATCCTGCTGTCGGCCAAGGATGGCACACCGACCATCTTACTGATCGGCAGCGATGGTGCGCCACGCGCGATGGTCGCGCTGGATGCAGCCGCCGGCCGGCGGTGACGCTCAGCAACCCTGACCCCACGTGGCCGAGCGCTGCACTGGCAATCGACGACAAAGGCGCGCATGTGAAGTTCGACCGACCGGGCGGCGCGTCGAGTTACCTGTTTCTCAATAATGCCGGCGGGTCGGGCATGGTATTGATCGACGCGGCCGGAAAACGCCGCATCGGCATGACCGTGACGCCAGACGGCAAGACGAAGGTCGAGCGCCTCGGCGATGATGGAAAGCCGCTGCCCTGAGCGCACGGCCTGCGCTCTCGTTCCAGCCGCCAATCCGCTTCGTCGTCGGGCAAGACGGGTTCAGGCAGCGATCAAATGACTCCGATCGCCGCCTTGACGCGCGCAGGGCTGAGCGGCATCTCGCGCAGGCGAACTCCGACGGCGTCGGCGAGCGCATTTGCCAAAGCGGCCGACGTGGGACCTTGCGCGCATTCCGCGGTCCCGAGAAAGGGCATGCCGACGCTGTCGATCACATGAACCTCGACCGAATGCGGCGCGTCGGCGAAGCGCAGGATGGGGTACATGCTCCAATCAAAGCTCGTCCGCCGGTTGGCATCGAACGTTACGGACTCATGGGTTGTCCAACTCAGTGACTGGATAATGCCGCCTTCGACCTGGTTGCGGATGCCGTCCGGATTGACCGGTTGACCGCTATCCACGGCAGCAACGGCACGCAATACCGCGATGCGGCCAGTCTCGCGCTCGACTTCGATGTCGAGCATGACGGCACAATACGCACCCAGATTCTTGTAGCGGGCAAATCCCATGCCGCGGCCTCGCCGGCCATCGCCCCGGACTCCGTTCACCCAGCCGAACCGCTCGGCCGCCGTCTGCATGACCGCACGCGCGCGCTCGTCCTTCATGTGCGCCAACCGCAGAACCAGGGGATCGACGCCGCTGGCTTTCGCCAATTCGTCAAACATGGATTCGATCGAGAAAACATTGAGATGCGCGCCAAGCGAGCGGAGTGCCGAGACGCGGATCGGCATATCCTTCAGGAAATGATAGAGGACATGCATGTTGGGCAGCGTGTAGAGCGGGTTCGCATTGCGATCTCCGTCGCCCTCGGGCATCGGTATGGGTTTGCCCTCCGGCGCGGGGAACGGCGGCACCACCTCGCCGCCGACCAGCACGCCGCCGGCGCCGACCGGCCGGTTGTTATGGGGATTGCTCCAGACATCATAGTTCCAGGCGACAATACGGTTTTGAGCATCGAGCGACGCCTCGACCTCGGTCACCATGGCTGGCCCCAGCGGCTCCCAACCGAACTCCTGCTCGCGCATCCATTGCAACCGAATTGGCCGCCCAGGCACGGCCTTTGCGATCATGGCGGCTTCCGCAGCAACGTCATCGGCGCCATTCTGGCCGTAACACCCGGCCCCTTCGACATGGATCGCATGCACGTTCGCAGGCGGCAGATCAAGAAGCTCGGCCGCGACGCGACGAACGTCGTATGTGCCCTGGCTGTGCGTCCATATGGTCATCCTGCCGTCCCGGAACATCGCGACCGCACAAGACGGACCGATGGATCCGTGGCTGAGCCACGGTCGCGTATAGCGTGCCCTGACGGTGCGAGCGGAAGGCTCGGTCACATCGTGGGTGTCGAGAACGACAATCTCTTCGGGCGGCAAGCTCCTGAGCGTCGCGACGACGTCGCCCTGAGGGATCGGCGGCACCATCCGGACGAAGCCCGTCTCCTGAAGCCGTCGCAGCGCCGTGATCACGGTCCATTCGCGGTCGGCGACCACGGCGACGAACGACCCGACCTGCACGATTTTGACCACGCCGGCGAGGCCCTCGACGGCCGCGACATTCAGTGGATCGAGGCGCGTGCCGACACTCGGGCCGCGCACGACACGTGCATGCAACATTCCCGGCACGCGCATATCCTGCACATACGCGGCCCCACCCGTCAGTTTTGCCGGGATGTCGACACGCGCCAGTGCCGTGCCCATCGTACGAAACAGCTTCGGATCGCGCAGGGGCACATTGGGAAGCGCTTCGACATGCAGCGAGAGCGAGGCCGCAAGCTCGCCATAGCGCGCCGTGCGGCCGGTTGCACTATGCAGTCGACCGTCACCGCTTGTGCCGATGGTGTCCGGCGCCACGTCCCAGGCACGCGCGGCCTCCTGAATCAACAGCATGCGGACATTCGCGGCGGCATTGCGAAGCGCGCTGCCGCTATCCTGCATCGAGTGACTCCCGGCCGTCAGGCCTTCATCAGGCGTTCTCTCCGTGTCGACGGTCACCAGTTCGATCTGCCCAGGCGCCACATCCAGTTCCTCGGCGGCGACCTGCAGCAATGCGGTCCGGATGCCTTGTCCCAGTTCGGCTTTGCCGGTGAAGGCGGTGATATGCCCGTCCGCATCGATGCGGATCCATGCGTCCAGCCATGGCGTGGATTTCAGGCTTCCCGGCAGGTTCGGCGCGACGATGCGGGGGCCGGCACCCCCTTCCCCCCCACCAGCGAGTTGCGCGAACGCACGCGGCGTTATCGCGAAGGAGACGACAAGTGCGCCACCACCGAGGAAAGAGCGGCGCGACAGGGGCGGAGCAGCATTCAAAATGCTCATTCCAATGGCCCCCGACGCGTGGCCGTGGCAGCTTCCGCGCTGTCCGCCGCGCGTCTGACCGCGCGCAGGATGCGCATATGGGTGCCGCAGCGGCATAAATTGGTCTGCATATGCGCGCGGATCTGCGCATCGGTCGGCGAAGGCGTGCGATCGAGCAATGCCTGGGCGCGCATGATCATTCCGGCGATGCAATACCCGCACTGTGCGGCCTGTTCAGCCTCGAAGGCCCGCTGCACTGGACCGGGATTGTCGATCGATCCCAACCCTTCGACCGTCCGGACCCGCCTTCCGTCCAACGCGGCAATGGGCATCAGGCATGAAAATACGGCCCTGCCGTCGACCTGCACAGTGCAGGCGCCGCACTGTCCCAGGCCGCATCCATATTTCGCGCCATTCAGCTGCAGATCGTCGCGAAGCACATACAACAACGGCGTAGATGGATCGACATCGAGAGCGTGGTCGACGCCATTGATATTCACTGTCAGGATCATTGCTTCGCCCCCGCTCCGCGCGCCGCCATGACGGCCGCTTCAAGTTGGGTCCATGGTGTGCGCGTGCTATATCTGGCGCGCAGATAAGCCGCGATTTCCACGATCTGACCGTCGTTCAGATCGCTCGAGAAGGCCGGCATATAGGGGCCGCGCGTGTCCGAGAGGGTGTATCCCCTGAAGAATCGCCTGCAACATATTGCGTGGATCGTCTTCCTGGATTGCGCTGACCAACGACAGGGACGGGCGGCCTTGCGATACCATGGGGGCTCCCTCCCCGTGACAACCGCCGCATGCGCCGGCAAACAACGCGGCGCCGGACGGATGCGCGTCTTCTGCCTTCCTTTTCATATCCACGGGCCCAGCCCCCCCCGTCATCATCGTGGCCATGCCGCATCAATGACGCGACATAGACAGCAATGGCTCTGACATCGGCATCGGGAGCGGAGGAGAGATCGTAACTGACCGGTCCCATCGGACCTGCGGCGGCGCTGTGTCCGGCATCAATGCCAGTACGGAGATATGTGTAGAGGGATTGAACGGTCCAGCGATGCGGAGATCGGTTTGAAGGATCGAGCGCCGGGGCGTTCCACCCTTCCGCGACGCCGCCTGCGAAGGCGCGGTGCCGTTCCTCTCCGCCGGCCAGGTTGCGGGGCGTATGGCATCCCCCGCAATGGCCGAGCCCTTCAACGAGATAGGCGCCTCGATTCCATTCGGCACTTTCGCCCCGTTTGACGACGAATGGACCCCGATGCAGAAAAAGCAGATTCCATCCCGCAAGAAGCGGACGAAAACCGAGCGGAAAAACCAGCTCGTTGTGAGGAGCCGGTGCCCGTATCGCCCTTCGCGTCATCAGGAATGCATAGAGCGCCATGAGGTCGTCATCAGTCACATGCGTGAAATGTTCATAAGGCAGCGCCGGACAAAGGTGGCTGCCGTCGCGCGATATGCCCTCGCGCATTGCCCGCCGAAACGCCGCGAACGACCATGAGCCGATGCCGGTTGCCTGGTCCGGTGTTATGTTCGTCGCGTAAAGCGTCCCGAACGGCGTGGCCAGCGGTCTGCCGCCCGCATAGGGCACACCGCGTTCGGCCGTGTGGCACACGACGCAGTCTCCGATCATCGCGAGCGTGGCGCCGCGCTCTATCAGAGGCACGGGAAAAGCGCGCGGATCGGGTGGGACCGCCGTCGCGATCGGCGGCTTATAGACCAGCCCGATTGCCACGCCCGACATGACCACCCCAATGCCCAACGCCACGATCAAGCCGGCTTTCAAGGTTACGGGCATGCTCTGTTCGCCGCTTTCTTTGCCATGGAGTGCGCCGGTAAGCCGGATTGACCGTCATGGACCATATCGGTGGTCACACCGCCGCCTTGGCGCCGTCGTCATGCGGAAGAAACGGGTAATCGGTATAGCCGACCGCCGAACCGCCGTACAATCCGACATGACGGAGGTCATTATAAGGGCCACCCTGACGCATCCGCTCCGGCAAATCGGGGTTCGCGATGAAAAGACGGCCGAACGCGACGGCATCCGTACTTCCCTCTGCAACCAACGCCGCCGCGTGTTCCGGGGAGAGTCCCGCATTGACGATGAGGGGCCCTGTGTAGCGGGGCTTGAAAAGAGCCAGGAGCCGCGCGAGATCGGGAGCGCCGGTCCATGCATTCGTGTCGGCAAGATGCACATACGCAAGGCCGGCGCCATTCAGCCACGTTGCCAGGGACGCATAGGTCTCGTCGGGGTCCGGGTCGGCGACATTATTGTAATCTGCATAGGGTGACAGCCGAATGCCGACGCGTGTCAGGGGAACGACCTGCCCGACGGCTGCCAGGATTTCACGCAGAAACCTCGCTCGGCCAGTTGCGTCACCACCATATGCGTCGGTTCGCCGATTGGTGCCGGGAGACAGGAACTGATGGGGCAAATACCCATTCCCCGCGTGAATTTCGACACCATCGAAGCCGGCGTCGCGCGCATTCGCCGCAGCGATGCGATACTCGTCGATAGCGTGCGTGATGTCGGCATGCGTCATCGCGCGAGAATGCGTCGCGTTGATCCGAACATACGCGCCGTTTTGCAGAAGCCCCCAAACCTGCAACTCGCCGAGATCATGGTTGACCCCCGATGGGGAAAGCGGCTCCCGCCCGGCCAGAATTCCACGAGCCCCCGCCCTGCCGGCATGCCAAAGCTGGGCAACCATGCAGCCGCCCCCGGCTTTGGCACTCGATACAATCGCCTGCCAGGCGGCACTCTGTTCTGGCGTCCATAATCCCGGCGCGCGCTCGAATGCCGCCGAGAGTGGCCCGACGTTGATGGCCTCGGTAATTATGAGACCCGCTCCCGCACGTTGCCGGTAATATTCGGCGGCGGAAGCGTTCGGAATACCATCGTCCGCCGCCCGGGCTCGGGTCATGGGTGCCATGACAATGCGGTTGCTGAGATGAAGATCCCCAAGGCGAACGGGGGAGAAAAGCTCTGACATGACGGTTCCTTATGCTTGCAAAAAGGTCAGAAGGTCGGCGTTAAGCTGATCCTTGTACGTCAACACGAACACGTGCGGTGCGTCGAATACCCTCGAACACGGCCTTCTCGGGACCGACCGGATGGTCCGACGTCTTCATAAAATGGCGTCACAGCCCCAAGCAGGAGCAGGCTCGATCGATCAAAACCACGCCGGTCGAACGCGATGCCCCGAAAGCCCCGTTCGGCCAGGAACAGCATCTGGGCGTCCCACATATCCGCGCTCAGCGGCCACCCGTGGCTGAAGAGGACGGGCTGACCCGTGCCCCAGTTCTTGTAATAAAGCCCGGTCCCGCCGCAGGTCGTGAGGGTCGCCATGATGTCGGTTCCTGTTCTGGATCCGTGTTGTGGTTGCGCGTATCGTGCTCAGGCGATAGCAAGACCCGAGTCACGATGCGGCAGTCGCAGCACAAAGCGGCCGGGTCCAGCGGCGACGAGAGCGAGCAGCCCCCCGGCAATGCTGATATTCTTGTAGAAATGGATCGTCATATCGTAGCGAAGCGCGCCGTCCATGGTCCAGAAATGATGTCCGATAAAGGCCGTCATGACCGCATAGATGGCGAGGATGCCGGCGAGCGGCGTCACCAGAAAGCCGGTGACGAGAGCCGCGCCGATGCCCAGTTCCATCACGATCGCAACAATTGCGGCGACCGCCGGAAGCGGGGCGTGCGTCTGGGCCATGTAGGCAACCGTGCCGGAATAATCGACCAGCTTGCCCCAGCCCATGACAAGGAACAGCATGGCCAGCGCAAGGCGGGCGATCAGCAGGAGCGTGTCGCGCGAAAATAGCTTGATCATATTATAGCATCCTTCTGCTTTCATTGTAGCCTTCCGTGCTTCTTCCCGATCTGGCCATCACCTTCGCGAAATGGCCGACCTTCCGGTCCACGATCTCTGGCGGTACGCCCCACATTGCGGCGGCTCCAGCAGTCGGTGGTCCCGCATCGGCAACGGAGCTCGGAGACCGGCGCTTTCGCTGTTCTGGTTGTCCGGCCACGGAGCACCGGCAGTCGTCGTCAATGCGGATAGCGCAGGCTTTGCAGGTATCGATATTCCTCTGGGCTGCGATGAGTGCCCCATGCTGGCAGGGGTGATTCGGAACATTTCGTATAAGTAAGATGTTTACGCGACCGGCCGCGCGGTTTCTGCCTATACCGTGGTATATGGATGATCCCGTGGCGAAGAATCCGCGCTTCAATCGAGCACGATCGCCGGACCTACCACCCGAAACGCAATTCAGTACCGAGATAGCGGCTGTCATGGCCACCGGCCTGTCGGATCGTATCACCAGCCGCGTAGTCGACGGCCTCGATCGCACCGGCAAGATTGGCTGTAAACGTATAGTCCAACCGAACCTGCCCGTATAAACCACTCCACAGATGCCCTCGCCCACGCGTGTTTGGAACGGGGATATTCGGCACCGTGTAGATCGCATCGGCTGTCGTCATGCGCCATTGCAGGCCGACGGCGGCCATGACCGCCAGCCGTGGTGCTGGACGTACCAACACGATAGGTTTGACGTGGAAAATATTCACATAGGTGTTGTAGCTGCCAAGGTTGAAGTAATATTCATTCGGAAACAGCGGATTGAATGTCCCAACCGTACGGTCCCCGGCCTTCGTATCTCCGGACGCACCATCGATCTGCATGCCGAACCATGGTTTCCAGTGAAGCGTGTCGATCGTATACCCGGTCCGGCTTCCGAAGGCCCATGCACGTACCCTCTTGCCGCCCATCGTTCCAAACTGCCCCATTGCCTCCAGGTCCCAATCGAACGCGTGCCAATGGCCGGCGCTGCGGACATCGAAGACATGCCGGTTTTCGCGTCCCGACGCATCCAGGTCGTGGACGCCATCCTGCTGAAGCAACGCGTAATAGGCAGAAATGGAATTCGTACCGCCCACATGACGTTCGACGCGCAAAGTGCTGAATCGTTGATGCGGGGTGGAATAATCGTCGAAATACCGGATGTCCCTGTATTGCGTGGGTTGGCTGACAAAGCCGAGAATACGCCAGGGCTTTAGCTCCCAGTCAGCCCAGACGGCGTCATAGGCCTGCCGCACGTTCGGTCCATCCCGGACGGAAACGAATCGCTGGAGATCGAACGCGAACTCCTGCCGTCCCACCCGGGCCTTGAAGGTACCGCCTGCAACCTTGCCAGTATATTCGAGAAACAGAAGGCGCAGATCGATCTGGTTCTGATCGACGGGAGTCAGCATTGTCTTGCCGACGGCCCGTGCGTCCTCAAACTGGACAAAGCTGCGCCAGTGCCTGTCCAGGTGCAAGTCGGCGTGAATCTGCACGCGATCCAGTAAATATGTGTCGGACTTCGCGGGCCCTGTGCCGAACGCGGGCGCGTCGTTGGTCTCGAGCCGCTCTCGGACCGTCAGGCCCAGGGACAGATAGGGGAACGGATCGGATCGGGAGAACGGAATGTATTTCAAGCCGTCGAGCGGCGCGGTACGCAATGCGGGATCGGCCAGCGCCGACCAGTCCTCGGTCCATCGTGTCAGGCCGAGGGGGGACGGACGCGCCGGGACGGGCGTGGTGGCCACGGCGGGCGGGGCGGCGTCCGAAGATGCGGCGTCGCGTGTGATAATACCCGTCGTCTGCATTTCCGGATCGTCCGCCCACGCGGCAACGGACCATGGCAACGCCGTCAGCGCCAACACGCAAAGGCGAGACAAAGCGTGCCTTTGGAAACAGTGAAAATGGATCGTCACGTCAGGGCTGAGTGGCATGAATTTCGGCGATGTAGCCGCCCGGGAACAATACGAGCGCTGAACTGCGATCGGCCGACGTAAAAGGCTGTACGAGGATTTCCGCGCCGTTCGCTCGCGCCTTGTCGAGCGTACCACCAAGGTCGGCGACTTCGTAGCCAGTGGTCTCCCGACCATAGGGATAGGGCAGATGTCCGTCCGTTACCAGGACGAGGATGCGCCCGAATTTTGACTGCAGGCGAATGCGCCGAAAGGTGCCACCGGGGCGTCCGATTTCGACACCAGGCGCCGCGCGATCGTCCGACGTAACGGCCCCGTGGGAGAACCGGGTGAAGCTCCGCACGAAAGCGTCTGCTCGATCGGGGGATATATAGACGCGATTTTCGGGAATGGTCTTCAGTTCCGGATAATGAGGCGCGACCGTGTGCCAGTAGAGCTGCATGTTGATATCGCCCGGCCAGCGTACCAGCACGTCCCGCCCGATCGGATCGGGGAATGCTTCCACATAGACCTCTGCGCCATCCGCGCGCGCCGCCTTCACGGCTTCATCGAGGTCCATGACGTAATAGCCGTTGCGCTCGGAGCCGAACGGAAAGGGCACCGGTGTACGGAAGCCGAAGACCGAAAGCGTGCCGACCGGCGTCAGCAGCAGTTGCGAGCTTGTCGTGCTGGGCGTCGGCGTGACCGTGACCACGACCTGCTTGGTGCTGGACCCGCCGAATGTCCCCAGGAAGCTGCTGACGAACCGATCGACATCCGACGCCGCAACATACACATGGGTGGTGTCATATTGCGGACCGACGGCCAAGTCGGGCTGGGGCACGCGGGCCTGCGCCACGCTGGCCAGGGCGAAACCGGTCGCCAGGGTAACGCCCAGGAAGAGACGACGCATCATTGAATTTTCCATGGCAAGAATGGACGGGAGAAGCCGGAGCTTGATCGGAGCGCAATCAGGAGAAAGCCTCCGATCAAGCCCCAATGTTCGAAGAAGGCGTTGGCGGAGAGCGTACGGGCTGCCTCGTCCGGCAGACGCCAGAACGCGTTCGCCAGCATATTCGCGACGACGGTGAACCCTGCGAGCAGGAGCGCGCCGCACCATCGCCAGCAGCCGGACAGGATCAACGCAGAGCCGAGAAGCTCGACGATGATGGTGGCGATCGTAGCCAGGAGCGGAAAGGGCACACCAAGGTGCCGCGTCTCGACGACGGCACCCGGGAAATCAAGAATCTTGTCGATACCCCCCAGGATATATGCCGAACAGAGCGCTAGGTATCCAAACCATGCCAAGGCGAGGCACAGTTTCCGGTGTTCGTCATGTGATGAAGCTGACATCATCTCTAGAACGCCCAGCAAGAGCAGCCGAGCGCGCCCCAGAAGGACTTATCGTTACCCACCGGACCCTGGCTGTTCCAGGCGCGGGCGTGGTCGTGGGCGTGAATCCCGCAGGCGCTGTCGCAGCACCGCGTCAGACTAGCGACTGACCCGGCATCCGCGTCCGTAGCCTGGAAGCGGGACTGATACCCTCCGAACGTGCGTACGGGCGACCAGTCGGGCATGGCCGGCGGCAGCGGCGGGGCCAGGGACGAAAACACGTCGCTGCCATGAACAACCCTGCCGCCGACCATCGTCATCACCGAGGAAAGATCCTGGATCTCATCGCCCGGCACGTCGAAATAGTCCCGGTCAAGAACGACGAGATCCGCGAGTTGTCCAGGCGCGATCCGGCCTTTCTTGCCCTCCTCGTTGGAGAACCACGTCGTGTTCTCGGTCCACAGGCGCAGGGCGGTCTCGCGATCGAGCGTCTTGTGAGTCGGAGTGAGTTGCAGGCCGCCGAGGGTCTTGCCCGTTACCAGCCAATAGAGTGAGACCCAGGGGTTGTACGACGCTACACGGGTCGCGTCGGTGCCGCCGGAGGTCTTGACGCCCATTTCGAGCATCCTGGCGACCGGGGGCGTCGCTTCCGCTGCCTTGTTTCCGTAGCGTTCGACGAAATACTCGCCCTGAAACGCCATGCGATGCTGAATCGCGACCCCGCCGCCGAGGGCAGCGATTCTCTCCAGCGATCGCTCGCTCACCGTTTCTGCGTGGTCGAAGAACCAATGTAGGCCGGAGAAGGGAATTTCAGCGTTGACCTTTTCGAAAACGTCCAGCGCCCGGACGATCGTCTCATCATATGTCGCATGCATGCGCCAGGGCCAGCGGTTCTGGGCGAGAATGCGGACCACGCCTTCCAGGTCGTCTTCCATCTCCGCCGGCATATCCGGCCTGGCCACGCGGAAATCCTCGAAATCGGCGGCGGAAAAGACGAGCATTTCGCCGGCGCCGTTGAGACGAAAATAATCTGTACCCTGCTGATATGTCGCCGAATTGGTCCAGCGCAGGAAATCCTCCTTTTCCTCTTTCGGCTTCTGGGTAAACAGATTGTAGGCAATACGCACCGTAAGCTGGTCGTCGGCCGCGAGCTTCTCGATGACCTCGTAATCATCCGGGTAATTCTGGAAGCCGCCGCCCGCGTCGATCGCGCCGGTTACGCCAAGCCGGTTGAGGTCCCGCATCAGGTGCCGGGTGGAATTGAGCTGGTAATCGAAGGGAAGCTTCGGGCCCTTGGCCAATGTCGCATACAGGATGCCGGCATTGGGTTTGGCCAGCAGCAGGCCGGTCGGCGTCCCCGACGAGTCACGCTGGATCTCCCCTCCGGGGGGATCGGGGGTATCGCGCGTGTAGCCGACAACCCGCAGGGCGGCCGCGTTCAGCAGGGCACGGTCATAGAGGTGCAGAATGAAGACCGGGGTGTCCGGCGCGACCGCGTTGATCTCATCGAGCGTTGGAAGACGCTTTTCCACGAATTGATGTTCAGTGAAGCCTCCGACGACACGCACCCATTGCGGTGGCGGCGTGATGGCGACCTGGCGCTTAAGCATGCTCATGGCGTCGGCCAGGGATCTTACCCCGTCCCAGCGCAATTCCATATTGAAATTGAGACCGGCCCGGATGATGTGCAGATGATTGTCGATCAAACCGGGGATCAGGCGGCGGCCACCAAGATCGAGCATTCGGGTGGTCGGGCCGGCGCTCGGCATGATATCGCGCTCGGCACCGACGGCGCTGAATCGACCCTCGGTAATGGCGATCGCCTCCGGGGCAGGATCGCCCCTGTCGAGAGTGGTAATCTTGCCGTTATACAAGATCAAATCGGGTGCGGTCATGACGGTCTCCGCCTAATGTAAGCCGCGAGGCTCAGATGGTCGTCCGGTCGCGATCTGCCTCCGAGCGAGGCTTGACACCGAGCGGCAGGGAGCCTGGCTGCATCGATACGGTATCGGGCGCCGATGCGCGCGATGCGGCCGCGACGTTCTGGCCCAGCCAGAAATGCTTCGTGACCGGCACGATCTGTTCCCCAATGAGGATGCCCAGAAGCCCGACCAGCGCCACGATCGGTGGCGCTGGTGAGCGGACATTCACGAGGCCGTAGAGAAGCCCCACGATCGTGCCGGCAAGCAAGGATACGAGATAGGGTTTCACGCGGGATCTCCCGACCTGGAGCCAATAACGCGACGCGCTCAGCCTTCGTGCGCGCCGAACATCGTCTTGGCGTAAGTCACGCCAAGGCCATAGGCACCGCCATATTTCTTGGCCACACCAGTCGTCGCCTCGTATGTGTCCGTCCGGGCCCAGTCGCGTTGCAGTTCAAGCAGATATTGCAGCGAGGTCATGGGCCGGCCGCCGGCCTGCACAATGCGTTCGATCGCACGTTCATGCGCCTCTGTCGAAACGTCACCACACGCGTCGGCGATGACATACACCTCGAACCCCTGGTCAATCGCCGAGAGGGCGGGACCGACGATGCACACGGATGTCCAGAGACCGGCCAGGACGATGCGCGTCTTTCCAATGCGGTTGACGTCGGCGATCACTGCGGCGTCCTCCCACGTATTCATCGATGTACGGTCGAACAGCGCCTGGCCGGGAAAGGCCGAAGTAATTTCTTCAAACATCGGTCCCGAAAAGGATTTGGCCGCCACCGTGGTCAGGATGGTCGACACATGGAATTCGGCCGCCGCCGCGGACACCAGCGCGGCATTATTACGCAGCGTGATGGCATCGATCGATTTGGTCGCGAACGACATCTGAGACTGGAAATCGATCATGATCAGGAGATGATCGACGGGGGTTAAAAGCAGTTTTCCGGGGGTAGGCGTCGCCTGGATAGACATGGATTCATCCTTCTGAAGAGATACGAGCGAGAAGCAGGAAGGCTTGGCAATACAGATCCAATCAAACGCGACTTTGCGAACAGCAAGAAATTGCCCGATTCTTCCGTTGTTTTTGATTCAATGCCTAGCCCTGCTTCATCATTGACATTTCATGCAATAATAAAACAAACGAATGGACGACATTTCGAATTATCGCGTTTTTTATGTTATTTCGAGACGATGTCCCATTCGCTTTGGGATACTGCCCCCGCGCCGGATCAATGACAATATTATGCCCTTGGTCTAAAAAACTATACCAAAGGATATATTGCTTACGCCGACCTGTGGTACCGGAGTAATGGCGAATGGCCGGATATGGCACTTTCCGACAAAAATCCAGAATATCCGACAAGACGCTCGCTGTAGAGGTGTGGTGTTCAATATAATATGAACAGATCAATTGGGCACTCATGGATGTCCATTCGCGACGCCGTCATTCTGGGAGGATTCAGCCTCTCGATAATCGGAAATGTGTTCGCCGTAACCGTGCGGATCCTGAGGGGGCGACGAAAGCAGCGGGAAGACGCGATACGGCCGACATATGAGACATCGGCATTTGACCACGCGCCAGTCGCATTGGTGGTTCGCGAGCGGCACGGTACGGTCAGGGCCTGGAACCGGGCGGCGGAAAGACTTTACGGATGGCCTCGCGACAAGATCATCGGAATGAATGCCTGTTCCACATTGGAGACGACATTCAGTATGGAGCTGGCCGATGTCGTGGCCACGCTCGAGTCGGACGGTCGTTGGGCCGGGCATGTGGAACAAAAGGACATGTCCGGGCATCGCATTACGGCGCTGGTACAATGGGAATCGGTGCGCGGGTACGCCAGCCGCCCGGAGCTGATCGTCGAAGCCAATATCGATCTGACGGGCGATACGGCGGCCATCTTCGGGCGCTTGAGCGAGGAACGCTATCGCACGATCTTCGATACGCTGGCGGTCGGTATCTGGGAACACGATTTCCGGGCGGTGAAGCATGAGCTCAGTCGGCTCCATGCCGAAGGCGTCGTCGACATTCGAAAATACATCAAAGAAAACAAAGACTTCGTGGCGCGTATGCGCCGGACGGTGACGATATCGAATCCCAACGACGCGGCCCTGAAACTGTTCAATATCGCCAGTCGAACGGATTTCTTTAAAAACCTCAGTGATTTTCTTATAGAAGACGACAGTACATTCGAACATTGCATCGTGGCGATCGATGAAGACGAGACAAAATTCGTCTGTGAAGCAGAGTTTCGACTATTCGCCGGCGAGAACGTAACGGCAATTGTCGCGTTGAGCTTCCCGTCCGGAGCCGGATACGACCGGGTGACAGGATGTATTCTCGACATCAGGGAACAGCGGAAAATGGAGGCAATGATCGCGGCGACGCGCGCCGAACTGGAACAGGCCCTGCGTGTCGCTAGCCTGGGCGAACTTTCTGCGACGATCGCCCATGAGGTCAACCAGCCGCTTGCCGCGGTGGTCAATTTCGCGCAGGCAGCTCAATGCTGGATCTGTGCGCCGGTACCGAATCTGTTAGAGGCCGGGGCGGCGCTGACGGACGTCATCGAAGCTGCTCAAAATGCGGCCGCCGTTGTTCGACGTGTGCATACGTTGTTGGGCAAAGCGAAACCAGAACATGCCCCAATCCCAGTAGATCAGGTGATCAGCACGGCCGTCCTGCTTGCGCAGGGCGATGCCGAAGCACACGGGATTACCATCGTTCAGGAATTGCAGGCGCCGGGAAGCCTCGTTCTGGGGGACCGAATTCTTCTACAACAGGTCATCGTCAATCTGCTGGGTAACGCAATACAGGCGATCGATGCCTTCGATCCGGCATTCAGGCGGATTACACTTACAATGTGGGCAAATCACGAGCGAGTCGTGCTGACAATGAGCGACACCGGTGGGGGTTTTTCGCCCGACGGTTTCGAAAAAGCATTTCAGACGTTCTATACGACCCGGGCTCAGGGCATGGGATTGGGCCTGTCAATTTGTCGATCAATTATAGAAGAACATAACGGTACAATCGAAATAGCCAACGACGATAAATCCGACGGTGCGGTGATTACAATCGCTCTCCCCAGAGCGTTCGCCACCGGGATCATCTGAAGGAGGGATGGGCGAACGGCGAGCTGCATGCTTTCATTGCCATCAATGCATTGAAGCAACCGCGATGCAGGCGCTTTCTTCACAAAAAGCGATCAGGCGCCTTTTTTGATGGATAGCGCCGAAAGAATATCCAGCAATATGCCAGGACTTAGTGGCTTCTCGACAAAGAATGCCGCACCGGCTGCCGCGGCCTGTTTCATGAGGTTGGGCCGGGGAAACGCGGTAATGAGAATGATCGGAGGGCAGTTCGGCCTGCTTCTTAACATGCGGGCCAGTTGCAGCCCGTTGACGTCGGGCATTTGTATGTCGGAGATGATACAGCTAAGCGACTCGAAGTCACTGCTGAGACACTCGCGAGCAGACGCGAATGCGCAGGTGGAGAAACCCAGGGACGTGACAAGACTGCCCAGGGAAACGCGGGCGCGCTCGTCGTCGTCCACGATCGCAATCATTGGGGCATGTGCCAATCCACATCCTTACGAGCTGCTATGAGAGCGAGCCGTAACCGGGTTCCGGGTCCTTGAGCATGCGCCCTCTTTCGATTTTTCGATACTCATACGCGCGTATGGTCTGGTCCCACGCTGGTCTCGATCGTCTGGATGATCCGAATCAGCTCCGCGAAGCTCCCGGCTTTCATCTTACGCATCAGGTTGGCGCGATAGAGTTTCACCGTGATTTCACTCAAACCGAGGTCACCGGCAATCTGCTTGTTCAGACGCCCTGCCCCGACACCTTTGAGTACCTCGCGCTCTCTCGGCGACAGGGCTTCCAGCCGAGCGTGGAGGTCCCTGAGGCGCGTTACAGATTCTCGCCGGCGGCGGTCGGCCGCCAAGGCCTCCGTAACGGCGTCCAACAGCTCCTGATTTCGGAACGGTTTCTCCAGAAAGTCGATCGCACCGCCCTTCATGGCACGGACGGACATCGGAATATCTCCATGGGCCGTGATGAAGACCACGGGGACACACTCGCCACGTTGCTCAAGAGCCGCCTTCAGGTCGAAGCCGTTGAGATTCGGAAGCCGGATATCGCATATCAGACAGCGCTCGGCGGCGGGCAGCCTCTGGTCGAGCAGATCGGATGCAGAACCATATTCTATCGACTGAAGACCCGCCGAACGCAGGAGACTCCGGAGCGATTTACGCACCCTGGTATCATCTTCGACAATGATGACAACCGGAGGTTCGGACATTGTGGATGGTGCGGGCACGTGCATCGGAAAGCTCTCCTGGACACAGCCGAGCATTATCGGCATTTGAAACGGATTTATGACTCAGCCGCGGACCGTTCAGCAACAACTCCGAGAGGTCGCCTGGGCATCCATGCCCAGGAGGCGTCAGGCCCGATGCCGCCATCGCCAGGCGCCTGGCGAGATACCCTTCTTCCGTGAGAAGACACGTGTCAGATGACTTTGATCGGCAAACCCGGTGGCGACCGCGATGTGGCTGATCGGCTCTTCGCTTGACAATAAAAGGGCTTCGGCACGCGATATTCTTTGATCGAGGAGCCACTGATGCGCGCTAGTACCGGTACTGACCTTGAACGCGCGCGCAAAATGTGCACGCGTGAGCCCACAATGGCTAGCCACCTCGGAAAGGCTGATATTGTCCGCAATATTCTCTGTCATGTAAGCTTCTGCCTTCGCCAGTTGCTGTGTAGAGAGACCTCCTTTGTTCCACCGTAGTGTCGGGGCATGGTCCCCGTAATGCTCCACGAGATGGTTGCAGAGCGCCAGGGTCACATGATCGAGAAACAGGGTATTGACTTCCTGCGGCCGAGCAAGTGCCAGAAGCAGTATGCGTGACAGATGCACGATAGCAGGATCGATGATTCCAGGCGTAAAGGTGATGGTGCTGACCCGCTTCGTGCCGGCTTCATCGGCGATCTCATCGAGGGATTGCCGGGGAATGTAGAATGTCAGGGCCTCATGCGGTGCGGTGACAAGCGCTGAAAACGCATCGATCAAGTTGACGATCCTGATCGAATCCTTCCTGTAGCCCTGTCGATACAGGGGCCGATTCCCGCTCCAGAGTTCATGGTATTCAAGATCCGTCAGGTACATCGCCAGAACGAAGGTATCCTCGACTGGTATTTGCGCGCTCATCCCAAGCTGTTCCACACCAATACTCAGACGGCTGATTGCGATCTGAGTGGTTTTCAGCGACCGCGTGATGAGTTTCTGTTGGGCGGGCAGCCCAAAGGAGCGCGCTATGGCGTCGCCATATTGCCTCTTGTTCCTTTCGACGCCAGCGTACATTTTTTCCTCGATCGTCATTGCAGAGTCCATCCGGACCAGGGAAGTCATGTCATGCTGTCAACGGATGCGATGTGAAGCGACAAGAGCCGAAGAATCTCGTCCAATGGAACGAAATCATGGTTTTTCTGCATAAATCAGGCCACTTACATTCTATACGTTAGTATATATGTTGGCTGATCGGTTTTTGCGATAAAATAAAGTGAAATGCTGGGTTTCCGGCTCGTTGGGCGACGCGCATCCGGCCGGTAGCACTGAAGCCTCTTACTCATTCCAGCACGTGGATTCAGGGAGTCCGACACACTCATATGCCGGCCGTCTTCCAATATGAAAGCCTCCTGGGTCTGGTCGCGGCAGCGGTGCTGCTCGAATTCGTCGCCTGGCGGCTACGATTGCCACCCGCCGCCGCTTTGATCTCGGGCGGGATTGCCCTGGCGCTGATCCCTGGCACGCCGGATCTGAGCATCGATCCCGGTCTTGTGCTGATCGTCTTCTTGCCACCGTTGCTGATGAGCGGCGCCTATTTCACAGTCTGGCGCGAATTCCGCGCCAATCTGTCCAGCATTCTCATGCTGGCGGTTGGTGCCGTGGGTTTTACCACGCTACTGGTCGGTCTGGCCACCAAATGGATGGTGCCCGGACTGCCATGGGCGGTCTGTTTCACGCTGGGGGCGATCGTCTCGCCGCCGGACGCGGTGGCGGCAGATGCCGTGCTGGAACGCGTCAGCCTGCCAAGCCGGATCACAGCCCTGCTGCGCGGAGAGAGCCTCTTGAATGACGCGGCGGGCCTGGTTCTGTTCCGCTTTGCACTTACAGCCGCATTGACCGGAGCATTCAGCCTGGCGGACGCGATCAGCACGTTCTGCGTGCTGTCGATCGGCGGGGTCGTGGTCGGCTACATAATCGGCCAGGGAGGATTGTTCCTGATTCGCCGGTTACGCGACAGCGAACTGGCCATTGTCGCCACGTTCCTCCTGGCCGCGATCGCCTATATCGGCGGCGAGAGCCTGCATGTCTCCGGGGTGATCTCGACAGTCACGGCCGGGCTTCTGGTCGGCTGGCACCAGCACACCGACTTCAGCGCCGCGACCCGCGTGAGGGCCCAAGCCTTCTGGAAAATCACCGTATTCCTGATGGAATCGGTTCTGTTCATCATGATCGGCCTGTCGCTGAAAGGCGTGCTGGCGCGGATCCACACGGTCGATGACGGGCTTCATACCCTGCTTCTTCCGGCCGCAATCGTCGTCGCAACCGTCATTATAGCGCGCTTTGCTTGGCTGCTGGGCTCTCATGTCCTGCTGCGTACGATACAAATGTTTGGTTTTTTTCGCGCACGCCGCTCCTCGGTCGCTACGGCGGCGCTTATGAGCTGGGCAGGAATGCGTGGGGTCGTAACTTTGGTGGCCGCATTGTCGCTACCGGATTCGCTGCCAGGCCGTGATATGATTCTTGTATCGGCGTTTGCCGTGATTCTTGTCACCGTACTGGTGCAGGGCAGCACTCTCGGACGGGCGATACGCTGCCTGCGACTGAACGGAGCGGAAGACCTGCTGGTCCGGCAGGAGAGCGAGGACATGGCCTGGATACGCATGAGCGACGCGCAGCAGGCCGCGGTCATCGCGATGTCGCAGCAACCTGACGGCACGCAATCACATCCTCGTCTCGTCGAGCAATATACCCATCGGACGCAAATGGCGATCGCGCTCGCCAAGGATCGGAAGCTGCATCGCCACAAGGAAATCGCGCATTTTCAAGTCATCCTGGCCGCGATCGAGGCCGGCCGTATGGGGCTGATCACCTTGCACCGGTCGGGTGACATCCACGACAAGACGCTGAGAAAAATGGAAGAGGAACTCGACATGCAGCAAATCGCCGCCGAGATCCGCATTTCCGAAACCGGATGATTCGCATGGACACGACGATAATGGGAGATATCCTGTCGTCCGTGTATGCGATCGGCCGTGTGGCACGGTGCATGAGACGGGCAGCCGGGGCAGCTTCGCCCAGCGGCTAAGTCTTTCTGGCCATATTATATCTAAAATCGTTATGACGGCATATATGTTAGTATAACTGCATCACGATCCGATATTCGTCTAGATGATGGTCCCGCCAACAGATGCAGGCGCGCCACCGCGCCCTGCTCTCAACTCGATATGCCAGGATCACCATGAGTATCGATAACACCACCTCCGATAAGCCTGCTTCCTCCCCCCGCCTGCAGGTTCCTGGGCTATTCAAATGGATGGTGGGAGACATGGAGGTCACAGCCGTCAGCGACGGACATGCGACGTTTCCGTTGTCCATCGTCCCGGATGCCGATCCGCAGGAGGCCGAACGCCTGGCCCAGGCGGCGTTTCTGCCACCCGGCGACCTGCCTATGGCGATCAACACCTATGTGATTCGGCAGGGCACGAGGACGGTGCTCGTCGATACCGGAGCGGGCGGAGGCCTTGGTCCGCAGGCTGGCAAGCAGCGTGATAATCTTCGCGCGGCCGGCATCGATCCGGCGTCCGTCGACGTGCTGTTTCTGACGCATCTGCATCCGGACCATATTCTCGGGATGACGACGCAGGACGGCACGGCGGCCTTCCCGAACGCCGAACTGGTCCTGCATCAGCGGGAACTGGCTTATTGGTCGGACGACGCCAACATGGCGCAGGGGACAGAGTTCGAGCGCTTCCTGTTTCAGTCGGCCCGACAGGCGGTCGCGGCTTATGCGGGGCGCACGACTCTGCTGGAGCGGGACGAACAGGCCGTGAGTCCGGGCGTGATCGCGCAGGAACTCCCCGGCCATACACCCGGTCACACGGGGCTGCTGGTCGCGTCCGGCGATGGCCAGCTTCTGATCTGGGGGGACATCATCCACCTGCCGCATCTCCAGTTCGTGCATCCGGAATGGGGCGTTGGTTTCGATGTGGACCCCGCCCAGACCATGGCGACGCGCAGGCGAATGCTCGACAGGGTCGCGACGGACCGGATGATGGTCGCGGGCATGCATCTGGACTTCCCCGGATTCGGCTATGTCGGTCGCGCGCGGGATGGCGCCTATGCGTTCGTGCCCTCCCCATGGCGTCATGCCTTCTGACGTATCCCCGTCGACAGGCTGCACTCCGCCGCGTACAAACCGTGTTCGACACCATGCCATGTCCGGCACCGGGGCGGGAGGATGCGCGAAGACGCGTCGTGACGCACCATCCAACCAGCAAGAGATCCCGTCCATGAAGCTCGCCCGCCATGACGTCCCCGGAGCCGAAAGACTGGCCATCGTAGACGATGGCGGTCGGCAGCGCATTCTTGTCTGGGACGAATGACGCAGCAGGAAGGAGACCGTCGCATGGCGGAAGACGCGTTTTATTCCTATGAACCCGCTGCCGGGCATGGCTTGGCGCATGACCCGTTCAACGCCATCGTCGGCCCCCGGCCGATCGGCTGGATTTCATCGGTGGACGGCGGCGGCCGCCTCAACCTGGCGCCCTACAGCTTCTTCAACGCGTTCAATTATCATCCGCCCATCATCGGGTTTTCCAGCATCGGCTGGAAGGACACCGTGGCCAATATCGCCGAGACCCGCGAATTTGTCTGGAACCTGACGACACGCGACCTGGTGCGCCAGATGAACGTCACCTCGGCTGCCGTCGCGAAGGGACAGAGCGAGTTCGACCTGGCGCGGCTCGCGCGGCTACCGGGCCGAACGGTCCGAGTGGACAGGATCGCCCAGAGCCCCGTTCATTTCGAATGCCGGCTGACGCAGATCGTCCAGCTCCAGGGGGCGGACGGGCAGGCGGTGGAAAGCTGGCTTGTCCTGGGGGAAGTCGTCGCGGTGCATATCCGCCGCGACCTGCTGCATGACGGGATATACGATACCGCAGGTGCCGTGCCGGTGCTGCGCGCGGGACGGCAAGGGGATTACCTGGCCGTCGAACGCGACGCCATGTTCGAATTGCTTCGCCCGCGCGCGGACGACGATGTGGAGGCCCTGCTTCGCGAAAGCCGGTGAGGCGCAGGCCGGCGCGGCCTAGCGATCGGTGCGGACTGCAGCGGCCGCTATGCCAGCCTTTGGACCTCCTGCAATCGGGCCGCAAGAGCCCCGACAAAGGCGCGGACCTTGGGCGGGACCAGGCGTCGGGTCGGATAAACCGCCCAGATCGATAATGGCTCGGGCGCCCCATCGGCGAGTTCGATCGGGACCAGAAGACCCTGGCGCATCTCATCCTGCACGTACCATGTCGAAAGATTGGCGATGCCGAGGCCGCCGAGGCACGCCTGCTGCAAGGCCTCCACCGAACTGGCGGTGAAGCGGCCCGCCGCCTTTACCCGCCTGCTCCCCGAACGTGAGAAATCCCAGTGCGATGTGCCTGTAATAAGCAGGCATTGATGGTGCGCGAGGTCGGCGACCGTCCGCGGCATTCCCTGTTCCGCGAGATAGCAGGGGGCGGCAAAGAGGCCGCGCGGGCTCTCGCCGACACGTTGGGCGATCAGGCCGTTCTCCTGGAGCACCGCGATCCGCACCGCGACATCGATTCCCTGCGCGACGATATCGACGATGCTGTCGCTGAGCAGAAGATCGACCCGCAGATCCGGATGCGCGCGCATCAGGTCCACGATGAGCGGCCCCAGGATCTTGCGCCCGAAGGGAAAAGAGGCGGTGACCCGCAGCACGCCCGAAATACCGTCCCCGACGGGCCTGATGCTCGCGCGGGCGATAGCGGCGTCTTCCAGCAGTATCTGGGCATGGGGCAGGAACGCTTCGCCTTCCGGCGTCAGAGCGATCGAGCGCGTGGTGCGATGCATGAGACGGACGCCAAGGTCGTCCTCCAGCGCGGCAAGCCGGCGCGTGGCAACCATCGGCGAGAGGCCAAGCCGACGGGCAGCGGCGGCGAGGCTGCCCATGCGTACGGCCTCGACGAGCACGGCAAGCCTTTCCAACTCCATTATATCTCCAATCGTTATGCCGATATATATCTTCGTATAACTACATCACACATGGATATTCATCTAGATGTCGGGCTCTGGAACTGATGCCCGTGGCGCTCTCGACCTGTCCCTTGCACCACGGCCTGACTCATCGGGAGATCCGTCATGTCGACATATGCGCCAACCGCCTCGCATCCACCTGCGACCGCGACACCCGGCACCAGAACACTCAGTCTGGGGACGACGCTTGCGATGTCGGTAGCAGCGGGCGTCGCCGTCGCGAACATCTATTACAACCAGCCGATGCTCGGCGTGATCGAACACGCGTTTCCCGGCGACATGGCGGGTCTGATCCCGACGGCCACGCAGTTCGGCTATGCGGTCGGCCTGTTCCTGCTTGTGCCGCTGGGCGACCTGATAGAGCGCAGGCGGTTGATTATCGTCCAGTTCGCCATCGTCGCGATGGCCCTGGCGGTGGCGGGGCTGGCGCCGAGTGCCGGGCTGCTGGTTCTGGCGTCGCTGCTGCTGGGCATTTCGGCCACCGTCGCCCAGCAGATCGTGCCGTTCGCGGCGCATCTTTCGGCGCCCGAACGGCGCGGGGCCACCGTCGGCACCGTCATGTCGGGGGTGCTGGGCGGAATCCTGCTCAGCCGGACGCTGGCCGGCTTCGTCGCGACCCATTATGGCTGGCGCGCCATGTTCTGGCTGGGCGTGCCGATGGCGCTCGCGGCCGGGGCCCTGATGGCAGCCGGCCTGCCCCGCAGCCATCCTCCGCAGCCGGGCCTCCGCTATGGCGCCCTGATGCGGTCGCTCGTCCATATCTGGCGCGAATTCGGCGCGTTGCGACTGGCGGCCGTCACCCAGGCGCTGCTGTTCGCCGCCTTCACGATCTTCTGGACGATCCTGGCCTTCCGGTTGCAGGAACCGCGCTTCGGCCTGGGGGCGGACGTCGCCGGCCTCTTCGGTATTGTGGGCGCGGTCGGCATCTTCGCCGCACCCGTGGCGGGACGTGTGGCGGATCGCTACGGCCCGCACCGGGTCATCGCGCTGGGCGCCGTGCTGACCTTGGCGTCATGGGTGGTGTTCGGGCTATGGACCTCGATCGCCGGCTTGGTAGCGGGCGTCATCCTACTCGATTTCGCTGTGCAGAGCGCGCTGGTCTCGAACCAGCATGTGATCTACGCCCTGCGGCCGGAGGCCCGCGCGCGGCTCAATACCATCTTCATGGGGGCCATGTTCCTGGGCGGGGCCGCAGGCTCGGCCGTGGCGACCACGGCATGGACCATGGCGGGATGGACCGCGGTCTCCCTGCTGGGCGGCGGGCTGGCGGCGATCGCCGTGATCCTCCAGCTTGCTGGCCTGAGACGCGAGGACTGATCATGCGCGTAGCGATCGTCGGAGGCTCCCTTGGGGGCCTTTTCGCAGCCGTGCTGCTGCGCCAGGCCGGGCACGCGGTGAGGATCTACTGTACCGGCCTCGGTTTTTGAGACATCTGGTTGGAGCCTAAGCGGCGAGAGCCGCGGTGGAAAGAGCTTTGGCGCGCACGGCGTTCGGTGACATGAACCCGTGCCGTTCAAGGAGCCATGTTTCATTGTATAGATCGCGGAATTCCAGCAGGGCCTGTCGGAGATCCTCGACGTTCTCGAAGTTCCGGACCCAGAGCAGGTTCTCCTTGAGTGTCCGGATGAAGCGTTCGGCGCAGCCATTGCCCTCGGGGGCGCGGACGAATGCCGGCGAGCTTTCGATGCCCAGGAAGCGAATTTCGTTCTGGAAATCATCGGACATATACTGGCTGCCGTGATCGTGGCGCAGGGAAAGTCCAGTTGCTACTTTTTCGGCGAATGCGCCAAAACAGCGGCGCACGCCCTGGCGTATGGGCTCCAGGGCCTCGAAGCGGGTGCCGCGCCGGGCGGCATGAATGCCGGCGCATTCGCCGCTGTGATGATCGATGGCAATGAAGACGGCGGCCTGTCCTTCCTGCGTCCATGTCGACGTCATGTCGGTGCCCCACATGATGTCGAGGGCATCCGGGATGATGGTGCCGTCATGGTTGCGCGGTCCCTTCGGCGCGCCGGTCCGCGAGGGGGCGAGCAGATCGTTTTCACGCATCAGGCGCAGCGTCCGGCGACGGGACGTGCGTACGCCCGCGACCCGCAGTCTTGCCCAGACCTTGCGGTGCCCTTCGCCATGAAACGGGCTGGCCGTGATGATCGCACGGATGCGCCCGACCAGTTCGGCGTCCGGCATGGGGCCTGTCGGGCCGCGCCGCCGCAAGGCTGGTCTCACCTCCATGGGCGTCCGGCGGCGGTAGAGTGTCGCCCGGCTGATGTTCCAGACCCGGCAGACCGCCGCCAGTCCATAGGGGCGACCGGAAGAGGGGGAGACCGCCGCACTCATGGCCGCAGCCTCCGACGGGCCAAAGGGCGGCCAGCCTCCATGGCCGCGATCTTTTCACGCAGCAGTTCACGCTCGATCATGACCTCGCCGAGCTTTGCCTTGAGGCGATCGCTCTCCAGCGTTTCACCGTCAGTCTGACGTGTCGCAAGACTGGCCTCGCCCCCGGAAAGGAAGGCGCTCTGCCATCCGCTCAGGGTTGCGGCCGTCACGCCCAGTTCGCGCGAGACCATCTCCATGTCCTCACCGCGCAGCAGACGAAGCACGGCCTCCTTCTTGCGGCGGCGTGACATGCGTCCGCCATGCCCCGGTCGTTTCGCGTCGTTCTTCAACTCGTTCGTCATTCTGACACCCTCGCGCATTCCTCACGCGCTTATCTGGTGTCTCAAAAAACCGATAGGCGGGAGACTACGAGCGTTCCCACTCTGGGCTGGAAGGGCGCGGCGCCGGTCTCGTGGTCCAGGAGCAGCTTTCCTCCCTCCTGCGCCGCATCGGCCTCTCGCACGCCATGCAGGTCGGCGTCATGGCGAACGAGCGCATCTTTCTCGACCGCGCGGGCATGATCGTCGCGCGCCGGACGATGCCGCAGATGCAGATCTCCTGGGACTATCTTTACCGCGGCGTGCGCGCCCGTCTTGAAGACGGCGACTATGCGGTCGGGCGACCGGTCGTCGCGGTCGGGCAGGCGGCGGATATGGCGTGGCTGGAGTTCAGCGACGGCAGCCGGGTCTCCGCCGATCTGGTGATCGGTGCCGACGGGATCGGGTCAATCGTCCGGCCCGCCGTAATCGAGGCGGATACCCCGCGCTATGCGGGCTATGTCGCCTGGCGCGGATTGATCCCGGAGACCACCCTGCCCCAAGCGGCGGCGGCAACATTGCTCGACCGCTTCGCCTTCTACACCATCCCTCGGTCACAGGCGCTGGGCTATCTCGTGCCCGGCCCCGACGGAGAGACCGATCCTGGTCACCGGCGCTATAACTGGGTCTGGTATCGGCGGGCCGAGGACCTCGCGTCGGTGCTGACCGACAGGGATGGCCGGATCCATCCCTATTCGTTGTCGCGGGGGCGTATCAGCGACGCTGCCCGCGCGGCGCTCGTCGCGGCCGGGCGGCAGCAACTCCCGCCGCAGTTTCTGGGGGCCATGCTGGCGGAACCGGCGCCCTTCATTCAGGCGATCTTCGATTTCGAGACCCCGAGAATGGTGCGAGACCGCCTGCTGCTGCTGGGGGATGCCGCGTTCGTCGTCCGGCCCCATACCGCGATGGGGGTGGCAAAGGCCGCCGGAGACGCCCTTGCGTTGGTCGACGCCCTGGCCGGCGCACCGTTGGATCAGGCCTTGATCAGATATGAACGCGAGCGCCTCGAAGCCGGCCGTGCGATCGCCGCATACGGCCGAAGACTGGGCGCATCGATGGGCTGACGGACAATCGACAGACCACCGCCCAATGCCCCCGTGTTTTTTAGCACGGGGGCTCGCGGGCGATGGTCCAGTCGCACGGATCAGGCGGCATCCACCAGGACGATCTCGGAATCTTCCAGCGCCTTGACCCGCAAGGTTGCCGTTTCCGAAATCGCGGCGCCGTCACGGGTGTTGACCCGCACACCGTCGATCTCCACAGCCCCGGTCGAGGGCACCAGATAGGCCTGGCGTTCGGTGCCGAGCGCATATTCCGCGATCTGCCCGGCCTTCAGCGTCGCGCCCAGGACGCGGGCATCGGCGCGGATCGGCAATGCATCGGCATCGCTCTCATACCCCGACGCCAGGGTGACGAAATGACCGGCCCGGTTCTCCTTGGGGAACGGACGGGCACCCCAGCTTGGCGCCTTGCCTTGTGCGGTGGGGATGATCCAGATCTGGAAGATCTGGGTCTCGCCGGATTCCAGGTTGTATTCGCTGTGTGTGATGCCGGTGCCAGCGGACATCACCTGCACATCGCCGGCCTCGGTGCGGCCCTTGTTGCCCAGATTATCCTGGTGGGTGATCGCCCCCTTGCGGACATAGGTGATGATTTCCATGTCGCGGTGCGGATGGGCGGGGAAGCCCGTGCCCGGCGCGATGGTGTCATCGTTCCACACCCGCAGGTCTCCCCAATGCACGCGCTCCGGATCGTGATATCCCGCGAAGGAGAAATGATGTTTCGCCTTCAGCCAGCCATGATCGGCTCCGCCCAGGCTGTCGAATGATCTGACGTCTATCATCTGATACCTCCCGGCCCGTATTGGCCTGCTACAGGGGAAGAGATACGCCGTCGTCATCCGCATTTAAATGGAAATGAAAGAAATTCATTGGTTCCAATAATTACATTAAGCCAGGCACACGCAGCGATGACCCTTACGCATTAAAATGGCGACCATACTGTCTGCGGATACGGTGTGCGTATGGGCCGCGTCTGCGTCAAACGTTCAAACAACCATCAAAATCGACAAGAATGGGTCCGAAAACGCGTGGTAGAGATGCGCTGCGGCGCCCAACACCCATGACCTTACGGGAAAAGCTCCATCTTCATGTTGCTCGATTGTCGATCTGACTGGCGGCTATGGCCGCGCGGGCCGGTCGTCATGCTTCCATGGCACGCGCGGCTTCCGATTGTATACGAATCCTATGCCGCTCCGACTATCCAGGTGCCGGTTTCGTCAGTCATCTGGGAGAAACAAGTCTCCTGGATGGAGAGGCGAGAACGGAAGGAGTTTCTGGAGATCCTCCGTTGGCGCGCGGGCATCGAGCAGCTGGTCCTCATCCTCGGGTCCCCAAGGTAATGGCGCACGGCAAGGACGGTCGTCCTTTCGTGAATCCATCACGCGCAATCGTCCGGAAGGCTGGGCCGTCGTCGGGCACCTGTCTCTGCCGTTCCAACGCCCTTCCAGGAGCCCGTCGCCATGGTCCAGTCCGCCGCCCCTAGCAGCCCTACATCCCATCAGGAACGCATGCTGCTGCTCGGGCTGGGTCTGGCGACGGGCATGGAGTTCTATGTCGCCGATAGCATGAACCTCGTTCTGGTGGACCTGACGGGAACGCTGGGCGTCTCGCTGGACCAGGCGAGCTGGATCCTGACCACCTACAGTCTGGCGCTGTTCCTGGGCGTGCCAGTATCTGGTTGGATGGCGGGTCATTTCGGCCCCAAGCGCTATCTGATCGGCAGCGTAGCACTCTTCGCCATGGCCTCTGTCGGCTGCATGATTTCGCCGGGACTGGAGACGTTGCTGATCTGCCGGGTGGTGCAGGGGTTCGCGGCCAGCGCGCTGATCACCTGGTGGCGCAGCACGATCTATATCGTCCTGCCCAGGCCGCATCGCAGCGGCAACATGATGCGGGCATCGATCCTGTTGTCCCTGTCCAGCGCTACCGGGCTGATCGTCAGCGGGTTGATCGCCGAATATTTGAATTGGCGCTTGATCTTCGTCCCCGCTCTGCTGTTTGCGCTCGGCGCGATCTGGCTGCTGGCGCGCTATTATCCGCCCTGCCCGCCCTTCACGTCCGAGCGACTCAGAACCAGCGACTGGCAGGGCATGATTCTGCTGATGGTCGCCGTTGCGTCCTTGCAGATCCTGTTAAGCCGTGGGGAAATCGACGACTGGTTCGCATCGTCGCATATCCGGACGTTGGCATTGCTGGGCGTCGGTGCGCTGGTTCTGTTCCTGCTATGGCAGTTGCACCCCAGGAACAGGAACCCGCTCCTCCTGTTGACGGTGCTGCGGGACCGGCTGGTCTTGTCTGCGGCGGCGCTGGGTATTTTCACCGGCATGATCTTGTCCGGCAGCCTGTTCGTGCTGCCCGAATTCCTGCGCAGTGCGGCCTCCCAGACCCTCAGCGCGTCACAGGCGGGCCGGCTGATGGCTGCATATGCCGTGGCGGCAGCGGTCGTGCGCTCGGTGAGCGGCCAGCTTCTCAGCCGGACCGGCCAGCGTAAGGCGCTGGCGATCGCCATGATACTGCTGTCGGTCTCCATGCTGCTTCTGAACCGGCTGATGACGGCCGATACGCCCGCCGCCTATTACATGCCTGCCCTGATTTTGTATGGCGCCTGTCAGGCGATCTTCCTGCCCAGCGTCGGCAGCGGCACGATGTCGCGTGTCAGCGACGAGAAATTTCTCGATGGTGTTACGCTCTATATGACATTCCGGCAGTTCGGTGCGTCGCTGGGCGTGGCGCTGCTGACGATCCTGCTGGAGCGGCGAGAGACGCTGCATTCCTCACGCCTGTATGAAGCCCTGCGCGCCGGCCAGGGAACGACGGAGCAGTGGATGCGCGTGGGCGCGCAGACGCTGGCCGGCCGTGACGGCTTTACCCCGCACCGGGCGCAGGAGGGCGCGCTGGATCTGCTGGCGCATGCCGGCTGGCGCCAGGTGGAAACGCTCAGCTACGCCGACGCCTTCACGTTCATGGCGGTCATCGCCGTCATCACGCTGTTCGTCATTCCGCTGATGCCGCCGACGCCGGTGGTCAAAAAATAGCGTGGCCGCGCCCATGCGCTTTACATCTCCTTGAGGAAATCGATGAACGCCCAGGTTGCCGCTCCCGCGACGCAAGCTCCCAGCCCCCAGCCCGCCACACGCCCGAAAATGCTCGTCCTCGCGGCTGTGATCGGTGTTCTGGTGCTTGCCGGCGCGATCTACGTCTTCGTGCCAAGCTATTTCGAGGAAGAAACGGACGACGCCTATGTCGAGGCGCATATCCAGTCGGTCATTCCCAAGGTGCCCGCCTATGCGGCGCATCTCTATATCGATGACAACAGCCGGGTACATGCGGGCGACCTGTTGCTGCAACTCGATCCCCGCGATTATGAGACGCAGGTCGCCGTATCGCAGGCCGATGTCGCGGCCGCCGAGGGACGTCTGAAAGAAGCGCGTGACGAGGGCGAGGTGGCCACGACCGCCGTCCACCAGCGCCAGGCCGACCTGGAAGTCGCGCAGGCCCACGAATCCCTCGCCGACATCACGCTGAAGCGCCTGCGCAGCGTGACCGACGTGCGCGCCGTCTCTACCCAGCGCGTCGATGACGCCACCGCGCAACGACAGGCGACGCAGGCCGAGGTGCTGGCGGATCAGGTCGCGATCCAGGCCGCGCAGGCGCAGCTTGTGCTGGCGCGGAGCCACATCGTGACGGCGCAGGCGACTGTGCTGCAGGCGAAGACCCACCTCGCACAGGCGCAGTTGAACCTGTCCTATACGAGGATTTATGCCGACCGCGATGCAACTGTGGCCAACAAGCTCGTCGAGCCCGGCAATTTCGTGCAACCTGGGCAGCTTCTGTTCGTCCTGGTCCCGGACGCGCCCTATGTGGTGGCAAATTATCGCGAAACCCAGGTCACACGCATGCGTCCTGGCCAGAAAGTCCTGGTGCGGGTCGATGCGTTTCCTGAACGGTATCTCCACGGCCATGTCGATAGCCTACAGCCGGGTACCGGCTCACGCTTCGCACTGTTGCCGCCGCAGAATGCCACTGGCAATTTCATCAAGGTAGTACAGCGCGTTCCGGTGAAGATCGTCTTCGATGAACAACCCGAAATCCTGCGCCGGATTTCTCCCGGCATGTCGGTGGAGACCGAAGTGTTTTTCGGGCAGCACCCACATTGGCTCGGCCTGTTCGAATAAGAGGGCACGATGAACGCGCTGTCGTCTGGCTCAATCTCTCGCGCCCTTCTGTCCGCCTGCCTGCTGGTCGTTACCGGTGCCTGCACGGTGGGCCCCGATTATCACCCCCCACGGTCGTCATTGCCCACCCGCTTCGCCGAAAGCACGGAGAGCCGCGCCCGCCCGCTGCCCGACGATGGTGCTGCCTGGTGGACCAGCTTCCACGATCCGGTGCTGAATCGTCTGATCGACGCGGCCCTGCAGTCCGCGCCCACGATCGCGCAAGCCAATGCCCGCGTGCGCGAGGCCCGTGCCATGGTGGGTATTTCCGGCACCGCGCTACTGCCAAATGCGAGTGCGGATGCCGCGTTCAAACGCAATCTGGGCAGCCAGAACCTGCCGGTCGGCGTGCCGCCGGGCGGCCTGGGGCGCGGCGTTCACAGCAATCTGTTCCAGGCCGGGTTCGATGCGTCGTGGGAAATCGACGTGTTCGGCGGCATACGGCGCGGCATCGAATCCAGCGACGCGGGCTATGAAGCCGCGATCGAGGATCGGCGCGACGCGATCCTGACCCTGGCCGCCGAAATCGCCCGCACCTACATGGACCTGCGCGGAATGCAGGAACAGCTGGATGTCGCGCGGCGTAACCTGGTGATCCAGCAGGACGCGCTGGCGATCACCACGGTCCAGCTCAAGGCGGGATTGGCGCCGGTACTCGATCCCCTGCGCGCGAACGCGGAGGTCGAAGGCACGCAGGCCGATATTCCAGTCTTGCAGGCGGACATTCGCGGCGCGATCTACCGGATCGGCGCGTTGGTGGGCCGCATGCCGGAAGACCTTCTGACCCAGCTTGAACAGCCACGGCCGTTACCGGCGCTGGACCCGGATCCGCCGCTTGGCCTGCCGTCGGACCTGTTGCTGCGGCGCCCGGATGTAAGTGCTGCGGAACGGCGAATTCAGCAGGAAAATGCGAAGATCGGCGTGGCGACGGCGGATTATTATCCGCATTTCTCGCTGACCGGCGTCACCGGAATCGAAAGCCTGGACGCGTCGAAATTCCTGACCGGCGCAAGCCTGTATTATCAGGTCGGTCCCTCCATGAACTGGCTGATCTTCGACGCGGGTCGCACCAGGTTCCGGATCCAGGCCGAGCAGGCCAGGACGGATCGGGCCCAGGCGACTTACCAGCAGGATGTGCTGAACGCGCTGCGTGACGTCGAGGCGGCGATGGTGACCTACGCCAAGGCCCAGATCCGCTATCGCCATCTTAAGCAGGAGCGGGAGCAGGAAGCGCGGGCACTCTCGGTCGCACGCCGCCTCTATGCCAGCGGAAACGAGAATTTCCTGACCGTACTGGATGCGCAAAGGACGCTCTATCTCGTCGAGGATCAACTCGCCAGGAGCGATCGCGACTGTGCGACGGACCTGGTCGCCCTATTCAAGGCCCTTGGCGGCGGGTGGCAGGGTACGGACCGTGGCTGAAAACCGCGCGATACGGTGACGCCCGTCCAGGCACGGCTCATGTTCTTTTCTGTCGGCGCCATGAAGCGGGACTGATGCCGACATGTTTGGAAAAGACGCGCGTCAGATGGCTTTGATCGGCAAAGCCGCAATCCAGGGCGATATGACTGATCGGCATCGTGCTCCGATGCAGCATGTCCTGTGCCTGCTTGACACGTGCGGCCAGCAGCCAACGGTGAGGCGGCAGCCCGGTACTCTCTCTGAACGCGCGCGTGAAATGGCTGACCGACAGGCCGCAACTGGCGGCGAGTTCCTGAAGCGTCGGCGGGTCCTTGATGTCCTGTCGCAGCCATTCCTGAATGCGTCGCGCCTGGCGCAGAGGCAGGGCGCCGTTATCGGGCTGGCATGGGCGTTGTAGACGACCGTACGAATGACCGATGTGCAGACAGATCGCCGCGAAGATATGTTCGAGAAAATACGCGTTCGCTTCCTCGGGGCGGGCCAGCGCAGCATCCAGGATCTGTGCCATATGGTACATGATCGGATCCACGCAGTTGACGTCCGACAGACTGTCGATTTGGTCGATCCGCGGGACGCAGAGTTCATCCGCCAGGGCGGACAGGGCCGCGATCGGAACAAAGATCATCGTGGAATTCAGGCTGTGGCCGCGCAGATCGGCATAGCAGCACGCCCGAAAATCCAAAATGCCCAGCGACCCTGCGTCAGTTGGCGGCCGCCGGCCATGTCTTTCATCGATGAAGAAGTCGAATGGCTTTCTGGGCGCGCCACTGACATTGATCACAAACATCTCCTGAATCACGTTGGGCGTGGTCCAGCCAATGTCCGCTCGCTCCGAAACGTAGCGCGCTGCCAGGGGTTGCGGCGCACCGTCCCGCATGATCGCAAGATGCTGATACGTATCAACCTTGTCTTCGACACACAGCCAAGGCTTGTCAAAATCGATCGACTTCAATGCACTTCGGTTGCAGATCAACATCGATCATTCTCCGCTCGAACGTCCATCACCACGCGCTGTGTGATACCGGAACAATTCTTATTCGCAGTTGAAGCACACAATGCACCCTGGGAATATGAAAGATTGCAGATCCTGAACTCCTGGCAATGGATAAGGAGATCACGCACCCGAGCATCAAACGAGGCTTTTGTTTTGCACCATCATGCACCCGTTAAATAAAAAACTTTATAAATATAGATATTCCATATTTTAATTGTCGCTTTTGTGCAGAATGTCGTATAGTTTCATTTGTTGCAGAGCCGGGCCAATACCCCGCATATCAAAGGTCACAATCCTGGCCACTGCATGTTACCGTAGCTATGCAAGGCAGTCTCATCGCTGTTGTGGCTCCGGAATTGGAAACCTACCAAGGTACCATTATAAGCATCATCCCGATACGAGGCAACATAGCCATAATATGCAGTTCACCTCGATGGCTTATCCAGGCGACAAATTTACGTCAGACGTGGTGCCTACAAAACTGCTGCATGCCAAGAATGACAGCAAGACATTGGGCGGGAATTCATCGGATGTGTAGCATTGATGGCGCAGAGTTGCGAGTCCCGTATGATTTTCGTCAAGGGGACATGGCCGATGCGCCAGTCCTCCTGCCATTGCCCGATGCAAATGGTCATATCCACACCATGATGCAATTCTGCCGGCGTATCTGTCCAGGCGCCCCCATCCTGGCTCCTCGATTGGACCGGCTACACGCAGGGGGGGAGCCGAGACCGGATGCAACCACCGACGTCCGGGCGGATCACATCGCAGCGCTGATCGTCCGCGCCGTATCGGACCACGGCCTTGCACTGGTTCCTATCGTCTCCGTCGGGCATCGCGATAGTGCCGATCTTGGCATGTGTCTTACATTGCGGCACGGAGCCTTGTTGGGGGCAAGCATCATGCTTTCGCCTTCGACCCACCCAGCACCAGCCGGACACCACGTGTGCGACGGACTTCATGTCCTGCTGGCGCTGCCCGCCACAGAGCAGGAACACGGAAAGGTAGGGTGGCAGATTCGCAATGCCATGCTGAAAGCTGGAGCGGACGTCATTTGCGAGACCATTCCGCGACGTCATATCCTCGGACCGCTTGAAGCCGCCGTCGCCAGAGTCTTCATTGCCGCACTCTTTGGCGACAATCGCTCAAAACATGATCCTAATCGTCAATCCATGTCCTTATAGACGTCCTGCGAGGACGGTGACGGTGACACCGCGTCCACGGCCCGCATGGCTATTGACCTTGCCCCGAACGTGCCCTCAGTTTTGAGTTAGGGTCTGTGGGTTGTAAAGTGCTCCCCGATCTTAGGCCAGGGCGAGCTGGAAATTCCCGGGGTTAGCTGTCAGGTTGTGAGACGTCATTGGCATATATCATGATGCGATTGACATCGTCCATGATGGTTTCTGCGTTCATGTCCTTGTAGCTGCGCTTCCGAAGGCGCGGTGTTTTCCGGATACGTTCGGCGACTTTTGCAGCGGGCGACAGCCCGCCCAGAACCCTCTGTCGGCGTTGATTGTATGCGTGGTTGAACCCGCGTAGCAGGGCTTCAAGATCCGCGTGGTGCGCGACGTTGATCGGCAGGACCTCGGTTGCGACGCGGCCGTTGAAGCGCTCGACCATGCCATTCGTCTGGGGCGAGTAGGCACGGGTCCGTCGCCGATCCACGCCCTGATCCTGGCATGCTTTCTCAAACGCATCCGCAGTGAAGCAAGAGCCGCGATCGGTCAGGATATGGGTGATCCGGAAAGGAAAAGCGGTTCTGACGGCCTTGAGAAAGTCGACAGCATTGGCCGCATTCTCGGCGTCGTAGACGGCCAGATACACGAAGCGCGAACAGCGATCGATAGCGACGTAGAGGAACCGTTTGCGGGCCTCACCGTCTGCGGTCTGCAGCTTTGGCAGATGCTTCACGTCGATATGGACATAGCCCAGGTCGTAATCCCGGAAGGTGCCCTCTCCCCGCGCCGGGCGGATCTTTTCCTTCACCGGCCGACGATTGAGCCCTGCATCCTTGAGGATGCGCCAGACGCTGTCGCGGTTGAGGTGGGGCAGGAAGTGCCGCAGCACGAAGGTCAGGTCATCGAGCCCGAACTCGGTGGCGCGACGCAGATGACAAACGACGCATTGCCTCGCCTGAAATGTTTCCGGACTGCGAGTTGTTGCCTCACCTAAAATGTTCCCTTGGCGATACGGAGCTGGGGGTGGAGATGAGGCGGATCAGCATGGCGACAAGAGACGAGATCGTATTGGCGTTGAAGCAGCGATATCTGAAATCGGGGCGGCAGGAACGCGGCCGGATCCTTGATGAGTTCGTGGCGGTCAGCGGGTTTCATCGTAAACATGCATCCCGACTGTTACGTGGGGCGCGGACACGATCCCGCCCCGCCCGAGACAACCGGCGTGTGTATGACGACGCGACCAGAGCAGCCTTGATCATGACGTGGGAAGCGTCCGACCGGATCTGCAGCCGCAGGCTCAAGGCGCTTTTGCCCACTCTGCTCGAGTCGATGGAACGGCATGGCTATGCGACGCCGACGGCCGATATCCGTACGAAATTGCTGGCAATGAGTGCCGCGACGATCGACCGCGCCTTGAGCCACAGCAATGCGCGACCTGCCGGACGTCGTCGCAAAACGGGCATTCCCTCGACGCGACGGAGTATCCCGGTCCGGACGTATGACGGCTGGGACGATCCCGCTCCCGGATTCATGGAAATGGACCTGGTCCTGCACAGTGGCGGCACGCTGAAGGGCAGCTATGTGCAGACCCTGGTGTTGACGGACATCGCCTCGGGCTGGACGGAATGCGTCCCCTTGCTGGTGCGCGAACAGCAGTTGTTGACACGGGTCCTGGACAGCGTTCGCGCTCGGCTGCCATTTCCCCTCCGGGGGATCGACGTGGACAACGACAGCGTTTTCATCAACGAAACCCTGAAGAATTATTGCGCGCGCCACGACATCGAATTTACGCGCTGTCGGCCATACCGGAAGAACGATCAGGCCTGGGTCGAACAGAAGAATGGCGCCGTGGTCCGGCGGGCGATCGGCTACCGGCGGTATGAAGGTCTGGAAGGCGCCAGGATCCTCTCGACGCTTTATGAGGCCTTGCGCGGCTACGTGAATTTTTTCCAACCGTCGTTCAAGCTGCGGAGCAAGGAACGGCATGACGCGCGCGTGATCAAACGCTATCATCCCCCGGCGACGCCCTGTCGACGACTTGAAGACGACGCGCGCCTCGACGAACCGGCAAGGGCTGCCCTGCGTGTGCAGGCGCAGGCGCTGGATCCGATCCGGTTGCTGCAGACGATCCGGTCGGCGCAGGAACAACTCGTTACACACGCCGACGGCACCGCGCGCGGGCCGTCTGGTCCACCCGCTGTCGAGACGCTGGAGGCGTTTTTGGCCGACCTGAAGAAGGCCTGGGACACCGGTGCGTCTGGCAGACCGACGGACAAGCGGCGGGAAACGGCGCCTCGCGGTAGGCGCCGCCCCGATCCTCTCGTCGATGTCACGGAGGAGCTGGAGCAGCTGTTTGCCGAAGATCCGACGCGCTCGGGCCGTCAACTCATGGAATGTCTGCAGGCGCGCTTTCCGGGACAATATCCCGACGCCCTGTTGCGAACGATCCAGCGACGGCTGAAAGGGTGGCGCGCCCGCGCCGTCGATGCGCTTTACGCGCCAGCGTTGATGGCTTCCCCATTGCCGCCCGATCGGGCGGCAATGGGGATCGATGCGTGAGGCAGCAGGTGCAACCCGGTGAGGCGACAATCAGACGCTCGGGAACATTTCCTGATGAGGCAATACGTCCCTCATCCAGATCGTCGCGCCACATGTTCAGGCACTCAGCCCGGAATTTCCCGTTGAAGGACTCGATAAAGCTGTTGTCGGTCGGTTTGCCGGGGCGGGAGAAGTCGAGCACGACCCCCTTCTGATACGCCCAGAGATCCAGATCCCGGCTGACGAACTCCGTGCCCTGGTCGACCCGGATGCTTTTTGGGTAACCCATCTGCGCACAGATCCGCTCCAGCGTCTGGACGACATCCTCGCCACGATAGCTGAACCGTGGATCGGTCGCCGGCGAGAAGCGGGAGAAAGTGTCGATCACCGTCAGGATCCTGATCTTGCGGCCCGTCGCTAGCTGGTCGTGCACGAAATCCATGGCCCAGGTGTCGTTATTATGGGCGGCCGGACGGCGATCCTCGCGCACCTTCGCCTTGACCCGGCGCCTGGGCACCTTGTTGCGTAACTGCAAGCCCAACTCCTTGTAAAGCCGATAGATCCGCTTCGGATTGACCGCCCAGCCATCGCGTTTCAACAGGACATGAACGCGCCGATAGCCATAGCGAACGCGCGTTTCACAGATCTCACGGATCTTCTGTGTCAGTTCGGCCTGCGTGCCACGCTTCGACTTGTAGACATAGAGCGAGCGGTCGATCCGCAGCACCGCGCAGGCGCGTCGTGTCGAGACTTTCCAGTCGCCCTGCAGCATGTCCACGAGTTCGCGTTTGCGCGCAGGCCTTAAAGCTTTTTTGACAGCACGTCCTGCAGCATCGCCTTATCAAGCGACAGGTCCGCCACGATCCGCTTCAGCTTGGCGTTTTCCTCTTCAAGCACCCGCAGCCGCTTCATCTCGGACGGCATCAGACCCGCATATTTCTTCCGCCAATTGTAGGGTCTGTGGGGATTTGGGATTCCCATTTTAGCGGAGATGTGATTCACCCTCTGGATGGATCGCTTAGTACTGACCGATGCCCAATGGGCGAAGATAGAACCGCATTGCCTGGGTAAGCTGTCTGATCCCGGACGCAGTGGCCGCGACAACCGGCTATTCATTGAGGCGGTTCTTTGGATTGTCCGAACAGGCAGCCCATGGCGGGACCTTCCTGCCACATTCGGCAACTGGAATACGGCATTCCGTCGGTTTCGTGATTGGCGCGAAGCCGATGTTTTCAAGCGGATTTTTGATGCCTTGTCGGGAGACCCCGACATGGAATACGCCATGGTTGATGCCACTATCGTCAAGGTCCACCGGCACGGCCAAGGCGCAAAAGGGGGACTCAGAGCCAGGCCATTGGTCGTTCCAAAGGCGGGATAACGACCAAGATCCTGGCCCTGACCGATGCCTTGGGCAACCTTGTTCGCTTCAAACTGCTACCGGGGAACCGCTACGACACGATCGGCGTCGCCCCTTTGATCGATGGCATCAACTTCGAAGCCCTGCTGGGCGACAAGGCCTTTGATGCCAACTGGATCATCGAAGAACTCGACCAGCGAGGAGCGAAAGTCGTCATCTCACAACGGTCACAGCGCAAGAACCCGCGCGCCATTGACGAAGAGATATACAAATGGCGTCACCTGATCGAGAACTTCTTCTGCAAACTCAAGGAGTTCAAGCGCATCGCCATGCGAGCCTGCAAAACCGACCGGAGCTTCGAGGCGATGATATATCTCGCCGCAGGTGTCATCAACTCACGTTAAATCCCCACAGACCCTAGAACGTCGCATCCGAAATACCCGCCTTGCGGCAGACCTCGGCGACCGACGCTCCCCCTTCGGCCTGCTTCAGAACAAACGCGATCTGCGCCTCGGTGAACTTCGATGCCTTCATGGAACTCTCCTCATCCCGAGCACGGGATCATAAGTGGAAAATTCCAACTCGAGCTGGTCCAATTTTCGGGGAGCACGTCAAAGGGTCACCCGGTACCTTTCCGTTTGTTTCCTATGTGTTTCCTGCGTGGGGATTTTGGGCAACAAAAAACCCGCCTTGTGGGGCGGGTTTTGTTGTGTCCTATCAAGGACTTGAACCGTGGTTGCGGGGGCAGGATTTGAACCTGCGGCCTTCAGGTTATGAGCCTGACGAGCTACCGGGCTGCTCCACCCCGCGGTGGTGTAGGTGGATTGGAAGACCTGGCGGCGACCGACTTTCCCGCGTCTTGAGACGCAGTATCATAGGCGCTGGGGCATTTCACGGCCGAGTTCGGGATGGGATCGGGTGGAGCTATCCCCGCCATGGCCACCAGGTCGTCCAGTCCACCCTGATGGGGTGTAGTGGGCGTGAGAGGTTGGTGCTGAGGTGTGTGTATTGAGTGTTGAGTGGATGATTGCTGTGCATGTGTGTTGCCTGCGTTTAAGCGGGCTGTGTGAGTGAGCCTATTGGGCGATTAGGACCAGTTAGCTGCACGCATTACTGCGCTTTCACATCTGGCCTATCGACGTGATGGTCTATCACGGCCCTCGGGGAGACCTGGTTTTGAGGTGGGTTTCTCGCTTAGATGCTTTCAGCGATTATCCCGTCCAGACTTAGCTACCCGGCTGTGCCGCTGGCGCGACAACCGGTGCACCAGAGGTCTGTTCATCCCGGTCCTCTCGTACTAGGGACAAATCCTCTCAAGTCTCCAACACCCACGGCAGATAGGGACCGAACTGTCTCACGACGTTCTAAACCCAGCTCACGTACCACTTTAATCGGCGAACAGCCGAACCCTTGGGACCTGCTCCAGCCCCAGGATGTGATGAGCCGACATCGAGGTGCCAAACCTCCCCGTCGATGTGGACTCTTGGGGGAGATCAGCCTGTTATCCCTAGAGTACCTTTTATCCGTTGAGCGATGGCCCTTCCACGCGGGACCACCGGATCACTATGGCCGACTTTCGTCTCTGATCGAGCTGTCACTCTCACAGTCAGGCGGGCTTATGCCATTGCACTCAACAGTCGATGTCCGACCGACCTGAGCCCACCATCGCGCGCCTCCGTTACACTTTGGGAGGCGACCGCCCCAGTCAAACTGCCCACCATGCAGGGTCCCGGACCAGGCTTACTGGTCTCGGTTAGACATCAGAAACAGTCAGGGTGGTATTTCAAGGATGGCTCCACCGGAACTGGCGCCCCGGGTTCTAAGCCTCCCACCTATCCTACACAGAATGTCTCTGATGCCACTGCAAAGCTGCAGTAAAGGTTCATAGGGTCTTTCCGTCTGACCGCGGGTACCCCGCATCTTCACGGGGAATTCAATTTCGCTGAGCCGATGCTGGAGACAGCGGGGAAGTCGTTACGCCATTCGTGCAGGTCGGAACTTACCCGACAAGGAATTTCGCTACCTTAGGACCGTTATAGTTACGGCCGCCGTTTACCGGGGCTTCAATTCAGTGCTTGCACACCTCCTCTTAACCTTCCGGCACCGGGCAGGCGTCAGGCCGTATACGTCGTCTCTCGACTTCGCACAGCCCTGTGTTTTTACTAAACAGTCGCTACCCCCTGGTCTGTGCCACCCACAAATGGTTGCCCAATCATGGGTCTCGCTTATCCCGAAGTTACGCGAGCAATTTGCCTAGTTCCTTCAGCATCGTTCTCTCAAGCGCCTTGGTATGCTCTACCAGTCCACCTGTGTCGGTTTCGGGTACGGTCTATTCGCTAGAGCTATTTCCTGGAATGCTCCAAAAGCCAGCCCAATCCGTTAAGGACTGACAACATATCGCATTCGTCACTTCTAGCAGGCCCAGGAATATTCACCTGGTTTCCATCGACTACGGCTTTCGCCCTCGCCTTAGGGGCCGGCTCACCCTGCGCGGATTAACCTTGCGCAGGAACCCTTGGACTTTCGGCGACAGTGTTTCTCGCACTGTTTGTCGCTACTCATGTCAGCATTCGCACTTCCGATATCTCCAGAGAGGGTCACCCCGTCTCCTTCTCAGACCTACGGAACGCTCCGCTACCGCGCATACAAAGTATGCACCCACAGCTTCGGCACGTGGCTTGAGCCCCGTTACATTTTCGGCGCAGGGTTTCTATTAGACCAGTGAGCTATTACGCTTTCTTTAAAGGATGGCTGCTTCTAAGCCAACCTCCTGGTTGTTTTGGAATCCCCACATCCTTTCCCACTTAGCCACGATTTGGGGGCCTTAGCTGGTGGTCTGGGCTGTTTCCCTCTCGACGATGGACCTTAGCACCCACCGTCTGTCTGCCAGGCTAAACTTCCGGGTATTCGGAGTTTGGTTAGGTTTGGTAAGGCTTTGGGCCCCCCTAGCCCATCCAGTGCTCTACCCCCCGGGGTCAACACCTGACGATCTACCTCAATAGATTTCGCGGAGAACCAGCTATCTCCGAGTTTGATTGGCCTTTCACCCCTAGCCACAGCTCATCCCCGACTTTTTCAACAGGCGTGGGTTCGGCCCTCCAGTGCGTGTTACCGCACCTTCAGCCTGGCCATGGCTAGATCACTCGGTTTCGGGTCTTCTGCCAGCAACTCAGCGCCCTATTCAGACTCGCTTTCGCTACGCCTACACCTATCGGCTTAAGCTCGCTGCAAACAGAAACTCGCTGACCCATTATACAAAAGGTACGCCGTCACCCCATAAGAGGCTCCGACTGCTTGTAGGCATCCGGTTTCAGGTCTCTTTCACTCCCCTCGTCGGGGTGCTTTTCACCTTTCCCTCACGGTACTTGTTCACTATCGGTCACCAGGGAGTATTTAGGCTTGGAGGGTGGTCCCCCCATGTTCAGACAGGATTTCACGTGTCCCGCCCTACTCAAGGATCGTTCCTGACATTACGCATACGGGGCTATCACCCGCTATGGCCGGACTTTCCATTCCGTTCCGCTTCTTCAAAAACAACCACTGGCCTGCTCCGCGTTCGCTCGCCACTACTAGCAGAATCTCGTTTGATGTCTTTTCCTCCAGGTACTGAGATGTTTCAGTTCCCCGGGTTCGCCTCGTGACCCTATGTATTCAGATCACGATACCCATCGCTGGGTGGGTTGCCCC